>NC_017059.1:2598359-3876289 GCF_000284415.1 Pararhodospirillum photometricum DSM 122
ACGAGGGCGAGAGTTGCTTCAGGTTCATGCCGCCTTGCTCGGGCGGTTGGAGCAGGCGACGGGGGTGCCGGGCCCGGTGTTGGTGGCGTTGTGGGGGTTGGAGACCAGCTTTGGGGCCATCATTGGCAGCACCCCGGTCATCGATACCTTGGCGACCTTGGCTTACGAGGGCCGGCGTGGGACCTTCTTCAAGGCCCAGTTACTTGATGCCCTGCGCATCTTGGAGGCTGGCGATGTGCCGCGCGAGCGCCTCGATCGGGTCTTGGGCCGGGGCCATGGGGCAGACCCAGTTTATGCCCTCGACCTTTGTCGCCCATGCTGTCGATGGGGATGGGGACGGGCGGCGCGATCCCTGGCAAAGCAGCGCCGAAGGAAAGGAAAGCTGGAGAGGCCAGCCTCCCCGCTGTCACGTTCAAGCGACCATCAGCTTGATAAAGGTGGCCACCTGCAAGGTCAAAACCACGCCGAGGATCCAGCGCACCACCACGGTCTCGGTCTTCAAGGGGGCGATCTCGGCTTTCAGTTCGGCCTTAGCCTCGGCGATCTTGGTTTCCAGATCGGTTTTGACCCCGTTGATCTTGGCTTCCAGGTCAGTTTTGACCCCGTTGATCTTGGTTTCCAAACGATGTTCAACGGCGTCCAGATCCCCTCTGACCCCGTTGATCTTGCTCTCTAAACGATGTTCAACGGCGTCCAGATCTCCTCTGACCCCGGTGATCTTGGTCTCCAGCCGGTGTTCCATGCCCTCCAGATCGGCCTTCGTCGCCGCCTGTCCTTCCATGAACTCGGCCAGGGCTTCGACTTGGGAGCGGGTGAACCCGGCCTCTTCAAGGCGAAAGGCATGAATGGTCATCGCGGGCCTCCTGGATTGCCCTTCCATGATGGGGATGAAGGGAGATCGGCGCAACAGAGACGGGGGCACCGATACGGCCGTAAGAAAAAAACAAAGGCTGGGGAAGCGCGGCCTCCCGAGCCCCCTCGTCTCCTGAGAGAGGAGGGGGAGGGAAAAATCGTTTGGGATCGGGGCCCGCGGTGTTGCCCCGGATTGACGGACCTGGGGGTGGGGCGTCACCCTGGCCGGCCATAGCGGGACGTCGAGGGCGACGACCCCGCTTCTTGTGTTTGATCTTCTGCCTTCGGGTGAGCGATGACCGCTTTGATCGCCTCTTTGTCCTCCCTCCTGGGGGGGACCGCTTTTCTCCTGCTGGGCAATGGGTTACTGGGCACCCTCCTGGGGGTGGGCCTCGCCGACATGGGCCAAGGTCCGGCCGTGTCCTCCCTGGTCATGGGGGCCTACTTCAGCGGCTTGATCCTGGGCTCGTTGCGGTTGCCAGCCCTGATTGGCCGGGTTGGGCACATCCGGGCCTTTGCCCTGCTGGCCTGCGTGTTCTCAACTGCGGTTCTGGCCCATGCCCTGATGGTTAACGCCTGGGCCTGGGCGGCCCTGCGCTTTGTCGAGGGCGTGGCCATGGCCGGCCTGTTCATGTGCCTGGAGAGCTGGCTCAACGAGCGCGCCACCCGCGAAACCCGGGGCACGGTGCTCTCGATTTACATGATCACCCTCTATCTGGCCCAGGGCCTCGGCCCCTTGCTGCTGATGGCCGGTGACCCCAAAAGCACGGCGCCGTTCGCCGTGGCCGCCATGCTTTTGTCGTTGGCCGTGGTGCCCATCACCTTGACCCGCCTGCCCTCGCCGTCGCTGCCTGCCACCAAGTCCTTTGGGGCGCGGCGCCTGATCGAGGTCTCGCCCTCGGGCTTTTTGGGCAGCTTTGGCAGTGGCCTGGGTCTTGGCGCCTTCTATGCCCTGGGACCGTTGTTTGCGCGCATGGCGGGCTTCACCATTGATCAGGTCGCGCTGTTCATGAGCAGCATCATCATCGGCGGCCTCGTCTTGCAATGGCCCCTCGGGCGCCTGTCGGACCGCACCGACCGCCGACGCATCTTGCTGCTGGCCACCACGGGCGTGGCGGTGTGCTGTGCCGTGCTGGCCCTGTTGACCTTGGCCGGAGGTGCGGCGCTGGCAGGCGGCCTGACCTTTGCGCTATTCTTGCTGGTCTCGGCCTTGTTCGGCTCGCTGCTGACCTTGATTTATCCCATCAGCGTGGCGCTGGCCAACGACCGGGTGACGTCTTCCGATATGGTCGGGGTGAGCGGTGGACTGCTGTTCGTCAACAGTGTGGGCTCGGCCATTGGTCCGCTGATCGCTGCCGGCCTGATGGAGGGCATGGGGCCGGCCGGGCTTTTCGTGTTCCTGTCGCTGGTGGGGGGCGGCCTGGGGCTAGCGACCTTGTGGCGCATGATGGCGCGCGAACCGGCGCTCGGCCCCGACCGTCAGCCGTTTCGCGTCACCCCCAGCACCTCGCCGGTGGTCGGTGAACTGGACCCGCGTCAGGATCCCGCCCGCGAGGAGCCACGCCCGTGAGCCCGCAGCCGCCCCCCCTGGATCCCACACAGCAACGCCGCCTGCGCGCCCAGGCGCCGCGCACGTGGCAGCGCATGCTCTCGGGCCGACGCCTGAACCTCATCGAGCCCTCGCCCCTGGATATCGAGATCGAGGACATCGCGCTCGGCCTGTCGCGCAACACCCGCTGGAACGGGCAAACCCTCGGGGATCACGGCTGGTCGGTAGCCCAGCATTCGCTGCTGGTCACCGAGATTGTGCGCGACCTGCACGACCGGGTCGATCCTCGGCTTTTGCTGACCGCCTTGCTGCACGATGCCAGCGAATACGTGACCCACGACCTGATCACGCCCCTCAAGGCCGCGGTCGGCGATGTGTTTCGCGAACTCGAAGATCGGCTGATGTGCGCCGTTTATACCCGCTTCGGCTTGCCCGCCCGTCCCTCTCCCGAGGTCCATGCCCTGATCAAAAAAGCCGACCGCCTTGCCGCCGCCACCGAGGCCGTGCAACTGGCCGGCTTTACGGAGGCCGAGGTCCGCACCGTTTTGGAAATTCGCGAGCCTCCCCTCCCCAGCGTTTCCCTGACCCCGCTGCCCGTGGCCGACGCCAGACGGCTGTTTTTGGAGCGCTTCCACACCCTGGAAAAGGCCGTGCGCCTAGCCGCGCGATCGTGACGCTTCGGGCGCAGCCGGCCTCTTGCGTCACCTTGCAATGCACGGCGCAAGACCTTGCAGACTGCAAGGCTATCGCGCCCGCGTCATAAAACATTAACCCTTTGAAAAGACTACCCTTCCCCCATCGACCCCAACTGGCACGCTCGATGCTTATTGAAAGGCAGAACGCCGCGCGATCCGCCGTCCTCGACGGAAGAAACCGTGGTTCCCTTTCGCTGATCGTCCTGGTTTCAAGGGCCTGGGGTGTCCGGCGGTTCCAAACCGCACTTCCCCGCCGCCGTCCGGCGCACTAGGTCTTTCGGGACGATCATCGGGCGGGGCGACCAGATCTTGGTCGCCCCGTTTTTTTTTGCGTAAGAAGAGAGGGACCCGGGCAGACCCGCCCCCTCAGGCTTCTTCCCTCTTCTTCGACCCGAGCACCGGCGTGGGCATGAACTTTCTGGAAATCCCCTATAGCGATCCCCTGCGCGCCTTCGCGCCGTGGGCCCCTCAGCCCTGGGCCATGCTGCTCGACAGCGGCGGCCCCGACCGCAATCGCGCCCGCTATTCCTATCTCGCCGTCGAGCCCTTCCAAACGCTCCAAGCCAGCGGTGACGGCGATCCCTTCGCCGCCCTGGCCGAGGCCCTGGCCGCCCAAGCCCGACGCCGCCCGCCCCGGCTCGCCTCGAAGCCAGCGATCGCGGTGCCGACGATGCCGTGTTGCTCAACACCCAAGGCCGCGTCGCCGAGACCACCGTCGCCACCCTCCTGGCCCGCCTCGACGGCACCTGGGTGACTCCCCCCCTCCGCGACGGCGCCCTCCCCCGGCATCACCCGCCACCGCCTCCTCGCCGCCGGCCTCCTCCACCCCGCCCCCCTCTCCCCTTCCGCCCTCGCCCAAGCCGACGCCCTGGTTCTCGCCAACACCTTGGGTTTGCGCCCGGTTGCCACGTTTGAAGGCCGGGCGTTGGTGACGGACGGTTGGGAGGTTCTCTCGCGCTTCTCTTCTTAAGGCTTCGCCTTCTGGGGGCTGCCGCCCCCAGACCCCGGCCTGGGGAAGCAAGCTTCCCCAGACCCCTGAAGCTGAGAGATCTAGTGCAAGACCAGCTGAGCTGGATGCGGTTCTGCGGCCTGGGGCCGGGCGATGCGGTGCCGGATGCCAACACTCTTTGGGATTTCCGCGAAGCGCTGATCGCGGCCGGTGCGTTTGACGATTTGTTCCAGCGGCTCGACCGGGCGATCAGCGAGGCGGGCTATCTGCCGATGTCGGGGCAGATCGTCGACGCGACGCTGGTGTCGGCGCCGCGCCAACGCAATACCGAGGCCGAGAAACAGACGATCAAGGAGGGTAAGGTTCCCGAGGACTGGCGAGACAAGCCGGCCAAGCTGCGGCAGAAGGATCGCGATGCCCGCTGGACGGTGAAGTTTTCCAAGGGAAAGGTCAGAGAGGACGGTACACCTCAAGGCGATATCGCCATCCCTCATTTCGGTTACAAGAACCACGTCTCGATTGACCGCAAGCACGGGATCATCCGCCGCGCGCTCGTCACCGATGCGGCCGCAGCCGATGGCACCCGACTGCGCGAGGGGCTGATCGATCCGGCCAATACCGCCTCCGACGTGTGGGCCGACAGCGCTTACCGCTCCGAGGCCAACGAGGCGTTCCTTGCCGAAGCCGGCAAGGTCAGCCGCATCCACCGCAAGAAGCCCAAGGGCAAACCGATGCCTCGGGCGACCGCCAGGGCCAACGCGGTGAAATCCAGGATCTGCTCCCGGGTCGAGCATGTCTTCGCCGAGATGAAGGGTCGGATGGGGCTGGTCATCCGGACCATCGACCTCGCCCGCGCCAGGGCAGCGATCACGCTCGCCAACATGGCCTACAACATGAAGCGCTGGTCCTGGCTCGACCGTCAGGCCGAACTCGCCTGATCGGCGCCCGACCGGGCGCTCCCCAGGGGGGATGCCGCCGATCCTGGGGGCTCGTCACCCGCTTCATACCACTCGCCCCGGAAAATCAGTGATCGCAGCGCCGATCACAACCCGATCGAGCGGCCAGCGACATGCGGTGCCGTTCAAGGCCGGTTTCCGGAAGTGTCCAGATATCGTGGCCCCGGAGGCAGGGGGATAAGCCATTAGCGCATTGTCCCAGGAACGGAACTTCGCTAAGCTTAGCGCTGCATTTTGCAGGAGCAAAAAAGCTCTTTGCAATAAATCTACATAACGATGGGAATTACAACCATGTCAGCATATAAAGAATTTACAAAAAGGCTGAAGCTACTGTTTTCAAAGAATCCTGACCTGATCGTTACTACACTAAGCAACATTTTCACTATGCGCCTTATTGGCAACAAAACTCATGGTGACTTGGCTGAGATAGCTATTTCAGAATTTATCAATCAATTTATGTATGATTTTAAGTCGCTACATGTAGGAAAAGACTTATATCGAGCGAAATCGAACGAAGAAGATATATCTGTCACCAATGAAATCACAAACGAGGTGATTCCTGTAAGCTTAAAGGCTTATGGTGATGGGCCTTTGCAGTTATCAACTGACAAGAACTCGATGCTATTTCCAGCATTACAAAAACTGGGGACTAGAATTTCAGGAAGTGAGCTTCAATCTCTTTGGCTTATGCCTGAATTTGCAGGGTTCGGTAACATTAACATTCTTCCGCTGATCTACGACGAGAAAGAAAATAAATGCAATATCCTCGTATTTGACGCGGAGCGCGCTCGCCAAGCTGTCGACTATGTTATTCTTGAAGATGCGGGAAGCGGCAGAAAGCACCCAGTATTCCGCTTTTATGACGCCCTGGACGGCTACATATGCGAAGTCCGATATGGAAGCGCAACGACTAATGCTCTGCAACGAGGTTTGTGGACGCATACACGCAACGGCCTGAAATACTTCGACTCCTTGACGGGAGGATGGGTTTCATACTCGCATAATCTGACTTTGGTTTCCCTATTTTCTCATGCACTCGTTTCGACAGAGCGAGGGCACACAAAGGCATTGGAAGAGATCAAAGCCGATATTGAACAAATTAAAAGAAACGCAGGTTTTTAAGATGCTCGACCTTCTCGGCAATGTTCTTGATAGAGAACCAGAAACACAGGGCATAAAGTATGCGGGTGCTAAAACAAAGCTAATCGGTGCAATTATCGATATTGTTTCATCGGTGAAGCCGAAAAGGGTCTTTGACGGCTTTGCAGGAACAACGAGAGTGTCACAGGCACTCGCACAAACAGGCTATCAGGTCATAGCTAACGACAAGGCTATTTGGTCAAAGACGTTTGCAGAGTGTTATCTGAACGCAAAGCGCGACCTAGATCATTATAAGCGGATCATCGATTACCTAAATTTAGTCACCCCTGAGCATGGTTGGTTTTCAGAGCATTATGGCGGCGAAGTTGGCGAAGGCGGCGCGTCGAGGGGGCTGGACGGGCTTAAAAAGCCTTTCCAGATGCACAATGCGAACAAGCTGGACGCAATCCGCAGTGAGATAGATCGCTTAGGGCTGGAGGATGACGAAAAGAATGTCGCCCTCACCAGTCTGATAATGGGACTTGAGCGCGTCGATAGCACGTTAGGCCACTACGTTTCATATCTGAACGAATGGTCGCCCCGTTCCTACAAGCTGCTTCGACTTGAAGTGCCCCGCATCATTCAGAGCGAACAAACGCACGAGGTCCATAACGCAGATACCGTTGAGCTTACAGGGAGCATTGACGCAGACTTGGCGTATTTCGATCCACCATATGGATCGAACAACGAAAAAATGCCGCCGTCCCGCGTCCGCTACGAATCCTATTATCATATTTGGAAGTCGGTCATTCTTAATGACAGACCACCATTGTTTGGTGCTGCTCGCCGTCGAGAGGATTCATCCGACAGCGTTGGCGGATCTGAATTTGAAGAATTTAGAAAGGGCAGCAGCGGCCGCTTTATCGTGGTCGAAGCGATCGAGCGGCTAATTCAGAACACCAAAGCACCTTACATCGTCTTGTCGTATAGCTCTGGTGGCCGAGCGACCGCAGAAGAGTTGACCGACATTCTGGCGGCAAATGGCGATGTTATCGATCTAATGAAAATATCACATAAAAAGAACGTCATGGCTCATATGAAATGGACGAATGACTGGCTGCGCGACGCTGAAACAGATCACCTTGAATATCTGTTTTTGCTACGGAAGGGGTAAGCGTAGGTAACTGCTCACGGGGCTGGTCGGAGACAGTTGCGGTCGGGGTGGAAATGTGAGTCACTCCAGGGATGGGAGAGACACCACGTTATCCGCCTGAGTGATGCCGAGAAGGACGCCCTGATTACCGATCAGGCGGCGTTGATTGAGCGCTTGGCGGCGCGGGTGGAGGAGTTGGAGGCACTGGTCGGCAAGCCTAGGAAGACCTCGTCGAACTCCCACCTGGACACCTCCGGAAACCGGCCTTGAACGGCAGCGCATGTCGCTGGCCGCTCGATCGGGTTGTGATCGGCGCTGCGATCACTGATTTTCCGGGGCGAGTGGTATGAAGCGGGTGACGAGCCCCCAGGATCGGCGGCATCCCCCCTGGGGAGCGCCCGGTCGGGCGCCGATCAGGCGAGTTCGGCCTGACGGTCGAGCTAGGACCAGCGCTTCATGTTGTAGGCCATGTTGGCGAGCGTGATCGCTGCCCTGGCGCGGGCGAGGCCGATGGTCCGGATGACCAGCCCCATCCGACCCTTCATCTCGGCGAAGACATGCTCGACCCGGGAACGGATCCTGGATTTCACCGCGTTGGCCCTGGCGGTCGCCCGAGGCATCGGTTTGCCCTTGGGCTTCTTGCGGTGGATGCGGCTGACCTTGCCGGCTTCGGCAAGGAACGCCTCGTTGGCCTCGGAGCGGTAAGCGCTGTCGGCCCACACGTCGGAGGCGGTATTGGCCGGATCGATCAGCCCCTCGCGCAGTCGGGCGCCATCGGCTGTGGCCGCGTCGGTGACGAGCGCGCGGCGGATGATCCCGTGCTTGCGGTCGATCGAGACGTGGTTCTTGTAACCAAAATGAGGGATGGCGATATCGCCTTGATGTGTGCCGTCCTCTCTGACCTTTCCCTTGGAAAACTTCACCGTCCAGCGGGCATCGCGATCCTTCTGCCGCAGCTTGGCCGGCTTGTCTCGCCAGTCCTCGGGAACCTTGCCCTCCTTGATCGTCTGTTTCTCGGCCTCGGTATTGCGTTGGCGCGGCGCCGACATCAGCGTCGCGTCGACGATCTGCCCCGACATCGGCAGATAGCCCGCCTCGCTGATCGCCCGGTCGAGCCGCTGGAACAAATCGTCAAACGCACCGGCCGCGATCAGCGCTTCGCGGAAATCCCAAAGAGTGTTGGCATCCGGCACCGCATCGCCCGGCCCCAGGCCGCAGAACCGCATCCAACTCAGCCGGTCGCGCACCAGGTACGTCGTCCGACCCAGCGCCAGACCGTGCAGCGACTGCAACACCAGCATTTTGAATTTCAAAACCGCGTCAAAGCCGGGCCGACCGCCCTTCGAGGGCGCACTCCGTCGCCGGACCGCACGCTCCAGAACCGGCCGAAACAGTTCGAAATCCACCGTCTTCGACAGCGTCTCCAGCGGATCGCCCTCCGCCGAAAGTTCCGCCAGACGACGCTCGACATCCCAGAACCCGATCTGAACCGCCATTGCCGCCCCTCCCAACAGCCGATCGCCTATGGAATCACGAACCAGACCCGGACGCCAGTTTCCGGAGGTGTCCACGTGATCGCCAAACAGCCAACCCCGTGAGCAGTTACCATATAGCGGGCTCACTGGACGGCCTATTCGTCGCTCTGTTCGAGGAGATTGGAGGCATCCACGCCAACACCACGGGCGAAGGGACTTGGCCGGCATTGATGATTTTGAACGCCCTACTCCTGGCCGCTGGTCCGATCTGCCGGCTGTAAAGCTTATTGAGGCGCTCGACTTTTATACTTCTCTTTCCCGGTTCTGTTGCTTTTCCAGTACCGAAGCCGCCCCGACCGCACGCCATTTGTTCACTTCAGGAAAATCCCGATCGTTCAGGACTTGGGGTTGGAACCGACTCTCTCCCGTAAACCAGCCTTCAAAGTGCGTCAAAAACATCAAAAAATCTACAAAAACAAACTAGATTAAAAATCACAAAACGCATTCTCTTTAAGCCTCACCTCCAAATCAAACCCCAAACAAACGAGGGGTCTGGGGAGGCGAGCCTCCCCAGCCTTTCTTTTTTCCTCAAGGGACTTTCCCTCACACCCCGGGCGTCAGCTTCGTCTTCTGCTGCCCCTCCGCGTCAAAATTGCTGGGGTCGAGCCATGCTTCGAAAGCGTGGCGGCGTTCGGCCCAGTCGTGGTCGAGCATGGAGAACCAGGCGGTGTCGCGGTTGCGGCCTTTGACGACGAGGTGTTGGCGGAAGATGCCCTCGAAGGTGAAGCCGAAGCGCAGGGCGGAGCGGCGGGAGCGGGCGTTGAGGCTGTCGCATTTCCATTCAAAGCGGCGATAGCCCAATTCGTCGAACACGCGGCGGGCCATCAGATAGATCACCTCGGTGGCGAGCGGGGTGCGCTGCATTAAGGGGGTGTAGCTGACGTGGCCCACTTCGATGACGCCGTGGGTGGGGTCGATGCGCATGAAGGCGGCCATGCCGACGGGCTGCTCGGTGGTGGCGTCGATCACCACATGATAGAGGGGATCCTCGCTCGCCTTGATGCTTTCGAGCCATGCCAGAAACGGCGCGAAATCGCGGAAGGGCTCGGTCCACAGGTAGGTCCAGTTGCGGCCTTCGGGATCGTGCTGGTGGGCGGCGTAGAGGGCTTCGGCGTGGCGGGCCGGGTCGAGGGGCTCCAGGCGACCGTAGCGCCCGACCATGGGGGAGCGCGAGGGGCGGGGGCGGGGCTGCCAGTCGGGCACGAGAGCCCCCACCGGCTGGCCCAAGGCGTTCAGGATCTCGGTCATTCTGGCCCTTTTCCACGGGGTGAGGGGCGTATTGTTTTCTGGGGAGGGGGATGAAATCAAGGGGAAGGCTGGGGAAGCGAGCCTCCCCAGACCCCTCCCTTGGATTTAGCGTCGGAACACGACGGTTTTGCTGCCATTGGGGAGGACGCGGTGTTCGACGTGGTCGAGGACGGCGCGGGCGAGGACAACGCTTTCGATATCACGGCCCAGGGCGACGAGGTCGTCGGGGGTGTGGGCATGGTCCACGCGCTCAACGGCTTGCTCGATGATCGGCCCCTCGTCGAGGTCGGTGGTGACGTAGTGGGCGGTGGCGCCGATGATTTTGACGCCCCGGGCATAGGCCTGATGATAGGGCTTGGCGCCTTTGAAGCTGGGCAGGAAGGAATGGTGGATGTTGATGCACTTCCACGACAGGGCGGCGCACAAGGTGGGGCTGAGAACCTGCATGTAGCGGGCGAGCACCACGAGGTCGATGTGCAGGCGCTCGACCATTTCCAAAATGGCGGCTTCCTGCTCGGCCTTGTTGTCCTTGGTCACGGGCAGATAGTGATAGGGAATGCCGTGCCACTCGACGATGCGCTGAAAGTCGGGATGGTTGGAGACGACGGCCGGGATTTCGACGGGCAAGGTCCCGGTGCGGTAGCGGTAGAGCAGATCATTCAAGCAGTGATCGAACTTGGAGACCAGCAGCAAGAGACGCGGCTTGCGGCTGCCGTCATGGATGCGCCAGTCCATGGCAAAGCGCTCGGCCAGGGGCTGGAAGGCGGCGCAGAGATCGGCCAGGGGCGGCATGCCGGGGCGGGCCTCGAACACCGTGCGCATAAAGAAGCGACCGCCGATGCTATCGCCGAAATGCTCGGACTTGGTGATGAACAGATCCTGACCCGAGAGAAAACCGGCGACCGCCGCAACGATGCCGGTGGTATCGGGACAGCTGATGGTCAGCACGAAATGCTTGGCGATTTCGCTCATCGCTCACTTCCCAGGAAGGATTGACAGAAGAAGGAGAAAGGACAGGCTGGGGAGGCGGGGCTTCCCCAGACCCCTCGTTTCCTAAGGCTTCGTTTCGGCGGCAGGGCCAATTGAAGGTGGGGCCTGGGGAGGCCCCGCCTCCCCAGCCTTCTTCCTTTTCCTGCGCCCTTAACAATCCAAAGTATGCAAGCGCTCCCACGCACTCGCATGGCTCATGAATGCGTTCCACTCCTTGAGCTTGAGCTTGATGTAGCTCTCGACAAAGGCATCGCCGAACCCGGCGCGGGCGACCTCGGAGGACTCCAGCAGGCGCAGGGCATCCAACAGGTTCAGCGGCAGCTTGCGCACGTTTTGGAGCGTATGCCCGTCGGTATACATATTAATATCAAGGCGTTCGCCGGGATCGCGGTTGTTGGCGATGCCGTCGAGACCGGCCATCAACAAGGCGGCGGGGGCGAGATAGGGGTTGGTCGCGCCGTCCATCAAGCGGAACTCGAAGCGCCCGGCCTCGGGGATGCGCACCATGTGGGTGCGGTTGTTGCCGGTGTAGGTGATGGAGTTGGGCGACCACGTGGCCCCGGAGGCGGTGATCGGGGCGTTGATGCGCTTGAAGCTGTTAACGGCGGGATTGAACAGGGCGCAGAGGTCGGCGGCCGAGTGCATGACGCCGCCCAGAAACTGATAGGACAGCGGGCTCATCCCCAACTCGCCCTGGGGGTCATCGAACAGGTTGCGCGCGCCGTCCCACAGGCTGACGTGCATGTGGCAGCCGCTGCCGGTCAGGTGGTTGAACGGCTTGGGCATGAAGGTGGCGCGCATCCCCCGCGCCTCGGCCAAGGTCTTGGTCATGTACTTGAAGAAGACGTGGCGGTCGGCGGTTTTGAGGACATCGTCGTATTCCCAGTTCATCTCGAACTGGCCGTTGGCGTCTTCGTGGTCGTTCTGGTAGGGGCCCCAGCCTAGTTCCTGCATGGCATCGCAGAGTTCCTTGATGAGATCGTATTGCCGCATCAAGGCAAGTTGGTCGTAGCAGGGCTTGGGATACTCGTCGAGGGTATCGGCGATGTGGGTGCCTTCCTTGTTCAACAGGAAGAACTCACACTCGACGCCGACTTTCATTTGCCAGCCTTTTTCCCGGGCGCGGGCGATCTGGCGCTTGAGAACGTTGCGCGGAGCATCGGCGATGAGCTGGCCGTCGCACCAGACATCGGAGGCGAGCCAGCCGACCTCGGGCTTCCAGGGCAGTTGAATCAGGCTGTCGGGATCGGGCACCGCCAGGGTGTCGGGATGGGCGGGGGTTTGGTCCAGATGGGTGGCGAACCCGGCGAACCCGGCGCCGTTTTTCTGCATGTGGGCGATTGCTGAGGTTGGCACCAGCTTGGCGCGCAGAACCCCAAAGAGATCCACATATGAGATCAGAAAGTAGCGGATCCCCCGCTCCCGGGCGATCTCGGTGAGGTCCTCAACCATCAAAGCCCCCTCTCGCTTTGCCTCGTCTTTAGGCATTTTTAGCCCATGCCACCAAATGCGGCAGAGGCACGGTAGGCGCGGCCCCCTCGACTGGCAAGAACATTTTTTTCCGGGAAGAAGGGAAGGCTGGGGAGGCTCGCCTCCCCAGACCCCTCCGTTCCTTGGGATAAATTCCTAAGGAATCGAGGGGCCTGGGGAGGCTGGCCTCCCCAGCCTTCCCTTCTTCCCTCGGCCGCACCCGGTTCATGACAGGAAACTTTTTTCACAACCCCATTGACCCCCTCCCCCCTCGGCCGCTACGCTCAGGCCATCGCACAAGGGAGAGACGCGCATGTGCGGAATCGCTGGACTTCTGTTTAAACGGCCGGGAGCCAACCACGTTTTGGGACGCGCCCTGGCCGACATGCTGGACGGGTGCCAGCACCGGGGCCTGGATTCGACCGGCCTTGCCCTCTATGCCGAGCGCGCCGACGACGAGCGCTTGCGCCTGCGTTTTCTGGTGGACGACGATCCGGGCCTAGCGCGGATCAGAAGCGCCCTCGCCGACGCCAGCGCCACCTTGCTGGAAGAACGCCGCGAAGGAGCCAGCGTGGTGGTCGAGGTAGCCTACCGGGGCGAGATCCGCCCCTTTGCCTATGCCATGGAGCACGCGGCCAAGCTGGTGTCGCTGGGCCATGCGCTCGACATCATCAAGGACGTGGGCACCGCCCGCGACCTGGAGCGGATTTACGGCGTGGATCACGTGGACGGCAGCCACGGCATTGGCCACGTCCGGCTGGCCACGGAATCCGAGGTGAAGCCGGAAGCGGCGCACCCGTTCTGGGCCACCGGCTTTGCCGATGTCGCCATCGTCCACAACGGCCAGATCACCAACTACTGGAAGATGCGCCGCCGCCTGGAAGCGCGCGGCTTCGAGTTTCGCACCGACAATGACTCGGAACTGGTCGCCGTCTATCTCGCCGACAAGATGGCCCAGGGCCAGTCCCTGGAGGCGGCGCTGGCCCAGTCGGTGGATGACCTGGACGGCACTTTCTCGTTCCTGGTCTCGACCCGCGAGGGCATCGGCTACGCCAAGGACCGCCTCGCGGCCAAGCCGATGGTCATGTACGAGGACGACAGCCTGATCGCCATCGCCTCGGAAGAAGTGTCGCTGAACCGCCTGTTTCCGGGTCAGCCCCTGTCCACCACCGAACCAGCGCCGGGGACCTTCCGCACATGGTCACGATCGATCTGAGCACGCTGGGCATGCGCGCGGCCAACGAGGCCCTGCGCACCGCCGCCGCCCGAGGAGAGGATATCGAGATCCTCAACCCCGACGCCCGCCACCACATCGGCGTCGGCCTGATCCATCCCGTGCGGGTGCGGGTGCGAGGCTCGGCCGGGTACTTCTGCGCCGGCTTGTCGCATGGCGCCCGGTTCGAGGTGGACTCCAACGTCGGCTGGGGGGTCGGCGACTCTTTATATGCGGGCTCGGTGGTGGTCGGCGGCAACGCGGGCGCCATTGCCGGCGTTGCCCTGCGCGGCGGCGAGGTGGTGGTTAAGGGCAATGTCGGCAGCCGGGCCGGGCAGGTCATGAAGGCCGGCACCTTGCTCTGCTGTGGCAACGCGAGCTTTCTCGCCGGCTACATGATGTACGGCGGACGCATTATCATCCTGGGCGATTCCGGCGAGCGGGTCGGCGAGGACATGTCGGCGGGCGCGGTGTATGTCGGCGGCCGGGTGCAGTCCCTGGGCGCGGATGCCATGATCGCCGAGATGAGCCCGGAGGAGGATGCGGATCTTCGAGCCTTTCTCGCGCGCTACGACCTTTCCTTCGAGGGGCCCTTCACCAAGATCGTCAACGCTGGCACCAAGCTGCGCTACGGCGTGAGCGAACCCATCGCGCGGCCCCTGCCTCACCCGGTGTTTTCCGAGACCGACAGCTATTGGAACGCCAAGGTGGTGAGCGATATCCAGGCCAAGAGCCTGATCGGCCGCTACCGCATCCGGGGCTACGGCGCCTCCAAGCCCCTGCCCCACTTCTCGGACATCGCTTTCAAGGTGGATCCGACCAAAGTGGGCACCCAGGGCGACCCCCTGGCCGCTGTGTCGCTGGCCACCACCTTGGGCGATCGCCACGGGGCCACGCCGCTGCGCCTGTCCATGCCGGTGTTGATCGCCCCCATGAGCTATGGCGCCTTGTCCAAGTCCACCAAGATCGCCCTAGCCCGGGCATCGCGCCTCTCGGGCATCGTCGAGAACACCGGCGAAGGCGGCATGCTGCCCGAGCAGCGAGCCGAGGCCAGCCAACTGATCTATCAATGCCTCTCGGGCCGGCTGGGCTGGAACATCCACGACATGCTGCGCGCCGATGGCCTGGAGATCTACATCAGCCAAGGCGCCAAGCCCGGCCTGGGCGGCCAGTTGATGGCCAAGAAGGTGACGAAGGAGCTGGCGACCATTCGCGGGATCCCCGAGGGCATCGACCTGCGCTCGCCCTCGCGCCACCCCGATATCATGGGCGCCGACGATTTGGTGATTAAGGTCGAGGAATTCCGCGAGGCCACCGGCTACACCAAGCCGATCTCGATCAAGATGGGCGCCGGCCGGGTGCGCGACGACATCAAGATCGCTTACAAGGACGGCTTCGATTTCGTTCAGCTCGACGGCCTCCAAGGCTCGACCGGGGCCGCCTCGACCGAGGTGCTGGAAAACGTCGGCATCCCCACCCTGGCCGCCTTGCAGGAGGCCTTGGATGGTTTGGCCGAGATCGAGCACAAGGGCGACATGCCCATCGTCCTCATGGGCGGCATCAAGGACGGGGTGGACGCCCTCAAGGCCCTAGCTCTCGGCGCCAGCGCCGTGGCCATGGGCACGGCGGCTCTGATCGCCGGCGGCTGCATCAGTTGCATGCAGTGCCATGTCGGCAACTGCGTGGTCGGCATCGCCACGCAAGACCCCGAGCACGAGGCGCGTTACCAGACCGAGCGCCAAGCCCAGGCCATCCATCGCTTCTTGGAGGCGGTGCGCTGGCAGATGGCGGCCCTGACCCAAGCGCTGGGCTACAGCGATGTGCGGCAGGTGTCGCGGGCCGACTTGGTGGCCCTGACCCCGGAGGCGGCAGCGATCACTGGGCTGCCTTATGACCCCTCTTATCGGCCGCCTGACTTGGCTTTGTCGGCGTGAAAGGCTGGGGAGGCGAGGCCTCCCCAGACCCCACGTTTCCTGGGACCTGCCGCCCGCGAAGACCCCTACATGACTGTGGGGTCTGGGGAGGCCCCGCCTCCCCAGCCTTCCTTTTTCACGACGAGGTAGATGATGACTGCGTGCAAGCCGTTTTCCCTGGATCTTGCCGCCGACCAAAGCGGCCTGCCCCACTATCAGCCGCCGCCCTGTCAGGTAGCCTGCCCGATCGGCACCGATGTGGGCTCCTACGTTGGCCTGATCTGGGACGGCGACGCGGCCGGCGCCCTGGAAGCCATCACCGCCACCAATCCCTTCTCCGGGGTGTGCTCGCGGGTGTGCGATGCCCCGTGCGAGAGCGCCTGCCGCCGCAGCCAAGCCGATGGCGCCGTGACCATCCGCGCCCTCAAGCGCAGCGTAATGGAGGCCCTGGGCCCGGGCTACCGCCTGCCCCCGGTCCAGCCGACCCAAAGCCAGACCATCGCCATTGTCGGCGCCGGGCCGGCTGGCCTGACCGCCGCCCAGGATTTGGCCCTGGCCGGCTACCCGGTCGCACTCTACGAGGCGCAAGATCGCGCAGGCGGCGCGGCGGCCTGGGGCATCCCCGACTTCCGCCTGCCGCCGGCCGTGGTTGCCGAGGATGTGAACCGCGTTCTAGAACGATGTTCGGGAATCACCGTGCACCTCTCCACCCCGCTGGGCGCCGGCGGCGTGAGCCTGGAGGCCCTGCGGCGCGACCATGCCGCCGTGCTGCTGGCCCTGGGCGCCAATGTCGGACGCCCCTTGGGCGTGCCGGGTGACACCTTGCCCCAGGTGGTGGACGGCCTCAGTTTCCTCAAACGTATCAACGGCGGCGAGCGCCCGACCCTGCCGGCCCACGTGGTGGTGATTGGCGGCGGCGACGTGGCCATGGATGCCTGCCGCGCCGCCCAGCGCCTGCCCGGGGTTAAGAAGGTGACGGTGCTCTACCGCCGCAGCCTGGACGAGATGCCCGCCCGCCTCCACGAGCGCCATGCCGCCTTGGCCGAGGGCATCGAGATTGTGACCCAGGTTGCCCCCACCGCCGTACAGCCGATCCCCGGCGCCGACGACCGGGTGGCGCTGTCGTGCGTGCGCACCGCCTTGGGGGCGCCGGGCCCCGATGGGCGACGCGGGTTCCAGGCGATCCCTGAGTCTGAGTTTACCCTCGACGTGGGTCTGGTGATCGCTGCGGTCGGGCAAAAGACGGCGGTCGAGGAACTGGAGCGCCACGGCCTGCTGGCCCAAGGCCGGATCCTGGCCGATCCCCAAACCCTGGCCACGCCGCTGCCCGGGGTGTTTGCCGCCGGCGATGCGGCCAGCGGCTCCTCGACCCTGGTGCGGGCCATGGAACAGGGGCACCGCGCCGCCTATTATGTGCTGGCCGCCCTCAACGGCGAGACCCATCCCCAGCCCTATCGCACGCCGTACCGCACGCGCCAAGCGCCCCTGGCCCAGGACCCGCGCTGGGAAAAGCTGGGCCGCGAGGAGCCGCGCTTCCTCGGCCAAGGGGCTGATCCGTGGGGCGAGACGGAAGCCAACTACGATACCGAGACGGCCAAGGCCCAGGCGGCGCGCTGCTATCGCTGCGATACCGAGACCGGCTCGACCGACTACTCGGTCAAACTGCGCGAAACCCTGTTCGCCCTGGCCCGCCCCGACACTACCGCCGAGACCCGCCGCGCCCTGACCTTGGCCCGGCTCGACGCCCGCCCCACGCCGGCGCGTCCGGGGCGCCCGACCTTCGACGATCTGGTGTTCCTGCCGGCCAACCTGACCCGCTTGGTCATCGACCCCTACCGCGAGGCCTGTAAGACCACCACGCCCCTGGCGGCCGGGTTGAGTCTGGCCCATCCGCTGCTGGTCGGCGGCTTCGACACCGCGCCGGACGGCGTGCGCGCCGCCCTGGCCCAGTCGCTGGCCGACAGCGGCACGGCCTATGTTGGGCGCGCGGCCTTGCCCGGGGTCCCCTGGGTCCAACTGGTTGGGGCCAACGGCATCGCCGACCCGGCGGCCGCCCTGGCGATCGCCCTGCCGCGCCCGGGAACGCCGCCGGCACCGCCCGCCCTGGCGCGGCCCGATCAGCCCTGGGGCCTGCTGGCGACCCGGGCCACGCTGGGGGCCGCCGTCGCCGTGGCGGTGGACCGCGGGGCAGCCTGCCTTGTCCTGGACGGCTCGGAGGCCCTGCCGGCCGATGGCGCCGATCTGGCCGGCCCGCCGGATATCGGCCTGCTCCCCGAGGCGATCCGCCTGCTGCGGGCCCGCAAGGCCGAGGAGTTAGTGCCGATCGTGTGGTTTGGCGGCTTGCGCTCGGGCTCGGATCTGGCCAAGGCCCTCGCGCTTGGCGCCACGGCCGGCATGGTCGCGGCGGCGGCCGGGTTTGCTCTGGGGGGTGTTCTCGACAGGACCGGACTCGTCTTCCCCGAGGCGGCGCCCTCGGCGGCGGCCTTGAGCCTGTTCCTCCAGGCCGCCGTGTCGGAGGGCTCGATGATGGCGCGCTGCACCGGCAAGACCAACATCCACAACCTGGAGCCCGAAGACCTGCGCACCTTGACCCTGGCCGCCCAGAGCGCGACGGGGATTGTCATGGCGGGGGTGAAGAAGGCTGGATAGCCGAAAGAGCAAGGCTGGGGAGGCGCGGCCTCCCCAGACCCCTCGGAAATAAGACGGGGTCCCCTAAACGGGGAGGCTTTCATCCATAAAGCCGCTGGAAAGAGCTTTGCTCTCTCGAGTCGGGGCAATCATACGCGTCACCAGGGTAATTTTCGTTGCCGTACCGGCGCGACCTCAACCAAGACACGGAAGACAGGCCGGTTATCCTCGCTCCTGGATCGCCCTTCTGGCGAAAGAAAAATATTTTTTTGTTTATTATCAGCTATATAGAAAATTACTTCCCTAAAAACTAAAGAAAAAAAGATCCCCGTCCGCCGCGAGCCCTTGCCGGATCGGCAAGGAAGGATCACCCTATCCCCCAGCGCAACGTATCCCTAGAGCTACACTCTTTTAACTGGAGCCTATGTCTCCAGACCGGGAGACAACCTATCGAAAGGTGAGTTTCCTTTAGGGCACAAGCGACTAGTCTGAAGGATGTGCCCTTCATCCACTTCCCTCAAAAAGGAAGTCGCGCCGGGAAAGATGCAACACAAATACCGCGCCTGCAATATAAATCGCTCTTAAGAGGAGAGGGTGATGCGTCTGTCCATTAAAAGCAAGCTGGCGGCTTCCTTCCTGCTTGTGATCCTTCTTGCGGCGGCATCGGCCCTGATGGGCCTCAATGCCATGTCAACCATGAATGACAGAACGGTCTTTCTGACCTCGAACTCCAATAAAAAGCTGGTGGCCGCCCTTGAGCTGAAAGCGCTTTTTTCGGATACCGCCCGCCTTGTGCGCAACGTCATTCTCTACGACGATCCAGAAAAGCAAAAATCGTACATGAGGGAGGCCGAGGAAGATCAAGATTTGATGATGCAAAAGCTGGCTAGCATTCGGGCGCTGATCACCTCTGAGGAAGGCCAGCGCCTGATGCAATCAACGGAAGCCCTGATTTTGCGCTATCGCGAATACAGCAACCGTTCCAATGATTTGGCTTTGCAGAACACTTCAGCCCAGGCACTCCACCTTCTCAACCAGGAAGGCCACGCCCAGGTGGAAAAAATTTACGCAACCCTGGAGCAGATGCGCCACACAGTTGAAGGCACTGGCGACTTCCAAGGGTTGGTCGCCGTTAGCGCCGTTCAACGGCAGTTTGACCACTTGCGCTTCGTCAGCCGCCAGATGCTCACGACCCTGGAGCAGGAAGAAATTGCCGCTTTGCAAAAAGAAGCGGATAGTGCCGTCCTCGGAATCAAGGAAAACGCCACGCTTCTCGCCCGGCGCCTGGAGGGACTGGACAAAGGGGCCGTGAACACCTTGGCGTCGAGCTTATCCACATACGAGGATATTTCGCGCAAGGCTCGGGATCTCGCCCAGCAGCAGTCCAAGGAAAAAGCCATCCTCTTGCTGCAAACCGAAGGCAACAAGATCCGCTCGGAGTTGACCGCGGCCTTGGACCGCATTGCGCTGCTTAGCAGCAACCAGATGAACGAATACGTCACCTACAACCTTGAAGAATACACGCAGATGCGCACTACTTTGCTGAGCATCTTGCTGGTGACGATTCTCGTCAGCATCGGTGTTGCCAGCTTCATGGCGATTAGCATTGGGCGCGGCCTGGGGCGGGCGGTCGGCTTGGCCAACGCGGTGGCGGTGGGCGATCTCAGCCAGACCATTGAGCAAAGCAGCAAGGACGAGATCGGCGATCTGGTGACCGCCCTCAACCAGATGACCGCCACCTTGCGCACCACGGCGCAAATCGCCGGGGACGTAGCGCGCGGCAATCTGACGGTGGAAGTCAAGCGGCTGTCGGACAAGGATGTCCTCGGCATCGCCTTGGAAGAAATGATCACCAACCTGCGCGCGGCGGCGGCCGTGGCGGCCGAAATCGCCGCGGGCAACCTGACGGTGGAAGCCAAGCGCCGCTCCGAGCACGACGCCCTGGGCATCGCCCTTGAGACCATGCTCGCTCGCCTGCGCTCGGTCGTCAGCGACGCCTTGGCGGCAGCTCAACAGGTGTCGTCGGGCAGCCAGCAACTCTCGGCAACGTCGGAGCAACTGGCCCAAGGCGCCACCGAACAGGCCTCGGCCGCCGAGGAAGCGTCGTCGTCCATGGAGGAAATGAGTTCAACCATCCGCCAAAGCGCCGACAACGCCACCGAAACCGCCCGCATCGCCCAACGCTCGGCTCAGGACGCCGAGGCCAGCGGACGGGCAGTCACCAAGGCGGTGGACGCCATGAACACCATCGCCGAAAAAATCAACATCGTGCAGGAAATCGCCCGCCAAACCGACCTGCTGGCCCTCAACGCCGCCATCGAGGCAGCCCGGGCTGGCGAACATGGCAAGGGCTTCGCCGTGGTGGCCTCGGAGGTGCGCAAGTTGGCCGAGCGCAGCCAAGCGGCGGCCTCGGAGATCATGACCTTGTCGTCGGAAACCCTGGGGCTCTCGACCCAGGCCGGCGACATGCTGACCAAGCTGGTGCCTGACATCCGCCGTACCGCCGAACTGGTGGAAGAGATCAGCGCAGCAGCCCGCGAGCAAAACGTCGGCGCCGAACAGATCAACACGGCCATTCGCCAGCTTGACCAAGTGACCCAGCAAAACGCCAGCGCCTCGGAGGAGATGTCGGCGACGTCGGAAGAACTGGCCGCCCAGGCCCAGCAGCTTGACGAAACCATGTCGTTCTTCAAGACGGGGCAAACCGGCACGGCGGCACCGACGCCCCCCCGCCGCCCGGCTACACGGGCCAAGACCCGGGGCAAGCTGGGAGAAGCCCCTGCCAACAAGGGCATCCGCTTGGCTCTTGATGAGGCGGACCGGGATGATGATGAGCTGTACGAGCGGTACTAGAGGAGAAAGGAAGGCTGGGGAGGCGCGGCCTCCCCAGACCCCGCGGGGCTGGAGGGGTGCTTGAGGAGGCGGCATCGGCTCTGTGAGTGCCCGTGATTTGTGCAGAGAGAATCGAGAGATCGTTGGGGGGCTTGTTTTTTAGGCGGCATTGTTTTTGCATTCTCCTTTCCGACGCGGAGGCACGAGGCGTGAGGGACCCCTGTCCTTTTCGTCCGCGGCTCCTGCCTTCGGGAAGGAGATCTGGACATGAGCACGACCGGCCCTGTTTCTCTTCGCCCCGAGGAGGACAAGGGGGCGTTGGCCGCCTTGATCGGCCAGACCCGCCATCTGGCACGGCACGCTCAGACAGCGGCGACGGGGCAGGCCCAGGCGTTCGAGGAAATCGCCGGGCGCACGCAATGCCTCACTCAGGCCCTGACGGCGACCGAAGCCACCTTGTCCTCGTCAAGCGATCAAGCCAAACAGGTTCGCACCACCACCGAGCAACGCATCGACCATTTGGCCCAGGAGATCCGCCAGCGCCTGGAAGACAGCGCGCGGCGCCTGGAAGCCAAGGGAGAACACGCCCGCCAGGTCTTGGAGGCCATTGGCGCCATTGGGCAAAGCGTGCGCATGCTGGCCTTCAACGCCCGGATAGAGGCGGCGCGGGCGGGCGACCAGGGCCGGGGGTTTGCCGTGGTGGCGGGCGAGGTGGGAACCCTGGCCACCCACACCCTAGATCAGGTGGCCCAAGCCAGCCAAGCACTTGATTTTACAGATATTTTCTCCCTACTCACCACCACGGTCGAGGCGGTATCTCAGTCTCTTGATGACTTGCGCGCCCTGAGCGAGACCTCCCTCGGTGATCTGGAAGCCCTGCTGGGCACCATCACCAACAATGTGGCGGCGATCACCGAGCATAATGGCGTGATCCGAGAGATGATCGACCTGGGCAACGCCACCCGGACCCGGGCCCTGGACAAGATGGACCGGGTTTCGGCCACCTTAAGCGATGTCGGGCATGCCCTGCATGATCCCCGGCAGCTTCAAGCCCTGGCACAGCGCCACCACTTGCCCCTGGAGGCCCGCCCCGACCGCCTTGCGGCGATCAAGGCGCGGGGCGAGATCCGAGTGGCAGTGGAGCCCGGCTTTGTCGGCCTGTCGTTTCGTCGGCGGTTGGGCGCGCCGCTGGAGGGGCTGGACGTGGCCTATGCCGAAGCGTTTGCCCGCTGGTTGGGCGTGCGCTGCACCTTTGTCGAACACCCCTGGGACCAGTTGACCGAACTCCTGGTCTGCGGCCGGCGCCCCGGCGAGCCCCCGGCCGACGTGGTGTGGARCGCCCTGCCGCCCAGCGCCAGCTTCGGGGGCGTCGCCTATTCGGAAACCTACACGTGGCTGCCCTTTGTCATGGCCCGGCGCCGGGGCGACACCCGGATCCAGGGCCTGGAGAGTCTGGCGGGCAAGGTGGTCGGGGTCATCAACGACCCGGCGGCCCTGGCGGTTCTCGAAGGCCTAGGCCTGCGCTGGGCCGCCAACGCCCACCGCCCCGGGGGCCGGATCCCTCTCGCCAATCTGGTGGCGTTCTCGGACCAAACCCGGATTCACGACGCCCTGGCCACCGGGGGAGTCGATGCATTTTGCGTGGACTTGCCGATTTTTTACTGGGCCTGCACCGCCCCGGAAAGCCCCTGGGCCACGCGACTGGAAATCCTGCCAGGATCCTTGACCCCACGATCCTACTACTACGCGGTCGGGGTCGCCGCCGAGGCCGGATCCTACCCCTTGCTGCACGAAATCAACGCTTTCCTAGCCCACTTCCTGAAAACCCCCGAGCGGGCGACCCTGGAACGAACCTGGCAGGGCCAAGTCCACACCGCCTCCCTCAGCTACCGCGACGAGGACGGCGCTCTCCCCGGCGAAGCCGACCTGCGCCGCCTTTGGGAGCAAACCGCATAAGGAGCCGAGGGACCTGAAGGCCCGCCTTCCCCCCTGCCCTTTTTTGCGCCCCCCCCCTAAGCCTCACCAGACCGGGAGTAAACAATCACCGAAAGCAACCGAATCGGCAGCTTACGCAACTCCTCGGGCCCATGGGGCGCGTCGGCATCGAAGAACAGGGAATCCCCCGGCCCCATGAGATAGAGCTTGTTGCTATGGCGATAGGCCACCTCGCCCTCGAGAAGATAGATGAACTCCAACCCCGCATGCTGGAACAGGGGGAAGACGTCGGACTCCTCGGTCAAGGTCACCATGTAGGGTTCAACCACCAAGGTCTTGCCGATGGTGTGCCCCAACAACTGGTATTGATGACCGGCCCGAGTGCCGCGCCGCTCAATCAGCAGCCCCTCGCCCGATCGCACGAACGTCGCGTCGCGCTGCTCCTCGAATTTGCGGAAAAAGGCCGTGACCGGCACGTTCAGAGCCCGCGACAAGGCCTGAAGGGTGGACAGCGACGGTGATGTCACACCGTTTTCAATTTTAGAGAGCATGCCATGGGACAGCTTGGCCTGACGCCCGAGGTCGGCAACGGTCATACCGAGCTTCATGCGGTATTCCCGGACCTGCCGACCAATCGCGACTTCCAGACTGTTTTCCGGCGCCCCGTCGAGAGCATGGGGATTCTGTGCTTGATCCTTCATCGTTTCCTCTGAGGCAACGGATCAAGAATTATATGAAACACACCCCAAGCCCGCAACCCGCCCGCCATAACAAAAAACCCGTCGGAAATCCGACGGGTTTTTTTGATGGTGCGGTCGAGAAGACTCGAACTTCCACGGCCTTTCGGCCACAGCGACCTCAACGCTGCGCGTCTACCAATTCCGCCACGACCGCATCGTAACCTTCTTTACAGTAAAACATTCAAGATTGGAAGTCAAGAGCTTTGTTTTTGCCTTGCCGTCTTTTCTTTCAGGCCCCGTCGGCTTCCGTTTTGCTTGGCCGCCGCCGAGGACGGATGCAATATCAAACGCGGCCGGGGGGAGCAAGGGGTTTTTTCACTGTGCCCCCCGGGAGCCCTCTTTTTTTTCAGGACGGCATGATGGACTGGCTGACGAGCCTGACCCCGATCCCCTATCCCGACGCGCTGGCGCGCATGGAAGCGCGCGCCTGGGCCATCCGCGAAAGCGGCGCGGCGCAAGCCCTGTGGTTTTTGGAGCATCCGCCCCTCTATACCCAAGGCACCAGCGCCCGGCCCGAGGACCTGCTGTGGCCCGAGCGCTTCCCGGTGTATGCGGCCGGCCGCGGCGGACAATACACGTACCACGGACCGGGACAACGAGTGGTGTATGTGATGATGGACCTGGAGCGGCGCGGACGCGATGTCCGGCGCTTTGTCCACGACCTGGAAACCTGGCTCCAGGAGGCCCTGGCCCGGTTGGGGGTGGCAGCCGAGCCGCGGGCGGATCGGGTCGGCTTGTGGGTACGCCACCCGAACGGCGGCGAGGACAAGATCGCCGCCCTGGGCATCCGGGTGCGCCGCTGGGTCAGTTTCCACGGCATCGCCCTCAACGTCGCCCCGGACCTGGAGCACTTCCAGGGCATCGTGCCCTGCGGCATCCAGGAGCACGGCGTCACATCGCTGCGCGCGCTCGGTCTGGACATCCCCATGGCCGACGCGGACGCGGCGCTGGCCCGCGCGTTCACGGCGGTGTTCGGCGAAACGCTTACGCCGGTCGCAGGTGAACCTTGATGTCGCGCGGCGGGGCAAGGTAGGGCGCGCTGGTCACAAGCACCCGGGCACCGGCGTGGACGTAGTCAGCCGCGTTGGCCAAGGTCACCCCCCCGGCGGCGGCCAGGGTCACCTGATCGACAAGGCCGTGCTCGTCGAGAAAGCGCCGCAGAGCAGCGACCTGGGACGGGGCGAAGCGTTCGAGTTGGACGACCTCGGCCCCGCCCAAAATGGCGGCCCGGGCCTCGGCCTCGGTGGTGACTTCGCTCACCACGCGCTTTTCCGGGCAGCGTCGCCGCAGGGCCCGTAAATGCGTCTCCAACTCGGCGGGCTCCAAGAACGCCCGGTGCTCGGCGAACACCAGCAGGGTTTCCGAGAGTCCCAAACGGTGCAAGCTAGCCCCCCCGGCTTTGACCGCCTTGGCAGCCAGGGCACGGGTGCCCGGAAAGGTCTTGCGGGTGGTGGCCACCACGGTGCCGGGCTGGGCCGCGGTGGCAGCGTCCACGAGGGCGCGGGCGGCACTGGCGATGCCCGAGGCCTGCTCCATCAGGGTCTGGGCGACTTTCCAGGCCTGATGCAAGGCGCCCGCCGTACCGTGGGCCCGCAACAGCAAGGTCTCGGCCGGCACCACGGCGCCGGAGGCAAACAGCGGCTGGGGAGTGGCGCCGACCAGGGTCATGAGACGGCAGGCCTCCTCGATCCCGCACACAGTGAGATCCATCCGGGCGGTAAAGGTCATGATCCCCGGACGGTCGCCGATCCCTAGGGACTCGGTGGTGAGATCACCATGGGGGGCATCCTCGGCCAGCAGGTCGGCCAAGCGGGCATCGGAGAGGCAGCACAGCATGAAGAGCAATTCCTGCGTCGGGAGGGCGGACAAAAAAAGGCTGGGGAGGCGAACCTCCCCAGACCCCTGTTCCTTTTTAGGACACCAGGGCGTCGGCTTCGCGCAAGGCAGCGGTTTTGAGGTCCTCCAGACCGGCGCGTTGGGCCAACTCGGCAGCTTGGCGGGCGTGTTTGAGGGCGGCGCGCGGCTGGGACGAAGCGTCGAGCCGGGCGAGATCGAGGAGAGCCTCGGCCTCGCCCCCGAGATGGCCGGCGGTGGCGAACAGCCGGGCGGCCTTGGCGAGCGCAGCCCGGGCGCCTTCCACGTCGCCCAGGCCGGCGAGCAAGGTGCCGAGGTCGTGGGCGGTCCACGCTTCGTCGAGCACATCGCCGCTCATGTGGAACAACTCGGCGGCCTGATCGAAGGCGGCATGGGCCAAGTCGGCGCGTCCCTTGCGCCCTTGAAGCTGGCCCAGTTCGCGCAAGATCATACCCCGGTGATAGGTGTGCCCCCGAGCGGAATAGAAGCGCAACGCGCGCGCGTAACAATCAAACGCGGTTTCAAGATCGCCGGCCTCGCGCGCCGCCCGGGCCTGGGCCCGCAAGACGCGGGCCTCGCCTTCGCCGTGTCCTTCGCCATGGAACAAGGCAGCGGCCGCGCTCCAGGCGGTGTCGCGGGCCGCGAAGTCGCCCCGGGCCTCGGCGGCCATCCCCAGGAGATGCAAGGCCACGGCCCGCTCCCCCGGGTCGCCCTCGGCGCCGAAGAGAGCAAGAGCTTCGGTCAGGTCGCCCTGGGCCTCGGTTGGCTGCCCCTCGGCCAAGGCCAGTTCGCCCAGGCGGACCAAGATGGCGGCTTCCTCGTTGGAATGGTTTTGCTGGCGACAGAACATGCGCGCCCGCCGCAGGGCCTCGCGGGCTTGCTGGATTTGGCCGGCGACGACATGACGATCAGCCTCGCGCAAGGCGGTATCCACCGGGGTCATGGGCATGTCCTGTCCTCCGAAGGGCCGGGACGTCGGGAATGCGTGTCCCGGACCGTCACCCGGAATCGGGGACCGTCCCGAGACCGGGACGCTGCTTCACTGGAACAACTTTACGCTTCCCCTTGGCCGGGAGCAATGCCCGGTCGGCGCGATCGGATGTCCCCCTGCCTTCCCTGTTTCCCCGAGATCGCATGGTTGACGCTTGCGTCAGGCGACGGCATCGGTCACCCTCTGGGCACAAGACCAAAAACACCAACACCCAAACGGGAGGAGGACTTTAACCATGAAAGTGGTGGTACACGTCGATGCGGGAGAGTCATGGCCGCGCCGCGCCGAAGCAGCGCTGCGCTTTGTCAGCCTCCGCGGGGGCGGCCGGATTCTCGGAGTGTATGGGCAGATGGCCACTGTGCTCCCGGCCTACGCCTATCACGGCGACAAAGCCGCCATCGGCGATGAAGCGGCGCCCCAGCGCCAGAAGTTTTTCGAGATGCTGTCGGGCATCGAGGGGATTTCCCCCGACTGGCACACCATTCACTCGGCCAATCCCGACTTTATCGCCAGCGAACTGACGGCCAACGCCCAGTATGCGGATTTGACGATTTTGGGACAAAACGATCCCCGAACCGCCGACCGCGTGCCCGCTGATCTGGCCGAACAGGTGGTACTCAACTGCGGGCGGCCCGTTTTGTTGATCCCCTACACCGGGAGCTTCGAGTACGGCTTCTCCCGCGTCCTGGTCGCCTACAACGACAGCCGCGAGTCTGCTCGGGCCCTGGGCGACGCCCTGCCCTTCATCCGGGGCTCGGAAGCCTGGGTGTCGGTGGTGCGCCATGCTCCCGACAAGGCCGATCCCAGCGACTGGCGCTGGATCGAACTGCTGCGCCGGCTGGAGGATCACGGGGTGCGGGCCACCGTCGAGACCCCCACCCTCAACGCGATTGGCGTGGCGGATTTCTTGTTGTCGAAGGCAGCGGATGTGAGCGCCGAGCTGTTGGTGATGGGCGCCTATGGCAAGCTCGGGTTACCGCGCATGCTGCGGGGCTCGGTCACGCGCGATATTTTGCGGCAGATGACGTTGCCCGTTTTGTTAAGCCATTAGGGAAGGCTGGGGAGGCACGGCCTCCCCAGACCCCTCGGTCAARGGGGCCGGTCAGGCGGCGGGCGGCAGGGCGGCCTTGGCGCCGGCCTTTTCCAGTTTTTTGAGCGAACTGGTGGTGGTGCGGTCGAGATCGCGCTTGAGGCTGCGGATCTCCAAATCGCGGTTGTGCAGCCGCACGCGCAGCGCGACCGCATTGGTCCACATCATGAAGGCGCCGGCGATGAGGCCAACAGCCAGAGCGCCCAGGACCAGCAGATAAACGGGCAGGTCCACGGTGAAAGGGGTCGGCCACAGGCTGACTTCGGCCACGGCCCGATTGTTCACGGCAAACACCGCGACCAAGGCGGCCAGCGGCAGGCCGATCAGCCAGAAAGAAAGCTTCCTCAACGGTTCCTCCTGCGGTCAACAGACCAGGGTCGGCTTATTCCTCGTCATCATCGTCGTCGTCGTCCTGATCGACGCCGCCGTTGAGCAGCTCTCGCAGCTGCTTCCCTGCCTTGAAGTAAGGGGCAGCCTTGGCATCGACGTCAACGGTCTCGCCGGTACGCGGATTGCGTCCGATACGGGCGTCGCGCTTTTTGACAGAAAACGCGCCGAACCCGCGCAATTCAACCCGGTCCCCCCGGGCGAGCGCATCGGCGATTTCATCAAAAATGGTCGAGACAATCCGCTCAACGTCACGTTGATAAAGATGCGGATTGCGTTCCGCAAGACGCGCAATCAGTTCCGATTTGGTCATCGTCCCGCCATCCTTGCCTGGCACGCCCCTCCCCAGGGTGTGGGCAAAGCGTGCCAGAGGGAGTCCCGTTCGTCAAGCAACCCGCTCATCTGCAAGCATTTTTTCGCGCTCTCCATCCGCCTCGCCGCAAGGCCCGTCGTCGCGGTCTGTGGCAGAAAAAAGAAGGGCGCCCCCGGAGGGACGCCCTTCCCTGTCACGCCGACGAAGACGTGGCTTAGTCTTCGGATTCGGCCTTCTGCTGCGCCTGCTTGAGAGCAGCGCCCAGAATGTCACCGAGCGAGGCGCCCGAGTCGGCAGAGCCGTACTCGGCCATGGCCTGCTTCTCTTCGTCCATTTCGCGAGCCTTGATCGACAAGGTCATGCGACGGTTGGACTTGTCGATGTTGGTGACCTTGGCGTCCAAGGTGTCACCCACCGAGAAACGCTCGGGACGCTGGTCGCCGCGCTCGCGGGCCAGATCGGACTTGCGAATGAAACCGATGGCGCCGTTGACGTCCACCTCGATGCCGTTTTCCTGCACCAGGGTGACAACGCACGAAACAATCTGGTTCTTGCGCAGCTCGGCGGTCGCCTCGCGGTAGGGGTCTTCGCCCAACTGCTTGACGCCCAGGCTGATGCGCTCCTTCTCGATGTCCACATCGAGAACCTTGGCGCGCACCACGTCGCCCTTCTTGTAATCCTTGACGGCTTCGTCGCCCGGCCGGTTCCAGTCGAGGTCGGAGAGGTGGATCATGCCGTCGATGTCGCCGGTCAGACCGATGAACAGACCGAACTCGGTGATGTTCTTGATCTCGCCTTCGACCTCGGTGCCGATCGGATGGGTCTCGAGGAAGGACGCCCAGGGGTTGGACATGGTCTGCTTCAGACCCAGGCTGATGCGGCGCTTGTCCGGATCAACGTCGAGGATCATGACCTCGACTTCCTGGCTGGTGGAGACGATCTTGCCCGGGTGGACGTTCTTCTTAGTCCAGGACATTTCGGAGACGTGCACCAGACCCTCAACGCCCGGCTCTAGCTCGACGAAGGCGCCGTAGTCGGTGATGTTGGTCACGCGGCCCAGGAAGCGGGTCTGGACCGGATACTTGGCGGCAACGCCATCCCAAGGATCGGCTTCGAGCTGCTTCATGCCCAGGCTGATGCGCTGGGTCTCGGGATTGAAGCGGATGACCTGGACCTTGACGGTCTGGCCGATGGCCAGGGCTTCGGTCGGGTGGTTGATGCGCTTCCAGGAGATGTCGGTGACGTGCAACAGGCCGTCCACGCCGCCCAGATCGACGAAGGCGCCGTAATCGGTGATGTTCTTGACGACGCCGTCGAGGATCTGGCCCTCCTTCAGCGTCTCCATCAGCTTGCTGCGTTCCTCGGCGCGGGTCTCTTCCAGCACAGCGCGGCGAGACACGACGATGTTGCCGCGAGCGCGGTCCATCTTGAGGATCTGGAACACCTGCGGCTGGCCCAGGAGCGGCGAGATGTCGCGCACGGGACGGATGTCCACCTGGCTGCCCGGCAAGAAGGCGATGGCGCCGTTGAGATCAACGGTGAAGCCGCCCTTGACCCGGCTGTGGATGGTGCCGCGCACGCGCTGTCCGTCGGTGAAGGACTTCTCCAGCTCGTTCCAGGCTTCCTCGCGGCGCGCCTTGTCGCGCGACAGGACGATCAGGCCGTCCTTGTCTTCGTAGCGCTCGACAAAGACATCGACCTTGTCGCCCAGAACCACCTGGGCTTCCTCACCGGGACGGGTGAATTCCTTGACCGGGACCCGGCCCTCGGACTTCAAACCAACGTTGATGAGGTAGAAATCGCCGGAACGGCCGATCACGGTGCCCGTCAGCACCGAGCCTTCAAGGCCGCCCGCGTTGCCGAGCTGCTCGTTCAGGAGCGCCTCGAAATCCTCGTGGGCAGGAGCATCGTGGCCAGCATGAGCCATAACCATGGGGTTGTTCTTCCTTTCGTTCGTCGCAAACTGTTATCCGGCCAGCCGGTTGGGTCCGGCGGTCTTTTCATCGCATCGGGCGCCGCCCCACCCGGGACGGCACACTCCTGGAAACTCAGGACGCGGCAACCAGCCCTTTCAGCCTTTTAGGGCCAAAAGAGCGTGGACGGCGGCCAACGCCTGATCGGCGGTGAGGGTTGAGGTATCCAGCACGACGGCATCGTCGGCGGGCACCAAGGGCGCAACCGAGCGGGAGCGATCCCGTTCGTCACGCTCGCGCATGTCCCTGACCACGTCGTCTTCCTTAACATCGAGGCCGTTTTGTCGCAACTCAAGAAAGCGCCGTTGGGCGCGGACTTCGAGACTGGCGGTGACAAAGACTTTCACGTCGGCGTCGGGACAGACCACGGTGCCGATATCGCGACCATCAAGCACGGCGCCGGGCGGCGTTGCGGCAAAGCGGCGCTGAAGGTCGAGAAGCGCGGCGCGCACGCCTTCCAGGGCCGCGACCTTGGAGGCGGCCTGTCCGGCGGTGTCGGTGGTCAGGACCGGATCGCCCAAGGTGGTGAGATCAAGAGCACGGGCCGCCGCCTCGGCCTGCCGAGGATCGGAGGGATCGCCCCCGGCCCGCAGCACCGCCATCCCCACGGCGCGATAGAGCTTGCCGGTGTCCAGGTGGGCATAGCCCAGGTCGGCGGCCAGACGGCGCGACAGCGTTCCCTTGCCGGCGGCGGCCGGCCCGTCGATGGCGATGATCAAGGGGCGTCCTCCGTGATCGTGGCCCCGAGCGCGCCCATGAGGGCCACGAATCCGGGGAAGCTGGTATCAATGGCGCGGCCATCGTCGATGGCGACCGGCTCGGCGCTGACCAGGCCCAGCACCAGAAACGACATGCCAATGCGGTGATCGAGATCCACCGTGACCCGCGCCCCGCCTTGGGGGGGCCGCCCGCTGCCCTGAACGATCAAGGTATCGCCCTCGACCGCCACCCGGACCCCGCAGGCCGCTAGCCCCCGGGCCATGGCCGCCAGACGGTCGCTTTCCTTGACCCGCAGCTCGGCCAAGCCTTCCATGCGGGTTTCGCCCTCGGCGCAGGCGGCGGCAATGGCGAGAATCGGGTACTCGTCGATCATGGACGGTGCGCGCTCGGGCGGCACGGTCACGCCACGCAACCGGCTGGCGTGGACCTCCAGGTCCCCGACCGGCTCGCCCGCTTCCTCGCGGGGATTAAGCACCCGGATGTCGGCGCCCATCTCGCGCAAGGTGTCGAACAAGCCGGTGCGCAAGGGGTTGAGGCCCACCCCGTTCAGCACCACGCGCGAGCCCTCGACCAGCAGGGCCGCCACCAGCGGAAAGGCGGCCGACGAGGGATCGGCCGGCACTTGCACCGCCGCGCCCGTCAGCTCGGGCTGTCCGGTCAGGGCCAAAACCACGCCGCCGTCCTCGGCCGGGGTGCGGGTCAGGGTCGCCCCGAAATAGCCCAGCATACGCTCGGTGTGGTCGCGGGTGGGAATGGGCTCGATGACCGTGGTCGTCCCCGGGGTGTTGAGACCGGCCAGCAGCACCGCCGATTTGACCTGGGCGCTGGGCACCGGCACCCGGTAGGTCACTGGCAAGGGCGCGCGGGCGCCGCCAAGAGCCAGCGGCAGCCGCCCGCCGTCTCGCCCCAGGAAGGTGGCGCCAAAGCGCGACAGAGGCTCAATGACCCGAGCCATGGGGCGCCGCCGCAAGGACGCGTCGCCGGTGAAGATCGCGGTGATCGGGTGGGTGGCGACCAGCCCCATGAGCAGGCGCGCCCCGGTGCCGGCGTTGCCCATGTCGAGCACATCGGCCGGCTCGGCCAGACCGCCAACCCCCACCCCGTCCACCTGCCAGACCGCGCCGGCCTCGCCTGGGGCCAAGCGCTCGACGCGAGCCCCCATGGCGGTCATGGCGTGGGCGGTGGCCAACACGTCCTCGCCTTCGAGCAAGCCGGTGATGGTGGTGCGGCCCACGGCCAGCCCCCCTAGCATCAAGGCGCGATGGGACACGGACTTGTCGCCTGGCACCCGAAGGGAACCAATAAGGGCGTCGGCGCGCCGGGCGCGCAGGGGCAAGGGACGGTCGGCCATGGGCTTCCTGGCGGCAAAGAGGTCAACGGGAGCGCAAAAGGAGCAAGGCGTTTAGCACAGGCTCCGCCCCAAGGGTAGCGTTCAAGGGCCATCGGGTGAAGGAAGGCCTGGACATCCGGCGAAAGAAATAAGGGAAGGCTGAGGAGACCCCGCCTCCCCAGACCCCTTGGTCTCTCAGGCCCTTCGAACGGGGGTATACCCCAAGATAGGGACCGGCTGGAAAAAGAGTGCGAGAGGGCGGCAAAAACCGTCTTGTCCAAAGGCGTTAAAAGGATGTTCGATTGCTTTTGACAAGGGCCGGAGGAAAGTGGCAATAGCGGCCTTTCCGATGGGGCCCCGCTACACGCCAGGGGACCCGAGTCGTCATGGGCCGGATGGGCCGGGGCAGTCCCGCGGCATCGGTGTTCGTTAGGGAGGTGGAAGCGTGTCCAAACCCGAATGGGGCGTCAAGCGGACCTGCACAAGTTGTGGGGCGCGGTTTTATGACCTGCGGCGATCGCCTGCCGTCTGCCCCAAGTGTGAGGCGGTCCTGGAACTCGATTCCCCCGTCAAATTGCGCCGCGCCGAGCGCAAGAAAGAGCCCCCCAAGGTGGTACCCGTGGTGCCGCTTGATGAGGAGGATGTGGATCTCGGGGCTGGCATGGACGTCGATGACGCCCTGGAAGCCGACGACGACGACGAGGTGGCTGATCTGATGGAGGACACCTCCGACCTGGGCGAGGACGATACCGACCTCCACGAGGTCAAGGACCACCTGGAGCTTGACGAGTCCGAGTAACCCTCCCCGTCCTGGGATTTTTTCCGCCTTCTCGCATTTTCCTCTTGTCGAGACCGGCGGGACCTTGTAGACACCCGGGCCTCGGCGCTGATGACCGGCCCCCCGGAAGGCGGCGACGAGGTCCCAAGGTTCTGGCGGACACGCCAGAGCATCGTGATGTTGGCCTGGCAGGTCGGCGCATTACCCCGGTGGGGGGCTGTAGCTCAGTTGGGAGAGCGCTTGAATGGCATTCAAGAGGTCAGGGGTTCGATTCCCCTCAGCTCCACCAAGGGTTCGTGAAGAGGTGCGTTGGTAAAGTTCCCAACGGCTTGGCCGCAAGGTCAAGCCATTCCCGGATGGGGGCTGTAGCTCAGTTGGGAGAGCGCTTGAATGGCATTCAAGAGGTCAGGGGTTCGATTCCCCTCAGCTCCACCAAGGGTTCGTGAAGAGGTGCGTTGGTAAAGTTCCCAACGGTTTGGCCGCAAGGTCAAGCCATTCCCGGATGGGGCTGTAGCTCAGTTGGGAGAGCGCTTGAATGGCATTCAAGAGGTCAGGGGTTCGATTCCCCTCAGCTCCACCAAATCTTTAGGACCGTTGTTCCCAACGGTTTGGTCGTAAGACCAAGCCATTCCCGGATGGGGCTGTAGCTCAGTTGGGAGAGCGCTTGAATGGCATTCAAGAGGTCAGGGGTTCGATTCCCCTCAGCTCCACCAAAAGAAAAAAGCCCCGGCAGAAACGCCGGGGTTTTTCTTTGCCTGTCCCCCTTTTCCTTTCGCCGGCTGGAAGCTCCTGGACGCGCGATCGCCCCAGCGGCATCTCATTGCATCCTTCCCCTCTCGCGGTGTCTCGAGGACGACACCACTCCTCGGGACACGATCGCGCAAACTGAACCGAAGGGGCCTGAAAGGCGTTAAACTGGTCATTTCAGACGCCGATGAAGGCATCAAATCCGCCGTTTCCAAGGAAATTTTGCGCCACTTGGCAGCGCTGTCGAGTCCATTTCATGCGGACCATCTTTTATGCCGGCAAAAACGCTCGGCGCGTCGTGGCCGCCTTTATCGGAACGGCTTTCGCCCAAAACGATGTCGCTTCGGCCCGGGCGCAGTGGCGTCAGGTGGCTGACCAACTGCGCCCCAAGGTCCCCAAGCTTGCCGCAAGCGACGTCTTGGCGTACATGACCTTCCCCAAGGAGCATCGGGCCAAAATCCACAGCACCAATCCCATCGAACGCCTCAACGGGGAGATCAAGCGCCGCACGGACGTCGTGGGGATCTTTCCCAACGAAGCCGCCATCACCCGTCTGATCGGGGCCATCTTGATGGAGCAAAATGGCGAATGGGCCGTCCAGCGTGCCCGCTATATGCCCCTGGAATCCGTCGCCCCCTTAGGCGATGATCCCCTCTCATGCTTGCCGCCCGTCACGGCGGCCTGATCACTCCGGCCCAACCTCCCGGAGAGCAAACAGTGATCGCCCTGTTACACTACGTCCGGGGACACGATCTGGAAGCTATACCGGCCTGCGCCAGGGGGATGTCCCGATCCTGCCGTGGTCAGCCCTTGAAGACGGATGGATCCGGCACACCCAGGGCAAAACGCAAGAGCCGGTCTGGATCCCGATTCACAGCGACCTTGCCGCCATCTTGTCCACGATCGAGCGGCGCGCGCCGACTATCGTCATCGGCCCGCGCGACGGCAAGCCCTATACGGGGGATGGGTTTCGGACCTTATTCTTCCGGCTGGTTCGCGCCCTGGAAGCACAAGGAAAGATCGGCCCTGGCCTGATCTTCCACGGCCTACGCCACCCGCCTTGCGGATGCCGGCGCCGACGACCGAACCATGGACTTGCTGGAAGCCAAGACGGGAGGCGAAAAGGAGTAAAACCGTCCGATGGTTTGGAAAATTTTCTAAAGGACTTTGGAAAATTAGGACATGAAAGCTGACCCAATCACTTCATAACCCCTTGAAAAATCTGGTGCCGGATACAGGAATCGAACCCGTGACCTTCTGATTACAAATCAGCTGCTCTACCAGCTGAGCTAATCCGGCGCCCTGGGGGACAGGTGCTTCTTCATACGAGGTGTGAAGGCCTCTGGCAAGAAGACTGTCAGGCAAAAAGCAGCGGCGGCGCGACCTGGGGGGTCAGGCGGCCACCGGGTAGGCCAAAGGGAAGGCCCGCGCCACCACGCCGCCATGGGTCAGCGCCTGGGCCCGGGGGCTGAGGGGAAGAGCCTGGACCCGGGGGGCCGACTCGTTGGGCATGGTAATCCCGAACTCGGCGGCCAGCCGGAAGCCAAACCGCTGGTAATAGACCGGATCCCCGACCAGCACGATGATGTCCACACCCTGCCGCGTCGCCTCCTGGATCGCCAGATGCATCAGCCGCCCACCAATGCCGGTCGCTTTCAAGCTGGGCTCCACGGCGATGGGCCCCAGCAAAACCGCCGTCATGCCTTGGGCCGCACCCTCAGCAAGCGCGATGGGCCAGTGCCGCACAGTGCCCAGCACCCGGCCGTCCTCGACCGCCGTGAAGCACAGGCTGGGCAAGGGCGCGATCTCGTCCCGATACCGATACGAAGTTTTCAGCCACCGATCCGGCCCAAAGGCCCGATCCAGCAGATCCTCAATCACCAGCGCATCAGCAGCAGTTTCGACTTGAAGGGTCATCATGGCCGTTCTCCCGGCAAAAGGGCAATGTGGGGCACCTTTTTCCTGGCGCGCCACCCCTCGGGAGAAACAGACAAAGGGATGAAAAATCCCGGTCTTGATCCTCAGGTCCGATCCTCAGGCGACGCTGCGCAGCCGCGCCACAGCGCGGAAGCCAGTTCGTCGTCGGTTGCTGATCTGGACCATTTCATCCCCATTTGGGTCAGGAGACAAACACACGAGCCACGTATCTTCCTTCCTCAGAGGACCCTGTTTCCAGGGCTCCCGAAGGAAGTGGCGGAGAGGGTGGGATTCGAACCCACGGTGACATCGCTGCCACAACGGTTTTCGAGACCGCCCCGATCGACCACTCCGGCACCTCTCCGCTGGCTTGGCTCGGGGAGCGCCTATTTACGGAATTCCCCGGGGGCCCGCAAGCCCTTTTTTCACAAGACCTCATTTTTTTCATGCGATGCCGTTGCTCCAAGATCGGGCCGGGGCTACCGTCCCTCTCCCGCCGTTCTCTTGCCGAGCCCCGCCATGACCGCTCCCTCCGTTTGGGCCCTTACCACCGGCGAAGCCGGCAATATCAGTCAGGCCCATGGCTTGGCCGCCGCTTTGGGCCGCCCCTGGGTTGCCCGGGTGGGGCATATTCCGGCGCCCTGGCGCTGGCTGCCCTCGCCGTGGGGCGCGCGGGCCGGCCTGAAGCGGGTCCTGGGGCCGGGCTCGGATTCCCTGGCCCCACCGTGGCCCGCGATGATCATCGCCTGCGGCCGCCGCGCCGCCACCTTGTCCCTTGCGGTGCGCGCGGCGGCTGGGCCAGACCGGCCGGTACTGATCCAACTTTTGGACCCCCAGGTCTCGCCCCGCCATTTCGATCTGGTCATCGCCCCCGAGCACGATGGGCTGCGCGGCCCCAATGTGCTCACCACCTTGGGCGCTTTGCACCGCCTGACCCCGGCCCGGCTGGCCGAGGGCGCCCGGGTCTGGGCCGAGCGGTTTGCCGCCCTGCCCTCGCCGCGCGTCGCCGTCCTGATCGGCGGGGCCAGCGGCGCCTACCGCTTTGGCCCCGAGGACGCCGACCGGCTGGCCAGCCAGTTAGCCGCCTTAGCCGCCGAGGGTGTGGGCCTGATGGTCACGCTGTCACGTCGCACCGGCGCCGCCAACGCCGCTCGGCTGCGCGCCGCCCTCGCCCCTCTGGGCGCCTATGTTTGGGACGGCAGCGGCCCCAACCCCTACGACGGCATGCTCGCCCTGGCCGATGCCGTCATGGTGACCGAGGAAAGCGTCTCGATGCTGTCCGAAGCGTGCTTCACGGGCAAACCGGTGCTGGCCCTTCCCCTGCCCGGCGGATCGGCCCGCTTCGCCCGCTTCCACCACGCCCTTATCGAGCGCGGCCACGTCCGCCGTTTCACCGGCACCCTTGAGCTCTGGACACCTCCCGCCCCCCTCGATGAACCGAGCCGCCTCGCCGAGGAACTGAACCGGCGGTTTCCGGGGGGAGGCAACGCGGGGCTGCCGCCCCCACCAGCACCTATCCTCCCCCCGGGCAACGCGCTACGCTGAGAGTTTCCTTGGTCTCGGCGAGGGTATTCTGGATGACGACGCCTTCCTCCCCTTCCGCGTTTTCCTTGCGGGCCCTGTGGGGACCGCAGCTTGTGGCTCACCCGGTGACCGCCGCCGGGCTGGGGCTGGCCCTGGTGGCGGTGGGTATTTTGCTTCTGAGCAGCCTGTGGGAGATCGTGATGGGCCGGGCGGGGCCAGCGCCGATCGCGGGGCTGATCGGCGGCGGGGCCGGGTTTGCCGCCACGGCGGTGGGGGCCTTGATCGGCATGGCCTTGCGCCGGCTCTCGACCCGGGTCGAGGATAGCCTGCTCGGCTTTGCTGCCGGGATGATGCTGGCGGCCAGCGCCTTTTCCCTGCTGCTGCCCGGTCTGGCGGCGGGCGAGAGCCTGACGGGCAATGGCTGGCTGGGGGCCTTGGTGGTGGTGGTGGGCCTGGGCCTGGGCGCGGCGCTCATGCTGGGGCTCGACACCCTGACCCCGCACGAACACCCCGAAACCGGCCCCTGTGGCCCAGACTGCGAGCGCCTAAACCGGGTGTGGCTGTTTGTGCTGGCAATTGCCCTGCACAATCTGCCCGAGGGCATGGCGATTGGCGTTAGCTTTGCCGGGGGCGACCTCAAGGTTGGCATCCCCCTGACCACAGCCATCGCCCTTCAAGACATCCCGGAAGGCTTAGCGGTAGCGATGGCTCTGCGCTCGGCGGGGATCCGCCCGGGCCGGGCGGCGGCTCTGGCGGCGCTTACCGGACTGATGGAACCCCTGGGCGCCCTGCTGGGCATTGGCCTCTCGAGCGGCTTGGCCCTCGCTTACCCCATTGGCCTTGGCTTGGCGGCCGGAGCCATGATCTTTGTCGTCTCGCACGAAGTCATCCCAGAAACCCACCGCAACGGCCACCAAACCCCGGCCACCCTGGGCCTGATGGCCGGCTTCGCCCTGATGATGGTCCTCGACACCGTCCTCGGCTAACCCCTCCAGGACCGGAGGGGCTTAGGGAGGCCCGCCTCCCCAACCTTCCCTTCTTTATTAACCTCCAACGACGGCAAACACCCCACCATACGCCACAATCCCCGCCAATACCGCCGTGCCCAAATCCTTACGCCAGATCAACACCCCCACCGTGACCGCAGCCCCCACCCCGTAGGGCAAAAGCCGCCCGGCCTCGATCGCCTTCACAGCATCTGGCCCCACGGTGACCGCAGCCAAGGCGGCAATCAGAGACGGGCCAAGGGCTTTCAGGACCGGCGAGCCCTCAATCCAACGCGACAAGGCATCGCCCCGCGCCCCCAGCAAAAACGGCAACACCCGGGTGCCATACGTCGTGAGACCAATCACCCCGATGGCCAACAGCAAGGATCCCGCATCGTTCATCGCCGTCCTCCCCAGGCGGCCACCAGCACCCCGGCCAAGGCCCCGCCCAAAATCCCCCAAGCACTCTGGCCCATCAGGCCGAGCGGCAAGGCCACGACCAGTGCCGCCAGCATGGGCCGCAGCGTCGCCGCCGACAGGTTGGCCCAAGCGATGGCCAGGAACAGGGCCGGCAGAGCGAACCGACTGGCCTCGGCCGCCAGCGGCACGTGAGCGGCCAGCGCGTCGCCGAGATAGGCCCCCGTGGCCGTTCCCGCCACCCAGGCACCATAGGCCCCGAGCCCGAGACCCAGCAGCCATGGCGCGGCGAAGGGCTCCTCGCGATCTTGGGCGCGGGCCAGGGTCGAGGCGAAAACCTCGTCGGTCAGGGTGAAGGCATACAAGAACCGCAACGCGGCCAGCGGCGGCAGGCGGCTCATCAGGATGAGACCATAGAGAAGGTGGCGTAGGTTGAGGCCCGCGCACAAGGCGACGACCAGGGGCAACGGGGTGCCGCCGCCCAGGGTGCTGAGAATGAGGAACTGGCTGGCACCGGAATAGACCAGGACCGAAAGGAGAGTGACCAGCCAGGGGTCGAGGCCGAGAGCGCGGCCGGCGGTGCCGAAGGCGACGGCGACGGGGAAGTAGCCAATCATGATAGGGAGGGCGGCGCGCAGGCCGGCTCCCAGGGACGCGGCCATGAGAGGGCTCCTGAGAGGGGAAAGTTCTAGGATAAGGTGTTTTCAGGGCGTGAGGCAAGGCGTTGGGATGAGCTGCTGGGGCAGTTTATCCGTTAAATAATCGAAACGATCTACAAAAACCATCTAAATATTCGTTATCTTTCTGTATCGATTGAGCACTGTAATAGTAACTTTTCGAAATATTTCCTTATAACAAATTATTTTTCTGCGAAAAATAGAGGGGGCTGCCGCCCCCTTCCCCCCGCCTGGGAAGGCAAAGCCTCCCCAGACCCCTTTTAAACCCACCAAAGGAACCGAGGGGTCTGGGGAGGCCGCGCCTCCCCAGCCTTCTCTTTTCTCCCTTCCCACCATCCCCCTTGCACCCGGGGCGTAGAAAGCGCACATTAATGACTGATCAGTCAGTCACTAAAAGGACACCCACAATGACCGAGGCAAGCCCACGGCGCCGCCGCAAGGAAGCCCGCCCGGCGGAGGTCCTGGAAGCGGCCCTCGAGACCTTCGCCCGCAAGGGGTTCAGCGCCACGCGCATGGACGATGTCGCGGCACGGGCCGGGATCGCTAAGGGCACCATCTACCTCTACTACCCCTCGAAGGAGGCGCTGTTCGAAGCCGTGGTGCGCGAATACCTCGTGGAGAACATTGCCCGAGCCGAAGCTGCCCTGGCCCACCCCGCCCCCACTCACGCCGAGCGGCTACGCCGAGCGGTGGGGATCATGGGTCAGGTGATCCTGGACCCCCGGCGCGCCGCGCTGCCCAAGCTGGTGCTGGCCGATGGCGGCATGTTCCCCGAGATCGCGCGCTTTTATCGGCGCGAGGTGGTGGGGCGGGGCCTGGGGCTGCTGGCGGGCATCGTGCGCGCTGGGATCGCAGCGGGGGAGTTCCGGCCGGTGGATCCCGAGGCGGCGGTGCGGCTGTTTGTCTCGCCCATCCTGATCACCGCCCTTTGGCAGATCACCTTCAGCCCGGTGGAAGAGCACTCCATGCCGCCGGAAACGCTGTTGGCCCTACACGCCGACTTGTTCCTACGCGGCCTGTGCGTGTCCCCCCCGGAAGGAGACCGGTGATGACCCCTCGCTCCCAACTCTGGTTTGTCCTAGCGGTGCTCGGGCTGGCCGGCTGCGACCCCGCTCCCGCACCATCCTCGGCCCACGGCTACGTGGAAGGCGACATGGTCCATCTGGCGGCCCCGGCCGGGGGATGGCTGGAGCAGTTGGCGGTGGCCGAGGGCGAAACGGTGGCCCCGGGCGCCCTGCTGTTCCAACTCGATGCCACCCGCGAGCGCGCCGCCCTGGCCGAGGCCGAGGCCCGGGCCGATCAGGCCCGCCACACCCTCGCCGACCTGCGCACCGGCGAGCGGCCCGAGGCCCTGGCGGTGCTGGCCGCCCAGCGCGACGAAGCCGAGGCCGGCCAGACCCTAGCCCAGCGCGAATTGGCCCGCCAACAAGGGCTGGTGGGCAGCGGCGCCGCCTCGCGCACCCGGCTTGATCAAGCCCGAGCCGAGGCCGACGCCGCCCGAGCGCGGGTCGCCACCCTCACCGCCCGGCTGGCCGAAGCCCGCCTGCCGGCCCGCCCCGAAGCCCTGCAAGCCGCCGAGGCCACCCTGCGGGCCGCAGAAGCGGCGGTCGCCCAGGCGCGTTGGGCCTTAGCGCAACGCCAGATCACCAGCCCGGTGGCCGGGCGTATCGACGACACGGTGCGCCGGGTCGGGGAATGGGTGCCGGCCGGCGGCACGGTCATCGCCTTGCTGCCGCCCGAGGCGGTGCGGGTGGTGTTTTTCGTGCCCGAGGCCGAGCGCGCCCGCTTCACCCCAGGCACCCCCCTCGCGGTGCGCTGCGACGGCTGCCCCGCCCCAGTGCCGGCCCAGGTAGCGCGGATCGCCGCCGAGGCCGAATACACGCCCCCCGTCATCTACAGCCAGGAAACCCGAGCCAAGATGGTGTTTCGCGTCGAGGCCCGTTTCATAGAGTCCCCAGCCCTCGCCCCCGGCCAGCCAGTCACCGTCGCCCCCGCCACCGGAGCGCCGGTGTCATGAGCGCGGCGGTCGCGGTCGAGGGCCTGACCAAGCGCTTTGGCCGGCGCACAGTGGTCGATAGCGTCAGTCTCACGGTGGCCGAGGGCGAGATCCACGGCTTCCTCGGCCCCAACGGCAGCGGCAAGACCACCACCTTGCGCATGCTGTGCGGCCTGCTGCGCCCGGATGGTGGGCGCGGCTCCTGCCTCGGCTTCGACATCGTGCGCGACAGTTGGGCCATCAAAAGCCGGGTCGGCTACATGACCCAGCGCTTCAGCCTCTACGAAGACCTGACCATCAAAGAAAACCTCGACTTCGTCGCCCGCCTGTATGGCCTCGATCGCCGACGCACGCGGGTCGAAAGCGCCCTGGAGCGCCTGGGCCTGGGCGAACGGCGAAACCAACTGGCCGGGACCCTATCAGGAGGCTGGAAACAGCGCCTCGCCCTCGCCGCCTGCATCCTCCACGCCCCCAAGCTGCTGCTGCTCGACGAGCCCACCGCCGGCGTCGATCCCAAGGCCCGGCGCGCCTTTTGGGACGAAATCCACCGGCTCGCCGCCGAGGGCATGACCGTCTTGGTCAGCACCCACTACATGGACGAAGCCGAGCGCTGCCATCGCATCGCCTACATGGCCTACGGCCGCCTGCTGGCGAACGGCTCCGTCGCCGCCGTCATCAAGAGCGCCGGCCTCGCCACCTGGCACCTGGAAGGCCCGCCCGAGCCCCTCAACGCCCTGGCCCGCACCCTGGAAACCCAGCCCAACGTCGCCAGGATTACCCCGTTCGGCGCCACCTTGCACGTCAGCGGCCCCAATGCCGCCGCCCTCGAAGCCCTGCTCCGCCCCCTTCTGGCCTCGGGACCCATCACAGGACGGCGCGACCAGCCCAGTTTGGAGGACGCCTTCATCCACCTCATGGACGGCGCCCCCGACCCCTTCGGCCCCGGAGGACCGTCATGACCCACGCCCCCCTATCGTTCGGTCGCCTGTGGGCGGTGCTGCTCAAAGAATTCATCCAGATGAAGCGCGACCGCCTGACCTTCGCCATGATGATCGGCATCCCGGTCATGCAATTGTTTCTGTTCGGCTACGCCATCAACACCGACCCCAAGCACCTGCCCACCGCCCTCCTCGTCCGCGATAACAGCGCCTTCGCCCGGGCCATCGTCAGCGGCCTCGAAACCAGCGGCTATTTCCGCATCACCGCCCACCCCAGCGACCCAGCCACCCTCGATCGCCTCCTGGCCCAGGGCACCGTCCAATTCGGACTGGAGATCCCCCCCGACTTCTCCCGCAAGCTCCTGCGCGGCGAGCGGCCCGCCCTCCTCATGATGGCCGACGCCACCGACCCCGCCGCCACCGGCAACGCCCTCAACGCCATGGACCGTATCACCACCAGCGCCCTCGCCCCCCTCCTGCAAGGCAGTCTCGCCCCCCTCGCCCCCACCCCCAGCGCCGCCGACGTCCGCCTCCAGCGCCGCTATAACCCGGAAGGCCTCAGCCACTACAACGTCGTGCCCGGGTTGGTCGGCACCATCCTCACCATGACCATGATCATCATGACCTCCCTCGCCGTCACCCGCGAACAAGAACGCGGCACCATGGAAACCCTCCTGGCCATGCCCGTTCACCCCCTGGAAGTCATGCTCGGCAAACTCGCCCCGTTCATCCTGGTCGGCGCCCTCCAAGTCATCGTCATCCTTCTCGCCGCCCGCCTACTATTCCAAGTCCCCATGCTCGGCCCCGCCCCCGTCCTCGCCCTCGGACTCCTCATCTTCATTACCGCCAACCTCGCCGTTGGCTTCCTGTTCTCCACCCTGGCCCGGACCCAACTCCAGGCCATGCAAATGAGCTTCTTCTTCTTCCTCCCCTCCATCCTCATGTCCGGCTTCATGTTCCCCTTTCGCGGCATGCCCATCTGGGCCCAAGCCCTCGGCGAAATCCTCCCCCTCACCCACTTCCTGCGCATCGTGCGCGGCGTCATGCTCAAAGGAACCGGCCTCGCCGAAGCCTGGCCCGACCTCTGGCCCCTCCTCCTCTTCCTCCTCGCCGTCTCCACCCTCGCGGTCAAACGCTACCGCCGGACTTTGGATTAGGGGGGGGACAGGGGAAGGAAGGGGAAGGTAAGGGAAGAAAGAAAGGCTGGGGAGGCGCGGCCTCCCCAGACCCCTCCCTTCCTTTAAGAAGGGGGGGAGATTCGTTGCGTTTGGTTCTTTGAGAATAAGAGGAAGAAAAGTCTCTTCAAGAGCTGATTCAGCGGCACGCTGTGCGTGAATTTCAGCCGAGGAGAAGGAATTAATTCAATCCGCTTCCAATCGCGGAACGGCTTTAGCCTTACCCCCTTTTAACGTGCTGTCAAGATTGAGAAGTTTGGGGCTTTTTCCACGGGGTGACGCGCAGGCCGGGTGATGGCTCTTCCTAGAGATCCGCAAAACGACCGAACACAGGGGTTTTTCTCTTTAATTTCAATAAGTTTCCGATTTTCCACGGGGTCCCCCTCCCAAACAACAACCAAAGACTTAATTAGCCTATAAAAACACGCAAAAAAAACCACCAACCCGCCCCTGCTCCTATACTCCCCCCCATATCCACAAGACCAAAGAGCCCGAGGGGTCTGGGGAGGCCGCGCCTCCCCAGCCTTGCCTTTATCCCTTCTCTCCCTCTTCCCTTCCCCTTCCACCCCCCCCACCCGTCAGGCGGCGTGTTCCTGGGTGGAGGTCCGCACCACTTCGACCAGAACCTCACGCAGGGCTTCGACGCTGACGGAGACCTGGGTCATGAGGTCGCGCATGGACTGGGCGCGTTCGCCGGTGAGGCCGGCTTCGGCCGAGACCTGGGCGATGCGGTGGGCCATGTCTTCGGCGGCTCGGGCGGCGTCGCCGACGGTGCGGGCGATTTCGCCGGTCGCGGCACTTTGTTCTTCGATGGCGGCGGCGACGGTGGTGGAGACGTTTTCGACGGCTTGGATGGCGTCGGTGATACCGAGGACGGCGCGCACGGCGTCGTTGGTGGTGGCGCGGACGGCTTCGATTTGGGTGGCGATATTTTCGGTGGCTTGGGCGGTTTGCTGGGCGAGGGATTTGACTTCGCCGGCGACGACGGAGAATCCCTTGCCGGCCTCGCCGGCCCGTGCGGCTTCGATGGTAGCGTTGAGGGCGAGGAGGTTGGTTTGGGTAGCGATTTGGTGGATGAGACTGCTGAAGGCGTCGATGCGGGCGACGGCGTCGGTGAGGGAGGCCAAGGTGGCGCGGGCGCGTTCGGTAGCACCGACGGCGATGATGGTCGCTTCGCGCGCGGCGACCATTTGCGAGCCGATTTCGTTGATGGAGGCGTTGAGTTGTTCTGAGGCGGCGGCGACGGTGTGGGAGCTTTCCAGGGCGTTGGCGGCGGCTTGGGCGACGGAGCGGCTGTTGGCGCTGACGGTATCGGCGGAGGAGGCGACATCGTGGGTGGTGGCGGCCATGGTGGCGGCGAGACGGGCCACCTGATCGACGGCGGCGCCGCTTTCGCTTTCGACGGTGCGGGCCATGGCGGTGAGGGCGCCTTGTTTTTCGCGCTCGGCCTGCTGGCGGTGTTTTTCTTGGGCGGCGCGCAGGGCTTCGCGCTCTTGGGCATTGACTTTGAAGACGTGGAGGGCTCGGGCCATGTCGCCAAGTTCATCGTTTCGTTCCCGACCGAGGACCGGGGTACTGAGGTCGCCGCGGGCGAGACGGGTCATGGCTTCGGTCATGCCGACCACGGGGCGGATGACGCGAGCGAGGAGACCCCACAAGGCGACGGCGAGGCCGGCCAGCATTGCCGCCGAGACGCTCCAGATGAGGGTCATGAAGAGGGATTCGCGCTGGGCGGCGTCGGCTTCGGTAGCGCTGTTCCAGGCGTTGGCGGTGACGACAAGGCGATCGACTTCTTGCCGGTGCTGCCCGTAGAGGGCGCTCACGCGCTGGTAGGCGGCTTCGGCGGCTTGGCGATCGCCCCGGCGCAGGGCGGGCAGGAAGGACCGCTCCACCTCGGTGAAGAGGGCGGCGGCGGGGGCGTAGGCGTCACGGGTGATGCCATCCTTTACCCCTTGTTCGAGGGCGGCGCCTTCCCAGAAGGCATGGCGGGCTTCGAAGTCTGTTTTCAGCCGGGCGATGGCCTGAGCATGTCCCTCGACCGAGGACGGATCTTGCAAGGCCAAGGTCGCCTCAAGGTAGGTTTCGATGACATAGGCCGGCGGCGGTAAAATATCGGCCAGAAGATCTTTCCCTAAAACAATGCGCTCATACAACGGTCCCCGCACTTTTAACTCGCCGAGCCCGACCATTTCCAGACCAACGACAGCAATAACCGATAAAAAAAGCACGCCCGCCATCAGACGCACGACAAAGGAGAGGCGACCCCGCGACATTGGGCTGAATCCCGACCAAGAGAAAGGAAATAAGCTGCTAAAAATGTTCCTGAAGGAACGCCAGGGTGGAACCCTTCTCCTGGAAAGTCAACTCTATCTTCCCGTGGATTATTTTCCCAACTCTCTCCTGTAATACCCCTTCCTATTCTCTTCAGGAATGGAGGGGTCTGGGGAGGCTCGCTTCCCCAGCCTTCCCCCTGTAAAAAGCCTACCATTTAGGCATAAATCACGACAGCCCAATCTTTGTGCTGAAATGTCAAACGCCCTCCCCCCACCCCCCGGCATGATGCCCAGCACTTCAGCCGAGGGAGAAAGGGCCGATGACGGGGTTTAAGGTGATCGCGGGCGGCGAGCGGCACGTTTTTTCCGATCTGACCACCGTGATGGCGGCGGCCTCGCCCCGGCGCTCGGGCGATGAGCTGGCCGGCATCGCCGCTGCCTCGGATGCGCAGCGAGTGGCGGCGCGCCGCGTGCTGGCCGACCTGCCCTTACGGATTTTCCTCGACCAGCCGCTGATTCCCTACGAGACCGACGAGGTCACCCGGCTGATCCTCGACACCCACGACCGCGCCGCTTTCGCCCCGGTCGCCTCGATGACCGTGGGCGAGTTCCGCGACTGGCTGCTGTCCTACGCCGCGACGCCCGAGGCCTTGCGCGCCCTGGCCCCAGGCCTGACCCCGGAAATGGTCGCCGCCGCCTCTAAGCTGATGCGCAACGTCGATCTGGTGAGCGTGGCCGCCAAGACGCGGGTGGTCACAGCCTTTCGCACCACCTTGGGCCTGCCGGGGCGCCTGGGCTCGCGCTTGCAGCCCAACCACCCGACCGACGACCCGATCGGCATTGCCGGCTCGACCTTGGACGGCCTGCTCTATGGCATCGGCGATGCGGTGATCGGCATCAACCCGGCCACCGACAACGTGGGCGCCTGCATCACCTTGTTGGCGATGCTCGACGAGTTGCGCGAGCGCTACGCCATCCCGACCCAGACCTGTGTGCTGACCCACGTCACCAACAGCCTGGAGGCCATCGAGCGCGGCGCTCCGGTCGATCTGGTGTTTCAGAGCATTGCCGGCACCGAGGCCGCCAACCGGAGCTTTGGCGTGAGCTTGTCCTTACTGGCCGAGGCCCACGAGGCGGCCCAAGCGCTCAAGCGCGGCACGGTGGGCCAAAACGTCATGTATTTCGAGACCGGCCAGGGGGCCGCCCTCTCGGCCGACGCGCACCACGGCCTCGACCAGCAAACGGTGGAGGCCCGAGCCTACGGCGTGGCGCGTGCCTTCTCGCCTCTGCTGGTCAACACGGTGGTCGGCTTCATTGGGCCGGAATACTTATTCGACGCCAAGCAAATCATCCGCGCCGGCCTGGAAGATCATTTCTGCGGCAAGCTGCTGGGCGTGCCGATGGGGGTGGATGTTTGTTACACCAACCACGCCGAAGCCGACCAGGATGACATGGATATCCTGATGATGACGCTCGGCAATGCCGGTGTCACCTTCCTGATCGCCATCCCCGGGGCCGACGACATCATGCTCAACTACCAAAGCTTGAGCTATCACGATGTCTTGACCCTGCGTCACCTCTTGGATAAGCGCCCCGCCCCCGAGTTCGAGGACTGGCTGGCCCGCATGGGCCTGCTCGATGCCTCGGGCCGCCTGCCTCCCCCGGCCCCCGATGCCGCCCCGGTTCGGCGCCTGCTGGCCCAAGGAGCCTGACGATGACCCACCCGCCCTCGCCGCCCGCCGCCCGCCCGGATCCCTTCGCCCGCTTTCGCCCGGCCACCCGGGCGCGCATTGGCCTGGGCCGGGCCGGCGATGCCCTGCCGCTTGATGCCCTGCTCGACTTCCAGATGGCCCACGCCCTGGCCCGCGACGCCGTCCACGGCGCGGTAGACTGGGACGCCCTGGAAGCCGCCCTGCCCCAGGGGCCGCCCCAATAGGGCGCCTGCGGCGGCTGCGGTGCCATGCCCCCATAAGGAGCCTGCGGCGGTTGCGGCGCCGCGCCCCAATAGGGCGCCTGCGGCGGCTGCGGTGCCATGCCCCCATAGGGTGCCTGCGGCGGTTGCGGCGCCGCGCCCCAATAGGGCGCCTGCGGCGGCTGCGGTGCCATGCCCCCATAGGGTGCCTGCGGCGGTTGCGGCGCCGCGCCCCCATAGGGCGCCTGTGGCGGTTGCGGCGCCATGCCCCCATAGGGCGCCTGCGGCGGGATGCCGGCCCACGGCGCCATATACGGAATGCCAAACGGCCCCGGATGCGGGGCAAAGGCATGGAGCGGCGGATGGGGCGGCTGCGGCGGGGCGGCGGGGGCGTTGGGATCGGACGCGGTGTTTTCCGGGGCCGAAGTATCGGCCGTCCCCGAGGAATGGGACATGATCACCCTCCTTTGGGCGTGGTATCGGAGGCCGGAAGCTTGCTTACGCGGCCGGCGTTGGCGCGGACTCAGGAGCGGCCTTGGCAGCCGGTTTTCCTTTAGAGTCCATGACATAAAGGGCAGCGGCCCCCGTGGCGATCACGGCGGTCGTGGTCAGCAAGGGCCCACCGCGCAAGGTGGCGGCCACCACGGCGCCGAGACCTGTGGCGAGGCCGGTCTTGGCCGCGGTGCCGAGCACGCCGCGCACCGCCTGATCGCGGGTCAAGGTGCCGTCTTTCAGGCCGCGGGCATGCTCGGCCAAGGCCGCCGTGCCGCCGACCAAGGCGCCCAGGGCCCCGGCGCGCAGCAGGGTCTCGGCGAAGGCATACGTTCCCGGGACATAAGCATCGGGAACATGAACCGGGAAATGAGACATGGAGGTCTTCCCTCTCAGGGTGGGGTGTAGCGTGCTCCCGCGACTCAGGGGGCCCGCATGCGCAAGGTGGCAGCGATCAAGGGGCCGAGTTGGTCCTCCGGGACCGATAGACATTCCCGCCAAAAGGCCTCGGGAATCACCGCCGGGTCATAGGTCACGATGGCGGACTGAGCCGCAGAATTAAGGCGAACCGACTCGATCCCCACGAACGTTGACAGGTCCGTCAGGGAAAAACGCGCTTTTCCCTGGTCGCGCCCCGCCACAACGCCCAGGGCTCCCAGCCCGATTTTCAGGCGAACCCGGCCCAAAATGTGATGGGCAATGGTTACATGGGACCGCAAGGATACCATAAGGGATGTAAGATCCTCAAGTCGGGAGGCGGTATCGGACGACGGCATCAAGACCCTCAATGTGCTGTTGCAGTTGCCAGGGTAGAGGGGGGGGAGTCTCGGGACAAGCCTTACGGCGCCGAAACGTGATCCCATAATAACCCATTTGTCCTGTCGGAATAAGGGGGCGCGAGCCAATTTCCTAGAGATAAAACCGTTAGTTAGCGGCCGCCTTGGATTGACATGAGAATGAGGAGCGTCCTCGCATTGAGTGTTGCGAATGACAACGGCTATCAATACCCTAGGAAACCAAGGGCCTCCCCGGGAAACGTTCCCCCGGTCCTTTGGAGTCCCAAACGCGGAACAGGCGGTCGATGGCCAGAGCGGTTATCGGCCCGGTTCCCCGGTCGAGGAAAGATGATCCGATGCTGCCAACCTCCCAGGATCCGCTGCGGATAACCCGTGAGAGCCTGTTCGATGACACCGAGGCGGCGGAAAGCCTGCTGCACGCCCTGCGCTGGCCGCGTGGTCGCGCGTTGTGCCCCCATTGCGGGTTCCGGCACAGCTATCGCCTGACCAACGAACGCACCGGTGCCATCCGCTTTAAATGCGCGCGCTGCCGCAAACAGTACTCGGCGCGGCGCGGAACGGTTCTCGAGCGCTCCAATGTGGCGACGGGTCGCTGGATCGTGGCGCTGTGGCTGGCCTTGAGTGCGCCGGGGGTGGGGCTGGCCGGGCGCATCCAACGCGCGACAGGCGTCAGTCACAAGACGGCCTGGGCCATCGTCAACCGCATTGGTGACCACCCGGAGGATCCGGTTTTCACCGCGTTGCGGCGGGAAACGGAGCGCGGCGCTTTGGTCATGGATGCCTTGCTGATCGGCGACGCCGAGACCGCATCACCGGCGCTGCCCCGCCGCCGGGTTCTGCTGGCGCAGGCCGCCTTGCTGGAGAGCACGCCATGAGCCAAACTCCCTTGCGGGCGGTAGCCTCCCCCGTCGCAGCGGCCGCCTCTCCCATCGCCGTGGCCAAGCCGACAAAGACCGCCAAGTCCGGCGGCATCAAGCAGGAACGGACCTGGGCCAAGAATGCCATGGTCGGGTCGCTGGGGGCCCTGGTTCTGACCGGCTTCATGCTCACCGGCGGCGGGCGGCGCGACAAGAGCACGCGGCTCGCCCACATTGTGGCTGGGGTGGCTTTGCTGGGAACGTCATACTGGCACACCACGCTCTATGGCCCGGGGGCCCAACGGCGGCCGGACAGTATTCCATGACCATGCTCCAGCCCTGGGCGTGGATCGACGCCGTGCGCGATCTTTTTGCCGTGAAGACTATCGGCGTTGTCTACCAGCCGCTGGTCGATCCGCGCACCGGCGTGGTGGTGGGGCACGAGGCGCTGGCCCGATTTCGCGACACGCAAGGCCGCGCCATCGCGCCGGATCGGGTGTTCGATGCCTTGCATGGGGCCGGGCCGGGGATTTTGTTCGCCGCCGAGGTGGCCCTCAAGCGCTTTCAGATCCGCTGTGCTCCCGCCGAGGGCCTGTTGTTCGTCAACTTCGACCCCTGTGCCCTGGCCGGTCTGGAGGCCGGCCGGGCCCAGCGGGTTCTTGATGATCTGCTGGCCTTGCGGCCGCGCGTGGTGGTGGAACTGATCGAAAACACCCACACCGCCCACGTCGATCTCGTGGAACGGACCACCCGGGATCTTCATGCCCGGGGCATCCCCCTGGCCCTTGACGACATTGGGGCGCCGGGGACTTTGCTGTCCTTGTATCAGATGTCGCTGGCTGGCTTTTTGAAGTTCGACCGCCAGTGGCTTCAGCACTGGGGGAAGGATCGTCCCTTGCTCGACAGCTTGCTGGCCTATGCCCAGGCCACCCGCAAGCGTACCGTCTTGGAGGGCGTGGAAACCGAAGAACAGCTAAAAATCGCCTGCGACAGCGGGTTTGACCTGATTCAAGGATTTTTGTTCCGCGAGCGCTTTTTGGGATTCGAGGGCCCGCTCAGTGCCTTGAGCCAGGGCCCTTCTTGCCTGCGCTCGGTGGCGGTCGCCTGAAGGAAGGGAAGGCTGGGGAGGCGCGACCTCCCCAGGCCCCTCACGTCTTCTTTTAAACGAGATCAAACGCCCGGCTGCGCACCGCGCGCAAGGGGCGGGGCGGGGCAAGGCCGGCCAACGCCGGATCGGGGTGGCGCACGGCGAGCCAAGCGGCGGCTCCCAGGGTCTCAATCGCCTCCTCGGGCAAAGAGGCGGCGCGGCCGTGGGCGCGTTCGCGCAGATAGGCCTCAGCCGGGCCCAGGATCAAGGCGCGCATGAGGTCGGCCGGCAGCACGCGGGTTTCGCCCGACGTATTAAGGCCACGCAAAATGCGTTCCTGGGCGAGACGGGCCTCCATCATCACGTCGATCAAGTCGGAGTTCTGGGCCGCAGTCGGGGCCAGGAATTCGCTTTGCATCATGAAACGGTGCAGGCGCTCGTTGTCGAGGGCCCAGCACACCATGCCGGTGACCATGGCGCGGACAATCTGTTCCGGGGTACCGTTGGCGGGCACGACACAGACCGCCGCCGCCCAAGACTTCAAGCCCTCGGCGCACAACGCGAGGGCGAGGCTCTCTTTGCCATCAAAGAAGTGATAAATGCTCCCGGTGCTGGCCTTCGACCGCGCCCGGATATCCGCGATCGACGTGCCGGCGAACCCCTGGGCCAAAAAACACTCCAGCGCCGCGTCAAGGATGATCTGCCGGGTATTGCTGCGAGCCATGAGGCTTTCCTTAAGACTTCTGTGACAAAATGATCGAGAATGGTCGAGAAGGCACCCTGCGGTCTAGAGTCGGACTCCAGGGAACCGAAGGCCACGAAGGAAAAGAACTGAATGCAAGATCAGGTTTGCAATCCGGGCCTTCCGGCCAGGGGATCAGGACCCTCCAGGGCGCGGCCCACCCCCTGGGCAGCCAAGGCCTCCAGGGCAGCGACGGCCTGTGTCACGGCGGCGAGAGCGTGTGCCACCTCAGGGTTGTCCTGACCCAGCCCGGTGTCCTGACAAAAACGGGCCAAGGACTCCGAGGTTTCGCGAAACTGGGTCGCGTGGTCGTCAAACGAGCGCGGCACCTTAAGGTAGACCCGATGGACGGTGCGCAAGTTTTCCATCAAAATTTTGATCACGCCGCGCACGAAGGGGTCAATGCCCTGGAGCTTGGCCCGCAACATTTCGGCCGGAATACACAAGACCACGCTGGGGTCACGAACGATGGCGGTCGCCATGCGCGGACTGCCGTCGATGACCGACATCTCGCCAAAGAGGCAGCCCCGGGTCATGGTGCCCAGGTGGATTTGCTGGCCGACCTCGTTGACGTGGTACAGGTCGATGGCTCCGCTTTCGACGATATAAGCCGCATCCCCCGGCGCTCCCTGAACGAACAGGGTCTCCCCTGCCAAGAAAGGTACCTTTTCCACCGCCTGAGCTCCCTGGACCGGGGCAACGACCACGACACACTTGTCGATTCGAAGAAAACGGCGGGGAAAAAAGAGAGGCCTCTTTTTCCCGGACGCTGCCTAGCGAATCAACGTGGTCGAAATTTCCTTGAACGCCGGATGGTCCTTGGTTGCCAGCCATTCAAACAGAGCCATCTCAACGTTAACCAGAGGGATCCCCTGCGTGGCGAGACGCTGTTTTGCCTGGGCGACGCTCTCGGGCGAGCGCGACGAACAGGCATCTTCAACAACGAACACCGACCAGCCCTGATCCTTGAGACCCAGGGCGGTCTGAGTGACGCAAACGTGCATCTCGATTCCACAAAGAACCGCCTGCCGGCGCCCCAGAGACTCCAGGCGCTCCCGGACGGCGGGCTCCAGGGCTGCCGAGAAGAATCTCTTTTCCACCATCGCTCCCTGCGGCATGTCAACCCTGATATCATGCATGGTGGGACCGAGGCCTTTGGGATACTGCTCGGTCACGACAACAGGAACCCCCAGGCGATTGGCCGCACGCAAAAGGCGCGACCCGTTCAGCAGAACGCGGCGCGGGTCCGCCATAACCGGACACAGTTTCTCCTGAACGTCGATGATCACCAGCACACTCTCGTCGGCTTTGATCAGCGAGGGTACGGGGGCGGTCATGGGCAGCTCTCCGAAAGGCATGGGACGAAAGACATGGTGTCCTTAACCCGCGCGTCCCGCAAGTCATGTCGTTGACAGAAAACGTGCCGGGGATATAGTGCCCTCGCTCGCACGCGGAACCCGTGCCCCGGTCGTGCTGAACTTCACATGCCCGGCTTCCCTTGAGACGAGGCCCCGCGACTATGGAAACCACCCCCGGGGGATGCCCCAGGTGAGGGTGCCGTCGTTTGCAGAGGAGCCCCTCCAACCCGTGGACCGATTGTTCATGCGCTTCGCCGATCTCGGCCTCAGCCCCGAAACCCTGAAGGCCATCGAGGAGGTGGGGTATACCACCCCCACTCCCATCCAGGCCCAAGCCATTCCCGTTGTGCAGCAGGGTCGCGACGTGCTGGGCATTGCTCAGACGGGCACGGGCAAGACCGCGTCTTTCACCTTGCCCATGATCGACATTTTGGCGAGTGGTCGGGCCAAGGCGCGCATGCCCCGCTCCTTGATTCTTGCCCCGACCCGCGAGCTGGCCAGCCAGGTTGCGGATAATTTTACCCTGTATGGCAAGTACCAGAAGCTGTCGATGGCGCTGCTCATCGGGGGCGAGTCGATGGGCGAGCAGCAAAAGGCCCTGGACCGGGGGGTTGATGTCCTCATCGCCACGCCGGGACGGCTGATTGACTTGTTCGAGCGCGGGTCGATCCTGCTGCGCGATGTCAAGGTGCTGGTGATCGACGAGGCCGACCGCATGCTCGACATGGGCTTCATTCCCGATGTCGAGCGTATCGTCAGCCTCCTGCCCAAGATGCGCCAGACCTTGTTCTTCTCGGCCACCATGGACAAGGAAATCCGCCGCCTAGCCGATGCCTTCCTGATGAACCCGAAGGAAGTGCGCGTCGAACAGACGCAAAAGGCCGCCGACACCGTGGAACAGGGATTGGTCGTGGTGTCGCATCACGACAAGCGGGAATCCCTGCGCCACCTGCTTCGGCGCGAGGATGTGGCCAATGCCTTCATTTTTTGCAACCGCAAGCGCGATGTCGATATCTTGCACCGGTCGTTGAGCAAGCATGGCTTCGATGCCGTGGCGCTCCATGGCGACATGCCCCAGTATGTGCGCACCGAGCGCCTGGAGCAGTTTAAAAAAGGCGAGGCTCGCCTTCTTGTCTGCTCCGATGTCGCGGCACGCGGCATCGACATCAGTGATGTCAGCCACGTTTATAACTTTGATGTGCCAACCCACCCCGAGGATTATATCCATCGCATTGGCCGAACCGGCCGTGCCGGGCGCTTGGGCAAGGCTTACACCATTGCCACCCCTGCCGATGCCAAATATGTGCGGGCCATCGAAAGCCTGCTGGGGCGCCCCGTGCCCCTGATTGCCTCTGGAGGACCTGCCCGTGTTGGATCTCGACAACGAAGAGACCACCGAGCGGCCCGAGAAGGCCGAAAAGCCCGAACGGCGCGAGCGGCTGGGGCGGCGTGGACGCGAGCGCAGCCGCCCTGCGGCTCCAGCACCGGTCGCCCCCGCAGAAGAGGCGGCCCCCGTGGCAGCACGTCCTCCCCGCGAGGAGCCTCGGCGCGAGGAAACTCGGCGGCCCGATCCCCGCGCCGAGCGCAACGCCCGTAACGGGCGTAAGGGGCGCTGGCGCGATGATCCCCAGTCCGAGGTCATGGAGTTGGATATCGAGGATGGGGTGATTGGCTTTGGCGCCTATCCGCCCGCCTTCATCCTGACGCCGTGTCTCCTTCCCCCGGAGATCCCGATCGAGGACGACGACGCTGATCTGGACCTTGGCCCCAGCGCACGGGCCGAAATCACCGAGGTGATGGAAACGCCCCTCGACGATGACGAGACCGCCCTGGATCTAGCCGGTGAACCCCGAATCGAGGACGCCCCCCCTGCCCGCTCGCGCCGGCGTCGGGACCGGGGCGAACGGGGTGACCCTGCTTGGCGCTCGGCGGCTCCGGCCGTCGAGGAGGTCCCGGTCGTCGAAGAAGAGAGGGCCGTCGAAGAGACGCGGGTCGTTGGGGAAGTAAGCGTCGAGGAAGAGAAGGGAGCCTCCCCCTTTGGTGACCTCCCCGACACCCCTGAGGAAGCCGGGGAAGCCCTGCCCGACGAAATCGCGGTTGCCCCACGGCAAGGCGAAGAGCTGGCGCCCGTCGCCCCGACCGAGCCCGAGGAGACCTCCCTCGCCCCGGTGCCCGACGTGGTCTTGGACACCCCCCAGCCCCCTGCCCTGCCCCCGCTGATCGTGCAAGAAGCCCCAGCCGCGGCGGAAGAAGTCGCGCAAGCGCCCGTTGAGCCCGAGGCCAAGCCCAAGCGGCGCCGCGCCGCCCCTAAGCGCAAAGCCGCCGAGGACACGCCGGCCGAGGACACGCCGGCCAGCGCCCCGGGAGAAGAGGCGCCCAAGCCGAAGAAGCGGGCCACACGCGCGCGCAAGACGGCGGAGCCTGCGGCCGAAGCCCCGCAAACGGAAGGCGAGGCTGGGGAAGAGGCCAAACCCAAGCGCCGTCGCACCACCAAGCGCAAAGCCGCGGAGGAAGCGCCGGTCGAGGCTCCTCAGGATCCCGAGGAGTAAAAAACTGGGGAGGCGGCGGCCTCCCCAGACCCTCGTTCTGGCCTCCCCTGCTCTCCCTCAGGGCGTGTCATCAAACCATCCCTGTCCCAATCCCCACCCGTGGGTTAATAGCCTCCCATGAAGCCGGCGTTTCGCTTGCCTTCCAAGCGAGAATGACTATCATTATCCATAGTCGTCACGGCCTCTCAGACGGGAGACAGGGAATGGCCTATATTCACAGTGTGCCGGGTCGCCTGCGCGTCAAGACCCGCTCATTTCGCGCGGTGGAAGAGACCCGGCAGCTGTGCCGGAGCCTGGCGACCTGGGACGGGGTGGAGGAAGTCACCTTTAACCCGCGCTCCAACAGTCTCGTCGTGATCTATGACCCCGCGCGGGTGGTCGAGGACGATCTGCTGGCGGCGATCCGGGCCCAGGGTCATCGGCTACGCCCCGGCACCTCCTTGCTTCACCTGCCCGCCCCGGTGCCGGCCCCGCCGGCCAAGCTCCCCCTATCCCCGCTGGTGGGTACGGCGGCGGCGGCTTTTGGCGGCGCCTTGGGCAAGGCTCTCGCCGGCGCCTTGATCAAAAGCACCATCGAACGCGGCGTGGTCGGCTTGGTGAGCGCCGCCATCCGCTAAAACCCAGGAAGTCGCGGGATCTGGGGAGGCCGTGCCTCCCCAGCCTTTTCATTCAGGCCACCACACGCGCAAAAGCCTGCGCCACCCGATCAACATTCCCCAGGTTAAGGCCAGCCACACAAATCCGGCCACTGCGCACCAGATAAATGGCGAACTCGTCGCGCAGGCGATCCACCTGCTCGGGACTCAGACCGGTGTAGCTGAACATGCCGCGCTGCTGGACCAAGTGATCGACATTGACCGCCGGCAGGGCTTCCTTCAACGCGACAACAAGGCTCTCCCGCATGGCCACGATGCGCGCGCGCATGGCTGCGACCTCGGCGATCCAGGTGGCCTTGAGGTCGGGGTCGTGCAAGACGATCTCGACCAGGGTCGCGCCCCGGGTCGGCGGGCTGGAATAGTTGCGCCGCACGGCGGCCTTGAGCTGGCCGAGCACGCGCTGGGCCGTTTCCTCCGTATCGCACACCACGGACAGCCCGCCGACGCGCTCCCCATAGAGGGAGAAGATCTTGGAAAACGAGTTGGAAACCAGGAAGGTCAAGCCGGCCGCCGCCAGGGCACGCAGGGCGTAGGCATCCTCCTCCATGCCTTCGGCAAAGCCTTGATAGGCGATGTCGAGGAAGGCAATGAGCCGGCGCTCACGCACGACCTCGACCACTTGGTCCCACTGGGCGTTGGTGAGGTCGGAACCGGTCGGGTTGTGGCAACAGGGATGCAACAACACGATGGCCTGGGGGGGCAAGGTGGCGAGGCAGGCCAACATGCCTGTGAAATCAACGCCCCGGGTCGTGGGATCGAAATAGGGATAGGTGTGGGTACGAAAGCCGGCGCCCTCGAAAATCGCGACGTGATTGTCCCAGGTTGGCGCACTGACCCACACTTCGGACTGGGGGAAATAGCGATGCAAGAAGTCGGCGCCCACCTTGAGGGCGCCGGAGCCGCCCAGCGTTTGGAGGGTGGCGACGCGGCGCTCGGCCCGGACAGCGCTGTCTTCGCCGAACAAAAGGGCCTGGATGGCATCGCGGTAGGAGGCCAAGCCTTCCATGGGCAAATACAACTTGGCCTCGGGTGGCCGGGCGTCGAGACGGGCTTTGGCCTCGGCCAGGGCCCGCAGCAAGGGCACCTTGCCGTCTTCGTCATAATAAAGGCCGATGCTCAGATTGACCTTTTCCGGCCGAGGGTCAGCCTTGAACCGTTCCATGAGCGAGAGAATGGGATCTCCCGCATACGCATCGACATGCTCGAACATCGTTCCGTCCACGTGGGGATGAGGGGCCTCAGGCGAGATAGCGATAGGGCCGATGGTTCATGGCGATCATGATGTTCAAGATCACAGCCCCCACAACGGAGGCGATCAGAACGGGCACGGGCACCAGGACCACGGACGCCAGCAAAATAGCCAGATCCAGCACCAGCTGGACCGAGCCGGCGCGAATACCGTAGCGATCTTGCAGGTAAAGGGCCAACATATTGAAGCCCCCCAGGCTGGCCCGGTGCCGAAACAAGACGATAAAGCCAAGCCCCATGATCACGCTGCCGATCACCGTGGCATAAAACGTTTCCAGACCCGCGATCTGGATAAACTGGGGGTGCAGTTCGGCAAAGCCCGAGACCAGGGCGATGGCACAAAATGTTTTAAGGACAAAAACCTTCCCCAAGGTACGCCATGCCAAATAGTAAAAAGGCATATTAAGAAAAAAGAACAAAACACCAAAGCGTATGCCGGTCATATGATGAAGAAGAATGGAGAGACCGGCCATTCCTCCGGTCAGGGCTCCCACTTTTTGCAGCAAGGTGACCCCAAAGGACACCATGAGCGTTCCCACGACCAGGGCCACCGCATCTTCCAAGCGACTATGAGGCACCCGGGTGTCCTTCAAGCCCTCTGCATCCATGATCCCTTCTCCCCTTTTTTCCAGAAGGACAGCGCCCCACGTCCAGTCCCCTGGAGAGGCCTTCGTCACACACCCACTGTCGCGACGAACAGAACAAAAATCAAAGGGGATCGCCACTCAGCTCTGGGGTCCATACCCCAAGCAAAAAGGCCCGGTCTAAACCGGGCCTCTTGAAGTCAGCGTGGCGTCCCCAAGGGGAATCGAACCCCTGTTTTCAGCGTGAGAGGCTGACGTCCTGGACCGCTAGACGATGGGGACAGCGGTGCCGCCGAGGAGTGGGTTTATACGCGGGGTTTGCCGGGGTGGCAAGGGCTTTTTCTTCCCTTGGAGCGTTTTTTAACTAGGGGGGGCGGGAAGAGAGAACGCTGGGGAGGCGGGCCTCCCCAGCCCCCTCCTTCCTTAGAAGACGGGAATCACGGCACCCTTGAACTGGTCCAGGATATACTGGCGGATGGGATCCGAGTTATAGCTCTCCACCAGCAGCTTGACCCAGGGGGCATCCTTGTCCTTGGTCCGGGTGACAATGATGTTGGCGTAGGGGCTCTCCTTGCTTTCGATCGCAATGGCATCGCGGGTCGGGTTCAAGCCGGCTTCCAAGGCATAGTTGGTGTTGATGGCCGCCGCGTCCACATCGGGGAGGGAGCGTGGAAGTTGGGCCGCGTCGATCTCGACAAACTTCAGCTTCTTGGGGTTGGCCACCACATCAAGCACACCGGGCGTCAGCCCCGTCCCCTCCTTGAGCGTCACCAACCCCTTGGACTGGAGCAGCAAAAGAGCGCGGCCGCCGTTGGTGGGATCGTTGGGCAGGCCAAACCGCGCACCGTCTGGCAAAGACTCCAGGCTCTTGACCTTCTGAGAGTAGATTCCCATCGGCGTAACAAAGTTTTTGCCGACCACCGTCAGGTCGTAGCCCCGGTCCTTGATCTGATTGCGCAGGTAGGGCTCGTGCTGAAAGCTGTTGGCGTTGAGGTCGCCATCGTTGAGCGCCTGGTTGGGCAGGACGTAATCGCTGAAGGTCACAATCTGAATGTCGAGCCCCTTTGTCTTGGCCACGGCCTTGACCTGCTCCATCACCTGCTCATGCTCGCCAGCCGTCACCCCCACCTTGATGGTTTCGGCGAGAACAGGGGTCGCCAGGGCCGACACGGCCACCAAAGCCGACGCCAGGGTCTTCAGAAAGCGCATGAAACTTCTCCTTGACGGCACCCCCCGGAGCACTCCCCGGGGGCTTCTGGACCAAGGACACCACAACACAGTTAGTCTGTCAAATTAGTTCCATTCATGCACTTCCCTTCCATCCCCTCGCCCTACCCCTCCAGCTTGACGTTGACGTAAACGGAAAATATCCTTAGCGTGGCCCTCTCAAAAAAAACACAGGGAGGACACCATGGAGGTGACGGGCGTATCCGCTCTGGTAACGGGAGCGGCCTCGGGCTTGGGAGCGGCCACCGCCGGCGTTCTGGCGGCCGCCGGCGCCCGGGTCGCCCTGCTCGATCGCGACGAAGACCGCGTCGTGGCCCAGGCCCACGCCTTGGGCCGCGAGGCCCTGGGGTTGGCCTGCGACGTGACCGACGAGGCCCTGGGGTTGGCCTGCGACGTGACCGACGAGGCCTCGGTCGAGGCCGCCCTGGCGGCCGTGGCGGCGGCCCATGGCCCAGCGCGTTTGGTGGTCAACTGCGCCGGCATCGTTTCTATCGGGCGGTTGGTGGGGCGCGAGGGGCCGCTTGACATGGCCGGATTTCGCCGGACCATCGAGGTCAATCTGATCGGCACCGCCACCATGATGAGCCGGGCCGCCCACCACATGGCGGGACTTGCCCCCCTGGGGCCCGATGGCGAGCGTGGACTGATCGTCAACACCGCCTCCATCGCCGCCTTCGAGGGCCAGATCGGGCAGGCGGCTTATGCCGCGTCCAAAGGCGGCGTCGCGGCCCTGACCTTGCCGGCGGCCCGCGAGTTCGTCAGGCTGGGCATTCGCGTGATGGCCATCGCGCCCGGGGTGTTTGAGACCCCCATGGTCTCCGACGGGCTGCCCGAAGAAGTCCGCCAGGCCCTGATTGCCAAATGCCAGTTTCCTCCGCGCCTGGGCCGGCCTGAGGAGTTTGGCCGGCTGGTTCTAGCGCTGGCGGAGAACCCCATGCTCAATGGTGAGATCATTCGCCTGGATGGGGCGCAGCGCCTGGAGCCGCGTTGACAAGGCTGGGGAGGCGCGGCCTCCCCAGACCCCACGGTCCCTGAGAGGACTAATCCCAGGTGAAGCCTTCATCTTGCATATAGATATTCGTGACCTTGCACCAGTCGGCCTGGAATTGCTCGGTTTCATACCCCTTCCAGCCCACGCGGAACGGCACGACGCAATCGCCCTCATCGCTATTCCATTCCATCACGGCGGTCTCGCCCGGCTGGATCGAGGAGTTCAGCCAGTTGGAACTCCACACCCCGTTTTCCTTGGTCTTAAAGCTCGTGATGACGTACTGACTGGTGCTGTTGTGAAGGTTGAAGCGATAGCTCCCCGCCTCAGCCCCCGTGCTGATCAAAAGGGCGGCCGCCCCGACCAGAAGGGCTGTCCAGTGGTTTGTCCGTGCCATCATGAGTGTCACTCCCCTGAAAAAAGCATCGTCCTAAAGGATGGGTGGGGTCCTTTGGTGAGACAAGATGCTTTTTTGAAAGGGCAAAAAAGGAAGGCTGGGGAGGCGCCGCCTCCCCAGCCTCCTGGGTTTCGGGGAGGGGCTCAGGCGGCGAGGAACGGGTAGTCCGTGTAGCCCTTGGCTTCGCCTTGAAAGAAGGTGCTCGGGTCGGGGGCATTGAGGGGAGCGCCGCGGCGCAGACGCTCGACCAGATCGGGATTGGCAATATAGGGGGTGCCGAAGGCGATCAGGTCGGCGTGCCCGGCCAGGGCTTGGCCGGCGCGTTCGGCGTCGTAGCGGCCGGCCGCGATATAAGGTCCGCCAAAGCGCCGCTTGAACCCCGCGAAGTCAAAGGGCTGCTCGCCCAGTTCCACCCCATGCAAATAGGCCAGCCCATAGCGTGACAGCAGGTCAGCGGCCGCGCCGAAGGTCGTGGCCGGGTCGCTGTCGTGGATCGAAAAGACCTCGAACACCGGCGACAACCGCACCCCAACCCGGCGAGGGCCGACTTCGGCGCTGACCGCTTCCACCACCTCCTGCAAAAAGCGCAGGCGATTCGCCACCGAGCCGCCGTAGGCATCAGTGCGCTGGTTGGTCCCGTCGCGCMAAAACTGGTCGATGAGGTAGCCGTTGGCGCCGTGAACCTCGACGCCATCAAAGCCGGCCTTGATCGCGTTGGCCGCCGCCGCTCGATAGGCCGCGACCAGCCCGGGGATTTCCTCGATATCCAACGCCCTGGGGGTCACGAACGGCTGGAGTCCCGCCGTCTCGGTGAAAATATCGCCATCCGGGCGGATCGCCGAGGGGGCCACCGGTAACGCGCCATCCGGCTGCACCACCGGGTGAGACAACCTCCCCACGTGCCAAAGCTGGAGGAACACCCGCCCGCCGGCGTCGTGAATGGCCTGGGTCACCGCCGACCACCCGGCGACCTGGGCGTCGTTGTAAATGCCGGGGGTGCGGGGATACCCCTTGCCCTGGGGCAGCACCTGCGAGGCCTCGGTGATGATCAGGCCCGCCGTGGCTCGCTGCCGATAGTAGTCGGCCATCAAGGGCGTCGGCACGTCACCGGCGCCGGCACGGCTGCGTGTCAGGGGAGCCATCACCACGCGGTTGGGAAGGGCAAGATCGCCCACCGTCGTGGGCGTGAACAGAGCCGGGGGAGTGTTGGGCATGGCGCGTGTCCTTTTGTTATGGACCAAGCGGTCCTGAATCCGACATGGGCGCCGATCGTGCTGGAATCAAGAGGCAGAAATAAACGGGAAGGCTGGCGAGGCGGGGCTTCCCCAAACCCCTCGATTCCCGTGCGGCGGCTCACTGGCTGGGCAAAACCGTTGCGAAAAGGAGGGCCACGGCGTCATCGAGCACGGCGGGGTCGGCCTTGGCCCGAGCGAGGGTTTGCAGGCCGAGAAGGTGGACCACCAGCAAGCGGGCGCGGGTTTGTTCGCCCAGGGGACAGGGGGCGAGGGAGCCATCGGCAACGCCCCGGGCGAGGGCCTCGGCGAAGGCGGCCTCCATGTTGCGGAAATCGTCGTGAACCAGGTGCTGCACGGCCTCATCATGCGGGCCAAACTCGACGGCCTCGTTGCAGGTCATGCACCCAAAGATTTTCTCCCCGCTTTGGGCATGGGCCACCACCTTGGCAAAATAAGCCTCCAGGGCGGCCCGGCCACTGGGAGCTTGGGTCAAGGCGGCGTGCAGGCGACGCCGACGCTCGTCGCGGTAGGCAGCAAAGGCCGCGAGAAACAACTCCCGCTTGCCGCCAAACGCCGCATAGAGGCTGCTTTTGCTCAGGCCAGTGGCATCCAGCAGATCGGCCAGCGTGGTGGCCTCGAAGCCCTTGGCCCAGAACACCCGCAGTGCTTGCAGCAAGACTTCGGTTTCATCGAAGGCACGGGGGCGAGCCATCGGTCCTCTCCTGTGCGGCGGGGAGGGAAAGAGGGATCCTGGGGAGGCCAGCCTCCCCAGCCTTCCCGGCAGGCGCTCTTACCCGCTAAAGGCATTCAATCCGGTCATGGCCCGACCGAGAATGAGGGCATGAACGTCGTGGGTGCCTTCGTAAGTATTCACGGCCTCTAGATTCATGACGTGGCGAATGACCGGGAAGGCATCGGCAATGCCATTCCCCCCCAACATATCGCGGGCAGTGCGGGCGATTTCCAGGGCCTTGCCGCAGCTATTGCGCTTGATGAGGGAAATCATTTCCGGGGCCTCACGGCCTTCGTCCATCAGGCGGCCGACGCGCAGGCAGCCTTGCAACCCAAGGGCGATCTCGGTTTGCATGTTGGCCAACTTCCACTGGATGAGCTGGTTGGCGGCCAGCGGACGCCCAAACTGCTTGCGCTCCAAGGTGTACTGACGCGCTGTGTGCCAACAGGACTCGGCGGCGCCGAGCGCTCCCCAGGCGATGCCGAAACGGGCGCGGTTGAGGCAACCAAACGGCCCCTTGAGGCCGCTGACACCGGGCAACAGGTTATCAGCGGGAACGAAGACGTCCTCCATGACGATTTCGCCGGTGGTGGAGGCGCGCAGGGAGAACTTGCCTTCAATGCGCGGGGCACTGAGGCCCTTCATGCCCTTTTCCAGGATGAAGCCGCGAATCACCCCGTCCTCGGTCTTCGCCCACACGACGAAAACATCGGCGAGGGGGGCGTTGGTGATCCACATCTTGGTGCCCGAAACCAGCCAGCCGCCGTCCACGGCGCGGGCCCGGGTGCGCAGGCTGCCCGGATCGGAGCCCGAGTCTGGCTCGGTCAGGCCAAAGCAGCCGATCCATTCGCCCCGGGCCAGGGGAGGCAGGTACTTTTGGCGCTGCGCCTCACTGCCATAGGTGTAAATCGGATACATGACCAGCGAGGACTGAACGCTCATGGCCGAGCGATAGCCGGAATCGATGCGCTCGATCTCGCGGGCGATCAGACCATAGGCAACATAATTGACCCCGGCACCGCCATACGCTTCGGGCAAGGTGGGGCCGAGAAAGCCCAAAGCGCCCATTTCGCGCAGAATCTCGGGGTCGAAGTGCTCGTTCCGGTTGGCTTCGACCACGCGCGCCGCCAATTTGTCCTGGCAATAGGCATGGGCCGTGTCGCGGATCATCCGCTCTTCCTCGCCGAGGCTGTCTTCGAGCAACAGCGGGTCTTCCCAAACGAACGGATGCTTGTCTGCGGCCATCTGAACACGCTCCGAGGCTAAAAACCGAGGGGGAGAAAAAACCGACCACACCCAAGGCCCCCACGGGCCCCTCGCGCGGCCCTCAATGGTTGACCGAGGTCCTGGATGGGGTCAACGGTCCAGGTGAGAGGGAGATCCCAGGATGGGAGGGGGCTGGAGAGGCCCCGCCTCCCCAGCCTGTCTTTTTTTGTCTTTCCCGACCAGAAATCCCGCTCAGCCGGTTGCCCCGCAAAGAAAACCCTTCCCTTTTGCATCGCACTGTGCGCATCGTTTGGGTGGATCGGAGCCGCGCGTGGACAGCGTGACAACAGCTTGAGCGGCGCCGAGGGAACGAGGATGTGCCCCGTTCCTAGGCCCCCATTGCGGGGCACACCTCCAGGCAGCTTTTCCATGCAGGCTTCCTTTCTCGGCCCCCGGCGCACGCGCAGGCGGCGCCTGCCCGTTGTTGCCGGGCCCCAACCGAAAGAGTGACGTTGACCGATTTCGCGACCCTCGGCCTCGCCGAGCCCCTTCTTCGCGCCGTTGCGGCGGAAGGCTACACGACTCCGACCCCCATTCAAGCTCAGGCCATCCCTGCCCTGCTCCAGGGCCGGGATTTGCTGGGCATCGCCCAAACCGGCACCGGCAAGACGGCGGCCTTTGTGCTGCCCACCTTGCACCGCTTGATGGGGCGCCCTGAGCGCGCCCCGCGCGGCACCTGCCGGGCGCTGTTCCTGGCGCCAACCCGCGAGTTGGCCTACCAGATCAATGAATGCGTGCGCGCCTATGGCCGTTTCGCCCGCCTGAGCTCGGCGGTGGTCGTGGGCGGGGTGCGCCCCGGCCCGCAGGTCAAGGCTCTGAGCACCGGCGTGGATATCCTGGTGGCCACCCCGGGCCGTCTGCTTGACCACGTGGGGACCGGCATCTTGCGCCTGGACTTCACTGAGGTGGTGGTCCTCGACGAAGCCGACCACATGCTGGACCTGGGCTTCCTGCCGGCGATTCGCCGGATCATGGCCCGGCTGCATGGCGAGCGGCAGACCGTCTTGCTCTCGGCCACCATGCCCGCGCCCATCCGCGCCCTGGCCAACGACTTCTTGCGCGACCCCTGCGAGGTCCAGATTGCCCCGCAGTCCCGGCCCATCGAGCGCATCGAGCAATCGGTGATGATGGTGGAAGGCCACGCCAAGCGCGATGTTCTGGTCGATCTGCTGCGCCAGAACGCCGAAGGCCGCTCCATCATTTTCACCCGCACCAAGCGCGGCGCCGACCGGGTCACCGATCATCTGCGCGCGAGCGGCCTGCCGGCCGAATCGATCCATGGCAACAAGAGCCAAGTCCAGCGCGACCGGGCCCTGGCCGCCTTCAAGGGCACCATGGTGCGCATCCTGGTCGCCACCGACATTGCCGCGCGCGGCATTGATGTGGATGGCATTTCGTTTGTGTACAACTATGAGCTGCCCAATGTCCCGGAAGCCTACGTGCACCGCATCGGTCGCACCGCGCGTGCCGGAGCCAGCGGTGTAGCCATTTCCCTGTGCGACCCTTCTGAGCGGCCCTTGTTGCGCGATATCGAGCGCCTGATCGGCAAGTCGCTGAGTGGCGAGGCGGATCCGCCGCCGCCGGCGCGCCAGCGGCGCTCGGGACCGGCCCGGCCGCAGCGCCCTCGGGTCGTGACCGACGACGGCACCGAGGGACACCGGGGACCGCGGGACGCCCGGACCGAAGGACACCGGGAGCCCAGGATGCCGCGGGAGCCGCGCGCCGAGGGCAACCGCGACCCCCGCATGCCGCGTGAACCGCATGCCGAGGGACACCGGGAGCCTCGCATGCCGCGCGAACCGCGCGCCGAGGGCCAGCGCGACGCTCGCGGGCCGCGGACACGGCCGGAAGGCCAACGCGACGCCCGGGGACCGCGGACCCGGCCGGAAGGCCAACGCGACGCCCGGGGACCGCGCAGTGCCGGTGAGAGCCGGGAGGGCTCGCAGGGCCGCAAGCGTCGCTCGTTCTCGGCGGCCTGATGAATGACCAGAAAGTCTGGGGAGGCACGCCCTCCCCAGACTCTTTTGTGACGAGAGAGACTAACGTGCTGGATTTTGGGGGGGAGTGACGGGGATGAGGCCGGTTGAGATTCCGCACCCTCCGGCGGTCGCCTCCCGGCCGGCCACGGCTTTGGTGACGGGCGCGGCGCGGCGATTGGGACGCGCTTGTGCTTTGGAGTTGGCCGCGCTGGGGTTTGATGTCGCTGTCCACCACCGTGATTCGCCGCAAGAGGCCGAGGCCACGGCCGCCTCGATCCGCGCCCTCGGGCGGCGGGCCGTGGTGCTGACGGGCGATCTGGCCCGCGAGGACGAGGTCCTGGCTTTGGCCAGCGCGGCGCACGACGCCCTGGGGCCGATCGGGGTGCTGGTCAACAACGCCTCGGTGTTTGAGTTGGACCTGTGGGACAGCGCCACCCGGGCCTCGTGGGACCTGCACCTGGAAACCAATTTGCGAGCCCCCTTCGTGCTCAGTCAGGCCATGGCCCGAGCCCTGCCTCCCCAGGCCACCGGGGTGATTATTAATTTGATTGATCAGCGGGTGTGGAACCTCACCCCCTATTTCACGAGTTATACCTTATCCAAGGCCGGCCTGTGGACCTTGACCCAAACCCTGGCGCTGGCCTTGGCCCCGCGCATCCGGGTGAATGCCATTGGCCCCGGTCCCGCCCTGCCCAGCGTGCGCCAGACGGTGGAACAATTTGCGGCCCAGGCGGCGGCGGTACCGCTTGGCCACGGCACCTCCCCGGACGAGATCGCCCGGGCCCTGCGCTTCATCTTGGAAGCGCCTTCCATGACCGGCCAGATGATCGCGCTTGATGGCGGCCAGCACCTGGGCTGGGCCCAGGGAGGCACGTTGCGCGCCCTGGACGAGTGAGCTGCGAGCACAAGGATCCCGGCCGTGACCAAGCGCAAGACCTCCGTGATTGAACCCCTGCGCATTGCCGATGCCCGGCATGGGGTCCGCCACGTCTTTGTGCGTGACCTCACCCTGAGCGCCAGCATCGGCGTGTATCCCCACGAGCACCAAAGCCCCCAGCGCGTGCGCATCAACCTCGACCTCGGGGTGCGCGAGACGGGAACGCCACTGGAAGACAATCTCGACAACGTGGTGTGCTACGAGGCGATCATCGTTCGGGTGCGCTCGGTGGTTGCCGATGGGCATGTCTGCTTGGTCGAGACCCTGGCCGAGCGCGTCGCCTCCCTCTGTCTCCAGGACCCGCGTGTGCTCTCGGTACGGGTGCGGGTGGAGAAGCTTGATGTGTTCGAGGACGCCCACAGCGTGGGGGTCGAGATCGAGCGCTTCAGTCCCCTCGACCGCTAGAAGACAGCCGCTCCCTTCCCCACCATGATGCACAGCCCCCACTCCTTCCCAGGACCGGAGGGGTCTGGGGAGGCCCCGCCTCCCCGGCCTTCTCTTGCCCTGCCTCCCTTTTGGTTCAAGCCATGGAAGACCTCTCCCCGCCCCTGATCGGCGCCGACCTGATCCGCTCCCAGTTGCGGTTGTTGCCCATGAGCCCCGGCGTCTATCGCATGATCGACACCCGCGGCGATATTCTGTACGTGGGTAAAGCGCGGGAATTGCGTCGCCGGGTGACGTCCTACACCCAAACCCATCGCCTGCCGATTCGGCTTCAGCGCATGGTGGCGCAAACGGTGGCGCTGGAGATCATCACCACCCACACCGAGGCGGAAGCCTTGCTGCTGGAATCGAACCTGATCAAGCAGCTCAAGCCGCGCTACAATATTTTGCTGCGCGACGACAAAAGCTTTCCCTACATCGAGATCACACCGGGCCACCCCTTCCCGCGCATTGTCAAGGTGCGCGGCGGCCGACCGCAAGGTGGCAGCCACTTCGGCCCCTTTGCCTCGGGCCGTGCGGTCAACGATACCCTGTATGCGCTGCAACGGGCGTTCATGCTGCGCACCTGCACCGATAGCGTGTTCGCCAACCGCAGCCGCGCCTGTCTGTTATATCAAATCAAGCGCTGCTCCGGCCCCTGCGTTGAGCGCATCAGCGCGGCCGAGTATGGGGCACTGGTAGAAGAGGCGCGGGCCTTTTTATCGGGCAAAAGCACGGCCTTGCAACGCGAACTAGCCCGGCGCATGGAAGAGGCGGCCGCCGCCTTGGCGTTCGAGGCGGCGGCGGTGTTTCGCGACCGCATCAAGGCCCTGACCAATGTTCAGGGCCACCAGGACATCAACCTGCCGACTCTGGGCGAGGCCGACATCGTGGCCTTGCACGCCGAGGGCGGGCAGACCTGCGTGCAGGTGTTTTTYTTCCGGGGCGGCCGCAACAACGGCAACCGACCGTTTTTTCCCACACACGGGGCCGACCAGAGCCGGGGCGAGGTGCTGGAGAGCTTTATCGGACAGTTTTACGCCCGCATGCCGCCGCCGCGCCTGATCTTGCTGTCCGAGGACCTGCCCAACCGCGAGCTGGTGGAAAAGGCCCTGACCCTGCGGGCCGGAACGCGCGTCACTGTGGTCGTGCCCCGGCGCGGCAACCGGCGCAAGTTGGTGGACCACGCCGCGCTCAACGCCCGCGAGGCCTTGGGCCGGCGGCTGGCCGAGACCACGGCCCACCGAACCTTGCTGGCCGGGGTGGCCCAAGCGTTTCATCTGGAGCGCCCACCCGAACGGGTCGAGATTTACGACAACAGCCACATTCAAGGGACGCACGCGGTGGGCGCCATGGTGGTGGCGGGTCCCGAGGGTTTCGTGAAGACGGCCTACCGGACCTTCACCATCCGCGACCCCAGCACCACCCCGGGCGACGATTTTGCCATGATGCGCGAGGTCATGCGCCGCCGCTTTAGCCGGGCCCGCACGGAAGACCCGGAGCGCACCCGGGGCCAGTGGCCCGATCTGGTCTTGATCGACGGCGGCCCCGGTCAGATCAGCGCGGTGGGGGCGGTGCTGGCCGAGTTGGGGATTCACGACCTTGTGGTGGTCGGCGTGGCCAAGGGGCCGGATCGTGACGCCGGACGCGAACGCTTTTTCCCGCTAACCGGCGGCGGGCCCCTCAGCTTTGCGCCCAACGACCCGGTGCTGTGCTATTTGCAGCGCCTGCGCGACGAGGCGCACCGCTTTGCCATTGGCAGCCACCGGGCCAAGCGCTCGCGGGCCCTCAGCGGCTCGCCGCTCGATACCATCCCCGGCATCGGGGCCAGCCGCAAAAAGGCGCTGTTGCACCACTTTGGATCGGCGCGGGCGGTGGCCCAGGCGGGGCTCGCCGACCTGGAGGTCGTTGAAGGGATCAGCGCGGCTCTTGCCAAAAAGGTCTATGATCACTTTCATGGGGGAGGATGAAGGAGGGGCTCTCTCCTTCGGTCTCCGAGGACCCCGGACCGCCGCAAAAGGACGATACCCTTGCTGACCCTGCCCAATGTCCTCACCCTCGCGCGCATCGTCGTCATTCCGGTGATGGTGGCCCTGTTCTATATCGACGCCCCGGCCGCGCGCTGGGTGAACGGGACCTTGTTCATCGCCGCCGCCATCACGGACTTTTTCGATGGCTGGCTGGCCCGCCGGAGCAATCAGGTCTCGCGCTTGGGGCGTTTTCTTGATCCCATTGCCGACAAGCTGCTGGTAGCGGCTGTCTTGATGATGCTGGTGGGCGTGGGCCATATCAGCCCGTGGAGCTATCCCGCCGCCGTGGTCATTTTGATGCGCGAGATCCTGGTTTCGGGCCTGCGCGAGTTTCTGGCGGAAATCCAGGTCATCATGCCGGTGACCCGACTCGCCAAGTGGAAGACAACCGTCCAACTCGTGGCTCTCGCCGTGCTGATCCTGGGTCCCCTTCCGGGGCTTGGCCTGCCGGTGAGCCTCCTGGGCGAACTCTTGTTGTGGGTCGCGGCCACCATGACCCTGATCACCGGCTACGATTACCTGCGCCTTGGCCTGCGCTACATGGGACCGGAGCATGACCAACCCGCTCCCCCCAAAAAAAGCGGTGCCCACGTTCCCCTAACACCTCCTGCCCCCGACGCGCCCCCTGTGAACGAGGGGCCTGGGGAGGCCGCGCCTCCCCAGTTTTTTGTTATCCTGGCCCTGTCGCTCTCACGCCCTTGGGCCGGCGCAATAGGGGAAACCATGTCGGAACGACCAGAGGCCTCGGCTCCCTCCCAGACAGGAGAAGAAACGGCGCTGTCGTTACTGCACAGTGCCCCCCTGGCCCTGACCCACTTCATGACGTGGCAAAAGCGAATCGTGACCTCGCTGCTGCGGACCCGCGACCTGCAAACCACCTTGGAAACCCTGGTCCACCTGATCGAGGACCTGAATCCCGGGGTGCTCTGCACGGTCATGCGTCTCTCGGACAACCGCTTGTTTTTCGCCGCCGGCCCCAGCTTCCCCGATTTTTATCACGAGGCGGTGGACGGGGTGGAAATCGGTGAGGGCGTGGGTAGTTGTGGCACGGCCGCCTTCCGGGGCGAGACGGTCATTGTCGAGAACCTGTACTCCCATCCCTATTGGGCCAATTTCCGCGGCTTGATGTCGGCGGTGGGGGTCGCCTCGTGTTGGTCGGAGCCGGTGCGCACCCACGAAGGGCGGATTCTGGGCACCTTTGCCCTCTACCGACGCAAGCCCCATATCCCCAGTGCGCAAGAGCTGGAACAGATCAAGGTGTTCGCCGACCTCACGGCCATCTTCATGGAATTCTGCGCCGCCGACCAGACTCGGCAGATCACCGAGCAACGCCTCCTCCACGTCGTGGCCGACATCCCCGGGGCCCTCTATGAATTTCGCCTGACGCGCGACGGCACCATGAGCCTCCCCTTCCTGAGCGAAGGCATCCGGCGCCTGACCGGCCACGCCCTCGGCCCCGTGGTGCCCGACGCCCGCGCTTTGCTGATGAACATCGCCACCGGTGACCGCCGGGCCGCCTTGCTCGACAGCATCCTGCACTCGGCGCAAACCCTGACACCGTGGGCCAGCGACCTCCCCCTCCCAGGAGACGATGGCCCGCGCTGGCTGCGCTGCGAGGCCCGCCCCCGCCGCCATCCCGATGGCTCGGTGGTGTGGGCGGGGGTGATGACCGACATCACCCGCGACAAACAAAAAGCACAGCAAGACCACGCCACCACCACCGCCCTGGCCCAAACCAACGCCGCCCTGGAAGGCTTCGTGACCACAGCCGCGGAGGACCTGAGCGATCCCTTGCGCATGATCGCGGGTTTCCTCGCCCTGCTACGCCGACGCCTCGCACCGGTGATGGACGAGGAAACCCGGGAAGTGATCGACTTCGCCGTGGAGAACGCCCAGCGCCTGGAAGACCACGTGGGAACCCTGCTGGCCTATACCCAAAGCCAAAACGAGCCCGAGGCGGTGGTGGCGCTCGACACCGTGCTGGCCGAAAGCCTGACGCTGTTGTGCACCCGCCACCCGCGCGTCAACGAGCGCCTGCGCGTCGAAACGCCCCTGCCCTCGGTGGTCGGACGCAAGACCCAACTGATTTTGGTTTTTCAAGCCGTCCTGGAGGCCTTCCTGCGCCCGCCCTTCACCGGGGTGACGCTACGCACTCGTGAGGGCGAAAGCGACTGGGAGATCACCTTCGCCTCCGCTGATCTCCGCGTGTCCGGCGATCTGCCCCTGGGACTTGCCATGGCCCGCCACATCCTCACGGCCCACCAGGGCAGCCTCAGCCTTGAGGCGGGGCGGGCGACGTTGCGGTTGCTGAAGAAAGGGGAAGGGTAAAAAAAGCCAGTGGACGGGGCGCCGTATCCGCTGCGTTACCCTTACGAGACGCCGGGGTTGTATGCGCCGACCTATCCAGCCGATGCCGCCGCCCGCGAGCGGCTGCGCGACGAGGGCCTCAAGAAGGACGGTAGTCTGGTCCACCAAGTGCCGGGGGCGTTGCCGCCGGCTCCGCAGGACCCGTAAGCGGTGAGACGGGCACGGGCGTGGCTGGTGGCCTTGGCCTTGGGGCTGGCGGTGGGGGGGCGGGCCGATGCTCAATCCCCCATCCAGCCGCTGGTCGCCGACCTGTCGCAGCACTTGGTGGCCATCACCACGGCCTACTCGGGCACCGAGGTGTTGCTGTTTGGTGCCACCGATGGCCCCGGTGACATCGTGATGGTCGTGCGCGGCCCCATCCTGACCCACGTGGTGCGCAAAAAGGACAAGCTGGGCATTGTTTGGGCCAACCGCGAGAGCGTGATCTTCGAGGATGTGCCCAGCTTTTACCGCGTGGCCGCCAACCGGCCCCTGGAACAGTTCGCCAAGCCCGAGGTGCTGTCGCGCCATCAGATCGGCACCAAGTTCCTGACCTTGCCCATCGCCCAGGAAGACACCCTGTCCCCCGAGGAGCAGGCCCAATTCCGCGAGGCTTTCTTGCGGCTCAAGCGCGAGGCCGGCCTTTATGGCGGCGACGACATCGGCGACGAGGACACGGAGCCGCGTATCCAAACCTTGAGCAACCGCCTGTTTCGCGTCACCCTCAAGTTTCCCGCCAACGTGCCTGTCGGCCCCTACAGCGTCGAGGTCTACCTGTTTCGCGATGGACAGGTGGTCAGTGCCGAGATCACCCCGCTGATTATCAGCAAAATCGGGGTCGGCGCCGACATGTACGGGGTGGCCATGGACTGGCCGTGGACCTACGGCATTGTCGGGGTGATCGTTGCTGTGACTGCCGGCTGGCTGGCCGGGGTCCTCTTTCGCAAATAAGGCGAGGCCATGCCCCTTCCTCCCGCTCCCCTGCACGACCGGACTTTCCTTGTTGTCGTGGACGACACCGAGGAAATGCGCGCCGCCCTGACCTTTGCCTGCCGCCGCGCCCGCGCCACCAACGGCCGCGTCGCCTTGGTGCGCATCATCGAACCGCCCGAGGTCCAGCACTTTGCCTTCATCGGCAAAATCATCGAGCAAGAAACCCGCGAGGACGCCGAGCAGACCCTCCAGCGCATGGCCGCCGAGGTCAACCGCCGCTCCGGCCACCTGCCCTCCCTTTACGTCCGCCAGGGCAAGCCGGTGGACGAACTCCTGGCCCTGGTGCGCGACGAACCCGGCATCTCCGTCCTCGTCCTTGCCGCCGGCGCCGGCAAGGACGGCCCCGGCCCCCTGGTCACCGCCTGCGGCCACGGCCTGGGCTCCCGCCTGCGCATCCCGGTGACGATTGTCCCGGCTGGCATGAGCGAGCGTGACATTGAGCGCTTGGCCTGAAGGGCTTGAGTCCGGGGCATAATCCCGGGTTTTCAACAAGCTTATCCACAGGGCCACGATTCGAAAAAAGGCGATAAATCAGGGGATTGACTTAAGCGGCGCGACTCGCTGGCCGGTGTTGACCCCGCAGCGACGGCGTTCCAGAAACGCGGGGCTGCCGCCCGGTCCCCGCCTGGAGGCTGACGCCTCCAGACCTCCACTTTCTTTTATTTCCTCGTAGGCCAGGACATCCATCTCGGCATCCATTGGTTCGGCCAGTTTGCGTGCCCTGGGCCGAAGCTGGTCGGCGACTTGGCGCCATTGGGCATAAGCAGCGGTGGCGGTTTCCGGGCGAAAGCGGTACCGATGAAGGCGGAAACGACGCGGCGGCTCTGCTTGCCGGCATGAGCCAGCACATAATGATATTGTTTGCTTAAAAAAATACTTTTTCAGATGGTTAAAAATAGAATATACCTCAACAAGGCGTGGACTTGCTGGATCGCCTTCCGTGCAAGCGATCTGATACCGTTTGGAGCTTAGTTCTCCCCTATGTTCTTGAAGCCATAGCTCTTATCCAATCCCGAGCAAGTCCATGAAACAATATTATTTTATAAAAACGCAAAACAAAAGGAAAAGATATGTCTGGTAGAATGCAGCACTATATACCGCAGTCCTTCCTGCGGGGCTTCCTTGTTTCTGATGGATGTAAAAAAACTCACGTATACAAAAAAACAAAAATTACATTTCAGGTATAGACAGGGTCGCTGCGCAACGTGATTTTTATTCCAAACCATCTGTCGATGGAACAAAGAGTCTTGATGACATCATCACGGACTATGAAAACGGATTAAGTCAATTACTGAGCAAGTTACGGGCTATTGAAATAGGCGCCGAGGTAGATGCCAGCATGGCAGCGGAGGTTATCTCACACTTGATCTGTCGCGGAAATTTTGTGCGCAGTGTGTTCGGTGGCGCCGCCAAGACCTTCATGCAAGGCGTATCCAAGATATTTGCCGACCAAGAAGCGCTTTTATCACAACTTGGTTTAGGGGAGGCTGCGCCAAATGAAACTTGGGACAAGCACGCTTCACGCCAATTTTATAACAACGAAAAAATAAATGAAACTATTTCAATATTAGAAGAAAATAAAATTCCAGCGCGTGTTGTGGATAGGGTTTTTTTATGCTTACTAAAGAAAACTATCTATTTAATAATGATCTATTGCCCGGTCAATTTAGGCAAATGCTTCATCACCTCACTGAAAATATGAATTATATTATAAGAGATAGCCATAATGAAGCCCTCCACACAGGGGGTCTTGCGCCGCCCCGAAAGCACAATCTGAAAGAATTTAAGTGGAATATACATCCTGCGCCAGAGAATGGCGCAATTATGCCGGACTGCATCGCGCTTGGCTTCGATGAAGAACAAGGCCTGTTCCTTCCTTATATCATGGCATCGACAGCTTCTACCGTTGTTATGCCTTTGACATCCCAAAAATTACTTGTTGGGACTCGCCCAGGCAGGGCAACTCCAGATATTTCTAGATTTAATTATGATGCATCAGAGTGTAGCGATGAGATTTTTATCGCAACATCATCTAATTATGCGAATTTAAGTGAACAAATTGGGAAGCGCTGGGAAGGAAATATCGCCTCAATTGTAAACGATGCATTAAGAGACATCTTCCTGCGTTCCCTTGTCTGGCGTCCGGCGCATGCCCCCGGTATGATGGGGCGGCCGCTGGCGTTGTTTCCTGGAGTGCCCGATGGACCTGCGTATCCTTCAAGTCATGGCCGGTGCCGAACAAGGCGGGGCGGAGCTGTTTTTKGAGCGCCTGTGTATCGCCATGCATCACGCCGGGGTCCATCAGCACATCCTGACCCGGCCAGCGCGGGGGCGGATCGATCGCTTGCAGGCGGCCGGCCTGCGTCCGGTACTGTTGCCGTTTGGCGGCCGGCTGGACGTGCGCACGGCCTGGGGCGTGCGTCAGGAAATCCGGCGCTTCAAGCCCGCCGTGGCCCTGGCCTGGATGAACCGCGCCGCCTCCTTCACCCCCCGGGGCGAGCATGTGTTGTGTGCCCGCCTGGGCGGGTTTTACGATATCAAGTATTATCGCCATTGCGATTATTTGGTGTGTAATACCGAGGATATTTGCGAGCACATCATCGCCCAGGGGTTTGCGCGCGAGCGCACGGTTCATTTGCCCAACTTTGTGCCCATTGACCACCAGCCTCCCCTGGCCCGTAAGCTGCTCTATACCCCGGATAACGTGCCCTTGATTTTTGCGCTCGGCCGCCTGCACGAGAACAAGGGCTTCGACACCTTGCTGCGGGCCTTGGCCCAGGTACCCGACGCGTACTTGTGGCTGGCCGGCGACGGCCCCTTGCGCACCGAGCTGGAATCCCTGTCGCGCGAGCTGGGGATCAAGCCCCGGGTGCGCTTTCTGGGCTGGCGCGACGATACCCCGGCGCTTTACGCGGCGGCCGATCTGGTGGTGTTTCCCTCGCGCCATGAGCCCTTCGGCAACGTCGTCCTGGAGGCCTGGGCCCAGGGGCGGCCTTTGATCTCGACCGCCACCCATGGCCCGTCGCGTCTGATCACCCCGGGCCACGATGGCCTTCTGGTGCCCATCGACACCCCCAAGGCCCTGGCCCAGGCCATTCGCCACGCCCTGGAGGAACCGGGCCTGCTGGAGGGCTTGGCGCGCCAGGGTTGGGAGAGCTTCCAGGCCCGCTATACCGAGGAAAAAGTGGTGGGCGACTACCGCGCCTTTTTCCAAAGGGTGGTGGAAGAGCGCTCCCCTCCCCGATCGACGGCCTCCCTTCCGGTCGCCGAACTCCCGTCCCCCGCGCCCTGAGGAGTTCCCCCGGTGTGTGGTATTGCCGGCATGGTCACCCGGCCGGGGGCGCAGCCGCCCGCCGGTCTCGCCGCGCGGTTCGCCCGCGCCTTGGCCCATCGCGGTCCCGATGGCAGCGGCACCCATGAAGCCCCCGGGGTCTTGCTGGTGCAAACCCGCTTGGCCATCATCGACCTCGTGACCGGCGATCAGCCGCTCCACGGCCCGGACGGGCTGGTGTTGGTGGGCAACGGCGAGATTTATAACGATCCGGTGTTGCGGGCCGACCTGGGGCCCGCGCGCTTTCGCACAGGATCGGACTGCGAGCCGCCACTTTTGCTCTATGGCGCACACGGTCCTTTCTTCGCGCCGTTCCTGCGCGGCATGTATGCCCTGGCCCTGTGGGATCCGGCCCGCCGCCGCTTGGTGTTGACCCGCGATCCCTTTGGTATCAAGCCGCTCTACCTCACGCAGACCCCCGAGGGGGTGGCCTTTGCCAGCGAGGCCCAGGCCCTGATCGCCGCCGGGTTGGTGCGCCCCACCCTCGTGCCCCAGGCGCGCGACGAGTTGCTGGCTCTGCAATTCACCTGCGGCCGCGCCACCGCCTTTGCCGGCATCGAGCGGGTGGCCCCGGGCGAAACCCTGGTGATCGAAGACGGCGAGATCGTCGAGCGCCACGCCCTGCCCGCCCTGCCCCCCGACCCCGGACCGGGGCGTGGTGCCGGCCGATCCCCTCCAGGCCCTCGATCGGGTCTTGGAGGACAGCGTGCGGGTCCACCAGCGCTCCGACGTGCCCTACGGCTTGTTTCTGTCGGGCGGCCTGGATTCCTCGGCCCTTCTGGCCCTGATGGCCCGGCTCAACGAACGCCCGGTGCTGGCTTTTACCGCCGGCTTCCCCGAGGCCGGCGCCGACGAAACAGCGGCCGCGCGCGATGCCGCCCGCGCCGTGGGGGCCGAGGCCGTGGTGGTGCCGGTCACCTCCCAGGACTTCTTCGCCCATCTGCCGGCCATCCTGGCCTGCCTCGACGATCCCGTGGCCGACTATGCCGTGGTGCCCACGTGGCTGCTGGCCCGCGAGGCCCGGCGCTCGGTCAAGGTGGTGCTGGCCGGCGAGGGGGGCGACGAGCTGTTGGCCGGTTATGGCCGCTATCGCCAGTACTGCCGCCCCTGGCCCCTGCGTCGGCCCTTGCGCCGCGCCAGCTTGCTGGCCGGTCTTGGCCTGCTGCGCGCCGAGCCTCCCGCGTGGCGCCAAGCCCTCGCCGCCGCCGAGCAGGCGGCCCGGCGCGAGGGCGGGACCCGGCTGATGCAGGCCCAGCGCATCGATTGCGCCGACTGGCTGCCCCATGACCTGCTGACCAAGCTCGACCGCTGCCTGATGGCCCACGGGCTGGAGGGGCGGGTGCCCTTCCTCGATCCCGAAGTGGCGCGCTTTTGCCTGCCCTTGGCCGACGACCTGAAAATCCGGGGCGGGCGCGGTAAATGGCTGTTGCGCGCCTGGCTGGAGCGCACCTTGCCCGCCGTCCACGCCTTCGCGCCCAAACGGGGCTTCACCGTGCCGGTCGGGCACTGGCTGGCCGAACACGGCGCCCGGCTGGGGCCGTTGGTGGCCGCCACCCCGGGGGTCGCGGCGCTCTGCCATCCCGATCGGGTGCGGCGCTTGTTCGAGACGCTGGGGAAAGAAACCGCCCTCGCCGCCTGGGTGCTCCTGGCGTATGCCGTGTGGCATCGCCATTTCATCGAAGAGAAACCGGGCGCGGCCGAAGGCGACCTGTTCCACTGTCTGGCCCCCTGAACGGGGGTGGTGCGCTGAGGGCGCATTTCGATGAGCCGGACCGAGAGGCCAGCGCGGGCGGCTTGCCAAGCGGCCTCGCACCCGGCGAGACCGCCGCCAAGGATGGTCAGGGACACATGTTGTCTCCGTCAAGGGGCCAGGAAGGGAGGGGTCTAGGGAGGCTCGCCTCCCCAGCCGTCTCATTTTTATTCACCGACGTTCATGCCCGCTGTATACGGCCCCGGCCAAAGGCTGTCCACCGCAGGGGCCTGGGTTGACAAGGCGAGCGGGGTAGGAGACTTATCCGGCGTTGAAGCCTCGGGGAGGGAGAGCGCGTTGCAATGGACAAGCTGAATATTTCCTGGGAACTGCTGATTCCCGTCGCCGTCGGCATGGTGGCGTTGTTGGTGATTCGGGTCCTGCCCCGCATGATGGGGGGGGGCGTGCCCTTTGTCGAGCCGGCCCTGGTCGAGTCCTGGCGCAATGGCGGGGACGATCTGCTCATCATTGATGTGCGCAACCCGGACGAATACGCCGGCGGCCATGTGCCCGGCGCCTTGTCGATGCCCATTGTCGATTTGCAAACCCGCTTGCTGCATCTGCGGGCCAGCGGCGAGTTGGATGATCTCAGGAACACCCCGGTGTACCTGATCTGTGCCAGCGATGCCCGCGCCGCCGCCGGGGCGCGGATGTTCAAGAAGGCCGGGTTCCAGCGGCTGGCGGTGATTGCCGGGGGGCTCAAGCGCTGGCAGCGCGAAGGCCTGCCCGTCGAAACCTGAGGCCGCGCCATGACCGGGGCGGGCGACGGATCCCGACGGCGGGCTCACGGCGCGCCCACCCCGGAAGAACAGGCCGAACTGGTGGTCTTGGATCTCGAAAGCGTGATCCGCGACCACCGCAGCCGCACCCTCTCGGGCATGCGGGTCGCCGATTGGAAGGCCGCCGCCTATGCCTCCGTCCTCACCACCTTGATGGACAGCGAAGCCCGGCTGTCGCGCCGGGTGGTGGCGCGGCATCGGCGTTTGCTGATTGGCGTGGCGACGGTGGTCAGTGTCGGTTTTTGGGGCGCCGTCTATCAGGCTGACAAGGCCTATGGCTCCGTGGCGTCGGTTTTTGCTTGGGGTGTTTCTCCTGGTCTTGGGGATCTTGGCGATGGAGCGCGGCTTGGCCCGCTTGGTGGGGCGGGGGCATCGGGCGGTACGCGAGCGCCGCTGGCGCCAGATCCGCTCCTATGACGCCCGGATCAAGCGGACCCGGGCGCATCTCGAAAAAACCCTGAAGGAGCTGGAGGACGTGTCCGACGAGGTCGCGGCTCTCCAGGAGCGCTTGCGACGTGGTCCCCCGTCCTGACGGGCGACCGCGCCTTCCCAGCCTTCTCTTCTTCTCTCGTCCTCGGTGCGCTCCCCGTCACCCGATGGCCCTCATCAGGCGTTGACACCTTTCATGCCCTCGGCGGTATAGCGCTCTCCCGACACCGGCAAGGTGGACAGGGCGTGGTCAAGGGCGGCGGATTCGCTGGCGCTTACCGTGAGGGATGTGGCCGCAACATTTTCCTCCAGATAGCGACAACGCTTGGTGCCGGGGATCGGCACGATGTCGTCCCCTTGGCCGAGCAGCCAAGCCAGCGCGAGTTGGGCTGGGGTACAGCCTTTCGCTGCGGCAAGAGCGCGCACCTCCTCGACCAGAGCCTCGTTGATCGCGGCATTGTCCGGCGCGAAACGCGGCAGGCTGGCGCGGAAGTCACCCTCTTCGAACGAGGATCCGGCCTGGAACCGGCCGGTGAGGAAGCCTCGACCGAGCGGCGAATAGGCAACAAAGCCAACGCCAAGCGCGCGGCAGGTGGGCAGGATCTCGGCCTCCACGTCCCGGGTCCACAGCGAGTATTCGCTCTGGACGGCGGTCACCGGATGGACGGCATGAGCGCGGCGCAGCGTTTCGGCGCTGACCTCGCACAGGCCGATGTGGGCGATCTTGCCCTCGCGTTTGAGCCCGGCCAGGGTCTCCATTGTTTCTTCGATTGGCCGCTCACGCTCGACGCGATGGATGTAATAAAGGTCGATCCGCTCGATCCTGAGCCGCTTGAGCGAGTCCTCGCAGGCCCGGCGCAAATAGGCGGGACTGTTATCGATGGTGCGGGCGTATTCCCCGGGTTTGCGCACGATACCGGCCTTGGTGGCGATTTTTATCGGCGCGCCGCTGTCGGCAAGAAACCGTCCAATCAGCTCTTCGTTGTGGTGCGGGCCATACATATCGGCCGTGTCGAAGAAGTCGATGCCCAGATCGACCGCCCGGCGCAAGACCGCCAACGACTCTTGATCATCGTGCGGCCCGTAGAACTCGCTCATGCCCATACATCCGAGACCAAGAGCGCAAACGCTTAGATCAGGACCAAGGGTGCGGTGCTGCATGGTGTCCTCCTTGTTCGATGCAGGCCAAGAGTGCCGGTTCCAACGATCCAGAAAACCGCCAAAATCCGTAAGCCGTTTTCCAAAAACGGAACGCTTGGCACGGCCAGAACAGAACGAGGCCGCATCTCCCAGCCTGCTCCTTTTTGGCCCTCGTCCCTCTTGATGCCCTTCTTCCTCCCCCCTTCTCTATTTTTCTTGTCCTGCGCCTTCCATCCCCCGGTATTTCCAACAATTTCCGACAATGGCGCCCTCTCTTTCTACGGCCCAGCCCTGCGCAGGACGCGTAAAAGAAGAGCTGTTCTTTAACTCTTGGGCGCATACTGTGAGGGAGGAGAGGCTTGGTCGGAGAAGGATGGCTGGCCATGGTGGAGGCGCCCTGGGTGACCCCGGAAAATGCCGATGGCATGCTTGATCGCTTGTCCCTGCACGTGTGTCCGCCCCGGGGGGGCGGCTGTGTCTTCACGTCCATGGCCGCCGTGGCCCAGGGGATGGCGGCGCGTGGTGACCTGAGCGCGGCGTTTTTTTTGCTGACCCAGGCCCATGGCGCGGCCCTGGGCTGCCCGGTGGGGTGCGAGGCCGAGCGCGACTTGGAGAGCCTGCTTCTGACCTGTCACGCCGGTATGCGCGCCCGGGGCCAAGCGCTGGCCGGCCCCTTCGCCAGTGTCGAGCGGGCCATCTTGCGCGCTCACCCGGGGGCACGGATCCGCGCCGATCTGGACTCCGGGCGGGTCACGGTGGAGCCGGGCGGCGATGCCGCCGTCATTTGCCGCGCCGTGGAAGGAGCCGGGTTCGGCTGCGTGGTGGCCGCGTGAAGACGGCGCTGGGGCTGGCCTTGATGCTGGCCCTGGCCGGGGCCCCCTCGGCGGAGGCCTGCGTGCTGGGGGTCGATGTCGGCCACACCGCCGCCCGGCCCGGCGCGACCAGTGCCCGAGGGGCGCCGGAATTTCTGTTCAATCAGGCCCTGGGCCGCACCATTACCGCCGCCCTGCGTCAGGACGGCCGGTTTGGGGTGGTTTTGATCAACGACGACGGCACGATCGGTGGCTTGCCTCAGCGTCCCGCCGCCGCCCGCGCCGCTGGCGCGACCGTGTTCTTGTCGATCCACCATGATTCGGTCCAGCCCCATTACCTGGAGCCCTGGACGGTGCAGGGGCGGGTGGCCCAGCATAGCGAACGCTTCAGCGGCTTTTCCGTTTTCATCTCCCAGAGCAACAGCGCCCCCGAGGCCAGCGAGCGCTGGGCCCGCGCTCTGGGACAAGCCTTACGCCAACAGGGATTTCGCCCCAGCCTGCACCACGCTGAACCCATCGACGGCGAAAACCGCCCGCTGCTTGACCCCGCGCTGGGGCTTTACCGCTACGACGGGCTGGCCGTGTTGCGCACCGCCGCGATGCCAGCCGCCTTGCTAGAGGCCGGCATTATCGTCAACCGCGACGACGAACTCCTGTTGATGCAACCGCAGACCCGGGCGCGTTTGGCCCAGGCGGTGGTTGATGCCTTGGCGACCGTGTGCCGATAAAACGAAGCGAGGGGCCTGGGGAGGTGCGCCTCCCCAGCCTGTCTTTTTTGGGGATTGCCCCGGGACGGTGGGCCGCCTATAAACCCCTTACGCATTGGGGAGTAGCCTCCCTTCCAGAGAGAAGGGGGATGCGTCAACATCCTTGGGTCCTGGACCCATGGCGCATCCGGCGATTGCTTGGCCAGACCTTTGACGTCGATCGCTTCACCAAGGGGGCTTGGGCGGGGGGTCGTCGTCATTCGTCGTGACCGCCCAGCCCCCCAAGGTTCTCATGGAAGCCGTGCTTGTGTCGTCTGCCGTCGTCGCCATTGCCGAAATCGGCGACAAGACCCAATTGCTGGCCCTGGTGCTCGCCGCCCGGTTCAGAAAACCGCTGATCATCATCCTCGGCATTCTTGTTGCCACCTTGGCCAACCATGCCCTGGCCGCCTCGCTGGGAGTTCTGGTCGCCAGTTGGCTGAGTCCCGATCTTTTGCGCTGGATCCTGGGGCTTTCCTTCTTGGCCATGGCGATCTGGACCCTGATCCCCGACGCTGTGGACAGCGACGACACCACCACCTCATCCCGCCTGGGGCCGTTCCTGGCCACCTTGGTTGCGTTTTTTCTGCTGGAAATCGGCGATAAAACCCAGATCGCGACCATCGCCCTGTCGGCCCGCTTCCATGACCTGCTGTGGGTCACGGTGGGGACCACGGCAGGCATGATGCTGGCCAATGTGCCGGCCGTCTTGTTGGGCGACGTGGCCGCCAAGAAGATCCCCCTCAAGATCGTTCACGGCATCGCCGCCGCCATTTTTGCCGTCATGGGGATCTTGATGCTGGTTAATCTTGGGAGACGTCTTTTTTCCTTTTAACACCCTCTTAAAGGAACGAGGGGTTTGGGAGGCCGCGCCTCCCCAGCCTTTTCTTTCTTTTACCGTCTTCCGCCCTTAAAACCGGGCGGATAGCTGCAATCCGAACTCACGCGGATCGTGTCGGGATCCTCGGCCAGATGGTCGCGCAAGGCGGCGCGGTCCAGTTCCTGCACCGTGACCGCGCCGACGGCGACCGCGCTCACGGTGTGGGTGGCGTTCTTGAGAAGGCCGGCCTCGCCCGCGATGTCGCCCTTGCTGAGGCTGGCCACCAGAAGGGGGCCGTGCGGGCCGGTGCGGGTTAGCTCAACCGTGCCGTCAAGGATCAGGAAGGCCGAGGCGGCTGCCTCCCCTTCACGAAACAGGAGCGAGCCGCTTTCCAGGCTGAGGGGCGCAAGGCTCATGCCGCCCCGGCCTCCGGCGGGGTTTCGTGGTAGAGGGCGTCGCGGTAGACCCGCACGGTATGGGTCCCCGAGGGATCGGTCAAACTGGCGACCACGTGGCGCTCACCCTTTGCATCGGTGGCGGGCACCAAGGTGAGGCGGCCGTCCTCCAGCGCCCGGGCCAGGGCCTCGGCCTCCAGGGAAAACGCCTTGGCGAGCAGGCCAAACAGGGTGTTGACCTCTTCAAGGGGGGAAAGGGGGGGGCGGGGGTGACCATGAGTTCTTGATTCCGGTGCGGCTGACATGAAAAGCGGGAGACTCCCGATTCAGTATGATGTCGTTCCCCCGGGGGAATGGCAAGACGGGCAAGGGAAGGCTGGGGAGGCGGGGCCTCCCCAGACCCCGCCATTCACTTACCCGCCTTCCCCCTTGAACAACGACGGGGCCAGCCCTTCCCAAGCCAGCAAGGCCCGCTTGAGGGGCAAGCCCCAGCCGTAGCCACCCAGCGTTCCCGACCCGCGCACCACGCGATGACAAGGCACCAGCACGCTCACCGGGTTGGCGCCCACGGCGCTGCCCACCGCCCGACTCGCCTTGGGGTGGCCAATGGCCCGCGCCAAGGTTTGATACGAGACCAAACGCCCCGGCGGCAGGCACAGCAGGGCCTGCCACACCTTGAGCTGAAAGGGAGTGCCGGCCAGACTGACGCGAAAACGCGCCGTGCCATCGCCGGGCGGCCGGGCAAACAACGTCTCGACCACGCCGGCGGTCGCCTCGGGGGCGGCGACAAAGCGGGCGCCCGGGTTTTGCCGGTGGGCGTCCTCCAAGGCGGCGGCCTCATCGGGGAAGCGGCCGCCCGCTTGAACAAAGCTCAGGCCGCGCAGACCGGCCGCGCTTTGCCAGACCACGACAAAGCCGAACGGCGTCTCGTGGCAACCGTGGTAGAGATCAAGGTCGCGCGACGGCTCCACGCTCACGTCGTGCAAGGGCCGCTCGGGAACGTCGGGTAACAGGGGGAGAGAAGACGACATGGCAACCTCCAGGATCAGCGGGGACAACAGGGGGTACACCCAGGGCGACGAGGGGCGTCCAAGTCACCTGTCCGCCGAGGCCATTGAGGCCTTGTTTGATCGGTTGGCCGAAGCTCGCCCCGAGCCCCAGGGCGAACTGACGTGGGTGACGCCTTTTACCTTGCTGGTCGCCGTGGTCCTCTCGGCCCAGGCGACCGACAAAAGCGTCAACAAGGCCACTCAGCCTTTATTCGCCGTGGCCGACACCCCGGAGCGCCTGCTGGCCCTGGGGGAGGACGGCGTGCGCGAGTATATCCGCTCCATCGGCCTTTTTAACACCAAAGCTCGCAATCTCATCGCCTTGGCGCGCACCCTGGTCGAGGAGTATGGCGGAGAAGTGCCGCGCGAACGCGCCGCCCTGGAGGCCCTGCCGGGCGTCGGGCGCAAGACCGCCAATGTGGTGTTGAACATCGCGTTTGGCGAGCCGACCATCGCGGTCGATACCCATGTCCTTAGGGTATGTAACCGCACCGGCCTCGCGCCCGGCCGCACGCCGTTGGCGGTGGAACGTGGCCTAGACGCGGTGGTTCCGCCGGCGCGTCGCCGCCACGCCCATCACTGGCTGATCTTGCACGGCCGCTATGTGTGCAAGATTTCGAAGGCACGCCGTGACCGAGGGGCCTCGGGGAGGCCCCCTCCCCACGCCTTCCCTTTCCCTCCCCGCTTGCCCAGGGAAAACCGCATGACCGTTCTAGACTCTCGTTCGGCCCGCTTCGACCAAGCCCGCGCCCGGGGCTAACGACGACACCGTGGCCCGCGCCCTGCCCGGCTATGGGCTGGTCCATGACATCGCCGCCACCGTGCTGGGCAGCCTGCTCGGCCCCAAGGCCCGGGTGCTGGTGGTCGGCGCCGGCACCGGCACCGATATCCTGCGCCTGGGCGGTGTTCACCCGGGCTGGCGTTTTGTCGGCGTTGATCCGGCCGCCGACATGCTGGCCGTCGCCCCCGAGCGCTTTGCCGCCCATCCTGGGCTGGCCGAGCGGGTTCAGTTGGTCGAGGGCTCGGTAGCGGCCCTGGATCCGAATGCCCCCCTCTTCGATGCCGCGCTGTGCCTGCTGGTGACGCATTTCCTCCCCGACACCCCGCAGGGCAAGGCCGCCTTGCTGCGCGAGACCGCCCGGCGCCTACGCCCCCAGGCCCCGTTGCTCCTGGCCGACTTTTCCGCCCCCTATGACGGCCTGCCCGCCCCGGCCCTGCTGGAGACGGCTTGGGTCCACTGGCAGCGCGAGCGGGACCTGAGCGAGGAGGCCATCGAGCGCGGTCTGGCCTACGCCCAGCGCGCCATCGCCCCGGTAACGCCGGCCCGGTTGGCCGCGCTGCTGGCCGAGACGGGCTTCGGGCCGCCGCAGCGGGTCATGCAGGCCTTGCATGTCCACGGTTGGCTAACCCACCGGGAGACCACACCATGAGCCCGGGCCACGCGTTGGGCTTGCCCCTGTCGCTGCGCTGGGCGGTGCGCGATCTGCGAGCGGGGGTGAGCGGCGTCAAGGTGTTTCTGGCCTGCCTGCTCCTCGGGGTGGCCGCCATTGCCGCCGCCGGCTCGGTCAACTCGGCGGTGCGAGCCGGAGTCCAGGCCGATGCCCAGGCCTTGTTAGGCGGTGATCTCGCCGTGCGCCTGCTGCATCGCCTGCCCACCGAGGCCGAGCAAGCCACCTTGGCGCGCCTCGGCCAGACCACGCGCCTCGCCGAGATGCGCACCATGGTGCGGACGGCCACCGAGCCGCCCCGCCGCCTGATGGTCCAGCTCAAGGCGATCACCGACGGCTACCCCCTCTATGGGCAGGTGGCGCTGGGATCCGCGCACAACCGCCTGACCGTGCGCGATCATCATGTCCAGCGTGACGCCCAAAGTCGTGGGCAGGCCATAGAGGACCATGCCCAGGGAGTCGCCAACCAGCAAAACATCAACGTGGGGATCGAGCAGGCGGGCGATGGGGGTGGTATAGGCGGTCAGGCAGACAATCGGTTCTGCGCCTTTTCGCCCCAAAATATCACGAACGGTGCGGCGCCGATCGGCCGCGGGAGTGACGCTCATGGCTGTGCCCTTGGTCTCTAGGAGGGAAAGGGGGCGTGGCGCCGTGCGCCATGGGCATTCACACGATGCCGCGCTCCTCTTCGACCTTTTAACGTGCTGGGCCCGGCAGGGAAAGAGGGTATCGCGAGGGGCGCTCACCGCTCGGGGGGCGAAGAGGAGGAGGGCTCGGGGATAAAAAAGGCAAGGTTGGGGAGGCGCGGCCTCCCCAAGCCCCTCGGTCGATTGGGTTTTTTCTCAGCGTTCGACGAACGCTTTTTCGATGACATAATGTCCGGGCTGGCCGCCCGAGCCCTCGACAAAGCCGCGCCCCTCGAGAAGACGGGTGGTGTCGGCCAGCATGGCCGGACTGCCGCACAGCATCACCCGGTCGCGCTCCGGGGCCAAGGGCGACGTGCTTCTGTCACGGAAGTTGCGCCCCCTGGAAGGCCGACTGGCCGAGTTGGAGGACCGTCTCTGGCTGCGCGATATTCTTGGGGGCCTGGGCTACATGATCGGGCTGACGGGAGTTGTGGCCTGGGCCTCGGTGTGGCGCGCCCGTAAAAAGGAATCCCTCACCACAACACCCCTCCTTCGGGACGAGGGAGAGTAAAGGGCGATTCGGTAGTGGTGACGTCTGCCAACCCGGGGGACGGGTTTCTCCCGGGGCTTGGCAGGGCGGAGATCAGCGCGGCAGGGTGGGATCCAGACAGCGGCGTGCCTGCTCGAGAAGCGCTGCCACATCGAGGAATCCAAGACTTTCGGCTTGGCGCCGCAAGTAGTCGATGGCAAGACGCAGGCTGAGACGATCAGAAGGGGTGGGATCGGGTGCCATAACGGAGTGCCTCCACATCCCGGGAACAAGTGTCCCTTGTTAGAGACAGTCAGATTAGCACTCCGAAAACAAAAATCGCCCCTGGGAAAATTACCAGGCTCTAGTCCTCGCCCTCTCGCCAGCGCATGATACCGACATTACGCCATGCGTGGAGCCAAAAAGAGAGGACAATCCCATGCCGGAGCATGACGACGCGTTGGCAAGTTTTTGCGAGGCCCTGAATGGCGCCTCGAAACCGTCCGAATTGACGCACGTCCTCACCACGACCATGGAGCGCCTCGGCTTTCGCCATGCTTGCTACCACGTGGTGCGCCTGGAGGGAGGAACTGTTCGCTTACCTTATGTTCTTCACAACTACGGGGACGCCTGGGCCGATCATTATTTCAAAGAAGGCTACCTGGATATCGACCCAATCCTCAAGGCGAGCCCGGGGCAAACCCTCCCCTTCCACTGGTCGAGTCGGCTGGACCCCGAGGCTTTGAACCGCGACCAGCGGCGCATGTTTGATGAGGCCCACGACGCGGGCATCCACGATGGCTACTCCATCCCGATCCTCGGGCCCCACCAGGATCTGGCGGCGGTCACGGTCATCCCCGACGCAACCGGCCCCGAGGGACACGCCTTGATCGAGGCGCAAAAGCACCTGATCCACGTCATGGCCATCTATTTTGACCGCCACGCCCGCAGCCCCCTGGTCAACGCCAAGCTGTCATCGCCACGCCAGAAAACCCTGCTCTCCCCCCGGGAGCACGAGGTTCTGCGCTGGACGGCCCACGGCAAAACCTCGTCCGAGACCGCCGACATCCTGGGGGTGAGTGCCAAAAGCGTGGAATTTCACCTGGAGAACGCCAAGAGAAAGCTGGGCACCTACTCCAAAACCCACGCCGTCGTCAAAGCCCTGACCCTCGGCCTCGTGCGCATGTAAGGCGATCGCCTGGGGTCTGGGAAGGCCGGGGAGGCGCGGCCCCCCTCCCTCCCCTTCCTCCGTCCTCCCCCCTCTCTCTTCCCCCTGGGAATTCTCCCGGGGGAAAAACCCCCTGTAAACCGACCCAGGATTTCGACTCGCTCTTTTTCTGTTTTCCTTCTCTCCACAAGATCTGGGGAGAAGGCCAATGTTCACGATTACCGATCAATATAATGCCATTGCCAATGCTTGGCTGATCCATTCGTTTTCCGAACTGCGCTACGAGATTTTTATCAATCGCCTGAAATGGCCGCTGGCCTGCCCGGTCGGCCGCGAGGTTGACCAGTTCGATGACCAAGACGCGGTTTACCTGACCAGCACCAACCGCCGAGGTCAGGTGGTGGCCGGCGCCCGGCTGTTGAGTACGGCGCGGCGCAGCCTGCTCAACGAGGCCTTTGCCGGTCTTGTGGATGGCCCCTTGCCCTGCGACGACCTGATCGTCGATGTGACGCGCTTTGCGGTGGACCATCGGCCCGAGCGCGTCGAAGGCTGCGGCAACCTGTGCGGCCAGCTCCTGGTGGCGTTGCAGGAATACGGCCTCGCCCTTGGCCTCAAGCACTACGTTTCCGTCTCCGATGTCCGCATGGAGCCCATCTTGCGCCGGGGCGGTTTTCGTTTCCAGCGCCTGGGCGGCGAAGTCTCCATGGATGGCACCGGCGTTGTTGCCCTCACCGTCGAAATTTCGCCCGAGCGTCTGGCAGCCGCCCAGGCGCGGGCCCAGGTTCACACCAGCATGCTGGCGTGGGAACCCCTGCGGAGGGCCGCGTGATGGACAGCCTCGAAGACCCCATCCTCCTCGACGGCGAGGACGAAGGAAGCCTTGCCTTGGACCCCCCACTCTCCGACATTCCCGATCGTATTCGCGGGTTATGGGAGGCGCTCTCCTATCTGGAGACCGAGGCCCAACGGGTGGGAGGAGCCGAAGTCGGCATTTTGCTGGGATGTGCCCGCATGGCGCTGGAGCGCCGTTGGGGGGGCTCACCGCCCCCGGAACCCGGCCGCGTCCAGGGCCTGCACTAAAGGCCGGCAAGACGAGGGCTTGTCTCGTCACGCAAGGCGGGTCTTGGCCAAGACGGACAGGGTGGGGGGCTTCCCCAACCCCTTCCCTGTTCTCGTCGAACGCCCCCGAGACCGAACCGGCACGCGAGCGGTTTGGAACGCCAGGAAGAAAAGCGCTACAACAGCGTCCTCTTCTTAATGTGACGGAACGAGGTCATCCCCACCCGGCAGGGGGCGGGTCAGAACTGCCTCGCCCGGTTCCTCCAGGGCCTGGGCCAGGGCCTGGGCGGCGGGAGCCTCCAAGGTGGCACAGATCTTGAGAAACTCGAGATACGTTTTGCGCACCCGGGGCGTGGCCGCCCAGAAGGAGTAGCACAGTTCGAGAGTTTCGGTCCGCACCAGGGGGTCCTGAGCGGCCGGAAGATCATCGCTGGCTTCCAGGGCGTCCTTGCGGGCGCGCGGGATGGTCCGGTCCACGTCAGCCCCTTCAAGATCCTCGAAGAAGAAGGAGACGGGAACCCCCAGGATGGACGCGAAATCCCAAAGCCGGCTCGCGCTCAACCGGTTGACGCCACGTTCGTACTTCTGCACCTGCTGAAAGGTGATGCCCACGGCATCGGCAAGCTGCTGCTGGCTCATGCCCAAAAGCTTGCGTCGCAGTCGCAGGCGGCGACCGACCTCCTTGTCCAGGGGATCGGGGTTGTCACTGGTATACGGCCGAACCTCGGCCTGTTTGCCCTTCCGCATGATCTCTATATCCCGTCGTTGATTTTTTGGTGGGGTCTCTGCCTCACTCGCTGGTCATATGACACCGGAGCAACACTTTGTCCAGAGGACAGCAAGAAGTATTACCAGCAAGTGCTGAGTTCCCGCCCTGGCTCCTTTCGATTGCGTGCAGCATCCAGGGCAGCGACGGGGACCAGAGACAGAAATCATGGGAGCGGGCGCCAAAACGACCGGTGCCCCGACACCATAACGCTTCCTCATCTCGCGAAGACCGAAGGGCAACGCCCCCGAGTCCCGCAGCGATCGAGGGAGGGCGCGTCCCCCCAGCCTTGCTTTTCCCGGCCCCCTCGGGGGAGGAGGCATCCCCTCTTTAGGCGGAAGACCTTGAGCCGAGCGGCCGGGAAGGGTAAAGGCAAGGGTCAAGACCCCCTCCGTCAAGGAAAACCTCATGAGACCGTCCGGCCGCGCGCCCGCGTCCTTGCGCCCCCTTCGCCTCGACCCCGGCTATGCCAAGCATGCCGAGGGCTCCTGTTTCATCTGTTTTGGCGATACCCATGTCCTGTGTACCGCCTCCCTTGAGGACCGGGTGCCGTCTTGGATGCGCAACAGCGGCAAGGGCTGGATCACCGCTGAATACGGCATGCTGCCCCGCTCGACCCACTCACGCACCGACCGCGAGGCAGCGCGCGGGCGTCAGAGCGGCCGCACCCAGGAAATCCAGCGCCTGATCGGCCGCTCGCTGCGCGCCGTCGTGGACCTCAAGGCCCTGGGCGAGGTGCAGATTCGTCTGGACTGCGACGTGATCCAGGCCGATGGCGGCACCCGCACCGCCGCCATCACCGGCTCGTGGGTCGCCTTGTTCCAGGCGCTCGACAAAACCCTGGGGCGGACCCGCGCCCTGGCCGCCTTGCCCGACCACGTGGCGGCGGTGTCGTGCGGACTGGTGGAGGGTCAGGCGGTCTTGGATCTTGATTACGCCGAAGACAGCACCGCCCAGGCCGACGCGAATTTCGTGCTCACCGGCCGCGGCGGCATCGTCGAGATCCAGGGCACGGCCGAGCAGGCCCCCTTCAGCCCCCCCCAGTTCCTGGAACTGCTCGGCTTGGCCCAGCAGGGCGTGGCCGAGCTGATCGTCGCCCAAAAACAGGCTCTGGGCCTGCCGGAGGCCTCCTAATGGCGCGGCGCTTGACCCAGGGCCCGCTGGTCGTTGCCAGCCACAACGCCGGCAAGGTCCGCGAGATCATGGATCTGGTGCGGCCCTTCGGCCTGGACGTCCGCTCGGCCGGCGACCTTGGCCTGCCCGAGCCCGAAGAAACCGGCGACACCTTCGAGGCTAACGCCCAGCTCAAGGCCCGGGCCGCCGCCCTTGGCGCCGGTCTGCCCGCCCTGGCCGACGACTCGGGCCTGTGCGTCCCGGCCCTGGGGGGCGACCCGGGCATTTATTCGGCGCGCTGGGCCGGCCCCGAGCGGGACTTTGCCCACGCCATGGCCGAGGTCAACGCCAAGTTGGGCGACGCCGCCGACCGCTCGGCCTTTTTTGTCTGCGTCCTTGCCCTGGCATGGCCCGATGGCCATATGGAGACCTTCAGGGGCACCGTGGACGGAACCCTCGTGTGGCCACCCCGGGGAACCCTGGGCTTCGGCTACGACCCCCTGTTCGTGGCCCAGGGCGAAACACTGACCTTTGGCGAAATGGACCCCGGGACCAAGCATGCCCTGAGCCATCGCGCCGCCGCCTTCCGCCTGTTCGTTGACGCCTGTCTGGGGAATCGCCCATGACCGCCTGCCCCCCTCCCTCGCCCAGCCCGTTCTCCGTGCCCGGGGATGAGGGCTTTGGGGTTTATGTTCACTGGCCGTTCTGCCGCGCCAAGTGCCCCTATTGCGACTTCAACAGCCGCCCGGGGGGCGAGGTCGATCACCAGCGCTGGCAAGCAGCCCTGCTCCATGACCTGGAAACCCAGGCCGCCCGCCTGGATCATCGCGACCGCCTGCTGTCGAGCGTGTTTTTCGGCGGCGGCACCCCCTCGCTGATGGATCCGGCCACCGTCGCCGCCGTCATCGCCCGTGTCCGCGCCCTGTGGCCCACCGAAGGCCCCCTGGAAGTCACCCTGGAGGCCAATCCCGGCTCGGTGGATGCCGCCCGGCTCGCCGCCCTCAAGGACGCCGGCGTCACCCGCCTGTCGCTGGGCGTGCAGACCCTCGACGCCGACGCCCTAAAAGCCCTCGGCCGGCGCCACAGCGTCGAGCAAAGTCTGGAGGCCCTGGCCCAGGCCCGCGCCCTGTTCGACCGGGTCTCCGTGGACCTGATCTACGCCCGCCCCGGCCAGACCCCCGAAGACTGGGCCCACGAACTGGAGCAGGTCGTCGCCCTCGACCCCACCCACGTCTCGCTCTACCAGCTCACCGTTGAACCCGGCACGCCGCTGTTCACCCGCATCATGCAAGGCGACGTGGTCCTCCCCGACGAAGATACCGCCGTCGAGCTGTTCGTCATCACCCGCAGCGTTCTCGCCGACGCCGGCCTGCCCGCCTACGAAGTCTCAAACCACGCCCGCCCCGGCCAAGCCTGCCGCCACAACATGGTCACATGGCGCGGCGGCGATTACCTGGGCATCGGACCCGGGGCCCATGGCCGCCTTGGCACCCTGGAAGGGCCCCTGGCCACCGTGGCCCACGCCGACCCCGAGACTTGGCTCACCGCCGTCGAAGCCGGCGCCGGCGGCTTTGGCGAAACCACCGTGCTCTCCCGCGAGGAGCGGGCCCGCGAAATCGTCATGACCGGCCTGCGGCTCGCCGAGGGCGTCTCGGAATCCCGGCTACGCCGCTTGACCGGCCTGGGCTTCGAGGATGTCCTCGACCCCGAGGGCTTGGCTCTCGCCGCCGACGAAGGCCTGATCCTCGCCGTGGGCGACGCCCTCGCCGTCTCCGAAGCCGGCTTGCTCCTGCTCAACCCCGTTACCGCCGCCATCTTGGCGCCATGACCCCAGCCCCCACCCGGATCCTCATCACCGGGGCGTCAAGCGGCCTGGGCCACGCCCTGGCCCTGGCCTACGCCGCCCCGGGCCGCCAGTTGGTGCTGGGGGCCCGCCGCCCCCTCGACGCGGTGGCCGAAGCCTGCCGCGCCCAGGGCGCCCAGGTGGAAACCACCTGCGTCGATGTCACCGACCAAGCCGCCACCGCCGCCTGGGTCGTCGCCGCCGACCAGTCCCAGCCCCTCGATCTGGTCATTGCCAATGCCGGGATCTCCGGGGGCACCGCCGCAGGCAGCGAACCCCAGGACCTGACCCGGGCCCTGTTCGCCACCAATCTCGACGGCGTGCTCAACACCGTGTGCCCGCTGCTGGAGCGCTTCCAGGCCCGGCGCGCCGGCCAGATTGCCCTCATGGCCTCCCTCGCCGGCTTTCGCGGCTTTCCCGGCGCCCCAGCCTATTGCGCCAGCAAGGCCGCCGTCCGAGTGTGGGGCGAAGGCTTACGCGGCCTGATGGCCCCCCATGGCGTTCGGGTGTCGGTCATTTGCCCCGGGTTCGTTCGGACCCCGATGACCGACGTCAACCCCTTCCCCATGCCCTTCCTCATGCCCCCCGAGGTCGCCGCGCAACGCATCGTGCGCGGCTTGGCCCGCAACCAAGGCCGCATCAGCTTCCCCCTACCGCTGGTCCTCGCCACTCACCTGATCGCCGCCCTGCCCGACGCCTGGGCCGGACGCCTCACCGCCCAGGCCCCGCGCAAGCCGGGGCGTTAAAGGGGGCGAGAGGAGGCCAGGAGAAGGGGAAGGCCAAGAGAAAGAGAAGGCCGGGTCCGGTCCTGCGGCTTCGCCCCCTCCGACAGCGAAGAGAACGACGCGTCTGGGGAGCCCTGCGTCAAGACAAGGAAGAAAGGACCGGCACCTCCAAGGCGTCGTCGTCGAGATCGTAGTGGACCACCTCCCCCTCGACCCGCGGCGGCAACCCCTCCACCATAGGCACGAAGCGCACAGGGAAGAGGGTTTCGGTCTGGATGTGGGTGGCGTAGCGCCGCACCCTCACAACGTGTTGCAGCCCGTCTTCTTCGCCAACGGGCAGCACCATCAAGCCGCCCACCGCCAGATGCTCGACCAGGGTGCGGGGGATGTCGGGGGCGGCGGCCGTGACCAAGATGCGCTCGAACGGCGCTTGTTCCGGCCAGCCGCGATACCCGTCGCCCTCGCGCGCAACGACGTTGCGAATACCAAGGCGGGCGAGTCGGTCCTGGGCCTCGGCCAGCAAGGGACCGTGGCGCTCCACCGTGTAGACCCGCCGGCACAGGCGCGCCAACACCGCCGTCTGATAGCCCGAGCCGGTGCCGATCTCCAAAACCTTGTGCCGATCGGTCAAGGCCAGGGCCTGAGTCATCAAGCCCACCACCAAGGGCTGGCTGATGGTTTGACCGCAGCCGATGGGCAGGGCCGCGTTTTCAAAGGCGCGGTTGGCAAAAGGCTGTGGCACGAACAATTCGCGGGGGACACGCTCAAGAGCCGAGAGCACATGGGTGTTGAACACCCTCGAAAGCCGAGCCTTTTCTCAATCACTTATACTTGGCCATAAGAACTTCAAAGGTATCGAACGAGTCGATATTCTTTTCGTCTTACTCAAGATGAGCGGTTGAGGAAGATCTCTCTTCCGACAGCCCCGGTCCCCCGAGAGCCGCCCGCCCATCTCTTTCGATCGCGTTTTCTTTTACAATGTCAAACAGCAGACCGGCGAACCGGCAATATTGACTAACCACTTAGTTTCGACTACCGTCACATCGTCCGATGCTTCGTTCGTCGTCACCAAGGCGGCGGTTTTTACTAGCACCGCCCCACCGTGTCAACCGCTTTTTTTCAGGACTGCCACACCGGCTGAAGCCAACGAAGCGACCCGGGCGGTCAACCCGGAAGGCAAGGAAACTACTCCCCGCCCCGTTCCAGCGTCAAGGCCTTTTTCCCGGATCCGTTTAGCTGTTGTTTCCAAAAGGAAAAAAGCCGCTACACCACCCGAGGAGCCTGCCCCCGAAACCCCTCGGCGCCGTTGCCAGCGCGTCGGGAGGGCGGGTTATAGAGATCCAACGCCGACCATGCAAGCCCAAAAAGAGGCCGCACCCTGTCTTGCCTTTCCCTTTTCCCTCCCACGAAAGCATCGGCATGCCCGACCAGCCCCCCAACGACCTCCCTCGCTATCGCCTTCTTACTGGCAAAGACGACGCCACCTTCTGCCGTCGTGTCTCCGAAGCTCTGGCCCTCGGATACCGCCTTTACGGATCCCCTGCGGCAACGTTCAACGGACAGGACGTTATCGTTGCCCAGGCCGTCTTGTGGCCAGATGAAGCCCACCCCTCGTGACCCATCAAATAGACCGAGGGGTCTGGGGAGGCCGCGCCTCCCCAGCCTTGCCTTTCCCGAAGATTAAGGCCGGGGAGGCGCGGCCTCCCCAGACCCCTCGATCCCTTGGGGCTTGTTCAAACCGCCTGAAGGCGCAAAACCGTATCGCAGACCGCAGCAAGAACCGCGCTGTCGTGACTGACGATCAAGACCCCCATCCCCCGCTCCTCCACCAACTCCGACAACAGGCGCAAGGTCTCGGCCTGTGTCACCGGGTCGAGGCGTGAGGTGGGCTCATCGGCGAACAGGAAAACCGGATCGAGCAACAAGGCCCGCAGCAGCGCCACCCGCTGAAGCTCGCCGCCCGAGATTTGCCCCGGCAGGCGCTCCAGCAGATCGGGACGCAGCCGGAGGCGGTCCATCAGCGGCGGCACGGCGGCCGGATCCAGACGATGGCGGGCGATGAGATCGGCCAGCCCCCGACCCAAAACCAAGCGCGCGGGAAACGCCGCCGGCGGGTCTTGCCAGATCTTTTGAAAGCGCAAGGGGGCCACGGCCGGATCGCGCCACAAGGTCCCGGTAAACGGCAGAAGCCCCAGCAAGGCATTGCCCAGGCTGGACTTGCCGCAGCCCGAGGGGCCGGCCACACCGATGATCTGGCCGCGCGCCAAAGTGAGATCTACGGGTTGGAACAGTGCCCGGCCGCCACGCGCCACGCCAAGCCCCGTAGCGCGCAGGAAGGGCTCCCCGGGATCGGTCGGCGCGGCCCGCCGGGGCCAGTGGGCCGGATCGGCGGCGATCAGGGCTTGGGTGTAGGGGTGCTGGGGGGTTTCSAGCACCGTTGCGGCGGGGCCACGCTCGACAATCTGGCCCTTGTGCATGACCAGGATCTCACCGCCCAAGCCTTCGGCGAGGGCAAGGTCATGGGTCACGGTCAACAGGCTGCCCCCGCTGGTGAGGCCTTGCTGCAAGAGCGCCCGCACATCATCGCAGCGGTCGGCATCGAGGCCTTTGGTTGGCTCGTCGGCCACGGTGATGGTGGCGCCGCCGGCCCGGGCGGCGGCGAAGGCGAGCCGCTGGGCCATGCCGCCCGAGAGCTGCCAGGGCCATTTGTGCCCGGCCCCGGCGAGTCCCATGGTGTGCAAGTCGGCATCCGCCCGCGCGGCGGCGTCGGGCCGACCGGCCACCAGGGCGTGAACCTCGGCCACCTGCGGTGCGGCGCGCATCAGGGGATTGAGGGCCAGCCAGGGCTCCTGGGGCAAGACAGCAATGCGCCGCCCCCACAGCCGGCGACTGCCCCGGGGCTGGGCGGGATCGAAAGGCTCCGCCCCGACGTGCAGCCGACCGGAGGCCCGCAGGCCGGTGGGCAAGGTGCCGAGCAGGGCCCGAGTCAGAAGGGTCTTGCCCGCCCCACTCTCCCCCAACACCGTGACCGCCTGCCCCGCCGCCAAGGTAAAGGATACCGGCTCGACCAAGGTGTGGTCACCGTGGTGCACTGTGATGTCCTGGGCGATGAGCGCGCTCATGACCGACCTCCGGCGATGAGGTTCAAGGACAGCAGCAGGGTGAAACAGGCGAGCACCGGTTGCAGCAGGGCAAACGGGGCCTCGCGCCAACTGGGCAGAAGCTCGACCATCATCAGGCCCAATTCCGGCGTGGGGGCGCGCATGCCAACACTGACAAAGCCGAGGGCGGCAATGGCGGCAATGGCGTTGGCGACCCGAAGGCCATGGTGGTTCGCAACATGGGGCCAATTTCGGGCCACAGGATGCGCCGGAAGATCCAGCCCAGGCCAAAGCCCTGAAGGCGAGCGGCCTCGACGGCGGGGCTGGCAACGAGGCTTCGGGTGGCGGAGCGGGTGAGGCGGAAGAACTCAATCCACTGCACCAGCGCCAGACCGGCCCAGAAGGACAAGGCGGTGGCGGGTAGAATCACCCCCATCATCAAGACCATGAGCAGGGCCGGCAATGCCAGAACGCTGTCGGCCACCAAGGAGAGGGCCCGGTCCACCCAGCCGCCGCGCCAACTGGCAAGAACGCCCAGGGCGATGCCCAGCACCGCCGCACTGGCCGTGGCGCCCAAGGCGATGCCCAGGGACAGGCGCAAGGCGTGGGCCAGCCGGGCGAACAACGAGCGGCCCAGGTGATCGTAGCCGAAGGGGGCAGCGGCGTCGGGACCGGACAAGGCCTTCATCAGGCTCTGCTTGAACGGGCCCAGGGCATCGACCAGCGGCGCGACCAGGGCGAAGGCCAGGAGCAGCAGCAGCAGGGCCCAGCCCAGGCGGGAGGAAGAGAGGGTCATTTACACCTCCCGGGGATCGAGGCGACGGGCGATCAGATCGACCCCCGTGTTGAGCAGAACAAACCCCAGCCCCATCACCAGGGCGGTTCCCTGCACCATGGGCACATCGCGATGGAACACGGCATGGATCAGGGCGTGACCGATGCCCGGCCAGCCGAAAATGGTTTCGACCACCACAACGCCTTCCGCCAAGGTAATGAACTGCATGCCCACGAAGGTCAGCACAGGCACGCCGATGTTGCGCAGCCCATGGCGCCAGAGCACCTGGGCCTCGCTCAGACCCTTGGTCCGCGCGAAGGCATAGAAGGGGCTTTGCGCCACCCGAGCCATGGCATCGCGAGTCAGGCGCGCCGAGCCGGCTGCCAAGCCCAAGGCCAGGGTCAGGGCCGGCAGCACGTAATGGGCGGGGGCCCCATGCCCGGCGGCCGGCAACACCTGGAGATGAACGGCAAACAGCACGATCAGCACAAGGCCGAGGAAGAACTGCGGCAGGGCCCTAAAACCAGCGGCGACCACCAGCAAGGCCCGATCAAAAATCCCCCCGGGATGCAGACCGGCCCACAGGCCAAGCGGCGGCCCGATGACCAGGGACAGGGCCAGGGCCACCCCGGCCAGTTCCAGGCTAGCGCCCAACTGGTGGGCAATCTCGGACCAGACCGTTTCGCCCGACACCAAGGAGCGCCCCAGATCCAGACGGACCAGATCGCCGATCCAGCGCAGAAACTGAATCACCGGCCCCGCATCGAGGGCCAGGGCGGCGCGCACGGCATCGGCGGCCTCGACGCTAACCAGATCGTACCCATGGCGAGCCGCCGCAATGCGGAAGGCCGCGTCGCCGGGCATGGCCTGCATCATCAAAAACGACAACACCCCGACCACCAGGGCGACGCCCGCCGCTTGCCCCAAGCGAAAGGCGATGGCGTGGAGCACGCTCTTCATCGGACAAGATCCGCCGTCTTAAGGCCAAAGGTCCGCTCATACGGATCGGCAACGATCCCGGTAGCCGAGCGGGAGACGGCCAGGGTCAATTGATACCAAGCGATCGGCAGCACCGGCAGCTCGGCTTGGAAGATCGCGGCCACCTGCGCCTTGTCGTGATCGGAGCCGCCCTCCGCCGCCATCTTGCCCACCAGCGCGGTCAACGCAGGGGACGACCAGCCCATCGCTCCCCAGTCCCCGGTCGGGGCGTAATCTTGCATCAAGGTGCCAACCGGATCGGGGACCAGGGCAAAATTGCGGGCAAACACGGCGAGTTGGAGGGTGCCCGCCGCGTGCCGGGCCGGGATCTCCGAGGCGTTGGTCGCGTTAATGGTCACGTCGATGCCGACCTCGCGCAACAACTGCTCCAGCACAGCGGCGGCCAGGGGCAGCTCGGGGCGATCGGGGAAGGTCAGCAGATCAACGGCAAAGCGCTGCCCGTTGTTTTGCAAGATGCCATCGGGCCCCGGGGTCCAGCCGGCGGCGGCAAAGGCGGCGCGGGCGGCCTCGGGGTCGTAGCTCAGGGGCGCGAGGCTTGGATCATGCCAGCCGGCCAGGGCGGGGGGAAACGATCTGGGTGGCCGCCGCCGGATAGCGCAACACACCTTGCGCCAAACCGGCACGGTCGATGGCCAGCGACAGGGCGCGGCGCTCCTCGGCGGTGTCGAAAAACGGCAAGGCGGCGTTCATCTTCAAGATCAGGATGCGCGGCAGGGCGACCGATTCCACCCGGACCCGCTCGACCTGACGCAGCCGCGAGACCGAGGCCGGATCGAGGGCGACCGCCAGATCCGCATCCCCACTTTCGGCCATCAAGGCCCGGGTCTCGGCCCGGGATGCCGCCTGATAGCGCACCTGAGCCAGCTTGGCCGCGCCCCCCCAATAGGCGTCGAAACGCGCGGCCTCCAACTTGCCCGGCGGCTCCAGGGTCGTGACCTTGAACGCCCCGGTGCCGATCACCGCCTTCACCGTCCCCTCCGGGGCATAGGCCGCCGGGGCATAGATCAAGCTGCGGTATTCGGCGAGAAAGGCGGGCAGCGAGGAAAAGGGGGCGGAGAGGGTGACAACAACATCCTCGGCCTCTGCCTTGATCGCGGTGATCGGGGCCTTGGCCAGTAGCCCGCCCTTGCTGCGGGCCAGGGACAGGGCCTTGACGGCGGCCTCGGCGCTCAAGGGGGTGCCGTCGTGGAAGAGAACCCCCGGGCGGATGTGGAAGCGCCAGACCAGACGGTCCTCGCTCACGCTCCAGCGATCGGCGAGCCCCGGGATCAGGTGCCCCGAGGAATCGGCGCCGACCAGCGTTTCCGCTACATCCATTTTCAGGAAAATATCGCCCGAAAGCACGGGGTCGGCGGCCTTGATCTCAAAGGGCCCCACAACGTCAAAAACCGCCTGATCGGCCAAAACCGGTCCGGTGGCGAGGGTCGTCAAAAGGGTAAAAAGGGAAAATCGCCTGAACAACGCCGACCTCCAGTCCATCTTTTCATCAAGGGGGATGGGAAAGGAGGGACGGTACGGCGGAGGAAGGCCCTTCTCAACCTCAATAGTTGCGGTAGGTCTATTTTTTGTTGCACAAAGTTTGCTGTTCTTGTTGGCAGAACTTTGCAAGCCCGCCAGAGGAAAAAAGGAAGGCTGGGGAGGCGAGGCCTCCCCAGCCCCCTCGGATCCTGAGGGAAAAAGCGCCGACCTCAGATCATGCCGAGCAGGCGGGGCAGGAGCAGGGAAATCTCCGGGATGTAGGTGATGAGCACCAGGAAGACCAAGGCGGTGGCCAGCCAGGGCATGGCGGCTTTGGTGACGCTGGTTAGGCCCAGGCGGGAGATGGCCGAGGCAACATAGAGGTTGAGGCCGACCGGGGGGGTGCACAGGCCGATTTCCATGTTAACCACCAGCATGATGCCGAAGTGGACAGGATCGACGCCCAGCTTGACCGCGACCGGATAAAGAATAGGCGCCATGATCAAGACGATGGCCGAGGGCTCCATCACCATGCCGATCATCAACAGCATGACGTTGACCATCAACAAGAAGCCGATCTTGCCCATGCCAAGATGGACAATCCAGTCCGACAGCGCCTGGGGGATCTGCTCCGAGGTCAGGATGAAGGCGAACATCACCGCGTTGGTGATGATGTAGAGCAGCATGGCCGACATACCGGCCGAGGACAGCAGGACCCGGGGCACCTCGCGCAGGCTGATATCCTTATAGACCCACACGGCGATCACGAACGCATAGACGGCACTGACGGCGGCAGCCTCGGTCGGGGTGAAGATGCCGCCATAAATCCCGCCCATGATGATGACGATCAGCAGCAGCCCCCACACGCTCTCCTTGAAGGCCTTCCAACGCTCCCGCCACGAGGCGCGCGGCAGTCGGGGGTAGCCATGACGCCAAGCGCGCCATGTGGTGGTGGCGCCCAGCAAGGTCGCCAGCATCAAGCCGGGGATGACGCCGGCCATGAACAAGGTGCCGATGGAGGCCGACATCACCGGCTGGCCCTCGGGGCCGGTCACCACCATGCCCGAAGTCGCCACAGCATACATCACCATGACGATCGAGGGCGGGATCAAGATGCCCAGCCCCCCAGCGGTGGCCACGGTGCCCACGCCAAACTGGGCGGGATAGCCATGGCGGACCATGGCCGGGATCAGGATCGAGCCCACGGCCATGACGGTGGCCGGCGACGAGCCCGAGATGGCGGCGAACAAGGCGCAGGCCAGCACGGCGGCCAAGCCCATGCCGCCGTACCAGTGGCCGACCATCGCCGAGGCAAAGCGGATCATGCGCCGGGCAACACCGCCGTGGGTGAGGAAGTTACCGGCCAGAATGAAGAACGGGATCGCCATGATCTCGAACTTCTCAATGCCGGTAAACAACTTAAGAGAGATCGACTCCAACGGAATGTTGGTGAAGCCGAAGAGGAAAGTGAAAACCGTGAGCCCGAGCGCAATGGAAACCGGCATGCCCGTCACGAGCAGCAGGGCCAGAAGGGCGAAGATGATGAAGACCGTCACGCGTGGCCTCCTTCGGCCAGATCCTTCGCCTCGTCATCGAGGCCATCGACCGTGCTGTGATCGTGGTGAGCGATGTAGCCGGTGGTGAAGTAACGCCAGAACGCCTGGATGAAGCGAAAGCACATCAAGGCCGACCCCAGCGGTACCGCGAGGTAGATCAGCCACATCGGCATTTCGAGATCGGGCGAGAGCTGGCCGCCCAGACGCACGTTCCAGACAAACTCGGCGCTGATCACCAGCACCACTGCGGTGAACAGAATGCCCCCCGACATCGCCAGCAAGGTGAGGCGGCGGCGCGCGGCGCCGTGCAGGCGCTCAACGAGAATATCGACCCCCACATGGATGCCCTGGCGCACGCCATAGGCCGCGCCAAACTTGGCCATCCAGATGAACAGGTAGATGCAGGTCTCCTGAGCCCAGGTGAGTTTGAGGCTATTGATCGACCGAAACACCTCGCGAGCCGCGTTGGCCAGCCAGGGCAGATCGTGGGACCGGCCATAACCCACCAGATCGGAGGCCACGCCGAGGGAATACCGATGGAGAACGGCCACGAAGATGAGCACCACGGCGGCGGCCATGAGCACGGAAATCAGAGTTTCTTCGAGCCGATCGAGGATGCGCAGGATCATGGCCAACCTCGCGAGATGCGAACCTCGTCGCGTCCAACCACGATCCCCCCTCCCCTGAAGATCCAAGGGAGAAGGGCGTGGCGAACGGGCAAGGTCCGAAGGACCGTCGATGAGAAGCGGAAGGGAAGGACTTACTGGGTGCCGAGGGCGGCGTAGGCTTCCTTGATCAGGTCGGCGCCGATGCGACCGGCCATCTGGTCATGCACGGGCCGCAGGGCCTTGACCCACTGGGCGCGCTCGTCGGCGTTCAGCTCGTAAAACTCGGTCTTGCCGGCCGCCTTCATGGCCGCGAGCGAGCTTTCGTTTTCTTCCTTGGCGATGGAGTTGGCATAGACCGTGGCTTCGGTCATGGCCTGCTCCAGCTTGCCCCGGATCGCCGGATCCAGGCCATCCCAGAACGCCTTGTTGACGATCACCGCATAGCCCAGGTAGCCGTGGTTGGAGACCGTGGCGTGCTTTTGCACTTCGTGCATCTTTTGGGTGAACATATTGGAGGGCGGGTTTTCGGTGCCGTCCACCACGCCGGTCTGCAAGGCCTGATAGACTTCCGAGAAGGCCATCACCTGGGGCACCGCGCCCAGGGCCTGCATCTGCGCTTCCAGGATCTTGGAAGACTGAATGCGCATCTTGAGGCCCAGGAAATCGTCGGGGGTATGCAGGGGGGAGTTGGCGGACATCACCTTGAAGCCGTTGTCCCAGTAGGCCAAGCCCTTGATGCCCTTGGGCTCCAGCCGGGCCAGGAGGCCCTTGCCGACCTCGCCGTCGGTGATCTTGCGCAGGTCGTCGTAGTCTTTCATCAGGTAGGGCAAGTCAAACAGCTCGAACTGCTGAACACCGAGCGGCCCAAACTTGGCCAGCGAGGGCGCCAGCATCTGCACCGCGCCGAGTTGGAGGGCTTCCATCTCCTCCTTGTCCTTGTAGAGCTGGGAGTTGGGGTAGATCTCAACCTTGACCGCCCCTGCGGTGTAGCTTTCCGCCAGTTCCTTGAACTTCTCGGCGCCCTTGCCCTTGGGGGTATTGGGGGCCACAACGTGGCTGAACTTGATCACAATCGGCTCGGCCAGGGCCGGCATCGTGGTCAGCACCGAGGCCGACAAGGCCAGAGTGGCAATGCCAGCCAACCGGGCAAAGGTACGGCGTGTCAGCATGAAAGTCCTCCACCGGTCCCCGCCCTCCTCCAGGCGGGTGATTGGGCGCCCTCGCGGGGCGGTTGGCGTTTTCTTGCCAGCGCTCCCCCCCTTCGCTATTGTGGCTTTCCACTACCGAGTGGCCGAAAAACCCCTCTCCAGGACACGCCCAGCAAGAAAGTGACCTCCCTGACCCTGGCACGCCCCCCTCTCACCCCCGGCCCCTGGACCCAGGAGGACCGTCCGCCGCGCGGTCCGCGTTTCGACCCCTTGTCCCTGGTGCCCTTGATCGCCATTGTCGCCCTGGTGGCCGGCGTGGGGGCCTTGGTGTGGGTGGTCAATCGGGGCGAGGAGGAACAGGCCCGGGTCAAGTTGGCCACGGATGCGCTTTGGGTCGAGCAAACGCTGCGCTTTCAACTGGGGATCCACGAGGACATGCTGGTGCGCCTCGCCCTGGAAGCCGCCGGCGGCGCCCCGGCTGCCACCCTCGATGCCCGCACCCGCCTGCACATCGCCAATAATCCAGAACTGTTGTCGGTGGCGTGGCACGACGCCACGGGCCGGCTACGCCGCGCCCTGCCCGGGGGACACACCCCTGGCGACCCCGCCCTGGCAGCCCTGTTGAGCGGACGGGCCGCGCAAACCAGCCGAATCGTGTACGGCGCGATTTCCGAGACCGGACTGGTGAGCCTCGGCCTGCCGCTCGGCGACGGGACCGGCTCCCTCATGGCCACCATGTCGCTGCCCTTGCTGCTGGAACGCCATATCCCCTGGTGGATCGCCGAGCAATACGGGGTGCGCCTGCTTGATGCCCGTGAGCGGGCCCTGGCCGAGCGCCAGCGCCTGAAACCGCCCCCTGGAGCCCCTTCGCACCTCATCAGCTTTGATCCCCCGCTGCACGGCACGGCCTTACGCATCACCGCCTATGTCACCCCCACCGGGTTTCGCGTGGTGTTGTTGCTGGGCACCATCGCCGCCCTGGCGGTGTTTGCCATCTTGGCCTTGTACGTGTTGTTTCGCACCGCCGAGCGGCGGCGCATGGCCGAGTTGCGGCTGCGCGGCGAGATCGCCTTTCGGCGGTCGATGGAGGAAAGCCTGACGGTGGGCCTGCGGGCCAAGGACCACGCCGGACGCATTCTTTATGTCAATGCCGCTTTTTGCAATCTGGTGGGGTGGAATGCCGAGGATTTGGTGGGCCGGATGGCGCCCATGCCCTATTGGGATCCCCAGCGCCTCGACGAAACCCAGACCCGCCAACGCCAACTGGCGGCCGGAGGGGCGGTCGGTCAGAGCTTTGAGACCCGGTTTCGCCACCGCGACGGCCATCTGATCGAGGTCCAGGTGTTCGAGGCGCCGCTGATCGACGCCCGAGGCACCCACCAGGGCTGGATGGGCTCGGTCATTGACATCACCGAGGCCAAGCGCGCCGCCCGCCGCGCCCGCGCCCAGGATGAGGCCCTCGCCCGCACCGGCCGCCTCGTCATGCTGGGCGAAATGGCTTCGACCCTGGCCCACGAACTCAACCAGCCGCTCTCGGCCATCGCCTCCTACGCCGCTGGCATGCTCAACCTGATGCACCACGGATCCGCCGACCCGGCCTTGCTCCAAGAGGTCACGGGAAAACTCGCCAAACAGGCGGGCCGGGCTGGCCAGATCATCCACCACATCCAGGATCTGGTCAAAAAACGCGAGCCCCGCTTCGCGCCTACCCGTCTGGACGACGTGGTGCTGGAAACCGTGGGCTTCCTGGCCGCCGATGCCCGCGAACACCGCATCCGCCTCTTGGCCACGGTCTCCCCTCTGCCCCCGGTCCACGCCGACCGCATTTTGCTGGAACAGGTCCTGATCAACTTGATTCGGAACGGCATGGAGGCCATGAGCGAGCGAAGGAGCGGCGATGCGGTGATCATCCGGCTGATGGCCGAGGACACCCAGGCGATCATCGAGGTCGCCGACCAGGGCAGCGGCATCCCGCCCGACATCGCCGAACGCCTGTTCGATGCCTTTGCCACCACCAAGCCCCAGGGCATGGGCATGGGGCTCAAGATTTGCCGAACCCTGGTGGAACTGCACCGAGGCCAGCTCTCTCACTACCCGGCCGAGGGCGGCGGCACGGTGTTTCGCGTCGCCCTTCCCTTCCCCGACATCCTGGATACAGCCCCCGGGAGCGCGGCATGAGTTCCGTTGTGCACATCGTTGATGACGAGGAGGTGATCCGGGACGCCCTGGCCTTCCTGCTGGCCTCGCGCGGGGTGCCGGCCCGGGGCTGGGCCTCGGGCGAGGCCTTCCTCGCCGCCCAGCCCCTGGAGGACTGCGCCTGCATTATCCTTGATGTGCGCATGGAGGACCTCTCCGGCCCCGAGGTGTTCGAGCGCTTGAAAGCCCAGGGCACCCCCCCCCCGGTGATTTTCCTCACCGGCCATGCCGACGTGCCCGTCGCGGTCCAGGCCCTCAAGGCCGGCGCTTTTGACTTTGTGGAAAAGCCTTTCAGCGACAACGACATCGTTGATCTGGCCCTCAAGGCCATCGCCGCCCGGGCCGCCGCCGCCGCCAAGGACGCCGCCCGCCGCGACCTGTGGGCCCGTCAGGCCACCTTGTCGGCGCGCGAGGTGGAGGTCATGCGCCTGATCTTGACCGGGGCCTTAAACAAGCAGATCGCCGATACCTTGGGCATTGCTATGCGCACGGTCGAGGTCCACCGCAGCCGGGTGCTGGCCAAGATGGGGGTGCGTAATGCGATTGAACTGGCGGCGTTGTTGGCTGCCGACGATAAGAGAGAAGGCTGGGGAGGCTAGCCTCCCCAGACCCCTCGTCTCGTTGGGAGAGAGCCGGGCTCGTCGCGCCCCATGAACCAGGGGTCTGGGGAGGCCCGCCTCCCCAGCCTTCCTTAAATCTGCCCCAAGGTCTTGATCCTCGCCTTGGGATGAATCTCATTCTGACTCATCACCACCGTGGACGGCCGGAAGCGCTCGACAATAGAGCGCACATAGGGCCGGACCATGGGGCTGGTCAGCAGCACCGGCGCCTCGCCCTTCATGGCAAAGCGCTCAAAGGTCTGACGCACCGCGACAATGAACTCCTGCAAGCGGCTCGGCGCCATGGACAACTGTCGCTCGTCGCCCGAGCCGATCAGGGACTCGGCAAAGGTCGCCTCCCAGGCCGGCGACAAGGTGACAAGCTGCACGATGCCATCGGGGTTCTTGATGTTGGCATCCGACAACTGCCGAGCGAGTCTGGTGCGGACGTGTTCGGTGATCATGGTGATGTTGCGCGTGGCGGCGCTGGCCTCGGCGATGCCTTCCAAAATGGTCGGCAAATCGCGGATGGAAACGCGCTCGGCCAGCAGGCTTTGCAAGATGCGCTGCACCCCGGAAAGGCTGATCTGGGCCGGGATGAGGTCGCCCACCAGCTTTTGCTGGTCTTTTTCCAGGTCGTTCAGGAGCTTTTGTGTCTCGGCATACGACAACAGGTCGGCCATGTGGTCCTTGACCATCTCGGTCAAGTGGGTGGTGATCACGGTGGGGGGATCGACCACCGTGTAGCCCCGGAACATCGCCTCCTCGCGGTTGGCGAGATCGACCCACACCGCCGGCAGGCCGAAGGTGGGCTCGTGGGTCTTTTCGCCGGGCAAGGTGATTTCCTGGCCGCGCGGATCCATGACCAGCAGCATGTTGGGCCGCAGGTCGCCGGCGCCGGCCTCCACCTCCTTGATGTAGATGCGGTAGGTGTTGGCGGCGAGTTGCATGTTATCCTGGATACGCACCGGCGGCATGATAAAGCCCATGTCGGCAGCCAGAGCGCGGCGCAGGGCCTTGATCTGCTCGGTCAGGCGCTGGTTCTGGGCGCTGTTGATGAGCGAAAGCAGGCCATAGCCCAACTCCAGGCGGACAAGGTCGATCTTGAGGGCGGTCGAGATCGGCTCCTCGGCCACCGGGGGCGGAGCCGCTGCCGCTTGCGCCTCTTCCGCCTTGCGCACGCTCACCCTTTCGTTGCGCCGGGACAACCACCACGCGGCGGTGCCGGTCATCACCGACAGCAGGGCAAAGGGCAGAAAAGGGGTCCCGGGCATCACGCCGAGCGCCGCCGCCAAGAAGGAACTCATGCCGAGCGCCTTGGGGTAGGCGGTAAACTGGTCCACCAGCGCCGTCTCGGCCGCCGTGGTCAGCCCTCCCTTGGACACCATCACGCCGGCAGCGACCGAGATGATCAGGGCGGGGATCTGGCTCACGAGGCCATCGCCCACGGTCAGCATGGTGTAGGTGTTGGCGGCATCTTGGAAATCCATGCCGTTTTGCACCATGCCGATGACAATGCCGCCGACGATGTTGATCAAGGTGATGATAATGCCGGCAATGGCATCGCCACGCACAAACTTGGAGGCACCGTCCATGGCGCCGAAGAAGTCGGCCTCCTTTTGCATGTCCTCGCGCCGGCGCCGGGCCTCGGCCTCGTCGATCAGGCCCGAGGACAGGTCAGCGTCGATGGCCATCTGCTTGCCGGGCATGGCGTCCAGGGTGAAGCGGGCCGTGACCTCGGCGATACGGGTGGCACCCTTGGTGATCACCATGAAGTTCACCAACACCAAGATGGCGAACACAATCACGCCGATCACGAAGTTGCCGCCCATGATGAAGCCGCCGAAGGCTTGAATGACGTGGCCGGCGGCATCGGTGCCCTGGTGGCCCTGAGACAGGATCAGGCGGGTCGAGGCGAGGTTGAGGGCTAGGCGCAGCAAGGTGGTGATGAGCAACACCATGGGGAAGGTGTTGAACTCCAGGGATTTGCGAATAAAAATCACCGTCATCAAGATCAGCACCGCCACCGTGAGCGACAGCGCCAGCATGATGTCAAGCAGCCACGGCGGCATGGGCAGGATCAACACGACCAAGATCATGACCAGCCCCAGGGGCAAGGCCACCTCGCCGCTGGTCAGGACCTGCATCAGTCGCCGCCCGAAGGCCCCGGCCCCACTCGCGTTGCCAGCCCCCGCARGGGGGGAAGCGGCCCGTGCCGCGCTCGTTTCCTCGGCCATGGTCGTTATTCTCCGCCTTCAGGACTCAGCCCGCGCTCGCGTCGCCACTGCCGGGTGGGGGAACCGCAATCCCCTCGTCGGCATACTGACGCAGCTTGTTCCGCAAGGTGCGAATGGAAATGCCCAAGATGGTCGCCGCGTGGGTCCGGTTGCCCAGGGTGTGGTGCAAGGTATCCAAGATCAGATCGCGTTCGACATCCGAGACCGTGCGCCCGACCAAGGCCCCGGGGAGCCGGCCGGCCGGGGCCGAGGGGGAGGCAGACGCCAAAGCCGGCCCCTCGGTCGGCGGCGCGCCCGTCAGCAAGATGGCCGCACTCCCGATCTCGGGCCCCTGGGCCAGGAGCACGGCGCGATGCAGGGTGTTTTCCAGCTCGCGCACATTGCCGCGCCAGCCATGGCCGCGCAGCAAGGCCCGGGCAGCCGCCGACAGGGGCCGTCGGGGTTGGCCATTAAGCTCGGCGAACTTGCGAGAGAAATGATCGGCCAGCACCTCAATGTCGGCCGGTCGCGCCCGCAGGGGGGGCAAGGACAACGTGATGACGTTGAGACGAAAATACAAGTCTTCACGAAAGCCGCCTGCCCGCACCATCGCTTCCATATCGCGGTTCGAGGTGGCCAGGATGCGCACGTCCACCTTGACCGGCTGGCGCCCCCCCAGGCGGTCGATCTCGCGCTCTTGCAACACCCGAAGGAGCTTGGCCTGGAGGCGGACATCCATTTCGCTGATTTCATCGAGCAGCAAGGTGCCGCCGTTGGCTTCCTCGAAGCGGCCCAGGCGGCGGGCCACGGCGCCGGTGAACGCGCCCTTTTCGTGGCCGAACAGTTCGGATTCCAGCAGGCCCTCGGGAATGGCGGCGCAGTTAACGGCAATGAACCGCCCAGCGGCGCGCCGACTCTTGCGGTGGATATGCCGGGCAATCACTTCCTTGCCGGTGCCGGACTCCCCGGTGATCAGCACCGAGGCATCGGAGGGGGCCACCTGCTCGGCCAGCCGAACCACCGCCGCCATGGCAGGATCCTGATAGAGCAAGGTGTGATGGTCCTCGGCCACCGCCGCGAGAACGGCGGCGATCAACTCGGGGTCGGGAGGCAGCGGAATGTACTCGCGCGCCCCCGCCTTGATGGCGCGCACCGCTGCTTGGGTGTCATTGCCCAGACCATAGGCCACCACGGGCGTGGTCAACCGCTCGGCGGTCATATCGGCAATCAGGCGCTGCACGTCGAGGCGGACATCAATCATGATCAAATCGGCGCCCGCGCCCTCGCGCACATGGGCCAAGGCGCGGTCGATGGACACCACCTGGGAGACACGGGCGCCCCGCTCGACCGCCATGCGGCTGGCTTCGCCGACCTGTCCCTCCAGGGACCCAACGATCAGCAAGCGCATGGACGATCCTCCCTTGGTCGGCATCAACTGGGGTGGCGCGCTCGGGCATGCCCGTCGCGCCTTAGCCGTAATAATCCACCCGCTGGGCCGGCGGAAGGGCGCTGTTGAGCAACATTTCCAGACGGCGTGGGTTCTCCTTGCGGGCCACCGACAACACCCCCACCATGTAGATGCGTCGCACCAGGGTTTCTTCGGCGCCGTTGCGCTCCAGTTTGCCGGCCAGCGGCAAAAAGACAACGTTGCCCATCACGGCGCCATAAAAGGTGGTGAGCAAGGCCACCGCCATGCCGGGCCCGATGGAAGCCGGCGTGTCGAGATGGCCCAGCATCTGCACCAGACCAATCAGCGTGCCGATCAGGCCCATGGCCGGCGCCACCTCGGCCGCGCGGCGCAATACCGAGGTCGCGCGTGACAGGCGCTGCTGGGTGGCGTGGATGTCCTGAGCCAAAATGGCCTCAACGTCGGGCTCGGGCAGACCATCCACCACCAGGGCCAAGGCCTTGTACAAAAAGGGATCGCTCTTGAGCCCGGCCAGAATCGAGCCCTGAAAGCGCAGCACCCCGTGCTTGCGGGCGAAATCAGCCAGCGACAAAATCTTGAGCGCCGCCGCGCGGGGCGGCAGCCCGCCCTTGAACAAGGTCTCGACCAGCATGCGGGCGGTGACACCGATGTCCTTCAGCGTGAAGGACGCCAAGGTGACCGCGAGGGTGCCCAGGACCACGATCAGCAAGGAGGGCAGATCGACAAAGGCCGCCGGCGATCCCCCCAGCACCAAGGCGATGACGATCAGGGCCAAGGCCCCGCCGATGCCCAAGACGGTGGCCACATCCGGGCCTCCCCGGACGTTTCGGGGGGGGTCACTTTCGTTCACGTCGGCCATGCCGTCATCCGCCTGGGTATCCAAAGAAGAGGGCCCGCCCCAAAGGCGTCCCAAGGAAAAGGAGGCTGACGCCTCAGTTGCGCTCGGACTTGATGATTTCAGTCATGGTCACGCCCAAGCGCTCCTCGACCACCACCACTTCGCCGCGCGCCACCAGACGGTTGTTGACATAGATGTCGATGGCCTCGCCGACCTTGCGGTCCAGTTCGACCACGGCACCACGCCCCAGCTTGAGGAGCTGGTTGACCTGCATGTGGGCCTTGCCCAGCACCGCCGAAACCTGCACCGGGATATCATACACCGCTTCCAGATCGGCCGCCGAGCGCGGTCGGTCCGGGACGTCGTTGGGCTGAAAATCGTTGCTCATGCCGTCATCGCCCGACGGGTTGGATTTGAAATCATTCAGGTTGAATTCCTCGTCGGCCATCTCAGCCTCCTTAGGGCGTCCAGGTCAGTCGGGGGCCGGTCAGGGGCCGGCGGGCTCGTCGGGCGCGGCATCGGTGGGGATCGGCCCCACGGCGTGCCCCGTGTGTCGGGTGATGATCTCGGCGATTTCCTCCCACTGCCGGGCGCAATCGCGCTCGATCCCGCCAGCGGCCCATTCCACCCGGCAATCCGGGCGACCCAGGCGGGGGTCGGCGGTCACGAGCACCCGGCCTTCGTACCCGTATTGAGCCACCAGGGGCTCGAGACGCTCGCGCACCAGATCGGCAACATCGGGATGGACCCGGATCACCAGCCGAGGCTCGTCCAGCACCTGGGGCAAGGCCTCGGTCACCAAGGCGATGATCTCCGCCACGATGACGTCGGAGGCACTGACCGGCAACATCTTGCGGCACACCCCATACACCAACCGGGCGACATCGCGCGAGAGGGTGTCAAGTGAGGTGGCATGCTGGGTGCGCAGGGTCTCCAGGCTGGCCCCCACCTCGCTCAGGGCCAAAACCACCATGCGCTCGTTGGCGCCTCCCGCTTCGTCGAGGGCGGCGGCGTGACCGGCGATGTACCCCTCCTCGCGAGTTGCCTCCATCTGGGCCGCCGTGAACAACGGCGGCGGTGGTGGCGGCGGCTCGGGTTCGGGCGGCGGCTCGGGCTCGGGCGGGGGGGGGGCTTGGCGTCCCAGGCCAGGGTCAGGAGATCCAGGTGGGCGCTAAAACGAACCAAGCCCACGGGCTCTCCCGCCCGGACCAGGGCCAAGGTGGCCTCGTCGCCCGGGTCGGGGGCGACGCGCTCCACGCTCAAGGTCCGCAAAACCAGCCGGCCGGCCCAGCGCGTGAGCAGGCTTTCGACGAACGACAAGGCGTCGCCATCAATCAGGGCGTCGCCCGTCAGGCTCAGGGTCACGCTGTCACGGGTCAGTCCCGGGGCCGGCTGGTCGTGGCGCGGGGGGGTCCAGGCTCCAGTCGAGCCGGCCGATCCGCCGATCCTCGGCCAGACTGAGCACGCTGGCGATCAAGGTCTCGCGTTCCACCGGTGTGAACAGGGTTTCGCCCATGGTGCGGGTCCAGGCCTCGGCTTTGGGGCGAACCTCGTCGAGCAATCGGGCCTGGGTTTGCGCGAGGGTGCGCAGGTCCAGGGCTTGCCGTTCGGCGGGCAGCACCTCGGCCCGCAGGGTTTCGGCCCGCTCATGGGCAACCAGGGCCACCGCCGTTGCCGCTCCGGTCACGAAGGCCAAGGCCAGCCACAGGCGCCCTTCCCGCCCCAAGGCCCAACCGTGCCGGGACGAGAGCACCCGGACCAGCCGTCCCCGGGGGGCGTCTGGGGGCGGCGCGGGGGGATCGGGAGGGAACGGAGGGGGGGCTGTCGCTTCGGTCTCCTCGGTCATGGATGGGCCTCCAGGGTCAGGCGCACGGTCAGGCTGGGGCCGGGCAGGAGCGAGGCGGGCCCCTCCAGCGTTCCTTGCCAGGGTCCCTCGGGGGCCGCGCCCTTTTCCAAGGTGACGGGGTGGCCGGGGAAGGCCACGGCGAGCCGTCGGCCTGGATCTCCCCCCTCGCCCAAGACGGACGGCGGCGCGGGCAAGGTGAGGCGGATCTCCAAACTGCCGCCGGGGTGCTCCAGGCTCAGACGCTCCACGCCGCCGATCGGGCCGAGGGCTGTGCGCAGGCGCTGGGCCAACTGTCGGGGCGTTGCGGCCTCGGGCACGGTAGCCGGCAGGGCCCGCAGGGCTTCCGGGGGAGCGGGAAGGGCGGCCAGCGCCGCCTCGACCCGGGCGAGGGCGTCGCGGGCGCTTTGCAGATCATGGTGCGCGGTGTCGGCACGTGCCATCAGGCGGGGGATCTGGATTCCTTCCGCCACCGCCAGGGTCAGGGCCGTGACGGCGGCCAAGCCCAGGCTCAGGCCCAAGGTCCGGCGCGCGAGGCGGGCATGGTCGGCCGGCCTGTCGGTGCGAAGCGGTCGCATCTGCCAGACCGGACGCCCCCCGGGCGACAAGGCCCACAGCGCCACCAGATGGTCTACCGCCGTATCGCCCCCGAGGGGGGCCGAGGGCAGGCCCAGGGCTTCGGCCGCGGCCCGAGGCTGGGGGGTCAAGACCGGCGCGCCCCGGGCGAGCGGGGCCAAGGTATCGCTGAGGATCGGGTCGCAGAGCGTTCCGACGTCGTCTGGGACCGTTGGCTGCAAGAAGGCCGGCAGGGGGGGCGCGCCGTCGCGCGCGGGGGGCGGGGAGGGCAGGCCGGGCCGTCCCAGAACCAGGAGGCCGCACGGATCCCCCCCGCGATAGCCGCGTCGGCGCAGGTAGGCCAGCGTCGTGTCGATCTCGCGGGCCAGGGCGTCGGCGTCCGGGGGAAGGGGGGTCAAGCGGACCAGCACCGGCACCCCATCGCGGGCCGCCACCTGTCGCATGCCGGCCCGGCCCAGGGCCAGGATCAGCGACCAAGCGAAGGGAGAAGGCTCCGGGGTCTGGGCAAACAAGGCCCGGGCCAGGCTCGGCAAGGCCAGGGCGGGGGCGATCACCGGGACGGGACGGCCGAAACTCTCCTCCAAGCGGGTGTGCCAGCCGCCCAGCCGGCTGTCGCTGCATCCCGCCACGATCAACCGGGGGCCGGCGGGGCTGGCAAAGGGGCGCGCCACGGAAAAGGCGCCCGCCGGAAAGTGGGCGCGGCGATGGCCCTCATGGAGAGCGCGCCGGAGCCAGGGGGAGACCCGGGGGACGCTCTCTTCCTCGACCCGCAGATCGGCCCCATCAACCAGCAGCCAGGGCACGGGGCCGGGCCCCAGGTCGGGACCGGTCAGGCAGCGGGCAGGGCGGCCGGGCTCCAGCAGCAGCGCCGGCAGGTCATCGGCCACAAGAAGGCCCCGGGGCGACGGCGCGGCAAAAGAGAAGAGGCTCATAGGCTCACTCCCGACAAGGCGTCGTAGACCGGTAACAAGACGGCCCACACGATCCAGGCCATCAGGCCTCCCGCCACCAGCAACAGCAAGGGTTCACTGAGCGCCACGAGACGCTCGGAAGACTCGGTTGCGTCGCGATCATGGTAGCGGCCAACGTGTTCCAAGGCACCGGCCAGATCGCCGCCGTCCTCCCCCACCCGGACCATGCGCCAGACCAGGGGGGGAAACTGTCCCGACAGGCGCAAGGCCTCCGACAACGGATGCCCGGCGCTGACCGCCGCCGCCGCCGTGTCGAGGGCCTCAGCCAGACAGCGGTTGCCAAGGACGCCCCGGCCAATGGCCAAGCACTGTGGCAGCGCCACCCCGGCCTGGAACAGCAGCGCGACGCCATGGGCAAAGCGGGCCAGGGCCAGCCGTCGGATCAAGGGGCCGATCAGGGGCAGGTGCAGCAGCAAGGCATCGATGCGGTAGGCAATCTCGGGGGAGAGGCGCCGCCCCACCGTCAACCCCAGCCCTGCGAGGGCAAAGCCCAGCGCGATCCAGGGCCCCAACTGTCCCATGGCCTGGGACGTGGCGAGCAGGGCCCGGGTTTGCACGGGGGGGCCGTCGCCCAGCCCGGCCAGAAAGGTGGAAAGGTCGGGCAAGACCGCGCCCGTCAGGAAAAAGAGCACCCCGGCCAGCACCGAGAGCACCAGCAAGGGATAGCGCACCGCCTTGCCCAGGCGTCGCTTCAAGTCGTCGCGCCACGCCAAGTGCGCGCCGAGGGTCTGGAAGGCCTGGGTCAGATGCCCGCTTTCCTCGCCGGCGCGGATCAGAGGAGCCATCACCGGGTCGAGCCGGGCTTCCTGGCGGGCGAGAGCCTCGGACAAGGCGTGGCCCCGGCCCACGTCTTGCGCCAAGGCATCGAGCACGGCGGCTAGGGCCGCATTCACGGTAACGCTGCGGGCGTCGGCCAGGGCTTCCAGCAGCGGCACCCCGGCGTCCAGGGCCCGCTCCAGGTGCAAGCACAGGTGCTCCAACTCTCGCAAGGGCACCCGGCGTCGCCGTGCCAGCCGTCGCATCCCCCCCTCGCGGGCCGGCGGCACGCTGACCAGACCAAGAGGATGAAGCCCGGCTGCGCGCAGGGCCCGGGTCACGTCCGTGAGGTCCCGGGCCTCCAGGCGTCCGCGCAGCACCCGGCCCCGGGCATTGACCGCGCGATAGGCGAACAAGGGCACGCGGCTAGGCCATCTTGCGGGTGACATCCACCACCCGGATCAGCGACGTCATGTCGATGGTCCCGGAGAGCACCAGTCGCACGCCATCGGCGGCAAGGTTGCGCAACCCCTGACGCTCGGCCAGGGCGCGGATTTGGGACCAGGGGGCTCCCTGGGCCAGCAAGGCGTCGATCTCGGGGGTGATGACCAGAAGCTCGGTCAAGGCGGCGCGGCCGCGGTAGCCCAGGTGGCCGCAGGCCTCGCAGCCCTGGGCCCGCCACACCGTTGGCGCCCGGTGGCCCTCGAAGCCCAACAAACGGCATTCCTCGGGCGTTGCCGTGCCCTCGCGCTTGCACTGCGGACACAGGCGCCGCGCGAGGCGTTGGGCCAAGATGCCCGAGAGCACCCCGCTCATCAGGCTGGGCGTCACCCCCAGGTCAAACAGCCGGGGCAAGGCGGCCACGGTGTCGTTGGCGTGCAAGGTGGCGTAGACCTGATGCCCGGTCATGGCCGCGCGCAGGGCCATGGAGGCGGTGTCGGCATCCCGGATCTCGCCCACCAAGATGACATCGGGGTCCTGGCGCAACATCGCCCGGATGCCATCGGCAAAGCCCAGCCGTGCCCCCTCGCGCACCTGGGTCTGGCGCAACAGGGGCAGGTCGTATTCAACCGGATCTTCCAGGGTCACGATGTTGAGGTCGGGCCCGCTGATGTGGTCCATCAGGGCATACAAGGTGGTTGTTTTGCCCGAGCCCGTGGGGCCCGTGACCAGCATCAGGCCCTCGGGCTTGAGGGCCAGGCGCCGCAAACCGTTCAGGCTGTCGTTGGCAAAGCCCAGTTGTTCCAGTTTGAGCGGCGTGGCCGAGCGATCGAGCACGCGCAGCACCACGTTTTCGCCGTGCACCGTGGGCATCACCGAGGCCCGGAAGTCCACCTTGCGATGGGCCACGGTCATGGAGAACCGCCCGTCTTGGGGATTGAGGCGGTCGGCGATGTTCATGCCCGACAAAATCTTGAGGCGTTGCGCCACCGCCGCCCAATACTGTTTGTGGAAGGTCAGGGTTTGAACCAAGGCGCCATCAATGCGCAGGCGCACCCGCAAGAAGGCGCCATCGGGCTCGAAATGGATGTCCGAGGCCCGCCGCTTGACCGCATCAAGCAGCAAGGCGTTAACCAGCCGCACCACCGGGTGGGACTCGGTGTCGCGGGCCCGGTCCAGGTCGGCGCCCCCTTCGCCCAGGGACTCCAACTCGCGCAACACCCCGTCCAGGGTCAGGGTGTGGCCATAGGCGCGGTCAATGGCCTGGGCGATCTCGGCCTCCGACGAGGCCAGGGGCTCGACCCGGGTGTCGCGGCCGTAGGGCCGTCGTGCCTCGTCCATGGCCACCACGTCGAGGGGTCGGCCATGGCCAGACGCAAGATCCGCCCGGCATACCCGACGGGAAACACCCGCAACCGCCGCGCCATTTCCTCGGGTAAGGGGGCGAGCGCCAGGGGGTCGGCCACCGTGGCGGCCGGGTCGAAGCGATCGCGGCCGCTGTTGTGGGCCATGATCTCGGCCAGGGTTTGGTCGGTCAGGAACCCGAGGTCCACCAGCACCTGTCCCAGCATGGCGCCCGTGCGCTTTTGTTCGATCATGGCCACGCGCAACTGGTCGCGCGAGATCAGGCCCGCCCCCACCAGTTGGTCGCCCAGGCGGGTCGTGTCGTCGCGCGCGCTGACCACTGGGGCCGTGGGCGCGAGCTTGGTCGCCTTGGGAGGGGGGGCCTCGGGCACGATGGGGGGCCGGGGCGACGGGCGCGACTCGCTCCAGTGCCCGGGGGGATCGGGGAGGCGGACATCGGTCCCTTTGCTTGGGGCGGGCTTGGACTCGACGGCGCGAGGATCTTGCCCCCTGGCCTCAAGACGCGCGGCTCCGGGCTCGACCAGCGGCGCAATGACCGGCGCGGTGGGCGAGGGGCGGGGGCTCGCCTGGGCGGCTCCGCTGGCCCAGCCGCCCCGCGACTTGCCGGGGCCGACCGGCGAGAGCAATCGACTGGCCCTCTGGGGGCGGGGCCTCGTGGCCTGCCTGGGGGCCGATGCCCGGGCCCAGGCCCTGGTCGCGCTGGCGGCGGGCAATGCGGTGCTGGTCGAGCGGCCGTTGGGTCTGGAGGATCACCCGGTGGTGGGGCCCTTGATTGTCGTGGGCCGGGTGGATCTTGAGGGGACCGAGCTGGCCTTGGTGGTTTGCGATGGCCCTGAGGTGCCGACCTTGCGGCGGATCCTGGCCGAGCGGCCGGGCGCGCGCGTCCCCCTGGTGTCGTTGACCGATGGCCTTGGCCGCTTTGTCTGCGAGCGGGTGGTGTCGATCGACACCACGGCGTCCGGGGGCAATGCCTCGTTGTTGATGTTGAAGGAAGACTAACAAGCGAAAGGCTGGGGAGGCTCGCCTCCCCTGCCCCCTCGGGCCCGGAAGGACAAGCCGGTTGACAGAGGAGCGGGCTTGGGTTTCGTTATGGCGTCCACCCCCATAACGGAGCCCTTTGATGAGCGTGCCCGAGTTGGAAGCGGCCCTCACGGTTCAACGAGATTCCACCACCCGCATGGGGACCGATCGCCTGCGCCTTCTGGAAGCGATTCGCGATCACGGATCCATTGCGGCGGCGGCACGCAGCGTCGGGCTGTCCTACAAGGCGGCCTGGGAAGCCGTTAATGCCATGAATAACCTGTTCAGCCAGCCCCTGGTCCTGGCCAGCCCCGGCGGCCGGCACGGCGGTGGGACGTCCTTGACCCCGGCGGGCGAGCGCGTGTTGAGCGCCTTTGGCGATGTCCAGGCTGAATTGGACAAGTTTCTGGGACAGTTGGCGCGGCGTCTTGAAGACCCCCTGCTGCCCTCTTCTTCCCCCTTCCTGTGGAGCCTGATGATGAAGACCAGCGCTCGCAATGTCTTTCGCTGCACGGTGAGCCATGTAATCGAAGGCCCGGTCAATGCCGAGGTCGTTTTGGACCTAACGCGCGGCCAATCCCTAACCGCCGTGGTGACCGAATACAGCGTGCGTGACCTGGACTTGGCGCCGGGACGCGAGGCGTATGCGCTCATCAAATCGACGTTCGTGATCATCGCCCGCGAGGAAGGCCTGGGCCGCACCTCGGTGCGCAACCGCCTGCATGGGGTGGTGTTGAGCCGGATTGATGGATCCATCTCCAGCGACATCGTTCTGGATCTTGGCGACGGTAAGACCGTGGCCGCCGTGATCACCCGCGAGAGCGCCGAGGCCCTGGACCTTCAGCCCGGCACCCGCGCCTGCGCCTTGATCAAGGCCAGCCACATCATCTTGGCCGTGGACTGACGCCGTTCGCTTTTATTTCTCCCCCAGCCCATCCGCCCTTTTGACCTCGTGGAGGTTTTCATGAACTTTTCACCCGTTCGTGCCGCGTTTGTAACGGCGATCGCCGCGCCGGTGGCCCTCGTGCTGGGCCTGTCCGCTGGCGTGCCCGACGCCCGAGCCGGCGAGACCCTGGCCGCTGTGGCCGCCAACTTCACGGCGGCGGCCAATGAGATCGGCGAGGCCTTCACCAAGGCGACCGGCCACACGGTGAAGTACAGCTTTGGTGCGACCGGGCAGCTCTACACCCAGATCACCCAAGGCGCGCCCTTCGAGGTGTTCTTGTCGGCCGATGCCGAACGCCCGGCCCAGGCGGTGAAGGAAGGCTTCGCGGCTCCCGACACGTTGTTCACGTATGCCATCGGCAAACTGGTGCTGTGGAGCGCCGACCCGGCCGTGGTCGATGCCGAGGGCGCCGTCTTGAAGGCCGGCACCTTTGAAAAAATCGCCCTGGCCAATCCGGCCGCCGCCCCCTATGGCGCCGCTGCGGTCGAGACCCTGAAGGCCCTGGGCCTGTACGAGACCCTGGAGCCCAAGATCGTTCAGGGCAACAACATCTCGCAAACCCACCAGTTCATTGCCTCGGGCAGCGCCCAGCTTGGCTTCGTGGCCCTGGCCCAGATCATCACCGAGGACAAGGGCTCCAAGTGGGTCGTGCCCGAGACGATGTACACCCCGATCCGCCAAGACGCCGTGCTGCTTAACACCGGCAAGGACAGCGAGGCGGCCCGCGCCTACGTCAGCTTCCTCAAGAGCCCGGAAGCGCTGGCCATCATCAAGCGCTACGGCTACGGCACCGACGGCCACTCGTAAAAAAAACGAGGGGTTTGGGGAGGCCGCGCCTCCCCAACCTTCTCTTTGCGTCCCCCACGGTTCAGCCCCGCCTCCCCCGATTGGCCGTAAAAGGAAGCCCGTTGCATGATCGACCCGCCCATCGTCGAGGCCATGCTGCTCACCTTACGCCTTGCCGGAACCACCACCTTGGTCTTGCTGCTGCTGGGAACCCCGCTGGCGTGGTGGCTGGCCCGAACCCACTCCCGGTTTAAGGACGTGGTGGGCACGGTGGTCTCATTGCCCATCGTTTTACCGCCCACCGTCTTAGGCTTTTACCTGTTGTTGCTCATGAGCCCGCGCAGCCCTCTGGCGGGTTTTTTTGAGAGCCTCGGCCTCAAGACCCTGGCCTTCACCTTCGAGGGCTTGGTGGTCGGCTCGGTAGTGTGTTCCCTGCCCTTTGTCGTCAACCCAATCCGCAATGCGTTCACCGCCCTGGGCGATCGCCCCTTGGAGGTGGCCGCCACCTTAAGGGCCGGACCGTTCGACCGGTTTGTCAGTGTCGCCCTGCCCCTGGCCAGCCCCGGCCTACTCACCGGCGCCGTCCTTGGCTTTGCCCACACCGTGGGCGAGTTCGGCGTGGTGCTGATGATTGGCGGCGCCGTGCCCGGGGAAACCAAGGTCCTGTCGATTGCCCTCTACGACTATGTCGAGACCATGCGCTGGTCACAGGCTCATATGATCTCGGGGGGCATGCTGGTCTTTTCGTTCCTGGTCATCCTGACCATGACCGTGCTGGAACGCCGCTTGGGGAGGAAAGGCTCATGAGCGGTATTCGGGCCCGCTTTGCCGCCCGATTAGGGTCCTTTCACCTCAACGCGACGTTCAAAGTCCCGGGCAAGGGCGTCACCGCCCTGTTTGGCCCCTCGGGCTGCGGCAAAACCACGGTCTTGCGCTGCATCGCCGGCCTTGCCCGCTTACCAGACGGCCAGCTTACGGTGGGGGACGACGTCTGGCAGGACGGTCGGCACTTTGCGTGGTGTGCGCCGGCGACGTCATGCTTGATCGCTTCGTCCACGGCGCGGTGGAGCGTATCTCCCCGGAAGCCCCCATCCCGGTCCTGCGCGTGCGCGAGGAGCGCGTCATGCTGGGCGGTGCCGGCAACGTGGTGCGCAACATCGTCGCGCTCGGCGGACAGTGCGCCTTTCTCGCGGTGATCGGCGATGATGCGGCCGGGGCCGACGTCACCCGCCTGCTGGCCGCCGAGCCGGCGGTGGAGAGTTTTATCGGGGTGCAGCCGTCGCGCCGGACCAGCCTCAAAACCCGGTTTATTGCCGGGGGCCAGCAGTTGCTCCGCGCCGACGAAGAAACCATCGCCCCACTCGCCCCCGACGATGCGGCCCGTTTGCTGGCCGATGCCCGCGCCCGGCTGGCCCAGGCCGGCGCCTTGGTGTTGTCGGACTATGGCAAGGGCGTGCTCGACGGCGACGTCACCCAAACCCTGATCGCCCTGGGCCGGGCGGCCGGAGTGCCGGTAATCGTCGATCCCAAGGGCCGCGACTTCACCCGCTATCGCGGCGCCAGCCTGCTGACCCCCAACCGCAAGGAACTCGCCGAGGCGACCGGCCTGCCCACCGGCAGTGACGCCGAGGTGGTGGCGGCCTGCGAGGTGGTGCTCGAAAGTTGCGCCGTGGACGCGGTGCTGGCCACCCGCAGCCAGGACGGCATGACCTTGGTCACCGCCGAGGGCTTGGTGGTGCATCTGCCGGCCGAGGCCTTGGAAGTTTTTGATGTGTCTGGCGCCGGTGACACGGTGATTGCCACCCTGGCCTCGGCGCTGGCGGTGGGCGCCCCCCTGCCCGAGGCCTGCCGGCTGGCCACGCTGGCGGCGGGGATTGTCGTGGGCCGGGTTGGCACGGCGACCGTGCCCGCCGCCGATCTGCTGGCTGCGATCCATCACCAGGACCTGAGCGCCAGCGAATCAAGGATCGTCGCCGCCGACGAGGCCCTGGAGAGGGTCGGGCGCTGGCGACGCCAGGGCTTGCGGGTGGGGTTCACCAACGGATGCTTCGATCTGCTCCATCCCGGTCACGTTTCGCTTTTGCATCAGGCCCGCGCCGCCTGCGACCGGCTGATCGTCGGGCTCAACACCGATGCCTCGGTCCAGCGTCTCAAGGGACCAACGCGGCCGGTGCAAAGCGAAATGGCGCGGGCCACCGTGCTCGCGTCCCTGGCCGGGGTCGATCTGGTGGTACTGTTCGACGCGGACACGCCGCTTGACCTGATCCGGTGTTTGATGCCCGATGTCCTGGTCAAGGGCGCCGACTACACCGAGGAAACGGTGGTGGGCGCGGCCGAGGTCAAGGCGGCGGGAGGCCGGGTGCTGCTGGCCACCCTGGAGGAAGGTCACTCCACCACCGCAACCTTGGCTCGCTATACGGGGCGCCCGACCCGGGGAGGATCTGCGTAATGAACAAGGCCGTGCGTTATTCCTGGCCCTTGGTTGTGGGGCTGTTGGCCGGGTGTTCCTGGAACCCGATGACGTGGTGGTCCTCCAGCGCCTCCCCGCCCCCGGCCAAAGCGGCGCCAGCGCCGGTTGCCCCCGCCCCTGCCGCCGACTGTGGCGCGACCGGCTTGCAAGATCGCGTTGGCGCCTTGTTGATTGGCAGCACCGCGTCGGCGCCGGTAGGGCCGACCTTGCGGGTGTCGGACCTGCCGCTGCCGCATCGGATCATTCCCGATGGCAGCATTCTCAGCGATCCGCGCGACCCGGCCCGGCTTAGTGTGTTTCTGGACGCTAGGGGGCGCATTGCCCGGCTGGAGTGTCAGTAAGCGTTGTGAGAGGCGCAAGGAAAAAAAGGAAGGCGTGGGGAGGCGAAGCCTGTCCACGACCCCTCCTTTCTTGAAGACGACCGGGGGAGCGGGCCGGCACGGTGTTGCTGGATGTCGGCCCTCCGCCCGTGGGTCTTGGTTTGGCTTGATTCTGGCGGGGGGGGCTGCGGTTGGCCCCGGGAATCTTGGAGGGCGCGGCCTCCCCAAACCCCTCCATTCCCCATCAAGCGTCCGCGCTGGATTTGTCGTCGCCCTGAATGGCGCGGCCGGCCGACACAATAATGTCGCCGAACTCTCGCAAGAAGACGCTGCCGCGCACTGTGCGCTGGATCAACACGGAACGACGGTCGGTTTCATCGGTCTTACGCTTGACCAAACCATAATCCGACAAGCGATCGACGGCGCGGGTCACCGCCGGCTTGGAGATGTTGAGCAAACTCGCCAGACCGCGCACCGTGTGCGGCGGGGAGGTCAGGTAGACCGTGAGCAACAGAGCCATCTGCCGCGCCGAAAGATCGGGGGCGTCGCGACGGACGCTTTCGACGATGGATCCGCGCCAGAGATCCAGGGCTTCGACGGGGGACAGCTCAACCGGCATTCGGACGTCCTGACCTGGATAACTTGTTTCTTACATGAAACGACGAAAAAGGGACCCTGGTGAGACGGCCCCATGTGACGGCCATCACCAGCCCAGGGGCCCGTATATACCGGTGTCTCTTGACTCTGGCTACGGTTTCCTGAACCCTTTACCCCAAATTTAAACGATTTCCTTGTTCTTTGTAGGCGTATTGGGTTAAGACACAAGTCAGAGTTCGCAATCCCTGGACACTTGCTCCTTCTGGTCTCCCGGGCCGATTGCTAGAACGCCACGCATAAAGATCAAGATGAGCCCAGGCGATGGTCGGGCTGACAAATTCCCGCAAGAAGAGCGCCGCCGTGATGGCCCCGGCAAAAGGGCCATCGGGACAACTGGTGAGATCGGCCAGCGGACTCTCGAGCAGCGCACGATAAGGCTCCCACAACGGCAGACGCCACAGGGGATCGCGCTCGGTGTGGGCGGCACTCAGCAAGGCGAGGGCCAAGGTGTCGTCGTTGGTGAACAGGGCCGGGACCTCGGGTCCCAACGCAACGCGGGCGGCGCCGGTCAAGGTGGCGCAGTCGATGACCAGCCCGGGCGCCCCGGCACAGGCCTCGCTCAGGGCATCGGCCAGGATCAGCCGGCCCTCGGCATCGGTGTTGCCGATCTCCACCGAGACACCCCGGCGCGCAACGATAACATCGCCGGGGCGCAGGGCATTGCCGCTCACCATGTTGTCCACCGCCGGAATCAGCACCCGCAGCCGCAAGGGCAGGGCGCGGGCCATGACCAGGGACGCCACCCCCAACACGTGGGCCGCCCCGCCCATGTCCTTTTTCATCAGCCGCATGCCGGCCGAGGTCTTGATGTCAAGACCACCGCTATCGAAGCACACCCCCTTGCCCACCAAGGTGACGGCAGGGTGGGCGGGATCGCCCCAGGTTAGGTCGATGAGACACGGCGGCCGGCTGCTGGCCCGGCCCACGGCGTGGATCAGGGGATAGCCGCTCACGAGCGCCTCGCCGGTGATGACCTGGACCTCGGCGCCAAACGACGCCCCCAGGCTGCGGGCGGCCTCGGCCAGATCGGCGGGGCCCAGGGTCTCGGCCGGGGTGTTAATCAGGTCGCGCACCAGGGTTTGGGCGGTGATTAGGCTCTCCAGCGCCGGGCGGTCGGCGCCTTCGGGCCAGACGAGGCGGGTGCGCGGCGTCGGGGGGGGAGACGGGGCGGGGCAGGCGAAAGCGGTAGTGGGCCTGGGCCCAGGCCAGGGCGGCCTCGAAAGCCCAGCCGGGCGGTAGATCCTGTTCCTCCAGGCGGTAGATGCCGGCCGGCAGGGTGGCGGCGGCCTGGGCGAAGGCCAGGGGCTCGTCGCCCGGGGTGTTGGGCCGGGCCGCGCCCGATGGATCCAGCGCCCCCAGGCCCACGGCGGCTCCGGCCAGCCGGCCCTCGGCGTCGGGCCATGTCACGGTTTGTCCCCAGCGGGCTTCGAAGCCCTGGGTGGTGATCCAGGTTTGCTGAGGGGGGGTCAGGCCGTCCCGCCAGCGGCCGAGGGTGGCTTCGGTGACGGCGTGGAGGGGGAGGGCTGGGGAGTCGGGGGGGCGATCAGGCTGGACAGCAACGCAGTGCACCTCTGGATGAGGAGGGTGGGGGGGCCGTGTGGGAGCGGGTGTGCGCCACCCGGCCGGGCAGCGTGCCACAAACCCGCGTGGCCGAGGCTTGGATGGGGGCGATGCTGCTGGTCGGCGGTCCCCTGACCATTGATTCGGTGCTCAACACCGAATCGCAGGCGTGGGCCGTCGTTTGCCTGGGCTTCGGGCTGGCGTGCCGGGGGGCAATCGTCGCCGAGGTGGCGGCGCTGCGGGCGGCGTGGCGGGAGAAGGCCCGCTAAGAAAAAGAAAGGCTGGGGAGGCGCGGCCTCCCCAGACCCTCGGTCCTTCAGGTCGTCTGGGCGCGGTGCTGGGCCAGGACGAGGGCGGCGATGACGATGGCCAGCGCCGAGAAGGTCGCGTTGTAAAGGACGATGCCGAAGCCGCCGACGATCAGGGCGGCGATGGCCTGGACCACCGGGTCACGCCGATGGCGAAGGAAGCCCCAGGCAGCCAGGACAGCCAGTAGCAGGGCGGCCGCCCCGATTCCCTTCCATTCCGTTGTCATGATCAGGCTGCGGCGCAGCCCGCACCACCACGGGCCGGCCTTTTCGCAGGCCGCCCCCAGACGTTCGGGCTCGATAAAATCATAGCGCAGGCGCGTAGCAAGAACCGCTGCCAAGCCAGCCAGGGCAACCCCAGGCAGTGGTTGCAGGGCGCGAAAACGTGAGCGGGACATGAAGACCATCCGGCAAAAAATCCCAAGGGGGCCCAAGGTGCCGGGAACGCCGGGCGCCGTCAACCGCCGCGCCACCACTGAATGATTGTTCTAGAATGAAATTCTTCCTCACCCATCAAACAATCAAAGGGATCGGTGAGGTCGAAGGCCCCTGCGTCAGGGCCGGCGGCGTGCCCCCCAACCAGCAGATCATCCTCGGGCAGAGCCAGAGGCTGGTGGTGTTGGAGATAAACACCAAAGGCCATGGGGCCCCGGGAACCGATCATCGGATGGCGGATCACTTCGACGGCCATGTTTCCTCTCCGTTCCCCAGGGCTGACCCAAGGAAGCCCCCCCCAGGCCCCGAACGGCGGCAGCTCCTGGCGAGGACGTCCCCCTCTTTGGATAGGTTTTTCTACACAGCTTTTCCACGTGGACCAAAGCCAGAGGGCGGGCGTTACATTTTCCGGTTCAATTACAGCCCTCTTGCTCTCCCATGCGCCCCCCCCTATAACTTCGGCCATAGGCAAAAAAATAAATCCGCCGCCGAGCAGGCGGCGAAGCGACGCGTCCCCAGAGGAGAACACGGGCGGCCGGGATCACCCCGCCACCCCCAGCGCCCGCAACACCGCGCCCCCATCGGCACGCAGCGCAATGCCCAAAGCGGTCAGCACGGCACCACCCCCGGCCAGAGCGCCCGCCACCAGGGCCGCTTGCACCCGCAGCCGTCCATGAAGCGCGGCCACACCGTCTTCCAGCCGCGCCTGGGCCTGGGCGGTCTCGCTTTCCAAGCGGGCTAGGCGCCGGTCAAGATCGTCAAGGCGGGCAAAAGCGCGGCCCAGTGACGAGCGGTGATGAGCTTGGTCGGTCTGCACCCGGGCTAGCGTGGGCGCGAGGGGCTCCAGGGCAGCCAGAGCCGTGCGCACCCCTTCGGCGGTAGCCTCGAGACGGCCAAGACGGGCGGGATCGTCAACCATGACAAACTCCCTCATTGAGCACCAAAATCAATGACGTTATATCATATTTCCCGGGTCTGTCGAGCCGAGCAGGCACAGGGGATGGAAAGACGGACGGTTTTTTTGTCTGGGGCCTTGCCAACGGACGCCCAGTGCTCTCAAATCGCCCTGCTCCGACCCGGCGACCCGGCCGCCCTCTCCCGGCGTTCCCCTGGTCAGCTCCGGAAAGGCCAAGAGGAAAAAATGTCAAGGAAAACCGTGGTCCACCCCGGCGACCGTTTCATGAAGCCGGGCAATCCCCCGTCCATCTGGCACGTTGACCAGATGCTCGAATACCCCGACCTGCCGCCGCATGTGCGTCTGATCGAGTTGGGAGGCAATCGTCGCACGGTCACCGTGGCGCTGTCGGCCCTGCTGGATGGACGGCTGTATTCGCCGGTTCAAACCCCACCCACGTCGTCGGAGACTTGATCCGGGATCTTGGTCTCCCTACATGAGGGTCATCGAGATAACCACCGCTTGCTTTTGAGCGGTCAGTCGGGAGATCGCTATGACCCTTGCCCTGACCGGATCCAGCCTTGTCGATCTTGCCCTGGTCGCTGTCTTTTTGGGCGCCCTGGCGGCAAGTCTGCGCCCGACCCCGGCTCCGGTGCCCGTGCGCCGGCGCCGTCAGGTCCGACGCCGCCCGGACTGATCCGGGCGGCCCGTTCCTCCCCTCCCCGCTCTTGCGTGCGGTGTCCGGCGTTCCCTCCTTGGAGGAGCGCCGGGTTCTACAGTGTTAGAATCAGCCCGTCGTGGGCCGGCGTCACATGAGCCGGCACAAGACCTTGCAGCGTGCGATAATCCAGTCCCGGCGTCATGTGGGTGAGAAACGCCCGCTCGGGGCCCAGCCGCTCAATCCAACCCAAAACCGTCGGTAGATCGGCGTGCGTGGGGTGAGGGGTCAGCGCAAAACAGCCGACAATCCAGGTTTTAATCCCCGCCAGCGTTGCGAAAGCCACCTCATCGAGCGTGATGACGTCGGTTGAATACGCAAAATCCCCCAAACGCAGCCCCAACGTCGTGCTCCAGCCGTGGTCCTGGGTAAAGGGCAAAACGGCGAGAGGCCCTACGTGAAAAGCCTCCCCCGGTGTCACGAAACGGGGACGCAAAAGGGGTTTGTAGATGCTGGTGGCCTCGGGCGCGGGGGGGCTGAAGCAATAGCCAAAGCGCCGGACAAGTTCATCCACAACCTCGGGCGTTGCCCACACATCAAGCCCGGCCTTCATCGCCCGATTGATTTCCCGCAACTCGTCTAGCCCATGCACATGGTCGGCATGGGCGTGGGTAATCACCACTCCGTCCAAGTGACGGATGTCGTGGGCCAGCAGTTGTTGGCGCAGATCCGGCGAGGCATCCACCAAAAGCCGCCAAGGCCGCTCCCGTCCGGGCTCCCACGCCTCAATCAAAATGGACGGCCGCAGACGTCGGTTGCGCGGCTCGGCCGGATCACAGGCGCCCCAGCCCATGCTCACCGAAGGAACGCCACTGGCCCCCCCACACCCGAAAACAATCACCCGGCGCATCGTTGCTCTCTCTCCTTCGGAGCGCGCGTGGGGGACGCGGGGCTGCCGCCCCCGGACCCCCAAAAAAGGGGGCCTGGGGCATCGCCCCAGGCGGGGTCCGGGGCGGCAGCCCCGCGTCACCCGTGCGGTACGTCACCGCCCCAGGAACACCGGGGCCCGCTTCTCCAGGAAGGCGCAGCATCCTTCGTGGAAGTCGGGACCGCTGGCCTGAGCGACGAAGGCGGCTTGTTCTTCTTCCAGGTGGGCGGAGAGGGGACGGTCGAAGGCGGTTTCCATGAGGCGGCGGACTTGGGCGAAGGCGCCGGTCGGGCCTTCGGCGAGGCGCTGGGCGACGACCAGGGCGCGTTCGCTCAGATCGGCCTGGGGCACGACCTGGGTGACGAGGCCGAGCGCTAGGGCCTGGGCGGCATCAAGGGGCTCGCTCAACAAGGCGATCTCGAGGGCGCGGCGCAGGCCGACCACCCGGGGCAGGAACCACGTGGCGCCGCCGTCGGCCGTGGTGCCTATTTTGGTATAAGCATAGACGAGGCGGGTGTTGTCGGCGGCGATGACGATATCGCAGGCGAGCGCCAGACTGAAGCCGCCGCCGGCGACGGCGCCATGGATGGCCGCGACCACCGGGGCGGGCTGGCGACGCAAGGTGAGCAGGGCCTCGTGAAACGGGGTGATGATGGCGGCCACGACCTCGGGGGCCCATTCGGGATCGGCGGTCATGGCCGCGACATCACCGCCGGCAAGAAAGGCCCGGCCCTCGGCTTCGATGAGGACGGCGCGCACGGTGTTGTCGGCGGCGATGGCGCGAGCGGCATCGCGCAGGGCCAGGGCGCCGGCGAGATCAAGGGCATTGAGCGTCTCGGGCCGGGTGAAGCGCAGGCGAGCGATGGCCCCTTCGTGGGTCAGACGCAAAAATTCACCGGTTGACATGAGTCCCTCCCGTTGGCCACCCCTTGGGGGGTGTTGGTATTGTGACGGAGATCCGCGTGGACGCCCCTTTTTTGATGATCCTGGGTCCGACCGCGTCGGGCAAGTCGGCGCTGGCGCAAGCCTTGGCCGCAGCGTGTCACGGCACCATTATCAACGCCGACAGCCTTCAAGTGTACCGCGATTTAAGGATTTTGTCGGCCCGCCCCAGCCCGGCCGAGGAAGCGGCCTTGCCCCATCGCTTATACGGCGTCTTGGATGGGGGCGAGGCCTGCTCGGTGGGGCGCTGGCTGGATCTGGCGCAAGAGGCCCTGGCCGAAACCCGGACCCAGGGCCGGTTGCCGATCTTGGTGGGGGGGACGGGGCTTTATCTCAAGGCAGCGCGCGAGGGGCTGGCGGCGGTGCCCGAGGTGCCCGAGGCGGCGCGGGCCGAGGCACGGGCCTTGCTGGCGGCCGAGGGCCCGGCGGCGCTGCACGCCCGCTTGTGCGCGCGGGATCCGGCAATGGCGACACGGCTGCGGCCATCCGATGCCCAGCGGTTGGCGCGGAGGGGGAGACCGGGAGCGCATCGGCCTGCGCCGGGCTCGGGGCGTCGGTCACAGGCGGGCTTGGGGCTTCCAACCCCAGGGATCCATCGGCGGCGCGCACCAAGTGGAAGCTGGGGCGACGCATCTCGACGGCGCCCACTTCCAGACGGCCCTGGAGCAACGGCAGGGCGGGAAAGGTGACGGCGATCTCGGGCAGCCGGGCCACCAGACGCTGGCTTGGCCCCCACACCTCGACCTCCAGGCCGCGCAGGTCCAAGGGATCGTCCCAGCCGGCCCAGGCCAAAACGGTCCCCCCCAGGCGCAAGGAGAGGCCGGTCCCGGCCACGGCACGGTTGAGGGCCTGTTCGATCACCGGGGTGATCAGTCCCAAGGGCAGAGGGCCTTGCTGAAGACGCCACAAGAGCAGGGCGAGAGCCAGGAGACCACCAAGGCACAGCGCGCCACCCACGCGCAAGATACCCGTCACGCCACCACGCACCACGCCAAACCTCCCCTGGGTCCGGGGGCCCTTCCCTTGACGGACCCGGGGACAATGGCCCAGTGTGCGTCAAAATGGGCGGGGTGAAAATGCAAGACTTCCTGTTTCCCGGCCCCCGGGACACTTTCCCCAAGGGGGCCGAGCCGGATCGAGTCCGCGTGGGCCTGGAGCGCTGGGCCGCCCTGGCCACCGAGGCGCCCGACACCGATCGCGCGGCGTTTGTCGAGGCCTTTGCTCGTGCCCCCCAAGGTCGGGCCTTGCTGGAGGCGGTCTTCGGCGGCAGCCCTTATCTCTCGGCGTCGGTGCTCAAGGAGCCGGACTTCCTGGCGCGTTTGGCTGCCCGTGGCCCCGACGACGTTTTCGAGCACCTGTTGGCCGAGGCCCGCGACTGTGGCGAGACCCGCGATGGGGCCGTGCTCATGCGCTGTCTGCGCCGGCTCAAGCGCCAAGCGGCCCTGACCATCGCGCTCGCCGATCTGGCGGGGCGCTGGGAGGTGGACCAAGTCACAACGGCCTTGTCGCGTCTGGCCGAGGACTGCTTGCATCACGCGATTGCTCACCTGCTGCGCGCTCGACACGAGCGCGGCGAGATCGTGCTGCCCCACCCCGAGCACCCGGAACGCGGGTGCGGCTTTTTTGTGCTCGCCATGGGCAAGCTGGGGGGACGGGAGCTTAACTATTCGTCCGACATCGACCTGATCGTTCTTTACGAAGCCGACAAGATCACCTATCGCGGCCGGCGCTCGCTCTCCGAGTGCATGGTCGCCCTCACCCGCGATCTGGTGCGGGTGATGGAGGAACGCACGGGCGACGGCTATGTGTTTCGTACCGACTTGCGCCTACGCCCCGACCCTGGTTCGACAGCGGTAGCCCTCTCGACCGAGGCCGCCGAAAGCTATTACGAAACCTTGGGCCAGAACTGGGAACGCGCCGCCATGATCAAGGCGCGGCCCGTGGCCGGCGACCAGGAGGCTGGACTGGCCTTCTTACGCCACCTGCGGCCGTTTGTCTGGCGCAAGTTCCTGGATTTCAACGCCATCCAGGACATCCACTCGATGAAGCGCCAGATCCACGCCGCCAAGGGCGGCGCGGTGATCGGGGTGGCCGGCCACAACATCAAACTGGGCCGGGGCGGCATTCGCGAGATCGAGTTTTTTGCCCAGACGCAACAACTCATCTGGGGCGGGCGCAACCCCGACCTACGCACCCCCGCCACCTGTCAGGCATTGCGCGATCTGTGCCAAGCCCGCCTGATCGAGCCCTCGGTAGTTGAAGAACTGACCCGGGCCTATCGCGCCTTGCGCACCTTAGAACACCGCTTGCAGATGATCGACGACGAGCAGACCCAAACCCTGCCGCACGATCCAGAAAAACTGCGTCGTCTGGCGGTGTTCTTGGGGTTGGCCGATGTCGAGGCTCTGAGCGCCCATGTCCTGGCCCAGTTGACCTTGGTGGAAAGCCACTACGCCGCCTTGTTCGAGCACGCCCCGACCCTGTCGGGCGACGAGGGCAATCTGGTCTTCACCGGCGGCGAGGATGACCCCAACACCCTGACCACCTTGCGCGCCCTGGGATTTGCCAATCCCGAGGCCGTCTCGACCACCGTGCGAGGCTGGCATCATGGGCGGGTGCGGGCCACCCGCTCGGTGCGGGCGCGCGAGTTGCTGACCGAACTGATCCCCGACTTGCTGCGCGCCCTGGCCGAGACCGCCCAGCCCGACACGGCGGTGATGCGCTTCGACGAGTTTTTGCGCAAGCTCCCCTCGGGCATGCAGATTTTTGCCCTGTTTGAGCACAACCGAAACTTGCTTGATCTGGTGGCCGAGGTCCTGGGCGACGCGCCCCGCCTGTCCGAGCAACTGGCGCGCAATCCCTCCTTGCTCGATACCGTGCTGGCGCCGCACGACGGCGTTCCGGGGCCGGCTTTGCTGGGCGAGCGCCTCGACCGGACCCTGGCCGACGCCTTGATCTTTGAGGACACCCTCAACATCGTGCGGCGCTGGGCCAACGATACCCGCTTCCTCATCGGCCTTAAAACCCTGCAAGGCGAGTTGGACGCCGAACAGGCCGGGTATGCCCTGGCCGACGTGGCCGACACGGCCCTGTCGCGGCTGCTGCCCCGGGTGGAGGCCGAGTTCGCCCAGACCCACGGCACCCTCCCAGGCGGCGCCCTTGCCGTCCTGGCCCTGGGCAAGCTGGGCAGCCGGGAGATGACGGCGACCAGCGACCTTGACCTCATCTTGATCTACGACACCCCGCCAGAGGTCGAAGCCTCGACGGGCGAGCGCTCCTTGGCCGTCTCGGCCTACTACACCCGCCTGACCCAGCGTTTCGTCAACGCCCTGACCGCGCTCACCGGCGAGGGCGCCCTCTATGAGGTGGACATGCGCCTGCGGCCCTCGGGCAACAAGGGACCGCTGGCCACCAGCTTGGAAGCGTTTCGCCGCTATCAGGCCGAGGCCGCCTGGACCTGGGAGCATCAGGCCCTGACCCGGGCCCGGGTGGTTGCCGGCAGTCCCGCCTTGCGCCGGGCTATCGAAGGGGTGATCACCGAGACCCTGACCCGGACACGCGATCCCCAAACCCTGGCCCGCGACGTGGCCGACATGCGCGCACGCATGGACCGCGACAAGCCCCCGGCCAGCGTCTGGGATGTCAAGCTGGCCCCGGGCGGCCTGATCGACGTGGATTTCATCGCCCAATACCTGCAACTGCGCCACGCCCCGGACCATCCCCAGGTGCTGGCCGCCGAAACCGTGGAAGCCCTGGGGCGGCTGGCCCGGGCCGGCCTGCTCGACGCCGATACCGCGACGTTCTTGCAGCGGGTGCACCGGCGCAATCTGGCGATCCAGGCGGCGCTGCGCCACTCCATCGCCCACCCACCGCAAGACGCCGACCTGACCCCGGGCCTGAAAGCCAAGCTGGCGCGGGCGACGGGGGTCGAAAGAATCGAGGATCTTGCCGCCGACCTGAGATCCGACAGCACCCAGGTGCGCGTACTGTTCGACGAGATTGTCGGACGGGCCGCACGCATGAGCGCCCCGTCCGTCGCCACCGACGAGGAACCGACATGACCGATGGCGCCCAGCCCGCAGCCCCTGCCCCCGTGGTTCTCTCCGTGGGCGACCCGGCCCCTGACTTCACCTTGCCCGCCAGCGGTGGCGGCACGGTGAGCTTGGCCGACCTCACGGGCAAGATCGTTGTTCTGTATTTCTACCCCAAGGACAGCACCCCGGGCTGCACCCGCGAGGCCATCGCCTTCCGCGACGCCCTGCCCGAGTTCGAGGCCCTGGGCGCCCAGGTGATTGGGGTGTCGCGCGACTCGCTCAAGAGCCACGACGCTTTCACCACCAAGCAGGGGCTCACCTTCCCGCTGGCCAGCGATGGCGAAAGCGTGGTGTGCGACCGCTACGGCGTGCGGGTGTACAAGATGCTGTATGGAAAAATTTCGCTGGGCATCGAGCGTGCCACGTTCCTGATCGACCGCGAGGGCGTCTTGCGCGGCATCTGGCGCAAGGTCAAGGTCGATGGCCACGTCGAGAAGGTTTTGGCGGCAGCGCGGGCTTTGACCTAGGCAAAAGAAAAGGCTGGGGAGGCCGAGCCTGCCCAGCCCCCTCCAATCCGGTCAGCGGGTGGCGTTGAGCTTGTCGCGCAGATAGCGGATTTCCCACGGCTTCAGGCCGCGCAACCGCTCGTCGGGAGTCATGCCGGCCATGCGTTCCTCGGGCGGCAGCCGCTGGAGGACGGGACGGCGCTGATCCGCGCTCAACTGCCCCCGCAGCAGGCCATACGCCATATCCCGCGCGATATCGTCAATGGTGTACGCCATGGCCGGATTCTCCTTGATCTGCGGGGCCTGCACACGGACGGGACAACAGCCCCTCCCCTCTTGCTTGCCGAGACTATGGATATATGACTTTCGGCGAAGTGTCGGCGATCACACCCTCTCTTTTTTKGCACAACACCACGCTTTCTTCGGCCGGGGGGCTCGAAAACTGTCGCTCCTTGATAAAATGCACCACAATTTCTCGTCGTTGTCCCTCCCTCACGCCTAAAGCCGCGCGGTGCTTGACGATGGGGCCGAACACGCCGACATTAAGAGGGTTCAAGGTGCCCACCAGGGACCGTGAATCATGGGCGCCGGTTCCCGGGCCCCATGGGGAGTCGCTCATCTCGACGCGACCAGTCGAAAGAGTCAGAGGACACCATGACCAGACTTTCGGTTTTCAACAGCCCCCTTCTTCTAGGCTTCGACCACTTCGAGCGCGTCATTGACCGTGTGTCGAAAAATCAGGCCGAGGGTTATCCTCCCTACAACATCGAGCAAGTCGGTGACACAGCCCTGCGCATCACCTTGGCGGTGGCGGGCTTTGCCGAGAGTGACCTGTCGGTCACGGTGGAAGATAATCAGTTGGTCATTCGGGGCCGGCGTCAGGCCGAGGACAACGACAAGATTTACCTGCACCGGGGCATTGCTGCCCGGCAGTTCCAACGCTCCTTTGTCTTGGCCGAAGGCATCGAAATCACCCGAGCGGCCCTGGAAAACGGCTTGCTGCATGTTGACCTGGAGCGGCCGCTGCCCGAACCCAAGGTGCGCCACATCCCCATTGGCAAGACGCCCTCCACCGGGTTGGCCCCCACCATCGACGTGTCACCCCGCGCCCCCCGCTAGGACCTGCCAGGAAAACGCGAAGGGAGAAGACCCATGATCGACTCCAAGGAACGTGCCTCCCAGCCCGACATCTCCCTGATGATGGAAACCGAGGAACTGGCCGCGCTGGGTCTGAACAGCGTGGCTTACGTCCGCCAGGGGGAAGAAGCGGTGGATCCCGAGGTGCCGGGCGTGGTGCGCAACGGCTACGCCATCCATGCCGCCAACGGCCAGCGCATCGGCTGGGCACCCAGCCTTGATCTCGCCCAGATCGCCATCCGCCAGCACGATATGGTGCCGATGACGGTGCACTAACTCCCACCGTGTGCCCGGGGAAAGAAGGCAGGCTGGGGAGGCGCGCCTTCCCCAGGCCCCTCGGCTTCTTCGGGAAACACAAGCCCCGCACCGTCGCCACCCGTCTTGGGGCCGGGGGCGCGGTGGTCCGGGGAGATGCCTACTCCTCGGAGGCCATGCCCAGGCGCTCGATCACCCGGGTGAGTTGGGCTTGGGCTTCCTGGGCCACATGGTGCAGCCCGGCTTGATCCAGGGGATGGATGGCGGCGAAGGGGTTGATCGCCGAGATCTGGATCGCGCCGTCCTCGACTTCACGCACCACCACGTTGTAGGGCAGCATAAGGCCACTCAAGGGCTCTTCGTGGATGTCGCGCAGCATGAATCCCGGGTTGCACGCTCCCAAGATCACGTAAGGCTTGAGGCTGGCTTCCAAGGCATCGCGCAAAACCTGACTGACGTCGATGGTGCTGATGACCTGAAAGTCGTTGTCAGCCAGAGCGGCGACGGTGTCGGCGACCGCGTCGGCAAAGCTGCCGCCGCCGGCATAGACGGTAGAAATGTGATAGGTCATGGTCTGACGGGTCCCTTTTCCAGGATTGACCACGCCCAGGATAGGAGGAGGATGGGGGAACTGCCAAGACTTTTATCCCCATTCCAAACTGCTCTTCCCTCCCTGCTTGCCTCTCCCCGACGCCCGGGCCGAGAGAGCCCCCGCCGTGCCGGCCTTTTCTTGAGGCGGGGTGTTTTGTCACGAAAACGCGATGGCAGGCCGCCCCCGAGCCTTCCTAGACTGGACCAGGACACGGCGGGAATCGCCCAGTCCGCGAGACCTTCTGCGGGACCCCACTGCCATGGATCGCCTTGCCTCCCCCGTGCTTTCCCGCCGTTTGCTCCTCGGCGTGCTTGCCGCCTTGGGTCTGCCCTGGCCCGCCCGCGCCGACTCGCCCCAGCGCTGGGTGTGCACCAATAACGACTGCGAACCCTACATCTACGATCCCCGCCTGGGGGATGCGGACAACATCGCCCAGCCCGGTCACCCGATTGCGCCGGGCACCCCGTTCGAGGCCTTGCCCGACACCTGGAAATGCCCGTTGTGCGCCACCCCCAAGAGCTGGTTTCGCCCGACCCGGCGCTAGAATGCCCCAGGATCGGAGGGGTCTGGGGAGGCCCCGCCTCCTCAGCCTTCCCTTTTGACCTTCCCGGGCCACACCCAGTCCCCCGCTTGCCCTGCCCCTTGCCTCCCCCCCGGCCCACCCATGATATAGTCCGCGCCCGCGCGTCTTCTCAAAGGACGAGCACCCGGCATCGCGTCTTGTCCCAGGATCACAGACCCATGACATCCGACCGCAGGCTTTTTGCGCGCACCCTGGCCGCCGTGCTTCTCCTTGGCTCAAGCCTGGGGGCGTGCAGCAGTGACAAGCCCGCCTACGTCGAGCGACCGGTCGAGGCGCTATATAATGAGGCCGTGGACAAGCTGAACACTGGCCGCTACGAAGAAGCCTCCAAGGCCTTCGATGAGGTCGAGCGCCAGCATCCCTATTCGGTCTGGGCGACCAAGGCGCAGATCATGTCGGCCTATGCCTTGTACGAAAAAGGCACCTACGACGACGCGGCCGTCGCCCTCAACCGCTTTATCGACCTGCACCCCGGCAACCGCGACATCGCCTATGCTTATTATTTGCGCGGTCTGTGCTATTACGAGCAAATCAGCGACGTGCGCCGCGACCAGCAGATCACCCGCCAAGCCATGACCTACCTGGGCGACGTGGTGACCCGCTTCCCCGAGACGTCCTATGCCCGCGATGCCCGCCTCAAGATCGATCTTGCCCGCGATCACCTCGCCGGCAAGGAAATGAGCGTGGGCCGCTATTACCTGAAGAAGTACCAGTACCTCGCCGCGCTCAACCGGTTCTCCATGGTCGTCAACAATTACGACCAGACCACCCACGTGGCCGAGGCGCTCTACCGTCTGGTGGAAATCAACACCATCTTGGGCCTGCCCGACGAAGCCAAGCGCATTGCCGCCGTTCTCGGCCACAACTTCCCCGGCAGCGACTGGTATCGCGACGCCTATGCCCTGGTTGCCGGCCGGCAGCCCGACCAAGGCGGCCAAGACGATTCCTCCTGGTACGATGCCCTAACGGGCTGGTTGTAGTCCGGGGCGGAGCATGCTCACCTTCCTCTCGATCCGCGATGTGGTGCTGATCGAACGTCTGGACCTCACCTTCGGCCCCGGCCTGGGCGTGCTGACCGGCGAAACCGGCGCTGGCAAGTCCATCTTGCTCGATAGCGTGTCCCTCGCCTTGGGCGGCCGGGCCGACAGCGCGCTCGTGCGCAAGGGCGCCGACAAACTGAGCGTCACCGCCGGCTTTACCTTGGCCCCCGACCACCCGGCCCGCCTTGTCCTGGCCGAAGCCGGCCTGGAGGCCGACCCGGGCGAGCCGGTCATGGTCCGCCGCGTGGTCAATGCCGATGGCCGCAGCCGGGCCTTTGTCAACGATCAGGCGACCAGCGCCAGCTTGCTTAAAACCCTGGGACGCTCCCTCGTCGAAGTGCATGGCCAGTTTGAAAGTCACGGCCTGCTCGACCCCAACCGGCACGGCCCGGTGCTCGATGCCTTCGGCCCCGCCACGGCACCGGCCGTCGCCGCCACCACCGAGGCCCATGGCGCTTGGCGCGCCGCCGCCCGCGCCCGCGCCGACGCCGAGGCGGTCCTGGCCCGGGCCCGCGCCGAGGAAGACCTGCTGCGCGCCACCGTCGAGGACCTGCGCGCCCTGGCCCCCCAGCCGGGCGAAGAAGAGCAGTTGGCCGAGGAACGCAGCTTTTTGCAAAACGGCGAGAAGCTGGCCGAGGGCCTGAGCGGGGCGCTCGCCGCCCTCAGTGGCTCCGCCGACGTCGAGGGCACCCTGCGCCACGCTCTGCGCGCCCTGGACCGCGTTACCCCCCTGGCCGGGACCGTGCTTGAGCCCGTGGTGCAGGGTCTGGATCGGGCCGCCGTTGAACTGGCCGAGGCCCGCGCCGGCCTTGAGAGCATCATCAACCGCCTCGACATGGACCCACGGCGGCTTGAAACCGTTGAGGAACGCCTGTTCGCCCTGCGCGGCCAAGCCCGCAAGCACGGCGTGACCGTCGAGGCCCTGCCCGACTTGCTGGCCGAGGCCGAACAGGGCCTGGAAAGCTTGGACGGCGAGGACGCACGCCTTGATGACCTGCGCCGGGCCGAGGATCAGGCCCGCACCGCCTATCTGGCCGCCGCCCGCGCTCTCTCGACGGTGCGCCGCGCTGCGGCGGCCGCCCTCGACGCCGCGATCGCCGCCGAGTTGGCCCCGCTCAAACTGGAAAAGGCTCGCTTTCAGACCCGAGTTGAGGATCAGCCCGAGGACCAGTGGGGGCCGCGGGGCCTTGACCGCGTCACCTTCTTGGTCGCCACCAACCCGGGCGCCGATCCCGGGCCGCTTCACAAGGTGGCGAGTGGCGGCGAGTTGTCCCGTTTCATGCTGGCTCTCAAGGTCGTTCTTGCCGCCGATGGCGAAGTCTCTACCTTGGTCTTCGACGAGGTCGATGCCGGGATTGGCGGTGCCACGGCTGCGGCGGTCGGCGAGCGGTTGGCCCGGCTGGGGCAAGCGGTTCAGGTTCTGGTCGTCACCCACTCGCCGCAGGTGGCGGCACGCGGACAGACGCATTACCGGGTGAGCAAGAGCCAGCGCGACGACGGGCTGCCCGGCACCACGGTCAGCGTTCTCTCCGATGAGCAGCGCTTGGAGGAGATCGCCCGCATGTTGGCGGGGGCCGAGGTGACGGGGGCAGCCCGGGCGGCGGCGGCGGACTTGCTGGCGGCGACGGGATAAAAAAAGGAAGGCTGCGGTGGCGGGGCCGCCCCGGACCTCTCCATTCTTCAGGAAAAATCAAGCAGAGGTTTGGAGGAGCGCCATGGCCGACGTAGCCTTGATGACGGCCGAGGAGGCCGACGCTGAAATGGTTCGGCTGGTGCAGGCGCTGGCCCACCACGACCGTTTGTACTACGAAAAAAATGCGCCCGAGATCAGTGATGGCGAGTACGATGTCTTACGCCAACGTTTACTTGATCTTGAGGTCCGCTTTCCCGGGCTCAAGCGTCTGGACAGCCCCAGCGACCGGGTGAGTGGGACGGTCGCCGACGGGTTTGCCAGCGTGCGGCACGTTGTGCCCATGCTGTCGCTGGCCAACGCCTTTAGCGACGACGAGGTGCGCGAGTTTGATGCCCGCATCCGGCGCTTCTTAGGCCTGGGCGACGACGATACCGTGGCCTACGTCGCCGAGCCCAAGATCGACGGCCTGTCGTTCTCGGCTCGCTACGAAAACGGCCGCTACGTGCGCGGTGCCACGCGCGGCGACGGCACGACCGGTGAAGATATCACCGCCAACCTCGCCACCTTGGCCGACCTGCCCCAAACCCTGCGCGGCGATCACCTCCCCAGCGTTCTTGAGATTCGCGGCGAGGTGTTCATGCGCAAGGGCGACTTCCGGGCCCTCAATGAGCGCCAAGCGGCGGCCGGCGCCAAGATATTCGCCAACCCCCGCAACGCGGCGGCCGGCTCCTTGCGCCAGCTCAACCCGGCCATCACCGCCGAGCGCCCCTTGAGCCTCTACGCCTATGCTGCGGGCGAGGCCGAAGGGCTGGACACCGGGCTCCTCACCCAGAACGCTTTTCTAGAACAATTGAGGGTTTGGGGGTTCCCGGTTCACCCCCTGGCTTGCCTGTGCCCCGACGTGCCGGCCCTGCTGGCCGCCACCGCCGCCCTGGCCCACCAGCGCGCCGACCTTGATCACGACATCGACGGCGTGGTGTTCAAAGTGGACCGGCTCGATTGGCAACAGCGCCTGGGCACCGTGAGCCGCGCCCCGCGCTGGGGCATCGCCCGCAAGTTCCCGGCCGAGGAAGTGGAAACCCGGATCAACAAGATCGTCATCCAGGTCGGCCGCACCGGCACCTTGACCCCGGTTGCCGAGTTGGAGCCCGTCACGGTGGGCGGCGTGGTGGTCAGCCGCGCCACCTTGCACAACGAGGACGAAATCCGCCGCAAAGACATCCGCGAGGGCGACCGGGTACTGGTGCGCCGGGCCGGCGACGTGATCCCCCAGGTGGTTGCCTCGCTGGCCCACGAGCGGCCGGCCGATCTCGCCCCCTTCGTCTTTCCCGAGACCTGCCCGGTCTGCGGCGCGCATGCGGTGCGGCCCGAGGGCGAGGTCGCCCGGCGCTGCACCGGCGGTCTCACCTGCCCGGCCCAGGCGGTGGAACGCCTCAAACACTTCGTCTCGCGCAACGCCTTGGATATCGAAGGCCTGGGCGAGCGTTCCTTGGAGGAGTTTTACCAAGAGGGCTTGGTGCGCGCCCCGGCCGACCTCTTCACCCTGGAAGAACGCGACCGCGCCCCGACCAATCTCAAGCGCTTGCAAGCCCGCGAGGGCTGGGGCCCCAAGTCGGTGGCCAACCTGTTCGACGCCCTCAACCAGCGCCGGGCCGGGGTGCCGCTGGAGCGCTTTATCTTCGCGCTGGGCATTCCTCAGGTCGGCCAAGCCACCGCCCGTCTCCTGGCCCAGCACTACACCACCTTGGAACGCTGGCGCGCCGCCATGATCGAGGCCGCCGACGAGACCGGCCCCGCCCATGCCGGCCTCATTGGCATTGAAGGGGTCGGCCCGGCCCTGGCCCGCGACCTCGTGGCCTTTTTCGCCGAGCCCCATAACACCGAGGCCCTCGACGCCCTGCTGGCCACCGGCCTCGTCGTCACCCCGGCCGCCGCGCCCGTCCAATCGGGGGCCCTGGCCGGCAAAACCATCGTCTTCACCGGCACCTTGGCAACCCTGACCCGCGCCGAGGCCAAGGCCAAGGCCCTGGCGCTGGGCGCCAAGGTCACCAGCACCGTCTCAGCCAAAACCGACTACGTCGTGGTCGGCGCCGACGCCGGCAGCAAAGAAACCAAGGCCCGCGACCTGGGCCTCACGCTCTTAAGCGAAGAGGACTTCAAAGCCCTCCCCTCCCCCTAACCAACCGAGGGGTCTGGGGAGGCAAGCCTCCCCAGCCTTCCTTTTTCTCTCTACCTCTCGACACTAGGAAACGAGCCCCCGCGCCCCCGTCACCCCCCCGCCAAACTCCCCCAGCGCCTCCCCCAGAAAACCCCACAGCGTCTCCGCCGAGGCACTGTCGGCCAACAGATGAAACGCCCCACCGTCGCGCACAACAATCGCCGAGTGCCGGGCGACCGAAGTCTGGGCAACAGCCCCATCGGCGAAAGCCCGAGGACGTAGATCAACAGCGCACAGCTTGGCCATCAAAGCGGGCAGCGCCGGACCGGCCAACCGAAACCACGCATGGGTATCCTGGCGCGGCACCGGGAAGCACAAACCAGCCTCCCAGCCCCAAGCCTGGGTCAAGCGGGCCGACAGACCAAGCGCGGCCCCCGGAGGATCAAGGATCAAAACCTCGCCTGCCGACAGCCGCGCCACCAAGGCCCCATCGGCTTGGCGCCGCGCCTGATTGGGAGCCTCGGGCAGATCAACCCCCTGGGCGGCCAGCCACGCCGGGGTATCGGCGCCCTTGAAACCGGTGCGGGCAAAAGGGGAGCAATCGGTCAAGGTGACGGCGGCGTTGGGATCCTCGCCGGGCACCGCCAGCACGACCAGGGCCTCGCCCACCGGCTCGGGCTGGGCGCCGAGCGCGGCAAGGGGAGCGCTGACAAAACTCACGCGCATGGCTCACATCTCCTGGCGGGCGTTGTCGGGATCATAGAACGGCGGCGCAACCACGGTGGCGCTGACCAGGACGCCGCCCTCAGCCCGGATGGTGAAAGCGGTGCCCGGGGTCGCCCGCTCGGGCGGGACAAAGGCGAGACCGATAACCTTGCCCAGGGTGGGCGACAGGGCAATGGAGGTCACACGGCCGGCCAGCGCACCGTCTTCGATCACCAGATGGTTTTCCTTGGGGATTACCGGAGCATCCGGTGCCAGCTCGAAGCCGACGAGGCGACGGGTTTGCGGCCGGGCTTCCAGGGCCTCGAGGGCGGCCTTGCCCAAGAAATCGGCCTTCTTGCGCCCCACGGCCCAGGTCATGTCGGCTTCCAGGGGGTGGGTCAGGGAGTCGGTGTCCTGGCCGACGATGATGTGGCCTTTTTCCAGGCGCAACACGCGCTGGGCCTCGACGCCAACCGGACGCGCCCCACGGGCGGCCAGCGCGTCCCACAACGCCGCGCCCTGGCTGGACGGCACGTGGATCTCGTAGCCCAGTTCGCCGCCGAAGCCGAGGCGCATGACCCGGGCCGGGATCCCGGCCACCGTGCCAGTCCGCACCCCAAGGTAGGGGAAAGCCTCGGGGGCGAGGTCGATGTCGGTGCCCCCCTCGGCCAGCAGCGCGCGCGACCGGGGCCCCAGCAGGCTGAGGCCGGCAAAGGCCGCCGTGACCTGGGCGATATCGACCCGCAGCCGCCATTGGGCATTAAAAAAGGTCATCAGACGATAGACCCGGTCCACGCCGCCGGTGGTGGCGGTGACGTAGAAGTGCTGCTCGTGCAGGCGGGCGGCCACGCCGTCGTCGATGATCGCCCCGGTCTCGTCGAGCATCAGGGCATAGCGCACCCGGCCGACGGCGAGCTTTTCATAGGTCCAGGTATAGATCCGCTCCAGGAAGCGGGCGGCATCGGGGCCGCGCACCTCCAGCTTGCCCAGGGTCGAAACGTCGATCAGGGCCGCGTCGGTGCGCGCTGCCCGCACCTCGGCAGGAATCGCGGTGGCCAGATCGGGACCATAATGGGCCGGACGCATCCAAGTCCCGGCCACCATCATGGTGGCGCCGAGGGCCTGGTGCCGATGATGCAGCGGCGTCAGGCGCTTGAGGTCGAAGCCCCGGCCGGCCAGATGGCCGATCTTCTCGCCGGTGATCGGCGGGCGCACCGTCACGGTGCCCACCGTGGGCGCCGAGGTGCCGGTCACTCGGCCGAGCAAGCCTTGCACCAGGGCGTTGGTCAGCTTGCCCTGGGTCGGCCCCATGCCGGCCGTGGAAAAGCGCTTGAGCAACTGGATATGGTCCCAGCCGAGCGCGGCGGCCTCAACGATATCGTGGACCTGAAGGTCCTCGTCGAAATCGATGAACTCCTTGCCCTCGGGATGGGGGAACACGGGGTGAGGCCAAGTCAGGCCGGCGTCATCGGGCGCCACCGCGTCGGGCACCGTTACCGCGAATCCGGTATGGGCCGCCGCCGCCCGACCGGCCCGCGCCCCGTCGCGCTCGACCGCCGCCGGAGCCCACACGCCGTTGACCGAGCCGGCCGCATACAAGCCGGCCGGGGTGGCCTTGACCCGGGGCATGAAGGTGTCAGGGTCGGGCAGGACCTGGGCGCCGCCTTGGGTCAGCAACTGAGTCAAGGGACCGTAGCCGACCGACACCGCCACCAGATCGCAGGCCAACGGCGGGCCCGCTGGGCCGAAGCGGCCGGGGCCAGTCACCGGCGCCAACCGTACCGCCGCCACCCGGGCATTGCGGCCCTCGGCCTCGGCGATGGTGGTGCCGGGATGAAGGGGAATACCGCGCGCCCGCACGTCTTCGACCCAAGCGCCGGCCCCGGGATCGGGACGCAAATCGGCGATAGCGGCCACGCTCACCCCAGCGTCGAGGAGGTCGAGGGCCACCCCATAGGCGTCGTCGTTGGCGGCCAGGATCACGGCACGGGTGCCGGGGCGCACCGCCCACAGGCGCATCAGGCGTTGCACGGCGGAGCCCAGCAGGATGCCGGGCAGGTCATTGCCGCGAAACACGGCGGGAACCTCGTGGGCGCCGCTGGCGATCACCACCGCCTTGGCCCGAACCTTGTTGAGGCGATTCCCTTGGGTGACGGACAGCCAGTGGTCGGCGAACAGCCCCTGACAGGTGGCCTCGGTCAGCACGGTGATGCCGGGATGGGCGCGAACCCGATCGACCAGCCCGGCATCGCCAGCCGCCCGGGCATAGGTGAGGGCGCCGCCCAGCACCGGGTTTTCCTCGACCAGCAACACCTCGGCCCCGGCCTCGGCCGCCGCCAGAGCCGCCGCCAGACCGGCCGGCCCGCCGCCGACCACCGCCACGTCGGCGAACAGGTAGGCCTTGTCATAAACGCCGTGCGGTGTTTTGGGGTCGATGCGGCCCAGGCCGGCGAGATGGCGGATCACCGGTTCCCAGAGCTTCCAACTGCCCTTGGGCTTGAAAAAGGCGCGGTAGTAAAAGCCGACCGGCATGAAGCGCGACAGCAGGCCGATCAGACGCCCGGCATCCAGGGCAAGGCCGCCGAAGGTGTTGACCGCCGTCACCGCCAAATCCGGGGTGATCGGCCGGCGATCGGCGTACACGTTGGGCTCGACCCCGACCTGGACCAGGGTGTTGGCCTCCAGGCCGGCGGCCGAGACCATGCCCCGAGGGCGGTGGTATTTGAAGGAGCGCGAGAGCATCCACTGGCCCTGGGCGGCCAGGGCCGAGGCGATGGTATCGCCGGCCAGCCCGTGGACGGGACGGCCCTCGAAGCGAAACGTCACCGGGCGCTCGCGATCCACGAGGGTGCCAAACGGCGGGGGCAGGCGCGAGGCACTCACGACACGTCTCCTTGCGCGGCGGGACCGCTGGGGGGATAGGTCCGCACGATTTCATCAGTGGCCAGATGGCGCTCGGCAATAAACCAATAAGAGGTGGGGATGTGGCACCACCACTCCCGGGTTACTTCCGGTTGGTTGTGCTTATGAAAGAGATAGTCGGCGACATCGGCGGGATCGGCTCCCGGCGCCGGACGCTCGCGCACCTCGCCACCGTAGCTGAACTCCGAAATGTTGCGCGGGCCATTGAGGGGACAGGGCATGAGTTTCATGAAAGGCTCCAACCGGGCCGCAGACAAAACAAAGAATAAACAAAAGAAAAAGGGGGTCTGGGGCATCGCCCCAGGCGGGGTCCGGGAAAAAGGGGGGTCTGGGGCATCGCCCCCAGGTGGGGCCCGGGGGCGACAGCCCCCGCGTTACCCCCGGGCCGAGCCCCCCCCATGTGCCCTGACCACCAGAGGAAGCCAACCACCATGACCGAGACCAACACCCTGGGCGGGCGCGTCAAGCGTTATGCCCGCGTTTCCACCTCGATGGGGACCCTTGCCGTCCGCGCCGCTGGGGAGCGGGTCCTTGGCCTCAAGGGCGACGACGCCCGGCGCGCCGCCGATCTGCGTCAGGCCCTGGGCGGTTTGAAGGGGCCCTTGATGAAGGTGGCCCAGATCCTCTCGACGATTCCCGACGCCCTGCCGCAAGAATACATCAACGAACTGGCCCAGTTGCAAGCCGACGCCCCGCGCATGGGCTGGCCCTTCGTCAAGCGCCGCATGACCGCCGAACTGGGGCCCAGTTGGGAAAGCCGCTTTGGCCGCTTCGAGCACGAAGCCGCCGCCGCGGCCTCCTTAGGGCAGGTCCACCGGGCCGAAAGCCTGGAGGGTCAGGCGCTGGCCTGCAAGCTCCAGTACCCCGACATGGCCTCGGTGGTGGACGCCGACCTGCGCCAGCTCAAGGTGTTTATCAGCCTGTACCGCCGCTACGATGGCGCCATCGACCCCAGCGACCTGCACGCCGAACTCGGCGACCGCCTGCGCGAGGAACTGGACTACAGCCGCGAAGCCCGCAACATGCGGCTCTATCGCCACATGCTCGCCAGCGAGCCGGCGGTCCACGTGCCCGAGCCCCTGGCCGATCTCAGCACCGATCGCCTGCTGACCATGACTTGGCTCGACGGCGCCCGTTTGCTCGACTTTGCCAACCATAGCCAGGAAGAGCGCAACACCATCGCCTATCATATGTTCCGGGCGTGGTATGTGCCGTTCTACGACTATGGCGTGATCCACGGCGACCCGCATCTAGGCAACTACACGGTGCGCGAAGACCTCTCCTTGAACCTGATGGACTTCGGCGCCATCCGCGTGTTCAACCCGACCTTTGTCAAAGGCGTGATCGACCTGTACTTCGCCCTTCGCGACAACGATGCCGACCGCGCGGTGCACGCCTATGAATGCTGGGGCTTTGGCAATCTCAGCCGGGAGATGATTGACATTCTCAACCAGTGGGCCCGCTTCATCTACGGCCCCCTGCTCGAAGACCGCCTGCGGATCATCCGCGAGGACATGCCCTCGGGCGGGCAGATTGGTCGCAAAGTGGCCGAAAAGGTTCACGCGGATCTCAAGGCCATCGGCGGCATCAAGCCGCCGCGCGAGTTCGTGCTCATGGACCGCGCCGCCATTGGCCTGGGCAGCGTCTTTTGGCACCTGGATGCCCATATCAACTGGTACCAGATGTTCCACGAAATCATCGGCACCTTCGACGCCGACGCCCTCGCCCACCGCCAAGCTATCGCCTTGGCCGAAGCCGGTCTGGTCTGAGGGGGGGCACTTCGTCTCGGTGACGCCGGGGCTGTCGCCCCGGACCCCACCTGGAGGCTGACGCCTCCAGACCTCCACTTTCTTTTATTCGAGCACGAACACCCCATAGGGAAACAATTGGCCCGTGTCAGCGATCTCCTCCGCCCAGCGAGGCCAATCGGCCGGGGCGTGCGGTGCCCGGCGGGCCAGATCGGCCAGGAAATCGTGGCGGCGGATTACGTCGCTTTCGATGTCCTGGGCGGCGTACCGGGCGATGACCAGCAGGTGCGAGGACGCCAGCGTCTCAATGTCGGCCTTCATTCGCGCGCCGAACACCAGCACCAAAAACAGGTAGAAACCGGACGAAATCAGCAGGACGAGGAGGGTGAGGCGGACCGCAATGCTGGTGGGGAACGAAGGCATGCATCTGGGGTAGGGCATGAGTCACCCGGGCTCGGGATGGTGCCTAGTCAGTATCGGGGGCGGGCAGGGGGGATGCAAGCCACAGGATCGTGGGGGAAAGACGGGGTGCCGAGAACTTCTCCACCAGCGGTCAAGGCGTTGAGGCCGATCCTAGGAAGGGAGGGGTCCGGGGAGGCCGCGCCTCTCCAGCCTGTCCTGTCTTTGCCGTCGCCAGCCAGAACCCCCGTTGATCCGAGTGCCTCTGCTCGTTTCTCGTGGCACGGGCGTGCAAATAACGATATTCTTTTTCCATGAAGCAGGGCCTACCCTCTGAAAAGAAGAAAGTATCCCTTGTGTTTGTTTCGACTCCTCTATAAGGCCAACGCCTTCCTTGATTGGTTGTCGTCCTTGAGGCGACCCACGATCGCCGGGAGAGGAAGTCAGAATAGTGAAGGTCTCTTCGATGTCTCCTGGAACGATGATGAGTCGGGCCCTGGTGGTCAAAATCGTCACCCCCCTTGCGCTGGTCTTGGCGGTTGGCTTCGCGGTGTCCACGTGGTTTGCCGTTTCGCGAGGGGGCGAGACCATCCGCGACTTAAGCCGCCAGGGCGCCGCCTCGGTGGCTCAGGAGGCCTCGGCCCAGGCGGCGGGGGTATTGGGGCAGGCGTTTGCCGTGCCTCGGGCCATTGCCGCGCTGGCCCAGGCCCAACGGGCGACCCACAGCACCGACCGGGCCGGCTTTGTGGGCGCGCTGACTGCCTTGTTGCACGATAACCCTACTTTGGTGGCAACCTGGATCGCCTTTGAGCCCAATGCCTTCGATGGCCAGGATGCGGCCTATGTTAACACCAAGGGGCACGACGGCACCGGCCGCTTCGTCCCCTATGTCTTTCGCGACAAGACCGGCATCGACCTTACCCCTTTGCTGGACTACGAAACCCCGGGGCCGGGTGATTATTACCTACTGGCCCGCACCAGTCAGCGTGGCCAACTTCTCGAGCCCTATTATTACGAGGTGGCCGGGAAGCAAGAACTGATCACCAGCCTAGCCGTTCCCGTGATTCAGGACGGTCGCACCATCGGGGTGGCCGGTGTGGATATGATGCTGGATGGGCTGACCGCCGTGATCGACCAGAGTCGCCCCTTCACCGACAGTCGCGTTTCCCTGATCTCGGAGGGCGGTTTGTGGGTCGCCACCACCGACACCGGCAAACTGGGCACCAAGGTTGCCGACTCGGATCCCGGCGCGGCCCAGGCACTGGCGGGCGGTACTCGGGAGCGCGTGACAACCCAGGCCCTCTCCCCCACCACCGGCGCCAAGCTTCACCGGGTGTTCGTGCCCGTCTCGCTGCCCGAGGCCGCCAATACGTGGTCGGTGATGGTTGATCTCCCCCTGGCCCGGATGGAAGAGCCCGTTGCCCACCTCACCCATGGATTGATCGCCTCGGCCGTCGCCATCACCCTGGCCATGATGGGGGGCATCACGCTGCTGGTCTGGCGTCAGGCGGTAAAACCGGTGCAAGCCCTCACCCGGGTGGTGGAAAGCCTGTCCGCGGGCCATACCGACACCGCCGTGCCCCTGACCGAGCGGGCCGACGAACTGGGCATGATGGCCCGTGCCATCGCCTTCTTTAAGGAAAAGTTGGCCGAAGTCACCCGCCTGCGCGCCGAGCAGGAACAGGCCAAGGCCAAGGCGGTTGACGATCGACGCCGCGAGATGATCGATCTCGCCGCGTCGTTTGAAACCGCCATTCGCGCCGTGGTCGAGGGAGTTTCCCAAGCCGCAACCGACCTGCAAAACAGCGCTACCGTGCTGTCGAGCACCGCCCAGGACGCCAGCCGTCAATCAACGGCAGTGGCGGCGGCCACCCATCAGGCCTCGGCCAACGTTGCCACCGTGGCCAGCGCCGGCGAGGAACTGTCGGCCTCGATCGCTGATATCAGCCGCCGGGTTTCGGAAAGCCGGAGCGTGGCGCAAAAGGCCGTGGAAGAAGCCCGCGATACCGGCACCACCGTGGAAGGTTTGGCCCAGGCCGCCGACCATATCGGGGGCATTGTCCAGTTGATTACCGATATCGCCAGCCAAACCAACCTGCTGGCTCTCAACGCCACCATTGAGGCCGCCCGCGCCGGGGAAGCCGGCAAGGGCTTCGCCGTGGTCGCGGGCGAGGTCAAGCACTTGGCCACCCAAACCGCCCGCGCCACCGAGGATATTTCGGCTCAAATTGCCGCCATGCAGCAAGTGACCGGCGGCGCCACCGATGCCATGGCCCGCATCCAAAAAACCATCGGGCGGGTCAACGAAATCTCCGCCGCCATCGGCGCCTCGGTCGAACAACAAGCCGCCGCCACCCAGGAGATCTCTCACAACGCCCAGCAAACCGCCCAGGGCGTGGACGAGGTCAGCCAGGGCGTCGCCGGGGTCAGTTCTCTGGCCCAGGAAGTCGGCCAAACCGCCGACCACGTGCTGAACGCCTCGTCAGCCCTCACCGCCCAGGCCGACGCCTTGCGTCGCGAGGTCGATGCCTTCATCCACCGCATCCGCCAAGCGTAAGGAAGCGCCCCCCCCACCCCGGGTGTAACCTTATCAGATTTTTCTGGACTATCACAAGATGTTAAAATTTATTCTAGTTCAGATGACTATTCAGGAAATCACTAACAATCCTACTGTTCCACACTAATTATTTGAATGTGAAGGTTGCCCATGTTTTTTAGGAAACATGTTATTATTGGGTCTGGAAGCGTTATATTGCCTGGTGTTTCTATAGAAGACGGATCTTCTGTTGGGGCATTGTCTTTGGTTTCTAAATCCCTTGAGGGCTGGGGTGTTTATGCAGGGGCTCCAGCGAAAAATCAAAAAGAAGCGATGATTTGTTGCGGCTTGAAGAGCAGCTTATGATGGATTTGAAAAATAATTCCTAGAGTTGATGAAAATTGCATCTTCATCAAAGGCACTCGCTGGTGTTTTTCTAGGTTTTTGATTAACTCTGATTTGTATAAATTTTTTGAACTTAAAACATCAAAATCAACAATGGTACTAAGGAAAGGTGGAGATATGATTCCGGTTTTTCGTCCCAAAGCTTCCTGTCGCCAAAGATATAATTCCGTATATTGAGAGAATAGATGAGGCACGTTGGTATTCAAATTTTGGACCTCTCCATAATGAGTTTAGATTACGCATTGCAAGACATTTTAACCTTGGCGCTGATCAAGTAATATTTCTTTCTAATGCTACCGTAGGAATTGCCCTTGCCCTCCAGGCCGTTGGATTGAAGCGTGCCGGAAATCGGTGTGTATGTCCGTCCTGGACTTTTGCTGCGACGCCTCATGCCATCGTCCTGGCCGGAATGTCGCCGGTGTTCGCCGACGTCGATGCGACGACATGGACACTTAATGTCGATCAAGTGGAAAACGACGACATCCATAACACAGCGGGTGTTGTCGTCGTTTCTCCATTCGGCGGAATAGTCGATATGGATCGTTGGGAGCGTTTTGCAGAACGCAGCGGTGTTCCTGTCGTTTGTGATGCCGCTGCTAGTTTTGATGCTGTCGGTCGGGGGGAATTCCGGATCGGAACCATTCCTATAGTTATTAGCCTACACGCTACCAAGCCTCTCGGGGCAGGTGAGGGAGCAATCGTTCTGTGTACTGATCCCGATATCATTGAGCGTATTCGGCAGATGTCCAATTTCGGGTTCTCTACGACATCGGTAGCCCAGGTTCCCGGAACGAATGCAAAACTTAATGAGTATAATTGTGCCATTGGCTTGGCATCACTAAATACATGGCCAGAAACACGCGCAAAAATTGCACATCTTAGAAAATACTACCATGAAAAACTAGAACCAATTGATGGTATAAGTGTTTTTGGTGTGAACCAAGATTATGTTTCTAATTACATGATCATTGAAACATCCGCTGACGGATACCAACTCTCCAATCATTTGTCACAAAGGCAGATCGAGACGAGGCGGTGGTGGCGTAGTGGGTGTCACCAGCATCCTGCGTTTTCTTCTTTTAACGTTAGGCCGTTGCCCCAGACGAGACGGCTTGGCGTCCATACTCTAGGATTGCCGTTTTTTGGTGATATCACTCAAGAGGAAATTGATAAAGTTATCGACGCTGTTGGAGAGTTTTGTATCCGGTCTGACAGTTTGAACCGATAAATCAGGATCCTTACACCTGGACACCTCCGGAAACCGGCCTTGAACGGCACCGCATGTCGCTGGCCGCTCGATCGGGTTGTGATCGGCGCGGCGATCACTGATTTTCCGGGTCGGGTGGTATGAAGCGGGTGACGATCCCCCAAGATCGGCGGCATCCCCCCCGTGAGCAGTTACTAAGATCGAGCCTCGTAGAGTTCCATATTGTCGTCTGGCAAGCTGACTTGATATCCTCCCTCTTGGCATGGATCCGGCGCAGAGCCTGGAGAGGAAATCTCTTCTTTTCCGTGACGGCTTTCCTGTCCCCCCTGGGTACGCTTTATTTTTCAGGCTTCCTGGTTCCCGGAAGGTCACCAACCTTTCGGGAACGAGTTTTTCTGTCACACTTTACTAAAACGGTGAGAAAGTCCGGGGCCATCAGCCCAAACCAGGAGAACCGCTGTGCTGCCTCTCCCATTAAATTTACGAAAATCCCTCGGCGCTCTCCTGCGTCGAGGTGTTACCTTGAGCAACGCTGCGTCACTCTCTTCTTCTACCTCTTCTGTTACAATAGCTTATTTAATTGATAATATTTGGTGCGATATTCATGGAATATATATACAGGGATGGGCTCACGCCTTTGAAAAACCGGTGCGCCGCCTAATTTTTAGCTGTGGTGGAGAGAAAGTATATTTCGAAGAATTTTCAGAACGACCGGACTTGCTTAATCACTACCCAGAGCATCCCTGTGTCGTCAAAACAGGTTTCTCTATTTATCTAAATTTTCCTCCATTTTTTCCGGTTCAGATCGAAGTAGTAACGGACAAAGGCTCCGCACTCATCGCTCTTGCCGTTCCGGATCATTTGAAGGCTGGTCCTTCTCAAAATCAGGAACCTCCTCTGGGAGCCTTCCTTGACAGCATGCGAGCCCGGAAAGGAACCGTCCTCGAAATTGGTGCGCGTGTCGTTGGTGATATGACTCAAAGTACAGCTGCCCAACTCGGGCCGGAGTGCACCTTTATAGGCTTTGATATTCACCCGGCTCTAGGTGTGGATGTGGTCGGAGATGCCCATACGCTCACCCAGTTTGTTCCTCGTGCTTCTGTCGATGGTATTTTTTCCGTTGCCGTTCTCGAGCACCTACAGGCACCCTGGCTGGCAGCGGCAGAAATGAACCGGGCTTTGCGTCCCGATGGACGTGTCTTGCACGTTGTTCCCCAGACATGGCCGGTCCACGAAACACCCAATGATTTTTGGCGCATGTCTGATGAAGGATTAAAAACTCTTTTCGGTCCTTCGTTGGGATTTGAAATTATTGATGCAGGAATGTGTGACCCCTTCACGATCATTCCAAACCGCAGGGTTGGATCATGGACTAGTATGCCACTCAGCCCGGGTTATGGAACGTCCTATGTCTATGCTCGGAAGATTTTCGAAATTGATGATGATGTGGTTGTTTGGCCTCTCTCAGGCAAAGCAATCGAGGAACGGGCTCAACTTTATCCCCGCCACGAAACAAACTGACCCTGCTTGATTCATGACGGGATACCAAATGGACACCTCCGGAAACTGGCATCGGAGCCGTAACTGCTCACGGGGCTGGTCGGAGACTGTTGCGGTCGGGGTGGAAATGTGAGTCACTCCAGGGATGGAAGAGACACCACGTTATCGCCTGAGTGATGCCGAGAAGGACGCCCTGATTACCGATCAGGCGGCGTTGATTGAGCGCTTGGCGGCGCGGGTGGAGGAGTTGGAGGCACTGGTCGGCAAGCCTAGGAAGACCTCGTCGAACTCCCACCTTCCTCCCTCGAAGGACAGTCCGGGGCGTAAGGGGGGTGACAAAAAGCCCCCGAAAAAGTCAGGCAAAACCCGGTCCTCCCGCCCCGGTGTCGCCCGACCGCTCACGGAAACCCCGTGATAAAACGGAGCGCCGTATAGTTGAGGTGTGCCCGCATTGCGCAAAGGCCGTAGGCGAGAGGCATCAGGTCTGCCGTCACCGCTATGACCACATCGACCTCCCCTCGATCCGGCCGGTGGTGACACGCGTTGAGCTGTTTGGGGGACGGTGCCCGGCTTGTCGCCGACGGTTTCGGGCACAGGCGCCGGCCGATCATCCAGTTGGGACCCCCTTTGGGCCAGGGATCCAGGCCTTGCTGACGTATTTGCACCACAGTCACCACGTCAGCTTCGAGCGCCTCGCCCGGATGCTGAAGGAGCTGTTTGGGCTGAAAATCTCGGAAGGGGCGATCGCCAACGCCTTCCGCCGTCTCGAAACCAGCCTGACGGCGGCCTGCGCTGCCATCAAGACGAGAATCTTGCAGGCGGCTGTCATCGCCTCGGACGAAACCACGGCGCGGGTCGAAGGCAAAACCCACTGGCAGTGGGTGTTCGTGACCGATACGGCCGTTCTGCACGACATCAAGCCCAGTCGGGCGCGCGCCGTCGTGACATCGGTTCTGGGCTTGCACCGGCCGGAGGTCTGGATCTCGGATCGCTACGCTGGGCAGCAGGACCTGGGCCAGGTTCACCAAGTCTGCCTCGCCCATGTTTTGCGGGATGTTCAATACGCCATCGATTGCGGGGATACGGTCTTCGCCCCCCGGATCCGGGATCTTTTACGCTGGACCATCCGCATCGGCAAACGAAAGCCAAGGCTCAAGGACACCACCTTGGCGACCTACGCCGGCAGAGCCGAGCATCGCCTGGACGTGCTGCTGAGCGGACACCTCGAAGAACCGAGTTTTTGGACGGTTTGGATAGGAAAACGGGGCGCCCGAGCTGAGACTGGGGGCTATTTCGGTCTGAATTCCGTGGTATTTGGGCCGTTACGGCCCCCTCTTCGGCCTTTCGGCCGTCATGCGGGCGCAGTTCTCCCGTCCCACCAGACTAGGCGGCGCATGTTGTAGACGAGATTGGCCATGCCGATCTTGGTTTTGGCCCTGGCGATGCCGATGGTGCGGACGAAGAGGGCCATCGGCCCTTTCTGGCACGCGAAGACATGCTCGACGGCCGAGCGCACCTTGGAGCGGGCGGCGTTGGCCTTAGCGTGGGCCTGTGACAGTGGTTTGCCCGGTGCCCGGCGAAAATGGACCTTCGAGCGCAGGCCCGTTTCGCCATGAACTCCTCGTTCTTGCGCGAGCGATAGGCGGTATCTGCCCAGACTTTGCTCTAAAGAGGGAACCGGAACTGGGGTCTCGTCCAAAGGCAGAGGATAAGAAACGAGGGTTCCGTCGTTTTGATAAAGGGGTTTACCGAAACAGTCTCAGGGTGGGCATATGCAGCCCGCTGCAAGCGCCGCAGCCAATCCCCGGCCACTAAGGTATCCGCATTGAGCAAAACGACATCCCGGTCGGGGTGTAAGGCGAGCCCTCGGTTGACGGTTTTAGGAAAGCCAAGGGTGTGCTCGTTACTTAGAAACGTCAAGCGCCCAGCCGCCCCCAAGCGAGCTAACTCCTCACACAAACGGGGGTCAGGCCCAGCATCATCAATGGCAATGATTTCATGGGGAGGTGTGCCTTCAGAGGAGAGACTCTCGAAGAGAGAAGAAAGACAGGCCAACGTTTCCTGGCGGGCCCCATAAACCGGCACCAAAATATCGACCGTGGCCGTCGGCGCCATGGATCGGTTTTTTCGCGGCGGAGGAGGGGCAACAGGGATGGGGGTTCGTCGAGCAGGGATGCAAATCGGAGATCCTACCAAGGGCGTTTGCCCATCTCCCGCCAAAATCCAGAAGCGACCTGGCATCAACCCTGCCGCCAGAGGATCGCACAGAAACCCATGGGGGCCGTCTTCAATGCCAAGGCGGGCGGCTTCTGGGACGGTCTGGTTGGTCTCTAGCGTCACGGCATGGCCGCGTTCATCGACGATTCGGATTGCGACAGGGCGAGACGGATCTGCCGGCATCCAGGCCCACCCCCTCACCTCCTCTCCCTCGCTTGTTACCCCGCCCTCGACAACAGGATGGACGATCAGAGGGGCTGGCATTCCGAGGAGAGGTGCATCCTCAAGAGTAAGTAAAAGAGCCTTTTCTGAAGAATGGTCTGCAAACGTTAAAGAAAAACAGTCTAACTTAGACGAAAATATTGGTTCTCGGGGCAAATGAGAAACTGGGGCTGCCATAAGCTCTGCTGTATCACAAAATACTCGAACCCAGGCATCGGGCGAGACGCTAGGTCCCAAAACGCCAACAATACGCCCCCCTACATCTGGTGCAGCCCAACCAGGAACCACGTCATCAATGACAGTTTGATTCGCCAGCTCTTCCAGAGCAGGGGCGAGAGATGGTGGGAAGCGGCCGAGTAGATCAGAGAGCAGGAGAAGAAGGCGCTTCGTCTCTCCAAGACGCCTTAAAGACCATCCCAAAACAATGCCAGGAGTTGGAGATGTATATGTTTTTTCACTCAGAAGAGAAACTGCCAGTGCACATTGACCGGCGCGCAGGGCAACAGCCGCATAAAAAGTGCAGGTTCCAATATCTTTAGGATTGTAACGAAATGCTCGCTCGGCCCATCGCAAGGCCTCTGCGACATCATCCTCGGCCAATGCACAGCGAGTACGGGCAAGAATTCCATCCAGATGCCGCTCTTCGTCGGCAAGGAGGGCTAAGGCCTGCTGTCGGGCTTCGGCGAAGCGGCCAGCAGCCAGGGAATGATCGACACAGGCTGAAAAAGAGGGGGGAGGCGTCATCATGGGAAAAAGCCAGGGCCCTCCTGAACTCTCCACCTAAAAGAAAGGACTCGCCGATACCTCGGCGAGTCCCCTTGAAGAGATCCGGAAGGATCCCGAAATTAACCAACCAGGATGTTGTTGGCGGTCAGTCCGGTCACACCGGACACCAAGATGGTGGTGCCGTCCGACAGGCTGATAACCGAGCCAGCGGAGGAGGTGGTGATCTTCGAAGCGATCGAAGCGGCGGTCTGCCCCGTGTACCCCGTGAAGGCGAGGTAGTCGGTGCCAGCCTTGAAGTCAGCGATGACGGCCTTGCCGCCACCATAGACGGAGCTGAACACGAACAGGTCGTTGCCCGCACCGCCGTACATGGCGGTGGTGGACTTGCCAGCAACCAGGACGTCGTTGCCAGCGCCGCCAGCCAGGAACGCGGTGCCGGTAGTGGCGCTGTTGCCGACAAAGAACACGCCGCTGGTGCCACCGCTGACGAAGGTGGCGTTGCCCGAGCCACCGAACACGGTGTTGCCGCCGGTGGTCACGCCGACCATGGCATCGCCCGAACCAGCGGCGACCACGCCCGTACCGCCGGTGGCGATCACGGAAGAAGCACCGGAGCCCAGAGCAATGATGTTGGTGCCGCCGGCCGCGACAATGGTGTCGTTACCACCAACCAGAACAGCGTTGGTGCCGCCGGTCAGACCGACAACGTTGGAGCCAGCGCCAGCGGCAACGGTGTTGGTACCAGCCGCAGCGATAACGGTGTCATTGCCCGTGCCACCAAAGATCGCGGCTGTGGTGGAACCGGTGCTGGTCGTAGAAGTCCCCAGCAGCTGACCTCCGCTACCACCAATGATGGTCTGACCTGCACCGGTACCGGCCTGAAGAACGGTTTTAGCATCGTCGTTACCAACGATCAGGACGTTGGCAGCCGAGGAACCAGTCACCGTGGTCGCGCCGGCAGTGCTAGTAACAATCGTGGCGCTGTTCGCCGGGCCAGCCGAGAAGACACCACCAGCCGTAACCTCCTGAGAGATCCCGGTCAGCTTGCTGGCATCCACGAGCGACGAGTTCTTCAAGACGGCCTGAGCGTACGTCGAGGAAACGCTCGTGACGGACGTTACGGCGCCAGTAATGGTATTAGCCATATGTCAACACCCCCTAGGATTGTTTTAGGATTCTCGAAACCAAAAAACTCAAGACAGCGTTTCGGTCGTCGATAGCACGAGTGGGTTGATTTTGCAAGAGCTGCACCAGTCGGCTTTCGAACCAAAGAGCTGCTTTGGAAAGCGAGAATGGGATGAAAGATGAATGTTGCGTGTGAAGTCGGCATCCTACCATAGAGTGACGCTTCCGGCGTGGTAGGATATGACAAGGACGCATGCACTCCCCTTCGTCGTCATTCAGGGCGAAGGTGGCGTTGACGGCCCCAGCGTTCAAGACAAAAGGTGATACGACCCTCTCTTGTCATCGAGATTGAAGCAAAACGGCATCACTTTCCGACCAAGGGTTTAAACATATCCCATCTTTTCCGGTTAACGAGTGTTGAGGAAGATTGTCTCCGTCGAAAATCAAACCGCCTTTCTCTCCGCAGAAAATTAGGGGTGAGGGTAAGGGGGCGGCAAAAACAGATCCCGATCAAAAACAAAATGTTCTTTGACAGCCCCCTATCAGGCAATAGGGTCTCGCTCCTCCCCCGGGGGGATAGGAAAAGGACAGTTTCCCTGTCTCTATCCAGCTCATCCCCCTTGTATCATCTCTTCTTCGTGCCATAGACTGTGAAACGTGAGATTCGATCCGCAAACGGCGAAAAACCCATGACCAGCCCAACCGCGAATGACCGGCCGGATACCGTTCGGCCTGGACTGACCAGCGTTCACGCGTTGGCCACCGTCGCCAAGCACCACGGATTGCATCTTTCCGTGGAGCAAATGATCCGAGACAACGCGATTACCGAAGAGCCAGGACTAGCAGGCCTCGCAGCCATTGCTAAAAAACAATCTGGAAGCTCGTGTTACCAAACTGACGTGGCAGCAGCTCTTCCGACTCGGAAAGGCTCTACCCGCAGTTTTGCGTTTCAACAACGGCCAGTATGTCGTTTTGATTGCTGTAGAAGAAGGTCCCACTCCTATCGTCATCTTGCAAGATCCCTTGAGCCCTGATGAGGCTTGTATTTCTGTTGACAATGGCGAGGCGACGCAGGCCGTCCGGGGTCAGGAAGGCGGGCAGGCGTGACGAAGACAGGAAGTCCGGCAGCGGCGGCAAGGGCAGGCCGATCTCGTCGGGGGCCGGGGCGCTGGCGGCGGCGCGCTCGCCTTGGGTGCGGGCCTTGGTCAGCATCTCGGCCAGCCCCCCGGCCCGAACCCAGGCGGCGGCTTGGCTTAAGCTGTCTTCAAAGGGGATGGCGGGCGTCCAGCCTAGAACACTGTGGGCCTTGTCGATGGCGTAGTCGGCGCGCAAGCGGAAAAAGTCCAGCTCGCGGAAGGTTGGAGTTTCGGCCATCAGGCCGCCCAATGCCTGGGAGCCCTGGGGCAGATGACTCACGGTCTCGCGCACCAAGCTGCCCACCAAGAAGCGCAGGCCAAACCCGTTGAGATTCTGGGCCAGCAGCGGCGGCAGGCCGAGGGCCTCGTTGTAGCGCTCGAAGAAGCTGTTCCAGGTCAGGGGCTCGGGACCGCGGATGTTGAACGCCCCTTGGGTGCCGGCCGGAGCGTCGAGGGCGGCGGCCACGGCGGCGCACACGTCGCGCGGATCAACCGCGTTGCACACGCCGTCGCCGGCGTCGCCCAGGGTGCCCCACCGGCGCGAGGCCAGTCGGCGCGCTGTCAGCCCCGCCCACTGCACGCACTCGGCGCCAAACAAGATGGGCAGGCGCAGCACGATGACCGACTGGCCCTCGGTCATGGCCGTCAGGCACAAGCCCTCGGCTTCGGCCTTGAGCGCCGCCTCGGGGTCATCGGCCATGGGGGCGAGGGGCTGCTCCTCGGTGATCAGGCCGCTGGCCTGACCATAGACCACCACCGAACTCAGATGCACGACCCGGGGCACCCCGGCCTGGCGCGCGGCGCTCAGGATGGCCTGGGTCCCGTTGACCGTCACCCAACGATCGCCCGTGGCGCAATTGACCACGGCGTCCACGCCCTCCATGGCCGCGACCAGGGTTCGCACATCGCGCACGTCGGCCACCGCCTTGATCAGCCCCTCGGGGGCCGGGCGCCCGCCGGCCGGGGTGCCGGCCTTGACGGTGGTGTCCGGGCGCTCGGCCAGAAAACGGGCCACGCGGCTGCCCAGAAACCCTCCGGCGCCGATGACTAAAATCGTTGACATGGTCTGTTCCCCTCTCGCGTCTCGTGCTGTCGCGTTCTTCCGGTGGGTGCATCCCCGGGCGGTTGGCGCCAGATAACCATGGCCCGCGTCCCTTGACCAGACCCCCCTTGGCGCCCCGCCGCCGCCTGGGAGTATGGCGAGTTCATGGTCGTTTTGTGGGATTGTGGCTTGACACGGCGGCGCGTCCTGGTATTTTCCCCYTGCCGCCGCAGAGCACAAATTCACCTGTTTTGAGGTGGCCCTGGACGGGAATTCGGCCCCGTTGTCGGACCCCCAGGTCGAGGACACTCGCTCCGCTGAGAGTCAGGGTGTCGTGATAGGGCTATGTGCACTTTTGGAGGGACTGTTATGGCCGACAACACGAAGGTTTATCCGTCGGGTCTGACCGAGGCGGAAGCCCAGGAATTCCATGGCTGGTACACGAAGGGCCTGGCCGTGTGGGTGGTTCTGTCCGCCTTCGCTCACGTCTTCACCTACAACTACCTGCCCTGGTTCTAAGACTCCATTACGGGTCTCCTGGCTTGGCCAGGCGGCTCGGAGTTTAGACCTTGTGACGGTTCATAAACCTTTCTGGAGAGAAAGCCATGTGGAGAGTTTGGCTGCTGGTTAACCCGGCTCAGGCCCTGTTCGCGTCTGCCGCCATCCTGGTGACCCTCGTCACCATCATTCACCTGTTCGTCCTGGGCGGCCCGCTGTCCCAGTACCTGCTGAAGGGCATCATCGAGAAGGGCCTCTAAGGCTCTCTCGGATCCGGCGGCCCCGCCTTTTCGTGAGGCCGGGCGCTGGACCCTTCCAAAACCGCCCGTGGCTTTGCCCCGGGCGGTTTTTTATTTTAGGCTCATCTTAAAAAAAAGCATTGTGGCTGCATTGTGGCGGTTGACAGGCAAATCCAGGCCGGATAAGGTCCTGCCCATGGACAGTTGATGGCGAACAAGACATCAACTGACCCCCTGGGAACCCACCCAATGTCTTGTGCAGGACTTGCGAGAGGGACCAGGGTTGGCGCCGATGCTCCAGGAAAGGTTGGCGCCATTGAGGGCAAAGATGAACGTCCATTTGGAGGGATTAGCATGGCCGACAACACGAAGGTTTATCCGTCGGGTCTGACCGAGGCCGAAGCCCAGGAGTTCCATGGCTGGTACTCGAAGGGTTTGGCGCTGTGGGTGGTTCTGTCCGCCTTCGCGCACATCTTCACCTACACCTACCTGCCCTGGTTCTAATCTGGTCCGCTTCCCGGCGTCGCGCCGGTCAGCGTTCTCGGATCCAGTTTCAACGGCTCTAAACCTTTTTGGAGAGAAAGACCATGTGGAGAGTTTGGCTGCTGGTTAACCCCGCTAAGGCCCTGTTCGCCTCTGCCGCTATCCTGGTGACCGTCGTCACCATCATTCACCTGTTCGTCCTGGGCGGCCCGCTGTCCCAGCACCTGCTGAAGGGCTTCATCGAGAAGGGCCTCTAAGGCTCACGCTCGGATCCGCCTCGCGCTTGCGGGAGGCTGGCCCCAACAAAACCGTCCGGTGGCGTCCGCCCCGGGCGGTTTTTGTTTGGGCTGAGGGGCTGCGGGACGACTGAAACCCAAAAAGACAATATGGCCATACTATGGCCGTTGACAGGCGAAATCACGGCGATTAAGGTGTCGGCATGGAGGGCAGAGGCAGCCGCGAGTGTCCTCCTCCCCGGGGCAGTAAACCGGGTCCGGCGCCTGCTCTGCCAGGGAAGCGGCGCCAGTATGGGCTTATACACGCGATTTCTTGGAGGGAAGACCATGGCCGACACCACGAAGGTTTATCCGTCGGGACTGACCGAAGCCGAGGCCCAGGAGTTCCATTGCTGGTACACCAAGGGCTTGGCGGTGTGGGTGATCCTGTCCGCCTTCGCGCACGTCTTCACCTATCACTATCTGCCTTGGTTCTGAGCCTGATCCGCTCCCAAGCCCGTCGCGACCCGCCTTTCTGGAGGAAAGACCATGTGGAGAGTTTGGCTGTTTGTTAATCCCGCTCAGGCCTTGTTCGCCACCGCCGGGATTCTGGTCACCCTCGTGACCATCATCCACCTGTTCGTGCTGGGCGGTCCGCTGTCCAAGTACCTGTTCAAGAGCTTTATCGAGAAGGGCCTCTAAGGCTCTCGGCTCTCTCGGCTCCAGCCCCCCAGAGGCTGGATCCCTCGAAACCGCCCGGCGCCCCCCGCTCCGGGCGGTTTTGCGTTGTCGGGATCAGGGCCAAGAGGGGGTGGTCCGGGCGGCCGGGCTCGAACCGGCATGGAGAGACCTCCGAGGGATTTTAAGTCCCTTGCGTCTACCAATTCCGCCACGCCCGGACGGAAGAGTGCGAGCCTACCCGCAATGACAGGGGAAGGCAAGAGTGAGCGAAGGGTCTGGGAAGGTCGTGCCTCCCCAGCCTGTTGTGACCTTTTATTCGGGCACTGTCCCATTTTCTGTCAACACAGTGCCGGCCAGATACAAAGATCCACAAATCAAAATCCGTGCCGGTCCATCGTCGCGGGCCAAGTCTTCCAAGGCTGCGCGCACCGACGCCGCCTTGCGAACCTCGCGCACTCCGGCCTCGCGCGCACACACGGCCAACGCATGGGCCGGCAGCCCCGCCTGGGTCTGGGACCCCGACACCCCCACCGCGACCAAGGTTCGCACATACGGCGCCAACAAGGCCAGGAAGCCGGCATTGTCCTTGGTTTGCAGCATGCCGCACACGAGATCCACCGGGGCTTCCCCCGACCACGCCGACAACACCGGGGCCAGGGCCGCGGCGGCATGGGGGTTGTGCCCGCCGTCCAGCCACAAAGACAAGCCGCCGGGCAAAATGCTCGCCAGGGCGCCCTCGCTCAAGCGTTGGAGGCGAGCGGGCCAGTCCACCCGGGCCAAGGCGTCGGCGCGGGCGTTGGCGGGCACGATGAGCCCCGTCCGCTCGGCCAAGGCATCAATGGCTGCCCAGGCCAAGGCGGCGTTGGCCAGTTGGTGCCGTCCGGGCAGGCGCGAGCGCGGGTAGGGCTGGTCTTGGTAGGTCCAGCCGCCGGGGGTCTCCTCCCAGGTCCAGGCCACGCCCTCTTCTTGGAGGGGCGCGCCCACCGCCGCTGCTTGCGTGCGGACCACGTCGGCGGCGGCGGCCGGCTGGGTGGCCGAGACGGCGGGCACCCCGGGTTTGAGGATGCCGGCTTTTTCCCGGGCCACGGCGGCCAGGGTGGCGCCCAGGAAAGCCTGATGGTCAAGGCCGATGGGGGTCAGGACCGTGACAGCGGGGGTCAGAACGTTGGTGGCGTCGAGCCGCCCGCCCAACCCGGTTTCAAGCAACACCACATCCGCCGGCTCCCGGCTGAAGGCGAGCAGGGCGGCGGCGGTTGTCACTTCAAAAAAGGTGATGGGCTGGCCGGCGTTGGCCGCTTCGACCTCTTCGAGGAGGGCGATCAGGGCATCGTCGGAGATGAGCTGTCCGCCCAAGCGGATGCGCTCGTTGAAGCGGACCAAGTGCGGGCTGGTGTAAACATGGACTCGGTGGCCCGCCGCTTCCAAGGCGGCCCGCAGGTGGGCGACCACCGACCCCTTGCCGTTGGTGCCTGCGACATGGATCACCGGGGCCAGCCGCGCCTGGGGGTCTCCCAGGGCAGCCAGCAGGCGGTGGATCCGTTCCAAGGACAGGTCAATGACTTTCGGGTGCAGGGCCGTCAGACGGTCCAAGGTGGCATCGGGTCCCATAGTTCCTCCCTCTCGTTCCTCTGCGGTCCCGGGCCCCTGGGGTCAGTCGTCGGCGCGGGCGGCCTCGGCTTCCTCGTCGTCATCGGTTTCGGGGCGGCCATCGCGCCGGGCGGCCTCCTCGGGGTCGGCGGGGGGACGCTCGCCGCGTTCGGCGCGCGGCACCGGCGGGGCGCTGTCCGGGGGGGATCACCAGCGGCACGACCTCGGCCGGCGGGTCGCGGTGCAGCAGGATGGAGAAGATTCGGCCAATGGTTGCCTTGAGGTCGGTGCGCGCCACCACGAGGTCCACCATGCCGTGGTCGCGCAGGTACTCGGAGCGCTGGAATCCGGGCGGCAGGGTTTCGCGAATGGTGTTTTCAATCACGCGGGCGCCGGCAAAGCCAATGACCGCGCCGGGCTCGGCCAAGGCGATGTCGCCCAGCATGGCAAACGACGCCGTGACGCCGCCTGTGGTCGGGTCGGTCAGCAACACCAGATAGGGCAGGCCGGCTTCCTTGACCCGCTGGACAGCAACGGTGGTCCGCGCCATCTGCATCAGCGACAAGATGCCTTCTTGCATGCGCGCGCCGCCCGAGGCGGGAATGGCGATCAGGGGGGCGCGTTGCAACACGGCCAGTTCGGCCGCCGCTACCAAGCCTTCGCCCACGGCCATGCCCATCGAGCCGCCCATGAAGTCGAAGTCGAAGGCCGCGATCACCACGGGCATGCCCATCAGCCAGCCGTGGGCCACGATGATGGCCTCTTTTTCGCCCGTCTTGGCTTGGGCTTCCTTCATGCGGTCGCTGTAGCGCTTCAGGTCCTTGAACTTCAGCGGATCCGGGGGAATCGGCGGCAGTTCGATCGGGGTCCAGGTGCCGCCGTCAAACAGCAGTTCCAGGCGCTTGCGCACAGGCAGGCGCATGTGATACCCGCAATGAGAGCAGACCCTTAAGGACTTCTCCAGCTCCTTGTGGAAAATCATGTGGTCGCAGGCTGGGCACTTGCGCCAAAGGTTTTCCGGAATCTCCTTGGATCCGACAAGACTGCGGATCTTGGGGCGGACGAAGGTTGTCAGCCAGTTCATGGATTGCGTTTCTTCCCAGTGATCGGCAATGGATCGGCGATGGCGCACTCTAGACCGAAACCCGGTCACGCTCCCAACAAAAAGGGGGGGCTGTCAAGCCGGACCCCGAGGCAAAAAGCGGTCCTGGCCCGCAGATTTCAGGCCACGGGCGTCAGCGGCAGGGCGTGGCGGGCCATCAAGCGCGAGAGCAGCGGTCCCACCAGCAAGACGACCAGAAACCGGCCCGTCTGCATGGCCACGACAAAGGGCAGGTCGGCGTGACTGGTGGCGGCAATCACGGCCATGGCGTCGATTCCGCCGGGACTGGTGGCCAGATACGCGGTCAGGGGGTCAATGTCGGCCCCAAACACCAGCAAGGCGGCCAAGCCGCCGCATACCAGCATCAAGGCCAGAATGGACAGGGCTACCCGGGGAAACACCTGCACCACGTGGCGAAGCAAGGCCCGGGTAAAGCGCAGGCCAATGGTCCAGCCGATCAGCACATAAGCCGCCCCGGCCAGCCAGCCCGGCACAACAAAACTTAGGCCCCAGGCTTCTTCGGCGAGCAGACCCAGAGCGAGCGGGACCAGGAAGGGGGCGCCCGGAAGGGGGGTCCAGCGTCCGGCGGCAACGCCCACCACGGCCAAGGTCAGCGGGGCCAGCACATCCACCGGCCGCAGGGGCATCCCCAAGCGGGCGAACAGCGATCCCGGCCCCGCCGTTTCCATTGCGCCGGGCGCCCACAGGCCCGCCACCAGCGAGGCGGCCAGCGCGACCATCAAAACCCGAAGAAACTGCATGAACGCCACCAAGCGGGCGTCGGCCCCATGTGCCTCGGCCATCAAAACCATGGCCGAGGCGGCGCCGGGCGTCGAGCCCCACAAGGCCGTAGTGCCCGGTAAGACTCGGGCGCGGGCCAAGACCCAGCCCATCAAGGTGGAGGTGGCGAGCACCCCGACCACCCCGGCCACGATCAGCGGCCACACCCGCCCCATCTCGACCAGCACGGCTCCGGGCAACCGCTCCGCCAGCACCGAGGCCACCACGCCCTGTGCGATCAGGAAGGGCACACGGCCCACCCGCAGCGAGGCCCCCCCAGCGGCCACGGCGACCGCCGCCAGCATCGCCCCTAACAACAAGGAGCCGGGCAGGGCCAAGCTGTCCATGCCGATCATCAGGCCCGCCGATAGGCCCACAAGAGCGAGCCCCTGGCCGGCCCGGGGCCAATGCTCCAGGGCAAAACGCGGCGGCACGGTCATAGTGAGCGGTTCCTTGTCTTGGGGGACGCGGGGCTGCCACCCCAGGCCGTGCCCAGATCTCTCGGTTTGAAACGTCACGGTGCGTGCAGCGCGCGGTAGCCCCGCAGCGACGTCACAAAACTGACGTATGACAGAGGAAGACCCCCTCGGGGCCAAGTCAAGGGCGCGTTTGGTCGGAAGAAGCGGATCGACCCGCTCGGCGGGCCTCAGCCCTGGGACAGTCCCAGGGGCGGGGGGAGGCTCAAGACCCGCTCGGTCGGCAGCGAGATCATCACGCGCGTGCCCTGTCCCACCTTGCTGTCCAGGCGCAACGTGCCGCCATGCTTTTCGACGAGAGCTTTGGCCAAGGGCAGGCCGAGGCCCGTTCCCTCGTGGCGGCGGGTGTCAGCGGCATCGACTTGGTGGAACGGTCTCAAGACGAGATCCAGGTGTTCGGGCGGGATGCCGATGCCCGTGTCCGCGACCATCAGCACCAAGCCACCATTGGCTTCCTGGCCGACGGTGACGGTAATCTGTCCGCCTTCCTGGGTGAACTTGACGGCATTCGAGAGCAGGTTAAGAATAATCTGGCGGATAGCCCGCTCATCGGCCCGTACCCAGGACTGTTCATCAAGAAAAAGGGTATCGACCTGAAGATTTTTTTCGCGAGCCCGGCCGCGCAGCATGCGCTCGCATGCCGCGATGACCTCAGCGATATTGACGGGCTGCTCGTGCAAATCGTAGGTCCCGGATTCAATTTTGGCCACATCCAGGATATCGTTGATCAGGTCGAGGAGGTGCATGGCCGATAGGTGAATGTCGCGGGCGTATTCTTTTTGTCGGGCCACAAGGGGACCGTGGACCCCGCCGATCAGCATGTCGGAAAAGCCGATGATAGCGTTGAGAGGGGTGCGCAACTCGTGGCTCATGTTGGCCAGGAACTGGGTCTTGGCCCGGTTGGCGAGATCCGAGGCCTGGGTCGCCGCCAGGAGTTCGCTTTTGCGGGCCGAGAGATCGGCAACCACGTGGTTGAGCGTTTGCAACTGACGGCGCACCCGGGCCACCAGCACGAGGATCAGGGCCGAGACTGCCCCCATCACCCCGATGTAGAGGGGCACGCTGTTCCACCACTCGCGCAGGACCGCGTCGCGCGAGACCGACACCGACACGATCACCGGCCACATCCCCACCTTGGACCACGCCATGAGGCGACGCCGGCCATCAATGCCATCCGCCGACGCGTCGCTGCCCTCAGTCGCCCCGGCGAGGATGGCCTTGAACAGGCGCGAGCCGCTTTGATCGGTGCCAATAAAGCGCTCATATTCCGGTGTACGCAACAACAGCATGCCATCCGCGCGCATCACGGAAATGGCCCCCTCGTTTTCGAGCTTGAAGCCGGTATAGATCTCATCAAGGGCCGCCGGATCAACCACGGCCGTGACCACCCCGGCAAACCGGCCGCCGACATCCGAGAGCCGCCGGCTGATGCTGATAAACCACGTGCCACTCGTGCGCCCGAGCACCGGCCGGCCAATGAATAACGTGGCCGGACCCTCGCCCACATGGGCGCGGAAGTAGTCCCGGTCCGAGAGATCGAGAACCGCTGGGGTACTGACTTGGCTGTCGTGGAGGAGCATGCCGTCCCGGTCGGTGACTATCAGGGCGCGGACCATGGGCAGCAAAGCGGTTTCGCGCTCGAGAAAAGCCCGAACCTCCGGGGCGCCTCGCACGCGGCCATCGGGGCGCAGGGCCAGGACTTCGTCGGTATTGGCCAGAACAATATTGACCCGCGAGACGGTGGCCTCGACCTGCTCGCGCACCGCTTGGCGCAAGCTAACCACGGTCGCCTCGGCCGAGGTCAACATTTGCTGACGGTCGTTATAGAGCGTGACGGCCAGCGCCACGTTGAAGGCAACAAGGACCACCCCCGAGAGGATGCTTAACGTCCGTCCCGACGCCAGCGTTCGAGCAGGCCGCTTTTCCTGCGCCGACCGAAAGCGGGAAAACCGCCCCGTCTTGGGGAGGGCGCTGGATGTGTCGTGTGCCATGCCCATCCTCGCGGTGCCGTCATGCCGTTCCCTGGGCGTCTATCCTGAGAATAGCACACCCGTCCCAAGGGATGCCACCAAAGGGATCCGTTCGAGAACGACATGACCGGCGTTGGGCGAACCCCTGTTTCTTTTGAAAGGGGGGAGAGGGATCTGGGGAAGCCACCCTCCCCAGCCTTCTCTCCTTGCTAAGGAGCCTCCCGGCTTTCAGGCCATGCTAGAGAACCGAATCCACCCACTCGAACAGCTTTTGCTTGGGCAGGGCGCCGATCTTGGTGGCGGCCACCTGACCCCCTTTGAAAATCATCAAGGTGGGAATCCCGCGCACGCCATATTTGGAGGGGGTTTGTGGGTTGTCATCGATATTGACCTTGGCCACGGTCAGTACCTCGCCGCGCTGGGTGGCCAGCTCCTCCAGGGCCGGGGCGATCTGGCGGCAAGGACCGCACCACTCGGCCCAGAAATCGACCAGGACCGGGCCCTCGGCCTTCAGGACATCCTCCTCAAAGGAGGCGTCGGAAACCTGTTTCATGGTTTTATCCTTCTCCTGGCGCCGCTGGCCGCGGCGCGCGCGCTGCTTTGAATTTAGGGACCCTTTTTGCGGCCCGTCAAGGCAGCGCCAACGGGGCAGCGGGAAGGCTGGGGAGGCAGGCCTCCCCAGACCCCTCGATTCCTGGGGTATGCCGCGCGCGAAGGGCCTGCATAACTGTGGGGTCTGGGGAGGCCTGCCTCCCCAGCCTTCAAGGCCCCTGGCCGGATCTCTTGACGCAATATTTGACAGTGCTAATTTAGTTTTATCAAATGTTCCGGGCGCGCCCGGACGCCAAGGGGAGAGAACCAATGTCGATTGATCGGATTGTGTTGGCCTTCGCCGGGACCGTGGTGCTCGTGAGCGTCGCGCTTGCCCTGTTCGCCGGGATGACCTGGGCCTTGTGGATCACCGGCTTTGTCGGGCTCAACATGCTGCAAGCGGCGTTCACCCGGTTTTGCCCGTTGGCCATGATCTTGAAGCGTTTGGGTGTGCGGCCGGGCGCGGCGTTTTCGTAAGAAGGCTGGGGAGGCCGGCGCCTCCCCAGACCCTTTCGTTTCTTGGGGCGTCAGGGGCGCCTTGGCATGCGAAACGGCAGTAGCCAGGGGACCCAGCGGCTGGTCAGGCGGTCGAGGTCCAGGCTTTCATGGACCGAGCGGACGGTCTCTCCGTGGAACACCGACTCGACAAGGGAGCGGGTATAAAAAGGCGTGTCCTCCAGGGTTTCGACCACCCGGGCCGGGCCGGTGCTGCGAATACCTCGCGCCACGCCCCACGACGGGCCGGCCGGCAGCGCGGCGGGCGGGGGCGGCGCTACCTCTTCCCATTGGCCCTCGGGGGTCAGACGCAGCGACAGCAGGCGGGCCGGGCCGCGGTGGGGGCGGGGTGTAAGGTCGTAGAGCAAGGCACAGCCGCCGTCGGCGAGGTCGCCTCGCGACCAGTCCCAGCGCTGGAAGGCATCTTGCATCGGCTCGTCGCCGTCGTTGGTATCAAAATAGGCCGAGCCGCTCCAGCGGGCCGCCGGGGCGTCCAGATCCACCTCGATGCGGGCGCGGGGCCACACCGGGCGCCAGCGATGCCGCCCCTCGGCATCCAGGAAGAAGGTTCGGTTGTTTTGGAGCACCGGCCGCACGGTGAGGCGGCCACGCAGGGGCTTGGGCACCGGGGCCATGCGTTCGTCAAGGGTGACGCTGAGACCGTCTTCGGTCCACGACAAGGCGCTGGGGCCGATGGTGAGGCGGGTCGTGTCGCGCGCAAGCGCACGCCGGCCACGCTCGGTCATGGTCCAGCCCTGGGGGGCGCCGTAGAGGGCCACGTTGATCGCGACGTGATCGTGGGGATCCTTGCGCCCCGCCCAGGCATAATAAGGAGAGAAGACGCTGCCGATGAAGGCGATCAGGGTCAGCCCCGAGCGTCCATCGTCGGACAAGGCGTCCACATACCACCACAGATAGCCGCCCGGTTTTACCGAGCGCATGAGGTCAGGGCCTGCAGGGCCGCCCGTGCCGCCAGCCGGCCCGAGAGCACCGCCATCGGAATCCCCGGCCCCGGATGGACCCCGCCCCCCGCGACCCACAGGCCCGGCAGCGCCGTCGCGCTCCCCATCCGACCGAAGGAGGCGTTCCAGCCGTGGGTCGAGCGGCCGTACAGGGCTCCCCCCGTGCCGGGAAACATCGTGTTGAAGTCGCGCGGTGTCGTCACCCGTGGGCCTGGGTCCTGGGGCCGGATCCGACAGCCGCAGCGCTCCATCACCGCGAAGGTGCGGGCTTGGCATTGGGCGATCTCCTTGTCGTCGAAGGGATGGCGGTCCCCGGTGGCCGGGGCATTGATCAAAATCAGCAAGCGCTCGGGGCCGCAGGGCGGCGGGCCCTCGGCGCCGTCGCGGTCCTGGGCGCAAAGATACACGGTGGGCTCGGGGGGCAGGACCCGGCGTTGGGTCAGGGCCGCGAATTCGCCCGCATAATCCGGCGGAAAAAAGACCGTGTGCCGGGTTAAGGGAAAGCCTTCAACCTCGGCTTCCAGGGCCCACGTCACGGCACTGAGCGAGCGGTCGGCTGGGGTAATGCCCGGCTGGGCGCGGGCCGCCTCGGGGCCCAAGGTGCCAGCGGCCAGCGAGGCCAGATCGGTGTTGGCGATCACCGCCGAGGCCTCCAGCCGGCTGCCATCGGCCAAACGCACGCCACTGACCCGGCCCTGGCGGACCTCCAGGCCGGTGGCGGCGGTGTTAAAGCGCAGGTCGGCCCCTTTCTGGCGGGCGAGATCGGCCAGGGCCTCGGCCAGCCGGCTCATGCCGCCCTCCACCAGCCACACGCCTTCTTGCTCGACGTGGGCGATGAGCATCAAGGTTGCCGGGGCATCAAAGGGCGATGACCCCACGTAGGTGGCATAGCGGGCGAACAGTTGGCGCAGCCGGGGGTCGTGAAAAAAATCGCCCAGGGTTTTCCAAAGCGTGGTGAAGGGGGCGATGCGGGCCAGGTCGGCCAGCCCCTTGGCGCCCATACGGCGCATCAGGCCGACCGGGGTGGGGCGCGGCGCCTCGATGAACGTCGGTTTGAGCAGATCGTGGATCTCGCGGGCCCGGGCCCGGAACAGGCGAAAGCGCCGGGCCTCGGCCGCGCCACACAAGGCGCCGATCTCGGCCTCGGTGCGCTCGGGATCGGCGTGCAGGTCGAGCCGCCCCCCCTGGGTCCAGGCATGACGGGCGAGCAAGGAGGCGCTGTGAAGGGTCAGCGCGTCGTCGAGCCGGCTGCCGGCGTCGGCAAACAGGCTCTCGAATACCCAGCGCATGGTCAACACCGTCGGCCCGGCGTCGATCTCGACCGTGCCGACGCGCTGTTGGCGGAGCTTGCCACCGGGGGAGCTGGCCTGTTCCACCACGGTAACAGGGACGCCCCGGGCCGCCAAGTCGAGCGCCGCCGCCAGCCCCCCCATGCCGGCGCCGATAACCACGACCCTCTTTTCCGACATGCGTCCCCCTAAAGTCTCAGAGCCCCGCCCGGTTTGTGGCTTTTTTCGGGACGCGGGGTGTCCCAATCGGCATTGACTTGACCCTATCAAATGTCCAAAGTGCCTAACAGTCGCAAGTGGCACAGATCATTGACAATTGCCGGTGGCGGGAGGAATTTGATGGACCCAAGGCAGCGCATCGACCAGGCCCTGGAACGGGCCCTGGGCCGCACGACGGCTCCCGGGGCGCCCCCCTTGCTTGCTCAGGCGATGCGTCACGCGGTGTTCCCGGGCGGGGGACGCTTTCGGCCGCGCCTGACGCTGGGGGTCGCTTTAGCCTGTGGCGATGACGCCCCGGAGCTGACCGACGCCGCCGCCGTGGCGATCGAGATGTTGCATTGCGCGTCTCTCGTGCACGACGATCTGCCGTGTTTCGACGACGCGGACATGCGCCGGGGCCAGCCCTCGGTGCACAAGGCTTTTGGCGAGCCGCTGGCCGTGCTGGCCGGCGACGGCCTGATTCTCCTGTCCTTCCAGAACCTCGCCGAGGCGGCGGCCCTGCATCCGCAGCGTCTGGGAACCCTGGTCAGTCTGGTGGCCGATGCGGTGGGCGTGCCCAACGGCATCGTGGCCGGTCAGGCCTGGGAGAGCGAACCGGAGGTCGAGATCAACGACTACCAGCGCGCCAAGACGGCGGCCTTGTTCGCGGCCGCCACCATGGCCGGCGCGGCCGCCGCGGGCGGCGTGGCGGCCGATTGGCGGATCCTGGGCGAGCGCCTGGGCGAGGCTTATCAGGTGGCCGACGACTTGCGCGATGTGGCCTCGGATCCCGAGACCCTGGGCAAGCCGGTGGGCCAGGACGCGGCGCTCGGGCGTCCCAACGCCGTGGCCCAGTTCGGGGTTGCCGGCGCCGTGGGCCGCCTCAAGGGCCTGATCGACGAAGCCGTGACCAGCATTCCCGACTGCGCCGGGGCCCAGGCGCTGCGGGCCCTGATCCGCAAAGAGTCCGAGAGCTTCCTGCCGCAGGCCCTGGCCTCCTACGCGGCCTGACATCCCGAGGGGTCTGGGGAGGCCAGCCTCCCCAGCCTTTCCTGCCCCAAGGGTTGGGAGGGAACGGCCCATGCGCCTCTCTGACGCCTTCCTCACGTGGCGCGACCGCGTGTTGTCCTCCCCCGGCTTTCAGCGCTGGGCGGCTTCCTTCCCCCTGACCCGCCCCTTGGCCCGCTCCCAGGAGCGCCGGCTGTTCGATCTGGTGGCGGGCTTTGTCCACTCCCAGGTGTTGAGCGCCTGTGTCCAGCTTGACCTCTTCTCCCGCCTGACCCAGCCCCAGACCCCCGACGCCCTGGCCCAAGCCCTGACCTTGCCGCCCGACGCCTTGACCCGTCTGTTGGACGCGGCGATCGCCTTGGGTCTGTTGGAGACGCGCGCCGAGGGGCGGGTCGGCCTGGGGATGCTGGGGGCGGCCCTGCTGGGCAATCCCGGGGCCGTGGCCATGATCGAGCATCACGCCTTGCTCTATCGCGATCTTGCCGATCCGGTGGCCCTGCTGCGCGGCCCGCCGCCGGGAGGGACCGCGTTGGCGCGCTACTGGGCTTATGGCACCCAGGAGGCCGGGGAGGTGGCCGCCTATTCCACCTTGATGGCGGCCTCCAACAGTCTGGTCAGCGCCGATATTCTCGATGCGTGGCCCTTGGCCGGCACGCGGCGCCTGCTCGATATCGGGGGCGGGGAGGGGGTGTTCTTGGAGGCGGCCCTGCGCCGCGCCCCGGCCCTGGAGGGGATGTTGTTTGATCTGCCCGCCGTGGCCGCGCGCGCCGAGGAAACTTGAGAGGAGCTGTCCCTAGTACGAGAGGACCGGGATGGACATCCCTCTGGTGTACCAGTTGTCACGCCCGTGGCATCGCTGGGTAGCTAAGGATGGACAGGATAACCGCTGAAAGCATCTAAGCGGGAAGCCTCCCTCGAAACCAGGTTTCCCTATCAGGACCGTGGTAGACCACCACGTTGATAGGCCGGGTGTGGAAGCGCAGTAATGCGTGAAGCTAACCGGTACTAATCGTCCGATCGGCTTGATAAACGCGCAGCGGCCAGGCCGGCCCTAGCGCTTGTAAATTCCCATAACGACATCACAGACGGCTTCGATGGCTTGGTGGTCATGGCGAACAGGAAACACCCGATCCCATCCCGAACTCGGCCGTGAAACTGTTCAGCGCCAATGGTACTGCGTCTTAAGGCGTGGGAGAGTCGGTCGCCGCCAGGCCTTCAAAGCCGTCTGTCAAAGAAACCCTCTTAAGAAAGCCCGCTCCGGTGATTCCGGGGCGGGTTTTTTCGTTTGCGCAAAATTAAGGCTGGGGAGGCGAGCCTCCCCGGCCTTCCTTTCATCTCAGCCCCTCCAGGCGAACAAAGGCCGCAGCGCAGGCTTGACCCAGTGGGCTCTGGAGTTCTCCGGCCTCTTCCAAAAAGCGGTGCATCCGCCGCCAGAAATCAAGAGCCGCCGCCACGTCCCCCCGGCTTTCCTCCAGCCCCGCGAGGTCCTGGGCAAGGTGAGCCGCCGCCAAGGGGTTTCCAAGGCCCTCTTGCAGCACCAGGGCCTCGCGCAGAAGATCCGCAGCAGCATGCCACTCGCCCCGGTGCAAGGCCACGCCCCCCAGGCGTCCCAGGAGTCGAGCCTCCTCCGGGCGATCCCCCAGCGCGGTCATCAGCGACAGGGCGTAGCGCCAATAGGTCTCGGCTCCCTCAGGATCACCAACCCGCGTATGCAAAACCGCCAGCAGGTCACACACCGCCGCCACACCGGCTCGGTCACCCTGCCCTTCATAAAGGTCGAGCGCCGTCAGAAAATGGCCATGGGCGCCCTCCACATCGCTCTCCACCGTCATTTGACGCCCAAGCAGGGCGTGGGCACGGGCCAGAGACCCCGGGGCAGATAACCCTGCGGCGGTTCCCAGGGCCTGGGAGAGCAACGCTATCGTTCCCTCGGTTCGGGCTTCGTGCATGGCCTGGGCACAAAGGTCCAAGGCACGGTCCAGGGCTTCCCGCGCCAGCATCTCCTCCTGCCCCGCCGCCATCCCCTGCGCATAGGTCAGCCACGTTGAGGCATCGGCGTGGGGCGGCGGCGAAGGGGGCAAGGGCGGCGCTTGGGGCGCGAGAGAAACGGGCGCGGACGGGCCAACAGGCCTGAGGGGGCCAACCGGATGGGCCGGCTCTTTGGAAGCGGAAGGAGGCTTGGGGCGGCGTCGGCTCAACACCAGACCAACGCCACCACCGGCGACGGCACCAATCACGATCAACCAGGGGCCCAGGCTGTCCAGCACAGCAATCCCTTTACAAGAACGGCGCCCCCGCCCAACGCCGGAACCAGGGGGGCGACGGCAAAAGAAACTCAAAGAGGCCGGGCGTAAGACCCCAGTTCGGCCACCACCGCCTCGTACAAGGCGCGTTTAAACGGCACAATGCGTTCCACCAAACTCGCGACCGGCACCCAGGCCCAAGCGCGAAATTCGGGATGAGCCGTCTCCAGGCAGATGTCCGCGTCCACCCCGGTGAAGCGCATGGCATACCATTTTTGAGTTTGGCCCTTATAGCGCCCGCGCCACAGGCCGCCTTGCAGGGGAGTCGGCAGGTCATATGTCAGCCAATCCCGGGTTTCCCCCATGATGGTGGCCTTGTTGGTGCCGATTTCTTCTTCCAGTTCGCGCAGAGCGGCTTGCTCGGGGCTTTCTCCGGCGTCGATGCCCCCTTGGGGCATTTGCCAAGCCTCGCCCTTGACGTCGATGCGCTGGGCCGCGAACACTTGCCCCTGGGCGTTGATCAGCATGATCCCCACCCCCCGGCGATAGGCAGGATCAGGAGTCGGCTGCGGTTCAATCATCGGGAGGCTCCGTTATCGGGGGTCAGCACCAGGGCCGATACCGGGGCCAGGGCAAATCCCCGGGCGTCCAGGCCGGCCAACCAGCGCGTCGCCCGGTACAGGGCCAGGGGCGAGGCGCTGAGGGTGCCAATGGCAAAGCCCTGCGCCCGCGCCGTGTCTTCCAGGCCGGCCAGACGCTCGTCAATGGCTCGCTGAAAGGCCGGGTTGTCCAGGACCGTGGTTGCGATGTTGACCGGAGGCGCCACATCGGCGTTGGCGTTGACCGCCCTGGGGGCGCCTCGATGAACATAGAGCAGGCCCCGGGCCTTGAGGCTTTCCAGCAAGGGCCGCAGCGCCGTTGGTGTGTCGGTGTATCGTCCGGCATGAGTGGCCAGCACCCCGACATAGCCGCCAGCACTGGCCAGCGCGCTTTCCAGGCGCTTGCGGTTTTCCAACTCGGAGACGGCGGTGATCAGGCCCAGGGCCCCGGGGTCCATGGTCGGGAACCCAACGGGCTCGGTCGGGACTTCCAGCAACGTTTCGTGGCCCATCTGTCGGGCCCGGCCCATCCACATGGGGAGGTTGCTGGCATAGGGCGAAAACGCCAGCGTGACATCTGGCGGCATCTGGGCGATCGCCGCCTGGGTCGCCGAGGTGCGCATGCCAAGGCCGGTCACGATCAACGCAATGCGCGGCGCCGACGCGTTGCCGGTAAAGGGCCGCGCGTAGGTTCGCCAGGGCACGCGACCATCCTGGGCAATCACCGGCAGCAGCCCATGGTCAGAGGCTTTCTAGCAAATCGCTGAGGGGGGCATCAGGCAGAGGCTTGGCTCCGAAGGATCCCGGCGCCGGGAGATCGGCAAACGTCGGCATGCGCCTCCGTTTATTTGTCAAAGCACCCGACCGCGSCCAGGAAAGGACGCCAGTGTTTGCGGTAACACCAGATCATCAAAGGAAGGAGTCGCGGCGGCCGCGTACAGGGGGGTGGTGGCGCTCTCGCGTCCCGGCGCCGGGGTGTCTGGCGGGCTATGGGCCTGGGTGGCCGGGTCAGCCGCCGCGTCCAGGGGCACGCGCTGGCCCGAGGGCGTGAGGCCGCCCTGGCCATCGGGGCCGGAACTGATCAGGACCAGCAAGGCTCGCGCCGTCTCGGGCGGTGTCACGCTGGGGTCGCGGCCCAAAACCAGGAGGCCGCCGCGTTGGGTCGCCGCCGTTGGCACCGCGCACGGTAACGGGGTGGTGATCTGGGCAGCATTGACGGCGTAGAGCAACCGGCGTCCCCAGCCATCCCCGCCGTCTTCCGGCATCAGCCCCAAGGTGCGCCATGGCAAGGCCCCGAAGACGTAGCGACCCGCCGCGTTGGTGCTGTCCGGGCAGGGGGCTGCCACGCCGCTGGGGTCAGTGGCCGCCGCCGGGCAGGGGAGGGTCCGCAGCGCCAAGTAATAGCCCTTGAGCGCCAGATCGGCCCGCGCCAGCCGTTCCTCGGTCACATGACGGCGCCGCTCCTCCAAGATTCCCGGGGCCAACCGCAGCCCCCCCGCCAGAATCAAGCCAAACAGACCCAGGGCGAGGGCCACATCCAGCAACACCGTGCCGGCCCGCTCCCCCGGTGTCTTCAAGAAAGGAGGGGTCTGGACAGGCTTCGCCTCCCCAGCCTTCCTTTTTTTCCTGCGCCTCTCACAACGCTTACTGACACTCCAGCCGGGCAATGCGCCCCCTAGCGTCCAGAAACACACTAAGCCGGGCCGGGTCGCGCGGATCGCTGAGAATGCTGCCATCGGGAATGATCCGATGCGGCAGCGGCAGGTCCGACACCCGCAAGGTCGGCCCTACCGGCGCCGACGCGGTGCTGCCAATCAACAAGGCGCCAACGCGATCTTGAAAGCCGGGTCTCCGTCCGCTGTGACATTGGCGGGCATGGCGACGATCTTGGAATATCGGCGGCGAAGGCATGCACTTTCTATATCTCATTCTATCCTGAGATCCCGGGAGACAAACGTCCGGTTCTGGGCGTCGAGATCGGACGGGGCATCGCCGAAACACTTTGCCTCAACCGCCGGCACCCCTTCCAGGCACTTGTTGGTCGAGAACACCAAGGCGTCGAAAGGCACGCGCGCCGGGTCCAGGGGCAGAACGCCAAACGCGCTCATGGCATCAATGATCAGGCGCACGCCGGCTTGGGCGAGAACCGCAGCCACGTCCTCCACCGGATTGAGCAGGCCGGTCGAGGTTTCCACCTGGACCACGGCGGCGTGGGTGAAGGGGCCCTCGGTCGCCACAGCGCGGGCCACCGCCTCGGGGGTGACCGGCTGGGTCTCGTCCACCGCCAGCACGGCATGGGGCAGGCCGGCGCGGGTGCAGATGTCCACCATGCGTCGGCCATAGGCGCCATTGACCAGGATCAGGATCCGGCCCGTGCGACCGACCAAGGTCAGAAGGGCCGCCTCCACCGCGGTGGTGCCGCTGCCTTGGACCGGCACGACCGTATGGGCCTCCCCCGCCCCCGCGATACGATGCAGCCGGGCGCGGATCTCGGCCGTAAGGGCGCGGAAGTCCCCATCCCAGGATCCCCAGTCGTGCAGCATCGCTTGCTTGACCGTGTCGGTGGTGCTGAGGGGGCCGGGGGTGAGCAGCCAGGCAAAGGGCGGGGCAGACATGTGGGGGCTCCGGGCAAGGGGAAGAAGGGGGGAGACGGGGAGGGGGAGACGGGGAGGGGAGAGGGGGAGGGGAGGGGCGGGGAGGGGCGGGGAGCGAGGAGGGGGCGGCCCCCCGCAGAACGACAAGTCTTAGGAGGGCCGCTCTCCAGCTGCGAGGCGGGCTTCGATCGAGGTGATCACTGGGAGAAGGTCGGCCGCGGAAGGAATGACAAAATGGGCGCCAGCGGTGCGCAAGGTCGCCTCGGCCCGGGCGCGGCGCTGGGCTCGCTCGGCGGCGGGCAGGGCGGCCAGGGCGGCGGCGTCCAGGCCGATTTCGTTGCCGGTCTCGCTGACGCCCACGGTCCAGGTGCCGGCGTTGCGGCCTTCAAGCATATCCACGGCGGTGTCGCCGACCTTGACCACCGCCGCCGGCGGGACATCGCCCAAGCTGCTCATCAGCCAGAGCATCAGGGCCGGTCCCGGGCGCCCCGTGGGCAGATCACCGGCACAGGCCATGGCGTCGGGCACGACCCCCTGGCGGGCCGCGCTCGCTAGGCAGGGCTCCAGGACGGCCCGGGTGTAGCCGGTGGTGGTGCCGATCGCGATGCCCTGGTGCCGCAGCGCCGCGATCACCGGCGCCACCCCGGCGATCACCTCGGCATAGTCGGCAACGACCCGGGTTTGCAGCGGCAGGAACTGCTCATACAAGCGCTGGGCGTCGTGGTCATCGAAAGCCCGGCCGTGGACCGCAGGCCAGCGCGTCTCCAGCAAGGCGCCGATCGCCTTGATGTGGTCAAGCTTGGGCAGGCCCATGGGGGCGCGGGCCTCGGCCTCGCTCAGGGGCACCCCGGCCTCGGCGAACACCTGCTGGAAGATCGCCGCGGGGGCGCGGCTGCCGTGGTCGATGATCGTGCCCGCCCAGTCGAAAACCACCAGGCGGATCAAGGAGGGGGGGAGCGCTGTCACGGAGGGATCCTCATTTCTTGGAGTCGGCGTTTTCTTGGGGCTCGTGCCAGAGAAGCAGGCTCCGTATCCTGGGTCCAATCAGGGTTTTAAGGGGTCCCATAGGTCCATGCCGATCAATACCGCGCAGCTCCGGGCCTTCCACATGGTAGCGACCGAAGGCTCTTTTACCAAGGCGGCCAAGGCCTTGAATGTCACCCAGCCCACGGTGTCGGGGCAGGTCAGTGCGCTTGAGGAAAGGGCCGGGGTGCGGCTGTTCGAGCGAAAGGGCCGGGGCGTGCGCCTGACCGGCCTGGGAGAGCAGCTTGTCTTGGTCACGACCCGCTTGTTTGCCCTTCAAGACGAAGCCGAGGCGTTGTTGAGTCAAGGCATGGCCCTGGACGGCGGCCGTTTGGGGGTGGGGGCCGACAGCCCCTTTGTCGTGATGCCCCTGCTCTCGCGCCTGCGGCGGCGCCATCCGGGCATCACCTTTGACCTGACCTTGGGGAACTCGGCCGAGGTGCTGCAAAATCTTTACGACTATCGGACGGATGTGGGCCTCCTGGCCGACCTGCAGGGCGATCCCCGGCTAGTCGCCCACCCGCTGCACAGCCCCCGGGTCATGGCCTTGGTGCCGCGCGATCACTGGATCACAGGGCAAGTCCTCAAAGAAAAAATAATTTTTAGGGACGTCGGAATCGCTGCCCTAATTATCAGTTTTTTCGCGCTCGTTCCGCCCCTCGTTTTTATGACGATTGTTGACAGAATATTAGTTCACCAGCGTCTGTCTACACTTCATATCCTGACGACCGGAGTGTGTTTCGTCATTCTCTTTGATATGATTTTTGGATTTCTGCGTCGAAAACTTCTTGCGCTTGGCTCGGCAAAAATAGATGCTCGGATGAGCACTTATATTTTCGACAAAATGGTCAATCTTCCCATCGACTATTTTGAAAGAAATCCGACAGGTGTTATTTCTTATAAGCTTGGAGAAGTTTGGCGCATAAGAAATTTTCTTACGGGACAGTTATTTGGAACGATCCTTGATTCAACTGTTCTTTTTGTTCTTCTGCCTGTAATGTTTTACATTAGCTCACCGCTAACGTTTTTTGTTCTTGGACTCTCCATTCTTATGTCTGTTGTTGTTCTTGCCTACATTGCTCCTATGGCGCATGCCTACGGAAGAATTGTCCAGGCAGAGCAGCTCAAGGGCTCTCTGATGATCGAAACCATCCACGGGATGCGAACGGTCAAGTCCTTAGCTTTGGAGGGATTGAAGCGCCATGACTGGGATATTCGGGTAGCGGAGGCTGTTCGCGCCAATCTTGATTTTCAAAATCTGAGCAACCAACCGCAAACCATTCTCCAGCCTATTGAGAAATCTATTTACCTGGGGACGCTTACCTTGGGCGCCTATATGGCTTTGGGGACGGACGCAACGGTTCAGCCCGGTACCTTGGTGGCGTTCAGCATGCTGGCTTCGCGTGTGGCGTCTCCTTTCATGCAAATTGCGTCGCTTTTGCAGCAATTCCAGGAAGTCCGTGGCGCTTTAGCGCAGGTGTCGTCGGTGATCAACCATCCTCCGGAGGTCTCTGGTAGCCACAAAGGTGTGCGCCCGGTCATCCGCGGTGAAATCAGTTTCTCAGAAGTCCGGTTCCGGTACCCCGGTTCGCAGAACCCTGCTCTTGATAAGGTTTCTTTCAACATCACACCAGGACAAGTGATCGGTGTTATGGGGAGGAGCGGTTCTGGCAAGACAACAATCACGCGCCTTCTACAGGGTCTACATAGAAATTATGATGGCTTGATAAAAATTGATGGTGTTGATTTACGAGAAATCGATCTTTACCATCTTCGGTCTAATTTTGGGGTCGTTCTTCAAGATAACTTCCTTTTCCAGGGGACTATCCGGGAAAACATCGTGGCTGCCCGCCGCTCGGCCTCTCTTGAGGAAGTGATCCGGGCGGCCCGCTTGGCCGGAGCTGAAGAGTTCATCGAACGCTTGCCGCGTGGCTATGAAACAGAAATCGAGGAAGGGTCGAGCAACCTCTCCGGTGGTCAGCGCCAGCGCTTGGCCATTGCCCGGGCCTTGCTAGTCGATCCCCCCGTCCTGATCTTGGACGAAGCAACCAGTGCGCTCGATCCCGATAGTGAAGCTATTATCAACAATAACCTTAACCGGATCGGCCAGGGGCGCACGATGGTCATCATCTCGCACCGTCTGGCCTCCCTCGTCAGCTGTGACCAGATTATGGTCCTCGAACGCGGTTGCCTTTATGACATGGGCACCCACGAGGAACTCCTCGACCGTTGCGACGTTTATCGTCACCTCTGGTTCCAACAAAATCGCCACCTTGCTCCAGGATCGAGCCATGAACGCGCTACTCTCGTTCCGACTGCGATCCCCTGACCGGAAGCGATCGGCTGAATATGAAGCCGATCAGATCATCCGAAATTTTCAGGGAGAAACAGCGGAAATCACCGAGGCGCCCGACCCGGTGTCGGCGCGTATTACGGTGTGGATCCTTGCATCCATGGTCGCCTTGTTTCTTTTCCTCTCCTGTGTCTTGAGCCTTGACCGCGTTGTCGAAGCTGAGGGTCGGGTGGAAGCGCAGGCCCCGACACTGGTGGTTCAACCGTTGGAAACATCGCTTATTCGGGCCATTCACGTGCGCGAAGGACAGGTTGTGCGTAAAGGGGACATTCTCATTACGCTTGACCCTACTTTTGCCACAGCCGATGTAAGCCAGATTGATCAGCAAATCGGTAGCCTGTCTGCCGAGATTGCTCGTCTTGAAGCAGAAGCCCAGGGTATTCCTTTCAGGGCCGGAGAGAACCCCTCTCAGGACATGATTCTGCAAGAGACTATTTGGCGGGCGCATCAAGCAGAAGATAAGGCAAAGCTCACCAACTACGATCAGCGCATGGCGACAGCAGATGAGACAATCCGTCGTGCGACTCAAGAGGCTAGCCACTATCGGTCACGTGTCAAGGTTCTCTCTAACATTGAAGGAATGCGCCAAGAGCTGGAGCGCAACAAGGTTGGGAGCCGCTTGAACTCCCTTTTAGCTACAGACAGCCTTCTTGATGTCCAGCGTAACTTGGCTACCGCCGAAACCACGGCCCAGTCGGCTAAGCATGAGTTGGAGGCTTTGCGAGCTGAACGCGACGTTTATATCAAACAGCGCCGCAGCACGATTCTCTCAGATCTGTCAGCCCGCCAGCTTGATTTGGCCAAAGCCACCGAGGATCAAACCAAAGCCCGCAGACGTCATGAGTTGATCGAGCTTCGAGCTGTTGATGACGCTGTCGTTCTAGAAATCGGTAAGGTCTCAGTAGGATCAGTAGTCCAGACAGGCGATAAGCTATTAACCTTGGTGCCTGCTGAAACTCCCATGGAAGTGGTCGTAGCAATTCCTGCCCTAGACCAGGGGCATGTGAAAGTTGGTGATGAAGCGCAAATTAAATTTGCCGCCTATCGCTATATGGAACACGGGATGGGAAAAGGTGTAGTCCGTAGTATAAGTGAAGATTCTTTCACACATAACCGTGATCAAACGCAAAGCTCGGCTCCTTATTTTCGGGCCCATATTGACCTGACCGATGTCTCTTTGCGCAGCGTTCCGAGCTCTTTCCGTCTGGTCCCCGGGATGCCGGTAACGGCGGATATTATGGTGGGGTCTCGGCGCATCATTTCGTATTTCACCGAGCTCGCGGTCAAGGCGTCCTCAGAAGGAATGCGCGAGCCGTGACCCCTGATCGCCTATTCAGCCCTCCGAGCACAAGGCAAACCGACACCCATGGCTAAGTTTCTCGGCGCTCTCGGCAGTTTTTTCAGCGGTAGCAAGGCCGAAAAAGACCCTGACAAGCTCCATCAGCGGGGGATGGCTGCTTACCAGCGCGAAGACTACGCCACAGCCCTCGACGCTTGGCTATCAGCCGGCAAGGCTGGCCACGTCGAAGCCCAATACCACTTGGGCAAAATGTATGACAACGGTCACGGTGTTCTGCGCAACGTAGTCGATGCTCTGGTATGGTATCGGCGGGCAGCTGAAGGTGGGCATGGGGAGGCCCAGGCGCGTCTGTGTGAGATTTATTATTACGGTAGCGGCATCGCTGCCGGAGTTACTCCCAGCGAAGAGGCCGTCCGCCTCCTTTTTCCCAATGGCCTTGAAGTCGAGCAAAATTTCGAGGAGGCTTTTCGTTGGGGAAAAGCTGCGGCGGAGCAAGGGATCCTTTCTGCCGAAGCCATGATGGGGTACATGCTCGCCGCTGGGTTCGGTGGTGAGCCCAATTATGAGGAAGCCGAGCCCTGGTACCGTCGGGCGGCCGAACGGGGGCATCCAGCCGCACAATTGGGGTTGGGAACCCTTTTCGCCGGCAATTACATCAAAGACGGTAATCCTGCCGAAGCCGTCGTCTGGTTCAGCAAAGCGGCTAAACAGGGGGCGGCAACAGCTTGGTACTATCTTGGCCTTCTGTATTCCACCGGCCTTGGGGTCGAGAAGGACGACGAAAAGGCCTTGGCTGCTTTCAAAGCAGCTGCAGAAGGACAGTGTATCGCGGCATTTCGTGCCCTTGGCCAAATATATTTACACGGTCAGGGTGTCCCACAGGACCCTGAGAAGGGCGAAACCTATTTACGCCAAGCCGCCACACACAAAGATACCGAGGCGATGCTTCTCTTGGGCCACCTCAATAGCCGAGGCGAAGGTCGTCAACCCGACCTTTTCGAGGCCGCAAACTGGTACCGACAGGCGGCCGAATACGGTCATCGGGAGGCCCAGCTTTTGCTCGGACGCATGTATATGGCAGGAGCCGGGGTGGCCTACGACGAAAAGGAAGGAGCGAAGTGGATCGAAATGGCCGCAGGTCAAGGAGACCCCAAAGCCCAGTTAAGCATCGGTGCTTCCTATGCCGAGGGACGCGGCGTCAACCAAAACTACCACCGCGCTCTTGATTGGTGGTCATTTCAGACGCCCATGAAGGCATCAAATCCGCCGTTTCCAAGGTATTTTGTGCCACTTGGCAGCGCTGTCGCGTCCATTTCATGCGGACTATTCTTGCTTATGCTGGCAAAAACGCTCGGCGCGTCGTGGCCGCCTTTATCGGAACGGCTTTCGCCCAAAACGATGTCGCTTCGGCCCGGGCGCAGTGGCGTCAGGTGGCAGACCAACTGCGCCCCAAGGTCCCCAAGCTTGCCGCCTTGCTTGACGAGGCCGAAAGCGATGTCTTGGCGTACATGACCTTCCCCAAGGAGCATCGGGCCAAAATCCACAGCACCAATCCCATCGAACGCCTCAACGKGGAGATCAAGCGCCGCACGGACGTCGTGGGGATCTTTCCCAACGAAGCCGCCATCACTCGCCTGATCGGGGCCATCTTGATGGAGCAAAATGACGAATGGGCCGTCCAGCGTGCCCGCTATATGACGCTGGAATCCGTCGCCCCCTTGGGCGATGATCCCCTCTCATGCTTGCCGTCCGTCACGGCTGCCTGATCACTCCGGCCAAACCTCCCGGAGAGAAAACAGTGATTGCCCTGTTACACCACTCCTCGGGACACGATCCTGTTTGGCGATCAAGTGAGGGCGAATTTTCCGCTGACGAGGTCGCAGACGGCGTCGTAATCGGAAGCCCCTGAGAGGCGAGCGGTTCCAGTGATGGATCGGTATCCGGCGTGGATTTGTGCTCCCCAAGCGGAGCGGAAGCCATTGGTCACCTTGCGAAACACCACCGAGGGCCGGATTTCGCGTTCGCAGATGTTGTTCGTCGACGGCACCCGGCGGTCGGCCAGGAAGACGAAGAACTTCCCACGCCACGCCTTGATCTGGTGCTGAAGGGTCCGCCCGGCGGGATGGGCGGCCGGAACGCTCAGCAGCACGTCTAGGCGATGCTCGGCTCTGCCGGCGTAGGTCGCCAAAGTGGTGTCCTTGAGCCTTGGCCTTCGTTTGCCGATGCGGATGGTCCAGCGCAAAAGATCCCGGATCCGGGGGGCGAAGACCGTATCCCCGCAATCGATGGCGTATTGGACATCCCGCAAAACATGGGCGAGGCAGACTTGGTGAACCTGGCCCAGGTCCTGCTGCCCAGCGTAGCGATCCGAGATCCAGACCTCCGGCCGGTGCAAGCCCAGAACCGATGTCACGACGGTGCGCGCCCGACTGGGCTTGATGTCGTGCAGAACGGCCGTATCGGTCACGAACACCCACTGCCAGTGGGTTTTGCCCTCGACCCGCGCCGTGGTTTCGTCCGAGGCGATGACATCCGCCTGCATGATTCTCGTCTTGATGGCCGCGCAGGCCGCCGTCAGGCTGGTTTCGAGACGGCGGAAGGCGTTGGCGATCGCCCCTTCCGAGATTTTCAGCCCAAACAGCTCCTTCAGCATTCGGGCGAGGCGCTCGAAGCTGACGTGGTGACTGTGGTGCAAATACGTCAGCAAGGCCTGGATCCCTGGCCCAAAGGGGGTCCCAACTGGATGATCGGCCGGCGCCTGTGCCCGAAACCGTCGGCGACAAGCCGGGCACCGTCCCCCAAACACAGGAGCGCACTCAGGCGGCTTCTTTACGAAATCGACGAGTTCTTACCTTATTTCCCGCTCCTTCCCCTGATGAAATCTTAGAAATAAAACAATCAAAAATAAAACTCAAATATAGTTCAAAAATGGATATTCCCAATGGATTATCCCGTCTTGCTATTTCTGATCGGCAAGACCTAAAAATATTATTTTTAATACACGTAAAGATATATATGAAATAGAGAGCTTACTAAAACTTTCTATGGTTGATGAAATTGAAATTCATCATTTTTAGGTCACGATCTACAAATTACTTCTCTTCCAGATCGCCTTGGGGTTCCTTATGATGTTTTTATTCATGATTACCATCTAATTTGTCCACGAATTAATCTTGTCGATGACCATGGACGATATTGCGGTGAGCCTGATCTTTTGGCGTGTGAGCAATGCGTTGCCGATCCAGCGACCCGGTTTGAACCATCGCTTACGGTAACGGCGTTACGTCGGCGATCACAAACCCTGATTGCGGGAGCCCGTCGAGTGATTGGCGCCACCACGGGGGCTTTATCGCGTCTGCGTCGCCATTTACCCGGCCTTTCATCTGGTCCTGAGTTTGTGGTCACTCCCTGGGAAACAGACCTCCCGACGCCTTGTTGCCCAGAGCCATCATCTCCAAACAAACGATGGCGTATTGCGATTATTGGCGCGGTAGGACAACAGAAGGGGTATGACATTTTGCTTGCCTGCGCTGAGGATGCCGCGGCGCGTGACCTCCCCCTTGAGTTTGTTCTTGTTGGCTTTTCCGATGACGATGCGCGCTTGGTCGGAACGGGACGGGTTTTTGTGACCGGACGCTTCGGTGAGGCTGAGGCTTTAGATCTTACGCAATCTCAAGGGGCAACACTAGCCCTTCTCCCGTCTATTTCTCCCGAAACATGGTGTTATGCTTTGTCCGTAGCGTGGCGGGCAGGCCTTTTTGTCGTTGCTTTTGATTTAGGAGCAATTGCCGAACGCATTCGGGAAAAAGGGGGCGGTGTTCTTGTCTCTCCCGATCTTGGCCCAGGCGAGCTTAATGAGGTGCTTGTTGGCATCCTTGACGGTTCATCAAGGGGAGCGCTAGGTTGCGTCGGATCGCATCAAATTCCTCTGTCCAAAGATTCCGTTGAGGGCGTTTCAGCTCTATTTTCTTTCGATCACACCCACTCGACAAGGAATGAACCGTCCATGAACAGCCCCCTTTCGTCTTCCGATGCTCCATCTCCGGTCCAGATTCAAGCAACGCCCCAAGTGCTCTCCCTGGCTCCGGGTTTCTATTCCCTGGCGGTCGTAGAGGGTGGTTCTCAGCCTAATCCCGGAAAAATTGCTGTTCCCAGCGTTCAGATCACCACCCCTCCGGTTTCTGCTCCTGGAACCATTGTGGATTTGTTTGGGGCTCATCCCGGGGGGTGGCTCACCAAGGCTGGAGATATCCTTATTATTCGAGTGACTGGACCGCAGGCAGGAACCGTAATCTTGACCTCCTTCAAGGAATCTGACCGCCCGAATGAAAACTTGCGCCTCCAACTAAACAGGTTAGACGAAACCCTACAGGCAGCCCCGTCGCCCGCAGCTCAGGCCTCGCCTAAAGCGGAACTGTTGCTGCACATCAGTCGACAGGGTGACCGGCGCTTTCCTTTGTCCTCTCTCGCCGGAGTTCTGGGGCAACAGGCCTGGATTGAAGCTTTTTCCCTTGAAGCGGTTGAAAATATTCGCCTCGATGAAATTGAGTATAAGGGCTTGACGGCTAATGGTTGGGAAACTCCCTGGATTCCAGCCGGTGAACTGTGTGGAAATCGGGGAATGGGGATGCCCCTAATAGGCTTTTGCTTCCGCCTCAAAGGTGAAGCGGCCAACCGATTTGACTGCGTCTATGAAGGCGCCTTTGCTAGCGGACGCCGCACCATGCCGGTGACGAACGGTACACCATGCCGATCGGATGTGATTGGCGATCCTCTTGAAGGGATTTTATTGCATCTTCAGCCCAAGGCGGCGGCATCCCCTGCCCCGCGCGTTCTTTAAAGGCGACCCTCTCTTGACATCCCCGCCCGAGATTCCTGTCGAAGCCGACATGCGTCGAATCGTTTTGAACGTCGGCTGTGGTCCATCTAGCGATCCTCGTCTTGAGGCGGCTTTTCCCGTGTCTGAGTGGAGAGAGGTGCGGCTGGATATTAATCCAGCCGTGTCTCCTGACATTGTAGCCTCAATCATCAACATGGAGTGTGTGGCCTCGGCCTCTGTGGACGCCCTATGGTCGTCCCACAATCTGGAGCATCTTTTTGCTCACGAAGTTCCCCTGGCCCTGTCCGAATTCTTTCGCGTTCTAAAACCAAGGGGAAGCGCTATCATTGCTGTCCCTGACCTGCAAGGAGTTGCAAAGCAGGTTTCTGAAGACAATGTTGAAGAACCTCTCTATATATCACCAGTAGGTCCGATTGGAGCTTTGGATATTATTTTTGGACACGGTGCCGCGATTTCAGCTGGAAATATATTTATGGCTCATCGAACAGGTTTTTCCCCTAGAATATTAGGAAAAGCCTTGATGGCCGCTGGTTTTGAACCAGTTATCATCAGAAGATTAGAAAATTTCGAGCTTGTCGCGCACGCCCATTGCCCCCCTCTCTCTGACACCGACACCTCCTCCCTATGAACTATTTGTTTGTTCACCAGCATTTCCCAGGCCAGTATCAGCATATGGCTATATACTTGGCCCGCCAGCCGGGAAACCGGGTCGTTTTTTTGTCTCACGACAATATAAACCACCTTGAAGGGGTAGAGCGGGTCACGTATGAACCGTTTCGCCGGCCTAATCCCCAGATTCATCATTATCTGCATGATATTGAAGGGGGAGTGATCTATGGCCAGGGCGCCTATATGGCCGCCCTAGGTCTTAAGAACAGAGGATTTCATCCCGATATCATCATTGGTCACAATGGGTGGGGGGAGACTCTTTTCCTCAAAGACGTGTGGCCAGATAGTCCTCTTCTTTCATATTTTGAGTTTTTWWATAGAGCTCGTGGCGCAGATCTCGATTTTGATCCCTCCTCTCCCTTGACACAAGACGACGCGCCGCGTGTGCGGATCAAAAATGCCACGAATTTGCTCGGTCTTGAGGTTGCCGACTGGGGACAGGTGCCGACCCAATGGCAATGGTCACTGTACCCGGAGTATGCTAGAAATAAGATCAGCATTATTCACGAAGGGATCGACACCCAACAGGCTCGTCCGGACCCCTTGGCTTGGCTCCAACTTGGGCAAGCAGGGGCCTTGCGCCTGACAGCACGTGATGAAGTGATCACCTATGTTGCACGAAACTTGGAACCTTATCGGGGATTCCATGTTTTTATGCGCGCTCTTCCAGAGATCCTCCGCCGACGTCCCAAAGCATATGTTCTTATTGTTGGTGGTGATGAGGTTAGTTACGGCCCGGCCTCTCCGGATGGACGTAGCTTCCGCACAATTATGCTCGAAGAGGTCGGGCCTTATCTTGACATGTCGCGAGTCTACTTCCTGGGAAAGCTCAGTTATGAACTTTATCTAAGCGTTCTTAAAATTTCCTCTGTTCACATTTATCTAACATACCCGTTTGTTCTCTCCTGGTCGTTTCTTGAGGCGATGTCGACAGGATGCGCCATGATCGGTTCTGCGACACCTCCTGTGATGGAGGTTTTGCGCGACGGGGATAATGGTTTACTTGTGGATTTCTTTGATACCCAGGCGTTGGCCCGTCGGATCGACGAAGTTTTGGATCATCCTGACCGGATGCAGGCAATGCGGGCCCGGGCCCGACAAACAGTCCTTGAACACTACGACTTGCATACGATCACGTTGCCACGCCACTTGGTGCTGATTAACGATCTGATCGCGGGACGGAAACCACGTTGTGGATTCGTACCGTGACTTCTGAATGGACTGAGGGCTATCTCGCGGACGTTCCTTATACAGATACTGTGTATCAGGAGCTGTTTCCCAGCTTTCTCGCCTTCATGTGTTTGTTGATTGGTGTCCGCCCCCCGGATTTAGCCCGGGGTTTTCGCTATTGCGAGCTAGGATGCGGCCGCGGGGCAACCCTTCTCCATGCAGCCGCCACACATCCTCACGGCGACTTTGTCGGCATTGATTTCGATCCTGCGGCCATCGCCTCAGCCCGAGATTTGGCCAGAGAGGCTGGCCTTGCCAATGTGGCTTTGCATGAGGAAGCCTTTCGCGATCTTGCCTTTCGCCTGAGTGTCTCTCCCGGAGGCGTCCCGGACCACGAACGCTTCGACATTGTCGTTCTGCATGGCGTCTATGGTTGGGTTGCGGCTGAAAATAGGCAGGCTCTTGTCGAAATCCTCCGTCATTGGGTGCGGCCGGGAGGACTGGTTTTTATCAGCTATAATTGCCGTGCCGGTTGGGCACCGCTGGTTCCCCTTCAGCGCCTTCTTGTTCGGCATGCGGCTCAATCCTCGCGACGAGGAAACACCCGGATCGAAGAAGCCCTGGCTTTCCTAGGTCAACTCCGAGGGGGAGGAGCTTCCTTTTTTTCTACCAATCCGATCGCGGCTCATCACCTGAACGATCTGGAAAGACACCACAGAGGCTACCTAGCTCATGAGTATTTTAACGAATACTGGGACGTTTTCGATCATGCCGATATTGCTTCGGCGGTTGCTTCTGCCCGGTTAACATTTATAGGATCAGCAACAATACCCTATAATAGCGACGATCTGTGTCTTCCTGCTCCTTTGAGAGAGATCGTCGCCTGCGTTTCTGATCCGGCTCTTGCTGAAATGGTCCGTGACCTAACAACCGGGCGTGTCTTTCGCCGCGACATCTTCATGCGGGGCCCACAGCGGCTATCGTCGGAAATCTGCTTGGAGTTGTTGCGAAAATATCGCTTTACGCTAAGGCGGCCAATCAATGAAATCCGCCTAGTGTTTCCCGTTCCCCTTGGGGAATTACGCGGCGACCCCGCGATTGGTGGGCCCATTCTTGCCGCCCTGACGGAAGGAACGCCCCGCTTTGTTGATCTTGAGACCGATCCAAAGCTTGCCGGGACCTCTCCGGCTGCCATTTTGCGCTGCTTGTCTCTCCTTGTGTCGTCCGGCCAAGCCGATATCGTTAGCGACCACAGTGAAGCGGCCAAGGAGCCGTGCCGCCGTCTGAACCAGGAAACGATTCTCCGAGTCCTGCGGGGGGAAGACCGATCCTTCGCCGCAGCCCCTTTGATTGGTGGAGCTCTCCGCTTTTCCCCCTTAGAGCATCGGATACTGGCCGCCTTGTACAAGGGCCATCCGCCCGACGTTTCAATTTTGCTCTCCCTGCTCCAAGAACAGCTACCGCTGTTAAAGGGTGGGAGCGAGTGCGACGGTTCTAGCGCCTTGACTTCGACTCTCGAGACCGTCGTGGCACATCACATTCCTCTGTGGCAGCGGTTAGGAATCGTCTAATCATGACGCCCACTGTCCGCTCTCTTCCCGAAGACGCCGTTATACAATGCATTACATCCCCTGCTTTTGATGCCTCCCCCCCTCGCCTGCTCGGACAAGCTCACCTTCCCGAGAATGTAGCTTGTGTTTTGGAACCGATCTGGTCAATTTCTCACTTTCCGGCCGCAGAGATTAGAATTTTCCATTTAAAAGACGTGTGGGTTGCGAAAGAAGGGTTAGTCTTCGACGCCGAAGGCAACCTTTTTGAAGAAACCATCACGCAACACACCTCCAGCGAAATCGAAACCGCTTATGAGGCGGTGGTGACCGCTCGTTGCGAACCAACAATGTCTACAGAATTCGGACCTGTCGCTTTGTGCAAAAAGCGAGGGATCGGTAATTATGGACATTGGATGCTTGAAATGTTACCCCGAGCTTATCTCGTCCATAAAAATGTTGAAGTATCTGGATTGCGATTTTTGATTGCTAAAAATTCGGGGCGTCTAGCCGAGAGTATGGCGCTCTCCCTTATGTCTATTGGCATTCCCCCCTCTCAGGTCATTCCTGCCGATGACACCCCAAGGCGTTTTGAACAGATCTTGATGGTTGATGGCCTTACGCACCACGGGGCATTCTTCTCTCCTCTCGTCCTTGATCCTCTCGAAGCTATTGCTCGTCCAATTCCCTTAGGCTCACCAATAAAAATTCTTGTATTACGGCGTAGCACTGGCTTTCGGCTGTTAGCTGAGGAGGACAAGATCATTTGTCACGCCCTGGAGCGTGGTTATACTGTTGTCGATCCAGGTCTGATGTCACTCGGTGATCAGATTGCCCTGTTTAAAAGGGCATCACGAATTGTTGGCATTATGGGAGCGGCGATGACCAACATAGTCTTTGCAGCCCCTAGCACTCCTATCGTGACGGTCGCCCCAGGCGGAATGATGGATACATTCTTCTGGTTTCTGGCGATTTTGCGCGGGCTCGAGTACATGGAAGTTCGTTGCCCGCCCATTGGGCCTGTCCGGGGAAATTCCCCCTGGGATACCGACTTGTTTCTTGACCCTGCCCTCTACGGGCCTGTGTTCGACGGCACCTAGAACTACGTGCGACTCACTGAACTGGTCAACGTTCAAAATTCAGTTCTGACTTTCCCGATCTCGCTCTCATCGTCTAAGAGCGTCGACAAACTGCCCCTCGTCGCAGCGAGGAGGTTGCCTTCTATCAGGCGATTGTCGATACCAAGGGCGCGGCTTCCATGCTACCCCGGGGACAGCATGGAAGCCTTTTCTCGCGAAGCCTCCCTTCCCTAGAAGCCCTCGCCCCCTCTAGAGAGCCCCTTGGCCTCCTGTCTATCATTCTCTTTCCAGACACCTTCCCGTCATGACAACCCACAGCTCCCCCCGGGATAAGATCATATCAAGGTAAACCTCCATGTCTTCTTCCGCCGTATCTTTAACAGGACGCAAAAATTCTGGAAAACTGGCTTGGTGCGATCTTCGCCAATCAATTGATTTATCATGGTTTTGGTTAAATTTAGGGTGGAACGATACTCTTCAGAGATATCGCGGTTCAATTCTTGGTCCATTCTGGATTACAATAACAACGGGTATATTTATTGCTGGTCTCGGGCCTCTCTATGCAAAACTATTTYCTCTTGATATGAAAGTTTATCTTCCTTTTATGGCGATTGGAGTCACAACATGGCAATTCATTACTGGAACTATTGTAGATGCATGCAATACATTTATTGGTTCTAGCCACCTTATGAAGCAAATGAAAATACCAAGGCTATCTCTTCTTTTTCGAGTCGTATGGAGGAATATAATATCTTTCCTTCATAACGCGCCCATATATATATTTATCATGGCTCTTTTTGGGCCACCGCTTGACTGGACAATCCTTGGGGTTATACCTGGATTTATATTGGTTTGCCTTAACTTGATATGGATGGGTCTTGTTGTTGCTATTGTCTGCACAAGATTTCGGGATATCGGTCCGATTATCGGGTCGATCTTGCAGATTGGCTTTTTCATCACCCCTGTAATATGGAACCATAAAATGCAGGATATACCCCAAATGATTGTAAACATAAATCCGTTTGCGGCATTTATAGAATTGATTCGAGCCCCAATGATGGGGGAGTGGATTTCCCCAGAGTTGCTGTTTCTCTCTATAGCTTTCCTTGCCGTTGGAACAATTGTGTCGATTGTCTTGTTTATCCGCTGCCGCAGCCAGATTATTTATTGGGTTTGATCATGGCAAAAGTTATTCTCAAAGATGTCTCTGTGAGCTTTCCTGTTCTTCATACAGGGAATCGATCCCTGAAGAAGGCGCTCGTCGCAACTGCAACGGGAGGGGCAATCCTGAGGGAAGCCCGTTCGGCTCCCGTGGTACAGGCCTTGAAAGACGTAACCGTATCCCTGGAGCCAGGCGATCGAGTTGGCCTGATCGGAACGAACGGCGCCGGCAAATCCACTCTCTTACGCGTAATTGCGGGGATCTATGAACCGGACACGGGAGACATACACATCAGTGGTGACGTGATGCCCCTGCTCGATCTCGGTCTTGGTTTCGATGGTGATTTGACCGGACGAGAAAATATACGCATGCGAGGCATGTATCTTGGCCTCAAACCACACGATTCAAAAAAATTAGTCCCCGAAATTGCCGCGTTTACCGAATTAGGAGATTACCTTGACCTTCCAGTTAGGACCTATTCTTCTGGAATGCAAATGCGGCTTTCCCTTGGAGTAGCAACAGCGATACAACCTGATATTCTACTTATGGATGAATGGATGATGGCTGGAGATGCGACCTTTATGGAGAAAGCAAAAAAAGAGGATCGAGCAGGGGCATCACGTCACCACTGATGTGTACCTGGGGCGATGCCCCAGACCCCCTTTTTTCTTTTTGGCTAGCTGCCGACCGAGGCGGCGCCGGCTTCGCCCACTTGGTCAAAGCGGCTGAAGCGGTCGTGGCGAAAGGGCGCCAGAAGTTCGGGCTGGCGGTCGGTGGCCACGCACTCGGCCATGCGCTTACCGCACACCGGTGTCGCCTTGAAGCCCCAGGTGCCCCACCCGGCATCAATGTAATAGTTGTCGAGTGGCGTCTTCCCCATGATCGGGGCAAAGTCGGGGGTCATGTCGGCCATGCCCGCCCACTGCCGCATCACCCGCACCTCGGCCAAAAAGGGGAACAGTTCCAGGATATGGGCCATCAGCCCCTCCTTGAACTCCAGGGTCGAGCGAGTGGACCACAGCGGATAGGGATCCACCGCGCCGCCCATCACCAACTCGCCACGCTGCGATTGCCAGATGTAGCAATGCAGGCTGCCCGACACGATGACGCTGTTGATAATCGGCTTGACCGGCTGGGAGACACAGGCCTGCAAGGGCACGGTGCGAATGGCAAGGCGCAACCCAGCCATGCGGGCCACGGCGCTGGTCGCCCCGGCCACCGCCTGCACCGCCTGGCCACAGCCCACCGCGCCCCGGCGGGTGAGGACCTGGGTCACCCGATTGCCCTCAATAACTAGGCCGGTCACGTCGGTGAGTTGGTGGATCTCGACGCCGAGTTGCGCGGCGCGGATGGCATAGCCCCAGGCCACGGCGTCGTGACGAGCCGTCCCGCCAACCGGGTGATGCAAGGCGCCGAGGATGGGATAGCGGGCATCGCGGCCCACGTGGAGACGGGGCTCCAGTTCAGCGACCCGCTGGGTATCGATCAGCTCGCTCTCGACCCCCAAGTGCTTGTTGACCTCGGCCCGCCATCGCATGGTGCGTAAGGAAGCGTCGGTATGAGCCAGGGTCATGTGGTGCTTACGCGTATACATGACATTGAAGTCCAGCTCTTCGCTCAAGGTCTCGAAGAGTTCCATGGACTCCTTGTAAAAGGCCACGCCTTCCGGGGTCAGATAGTTAGCGCGCACGATGGCCGTATTGCGCGCCGTGTTGCCGCCGCCGAGATAGCCTTTGTCGAGCACGGCGATGGAGCGGACGTTCCAGGTTTTGGCAAGGTGATACGCGGTGGCCAGCCCATGCCCCCCGGCTCCGATGATCACCACGTCGTAGTGCTTCTTGAGCTCCGGGGTGGCCGGAAGTTCCCGTGGGGGCACCTGGGAGCGGGAGCGGAAGCCGGCTTTGAGCAGTGCGAGAGGCATGCGCGTCGTCCGTCAGGAAGAGGATGACCGCAGCCTAGCAAGGGCTTTCTTGGGAGGCAACTTTTTTTACTGAAAGAGTAAGGAAGGCTGGGGAGGCTCGCCTCCCCAGACCCCCTCTATCCTTAGGAAAATGAGGGGTCTCGGGGACGGCGAGCCTCCCCAGCCTTCCCCTTCTTAGGTGCTTTGACAAATAAACGGAGCAAAACGAGGGGTCTGGGGAGGCAAGCCTCCCCAGCCTTCCCCTTCCTACCGCCCCCTCCGGTTCTTGAGGAAACATCGTGAAAGACGTTGCCGCCATTCTTCAGGAGGCCCGGGCGGAGGGAGCCAGCGACGTTCACCTCGCGCCGGCCTCCCCAGGCTACCGGCGCCTTCACGGCCGGCTGGTTTCAATCCCCGGGCTGGTTCTCTCGGCTCCCTCCTTGGAGGCCTGGGCCGCCACCGTCCTGTCCCCGATCGCACGACAGCGCCTAGGCGAGCGGGGCGATGGCGAGGCGGCTCTGGACGGTGGCCCCGGGATTGGGCGGTGCCGGGTCAGCGCCTGCCGCAGCGCACGCGGCCTCACCGTGGTGGTCCGCCTGTTGCCCCAGGAGCCCCCGAGCCTTGCGACATTGGGCGCCCCGGCCACGGTGCGCGCCCTAACCGAGCGATCCAGCGGGTTGATCTTGCTTTGCGGCGCGGTGGGCTCGGGCAAGACCACCACCGCCGCCGCCTTTCTCGACACCCTCAACCGCCGGGGTGGCCGCCATATCCTCACGGTCGAGGATCCGGTGGAAATCGTGCATCCCCCGGTGGGTGGTCCCGTCACCCAGCGCGAGGTCGGGCGCGATGCCGCCTCCATGGCCGAAGCCCTGCGCGCCTCCTTACGCGCCGACCCCGATGTGCTCCTGGTCGGCGAGGCCCGCGACGCCGACACTCTGGAGCTGGCCCTGCAAGCGGCCGGAACCGGGCATTTGGTCCTGGCCACCTTGCACGCTGGCGGCGCGGTGGCCGCCCTTGACCGGGTGTTGGACCTGTTCGCTCCCGAGCGTCGCACGGGGGCCCGGGAGAGCCTTTCGGGCTGCCTCGCGGCGGTGGTCCACCAGCGCTTGGTCCCGGCTGGCGGGGGGGGACGGGTCGCCTGGTTCAGTGTGCTCAATGGCACGCCGGCGGTCCGTGCCGCCATCCGCGACGGGCGCGAGCGGCAACTACCGGCACTGATGGACCTGGGCCGGCGCCAAGGCATGCTGACCCCGGCCGAGGCCCTGACCTTGCTGCGCCACGAGGGCCGCCTGGACCCGGCCTGGGCCCCGGGCAGTGAAGTCCCGGGGCGGGAAGACGATCCGTAAGCGCGCCGGGCGGGAAGAGAAGGGAAGAGAAGGGAAGGCTGGGAAGGGAAGGCTGGGGAGGCGGGCCTCCCCAGACCCCTCGGTTCCTGGGGGAGCCTCGGAGAGATCGCCTTGCGAATTCGCAATGCCCCTCATTTCGGGGCCGGGTAGACAAGGAGAAGGCCGTCGCATTCGCCCCCCTTGGCGGGCGGCCCTTTGTCCCGTGTCCAGGGACTCCCACACCTTGTCCCGGGTGGTCCGATGGATCCCCGGGGTTTTTTTTATGCGGTTTTTATACCCCCCTGGTCATGCCCCCCTTGCCCACGCTATCCTTAACAGCACCGGACGGATTGCGGGGAGAAGGATCCATGAGCGGATTGGAAGAAGCATTTCTGTTCATGGTGGCCGCGCTGCTCACCGTCCCGGTGTTCAAGCGCTTGGGGTTGGGCTCGGTCCTGGGCTACTTGACCGCCGGCTTGTTGCTGGGCCCCGCCGTCTTGGCCCTGGTCCCCGACGTCGGCGCTGTATTGCATTTTTCGGAACTTGGCGTCGTTTTTCTTCTGTTTTTGATTGGTCTTGAACTGCGCCCAGCCCGCCTGTGGGCCTTGCGCCGCCCGGTGTTTGGCCTAGGCGGTCTCCAGGTCTTGCTGTGCGGCGCCGCCCTCGGCGGCATTGGTTTCGCCTTGGGCCTCAAATGGCAAGCGGCGGTGGTGGCAGGGGGCGCTCTCGCCTTGTCCTCCACGGCCTTTTGCCTGCAAATCCTGGCCGAGCGTGGACACCTGCGCACCGGCTACGGCCGCAACGCCTTTTCGATCCTGCTGTTTCAGGATGTGGCGGTGGTTCCCTTGCTGGCCCTGATGCCCATCCTAAGCCCCAAAGGCAACGGCGTGTTCAACTGGGAAACCGCCCTGCACGACGCCGGACGGGCGGTGGCCGTGATCATCGCCGTCATCGTCCTCGGCCGCTGGGTGGTGCGCTGGGTGTTTCGCATCGTGCTGGCGACCCGGATTCCCGAGCTGTTCACGGCGGCGGCCCTGGCCCTGGTGATCGGCGTCAGTCTGTTGATGGACGAAGCCGGCCTCTCCATGGCACTCGGCGCCTTCCTGGCCGGCATGCTGCTCGCCGATTCCGAATGCCGCCTGGAACTGGAAGCCACCATCGAGCCCTTCAAGGGCCTGCTGCTCGGCTTGTTTTTCATCGCGGTAGGCATGAGCGTCAACCTCCACCTCATCCTCACCAAGCCCCTGATCGTGGCGGGGTTGGTCGCCACGCTTCTCGCGGTCAAGGGCGTGGTGGTGTTCACCCTGGCCCGGATGTTCGGGGCGACATCGCGCTCGGCGGCCTCCCTAGCAACCCTGGTCCCGCAAGGCGGCGAATTTGCCTTCGTCGTCTTCACCCTGGCGGTCAGCGAAGGCGTCTTGAGCAAGCAAACCGGACAACTGTTGTTGCTGGTCGTCACCTTGTCCATGGCCATGACCCCGATCCTGGTCGGCCTCAATGCGCTGATCCAGGACAAGACCCAGCCCAAACGCCGCCCCCCGGCGTACGAAACCTTCGAGGATCGGGAAAACCGGGTGATCATCGCCGGCTTCGGCCGGGTCGGCCAAATCGTCGCACGCACCTTGCGCATGGCCGGCATCCCCTTTACCGCCATCGAATCCAACTTCGAGCAAATCGAGTTCGTGCGTCGGCGCGGCACCGTGGTCCACTACGGCGACCCCTCCCAACCCGCCTTGCTCCGCGCCGCCGGCATCGAGCAGGCGGAAGTGCTGGTGATTGCGGTCGAGGACCCGGACCAAGCCCTGACGTTGGCCGAATACGTCCTGCGCCGCTATCCCACCGTGCGCGTGCTCGCCCGGGCCCGCGACCGCCAACACGCCTATCGCCTCATGGAAAAAGGCGTCTACAAGGTGTTCCGCGAAACCTTCGCCTCCAGCCTGGAAATCGCCGAGGAAGTCTTCCGCGACCTTGGCTATTCAGACGGCGTGGCCCGCCGCGCCGTGCGCCTGTTCCGCCGTCACGACGAAGGCCTGATGCAAGAGCAATACAAGATCCGCCACGACGAGGAAGCCTTGATCGCCTCGGCCCGCGTGGCTGCCGAGGAGTTGCGCACCTTGTTCGAACAAGACGCCACCCCCACCGCCGCGCCCCTCCTGCCCCCTCACGCCGTCCCCAAGCCCACGTCCGCCAGCCGCGACCTGCCCCCGGAGGCGCCGGCCGCCTGAGGCGAGGGGGGCTGCCACCTGGGCCGATGCCCCAGCCCCCCTTCTTCTTTTGGGCTTTCACAATGTGCGAGAGGGCCCCAAAAAACGCTTGCCAGCCCCCCCACCCTCGCGTATCGTGCCGCTCCCTGATGGGGCGTAGCCAAGCGGTAAGGCAGCGGTTTTTGGTACCGCCATTCCCAGGTTCGATCCCTGGCGCCCCAGCCAGAAAAAGCCCACAGACCTCTCGAAGGTATGTGGGCTTTTTTCGTCAATAAAGGGCTATTCGGAGAACAGGGAAGCCGAATCGCTCCGGTTCGTTATAACGGGCTGAAACTGGACAGAGCGTTTTTGAAAGACGAGGCACTAGCCTGCCCTTCCTCCCCGATAGCAAGCCTCAACGCACCATCACAACCTTTTGCCACAGACAAGCGATCTTTGATCGCTTCGTACCCCTTTACTTCGCAGACGGCCAGCAGGCACCGCTCGAAGCTAAGAATCATCGGCCTGAGGCGCTCGAATTCACCAGGAAACAGCCGCGCCATAGCGCCCACAAACCGCTTGTCGCCAGTGACCAGTTTCTTATTGCATTCACAGTAAAGAGCAACCAACGCGATTTGAGCCTCGCCGGCATCAATGCCCGCATGGGAGATCATGTTATTGTAAAGCTCAGTGGTGACGGCCGCCGCAACCCAGCGCTCCGGCACAACTGGGACCTGCCTAGCCATCATCGTGAGGCGTTCGCCCGTAGCAGCCCGGAGGGCGTCGTCTATGGCCATACGCCGAAGGGCTGTCTTCGCTCCAGAGGCAGTCGCTGAGGACAGCCGATAAGGATGGGTGACACCGAGAGCGCCAAGAGCTTCGTCCCAGAGGTTGCAGCACGCCAGTTTTATAAAGACGTCCTTATCAAAAAACGCGTGCAGATCGCGCATCGCCCCCTGCCGTCACAACAGACCAATACGCTCCAAAAACTCTAAACTATCGTCGGACAGGGCATCGACGTCAATATTGCGCCGAAGGGCCTCACGGCAGACCATCTCTGTGGGGGTGTCCTCGCCAATATACTTCAATGCGGCACTCCCCAGCGGCCATGGCTCCTTACCGTTGATCTTCGTGTTCTTCACCGCGTTCAAAATGACATGGCCAGGATCAATGCCTTTGTCACGGCCGTATGCGAGCGCAGACGCAGCGAGACTGGCGGCATCCACCAAACGTGTGAGACGGATGCTCGGATTCTGCCCACCAGTCAAAACGGTGAGGGCGTAGGCGTTGGCTGCCTTCTCTTGCTCATCGGCGCCGTCGTCCTCGGATACCTTTTCATCGACGAGAGAACCGCCATCGCATAAGTCAAGGTGCCCCTCGGCGATATGGCCCATCTCGTGAGCGAGCACAAACAGCATCCACGCCGGCGAGGACATCTTCCTCGTCACAAGGATCACGGGCCGGCCACAGCAAAACGTGACCATGCCGTCCATCTTAGGCTTGGCAACAGGCAAACTCGGCATATAAGCAACTGGGACCCCGTGCGCCCAGCAGACGTCCAATAGGTCTTCCAGTCCCACCCAAGGCGTGGAACCGTGGGCACAAGCGGTCGTGCGAAGGGCCATGGCGGAGGGAAGGGAGCCGGTCCACAACGGCGTGGTGACCGAGGCGACGAGCCTCGCGACAGCGGTCGCTACCGCACGCGCTGAAGCGATTTCGGCAATGCTAGTCCCCGCCCTCGTCTTGAAACAGGCCTGCTGCATCAGGCGTTGGCGCAAACGACCATCTGGTCCGATCTCCAAACCAAAATGCTTGGCAACAAACCCACGCACTTCAAAGAGACCAGAAGGATGATTGATCGCCTCTTCCCACCAGTCGGGCAAAATGCGAACTGCGTCCTGGGGCTTAAGCCCAACGGCGGTTAGCTCCTGCTGGAGCACCTTCTTGTTTTTAGAATCACTGAGGGAAGCGTGGTTCGCGATAGCCATGGCTCACCCCCCCATCGTCGGATAACGAAATGTAAGCTGCCTATAACATGGGGAGAGAATCCAGAAAAGCTCAGGCCTGAGAGATCGTCAGAAAAACTTGGGGAAGAAAAAAGCGAACCTCGGAAGGAACCTCTCCGGGCGGGGCTCGTGGTGGCCGAAGGGGATCACGTCCCCTTCGCACCAGCAGGGAGTTAAGAGGCCGGGCGCATGCGGCGGGGGGAGACTTCTTCGTCGTCGTCGCTGCCGTAGCCCTCGTAGTGGATGTAGCAGCGACCGGGGCCTGTTTCTTCCAAGACCCGGGCGGGATACCAGTCGCCTTCCCACAGGACCTCGACCCGGCGGCCTGGGTGGCACAGGCCCGAGGACGAGCGCTTGCCGTCAAAGCGGTCCCTCTCGGGGGACATCGGCGGCGGGGAGGCGCCGGGGCCGGCTTTATCGCAAAAGGCGGTACACACCGTGTTGGGCACCACCGATCCACCACAGTTGACAAAGCACTGGCGATACATGCTGTCGCAGTCGTCGCGACAGGAGGAGCGAGCGCAGCCATAGCCGTCGTAAAAGGAGCTTTCCGTCTTCGTCACTTTCTGACCGGCGCGCCGTTTTTCATCGACATAGCGGCGATACTCGCGCCGAGCGTCCTCTCTTTCCCGATCTTTACAGCGCTCTTCATCCCGCTGGCAGGAGTGGGTGCAGTTTTGTTGCCAGTTGAGGCATTGGCTGGTGCACACCCGCCCCTCGGGCGAGCGCGGGGCGCGAAATTCATAGGACGTTTCGTAGATCGGTCCGCAAGCGGCCGCGACCCCAATCAGAAGGCCTACCGCCAGAAGTCGCCCAACCCTCGCCATGGCCCCCTCCTTTCCTTCCATTTCAAACGGCGAGTATGCCCTTTGGACGAGGGGAAGGCTTGGACTTTCTGATCAAGGAAGCGCGGCCAAGAACTCGGTGATCAAGGCCACGGTCTGCTCCGGGTGGTCGCGATGCGGGACATGACCCACGCCGGGCAAGATTTCCACCCGCGCCTGTCCCCCACTGAGATCGCCAATCAAAAGGGGATGGCAAGCACTCCCGTATTCGTCTTCGCTGCCATGCAGCACCAAGGCCGGGCACCGGACGCGGGGCAAAACAGGCGCCAAGCTCCAGGTGGCGAAGGCCGGGGAAAGCCAGGACTCGGTCCACGCGTCCAAGACCCAGCCCGCCTTGGCGCCATGATAGCGTTCCAGCCGTTGAAACTGGGCCGGATCGCTGAAAAACTCCCGGGCGGCGGCAATCGCGCTCAGGGTTCGGCCTTCTGGGAAGGTTTGGGCGGCGGCGGTGATCAAGGCGTCGCAGTGCCGCGACCACTGGGCCGCCGCGTGAACCGCCATGCCGCCCCCCACGCTGTGCCCGAGGGCCACGAAGCGCTCGAACGCCAAGGAGCGCTGCAAGTCCGGCAGCACCGCCACCGCCTCCTGGGCGATGAACTCCAGGGAAAGGCGGTCGGTGCGGGCATCCGAAAGACCAAACCCCAACCGGTCATAGGCGATGACCCGCCGCCCGGTCGCCCGGCACAGGCGCTCCGGGAAATCGCGCCACAGGGCCACGCAGCCCAGGGAGTCGTGAAACAAGACCACCGGACTGAGCGTGGGCGGCAAGGCGGGCTCCCACGAGCGGACAAAAATCCGCCCCTGGGCCAAGTCCACCCAGCCATCTTGGGGACGCGGCTCGGCCTGCGTCATGGGGGCTCTCCTGTCGGTTTTAAGTGTAATGGATACATAATACTTTTATTTTGCGGCGAAAGGAAGGCTGGGGAGGCGGGCCTCCCCAGACCCCTCCGATCCTGGGGCTTGCCTTGATGCGCAGGGCCTGCGGGAACGTGGGGTCTGGGGAGGCTCGCCTCCCCGGCCTTCCCTGATGCCCTGAAATCTTGTTGCAGCCTTCGGAAGATCCGCCCCAAATGGGTCGATCATGCCAAAAGCCCTGACCAGACAAGACGATGAGGCCCATGCTCCTGGATGACATCGACCGCCAGATTCTCGTGGCCCTCCAACACGATGGCCGATTGCAAAACGTGGAACTCGCAAAGCGCGTTGGCCTGTCGCCCTCGCCCTGCCTGCGCCGGGTCCGCCTGCTGGAAGAAGCCGGGGTGATCGCGCGCTATGTTGCGGTGTTGGATCCGGCCAAGGTGGGGATTGGCCTCAGCGTTTTCGCCCGCATCTGCCTGTCCGCCCAGGATGCCGAGACCGTGGAGCACTTTATCACGTGCATCCAGGCCCTGCCGCAGGTGGTGGAATGCCACCTGATGGCCGGCGACTGCGACTTTCTTCTGCGCATCGTGGCCGCCGACCTGGAAGCCTACCGCCGCTTCCAGGTCGAGCACCTGACCCGGATCCCCGGGGTTCAAAGCATCAAAACCGAAATCCCCATGGAGACCATCAAACTGGCCCATGAACTGCCGCTGGGATCGGAGGAACGCGCAGGCTAGGCCTTCAGCCATGCCTCAACAGCCTCGGGCAAGGGCATGCCGCCAGCGTGGACGACTTTGCCCTCCACCACCACGCCCGGGGTCCGCATCACCCCATGGCCCAGGATGACGGCCATGTCGGTGACCTTTTCGATCTCGACCGCGACACCGAGGGCCCGGGCTTTGTCCTCGATCAGCTTGGCGGTGTTGACGCAGGTCTTGCACCCCGAGCCCAGAACCTTGATGGATTTCATAAGACTTTCCTTGGCTAGACGAACAACGCATTGAGCAACAGCCCAACCACGACAAAAGACAGGCTGAGGAATACCGCGAGAAACACCAGCATTGCCGGCTTCAGCACTTTGCGCAGCATGATGAACTCGGGCAACGACAGGGCGACGACACTCATCATGAAGGCCAGCGTCGTGCCCACCGGGACCCCCTTCGCCAGCAAGGCCTCGGCCACGGGAATGATCCCGGTGGCGTTGGAGTAAAGGGGCAAGCCCATCAAGACGGCGATCGGCACCGCAAACGGGTTGGCCGGGCCGGCGACGCGAGCCAGAAAGTCCTCCGGCACATAGCCGTGCAGGGCCGCCCCGATGCCGATGCCGATCAAAACGTAAAGCCAGATCCGCCCCACGATATCGCGGACCTCGCCCCAGGCCGAGCGGATCCGGGCCCGTCCCCCCAAGGCACCGTCCGGGATCGCGACGGCGCCCAGGCGAATGTTCCACACATACCCCTCAACCCAGCGCTCCAGGTGCAGCCGATCGATCAAGATCCCGCCCGCCAGCCCGACCCCCAAGCCGGTCGCCACATAAACCACGGTCAGCTTCCAACCGACCACCGAGGCCAGGATCACCACCGCCACCTCGTTGACCAAGGGCGAGGTGATGAGAAAGGCCATGGTCACCCCCAGGGGAATACCGGCCTCAAGAAAGCCGATGAACAGGGGCACCGAGGAGCAGGAACAAAACGGTGTCACCGCCCCCAGGGTGACAGCCAGAACATAGCCCAGCCCCCGGGATCGCCCCTCCAGGGACCGACGCACCCGCTCGGGCGAGAGCACGGAGCGAAACAGGGCCATGACGAAAACTACCACGACCAGAAGCACAAAGATTTTGGTCGTATCCTCGATAAAAAAATGAACCGCTTCGGCCAGCCGGCTACCGGGATCCAACCCGAGCAAGGAATAGGTGGTCAGGTCGGCAAGACGGGTGAATAGGGCAAACATCAGGGGCTCTTTCGCCCGTCACAAGGAACGGGTCATCAAGACCGCCGAGGCGGGGCACAGGGCGGCACTCTGGCGCGAGGCCTGGATGGCGGCGGGCGCCTCGCTGCGGGGCAGGGGACGAAAGCCACACCGCTGCCCGAGCCCGACCGCTGTGGTGGTGAGCAAGTAGGCCTCCCGGCAGCCCAGGGCGTGGGCTCTCTCGAGAAGCGCGCCCACCAAGGCACTCCCCAGCCCGTGCCCCCGCCGCCCGGGGACGATCACCACCGAGCGCACCAAGGCCAGCGCCCCGTGGCATTCGAGGCCGCCATGGCCCACCAAGACGCCCTGGTCGTCGTGAAATCGGAAGAACAAGCGCCCCTCGTCGTCGAGATCCTCGACCGGCAGATCGGCGGCGACGAGGGCAGCGCGCAACGCTGGATCCACGCTGGGACAGAATGTCATCACAAGGGAGGGCATCATCCTCGGGCCTCGTACCACGACTTGCTGGCATTGACGATTTTCACCACCGACAGCATCACGGGAACCTCGATCAACACCCCAACGACGGTCGCAAGCGCGGCCCCAGACTGGAAGCCGAACAGGACAAGGGCGGTCGCCACGGCCAGTTCAAAAAAGTTGCTGGCCCCGATCAGGGCAGAGGGACCGGCCACGGCATGCGGCACGCCGAGCCAGCGATTAAGGCCATACGCCAAGGCACTGTTGAGATAGACCTGAAAGAGGATGGGCACCGCCAGCAGGGCAATGATCGCGGGCTGGGCCAGGATCTGTTCGCCCTGAAACCCGAACAGCAGCACCAAGGTCGCCAAGAGCGCCCCCAGGGAGAACGGCCCCAGCCGCCCCAAGGTGGCGGCCAAGGCGTCGGGTCCCCGGGCCAGCAGGGCGCGGCGGGCGAGTTGGGCGATGACCACCGGCACCCACGATGTAAAGCCCGACCGACAGCAGAAGTGTTGGACAGCAGGTGGCTCTTGTAGCCGACCTTGACGCGGACCTTGCCGGTACCGGTGAGGCTGAAGCGCTTCTTCACCGCGCTCTTGGTCTTCATTTTGGGCATTTCAGGTTCCTTCTCTGGAGCCGATCCTGTTGGGACCGCCGATCGACGGGCCGCGCAGGGTCTGGAGGGACGGCTAGGCATGCCCGGGGCTTTGGCAACCCAAAAGCCCACCGCCGTGCCGCCCGGATTTCCTTGGGGACGAGGGGTTATACAGGTCCGGCCCTTTCGGTGCAAGGCCTGTCCAGAACGCGTGGAACAGATCCGCGCGATTCCCACCGAAATCCCTTGGGCCGAAATCCCTTGGGCCGAAATCCCTTGGGCCGAAATCCCTTGGGACCGGGTTCACTCCCCTCTTTACCCCAAGGCCCCAGCCCCCTACCCTCATTCTTTCCTCCCTTTCCTGCACGACAAGGAGCCATGCGCCCATGACATCGACGGGGCAAGGGCCCGCCCTCGCGGCCCTGGACGAGCGATCGCGGGAAATCTTTGGCCAGATTGTCGATACCTTCGTGGAAACCGGCGAGCCCGTGGGGTCGCGCACCTTGTCGCGTCGGCTCTCGGTCTCGCTGTCGCCGGCCACCATCCGCAACGTCATGGCCGACCTGGAGGAGATGGGCCTTCTCTACGCCCCGCACACCTCGGCCGGGCGCCTGCCCACCGAAGAGGGTCTGCGCCTGTTTGTCTCGGGTCTCCTGGAACTGGGAGGGCTGGCCGCCGACGAGCGCCGGCAGATCGAGACCAAGGTCAACGCCGCTGGCAAGAGCTTGGACGAGGCCCTGAGCGAGGCGACCAGCGTGTTGTCGGGCCTGTCGCGCTGTGCCGGCTTGGTGCTGGCCCCCAAGGTGGACGCCTCGCTCAAGCACATCGAGTTTGTGCCCCTGGGACCGGGCCGCGCCCTGGTGATCATGGTGACGGGCAACGGCATCGTCGAAAACCGGGTGCTGGAGGTGCCCCAGGGCCTGCCGCCCAGCGCGCTGGCCGAGGCCACCAATTATCTCAACGCCCATCTGGCCGGCCGCACCTTGGACGAGGCCCGCGCCACCATTCAAGACGACCTCGCCCAGCACCGCGACCGCCTGGACGAACTGGCCTCGCGCGTCGTCCAGGCCGGCATCGCCACGTGGTCGGGCGGCGAGCGCCGGGGCGAGCTGATCGTGCGCGGCCAAAGCCATTTGCTGGCCGATGTCACCGCCTTGCAGGACCTGGAGCGGATCCGCGGCCTGTTCGACGCCTTGGAAACCCGCGAGCACGTGTTGCGCATCTTGGATCTGGTCAACAGCGCCGAGGGCGTCCAAATCTTTATCGGCGCCGAGAATGCGTTGTTTTCCGTGTCGGGTTGCTCAATGATCGTGGCGCCTTATCTCAATAGCCGCGAGGAGATCGTTGGCGCCATCGGCGTCATCGGTCCGACGCGGATCAACTACCGAAGGATTATTCCTTTGGTCGATTACACGTCAAAGGTTATCAGCCGGTTGATGGGCTGATCGACCTTGGCTGTCTTTTTTTGGAACAGACGACGCAAGACGGAAAGCGCCATGCAGCAGCCCACGGAAACGCCCGACGCCCCCGAGCCCCAGACGCCCGCGGAGGCCCCCGGCGCCGAACCGCCGGCCGACCCCAGCGAGGACCTGGCCCGGCGCGTCGAGGCCTTGACCGCCGAAAACCGCAAGCTGAAGGAAGACTACCTGCGCGCCCTGGCCGAAGCCGAGAACGCCCGGCGCATGGCCGACAAGCGCATTGAAGACAACACCAAGTACGCCATCACCAACTTTGCCCGGGGCATCCTGGGGGTGGCCGACAATCTGGCGCGGGCCCTGTCGGCGGCGCCCGAAGAGGCACGCCAGGAGCACGAGATCCTGCGGACCCTGGCCGTGGGCGTGGAAATGACCGCCCGCGAGCTGGAAAACGCCCTGGCCAAGCACGAGGTGCGCCGGGTGCAGCCGCTCAACGAGCCCTTTGACCCCAACTTGCATCAAGCGGTGCAGGAACTGGAGGACGTGACCGTGCCCTCTGGCACCGTGGTCCAGGTCTACCAGGACGGCTACACCTTGCACGGTCGCTTGTTGCGCCCGGCCATGGTGGTGGTGTCGCGCGGCGGCCCCAAGCGGGAAACCGTCATCGCCCCACCTTGGCGCACTCGCGACACAACGGCTCGTCGGCCAACACCAGGTCCCGGAGCCGCCGCCATTGTGCCCCGTAGCCCCTCTTGCTCGCGGACTCCCGCCGATCCGGCTCCCTGGCCGGTGCGCATGGGCAGCGTTGCCCATGGGGCACCAGCTTCTTGCACCGCGCGCATATCCGAGGCGGGGCGTAGGGCATCAGGACGCCACCGTCACCCGCATCTCCACCGCTGTCGGCCATTCGCCAACGGGGAGGATCCGGGCGCCGTCACAGCGCCAACGTTCGGGCGCGACCGTCACCCAAACTTCTTTGTCAGGGCACCACACCTCGACGCACAAAATCCGATCGGGTGTGAAGGGCAGTTCCAGAACGTCCCACGAGCCGGGGTCTGGAAAAACAAGCGTGCTGTGCATCGGCGCGAGTCCTTACTTTTTACCTTGGGAGGCGCGATCAAGCGCCCGATCGACTTCATCGGCTATCTTTTGCCCGAAGCGTTGTTTCGTCTGGTCGAAAGCCCGTCCCAGGAAGTGTTGGGCTGGCAGGGGCGGGATGTTTTTCTCTGGGCATCCGCGCGTCCCAAACTCATGAAAGTGCCCGTACCAGACCAATTTGTTGTCGCGTTGCCCGACAATGCCGACCTTCGCGGTCAGGCCGTCGCGGCTGGTCTTTGCCTTCATGGATCGGACCAGTTCCCCGCTGTCGATCAGGCCAGCCTCAACCACGTTCGCCGTCGCCTGTTGGGCCATTTCCTCGGCGCCCTCGGCAAAGGTCGTCTTGAGCGCCTTGGTCAGCTCGTCGGGCAACTCGCGCAAAATCTTGCGGACCTTAGGCAGGGAAGCGTAAGCGCGGCGGGATTTAATGCTCATGACGTTCTCCTTCGAGGAAGCGGGCCGGCAGTGGGGGAATGCCCAAGACCACCACCACCGGCCCACCGATCCCGCCCCAGGCCGCAGCACCCGGAGCGGAAACGGATCATCACGCGGTCATCGAAATGCCCTTGATGGCGGCAGCCTGGACCAGATCGCCCCCACAGTCGGGGCTGACGCGGCGGATCTGGGCGATCAAGGGCGCGTCGGAGACCAGCGGCCTGCGCTCCCCGGTGTGGCCCACGTCTCGGGTGGCGAAAAAGAGATCGAAAGACAACAAGCCGGTCATCATCGGCACAAACGCAGCCAAAGACCGAATTTCGGACTGCCTGAGCATTGAGGCGCCCGGGCCGGGGTACATGCACTTCCCGGCTGAACGGGACGCCGGGTACTTCACCCAACTGACCAGCGAGCGACTTGCCCTCAAGAGGGACGGGGGGAGGTCGCGCCGGGTGTGGGTGCCGAAGCAGGGCATGGCCCATGAGGCCCTGGACTGCCGAGTCTACGCCTACGCCGCGCTGTGGGGATTGATTATGCAGCACCGCCTGGATCTGGATCGCGAGGCCGTGAAGGTCGGAGCGGTAGACGCTCCTGTCGTGCGCATCGACACGCCGGAGGCGCAGCGTTTGGAAGCGGAGAAGACCCCGGTGGTTGAGGTCGCGCCGGTCGAGAAGCCGAAGCGCAAGCCGCGCCGGGTGACGCGCTCGCAGTGGATGGGGTGAGGATGGAACGGAATCGCTTTTTGCAAAGGCGCCACCTGTTTCTGTCCGGGTCGATCCAGGGCGGAAAATCGACTACGGCCCAAGCGCTGACGTCGGCGGCTGCAGGTCGGGGCCTTAAGGCGGTCTACGTGACCCCGTGCCCAAGCATTGTCGAAGAGTTTCGGGACCAGACGTGGCTGGGCGACGGCGTGGCCGTTGTGGGCCTTGATGATTTTCAGAGGCTCGCCGAGGCGGTCAAGGGTGCCCGATGTGTGGCTGTCGATGAAGCTCAAAAGGCTCGCGACCTGAAAGGGATTGCCGAAGTTATCGCCGAACACGTTGCGGTGAGCCAGATCACGACGATTCTTTGGGTTGCCGACGAAGCTTTTGAGGGGCTCGTGCGCCACGCTGTCAGGCACGGTGACCCCGACGCTTGGCGCGCAATGGAAATGCACGCGCAGTTTGTTCGGCCGATGGCGCGCTCGAACTGGATGAATAGGTGATTTGATGGCAACGCTTGAAGAGTTGGAAGCGCAGCTTGCCGAGGCGCGGAACATTCGGCGGTCGCTGGTTAGTCAGATGAGTTATGCCGATGGATCGTCGGTGTCGTATCGAATCAGCGGCCAGGACGCGATCATCCGGGAGATTGAGGCGGAGATCGGCCGCCTCCAGTCGGTGAAACGTGTGCGCACGGTGCGCTTTTACGGAGGATCCGGGCTTTGAGCCTCCTTCGCCGCACCAAGGCCGCGTGGCGTGCCTTCACCGCCTCCTATGACGCCACCTCAACAGGGTACACCACCCCTTGGTTTATTCTCAGACAAGCCTATGGTTTATCCTTTAATTTTCACAACGGGGGCTATTAACAGTATAAAAATCTGTGTTTTTGGTGGGGATCACCGAATTGATGGGTTCTCAAAAATTGTCGTACCTGCAATTAATAATATTGCAGAAAGCCGAAGAATTGAATGCTACATAGTATCATCTAAAGAAATAGACTTTGATTTCAGCGCTAACGTCGAAGTTCATCGCTTTGAAAAAAGCATGAACTACGGACTTTTATTAGGGCGTTTGCGGACAATAAACCCTGACATTATTATCCATCCGCCAACCAAAGCTACTGGAAACCTTCCATTTAAGACGCTTAATTTACTTATAAACGCTGCATTTATTAATGCAGTTCCTGTTGCCGCAGATCAACAACCTTTCTCTTCAATCAAAGATCTGGGTATCTGCGTCGTGTGTCCAGGGACAGAAGAAGGATGGACAAAAGGCCTCCATGACGCAATCGAGTTACACTCAGATCAGTCATTTTTGATAAAGTTACGCTTGTTCGTCTCTCAAAATTTTAACGGGCAAATCAACAAAAACGTCATTTCTGAAATAATTAAATCAAACGATATTCCTGGATATCTTCATCGGGAACAGAGATTCTGCGCAATTAAAGATTTATTCTTGGAGCGCACACAAAACAATCTCATGCCGACTCAGGGAAGTGATCTTAATTCACTTATAGAGAACCACTACAAAAGCAACGCTAAAAACAATGAACTTGGGTTTGAAAGAATAATGTTTCTTAAATCAATTTCCAATTGGCCTCCTAATGTCCTGCCGATTAATCCAGAGCAATTTGGCAAGAGCTTTCTTGTCAAAAACTGCTTTGGTGTCGAAGATAAAAATATATTACCTGTTGTTGCGTCAATTAATATATTTATGGAGAATGTTGTCACGGCAATGACAGCGGCCTATGACTATATCTACCATCTAGGCGTCTGGAATGATTACTGGACACTGATGTTTGGTTCTGATCTTAGGGAATCAGGATATCAAGAAATAAAAATTGAACCTAAAGGCACCCTTCTTGGAATTGTGTTTTGCTTGAGAATTCACCCCAATACAAATGGCCATTTCTGTGGCGCTGTCTATGATAGTCAAGGAAATGAGTTAGCTGTTATTCACCGAGATTTACGTTCGATAACAGGCATGGTTCCTATGTTGGTTACCTTTCCCACGCCTCTAAGTATGGATAAGGGAAATATTTATACTATGAGGCTCTATGTGGAAAATGCGACTGATTTTGTTCAATTTATCGAATTTGTGCAAACTAGTAAGCATTATAAGGGGCCAGGAGAAAGAAAAATCTACTACTCTGCTGTGTACGATATTGAATCGAACTGATATCAGGAGTCCCTTCATGGAAAGCAGTGAAAAAAAACCAATGCAGTTCGATGAAGAGTTTTATCTGATCACGAATCCAGATGTAGCTAATGCTGTAAAAAATGGGTCCGTGCAGTCAGGATATGAGCATTGGATCAGTTTTGGGGCAAAAGAAGGTCGTTTACCTTGTCCTGTTTGGTCTACTATCGGATTAAGAGAGTTTGATGAAGGTCAGTATCTAAAGGCTAACCCAGATGTATACAAAGCGGTAGCTGAAGGAGATATCGCATCTGGATATGAGCATTTTTTAAAATGTGGGTGGCGAGAGGTAGAAGGGGCGTCTCGTCCAATTAATGAGCGCGACAAAATTCGCGTTGATAGTCTTAAGCTTCTATCTGATCATGTGTTCATGATGATGAATGCCAACCTAATAAAAGACCCTAACTATTTTAGAATAGAAACCCATAGTTGGTTTAATGGTGTGATAAATAAATTTGCTAACGAATTCATATTCAAGGAAGATTCTGGTAAAATTGATGCCAAATAATATTTTTCTAGAGATTTTTGACACTCGAGATCACGTTGGATGCTGAATGTGATTCAAAATCTCAAAAGCATTTTGAAATGGATTGGCTATGCATCACGATCTTGCGTGGGGAAAGATGGCTCACCACTCCCTTGGCAAACCTTCTGATCCGAGAAGTCTTTCTATGAATTTTCCGAAATTATATAAAGTCCATCGCCACGGTTAAGGCAAGGTCGTGTCCCATTGCGTGGTGTAATAGGGTGGTCGCCGTTTTCTTTCCGGGAGGTTTGGCCGGAGTGATCAGGCAGCCGTGACGGACGGCAAGCATGAGAGGGGATCATCGCCCGAGGGGGCGACGGATTCCAGCGTCATATAGCGGGCACGCTGGACGGCCCATTCGTCATTTTGCTCCATCAAGATGGCCCCGATCAGGCGAGTGATGGCGGCTTCGTTGGGAAAGATCCCCACGACGTCCGTTCACCTGCCCCGAGAGGCTTGGTAGCGTGTAGGCTAATAACTATAGGAATGGTTCCGATCCGGAATTCCCCCCGACCGACAGCATCAAAACTAGCAGCGGCATCACAAACGACAGGAACACCGCTGCGTTCTGCAAAACGCTCCCAACGATCCATATCGACTATTCCGCCGAATGGAGAAACGACGACAACACCCGCTGTGTTATGGATGTCGTCGTTTTCCACTTGATCGACATTAAGTGTCCATGTCGTCGCATCGACGTCGGCGAACACCGGCGACATTCCGGCCAGGACGATGGCATGAGGCGTCGCAGCAAAAGTCCAGGACGGACATACACACCGATTTCCGGCACGCTTCAATCCAACGGCCTGGAGGGCAAGGGCAATTCCTACGGTAGCATTAGAAAGAAATATTACTTGATCAGCGCCAAGGTTAAAATGTCTTGCAATGCGTAATCTAAACTCATTATGGAGAGGTCCAAAATTTGAATACCAACGTGCCTCATCTATTCTCTCAATATACGGAATTATATCTTTGGCGACAGGAAGCTTTGGGCGAARAACCGGAATCATATCTCCACCTTTCCTTAGTACCATTGTTGATTTTGATGTTTTAAGTTCAAAAAAATTTATACAAATCAGAGTTAATCAAAAACCTAGAAAAAACACCAGCGAGTGCCTTTGATGAAGATGCAATTTTCATCAACTCTAGGAATTATTTTTCAAATCCATCATAAGCTGCTCTTCAAGCCGCAACAAATCATCGCTTCTTTTTTTGATTTTTTTCGCTGGAGCCCCTGCATAAACACCCCAGCCCTCAAGGGATTTAGAAACCAAAGACAATGCCCCAACAGAAGATCCGTCTTCTATAGAAACACCAGGCAATATAACGCTTCCAGACCCAATAATAACATGTTTTCCTAAAAAAACATGGGCAACCTTCACATTCAAATAATTGTGTGGAACAGTAGGATTTGTTAGTGATTTTCCTGAATAGTCATCTGAACTAGAATAAATTTTAACATCTTGTGATAGTCCAGAAAAATCTGATAAGGTTACACCCCCAGAACATCCGATATAACAGCCACTTCCTATGTGAATGTAGTTGCCAATCGAAATATATCCTGAATATGACGATATAACAACATTGCCGTCAATGCGAACATTGCTTCCTATTTCTATATTATTTAAACCAATAATCGTTGAATTCTTTGCTATCTTTACATTTTTACCAATTTTTTTAAAGCCAAAAGCCATCAAATCTTCTGATTCAAAGTATCCTTGATCAAAAGGATTCTGAAATTCATGGCGGCATGTCATAGAGCCCTCCTTTTTCTTAATTAAAACAAAAAACAAAATAAAAATATGTTTTTTAAAAATAAGGCCTTAGCTTTTAGAGCCACATAGACGTATAAAAATGAATTATACTTAAATTTAGAGGTTTTGGAAAAATATTTTTTGCAACACAAGAGGAATTTGGCAAAATAACCACCGGATCGAGCCGCGGGAGCTGGGCACGAGCGATCCGATGGCTATCGGATTGAAGTTTCTTCACCTTGCTTGACGCGTCGTCCTCGTCGTCATATCAAGCATTAGCGTGATGGGTCATGAAATCACACCGATACCTTCAAAAAAAGAGAAGAGGTCTAACGACCGATACGCTCAAAAAGATAACGCCCATACTCATTTTTACGCAAGGGCTCGGCGAGGCGTGCCACCTGTTCCGCATCGATCCAGCCGGCGTCAAAAGCGACTTCCTCGGGACAGGCAATCTGAATCCGTTGACGGTTCTGTAAGGTGCGCACAAATTCAGCAGCCTCGAGCAGGCTGTCATGGGTTCCAGTATCAAACCAGCCGTAACCCCGCCCCATACGCGCGACGGTCAGTTCGCCCATTTCTAGATAAACAGCGTTCACTGATGTAACTTCCAACTCGCCTCGGGCCGAGGGCTGAATGGATTTAGCGATCTCAATAACGCGGTTATCGTAAAAATAAAGACCTGTTACCGCCCAACGAGATTTAGGTACAGAGGGTTTTTCTTCGATACTCAGTGCTCTGCCCGAAGGATCTAGCTCAACAACACCATATCGCTCTGGATCACGCACACCATAAGCAAAAACCTGTGCTCCTGTCTTTACCTTTCCCGCCTCACGCAGAAGTGAGGTAAGGCCATGGCCGTAAAAAATGTTGTCGCCAAGCACAAGAGCAACCGGATCTTGTCCAACAAACTCACGACCGATAATAAAAGCTTGAGCTAGTCCATCGGGGGAAGGCTGGATGGCGTAAGTAAGTGCAATTCCCCATTGTGACCCGTCACCGAGCATCGTTTGAAATAACGACTGATCGTAGGGGGTAGTTATAATTAAAATATCTCGGATACCCGCTAGCATAAGGGTAGTGAGCGGGAAATAAACCATAGGCTTATCATAAACTGGCAAAAGCTGCTTGCTGATAGACCGTGTCACAGGATAAAGGCGGGTACCGGAGCCGCCCGCTAAGATAATTCCCTTCATGATCTTCTTTCCTGTCGAGAAGAGAGAGCAAAAAGCTCATCAATAACTCGATCTAGACTTTTTTGCCAATGAGGCAAAACAATATCAAAATTATTTTTGAGCTTTGTACAGTCGAGCCGGGAGTTTTTTGGGCGAAAAACGAATGCCCGGGAGGCCTCCATGTCCATTGCAACGCGCTCTCCCTCCCCGAGGCTTCAACGCCGGATAAGTCTCCTACCCCGCTCGCCTTGTCAACCCAGGCCCCTGCGGTGGACAGCCTTTGGCCGGGGCCGTATACAGCGGGCATGAACGTCGGTGAATAAAAATGAGACGGCTGGGGAGGCGAGCCTCCCTAGACCCCTCCCTTCCTGGCCCCTTGACGGAGACAACATGTGTCCCTGACCATCCTTGGCGGCGGTCTCGCCGGGTGCGAGGCCGCTTGGCAAGCCGCCCGCGCTGGCCTCTCGGTCCGGCTCATCGAAATGCGCCCTCAGCGCACCACCCCGGCCCATCGCACCGACGCCCTGGCCGAGTTGGTGTGCTCAAACTCTTTGCGTGCTGACGATCCGTTGTTCAACGCCGTCGGGCTGCTGCACGAGGAAATGCGCCGGGCCGGCTCCTTGATCTTACACAGCGCCGACGCCACCCGGGTTCCGGCGGGAGGGGCCTTGGCGGTTGATCGCGAGGGCTTCTCGGCCCATATCGCCAAGACCCTGGCCGACCATCCGGGGATTACCATCGAGCGGCGTGAAGTCACCGAGTTGCCCGCCCCCGAGGCCGGCCCGGTGATCGTGGCCACCGGCCCGCTCACCGCCGAGCCGTTGGCCCAGGCCATCCAGGCCGCCGCCGGCACCGACAGCCTCGCCTTTTTCGACGCCATCGCCCCGATCGTGCATCGCGACAGCATTGATTTCGAGAAAGCGTGGTTCCAGTCGCGCTACGACAAGGGCGACGGCCGCGATTACATCAATTGTGGCCTCGACCGCGACGAATACGACCGCTTTGTCGAGGCCCTGCTGGCCGCCGTTGTCACCCCGCCGCGTGAGTGGGAGGGCGTTCCCTACTTCGATGGCTGCCTGCCTATCGAGGTCATGGCCGCCCGCGGTCACGAGACCCTGGCCTTTGGCCCGATGAAACCCGTGGGCCTGCGCGACCCGAAGGCCCCGGAGCGGCGCTTGCACGCCGTGGTCCAGTTGCGCCAGGACAACGCCCTGGGCACCCTTTACAACATGGTAGGCTTCCAAACGCGCCTGCGTCATGGCGATCAGGTGTCGATCTTGCGCCTGATCCCGGGCTTGGAGCAGGCCGAGTTTGCCCGCCTGGGCGGCATGCACCGCAACACCTTTCTCAACAGCCCGCGCGTTCTCGACCGCCGCCTGCGCCTCAAAAGTCAGCCTCATCTGCGCTTTGCCGGCCAGATCACGGGGTGCGAGGGATATGTGGAAAGCGCGGCAGTCGGGTTGCTGGCCGGTCGCTTTGCCGCTGCCGAGATTCTGGGCCTAGAGCTGCCCGCGCCGCCGCCAACGACCGCGCTGGGCGCCTTGCTGGCCCACGTCACCGGCGACGCGGATGCCGAGAGCTATCAGCCGATGAACATCAATTTCGGGCTGTTTCCGCCGCTGGATCCGGTGGTTGCCCGTCCGGGCGCCAAGCCCAAGATCCCCAAGGGCCGCGAGCGCAAGATCGGCACCGCCCGGCGTGCCCTCACCGATCTGACCCCCTGGCTGCTCACCGCGTCGCCGTGGGCCGAGACCGACCGCCCCCGGGCGGAAGCGCCGCTCCCCACCGCGCGCGAGACCCTTTAAGGGCCGAGGAACCTGGGGAGGCCCCGCCTCCCCAGCCTTTCCGATTTCAAGGCCCGATCGGTTCGCGGATCACGCTAATGCAATCCCGCCAAGCGCAGAACGGCCTGCCCCCACGCGGAGGACGACGGGGGCTGGATGGAGGCCGTCTCGCCGGCCAGGGGTGGCTTCAGGCGCCCGCCGAGCCGCGCCTCACCAAATTGAATGACCTGGGCCATGACGAGGCTCATCACCAAAACAGCCAAAACAGCGGAGAGATGATGGCGCAGGGTATAGTGGCTTCGAGGCATGGTCGCCTCCTTAACTTTATGGGCGGAGTCAGTTTCGGACAAAAGGGATATTACTTCTGTCAGATTCTCCACCGGCACGAAGGCCGGCCCGTTGGATTTCCGGTCCTTCTTGTCTAACAGTGTAGACCTTAAAGAAAGCTTATACCACTCGAGGTTTTTTCAAAGGCCGCGTTTTGGGTCCCTGAGGGACAAGCAGGTCCTCGCGCTAAAAACGCCCGCCAAGGAGGGCCAGCGCGAGACGCCCAGGGTGAACCCGGCGCCCAGAATCCAACACACCACGCGCCCGGCGGTTCAACGAGGCCTCGGTCAAGACGGCCAGCAACAGCGGCGAGAGGCATCGACGCGGGATGCCCTGCCCCAGCGCCCGCCCCGCCGCGAGCCGGTGCCGCGCCCGGTCTCGCAAAAGGTCGTCTTCGCCTCCCCGCTCCTGCGCGCGCGCCACGGTGAGGAGCCCCCAGGCCGTGCCCACATGGCGCGCAGCCTCCTCGGCCTGTCCGGCCCCGTTTAACACACGCACCGCCAGGGCCAACGCCTGACCGCTGGTCGCTTCCAAAGAGGCCTCCAGCGCCTGGGGTGTCGTGGGCGGGGACTCCAGCGCGGCGGCGTGGGCGGCCAGCACCCCGGCCAACGCCGCGTGGCCCAACCGCCCGACCAGGGCGGGCAGCGCCTCGGCCACCGGGTGCCCCGCCGCCGCCGTGGTGCCGGCCACAACCTCTTGCCACCAGCGCAGCCGCATCAGGCCCAGCACCGGCTCGCTCACCGCAGGCGCAATGCGGGCCACGGTGGCATCCAGGCCATACAGGGTCATCAGGGCATCGCGATGTCCGGCCGGCGCATACAAGGCGGTCTGGAAGCGATCGGGATCCTCCTCCAGCACCAAGCGGTAAAGGGGGGGGAGGGCAAGGGACGGCATGGCGAGCTATTTCCTCATGACGCGAGCGACATAAACGAGACGAGGGGTTTTTGGTGGCGTACCCTTCACAACGCGAAGTTCCAGCCATAAATCTGGAGCACCCGGGCGCGCCGCAAAAGGCTGCCCGCCCTTTTTTCCGATGGAGAGTCTCCGCGATGGCTTTTGTTCTCCCGCCCCTCCCCTTCGCCCAGGACGCCCTCGAGCCCCATATGTCGGCGCAAACCCTGTCGTTCCACCATGGCAAGCATCATAACGCCTATGTCACGAACCTGAACGCCCTGATCGCCGACACCCCGCTTGCGACGCAGTCGCTGGAGGAAATCATCCGCGAAACCCACGGCGATCCGTCGCGTGTCGGGGTGTTTAATAATGCCGCCCAGGTGTGGAATCACACCTTCTTCTGGAGTGGTTTGAAGCCCGGCGGCGGCGGGACCCCAAGCGGCGCCCTGCTCGACGCCCTGACGGCCGCCTTTGGCTCCTTCGATGCCTTTAAGGATCAGTTCAAGCAAACCGCTGTGAGTCAGTTCGGCAGCGGCTGGGCGTGGCTGGTCTTGGACAAGGGGACTCTGCGCCTGACCAAAACCGGCAACGCCGATGTTCCCCTGACCAGCGGTCAAGTGCCCCTGCTCACCTGCGACGTCTGGGAGCATGCCTATTATCTCGATTTCCAGAACCGCCGGCCCGATTTTGTCCAAACCTTCCTCGATCATCTGATAAACTGGGACTTCGTCGCTTCCAATTTCCAGGCGGCGCAGTAAATCCCGGGGCCCCTCTCCCTTTGGGGACAGCCCCAGGGACTGGGACTCATGATTCTCCCGGCGCAGGGAGCGGGACGGCCCGTCCCCCTGCCCGGAGTCGTCTGAAGGAGACGGCCATGTCCAACGCCTTGACCATTCGCGACGCCACGGACGCCGATGCCCTCCCCATTGCGGCCCTCATGCTGCAAGCCGGCGAAGGATTGTATGAATTCCTCCTCGACGGTTTGGTGCCCGATCTGTCGGCCCAAGCGATTCTCGCCCACTTGATTGAGGCCGGCGACGGCCCCTTGGGCTGGCCCGAGTGCCGGGTGGCGGAAAGGGAGGGGCAGGTCCTCGGCATGGTCAATGCCTTTCCCGTCGAACGACTCGACGAACTCGCCCTCGACATGATCCCCTTAGACCGCACCACCCATCTTGCCCCCCTGTTTCAGGCGCGCGACCCCGGCAGCTTCTATCTAAGCACCATGGCGGTCGTCCCCACCCAACGGGGCGTCGGCATCGGTGTGGCCTTGATTGCCGAGGTGTTAGGCATGGCCGGCGCCCGCAAGATCCCCCGAGTTTCCCTCCATGTCTGGTCCACCAATAAAGGGGCGATCGCCTTGTATGAACGCCTGGGCTTCACCATCACCGGCCAAGTCACCCTCCCCTCGCACGATCGCCTGTCGGCGCGGCGGGCCTTGCTGATGGCACGGGCGGTTTAACACACGGGGAATGACTGGGAAGACAGGCCTCTCCAGCCCCCTCCTCTCCTGGGGGGTGTCTGGACGGAAATTGTGCGACGCGGTATGGTGCTGCGAAAGTCAACAGCACGAGGCGGCGTTATGACCGGGTTCTTCCCCTTTCCCTTCGACGACAAAAGCGCCGGCAGCTTGCGCACCATGATGGAGACGTGGCTCGGACCATGGGCCGCTTTTCATCCCTGGTTGGCCCTCCTGCCCGCCTCGGAGCGCACGGATCCCCCCGACGAGGCGCCGATGGAAGGCCCTCTCGCCCCTTTCCTTGCCCTAGCCCCCTGGATGATGGGCCCTGTTCTCGGCCCCTGGATGGCCGACACGGTTCGCATGACCGAGGCTGTCGCTGGCCAGATGATCGAGGCTCTGGGCGCCGCCGATGGGCAGCCCGTCAGCGTGGCCTACAAGGATACCCATGGCCCCTGGGCGATTTTTGTCGGGGTCAAGATCACACCCCGCGCTACCCTCACCGCGGAGACCACACCCTGGCTGGCGCCGGAAGGGTTAACGATTGATTGGACGCCGTGAAAAACGGGGAGGTCCTGCCCCTGGCGGTGGACTGAACAAAGAAGGCTGGGGAGTGCCCCTCCCCAGCCCCCTGCGTCTGTGGAGGAAGCAAGAGGGAGAGGCAGCGTGTCTCTCAAACACCGGCTTGGAACAGAATACGCCGCAAGTCCTCCAGTTCGTGCAACACTTCCTCAAGTTCGTGGCGTTGCTCCCCGGACAGCCGGGTTTCGAGCAGCGAGGCCTGATGGGAGAGGGGCGAAAAGGGGGGCTTCCTCTTCTTCTTCGTCCAGATCCGCTTCAAAAATCTCTTCCAGCGGGGCAAGGCCGGTTACACCGTCCAGATCGCCAAGGCCGGGAATGGTCTCCAGATCGTACCGAGCCACCTTCTCCCGGGCCTCTTTAGCCGCCTCCGCTTCCGAGTCGAAAGGCACCGCCTCGGCAACCACTGCTTTGGGCGCCTCCGGCACCACCTCGGCAACCACCGCCTTCGGCTCTTCCGGCACCGACCTCGGCAACCACCGCCTTGGGCTCTTCCGGCACCCCGAATATCGGGATGGCGATCTCGACGCCCTTGGCGCCTTCCGCCTTCGGCGTCTTCGCTCTGGCCCTTTTCAGGGTCCAGCGAGCATCCCTGTCCTTCTGGGCCAGCTTGTGCGGGGTCTCTTCCCAGCCGTCAGGGATGCGCCCTTCGCGGATCGCCTGCTTCTCGTCGTCGTCGTTGCGCTGACGCGGCGCCGCCACAATGGTGGCGTCGATGATCTGCCCCGACATCGCCAGATAGCCGCCTTCCTTCAGCTTGGCGTCGAACACCGCGAACAGCTTCTCGATCGCGTTGGCCTCGGTCAGCGTCTCGCGGAACAGCCAGATCGTCTTGGCGTCCGGCGCCTTGTCCGCCAGCCCTAGGCCGAGAAAGCGTTTAAACGTCAGGCGGTCGTTGATCATGAACTCCGCCTGATCGTCGGACAGGTTGTACAGCGCCTGAAGCACCAGGATCTTAAACATCAAAACCGCGTCATGGGGCGGACGGCCGCCCCGGGCTCGGTCGCTGCGGTTCAACGCCTTGTCCAGCCGGTAGCGGAACGCCTCGAAGCTCACCACCCTCAGCAGCTTCTCCAGCGGGTCGCCCGCCTTCGACAACTCCGCATACCGCTCTTCAAGATCGAAGAACCCAGGCTGCCGACCCATCGTTCCCTCCAACACGGCCTGGGGCTTATTGAATCAGCAGACACCGCTCAGAGCCAGGGTTTTTCGAGGTGTCCGAGCGGTTCCAGTGATGGATCGGTATCCGGCGTGGATTTGTGCTCCCCAAGCGGAGCGGAAGCCATTGGTCACCTTGCGAAACACCACCGAGGGCCGGATTTCGCGTTCGCAGATGTTGTTCGTCGACGGCACCCGGCGGTCGGCCAGGAAGACGAAGAACTTCCCACGCCACGCCTTGATCTGGTGCTGAAGGGTCCGCCCGGCGGGATGGGCGGCCGGAACGCTCAGCAGCACGTCCAGGCGATGCTCGGCTCTGCCGGCGTAGGTCGCCAAGGTGGTGTCCTTGAGCCTTGGCTTTCGTTTGCCGATGCGGATGGTCCAGCGTAAAAGATCCCGGATCCGGGGGGCGAAGACCGTATCCCCGCAATCGATGGCGTATTGGACATCCCGCAAAACATGGGCGAGGCAGACTTGGTGAACCTGGCCCAGGTCCTGCTGCCCAGCGTAGCGATCCGAGATCCAGACCTCCGGCCGGTGCAAGCCCAGAACCGATGTCACGACGGCGCGCGCCCGACTGGGCTTGATGTCGTGCAGAACGGCCGTATCGGTCACGAACACCCACTGCCAGTGGGTTTTGCCCTCGACCCGCGCCGTGGTTTCGTCCGAGGCGATGACATCCGCCTGCATGATTCTCGTCTTGATGGCCGCGCAGGCCGCCGTCAGGCTGGTTTCGAGACGGCGGAAGGCGTTGGCGATCGCCCCTTCCGAGATTTTCAGCCCAAACAGCTCCTTCAGCATCCGGGCGAGGCGCTCGAAGCTGACGTGGTGACTGTGCTGGGGCATCGCCCCAGGCGGGGCCCGGGGCGGCAGCCCCGCGTCCCCCGAACAAGCGACCAGCGCGGTATACAGCGCCGGATCCGTCGCCCCCTCCGTCACAAAAGCGAGCACCCGACTGTCAGGCCCCAAGTCGAGCGCCTCACACCAGTCTGGGTGAGGGACCAAGGTCAGCAAACCGGCCACCCCAGCGGCGCCGGTCTCGCCGGCAACAACGACCGGATCCCCGGGGAGGGGCTGGGCCAATCGCCGCATGGCGGTCACGGCGGCGCTGTCGGGGATGGCCAGAAAGGCGCAGGTCGCCGCGTGCACCAGAGCCCAGGCGGGCAGCGACACTTCGCCGCAGGCCAGCCCGGCCATCACGGTGTTGAGATCGCCATCGGCCGGGGTGGGCTGCCCGGCGCGGGCGCTGGCCTGGACACAGGCGGCGCGTTCGGGCTCGACAACAATCAGGCGAGGCCGCGCCGCCCCCAGCCGCTGCCACAGACGCCCAGCCACGGCGGCGGCCAATCCGCCGACACCGGCCTGGACCACCACATGGGTGGGGGCGGCGCCATCGGCCAAACTTTCATCGATCAGCCCGGTGTAGCCGGCCATGATGTCGGTGACGGTGGCGCTGATCTCGGGATCGACCCGGCCGGGGCTGAGGGTGTCGGTGATCTCCAGCCAGCCCTCGCGGCGACAGGTGGCGGCACACTGGGCGACAGCGTCGTCATAGCTGCCAAGCCCCCGCACCACCTGGGCCCCCAGGGCTTCCAGCGCCTGAACGCGGCCGGGGCTGATGGCCGCCGGGACGAAAATCACCGCCCGACACCCCACCTGAGCGGCGCCCCAGGCCAGCCCCCGACCATGGTTGCCATCGGTGGCGGCGGCGGCCGTGAACGCGGCACAGGCGTCGCGGGCCTCCCCGGCCATGAGGGCCTGGGGCGACACCCCGGGCAGGCGGCGCGCAAGAGCCCGGACCAACGCGTAGGGCGCCCCCAACGCCTTGAAACTGCCCACACCCAGGCGGCACCCCTCGTCCTTGATCCACAGATGGCCCAGCCCCAGCGCCTGGGCCAGCCCGGGCATGGTCCAAAGCGGTGTGGGGTGCGAGGCCGGCCAGCGGGCGATGGCCGCCTGGGCCTCGTCACAGGCCGCCCGGGGCAACAGCGCCTCCAGCGCCGGCTCCCAGTCGCCTTCCCGATGCACCGCCAGAACCAGCCCTCTGGTCATGCCTCCCTCCCCTGTTCCCCGGCACCGACCAAGGCGCGCGGCCCCTTCCAGCGCAGGGCCAAGATGGTGATGTCGTCGCTTTGCGGGGCACCCGCCGCAAAGCCATGCACGGCGCCCAGCAAGGTGCGGGCAATCTGGGCGGCACCGCCGCTGGCCGCGACATTTCCTTGCAAGGTTTCGGTGATACGCTCGACCTTGAACATCTCGTGCTCGGGGTTCATGGCCTCGTTGACGCCGTCGGTGTAGAGCAACAAGGCATCGCCGGGGGCCAAGTGAATCTCGGCGGTGGTATAGAGGTAGTCCGCCATGAACCCCAAGGCGAGCCCGCCTTGCTTTTTGAGCACCTCGACCCGGCCTTCGGGCGACAAACGCACGGGCAACTCGTGGCCACCATCGGCGTAGGTCACGATCCCGGTATCGAGGTCGAGGACGCAGGCAAACACGGTCACGAACATTTCCGAGGGGTTGTCGAGGGTGAGTTGGCGGTTGACGCGCCCCATGACCTCGGCCAGCGTGCCCTCGCGGTCGATGGCCTCGTTTTTGAACAGAGCCTTGGCGATAGCCATGAACAAGGCGGCGGGCACCCCCTTGTCGGAGACATCGCCGATCAGGAAAAACAAGCGCCGCTCATCGAGCAAAAAGAAATCATAAAGATCGCCGCCCACCGCCTTGGCCGGCTCCATGACCGCATGGAGATCGAACTCGGGATGGCCGGGAAAGACGAAGGTGGTGGGCACGATGTGGCTTTGAATATCGCGGGCCACCGACAACTCGCTGTCGATGCGCTCCTTAGCGGCCGATGTCTCGGCGAGGAGCTTCTGGTTGCGGCGAAAGATTTCCATGGTCCGGGCGAGACGGCCAATTTCATCTTGGCCCGTGGTGGGCAGACCCTGCACCGAGGTATCGCCCCGCGACAAAGCGTTGAGCACCCGGATCGCGGCATTGAGCGGACGAAACGACACCCGCAGATACCAAAAGAGCCCGGCCAGAAACAGGGCCAGTTCGGCCCCCACCAGCGCATAACTGAGGCTGGAGAGCACAACGGCGCGGCGCCAAGCCGGCGTGATGTCGCGGGACACGGCGAGCACGGCCGCCCGCTCGCCGTCGATGGCCGCCAGGGGGAGCAAGGTGCTTTCGATCATGCGGCCGGCGTGACTGACCCGCACCAGCCCGCCGCTGTCGGGCGCCTGGATGATCTGGGCCACGTCGCCGGGCCAGGGGCTGGGGGGCTGCCCTTTCCCTGGGTTTGCGCCGCCCTCCCCTTCGCTGCCGTCTTGCTGGGCCAGCACGAGGCCGGCGGGGGACAGCAAAGAGACCGAGGCGGCGGTGTTGGCCTGGACCTCGGGCAGCAGGCGCTCGGCCTCGGTGACCAAAGCCACCGCCCCGGCGGCGCCCAGACGGGTGAAAACCGGCGCCCCCGCCCCCACCACCACGGTCGGGGAGCCGACGAGACCGCTGATCCCCTGGGTGGTGGCCAGCACCGCAGCCAGCCGGGAGCCGGATAGAAAGCGCACGGGACCAGGATGGGAGAGATAGACGACACTGCCATCGGCGCGCACCACCTCGAGGTGGGCCCCGGGCAGGCGCAAACGAATGCGCTCCAGCAAATCGGCCAAAAACGGCTGGGGATCGGGAGCACTGCCCTCGGCGAGCCGGGCGGGATCGGCCAGCGCCTGGACGATGGCATCGCTGTTGGGCAAGGCGGACAACTCGTCGCGCAGGCCCCGCAGTTCGGCGCTGGCCACCCCGGTCCAGGCGTTGCGGTTGCCGGCGATTTCGGCGCGCTCGAAACGGTGCTCGGCTTCGCTCAAGCGCAAGCGGCCTTCCAGGGCCACGATGGCGGTTACGGCCACGAAGCACAGCGAGATGCCGAGAGTCAGCCGGGTGCGCAGCATCATGACCCGTCTCCCGCGCGCTCGGTGGCGAGGAGCAGGTGGTCGGCCGCCTCGTCGAGGGCATAGCCACGCCAGCCCTGAACGAGACGCTCGTGCAAGGCCTCGGTCGCGCCAAGGGGCAGGCGGAGCGGTTGGGTCGTCTCGAGCATCGGCTCGCCCTCCAGATCGCGAACCACGAGAAAACGCAAGGCGCGGCTGGCAAACATCGGGTGCACAGCCCGCACCCGCAGGCCGGCGCCGAGCGCGGTGCGCAGGCTGGGCCGATTGAGGGGAGCGATGGTCGCCACCACCACCCGGCGCCCGGCCTCGGCCGCGAGCGTCAGTCGCCGCGTGACCAAGCCCCGGTGCAGCCCCCGTCCCCGCCACGCCGGGGCCACGGCCACGCCATCGAGATGGGCCACCCGCCCGAGATCGGCGACCCCGACGACGCGCCCGAAGTTGTACGCGGCCTCGGCAGTGGGCAGGCCGAGAATGGCATAGGCGACCAGAACGCCGTCGCCGCCGAACACCCCGAGAGTCAGGCCCAGCGCGCCCAGGTGGTCGGCCAAAAAGGCGTCGGTTTCGGGATTGACGAGCCCGGGGGGCTGTCCCACGAGACTTTGGTGGTGCAAGGCCCGGACCGTGGGGAAATCCTCGGGCCCCAGGACCCGCCCGGTGAGCCAGAGGTCGCCGACCGGCTCGCGCCACGCGGTCATGGCACAATCTCCGCGTAGTCGAGCACGGCCATGGGCGGATAGAGCCCCAATTGCCGGGCGACGCTCATTTTGACGACATAGGTAAACCGGCTCAGGGTCTCGACCGGCAAGCTGCCCGGGTCCACCTTGTTGACCAGGATCTGCTGGGCCTTGAAGCCGGCCAGCTTGCCCAGGGTGTAATAAGGCGCCACCAGACCGAGCATGGCGTTGGAGGCGCGGATTTCGAGTTCGGTGCCGGTAAAGACGGGAATGCGATGGCGGATGGCCTCGCTGGTCACGGTGTCGCGGTTGTCCCCGATAAACGTGTCGGGACCAATATAAAGAAACTGCGGTTCGCGCGCCGCGACCTTGGCCACCAGATCGGGCAGGACATCGGCCCTCGGGCGGCCCGTGGCATCAAGCGGCACCGGCTCGGCCACGAGGTCGATACCCTCCGTCGCACACAGGGCACGCAACGCCGTAACCGTATCGGCGGCGTTGGACTCGATGGGGTTATAAAGAACCGCCAAGCGCGTGACCGTGCGATAGGCCCGCATGGCGTTCAACTGGCTCGAGAGGGAAGCCAAGTGGGACACCGCGGTGAAGTTGCGCCCCGAGGGCCCCAGGTGCTCGACCAACCGCGAGCCCACCGGCGACGACACCATGGTGGCCAGGACAGGCAGGTCGTGAATGTGGGTCTCTGGCGCCACCGCGTCGAAGGTCCCCAATACCCCAAGCGCCACGCCGGTTCCCCAGGTGTAGACCAGATCGGGGCGTGCGGCCCGTACCTCGCTGATGACCGAGGGCAACCGGGTGAGATCGCGATCCAAGGACCGCACGGTGATCTCGGCCTCGATCCCCTCCTCGCGCAGGAAGTCGCGAAAGCCGCGCTCCACGTCGGTCTCGCCGCGAAAGAGGATCATGACAATGCGCGAGGGGGGCGGCGGGCGATCGCCCTCGGCGGCGGCGACCCCGGCGCTTGCCAACAGCACGGCGAGCAGCCCCGCCCCGACCAAACGCCACGACAGCGGGCTCATCGCACGGCCTCCCGGCGGCCATTCCCTTGGGGGAGGACATCGGCGGGGTCATCGGGGCGGTCGTCGGGATGGGGCGCGGCGCCCACCACCAAGAACACCACGCAAAACAGCACGGCCGCCACCGCCACCCCGGCCCCCAGCGCCGCCATGGCCCCGCCCAAGCCGCACGGCGCAATCAAGGCCGAGGCGATGAAAGGACCACTCGCCCCGCCCAGGCGCTCGACCAGACGATAAAGGCCGACCACCGGCGCTTGGCCGACGCGGGCGAGATCGTCCTCGGCCACTTTGAGGACAAAGGCCAGTTGCGGCGAAATGCTCAGGGCCTGCCCCACCCCCAGGGCCAGAACGGCCCCGCTCACGGTCAGCATGCTCACGTCAAACAACAGCGGCAGCAGGCCCAGGCCAGCCACCATCCCCCCCATCCCCACCGCCAGCCCATGCAAGGACCAGCGGTCGGCCTGCCGGGCAAAGGGCTGGGCCAACACAAACCCGGCCAACCCATAGAGCATGACCAAGCGCCCGATCTCGGCCTGGGTCGCCCCAAGGTCGGCGGCCACCAGGGGCACGAGAAAGAACAAGGCGCCCGACAACACCACCTTAGCCGGCACCGCGCTCAACAGCAGCACCACGACCAAGCGCTTGTTTTTCAGCAAGGACAGCATGCTGCCAACTCCCGCCCCCGGGGAGGGAAGGACAACCGAGGGCCCGCGCAAGGCCCACATCCCGAACACGGCAGCCCCGAGGGCCAGTCCGGCACCCACTCCCAGCACCGCCTCGAAGCCGATGCGCGCCGCCAGCATGCCGCCAATGGCGGGGCCGCAAATATCGGCGGCGGTGATGCCGCCCACGAACACCGCCACGCCGCGGGCGCGCTGGGCCGGGCCGGCATGATCGAGCACATGGCCCTGGCAGGCGACAAAGGTCAGGGCATAGCCAAGGCCCGAAAGGGCGCGCCATGCCAGCAAGGCGCCAAAAGTCGGGTCCAGGGCCGTGCCCAACAGGCCCACGGTGGACACCCCGGCGCCAAGCACGAAGGTGCGCCGCCGCCCCAGGCGCTCGGACCAGCCGGCGGCCCACGGCATGGTGAGCGCTACCACGAGCAGGAACAAGGACATGGGCAGGCCGATCAGCAGAGCATTGCCGCCAAGGCCGCTCTCCTGGGCCGTGGCTTGAATGAACACCGGCATGAAGGGCCGGGCGATCTCCTCGGCCAGCACGAAAAGAAAGGCGCACACCCGCGCGCCAATGAACACCGAGGCCAGATCGACGGGCGTCTGGGCGGGATCGGCGGGGCGCAAGGCGGTGTCCAAGCCCTGGTCGATGTCGTGCAGCGCGGCTTGGGCCTGTCGCTCGGGCCAACGGGCACGCAGGGCTTCGACGCGGGCCTTAAGCCCCGTCAAGGCGGTGTTGAGGGCGTCCACCACCCCGCCCATGTGATGGGCCAGCCGGTCGATTTCGCGCACCGAGCCTTGCACAGGGCGCACCAAGATCCCCTGGGCCGCCTGACGCAAGGTGGCGAGCAAGGTGTCGAGCGGGCCGCTCAGGGTCAAAGTGGTGACGGCAATCAGGATCTCGAATGCCACCAGCAAGGCAATGACCACGGCGATCAGGACATCGCCGGCCTCCTCGCTGATTTCCTCCTTGTAGAAATCCACCGAAACCCCGATGTGCAACACGCCCACCGGCTGCCCCTGAAACAACAAGGGCAGGATCGTGTCGTAATAGCCGGCCCGGGGGGCGTCGCGGCGCAAGGGGGGGCCCGAGACCAGCAGGCTGGCCCGGCTCAACCAAAAAGCCCAGCCGTCTTCCGCCGTCTGGCTCCCGCTCTCATCCGAAGGCGAGGCGGTGAGGATCCGGTGGATCTCACTCGCCTCCAGCCCGGCACGGTAGAGCACCTTACCGGTCGGATCGGTCATGCCCAGGTAGGCGATCTCGGACTGGGTCGCCAAGACCGAGCCCAGGTACTCGTCCATCCCCACCAGCCGCTCAAAGGGGATCCCCACCTCCTGGGCCACCGCCACCCGCTCGGCGATGGCATCCCCCACCGCCCGGGCATTGAAATCCAGCTCGGGCAGGAGGTGGCGCTGGCTGACCCCAAAGGCATAAAGCCCGGTCAGGATCATGGTCAGGACCAGAACCACGGTGGTGGCGGCAAACAGCCGGACCACGGGATTACTGACAAGACCGGGCCGGGGGCTCTCGACACCGAGGGAGGCGGCGGGAGGGGGCGGGGGAACATGCTCGGGCATGGTGCAGGCCTACCGGTCCAGGGTGTCGAGACGCTGACGGGCCTCGTCAAGAGCGCGCCAACTGGCCGTAACACGATCACGAAACTCCCCAACCGCCTGCTCGACGGCATTGTCGGGGTTGGGCGCAAAGGGGGGATCATGGCGCTCGGCCAGGGCGCTCAGGGCCGCGTCGGCCCGGCGAAATCCCTGGCGAGGCGCAGAAAACACCCGGGCGACGGCGACAAGCCCCAGCGCGCCCGCCACCACGCCCAGCCCCAGCCCGCCGATCGCGATGTCTTGCAAGATACGGCGCGATACGACGTTCAAGGCGTCGCGCCCGCTGATCAGCAGCAGCCCGCCCTCGATCTGGCCAAAGCTGTTGACCAGGGGGAGCGCCGTCAGCAGCCCCTCGGGCTCGCGCCCAGACCAGACGTGCCCGGCCGGCAGGGCCACCACCACCTTGCGCACGGCCTCGGGCACCGTGGACCGCCCGGCCTGGGGGCCGGCCGCAAACAAGACGGCGCCGGTTTCGTCGAACACCTCAAGGGAACTCAGCCGGGAGGTGCTTTTCGCGACGTCTTGCACTTTTTGACTGAGATTGCTCTGACTGGCCAGTGACAACCCCATATTGAATCCGGTCTGAATCTTGACTTCCATCTGCCGCGCCACGAAAACCCGCCGGCTTTCCGAGAGCTTGATCAGGTTCTCGTCGGCCTTGAGCGCGGTCAGGACCATCACCAAGGTCACGGCCATCACGACGCTACCCAGCACGCCGGCACCGATGACCCACAGGAGGGAGGGCTTCACCGTCATGGCCTCGCCTCCCTGTCGCCCTCGCCGGAACACACCTGATCCCAGCCGTCGCCCAGCCTGTCCCCCTGCCCGGCAGCCTCGCGGGCCAAGATGCGCTCCAGGTGCTCGCGCTTGGCCCGGAAGGCCAGACCCCACGAAGCGCTGTCCTCGGTGAGGGTGCGCAGGGCGTGGTAAACCTCGGCATCGTGGCGGGCGAACACCAACCCGGCCCGCCTTGCCTCATAGGCCGGGGTGCCGAGCAAGGTCAGAGCCCCGACCCCAAGGTCCAGGGCGCCGGCAAAGGTCTCGCGCACCACAAGGTCGGCCCCGGCGTCCTCCAGGGCATAGGCGTGCACCCGGTCGAAGGCGCGCGCGGCGATCTTGAGCGCGGGGAAATGGCGCCGGGCGGTGGCGACGATGGTCTCGCTGGTTTCCCTGTCATCGGTGGCCACCACCAGCACATCCGCCTCGGCGGCCCCGGCCACCGCCAGCAGGTCGGGACGCCGGGCGTCGCCGTAGTGCAAGGTGAAGCCAAAGCGGCGCAGGGCCGCCAGTTGATCGGCATCGTGCTCCAGTACGGTCACCGCGAGCCCGCGGGCCATGAGCAAGCGCCCGGCGATTTGCCCCACCCGGCCAAACCCGGCCAGGATCACCCGGCCGCCCGCCGGAATCTCGGGGGGCGCTTCCGGCGAGGACACGGCCTTAACACGGGCCAACCGCTCAAAGGCCAGGAGCAATAGCGGGGTCGTGACCATGGACAAGGCCACGGTCAAGGTGATGAGCCCGCTCACCTCGGCGGAAAACAGGCCCGATACGCTGGCCAGCCCGATCAGGACAAAAGCAAACTCGCCGACCTGGGACAAGGCCAGGGCACTGAGCACACAATCACGCCCGGCCAGCCGCAGGGCTCGCAAGACCCCGGCCAAAACCAGGGCCTTGAGCGCCACCACCCCCAACACCAGCAAGGCAATGGTCCCCGGCTCCTCGGCCAGCAACGGCAGATTGATGCCAGCGCCCACGGAAATGAAAAACAACCCCAGCAACAGGCCTTTGAAGGGCTCGAGATCGCTCTCCAACTCGTGGCGAAACTCGCTGTCGGCCAGCACCACCCCGGCCAGGAAGGTTCCAAGGGCCGCCGACAGGCCAACCGCCGACATCAGCAAGGCCGTCGCCAGGACCAAAAGCAAGGCCGACGCGGTAAAGATCTCGCGCAAACGGCTGCGGGCAATGAAGCGAAAGGCCGGCCGGGTCAACAGCCGGCCGCCGCCCACAATGAGCCCCACCGCCCCCAGAGTCGCCAGCGCCTGGACCCAGCCCGGCCAGCCGGCCAGAGCCGAGGGATGGGCCGAGGCCTCGGCGCCAGCAAGGGCAGCAGGGCCATGATGGGGATGACGGCCAGATCCTGAAACAACAGCACGGAGAAACAGACCTCGCCGGCCCGCGAGCGCAGCAAGCCCTTTTCCGCCAGTGCCTGCAAAACGATTGCGGTGGAGGACATGGCCAGCGCCAGCCCGCCAAACAGGGCCGCCGGCCACGCCAGCCCGCCGGCGAACAAGGCCAGCCCCAACACCACCGCCGACACGCCGACCTGGGCCGAGCCCACGCCAAACACGGCGCCCCTGAGGCTCCACAGCCGGGCCGGGCGCAGTTCGAGCCCGACCAGGAACAGCATCATGACCACGCCCAGTTCGGCGACGTGGCGCACGCCCTCCTCTTCCCCCACCAGCCCCAACACCCCAGGGCCAATGAGCACCCCGGCGATCAGGTAGCCCAGGACCGAGCCCAACCCCAAGATGCGGGCGATGGGCACCGACACGACGGCGGCGGCCAGATAGATCACGGCATCGGCGAGCATGTCAGGGTCCTTTCAGAGCATCGCGCAACGCCTCCAGGCGCCGGCGATAAGCCTGTCCGATTTCCCGCACAACCTCGGCGCTCACACCAACGGCGTCGTGAGTGACAAAGGGATCTTGCCACGTCATGCCGCACAGCCGGGCCGTGGCCTCGAAGGGACGCAGGATTTCCTCCAAGGTGAAGCGATGCAGACCCTCGGGGTGGTAGGCCCCGGGCTGGCTGCCGGTACTGACCGCGCTCACCCAGGGCTTGCCGGCCAGCGCCCGCTCCCCGGGGCCAAAGGCAAACCCCTGCTGCCAAACCAGATCGAACCACTCCTTGAGCAGGGCCGGGCAGGAGTACCAATAAATCGGATGCTGCACGACAAGAGCCCCGGCCTCGCGCAGCACCGCTTGCTCGGCCGCCACGTCGATAAAAAAATCCGGGTAGGTCTCATAAAGATCGTGGACCCGCACCCCCTCAAGATCGCGCACGGCATCACGCAAAGAGCGGTTGAGCCGCGAGCGCCGCACTGCCGGGTGCACAAACACCACCAACACAAAACTCATGGCCCCACCTCACCCCCCCAAACAGAAAGGAGGGGTCTGGGGGAGGCCCCCGCCTCCCCAGCCTTCCCCTGCGTGTCCTACCCCAACCGCTCCACCAGCGCCCGCGCCAGCAGGTGGGCATGATTACCGGTGCGCGCCGTCACCAAGTCCCCGTCCACCACCACATCCTCGTCCACAAAGACCGCCCCATACGCCAGGGCATCGCCGTAGAGGTTGGGATGACAGGTCAGGCGCCGCCCCTTAACCAGCCCCGGCACGGCGGCGGTCAGCCACAGGCCATGGCAAATGATGCCCTTGAGCAGATCCGGCCGGGCAAAGGCGCGCTGCAAGAAAGCTGCCGCCGGCGGCAGGCGGCTCAGGTCCTCGGTGTAGCGTAGGCGGTCGGCCACCATGCCCGAGGGCACGATGACGGCGCCGTAGTCGGCCAGGGCTTGGTCGTCGATGTCCTCGAAGCTGTCCCGGCACTCGAAGGGGGCGTGGTACTCGTGGCCCTTGAAGGTGATCTGGGGTTGGCCCCAGAGCCGACTGACGAAGCGCGCTTCCAGGCCAGCTTCGGCAAAGCGGTAGTGGTAGTACCAGATCTCGTGCTCGTAAAAGTCGCTTTCGATCAGGATTGCGATCTTGCGGCTCATGGCCTCCGTCCTTTTTGCAAGGGGGAAGAGGAAGGCTGGGGAGGCGGGGCCTCCCCAGACCCCTCCACTCCCTGGGGGGCTCCCTCATGCCTTGGCGGGGGGGCGCTCGATCTGGCCCAGAACGCCGGTGGCGCCGCCCAAAAGGAACAGGATGTCGATGCCAACGATCAGCAAAGTGAAGCCTTCCTTGAGGCGGCGGTTGGCTTGGTCGGCGCTGGTGGTAATGATGCCGCAGGGCTTGCCCGCCGCCAGGGTGGCCTTCAACACCGTTTGGATGGCGTCCTCGACCCGGGGATCGGCGGTCTGGCCCAAGATCCCCATGCTGCCCGACAGATCGAGCGCCCCCACCATGACCGCGTCGATCCCCGGCACGGCCAGAATGGCCTCGATGTTCTCCACGGCGCGCACGTGCTCGATCATGACCAGGGTCATGATTTCGTCATTGGCGCTTTGCAGGTATTCGCCCATGCGCAGGCCATAGCACTGGGCCCGGCCCAGCCCCGCCCCGCGTTCGCCCAGCGGCGGATACTTGACAGCCCGCACCGCCGCCTCAGCCTCCTCGGCCGAATTGACCAGGGGCAGGAGAACGGCGTCGGGTCCGGTGTCGAGGACCCGCTTGATCATGGTCTTGTCGTTCCAGGGTACCCGCACCACCGTGCTGGTCTCGGCGCCGTTGGTCGCCTGGAGCATGGCCAGGACCTCGGCGTCGGACGTGGTGGTATGCTCCATCTCCAGCCACAGCCAATCGAAGCCAACGCGGGAGAACAGTTCGGCCACCACGGGGCTGGCCATGGTCAAGGTGGCCCCCAGGCACACCTCACCGGCGGCAAGGCGGCGCTTGAGGCGGTTGGGGGGACGATTACCCGTCGCATCCATGGGGGAGACTCCTGTGTCAGGGATCCATCAACTGTCCAAGGCTTCCAGCAGGCGGGCCCGCACCGTGGGGTCCTGCGCCTCCTCGGCCAGAGCCCGCTGGGTCTTGCCGGAAAAGTCTTCAATGTCGGAGCGTCCCCCGTGCGCCACGAACCAGCGCACTTGATCAAGGTAGCCCTCGAAGCGATCGGGCGCCGCCATGGTGGCGCGCAGCACCGTGTCGTGCATGGCGGTCAGGCCGTTAACCAGGGGGATCTCGTTGATCGCCGCCGTGTAGCGCTCGGGACTCACCGCCTGGGCGCAGGCCTTGAGGAGATCCAGGTGGTTGAACACGGCGGCGCGGATCACCGTTTGCGCCCCCATGGGGTGGCGCTCGTGCACCGTGGGATCGGCACCCCGGTCCAGCAGATAGAGCGCCGCCTCGTGACGCAGCCGAACCACCGCCGGGTTGGCGGGAAACCCGTTAGGCCCGGTGGCCGTGATGATCAGGGGCGGCTGGGACAGGGGCCCGCCCAGACGGTTGACCTCGGCGCCGTCGTCCTCGACCAAACGGCGCACCTCGGCCAAGGTCGCGTCCACGCTGGCCGGATCGCTGGCGGCGGCCCGCAAACCCTGATCCAAGGCGGCAACCAGCCGGTCGGCCAGATCCTGGCGCGGGCGCTCCTCGGGCGTCACCGTTGGCGTGATGCTCTCAAGGTAACGCTGGTAGGCCGCCGCCTTGGCCTCGGCCGGGCTATCATGGGGCCGGATGACCGCCACCATGGCCTCGTTTTGAAACTGGGCCGCCAGTTCCAGAGGGCCCAGACCACGCGCCGTGGTCACCGCCGTGCTGGCCCCGTGGTCCAACAAAAATTCAGCCAGCTCCAGGTGGCCATAAAACACCGCCTGCAACAAAACGCTGTGGGCGTTGATCCGGTATTGGCTGTCGATCAGATCGGGCCTCGCGGCCAGCAGAAGCTCAACGCAGGCCACGCGCCCCGCTTGGCCTGCCAGATGCACGGGCAAGGCGCCGGAAAGCCCATGGCCTCCCCCGGCATCGGCGCCGTGCTCGAGAAGCAGGCGGGTCGCCTCGGTCTGACCGCGAGCAGCGGCCCACAGGAGGGGGCTCCACCCCCCATCATCCTGGGCATTGACGGACCCCCGGCCGCCAGCCAAGCGCGCAAGGAGGGCAGATCGCCGGTGCGGGCCGCCACTAGGACGGCCGGGGTCAACGGGGGGGGCGTGTCGGTCATCGGGCCTCCTCGGTCGCTGGAGGGAAAACGGACAGACAAACGATCACCAGCCCTGACGTCGCAGGCCCCGGTCAAGCACAGCCACCAAGGCATCGCCGGCTTCGTAGGAGCATTGATTGGAGCGGGCGGTGATGAAGGGATAATCGACGATAACGGAAGTCTTCTTGCCGAAGTTGCCGTGATACTGACCCTCTGGCCCCACGGTATCGCGCAAGATGTATTCCAGCGTGTAGGGCGGCGGCCCCATGTTGAGGTCACTGCCGAGAAAACCGGTCCCGTCGTGATAATCGTATTCCACCGTGTGACCAGTGACATGGCGGCCGTGCAAAATGCTTTGGCGCTCGTTGAGATCGCGGGCAAAGGCCAAGCAGGCCACACCATAACAGATGGCACAAATCGGCCGATTGGTCTGATAAAACGCCAGGACCACATCGTGCAAGCGCTGGTTATTGACCATGTCAACGATGGGACCACTGCCCCCCACAAGAAGAAGCGCGGCAAAATCATCCAGATCTTGCCGCGCTTTCTTGAGGGTCTCGTTATACTCTTCCAGGGCTCGCAAAAAGTTGGGGGCACTGAAATAGGGGCGTTCCGGGAACCACGCCGCGAGGTTGCGTGGGTGATCGAGCCTCGGGGAGTCGTCCAGGGCGCGGACCTTGGCCGCCGTCGCCGCCGAGGTCACCGGCATGCCCAAGGGCGGATCGACAAAGCCGGGATCCATACTCACCGGCAAGGCGCGGGGCCGCCCACCACGCGGGGTCACAAACTCCAAGGAGTGGCCCGCCACTTCAAGACATTCCAAAGGCCCCAGCAGCTCTTCTCCCCAGTACCCATACTCGGAGAGAACGGTGAGTATCTTCTTTGAAGGCATTCTCCGGGCCCCCTCAAACCAGCGTAGACACGACTCCCGCCCGTCTCACGCGCTTCTTTTTAGGAACATCACAGAAGCAACAGGCTCTCTTGGTCCACTCTTGCGAGAGATCTGGCCTCGCACGCCCACTCACTTTGGAGTGATACTATTTCCAGATTTTCCGCAAGGGTCAACCCCAAACCACCCTCGCCACGCTCAAAAAGTCATTGGATGGCACAAAGCTCTTTTAAGTCAACAGAGTCTCTCTTTGCGGGCGTTAATCGAATTTTATCAACCGACCTTAGCCCCCCGGGCCACAGCCCCTGATCCCTACGCGATCCATCCAGAAAAGCGAAAAAGCAAACGAGATATAAAAGGAAAATCACCCCGGGCGTTCCTTTACGTCAGCGAAATCTCCATCTTTCCCACCGTCAAGATGATGAATTGACGTCTAAAGAGTCAGCGATTAACCTACAAAGACAAAAAGGTCACACCCACCGCGTCCACCAATCCGCATGCCCTGATCCACGCCCTTTTCCAAGCACATGACCGGGAGATGGAAGGTGTGGCTAGCGGCTTCATGTCGTGAAAGAAAAAATGCAGCCTTGACCGAATGAGGATCCCATGTCCAGCGGTGCCCTTCAGTCTCTGAGTGTCCTGAAAAAAATCATCCTCCCCGTCTTGATCACTATTTTGCTGTTCTGTGGCGGCTTGGCCGTCGCTTATCGCAGTTTGATCGTGATCGAAGAAAAAGCCAGCAAGGTGATCAACGAAGACGCCAAGCGTTCCTTGCTAGCCCTCGGTTTCATGTCTGAAATCAATAACGCGTCCATTGCCGCCCTTTCCACCTTGCTCGTCAGCAAAGACAAGGAAGCCCTGGATCGAGTCGTCGCCCGCTATGGCGAGAGCATCAGCCTGCTCCAGAAGAATCTCGACGCTGGCAGCGCCGCCGCCACAACCCCAGAGCGCAAAGCCATCGTTGATGACCTCAGGGCCAAGCTGCGGGACTACGATCAAGCCTCGCGCGACGCCATCGCCACCGTCCAGGCCGACAACATTCCCGCCGCCCGCGAAATCTGGGCCAAGAAGGTTCGCCCCGTGCGCCTCGCCCTGGCCGAAAACACCGAACAACGAATCCGCGTCAACCAGACCCTCATGGAACAAAATACGACCGAGATGGAAGCCCTGGTGCACCAGACCGTGCTATGGGGCGTCATCCTGGGGGCCGGGCTGGGGATCGGCTCGTTGGTGTTTTGCTATCTCGTGGTCAGCCGTCTGGTGACCACGCCTCTGTCACGCCTGACCCACACCGTCGAGCGCCTCGCCAACGGCGACGTCACGGTGGACCGTCCCCGAGGCTACACGCGGCGACGAAATCGGCCAGATCGCCCGCGCCCTTAACGTGTTCAAGCACACCGCCCACGAACGCCTTGCCCTGCAAGCCGAAGAACAACGCCGTGTCGAGGCCATCGAGCAACGAGCCCACGCGGTGGAACGCCGCATGAGTGAGTATCAACGCAGCGCCAGCGACGCTCTCGACGCCGTGACCCGGGCCTACGCCGACCTGGAACAAACTGCGGTTGGCATGACCCACACCGCCGAAAACACCGATACCCAAGTGGGCGCCATGACCCGCGCCACCCGCGACGCTAGCGCCAACGTCCAAAACGCCGCCGCTGCCGCCGAGGAACTCTCCGTCTCCATTCGGGAAATCGGGCGACAGGTCGAGCAGTCCAACCGCCTGTCGTCGTCGGCCGTCACCGAGGCGCGTGCCACCAACGAAACCATTCGCGGCCTTGCCGAGGCCTCGGCCCGCATTGGCGAAGTCGTCAAGCTCATCAACGACATCGCCTCCCAGACCAACCTCCTGGCCCTCAACGCCACCATCGAGGCGGCGCGCGCCGGCGATGCCGGCAAGGGCTTTGCCGTCGTCGCCGGCGAGGTCAAATCGCTCGCCAACCAGACCGCCCGCGCCACCGACGAAATCAGCGCGCAAATCGGCGCCGTCCAGGCCTCGACCCAAAACGCCGTCGCCGCCATTGGCGCGATCGTGGCCCGCATCAACGAAATCAACACCACGACGGCCAGCATCGCCGCCGCTGTCGAGCAACAGGCCTCGGCCACCAGCGAAATTGCCGGCAGTGTCCAGCGCGCCGCCGGCGGTACCGACCAAGTGGCCCACGCCATCGGGGATGTCAGCCAAGCCGCCACCGAAACCGGCGGCAGCGCGCGGCGCCTGCTCGACCACACCCGCGACCTCACCCGCCGGGGCGACGCCCTGCGCGAAGAAACCCTGCGCTTCCTGGACGACATGAATCGTTTCCTGAAAGCCGCCTGATCCCCGGAGCGGAGGGGTCTGGGGAGGCCCGCCTCCCCAGCCTTGCTTTTTTTGCTTAAAGCCCCAAAACGTCGCGCATGGTCCAAAGGCCAGCCGGCCGCCCCTCGCACCACAAGGCGGCGCGCACGGCGCCCTTGGCGAACACCGCCCGGCTAGAAGCCTTGTGGGTCAGTTCCACCCGCTCGCCTTCGGCGGCAAAGATCACCGAGTGATCGCCCACCACATCGCCGCCGCGCAAGGTGGCAAAGCCGATGGAGCCCGGCACGCGCGGCCCGGTATGGCCATCACGCACCCGGGTGGACATGGCCTCCAGGGAAATGCCCCGGCCCGCCGCCGCCGCCCGGCCCAGCCCCAGGGCGGTGCCCGAGGGGGCATCGACCTTGTGGCGATGGTGCATCTCGACGATCTCGATGTCGTAATCTTCGCCGAGAATGGCCGCGACCCGCTCGGTCAAGGCGGTGAGCAAGGTCACGCCCACGCTCATGTTGGGCGAGAAAACGATGGGGACCTCGGCGGCCGCCGCATGCAGTACGGCCAGATCGGCCGGCCCCATGCCGGTGGTACCAATGACCAGCGCCGTATCGCTTTTGGCGGCCAGCGCCGCATGGGCCACGGTGGCGCCGGGGGTGGAAAAGTCGATCACCACATCCGAGACGGCAAACAGGTCGGCGGCGCTGTCGGTAGCAACCACCCCCACCATGGTGCCCTCGGCCAGCACGCCGAGGTCGATACCCACGGCCGGCGAGCCGGCGCGCTCAATACCGCCCGCCAGTTCGGCGCCGGGCGTCGCCAGGGTTTCCTTGACGAGCATCCGGCCCATGCGTCCGGCGCACCCGACGATTCCGATCCTCATTGTCCCATCTCCTTTGGCCCGCGGGGTCTTCAGTCGGTCAGATCCTCCCAGAATTCCTTAACCTTTTTGAAAAAGGAAGAAGACTCCGGGCTGGAATCCTGTTCGCCCGCCTGCTCGAACTCACGCAACAGCTCTTCTTGCCGCTTGGTGAGGTTCACGGGGGTCTCTACCGAGGCATGGATGAACATGTCACCGCGCGTATTGCCACGCAACACGGTCATGCCCTTGCCGCGCAACCGGAACTGGTCACCCGACTGGGTCCCCTTGGGGATGTTGACCGAGGCACGACCGCCGTCGATGGTCGGCACTTCGATCGCGCCGCCCAGCGTCGCCGTGGTCATGGGGATGGGCACCTTGCAATGAATGTTGGCGCCATCACGCTGGAACAGGCGATGCGGGGTAATGGTGAGGAAAATATACAGATCCCCCGGCGGGGCGCCGCGCAAGCCCGCCTCGCCCTCGCTGGCCAAGCGGATCCGGGTGCCCTCTTCCACGCCGGCGGGAATGGAGACCTCCAGGGTCTTTTCCTTGCGCTGGCGGCCGCTGCCGGCGCAGTCCGGGCAGGGATCGCGAATGACCTTGCCCTGGCCGTGACAGGTGGGACAGGCCCGTTCAATGGTGAAAAAGCCCTGCTGCGCCCGCACCCGGCCGGAGCCTTTACAGGTGGGGCAGGTATCGGGGGCCGAGCCGCCGCGCGCGCCCGAGCCTTTGCAGGTGGTGCACACCACGCTGGTGGGGACGCGAATGGTGGTCTTCTTGCCGCTGAAGGCATCCTCCAGGGAGATTTCCATGTTGTAGCGCAGGTCGTTGCCGCGCTGGGCCGCCGTGCCGCCACCGCGCCGGCCGCCGCCCATGAATTCCCCGAACATTTCGTCGAAAATATCGGCAAAGCCGGCCCCGCCGAAATCGCCAAAGCCCCGGGCGCCCGCGCCGCCGCCCTGCTCGAAGGCGGCATGACCAAAGCGGTCGTAGGCGGCGCGCTTCTGGTCGTCCTTCAGGACTTCGTAGGCTTCGTTGACTTCGCGAAACTTGACGTCGGCGTCCTTGTTGCCCGGATTGCGATCCGGGTGATACTGCATGGCCAGCTTGCGGTAGGCCTTCTTCAGGTCATCGGCCGACGCGCCTTTGGCGACCCCAAGGACTTCGTAATAATCGCGTTTGCTCATGATGGACGGTCCGGTGTCCGGTGCCGGACGGGCGCGTCACGGCCCGGGGCCGGAGCGCGCCCTCGTCCAGGCACCACGGAAGGGGAAAGGCCAAGGGCAGCGGGTGCCGCCCGGCGGGGTGGGGATCCCCGCCGAGGCGACACCCCGAGCCTTACGACGACTTGCGCTCGTTGACTTCCTCGAAGTCGGCGTCCACAACGCGCTCCTCCCCGGTGCCAGCCCCGGCGGCCGACGCGCCCGGGCCCGGCTGCGGCGCCTCGGGGGCGTCGGCGCCGGCGTCCTTGTAGAGGAACTCGCCCAGCTTCATCGAGGACTGGACCAGGGCATCGGTCTTGGCCTTGATCGCGTCGGCGTCGCCGGAGTCGAGAACCTCGCGCAGGGCCTTGACGTCCGCCTCCACCTTGGTCTTTTCGGCGGCCGGCAGCTTGTCGCCATGCTCGCTCAAGGTGCGTTCAGTGGTGTGGATCAGGCCATCGGCGTGGTTGCGGGCTTCCACCGCCTGACGCCGCTTGCGGTCGGCCTCGGCGTTCTTCTCGGCTTCGCGCACCATGCGGTCGATGTCGCCATCCGACAGGCCCCCCGAGGCCTGAATGCGGATCGCCTGCTCCTTGTTGGTCGCCTTGTCCTTGGCGCTGACGTTGACGATGCCGTTGGCGTCGATGTCAAACGTGACCTCGATCTGCGGCACACCGCGCGGCGCCGGCGGAATGCCCACCAGGTCGAACTGACCCAGCATCTTGTTGTCGGCGGCCATCTCGCGCTCGCCCTGGAAGACCCGGATGGTCACGGCGGTCTGGTTGTCGTCGGCCGTGGAGAAGGTCTGGGACTTGCGGGTCGGGATGGTGGTGTTGCGGTCGATCAAGCGGGTGAACACGCCCCCCAGGGTCTCGATGCCCAGGGAGAGCGGGGTCACGTCGAGCAGCAGCACGTCCTTGACGTCGCCCTTGAGCACGCCGCCTTGGATGGCGGCGCCCATGGCGACCACCTCGTCGGGGTTCACGCCCTTGTGCGGCTCGCGGCCGAAGAAGGCCTTGACGGTGGCCTGGACCTTGGGCATGCGGGTCATGCCGCCGACCAAGATCACCTCGTCGATCTCGCTCGCCTTGACCCCGGCGTCGGCCAGCGCCTTACGGCAGGGCTCGATGGTGCGCTCGATCAGGTCATCGACCAGGGCTTCCAGCTTGGCGCGGGTCAGCTTGATGTTGAGGTGCTTGGGGCCGCTCTGGTCGGCGGTGATAAAGGGCAGGTTGATTTCGGTCTGCATCGAGCTGGACAGCTCGATCTTGGCCTTTTCCGCCGCTTCCTTCAGACGCTGGAGCGCCAGACGGTCGGTGCGCAGGTTGATGCCCTGCTCCTTCTTAAACTCGTCGGCCAGATAGTCGATGATGCGGGCGTCGAAGTCCTCGCCGCCCAGGAAGGTGTCGCCGTTGGTGGACTTCACCTCGAACACGCCATCGCCGATTTCCAGCACGGACACGTCGAAGGTCCCGCCGCCCAGGTCGTAAACGGCGATGATGCCCGAGGCCTTCTTGTCCAAGCCATAGGCGAGCGCCGCCGCCGTCGGCTCGTTGATGATGCGCAGCACCTCAAGACCGGCGATGCGCCCGGCATCCTTGGTGGCCTGACGCTGCGAGTCGTTGAAGTAGGCCGGCACGGTGATCACCGCCTGGGTGACCGGCTGGCCCAGATGAGCCTCGGCCGTTTCCTTCATCTTTTGCAGCACGAAGGCCGAGATCTGGCTGGGCGCATACTTCTCGCCGCGGGCATCCACCCAGGCGTCGCCGTTGTCGCCCTTGACGATCTTGTAGGGGACCAGCCCCTTGTCCTTTTCGACGGTCGGATCTTCATAGCGACGGCCGATCAGGCGCTTGATGGCAAACAGGGTGTTTTCCGGGTTGGTCACGGCCTGGCGCTTGGCCGGCTGGCCCACCAGACGCTCCCCCGAATCGCTGAAGGCGACCATCGACGGCGTGGTGCGCGCGCCTTCGGCGTTTTCAATGACCCGAACATCCTTGCCGTCCATGACGGCCACGCAGGAGTTGGTCGTTCCCAGGTCGATACCGATAACCTTGCTCATAATGCCACTCTCTCCTCGTTGGCAGACCTTCCGCGACCACTGTCAGGCATCGCGGTGATCCCCGGAGACCGGTGATTGGAAGGCCCGTTGAGAACGGAAACGCGACCCAATCCGGGCTCGCACGCCCTATATAAGAGGGGTCGGTAATTCCCGCAACAAGCGCCATCAGGGCGCCTCATCGGAACCGAGGGGGGTTCCCCCACCCCCGGCCCCTCGCTATAAGCAGACCGGCCGTTCTTTGCAAGCTTAGGAACCACCCATGATCCGCTACAGCCTGGAATGCCCCGACGAACATGTCTTCGAGCACTGGTTCGACTCCATCGCCGACGCCGATGCCCAACTCGCCGCCCACGCCATCACCTGCCCCGAGTGCGGCGCGACCACGGTGCGCAAAAGCCTGATGGCTCCCAACATCGGGGCGTCCAAGCCCAGCGCTCCCGCCTTGCCGTCGTGCGCCTCGGCCTCGTGCTGCGCCGGATCGTGCCCCGCCCTGGCCGGCTAGACGCGCGTCAGCCTCGCAAAGCCTCTTGCCCCCGCCCCGGAGAGGGGCTTTCCTGAGCCGGTCCTTCGGTCCAGCTCGCGAGCGCTCCATGCCCCTGCCCATCTATGTTCTGTCCCTGCCGGCCGCCGCTTCGCGCCGCGCCCCCTTGCTGGACGCCCTGAACCGCCTGGGCCTTGCGGCCACCCTCATCGACGGCGTCACCCCCGAGACCCTGAGCGAAAGCGACCACGCCCGCTACGACCGCGCGCGCTGCCTCGGCCTCTATGGCGTGGACATGCTGCCGGGCGAGGTGGGCTGCTACCTCGCCCACGAACGCGCCTGGACCCGGCTGTGTGACGACGGCCACGCCATGGCCCTGATCTTGGAAGACGACGCCACCTTGGCCGACAGCCTGCCGGCCCTCCTGGAAACCCTGAGCCAGACCGACCCCGCCACCCGGCCCTGGCAGGTGGTCCGCCTCGCCTCCTTACGCGCCAAAGCCATGGCCAAGGCCGTGGCCCGCCACAAAACGCCCCAGCCCCTGGGCGGCCCCCATGCCCTCTATCGCCTGAAAACCCACGTTCTTGGCCTGCAAGGCTATGTCATGACCGCCGAGGGCGCACGCCGCATGCGGGCCTATGGCGAAAAGATTTTCATGCCGGTGGACCACATGATGGACCGCTACTGGGAAAACGGCCTCGACCCCTATATTGTTTTCCCCTTCCCGGTTGGCCACCAAGACGCACTCCCCTCGGCCATCGGGACCCGCGACCCCCGACGCCGTTACGCGCAGGGCAAGGGCGTTTTATGGCGCCGGCGCCTCAACCGCTGGCGAGACGGCGTGGCCAAGCGCTGGTATGCCCTGCGTCACCCCTGAGCGAGGCGTCGCATGCACATTTTCATTCTCCACCCGCCTGGCGCCCCCCCCTCGCCTCTGGCGCCCCTCGCCGCCTTTCCCCAAACCCCCCTCGCCGTCCCCGATCCGGCCACCCTGAGCGACGCCGCACGCGCCCCGGTCGATGAAGGGTGTTGACGACGGAAATCTGGAGGGCGTCTTCGGGGTGTTTCATTGCAAATCCCCTCCGCGGAATATTGAAAAAATCAAAATGACCTGAGCGACAAGTACCGCCGCCCACTTTGCAATAAGTGTCGCCTCATCCATCGTCGCTCACCTTGAGCGCAGCGAGCGCCGCCTTTCGCGCCTCGATCGGTCCGACGCTCTTGCTCATGATTGTGCAGGTGCGCTGCGCCTCATACTGAAGGCCGCAGCCCACCCGCCGCTGGACCAGAGCAACAAAACCGAGGCGCGACAGGCCCAGGGCCACATCTTTGACGACTTGGCAGGCCCGACGGTCGTCGGCGCGGATGTAAACCACGGTCTCGCCGGGTGCGGCGTTGCGCACGGCACGGACGAGGCCGGCTGGGGTCATGGCGGGGCGCTTCATCGCAGCACCTACAGCCCGACAGCGGCGCGATACACCGACAGAAACTCATCTTCTTCGGCGAGGGCCTGCTTGCTTTTCTTGCGCATGGCAATCAGCTTGCGCAGGATCTTGACGTCAAAGCCGGACGACTTGGCTTCGCTATAAACCTCGCCGATGTCGTTGGCGATGTTGGCTTTTTCCTCTTCCAGCCGCTCGATCCGGGCCACGAAGGGAGGGCGTCGGCGTCCTCCATGATGTCCCGAACCGCGGGGCCAATCTTCTCGACGGAACCACGCCATGCCGATGATCCGAACCGGTTTCATCTCTCGATCTCCTCGCCGGGTGCGGTTGCCGCCGCACGTTCCGGGTGACTGCTGACAAAGAGATCGTCCGATGATTCGGGGAAACGGGTCCATGTGAATCGCTATAGGTGCAAACAATGACCAAACCGCGCGAACCACTGTCTATCGAGGATGCCATCATGAAGGTGATGGTGGGTCTGGGGCGTGAGAAGGCGGCGGCCGTCGTCGGCAAAAGTGTCACGCACGTCTACCGGTGGACAGACCCAGACCACGACACCAAGCCCAACTGCGACCAGATGATGAAGCTGGATGCGGCTTACGTCGCCGCCGGTCTCGGGGAGGCGCCAATCCTCCGGGCTTATCAGGCGATTCTGGAGGCGGCATCGACCGCCCCGACCATCCCCCTGAGGATCGCCCAATGACCGCCGCCCTGCGCCTCGCCGCGTGGGCACTGCTGGTCCTCGCCACCAGCCGGGGACGCTGACTATGCCCAGTCTCTTCGACCTTCCCGCCGGTGCCTGCCGCTGGCCAATCGGCCACCCTGGCGAGCCCAGCTTCACCTTTTGCGGCGAGCCAGCCCTGCCCGATAAGCCCTACTGCGCCGAGCACGCAGCTCGGGCCTACGTGGTCATGCCCAAGCCAGAGCCGAGACACGACCATGAATAACGAGAGCCCGACTGTCCGGGCAATTGCCGCACTCGCCCAAACCGGGCGCCGGGTCCAGTCCGACAAGCGCAGCCCTTCGGGGTGGCGGCTCGACGGGCGGGTGGTGCCAGTGCGGGCGATGATTGAAGAGGCCAATGCGGCGCTTCGGAAGGCAGAGATGCCGGTGATCGAGTTTCCAGGGGTGCAGGTCCAGACAGCCGCGCCCTAGCCCTGAAGAAGACGCCGGGGCCAGCATGCCTTCATAAATAGAGAGAATAGCTCTGGAGATGAAAGGAAAATTCCCAGCTGTCTGTTGCCCCCCATAAATACGGCATTTTCGGGTAGGGCATTTTTTCTTTAGGATATGAGCGGGAGTGATGAAAAGGGACCGATAAAACGCTATCATTTGTCCAATAGAAGATCGTCAACGACTGATAAATCAGGAATGGCTGCGATTCCTTCCTTATACGCGCCGAAATCATAACCGACGTTCTCACGCCGGAGGATCAAAGCACAGCGCGGTTTTAGGCTCTCAAGGGTGGCAGCAGACAGAACCGGGGCATTGCTAACAAAAACGATAGCGTATCCAACGTTTTCCAGCAGACGCAGGTGATGATCAACGTAATCGTGAACTGTTCCGCCTCGGTCGAAGTGCACGAAAACCGCCACCCGCCGCGCTCCTACCAAGCGACGACGTCCCTCTATGGTTTCCCTGACGTAGGTCGAGTGCCGAAAATAAGCCCGAAGGTAAGAGAAGTGCGCCAAGGCTAGGCGCGTGCCTCTGACCATGAGAGAAACGGCATTTCGTATACGAGACGCCGCCTGGTCGTTAAGGCTCATCAAAAATACTCCTTAGCGCTGTCCACGAGGGGAAAGAAGAGCCATCGCCCGCGACCGTAGTGTAGGAGAAAGCGGCGGCAGCTCCGCTGCTTCGGGATGGTCGAGCAGAAGGCGGGCTATTTTGTCTGCGTCCTCTCGTCGTCCTGCAATGTTGAGGGCATATGCTTGGTGATACAGCGAGGACCACAAGGTCTCATGAAGAGGCCCCTGTGTTTCGCGAACCACCGCCAGGGCGTCACGGTAAGCGGCCTCGAACCAACGTACCGCCGTTAACGGTGCCTTGCGATAGTTGAGGGTTAAGATCCCAAGGGCATGTTCGAGGGCTGACCTAGTCGGAATATCTGCGGGCAACAGAGCCTCGACAACGCTCATCAGTCGATCGGCGGAAGCCGATTGGTTGAGGTTGACAAGATCAACAAAGAGACGAGCCCGCATTGGCAGCAAAAGACGAGAATTAATCTTTTCTTTCAGAAGGGGGCTTGGGGTCGTCTCAAGAACTTCGATCGCATTAACGGCTTCTTGCGGACTTTCCCATACGAGGACATGGGCCGCATAAATCCTGGCTCTCCATGTTAGTTCTTCTGTCTCTTCATCGTCCGCGCCAATGATATGCAACGCAAAACGCATACGCTCGCCGGCCAAAGCAGCTGCATTAAACCACTGGTGAGCAATCTTACGATCACCATCCCCCTGCCAAGCCAACACGCCACAAAAATAGAATATATTCCCCAAGCAAAATGGGGCGCTCTTGTGATATTCATCAATACTGTTTGGGAGTGGAGCAGCAGTCAGAACCTTAATAATTTCTTGTGGATTTTTAATATTCATCCCCCAGCCGGAATGGCAACTTTCAAAAACATGTCGAGATGCCTCGCGGGCCCCCGCATAATCCCCCAGATTTACACACTCTTTCAAGAGTCGGTAGCGGAAACCGATGCCAATGGGCGTAGCAGGATCGGTATTGCCGGCGCGCCCACGCAGATAGCCCACATAGGCTTGGCGATCAAGGCGACGACTGAAATCGGCCTGAACCGGGCCCATAGAGGCCGCAGCCCGCAACGTATGACCCAGATCGGAGACAACCACGTTTGTGAACCCAACCCGGCGCAGAACCATCTCAAGCCCCTTCGGGCTGTAGAGAACAAAGTGATAGCCTGGACAAAGAAGAGACAAGAGCGTCCCTATCTGAGTGTCCTGTCGTATAGCCGTAGAACTTGGTGTGGTGAGAAGCAATGTCCCACTAGGAGTGAGAATTTCGCGTAGAACTTTAAGGAGAGGTTCTGGCTCGAAAATATGCTCAATGACTTCCGAGGCGAGGATAAGATCATAGGGGTCAGGTCCAGCATCCGCTGGGTCCTTGATATAAACATGCTCGATATCAACACCCAAAATTTCCCGCCCCGCACGGGCGCTAAAGCCTGGATCGAATCCTTTTCCAGACCATCCATAGACCGTTCGTGTGTAGTCAAGGACAAAACCAAACCCACACCCCAGATCGAGATAACGGGAAACTCGCGCAGGATCGACTGCAGCCAGAACTTCCGCCATGACGTCAATGCCAGCATTCTGCTCGAGATAGCATTCGACAAGAGGATCAAGGACAGCCTCATAAGGGGGCTGGCCCATGGTCGGGTTGAACGCACTACCACACGCTGGGCACTTAACCTGTGGCTGAGGAATATTGGGCGGCCACGGTGAGCGTACATTGAGTGTCACGGGCTTAGGACCAAGTTCCCCACACGCCGGACACCGAGCGTCAAGAGTCGTCGAACCATCCAACCACTCAATTGTTTGCGTCCAATTGACCTCTTGCGGGGCATCCATCAGCATTCTCCCTATCGGCGTGACCCTAGGAATTACCTCACACCCGGGCTTAGGAAAAGACTTCGTTTTGGTCTTTTTCCAAGACTAGCAGGCTGTTGAAAAATCCGGTGGCCCGCCGCGCTCGGACAAGATTCAATCATGGTCAATTAATTACGGCCGAGGGAATGATGCGGGGGACGGACGGATAAGCGATCTGGAGAACTGTTCTCCTACGTTGACCTAAGCCGTAAACTCATAAAGAGATTTCCCGTCAATTTCTTTTTGTGATTGAACGGCTCCATATTCTGTGGATCCTTCGATGACTCGTCGCCGCTACGAATTGACCGATTACGAATGGTCGATCATTCAGCCCCTGTTGCCGAACAAGCCACGCGGTATGCCATGTGTCGATGACAGTCGCGTCTTAAACAGCATTCTGAGGCGGTCCCAGACGGGGTTCGCCGTGGGTGGAAATTCCCGAGCGCTACACCACTCCTCGGGACACGATCCCCATGGTGCTCGACGGGCCGATCAATGGCGAATGGTTCGAGGCCTATGTGCGCCAAGTCCTGGTCCCCGAGCTGCGTTCGGGTGACATCGTCGTCATGGACAACCTGTCCAGCCACAAACGCCGGCGGTTCGCGAGGTGATCGAGGCGGCAGGGGCGACGGTGCTCTTCCTCCCGCCCTACAGCCCCGACTTCAATCCCATCGAGAAGGCTTTCGCCAAGCTCAAGACCTTGCTGCGAAAGGAGACCGAGCGAACCGTCTCCGGCCTATGGAACCTCATCGGACGGCTCGTCGACCTGTTCCTGCCAAGCGAATGCGCCAACTACTTCAGAGCCTGTGGCTATGACCCGGACTGATCGAAATATGCTCTAAACGCAGGACCGAGGTCGTCGGCATCTTCCCAAACGGAGATGCCATCACCCGCCTGATGGGCGCACGCCATCCTCCTTGAGCAGAATAACGAATGGGCTGTCCAGAGAACCCGCTACATGACCCTGGAATTCGTCGCACACTTTGGCGATGTCCCCTCAACAGCTTTCCGCCCGTCGCGGTAGCCTGATCAAACCGGCCAAGCCTGCCGGAGATCAAACGGCGAAACCGCTGTTACCCCACTCACTGGGAGACGATCGCTATTTCTCCCGACTGGACACCTCCGGAAACCGGCCTTGAACGGCACTGCATGTCGCTGGCCGCTCGATCGGGGTGTGATCGGCGCGGCGATCACTGATTTTCCGGGTCGGGTGGTATGAAGCGGGTGACGATCCCCCAAGATCGGCGGCATCCCCCCTGGGAGGGCGCCCGGTCGGGCGCCAATCAGGCGAGTTCGGCCTGACGGTCGAGCCAGGACCAGCGCTTCATGTTGTAGGCCATATTGGCAAGCGTGATCGCTGCCCTGGCGCGGGCGAGGCCGATGGTGCGGATGACCAGCCCCATCCGACCCTTCATCTCGGCGAAGACATGCTCGACCCGGGAACGGATCCTGGATTTCACCGTGTTGGCCCTGGCGGTCGCCCGAGGCATCGGTTTGCCCTTGGGCTTCTTGCGGTGGATGCGGCTGACCTTGCCGGCTTCGGCAAGGAACGCCTCGTTGGCCTCGGAGCGGTAAGCGCTGTCGGCCCACACGTCGGAGGCGGTATTGGCCGGATCGATCAGCCCCTCGCGCAGTCGGGCGCCATCGGCTGCGGCCGCATCGGTGACGAGCGCGCGGCGGATGATCCCGTGCTTGCGGTCGATCGAGACGTGGTTCTTGTAACCGAAATGAGGGATGGCGATATCGCCTTGAGGTGTGCCGTCCTCTCTGACCTTTCCCTTGGAAAACTTCACCGTCCAGCGGGCATCGCAATCCTTCTGCCGCAGCTTGGCCGGCTTGTCTCGCCAGTCCTCGGGAACCTTGCCCTCCTTGATCGCCTGTTTCTCGGCCTCGGTATTGCGTTGGCGCGGCGCCGACACCAGCGTCGCGTCGACGATCTGCCCCGACATCGGCAGATAGCCCGCCTCGCTGATCGCCCGGTCGAGCCGCTGGAACAGATCGTCAAACGCACCGGCCGTGATCAGCGCTTCGCGGAAGTCCCACAGAGTGTTGGCATCCGGCACCGCATCGCCCGGCCCCAGGCCGCAGAACCGCATCCAGCTCAGCCGGTCGCGCACCAGATACGTCGTCCGACCCAGCGCCAGACCGTGCAGCGACTGCAACACCAGCATGTTGAATTTCAAAACCGCGTCGAAGCCGGGCCGACCGCCCTTCGAGGGCGCACTCCGTCGCCGGACCGCACGCTCCAGAACCGGCCGGAACAGTTCGAAATCCACCGTCTTCGACAGCGTCTCCAGCGGATCGCCCTCCGCCGAAAGTTCCGCCAGACGACGCTCGACATCCCAGAACCCAATCTGAACCGCCATTGCCGCCCCCAATAGCCGATCGCCTATGGAATCACGAACCAGACCCAGACGCCAGTTTCCGGAGGTGTCCGACTCGAGTCGTCACACCCCAGCGAGAATTGCCCATGCACCAAAAAATAATCCACAGATTCGACAACTTATCCACAGTTTCGCGCAAGGCCAAGGAAGGAGGGAAAAAAAAGTTATCCACAGATTCGGGGCGTTATCCACAGATCCCCTCGAAAAAAATTGGACTCTAGTCACGAAAAATTGGACTCTACGCACACGACTCGAGGAAAATCCTTGGACTCTACTCACACAAACAAATAACTTAAGTTTACAAATAATTTTCAATTGCTTGTGTGAGTAGAGTCCAACTTGACAACCACATTGAGATGCGCCATACTCCATGGGTCTTCCGGAAATTATGGAAGTTATTATATTTTTAGCGGTTTTTTTATGAAGTGCTTTTTAAATAAAAGACCTTGCATGAGGCTTGAAACCCATCAAAGAGAAAATATCAAAAAAGGCAGAGAACAAAACCTCTTGTCAGGAACCACAAAAACGCCGATCCCCGGAATCATCCTCAAATGAACTTGATGATGATTTAAATTTTGGTATTACTCATGCGGGTTTTGCTCTTACCTGTTTACCACACAMAAAAACAGACGCTGAAGTTTGGCGCCGAGAAAATGGACGCGTTACCCTCTTAGTTCGTCCAGGTTATAATCGTGCAGGACAACCTATAGGTCTTCCCTATGGGTCAAGAGCAAGAATGATACTCCTGTATCTACAGACGGAAGCTCTTAAGACAGGATCTCCGGAAGTAGAACTTGGAGGATCAATGGCTGCCTGGATGACTCGTATGGGAATTTCTGTTGGTGGTAAAAGCTATCGCTTGATCGATGAACAAGCAATGCGTCTCTCATTATGTTCGCTCACTTTTTTTTGGGATGAACGGGGTGGCGAAGCTTTTAAAAATTCAAACTTTGTAGAAGGTGGACTTTGTCTTAGTGAAATGACAGATGATGGTCGCCAAAAAAGGCTTTGGACACAGACAGCTATACTATCGGACGATTTTTTTCGTAGCCTTAAACAACATGCCGTTCCCGTTCTTGAATCTGCTGTGCGAACTTTAGCTAATCGTTCTCTTGCCTTAGATATTTATATATGGCTTGCTTATCGTCTACATGTTCTGCAGCACCCAACCACAATAGGGTGGGCGTCTCTCCGTGGACAATTTGGAGCGGGCTTTGACGATAAAACCCCCATGAGCCAGTTTCGCCGTACTTTTTTGGAAAACCTCCGTTTTGCTCTTCAAGTGTATCCAGAAGCCCGGGTCGATCTAGACAACATGGGAGGTGTGATTCTTCATCCATGTCGTCCTCCTATATCACCCCGCTACGTTCAAAGTATTATTAGTTTTTCCCAAAAAGGTTCAGAAACTTTCCCAGAAAGTATTTAAATTTCTTAAGGTATTTTCAAAAATAAAAAATATTGCTCTATTAATGTATTGTAACATTTGAAAAATTATATTTAATTTTAACAGAATTTATTATGACTAATAAAATCATGATTATGAACAGTCTCCTTTTTTGGAGAGAATTACTGATGTGTTATAACGCGTCATGTTAAGTAAGACTTGCGGCAGGAATTAGAGCGCTGATTTACTTCAACATGGCAAACTGAGAGTCTGTCCGCTAAGTTCCTTATAATTTCTCAATTGTTGTGATTATGAAAAACATGAGGCGCAGAAATGCTAAGGCGATCCTAGGACAGGCTATTGAAGTCTTTAGTGAGGCGGCGGCATCTAGCTAGTTAGCCGAAGGTGTGCTCAACGATCTAGTATTTGGGCAACACCACAAAGCTCTTAGAGTCCGTTTGAGAATGTCAGGGGTGGCTAATCCTGCGAACGAGCAGGTTGCCCATTGCGAGAAAGATCATGGCCTCAGATACGTCGAGGCGCCGTTCGTAGTCGCGGACAAGTCGGCGGTAGCGGGGTGAGCCAGCCGATGCTGCTCTCGACCACCCAGCGGCGCGGAATGACCTTGAAACCAGGGGCGGTGTCGGAGCGGCGTACGACCTCGGCCACGAAATCAAGGAAAGCCGCCTTGTCGAGCAGCTTGCGGCGGTCGTAGGCACAATGGGCGAAGAAATGCTTCACCCATGGCCAAGCGCTTGCGTCCGACGATCTTCTTCCCGGCATCGTAGCCGCGCTTGTCGGCCATCGGGGCCTTGATGGTCTGGCTGTCGATGACGCCCGCCGTGGGGCTGGCCTCCCGCCCGGCGCGCTCGCGGTCGATCATCAGCGCCACGTCATGGATGGTGCGAAACAGCAGGGAACGCACGAAGCGCCGGAACCACCAATAGACCGTCTGCCACGGCGGGAAATGCACCGGGAGCATCCGCCACTCGCAGCCCGACCGCACCATGTAACGCAAGGCATTCACCACCTCACGCAGGTCGGTCGTGCGCTTGCGCCCGCGTCCCGACGGCTGCGGCAGCAAAGGCTCCAGCGCCCCCCATTCCTCGTCGGTCAGGTCGCTGGGATACCGTTTCGTCTTCTTCTCAATGGCCGCCATCCGGCTGCATGTCGATTTGTTCCACATCGACAGTCGCTCGGTCGATGATCTAGTCAAGGCCATGGGCATGAGCGGCATCTCAAAGAGCCAAGTGTCTCGCCTGTGCGCCGAATCGACGGCAAAATTATGATCACTCCGGCCATCCATGCCGGAGATCAAACAGTGATCGCGCTGTTACACCACATCCGGGGACACGATTCTTTCCAAAGGTGTCGATGGTTCTGCCCTCGATCCGCTTGAGGTGAGCCTTGAGCTTGGCGAATGCCATTTCGATGGGGTTCAGGTTGGGGCTGTAGGGCGGGAAGAAGAGGAACCAGAACCTTGAGAGAGCTGGGGTTCATGGGCTGATGAATGATTTATGAGGCCGCCAAGCCATTGTTGAAAGGGATCTGCCCAGTTTCCGTTTATCAAGAGCATCTTCGCCGATGGAGGGGGGTGCGCTCGCCATGTCCGGCGTGCCACTTCCAGTTCCATCAGCCGCTCGGCGGCAAAGCCGATCATCTCGCGCAGCAGATCGGTATCGGCGCTCTTTTCCAAAAGCCCGTAAAGGGCCATGATTTCCTCGGTTATCGGTTTGATCCTTGGGCCGGTTGATTCAGCCCATACTACCTTACCGCTATGCCCTGCAGCCGATGATCCCCCATCTGACGCGATCATAGTGTAATACCATATCCTGCTAAAGGAGACTCACGAAGGGGCTTCCCAAGAAAGCGCTGATCTGATTGACCATGTCAAACGGAGGGAGGTTTGCCATGGCGGCTGCGGTTCGGCTTCAGGAGGACTTCACGGCGCAGGACCTGCGCGCCTTGGCCCGCACATCGCGTTGTGCGGACCAAACCCGTCGTCTTTTGGCCCTGGCGGAAGTCTACGATGGACGGTCCCGGACAGAAGCGGCTCGGGTCGGAGGCGTGGGATTGCAGACCTTGCGGGACTGGGTTTTGGCCTTCAATGACCAAGGCCCCTTGCAATCCCTCCATCCTCAACGAAGCCCAACGCCAAGCCTTGGCCGAGAAGGTGGAAGCAGGTCCAGTCCCCCGGCCATCCATGGCGTTGTCCGCTGGCGGTTGGTCGATTTGGCGCAAGGACTGTGCGAGGAATTCCGCGTGTCGATCAGCAAACAGACGTTCAGCCGGGAACTACGCGCCATGGGGTTCCGCAAGCTATCAGCGCGCCCTCGCCATCATGCCCAGGACGCCGAGGCGTCGAGACATTCAAAAAAACTTCCCCGCCCGCCTGGACAAGATCGCGGCCCATGAAGCGGCAGGCAAGCCCATAGAGATCTGGTGGCAGGACAAAGCCCGCATCGGGCAGAAAAACAAGATCACCCACCGCTGGGCACGACGCGGAACGCGACCAGTGGCACCGCGAGATCAGCGCACCAAGTCCGCCTGGCTGTTTGGCGCAATCTGCCCAGCCGAGGGCAAAGCAGCTGGTCTCGTCCTGCCGGTTTGTAACACCAAGGCGATGACCTTGCACTTGAAGGAAATTTCCCAGGCCATCGCCCCTGGCGCCCATGCCGTCGTCCTTCTTGATCAGGCTGGATGGCATCTCTCCGGCGATTTGCCAATCCCCGCCAATATCACCTTGCTGCCGCTCCCACCCAAGTGCCCAGAGCTGAACCCCGTCGAAAACATCTGGCAGTTTATGCGGGAWAACTGGCTGTCCAACCGTGTCTTCACCTCTCACGAGGATATCATCAACCACTGCTGCTACGCTTGGAACAAGCTTGTCGATCAGCCATGGACGATCATGTCAATCGGATTGCGAAAATGGGCTCATGGGTTCTAATTAATGAGATTTGGTATAACTACTCAGGGAGTTGGTTGGAGAGTGTTGCGGTCGAGATCAAAATGTGTGTCTCTCTAGGGATGGCAGAAACACTGCGCTATCGCCTCAGCCATACCGAGAACGACGCCCTGATTACCGATCAGGTGGCGTTGATTGAGCGCTTGGCGGCGCGAGTGGAAGAATTAGAGGCTCTGCTTGGCAAGTCCAGAAAGACCTCGTTGGACTCCCACCTTCCTTCCTCAAAGGACAGGAGGGGACTTCAGGAACGTGACAAAAATCCCCCGGAACAGTCAGGAAAAATCCGATCGTCCCATCTTGTTATCACCCGAGCTCTAACGGAACCCCCCGATAAAACAAAGCACCGTATTGCTGATGGCGAGAGACATCATGTCTACCGTCACCATTATGACGACATCGACCTCCCCTCCTTCTGGCCCGTGGTAACACGGGTTGAGCGGTTTGGGGGGCGGTGCCGGCCCCGTCACAAAGCTGAGCATCACCTAGACGTGCTTCTCGGTATTCCAATCGCCGATCGCCGTCGGGTAGACCGCTTCAGCGGCAGATAAGGGCCTAGCGTGGAAAATTCTTCGTCTTCCTACCGGATCGCCGGGTGCCGTCGACAAACAACATTTACGACCGCGAAACCCGGCCCTCAGTGGTGTTTCGTAAGGTGACCAATAACTTCCGCTGTGCCTAAGGATCCAAAAAATCCACGCTGGATACCGATCCGTCATTGGAATCGCTCGCCTCTCTGGGGAGCTCCGATTGCGACCTATGCGACATCGTCAGCGGAAAATTTGCATTCCCCTGATAGGCAAACAGTCAACTCCGTAAGAATTTACTTTTTCAGAGGATTGTATCTTTTATGACTTTGAAAAAAAATGTTCTCGTTACCGGTGGAGCTGGTTATATTGGAAGCCACACATGTATTGAACTCCTTAATTCTGGATATGGTGTAGTTGTATTTGATAATTTTTCGAATAGTTACCCTGAAACTATACGTCGTATAGAAAAAATTACAGGAAAATCTGTTATTTTGTTTCGTGGCGATATTAGAGATCAAAAATCTCTGGAATATAGCCTGGAGCGATTTGGGTGTTCGATCGTTTTGCATTTTGCAGGATTGAAGGCAGTTTCTGATTCTATTTTGCGTCCTTTAGAATACTACGATATTAACGTGATGGGAACGCTGACACTTTTGCGCGCTATGCAAGCCAAAGGAGTAGAAGCCCTTGTTTTCAGTTCCTCTGCCACGGTCTACGGGGAACCATGTACGCTACCTCTGACCGAAGACCATTCTTTGACAGCGATCAATCCTTATGGCCGAACTAAGCTGATTATTGAGGATATGCTTAGAGATTTTCAAGCATCTTCTCCGCTAATGCGCATTGCCATCCTACGTTATTTTAATCCTGTGGGGGCGCATGAAAGCGGTTTAATCGGCGAGAATCCTTTGGGGGTTCCAAACAATCTCATGCCTATTGTGGCCCAGGTCGCGGTTGGCCTGAGAGAAGTAGTTAATATTTGGGGAAGCGACTATCCTACACCAGATGGCACAGGAATCCGCGATTATATCCACGTAGTAGATCTAGCGCAGGGGCATCTCCGAGCTTTGGAGGTGCTCGAACGCTCGGAGGGGCTAACAGTCAATCTTGGCACAGGGGTCGGCTATAGCGTGCTTGAGGTGATAAAAGCCTTTTCTGTAGCTAGTGGTCGGGCGATTCCGTATGTCCTAGCCCCTCGGCGTCCCGGTGATGTGGCCGTCTGTTTTGCCGATCCTTCCCGAGCGACTACTCTTCTAAAATGGAAGGCTCAACGCGATCTGGCTGCCATGTGCGCTGATACGTGGCGCTTCCAGCAGGCCAATCCAAAGGGACTGAGCTGATACGACATCCATGTTCCCGTATTTGATTTGTGCAACGGTTTCCGTGAAAACCCAGGGCAAAACTTATCCTCCTAGCAGGTTGTTGAAGAAGTCATTCACGGCGAGCTTTCAGAACGACCTCATCGTCATTGTCGAAGAAAAACTCAATTCCGAGTATGCCGTCGTTGTCGAGTTCGGCCGATTCTGATCCGGTCACCTCGTCGCCTTGGTTGCAGCCAGAGCATCTGAAGAAGACGATGCTTCAGGCATATTCGAGGTCCATGCCCGCTTAGACGCAGCCAAAGGCGAATTCACCGTGGCCGTCCGCCTCAAAGAGGATGGTGGTGAGGGCAAGGAGGTTGAGATAGTCGTCGTCCCAGATGGACACCTCGAAGAACCGAGTATTGAGGCGGTTTGGACAACAAAAAGGTGGACACCTCCGGAAACTGGCGTCTGGGTCTGGTTCGTGATTCCATAGGCGATCGGCTATTGGGGGGCGGCAATGGCGGTTCAGATTGGGTTCTGGGATGTCGAGCGTCGTCTGGCGGAACTTTCGGCGGAGAGCGATCCGCTGGAGACGCTGTCGAAGACGGTGGATTTCGAACTGTTCCGGCCGGTTCTGGAGCGTGCGGTCCGGCGACGGAGTGCGCCCTCGAAGGGCGGTCGGCCCGGCTTCGACGCGGTTTTGAAATTCAACATGCTGGTGTTGCAGTCGCTGCACGGTCTGGCGCTGGGTCGGACGACGTACCTGGTGCGCGACCGGCTGAGTTGGATGCGGTTCTGCGGCCTGGGGCCGGGCGATGCTGTGCCGGATGCCAACACTCTTTGGGATTTCCGCGAAGCGCTGATCACGGCCGGTGCGTTTGACGATCTGTTCCAGCGGCTCGACCGGGCGATCAGCGAGGCGGGCTATCTGCCGATGTCGGGGCAGATCGTCGACGCGACGCTGGTGTCGGCGCCGCGCCAACGCAATACCGAGGCCGAGAAACAGGCGATCAAGGAGGGCAAGGTTCCCGAGGACTGGCGAGACAAGCCGGCCAAGCTGCGGCAGAAGGATTGCGATGCCCGCTGGACGGTGAAGTTTTCCAAGGGAAAGGTCAGAGAGGACGGCACACCTCAAGGCGATATCGCCATCCCTCATTTCGGTTACAAGAACCACGTCTCGATCGACCGCAAGCACGGGATCATCCGCCGCGCGCTCGTCACCGATGCGGCCGCAGCCGATGGCGCCCGACTGCGCGAGGGGCTGATCGATCCGGCCAATACCGCCTCCGACGTGTGGGCCGACAGCGCTTACCGCTCCGAGGCCAACGAGGCGTTCCTTGCCGAAGCCGGCAAGGTCAGCCGCATCCACCGCAAGAAGCCCAAGGGCAAACCGATGCCTCGGGCGACCGCCAGGGCCAACACGGTGAAATCCAGGATCCGTTCCCGGGTCGAGCATGTCTTCGCCGAGATGAAGGGTCGGATGGGGCTGGTCATCCGCACCATCGGCCTCGCCCGCGCCAGGGCAGCGATCACGCTCGCCAATATGGCCTACAACATGAAGCGCTGGTCCTGGCTCGACCGTCAGGCCGAACTCGCCTGATCGGCGCCCGACCGGGCGCCCTCCCAGGGGGGATGCCGCCGATCTTGGAGGATCGTCACCCGCTTCATACCACCCGACCCGGAAAATCAGTGATCGCCGCGCCGATCACACCCCGATCGAGCGGCCAGCGACATGCGGTGCCGTTCAAGGCCGGTTTCCGGAGGTGTCCACCTTATCAACCGGCCCAAGGATCAAACCGATAACCGAGGAAATCATGGCCCTTTACGGGCTTTTGGAAAAGAGCGCCGATACCGATCTGCTGCGCGAGATGATCGGCTTTGCCGCCGAGCGGCTGATGGAACTGGAAGTGGCGCGCCGGACATGGCGAGCGCACCCCCACCCACCGGCTGGTTTAGCGCAACGGGTACCGCGAGCGCGACTGGGAGACGCGGGCTGGAACGGTCGAACTGCGCATTCCCAAACTGCGCAAAGGCAGCTACTTCCCCGGCTTCCTGGAGCCGCGCCGCATGGCCGAAAAGGCGCTGACAGCCCGTCATCCAGGAAGCCTATGTGCAGGGCCTCTCGACCCGCTCGGTCGATGATCTAGTCAAGGCCATGGGCATGAGCGGCATCTCAAAGAGCCAAGTGTCTCGCCTGTGCGCCGAATCGACGGCAAAATCAACACGTTCCTAGAACGCCGGCTGGAAGGCGACTAGCCCTATGTCTGGCTCGACGCCACCTATGTGAAGGTCCGCCAGGACGGTCACATCGTCAGTGTGGCCGTTGACCATCGCGGTCGGAAAATACCCAGGGCCGGCGCGAAGGGGCCTGCGCGGGGTCAAATTGGTGGTTTCCGACGCCCACGAGGGCCTGAAGGCGGCGATCGCCAAGGTGCTGAACGCCACTTGGCAACGCTGCCGCGTCCACTTCATGCGAAATGTCCTGGCCCATGCCGGCAAACAGGGCCGCCGCGTCGTCTCGGCTTTCATCGGTACCGCTTTCGCCCAGGAAACCAACACCGCTGCCCATGCCCAATGGCGCCAGTGCTGATCAACTTCGCCCCAGGGCGCGTAAACTGACCGACCTCATGGATGACGCGGAAATGGATGTCTTGGCTTACATGGACTTCCCGCAAGCCCATCGCGCCAAGCTGCACTCGACGAATCCGATCGAACGTCTCAACGGTGAAATCAAGCGCCGGACCGACGTCGTCGGCATTTTCCCCAACGAGGACGCCGTCGTTCGTCTGATCGGCGCCATTCTCCTCGAACAGAACGACGAATGGGCCGTCCAGCGCATGACACTGGAATCCGTCGCCTCCTTAGGCGATGATCCCCTCTCAAGCCTGCCGCTCGTCGCGGCGGGCTGATCACTCCGGCCAAACCTCCCGGAGAGCAAACGGCGACCACTCTATTACACCACCTCAATGGGACACGATCTTGGCTTCGGTCAGCGTCTCGCGGAACAGCCAGATTGTCTTAGCGTCCGGCGCCTTGTCCGCAAGCCCGAGTCCCAGAAACCGTTTGAACGTCAGGCGGTCGTTGATCATGAGCTCCGGGACCAAACAACTAGATGATTTTTACATTTCTTTGAGATAAGGCCTCCAAACGTCCGTGGTTAAGGGTGTGAGTAGAGTCCAATCTCTTCGCTCCGTTCTCCCATTGTCCCCTCAGAAAAATCCGGATCCACCTCTCATCAAAAGCCCGGATCCACTTGGAATTTGGACTCTACTCACACCCCCTCCAACCTAGCAGGCTGTTGAAGAACCCACTCGCGGCGAGCTTTCAGGACGACCTTATCGCCATTGTCGAAGGAAAGCTCAATTTCGAGTGTGCTGTCGTCGTCGAGTTGCGCCGATTCTGATCCGTCACCTCGTCGCCTTCGTCGCAGCCAGAGCATCTGAAGAAGGCGATGGTTCGGGCATATTCGAAGTCCATGCCCGCCTTGATGGAGGCCAAGGCAAATTCACAGTGTCAATTTTCCACAAAGAGGATTGTGGCCGGGCTGACGAGGTCCAGATAGTCATCGTCCCAGATATTGCTCTCGACGATCCGCCAGCGACCGAGGATTTGGCAATCGGTGGGGCCATTCATGGCAACACCGTCAGCAGCTTGGTCTTTTGCATTGCGGCCACCGTCTTGATCCAGCCGAAAGCGTCTTCGATTCGCTTACGGATGCGGATGAACGCCGGGGTGCCAGATGGTGCACCGGTCGGCTAACGGCTCGATCATGTCCAACGCCGCCAGTTGCTCGGTAGACGCGGGTCAGCCTTGTGTCGACGATCAGACCCGAGCGGTTCTCCATCAGCCCGTGGCCGATCAAACACAGCGTGGCCTCCATGCTCGGCCCTTTTGCGGGTAGAGCATGGCGTCGGGATCGGTGGTGCTCTCGTGGGTGTCGTTGGAGCGCTTCTCGCCTCGCGGAAATCAACCCAGGAGGCATTGAGACCACCGCCACCATCGCCACATCCTTACCGGTGGCTTTAGGCCCGAAGCTCTTCATTGAGGCCCATGCCTCGATCAATGCCGTCAACGCTGATGCGCGCTCGACAGCGGCCGCTTTACCCGGAGCTGGGCTAGCCCGACGGCGACGATCATCGATAGCCAGAGCGTCAAGGGCGCGGAAAAAGGAGGGCGCGAGTCGATCCATCAGGCTACGACGCGGGCAAGAAGGTCAAAGGCAAGAAGCGATATGTCGTCGTCGATACGCTCGGCATGATCCTGGCTGCTGACATCCAGCCCGCCAATCTCCAGGACCGCGACGGTGCCTTGCCGGTGTTGAAAGAGGTCCGCCGCCTGTTCCTGTTCAGCCGATGGCGGTTACTAGATGTTTAGTCCCGGGAATTGGTGGTACGGATCGCGGTTGAAGCGGTCTGGTTCGGTTGACGTAACTGCTCACGGGGCTGGTCGGAGACTGTTGCGGTCGGGGTCGAAATGTGCGTCACTCCAGGGATGGGAGAGAGCCCCCGTTATCGCCTGAGTGATGCCGAGAAGGACGCCCTGATTACCGATCAGGCGGCGTTGATTGAGCGCTTGGCGGCGCGGGTGGAGGAGTTGGAGGCACTGGTCGGCAAGCCTAGGAAGACCTCGTCGAACTCCCACCTTCCTCCCTCGAAGGACAGTCCGGGGCGTAAGGGGGGTGACAAAAAGCCCCCGAAAAAGTCAGGCAAAACCCGGTCCTCCCGCCCCGGTGTCGCCCGACCGCTCACGGAAACCCCGTGATAAAACGGAGCGCCGTATAGTTGAGGTGTGCCCGCATTGCGCAGAGGCCGTAGGCGAGAGGCATCAGGTCTGCCGTCACCGCTATGACCACATCGACCTCCCCTCGATCCGGCCGGTGGTGACACGCGTTGAGCTGTTTGGGGGACGGTGCCCGGCTTGTCGCCGACGGTTTCGGGCACAGGCGCCGGCCGATCATCCCGTTGGGACCCCCTTTGGGCCAGGGATCCAGGCCTTGCTGACGTATTTGCACCACAGTCACCACGTCAGCTTCGAGCGCCTCGCCCGGATGCTGAAGGAGCTGTTTGGGCTGAAAATCTCGGAAGGGGCGATCGCCAACGCCTTCCGCCGTCTCGAAACCAGCCTGACGGCGGCCTGCGCGGCCATCAAGACGAGAATCATGCAGGCGGATGTCATCGCCTCGGACGAAACCACGGCGCGGGTCGAGGGCAAAACCCACTGGCAGTGGGTGTTCGTGACCGATACGGCCGTTCTGCACGACATCAAGCCCAGTCGGGCGCGCACCGTCGTGACATCGGTTCTGGGCTTGCACCGGCCGGAGGTCTGGATCTCGGATCGCTACGCTGGGCAGCAGGACCTGGGCCAGGTTCACCAAGTCTGCCTCGCCCATGTTTTGCGGGATGTCCAATACGCCATCGATTGCGGGGATACGGTCTTCGCCCCCCGGATCCGGGATCTTTTGCGCTGGACCATCCGCATCGGCAAACGAAGGCCAAGGCTCAAGGACACCACCTTGGCGACCTACGCCGGCAGAGCCGAGCATCGGATGCATCGGCATCGGATCGTGTCCCGAGGAGTGGTGTAGGAGTGCTGCCAGGATAGCTCCGTAGGGCGGCGTAGCCGTCCGAAGGGGCTATCCTGGCAGGGGCGGTCATCGTGGATCTTCGGTAAAGTTTGGTCACCACAACAAAACCCTAACCGAAGGTGACCACGATGACCGACGAGATGATGGCACTGCGCACGATGCTGGAAAAGGGGGCCGATGCCGATGTTCTGCGGGACATGATCGGCTTTGCCGCGCACCGTCTGATGGAGTTGGAGGTGCAGGCCCGTACCGGGGCGGCTCTGGGGGAGCGCTCGCCGGACCGGCTGGCGCAGCGCAACGGGTACCGGGATCGCGATTGGGAAACCCGGGCCGGGACCGTGGAGTTGCGCATTCCCAAGTTACGCAAGGGAAGCTATTTCCCTGGGTTCCTGGAGCCCCGGCGTATGGCTGAGAAGGCTCTGACCGCCGTGATCCAGGAGGCCTACATCCAGGGTATTTCCACCCGTTCGGTCGATGATCTGGTGCAGGCCATGGGGATGTCGGGGGTGTCCAAAAGCCAAGTCAGCCGCCTGTGCGCCGATATCGACGACCGCGTGAAGGCTTTCCTGACCTCGACCCCTCGAGGGAGAGTGGCCGTATCTCTGGATCGACGCCACATACGTGAAAGTCCGCCAGGACGATCGAACCATCTCTGTTGCCGTGACCATCGCCATTGCCGTCAATGCCGATGGGCGGCGCGAAGTCTTGGGCATGGATATCGGCCGGTCGGAAGCGGAACCCTTCTGGACAGATTTCCTGCGCAAACTGAACCGAAGGGGCCTGAAAGGCGTCAAATTGGTCATTTCAGACGCCCATGAAGGCATCAAATCCGCCGTTTCCAAGGTATTTTGTGCCACTTGGCAGCGCTGTCGCGTCCATTTCATGCGGACTATTCTTGCTTATGCTGGCAAAAACGCTCGGCGCGTCGTGGCCGCCTTTATCGGAACGGCTTTCGCCCAAAACGATGTCGCTTCGGCCCGGGCGCAGTGGCGTCAGGTGGCAGACCAACTGCGCCCCAAGGTCCCCAAGCTTGCCGCCTTGCTTGACGAGGCCGAAAGCGATGTCTTGGCGTACATGACCTTCCCCAAGGAGCATCGGGCCAAAATCCACAGCACCAATCCCATCGAACGCCTCAACGGGGAGATCAAGCGCCGCACGGACGTCGTGGGGATCTTTCCCAACGAAGCCGCCATCACTCGCCTGATCGGGGCCATCTTGATGGAGCAAAATGACGAATGGGCCGTCCAGCGTGCCCGCTATATGACGCTGGAATCCGTCGCCCCCTCGGGCGATGATCCCCTCTCATGCTTGCCGTCCGTCACGGCTGCCTGATCACTCCGGCCAAACCTCCCGGAAAGAAAACGGCGACCACCCTATTACACCACGCAATGGGACACGACCTTGCCTTAACCGTGGCGATGGACTTTATATAATTTCGGAAAATTCATAGAAAGACTTCTCGGATCAGAAGGTTTGCCAAGGGAGTGGTGAGCCATCTTTCCCCACGCAAGATCGTGATGCATAGCCAATCCATTTCAAAATGCTTTTGAGATTTTGAATCACATTCAGCATCCAACGTGATCTCGAGTGTCAAAAATCTCTAGAAAAATATTATTTGGCATCAATTTTACCAGAATCTTCCTTGAATATGAATTCGTTAGCAAATTTATTTATCACACCATTAAACCAACTATGGGTTTCTATTCTAAAATAGTTAGGGTCTTTTATTAGGTTGGCATTCATCATCATGAACACATGATCAGATAGAAGCTTAAGACTATCAACGCGAATTTTGTCGCGCTCATTAATTGGACGAGACGCCCCTTCTACCTCTCGCCACCCACATTTTAAAAAATGCTCATATCCAGATGCGATATCTCCTTCAGCTACCGCTTTGTATACATCTGGGTTAGCCTTTAGATACTGACCTTCATCAAACTCTCTTAATCCGATAGTAGACCAAACAGGACAAGGTAAACGACCTTCTTTTGCCCCAAAACTGATCCAATGCTCATATCCTGACTGCACGGACCCATTTTTTACAGCATTAGCTACATCTGGATTCGTGATCAGATAAAACTCTTCATCGAACTGCATKGTGTTTTTTCACTGCTTTCCATGAAGGGACTCCTGATATCAGTTCGATTCAATATCGTACACAGCAGAGTAGTAGATTTTTCTTTCTCCTGGCCCCTTATAATGCTTACTAGTTTGCACAAATTCGATAAATTGAACAAAATCAGTCGCATTTTCCACATAGAGCCTCATAGTATAAATATTTCCCTTATCCATACTTAGAGGCGTGGGAAAGGTAACCAACATAGGAACCATGCCTGTTATCGAACGTAAATCTCGGTGAATAACAGCTAACTCATTTCCTTGACTATCATAGACAGCGCCACAGAAATGGCCATTTGTATTGGGGTGAATTCTCAAGCAAAACACAATTCCAAGACCACTTGTTTTGTTTGGGTGTGCGGCGTCGGAAATGATTTTGTTTTTAAAAACAAAGGCTTATCTGATGTGTAAACCATTTACAGATAGCGATGCGGGAGTTTCCAGAATGACTTTGGAACCGGAAACGGTCGGTTCTCGCCTGCGCTCGGTGCGAGGCGATATGAGCCAAGATGACTTTGCTACCTTATTGGGTGTCCACAAGCAGACGATCGGCAAGTATGAGCGTGGTATCGTCGTGCCTGGAGGCGACGTTTTGGCGCGCTTGCGCGCCGTGCTGGGGATAGATGTCAACTGGCTCCTGACGGGGAGGGCAGTAAAGGATGCGTACGAGCCGACTCTCGAGGTAGGCGCCGTAACTCGCGCGGCGCCGTCTCAGCTCCTGGATGAGGATCTGTTTTCCCAAGTTATCGACGGTATTTCAAAGGTTTATAAAGATGCCGGTGCTCGCATCGCCCCTGTGGATTTGGGGCGACTTGCCGCTCGCGTCGCCAACGATGTGATGACAACGGCGTCGGGGCCAGAGGAGTGGCCGATAGCCCTCAAGCTGGCCCTGAGGGCCCTTGAGCGCGACCTGCGCACGATTCCGGCCGTAGACACTAATAGCTCAACCAAACGTTCGGCTTAAGGCTGGTTGCGCTATCTATCGCAAATGGTATAGTTAATATTTTTATTAGAAGTTACCATGGAACTGCAACACTTCTTTAAGTCGCGAATGCGGAGGCGCCCCATGAAATCGTCGTTTGTTTTGGTAGTGCTCTTAACTCTATCTGCCTGCACACATTTGAATCGGGCTCCAGTCCAGCCTTTGGCTGAGACTAATATAGCGCAGCAGAAGGATGAAGTTGCAGAGTCATCAATTGATCTTGTAAGGACTATGTCGTCATATGTTGGTACATACCTTAAAAACAATAGCGATAAAAAATAATATCTGACGCTATTGATAGAGTTAGAAGAGACATGAAAGATCCTGAAAGTGTAAAATTCAAAGATGTTAGCATCGTTGGATTTGAAGATGGCAAGGTTGTGTGTGGAAATATAATGCAAATTCGTACGGAGCATACGTAGGCTATAATAAATTTGTATCAGATGGTGTTATTGTATCGTTTTACGAGAATAAATGGGTATTCAACGACTTTCCCGTCTACGAATTCAAGCCGCCGAATTTCCTTGCGTTCCATAGTCTCTGGATCGAGAGCAAACGCCCGCGTGACATCTGCGTGAAACTCGGTGGAAATCAAGACACCCACTTCAAGTCTTGGGGGAGTCGGCCCAACAGAAAACACACACCGCAGTTCAGGTGCACACAGGCGCTCGGTGATATCAACGCCATCACCCCGGATTACCCGGACACGCGAACCTTCGCTAACCACCTTAACGCCCATCATCTCTTCCAGCGCCGCAGAGTTTTTGCGCATAATTTCCCTCATTTCCTCGGTAATTTCCAGCGCCGAGCCATGGTTGGAGATGCCTATCTCCGCTGACCCCTGTTCCGCCTGATCGCTCATCACACCCACCCTCTTCCCAAGCCCCGCCCAGCGCGGGGCTTTTTGTTTATAGCATGGGGTGGGGTGAAAAAATGGGAAAAATCCCAGAATGTGGTTGACGAGATAGTGGGATTAATCCCATTATTTCTCCAGAGCCCACGAGCCGGAGGACCCAAGCGATGACCACCCCGCCCTTCAAGCCGCTACTCGCCGGCCCCTGCGAAAACCCTGCTTCCTTGCGTTTTCCGGTCTTCGCGTCCCCCAAGCTCGACGGCATCCGGTGCATTATCCTTCGCGGCCAGGGCGCGGTGACGCGGTCCTTGAAGCCGATCCCCAACGTCCATGTGCGCACCTTGCTGGATCACCCGGATCTCGTGGGGTTGGACGGGGAATTGATCGTCGGCGATGCGGCGGCCCCCGATGCCTTCACGCGCTCCACATCCGGGATCATGAGCAAGGCTGGCGAACCCGCTTTCACCTTCCATGTCTTCGATGACGTCTCCGATCCCACCCAGCCCTTTTCCGAGCGGATGGCCCGGCTCCGGTCCCGCGCTCTGCCCGAGTTCGTTCGGGTGGTCGAGCAGCGCCTCGTCGCCAACGTCGAGGACCTTGGTGCGGTTGAAGCCGAGTTCCTTGCCGCTGGCTTCGAAGGCACCATGATCCGCGCCCCGCAAGGGGCCTACAAGTTCGGACGCAGCACCGAACGCGAAGCCATCTTGTTGAAGCGCAAGCCGTTCGAGGACATGGAGGCCGAGGTCGTCGGCTTTGAAGAGCTGCATCGCAACGGCAACGAAGCCACCACGAACGCGCTTGGCTATGTCGAGCGCAACACGCGCGCCGATGGCCTGAAACCGGCCGGCACCTTGGGCGCCTTCGTGTGTCGCGCCCCCGGCTTCTCGGCCCTGTTTACCGTCGGCGTTGGGCTGACCGACGCGGTGCGCTCCGCCATCTGGGCCGACCAGGGCGCCTACCTGGGCCAAACGATCAAACTGAAATTCCAGCGCCACGGATCGGCCGACGCGCCGCGCCTCCCCGTGTTCCTGGGCTTTCGCCATGCCGACGATGCCCGCGTTGCGGCATGAGCGACAACGAAACGGAGGACGAGGAATGGCCTACCCCCACCAAGACGAACAGCCCACCGCCCTTACCCGGCTGCGCGCGGCTGCCGAGACCGCTTATCTCATGCGCGGACACCAGAGCGACCGCCTGTCCGCCATCGAGGCCCGCTTGTCCCGCCTCGAAGCCCTGATGGGCGTCTCCCTTCTCCAGGACATGGGCGCCCTTGGCCACCCCGCCGATCTTCCCCACGGCGGGCCGGATCCGGAGGCGGCATGACGCGCTACCACAGCATCCCGCCGCGAGCTAAGGGGGTTCGTCTGGCACCAGGGATGACAGAGAGAGAAGCCGCAGAAGCGGCACACAAGCCCAGCCCCGGGGGCAGTTTTCCGGGGCGCTTATCGGGGCGTAGCTCAGTCAGGTAGAGCGCTGGCTTTGGGAGCAAGAAGTCGGAGGTTCAAATCCTCTTGCCCCGACCAATAGAGATCCTCGCCGGGGGATGATACGCGATCTGCGGATGCGCACCCGCAGTGGCGGAATCCGGGGGAGACACAGTGCCCTGACTGGTGTGACGGCCTGGAGAGACAGGCATCTGTGGGGGTGTAGCTCAATGGTAGAGCTGGCGGCTCATAACCGTCTGGTCGCAGGTTCGATCCCTGCCGCCCCTACCACGGACCCAGCCGGCGGGGCCTTGCTGACAAAGCGAGGGTAGCCGGACGGCCCTAGCGGTGAGTGGGCCAGCCAGGAAAAACCGCCGCAACGCAGGAGCCGCGCCCCCTTTCTCGCGGTGGGACTGCGTCGCCACCCGAGAGCGAAATCTCGGGAGCTTTTGGGGCCCAAGCTCACGGAGAGTGCCGGTCGCGCACCGGAGGAGCGGTTCGATTCCGCGGGACCCAACCACCAAGTAGCGCCGCCCGACCGTGCCCGGGCGATGAATGCGGGCCAGCGTTGCGCAGCGCTCCCGCCCTGGCCCGAGGAAAGGGCAGACCGGGCGCCCGGCATGCGGGGCGATCGGACGGGAGGTGGAAATCCTCCCACCAGTTTGGGGCCTTAGCTCAGTCGGGAGAGCGTGCGCTTTGCAAGTGCGAGGTCGCGGGTTCGAGGCCCGCAGGCTCCACCAGCAAGAAAGGAGGCCTCGGTGAGGCTGCAAGATGTAGAGCTGTGGCTGCTTGTGCAAATAAAAATACTGGCCTCATGCGGAGTCCCCTCGGACGACATTAGGGCCATACTAAAGCAGCTTGCGGAATCTGAGTGTTGGTCTGTTGGTGAACAAGAGCGCCGGCCTAGCTCAGGCGGTAGAGCACCGGATTTGTAACCCGGGAGTCGTCGGTTCGAGCCCGACGGCCGGCACCAACAAAGAGGGAAGTTATGGAAAGCGAATGCTTTGGTTTTGGCGAGGCTATTGAGATGCTCAATTGTGGTGAGCGCGTCGCTCGCGCCGGGTGGAATGGAAAGGGGATGTTCCTTTTCATGGTCGAGGTGTGGGGGTATGGCGGAGACATGGCGCTCCCATGCCTCCCATTCATCGCCATGAAAACAGCAGACAACAAGGTGGTCCCGTGGCTTGCGTCGCAGACTGACGTTCTGGCCAAGGACTGGGTGTTGACCTCCTGACGAGTAAAGCGCCCCTAGCTCAGGGGGTAGAGCGGCCGACTTTTAATCGGCGGGTCGGGGGTTCGAATCCCCCGGGGCGCACCAAACACCGCCCGGAGGCGGATCCTCCGGGCACCTCCCCAAGCCGCTCACGGGCGGTTTCGGTGGGTGCGGCAGGAAGTCCCTGCCGAAAGCTGGTCGAGGCAATAACCACTGGTCGCCAAGGTGCAGTCCTGGCGAAAAAAGCCGTCAACCCGGCGCCTCGCGGACAACCGCTGGATCCAAGCGGAAAAAACCAGTGCCGGAGTAGCGCCCGGCCCGCACCCAACAAAAACAACCGGAGCAGGAGGATCACGTGTTCACCGTTCACGTTCCGTTCTACCTGTCAAGCGTCCCCCTTCGCTACGACAGGGACAAGACCCTCAATTCCATTCCGCCCGGCGTGCACCTCGTCCTGCCGGTCGAGGTCGAGGGGGTGGTTGCCCTCCACGTGTGGCCGACCGGCCGCCAGCCCGGCGGTGCCGTGAAATGGGATTGGGACGTGGTGGATGTGACTATCCACGCCTCCCAGGCCGGGGAGGTCGAGACCGTCGCCGTCCCGTATGGCGGCCTCGGCGAGTTCGGGGTTGCTGTGTTTGACGCCGTGAGCCGGGAAGCCGGCATGCGTCGGGCGGGTAAGACGTGGGTCATCGAGAAGTCGGCGCCAACGCCCCTCATGGAGGCCATCGTCGCAGCCGCCGAGCAATTGCGGTCGTCAACGGGAGGCCGACAATCTGGGGCGACGGCGCCATCGGCCTTGTTCAGGCGTCCGGCCTTCTGGCCGACCTGACAGAGACGTTCGAGGGTGAGGGTGACAACCTGACCGCCGTGTGCACGGCAACGCGCGTGGGCCGGGCAAGCCCCATCGTCGGAAGGTTCAGCGTTGCCGATGCCAAGCGCGCCCAGCTTTGGGACAAGGCCGGGCCGTGGAAGCAACACCCGCGCCGCATGTTGCAGATGCGCGCGCGCGGGTTCTGCCTGCGAGACGGCTTTGCCGACGTTCTCCGAGGGCTTCGCCTTCGCGAAGAGGTCGTGGATTACGGCGCGGCCGTCATTGACGTAACGCCCCGCTCGGCTGGGGGCGCCGCTGCCTTGCTTGCAGATGAGATAGCGGGCGCAGACTTCGATCCTGTGACGGGGGAGGTCGGCGCAACCGCTGGCCCCATCCCCATCCCCGTCCCCGACAACGCCAGCGGCCTCAAGGACTACCCCGCATGGCTGCGCCTACTGGCGGACGCCCTGAGCGCCGCGCCGACGATCGAGCACTTCAACGCCATCCAGGAGGCCAACTCCGCCGAGATGGCCGAGGCCGAGCGGGCGGCGCCGAAGGCTTATGCGGGGCTGATGACGGCTATTGATGAGATGGCTAGGCGGCTTTTTGACCCTGACCAGGAGGCGAGGTAATGATCGACATCTGCGACCGCATTTGCGACGCGCTTTACGCCGACGGCGCGACCGATGAGCTTGCCGCCGAGGCGGTGGACGAGATCCGGGCGTTGCGGGCCGTCAACGCCGACGTGCTGGCGGCACTGAAAGAAATTGCCACCTTCGAAGCCCATGTTCGCTCCAACTGGAGTTCGTTGCAGGACCTGGAGGAAATCAACAACGCACTATTCGAAGCGGTCATGGTTGCAGTGGCCGCGATCGCCAAGCTGGAGGGCGGGGAATGACGCCCCTCCAGAAAGAAACCCTCAAGTCCATTAAGGCCGGCAATGTTAGAAAAATCATCATCTTTCGGCAGTCTGGCCCAAAAGTAAAATTAGAGGGGGCAAGACTCAATATCATCAATAGCCTCATTAAAAAAGGGCTTGTTGAAATCCGCTTTGCGCCAGGGGGCCTAAGGGTGTTGGGTATTTACATGCTGACCGATGCCGGCCGCGAAGAGCTGTCAAGACTGGAGGAGTCGGCATGATCACTGAAAAAATCGCCCGCACCCTTGCCGCGCGCCACCTGCAAAGCGCCGACATAACGGGCGCCGACTTGCGGGATGATGTCTGGCGGCAAGAGCGGTTCATGGCGCCAGCAGAAAAGCTCGTGAATGACGTGATCGAAGCCGTCTTGCGTATCTTTAAGAGCGATGAGGGGGGTTTTCAATGGTGGGAGCGCCATTGCCGAGGGCGAAAAATGACTGACCGCCCCGCCAGGATCCAGCGCCTCCGCGCCAAGGGCTGGCGCATGCCGCCGGACACGGTCTACGTTGGGCGACCGACGATATGGGGGAACCATTTTGTGGTCGATCCCAGCCGAGCGGTTGATCACCCAGATTGGCGCCGTAACGTTGATTTCTGGAGCGTGTGGCCCGTCTCAGATGCCGCCACCGCCGTCCAGGCCTACCGCGAAATGGTGCTTGCTCAATGGTGGTTCCAAGAGCTCATTCCCGGGCTTCGCGGCAGAAATCTTGCCTGTTGGTGCCCACTGGACCAACCGTGTCATGCCGACGTTTTGCTGGAGATCGCTAATTCTCCGATCGGGGAGGGATAGAAATGGCCACCAGCGTCGTCATCCAGGCGTGGCCACGGGGACTGAGTGCTGAGCGGGCCGCCGCTTATGTTGGCCTTTCAGAGCAAACCCTCGCCGCCCTAGTGGCGAAGGGGGACGCTCCGAATCCTGTATGGTTGTCCCCAGGTCGTAAGGTATGGCTTCGGGAAGATCTGGATGCTTGGCTGGACCGGAAGGCCGGTCGCAGCCAGAATGATGAAGGTGCCGCCGCCTGGATGAAAGCGCTTTGAGATGTCACCCGTTGACCTGCCGTACCTAATTGTCTATCGGTCTGGAAACAAACGATACGCCTACTACCGACGCAGCGGGAAGCGAGTTCGTGTAACGGCGCCAGATGGCGCGGCGCTACTGCCGGGGGACGGCGGGTTCATCGACGCCTACCAGCGCATCCACGCCTCTTTCGAGGTGGCGCCGCACCCGGCGTTTGGGCGCGGATCACTGGCGCATCTGATCGAGGACTACAAAAAGTCACCAGAATTCAAAGAAAAATCAGAAAAAACAAGAAAAGATTATTCGACTTATCTTGAATTACTAAAAGTAAGTTACGGAAATCTTCCCGTTAAGACCATGCCACGCGATTTTATTTTTGCCCTGCGCGACAAGTATGCGAGTACACCCCGCAAAGCAAACTACATCATCCAAATGTTGCGGATCCTTTTTAACTACGCCCTGGACCGCCCCACCACATACGGCGTCACGGTGAACGTGGCGGCCCGACCGAAAGGCCTGAAGGAAGGGCCGGGTCACAAGCCATGGGAAGAAGCGCAGATCGACGCCTTCCGCGCAACGTGGCCCGCCGGGACCTGGGAGCGCGTGGCGTTTGAATTGTGCCTCAATACCGGCCAGCGCGGTGGCGATGTGCTGGCAATGGAGCGGGGCCAGGTGGTGGGGGGTGTGATCAAGGTCCACCAAAAAAAGACCGGCGCGATGGTGGAAGTGAAGATCAGTACCGCCCTTGGGGACGTTCTGGGCCCCTGGCTGGCCGGGCTTGAGGGCGACAGGATTTTGGGCTCAATGCTGGCGGATGGCTTCCGGCACCGCATGTCAAGAGCATTCAAGACGGCCGGTTTGAAGGGCGTCACCACGCATGGCTTGCGCTACACGGCCGCAACCCGCTTGCGCGAGGTGGGAATGGACTGGGAGGATATCGCCGCAATCACCGGGCATCAAACAGCCGAGATGACCCGGAAATACAGCGCCCAGAAGAAGAGGGCGAGCAAGGCTATTGACCGCCTTGACGAGTCCATGGCCAAGCCTAGAAAGACCCCAAGTGTCTAGCCGTCTGATCTGGAGTGTCTAGCCTGGAAATCATGGCCGGATCTCAGCGATTAACGCATTGATCCGGCTTAGATTTTGGTGAGCCCGGCGCGACTCGAACGCGCGACCCGCTGATTAAAAGTCAGCTGCTCTACCGGCTGAGCTACGGGCTCTCATGAAGGGATCTACCGGCGCGAGGCAGGCAGGTCCAGAAGGGAGCCGGGATATACGGCGGAACGACCGGACCTGTCAACCAGATTTTTGCGAGGGCCTTACTTTACGTCGGCCGCGACGCGCAGGTGGACGATCTTGTCGGGATCGGTGACGGCGCCATTGGCCCGGGGATCGCCTTTTTTGATGCGGTCCACGAGATCCATGCCCTGGGTGACCTGCCCCCAGATGGAGTACTGGCCATCCAGGTGGGTGGCCGGGGCCAGCATGATGAAGAACTGGCTGTTGGCGCTGTTGGGATTGGCGGTGCGGGCCATCGACAAGGCGCCGCGCACGTGGCGGGCCTTGGACGACGGGCTGAATTCGGCCGGGAGATCGGGCAGCTCGGAGCCGCCACGGCCGGTGCCGGTGGGATCGCCGCCTTGCACCATGAAGCCGTCGATCACTCGGTGGAACACGGTGCCATCATAGAAGCCCTGGCGGGCCAGGGTCTTGATGCGGTCCACGTGCTTGGGCGCCAGATCGGGGCGCATTTCAATCACCACACGGCCCGTTTCCAGGTCCATATAGAGTGTGTTTTCTGGATCGGCGGCCGTTGCGTCCGTCATTCCTATCCCMATGCAGCTCAGGAGGACCCCCATGGTCCCCACAAAACGAGAAAGTCGTCCCATCTTCTTTTAGATCCCTTTCCCAGGCCCGGGTTCCCCGCCTTTTAAGGCGAGGCCGGGGAGGTTTCTTGGGCGTCCAGTTCCTTGAAGCGGGTCATCAGGCGGTCGTGAACCAGCGGCGGCACAAACCCGGTGATATCTCCGCCCAAGCGGCCGATTTCCTTTACAAAACGCGACGAGATGAATTGGCATCCCTCGGCGGCCATCAGGAAAACGGTCTCGATCGAGGGATTGAGCCGGGAATTCATGCCACACATCTGAAATTCGTACTCGAAATCCGAAACGGCGCGCAGGCCTCGCACCAGAATCGAGGCCCCTTGGCCGACGGCGAAGTCCATCAGGAGGTTGGAGAACGGCACCACCTCAATGGTCACGCCCGGGGTCGGCAGCGTGGCCAGAACCTCTTCGACCATCGTGACCCGCTCGGCCAGGGAAAACAGGGGGCCCTTGCCGGCGTTGGCCGCTACTCCCACCGTCAGGCGATCGACCAGCCGGGTGGCGCGGCCGATGATGTCGAGGTGGCCGTTGGTCACCGGATCAAAGGTCCCGGGATAGATCCCGATCCGCTCACGCGTCATCGCCTGTCTCCGTGGTGTCGGCCTGTGTTGTGTCGCCGTCGTCGCCCTCGGGACCTTCGCTGCCCGCCATTTCCGGCAGGTGAGCGACTGAAACCACCCGTTCGCCGTCCGACAAGCGGAACAAGGTCACGCCCTGGGTCTTCCGCCCGGCGATCCGCACGTCGTTGACCGGCATACGGATCAGTTGGCCGGCATCGGTGATCAACATCACCTGATCCTCGTGGCCGATGGGGAAGGCTGCGACGACGTGGCCGTTACGCTCGCTCATTTCGATGTTGGCGATGCCCTGGCCGCCGCGTCCGGCGATGCGGTATTCGTGCGCCGAGGTGCGCTTGCCAAAGCCGCGTGAGGTGACGGTCAGGATGAACTCTTCCTGGGCCCGCAGACGCTCGAAGGTCTCGGGGGACAAGGGGCCGGGATCGGCTTCCAGGAGAGTCTCTTCCTCGCTTTCGCCCTCGCCTCCGGCGGCCCGGCGCAAGGCGCTTGCCTGCTTCAAATAGGCCACCCGTTCCTCGGCTGTGGCCTCGACATGGGTCAGGACCGACAAGCCGTTGACTCGGTCGCCCTCGGCCAGCTTGATCCCGCGCACGCCGGTTGAGGTCCGCCCGGCGAACACCCGAACCTCGGTCACCGGGAAGCGAATGGCCTTGCCCTGGTCGGTGGTCAGCAAGATGTCCTGGTGATCGGTACAGGTCCGCACGCCCACCAGATGGTCGCCCTCGTCCAGCTTCATGGCGATCTTGCCGTTGGCCATGATGTTGGAGAAGTCCGACAGGCGGTTGCGCCGCACGTTGCCTGATTCGGTGGCGAACATCACATCCAGGTCGCCCCAGGTGTCTTCGTCCTCGGGCAGGGGCATCACGGTGGTGATCCGCTCGCCCTCGGACAAGGGCAGCAGGTTGACCATGGCCTTGCCCCGGGCTTGGGGGGTGCCCAGCGGTAAGCGGTAGACCTTGAGGCGGTAAACCAAGCCATCCGACGAGAAGAACAGCAAGGGGGTGTGGGTATTGGCGACGAAGATCGAGGTCACGAAATCCTCGTCGCGGGTCGTCATGCCCGAGCGACCCCGGCCGCCTCGGCGCTGGGCGCGGTAGGTGACCAGTGGCACGCGCTTGATGTAGCCCGTGCTGGTGACGGTGACGACCATGTCCTCGCGCTGGATCAGGTCTTCGATGTCGTGCTCGAATTCGTTTTCCTCAATGAAGGTGCGACGCGGCGTAGCGTAGGCTTCCTTCATCTCGACGAGTTCGGCGCGCAGGATTTCGTAAAGCCGCTCGCGTGAGCGCAAGATGCCCAGGTATTCCTCGATCTTGGCCCCGATCTCGCGCAGTTCGCCGTGGATCTTGTCGCGTTCCAGGCCGGTGAGACGGTGCAACCTCAGGTCAAGGATGGCGCGGGCCTGGGCTTCCGACAAGCGATAATGACCGTCCACCACGGTGCGCCCGGGTTCGTCGATCAGAAGAATCAGGGGCTCGACCTCCCGGGCCGGCCAGTCGCGGCCCATCAGGGCCTCGCGGGCTGACTGAGGATCGGGCGCGGCACGGATCAGGGCGATGACCGGATCCAGGTTTTCCACCGCAATGGCGAGGCCGACCAGGGTATGGGCCCGCTCGCGCGCCTTGCCGAGTTCGAAGATGGTGCGCCGCCGGATCACCTCCTCGCGGAAGGTGATGAAGGCCGAGATGATGCCGCGCAGGGTCATCAACTCGGGCTTGCCCTGGGTCAGCGCCAACATGTTCACGCCAAAGCTGGTTTGCAGCGGCGTGAAGCGATACAGCTGGTTCAGCACGACCTCGGCCACGGCATCGCGCTTGATTTCAATCACCACACGCACGCCGCGCCGGTCGGATTCGTCGCGGATGTCGGAGATGCCCTCCAGCTTTTTCTCGCGCACCAAGTCGGCGATCTTCTCGACCATGGCGGCTTTATTGACCTGGTAAGGAACCTCGCTCACTACGATGGCCTGGCGGTCGCGGGCCATGTCCTCGATTTCGCAGCGCCCGCGCATGATGATGGAGCCGCGCCCGGTCAGGAAGGCCGAGCGAATGCCCGAGCGCCCCAGGATCAGCCCGCCGGTGGGAAAGTCCGGCCCCGGCACCAAGGTGAGCAGGGCGTCGTCCGACAAGGTGGGGTCATCAATCAGGGCACAGCAGGCGTCAATCACCTCGCCCAGGTTATGCGGCGGAATATTGGTCGCCATACCCACGGCGATGCCGCCCGCGCCATTGACCAACAAGTTGGGAAAGCGGGCCGGCAGGACGATGGGTTCGCGGGTGCTTTCGTCGTAGTTGGGCTGGAAATCGACGGTGTCCTTGTCGATGTCGTCCAGCAGGCTGTGGGCGGCTTTGGCCAAGCGGGCTTCGGTGTAGCGCATGGCGGCGGCCTTGTCGCCGTCCATGGATCCGAAGTTGCCCTGCCCGTCGATGAGGGGCAGCCGCATGGAAAAGCCCTGGGCCATGCGGACCATGGCGTCATAAATCGCCGAGTCGCCATGGGGGTGATATTTACCCATGACATCGCCGACGATGCGGGCCGATTTGCGGTAGGGTTTATTGAATTCGTACCCGCTCTCTTTCATCGAGAACAGGATACGGCGATGAACCGGCTTCAGGCCATCCCGCACGTCGGGAAGGGCGCGGCTGACGATCACGCTCATCGCGTAATCCAGATAGCTGCGCCGCATTTCCTCTTCAATGGAGACGGGAGAGATATCCGGGTCGGTCGGGTGTGGCGTGCTGGTGCTCAACGCTGAACTGTTCCGTCGCGTCTGCCTCGCGCGGGGACCGCCGAAGCAAGACAGGGGAAACCCGGCCCTTCCCACCCGGCACGAGGATCGCGCCCGGCGGACGGATCCCGGGAGAAGGTCGCGGGACTTTAGCAGATGGGCGATACCCCGGCAACGTCCGACTTCACGCCGCCCCTCCCCCTAACAGCATGATCCCAGGCAATTTTTCCCGCCGCCCGCGAGCGAGGCGCGCGCAGGCATGTGACGAAAAGGTTTCTGATATTCGTAATACGCATACCTCAAATTTAGGCTGGAACCTCTATAGAACCGCCCCTCGGAACAAGACGCCCCTCGGGTTTTCTTTTCTCGGGAGATGACGACGTCAGACGAGAGGCTGCAACACCAAAAGCGCGAGGAGAGACGTTTTGCGAAGGGACTTTGTTATTTCCCTCTCCTTTTACCAAAGCAGGGAAGCGAGAGGTTTACGAAAACGGAAAGCAATGCCCCCACCTCTCCCAAGAACAAACTCCCGTCACGCGCGATAAAGAGACTTTTTCGGCCGAAAAACCAAGAAAAGCAGCTTTTCGCACCAAGATACCACTCGCCAAGGGCCCGCCGATCGGCGAGGATGCGCGCCGCGCGACCCTCCCCCCTGGTCGCCGATACACGTTTCCCCGGTTAGCCGGAGTCCCTGAAACCCTTTTTTCCAGAGTCTTCTGGACGAGAGAGAGGAAGATCGATGAAGCGCCTGACAGGACATCTATACTTTTGGGTCGTTGTTGCCATTTTTGCCGGCGGCTTTCTGGGGTATTTGAAACCCGACCTTGGTGTCAGCCTGAAACCACTGGGCGACGGTTTTATCTCTCTTATTAAAATGCTGATTGCGCCGATCATCTTCTGCACCGTGGTGCTGGGCATCGCCGGTGCGGGCGATATGAAAAAAGTGGGCCGGGTCGGCGGCAAGGCTCTCTTGTATTTCGAGGTCGTCTCGACCTTGGCCCTAGTGATCGGCCTTGTGGTCATGAACGTCATTCGCCCCGGCGAAGGCTTCCACGCCGACCCCGCCCATCTCGACGCTCAGGCGGTGGCCAAATACGCCAAGGCGGCCGGCGAGCAATCTACCGTCGATTTCGTTTTGCACATTATTCCCAAGACCTTCACCGACGCCTTCACCGCCAACGGCGACTTGTTGCAGGTGCTGCTCATCTCGGTGTTGTTTGGCTACGCCATGATGCGCCTGGGACAAGCCGGGCAGGCTGTCCACCGCTTCATCGAAGAGTGCTCCCACATCTTCTTTGCCATGATGAATGTCATCATGAAGCTAGCCCCGATCGGCGCCGGCGGCGCCATGGCCTTCACCATCGGCAAATATGGCGTGGCGGCGCTGGCACCGCTTCTGTCCTTGATGGGCAGCTTCTACCTGACGTGCCTTCTGTTTATTTTTGTGGTGCTCGGCACCATCGCCCTGATCACCGGCTTTAATATTTTCCGCTTTATCGTCTATATCAAGGAAGAGCTTCTCACCGTCTTGGGCACGTCCTCGTCCGAGTCCGCCCTTGTCCCGCTGATGAGCAAGTTAGAGCGCTTGGGCTGCTCCAAGTCCGTCGTCGGCCTCGTCGTCCCCTCGGGCTACTCCTTCAACCTCGACGGGACCAACATCTACCTGACCATGGCCGCCCTGTTCGTCGCCCAGGCCTTGGATATCGAGCTGACCCTGGGCCAGGAACTGACCTTGCTGGGCGTCGCCATCCTGACCTCCAAAGGCGCCTCGGGCGTCACAGGCGCCGGCTTCATCACCTTGGCCGCCACCTTGGCCGTTGTGCCTTCTGTCCCCGTCGCCGGCCTTGCCCTGATCCTGGGCATCGACCGCTTCATGTCGGAAGCCCGCGCCCTGACCAACTTCATCGGCAACGGCGTCGCCACGATCGTTGTCTCGCGTTGGGAAAAGGAACTCGACGTCGAAAAAATGAAGACCACCCTCGGATAACTCGTCGAGGGGTCTGGGGAGGCCGCGCCTCCCCGGCCTGCCTTCTTGCCCCCCTGGAAATTAGAAGGCCCCCGGCGATCCTACGGACCGACATCGGGGGCCTTGGCGAGGGATCGTTGTGCACCGATCCCGGGATCAGGACCGGGAGCCACCGGGAGGGAAACGGGGGCGCCCTGTCCATGGAGAGCATCTTCTCTTAACCCAGCGCTCAAGTCAACATCTTAATCCGACCACATCAGAGGGTTATTCGCCCTCCTCCCGCCTTCTTTTCGCCGTCACGCCATGGCGGCCGGCAGCCGCACCGCCACCACCCGGCCCGTGGCGCACACCTGATCGTTGGCCGACACCGTCATGGCCACTACCACCTTGCGCTCCTTCACCTCCTCAATCGTGCCCCGGAGTTTGAGCACCGGCCCCAGCGGGGTCGGCCGCAAAAAGTCCACGTGCAGCGACGCCGTGACAAACCGCAAGGGAGGCTCACTCCCCAAGGCCCGGCCCTCGGCGCGATAGGCGGCGGCCGACGCCGACCCCGTGCCGTGGCAGTCGATCAACGAGGCAATCAGCCCCCCATACACAAAGCCGGGCACGGCGGTATGCTGGGGCTCGGGCTGAAATTCGGCTACCGTTTCTTCCCCGTCCCAGAAGCTCTTGAGCTGGTGGCCCTGGGGGTTGTGCCGACCACACCCGTAACAGTGACTAAGGTCTTCGGGGTAGGCATCCTGAAAGGCGATCTCGGTCATGGGGTCCCCCTAAAATTCATTTAGGTGCCGTTATGCTTGTTACACCTCCCGGACACAAGCCCTCATCCCGTGATCGCCCGCCCATTCATCGGCCAGGAAGGCCTCCCTCGCCATAAGAGCCATCGTCACGGACAAAAACGCGGCCGGAGGTGAGATCGTGGTCGATCTTGCGGTTCACAGCCGCAACGGTCAGGGGAAGAGTGGCGGCCCCCAGGGTCATCATACCTTGGGCAGGTCCCGTCAGGGCCAAGGTATAGCCGCCCGCCTCGGTGGTACGGGTCTCCTGGCCATCGAAACTCACAACAATACCGCCCACGCCCTCGCCCGCGTCGTAGGCCTTGTCGGCATTGCCATCGCGAAAGACCACGCCGGTGACAAACACCGCGCGGCCACTGGCGGCAAAGGTCTCGGTAAGAAAGGAAGCAGGGCCCCCGACGCCTGTCTCAAAGCTCCAGGCCCCCTGGGCCAGCCCGATCCCGACCTCGCGCATGTCGGGACTCAGCATGATCTGGCGATGACCGGGGGAGCGGAACAGGTCGGCGTGCTGGTCAGCCAACGGAACGTCATCACCGTCCAGCAGGCGCACGGAGAGAATTTCGCCAAAGGCCCAGGAGCCGGTCACAGGAAAGCCCGCCGCCACGGCCCGGTCAAGAGGTCCGCGCCCGTCGCGCCCCTGATGACCGAAGAGACCGTGCTCGGCCATCGCTTGGCTGTGGGCCCGGGCAAGGTCGGCGAGAAAAGCACTGGGGGCCACGGGCGGAACGGGTAACACCCCAGGCGGCAAAACCACCCCGTGCCGCTCCGCTTCCACGGCCGGCTGCAAGCGGGCGCGGTTGACGAACTCCAGCAAAACCTGTTGCGCAACCTCGTCCATCCTACCTCCTCTAAAAACTCGACTGACCGGGAGGGAACGGAGAAAAAGGACAGGCCGGAGAGGCGGGGCCTCCCCAGACCCCGCCATTCCTTGAAAAAACATACGGGGGCCTGGATGAGGGCGTCAGTCCTCAGCCCAAGGCTTGGTCGAGATCGCGGATCAGATCGTCCACGGATTCCAGGCCCACGGACAAGCGCACGACATCGGGCCCGGCACCAGCAGCAAGACGCTGCTCGTCGCTCAGTTGGCGATGAGTGGTGGAGGCCGGGTGCAAGATCAGGCTGCGGGTGTCGCCGACGTTGGCGAGGTGAGAGAACAGGCGGACGCGCTCGACCACCCGGGTCCCGGCCTCGAACCCGCCTTTGACGCCGAAGGTAAAGACGGCGCCCGGCCCCTTGGGCAGATATTTGGTGGCCAGGGCGTGGAAAGGGCTGGAGGGCAAGCCGGCGTAAGAAACCCAGGCCACGCGGGGATCCTGGTCGAGAAAACGGGCGACGGCCAGCGCGTTGGCAACGTGGCGCTCCATGCGCAGCGGCAAGGTTTCGATGCCGGTGAGGGTCAGGAAGGCGTTCATCGGGGCTAGGGCCGGGCCGAAGTCGCGCAGGGCGACGGCGCGGGCCTTGGTGGTGAAGGCAAAGTCGCCAAAGGTCTCGTAAAAGGTCAAGCCGTGGTAGGCGGGTTCGGGCTTGGTCAGCGAGGGGAACTTGTCGTTTTGCGCCCAGTTGAAGCGCCCGGACTCGACGACCACGCCGCCCAGGGCGTTGCCGTGGCCGGCGAGAAACTTGGTGGTGGAGTGACACACCAAGTCGGCGCCCCAGGCCAGGGGCTGGCACAGGAAGGGGCTGGCCAGGGTGTTATCGACGATGAGGGGCACGCCGGCCTCGTGGGCGATGGCGGCCACGGCTTCCAGGTCCACGACGATGCCGCCCGGGTTGGCGAGGCTTTCCACAAAGATGGCCTTGCAGTCAGGGGTCAGGGCGCGGCGGAAGTTTTCCGGGTCGGTGGGATCGACAAAGGCGCAGCGCCAGCCCAGGCGCTTGAACGACTGGCTGAACTGGGTCAGCGAGCCGCCATAAAGGTTGCGCGAGGCGAGAAAGCAGTCGCCGGGCTCCAGCAGGGTAAAGAAGGCAAGAAACTGGGCCGCATGGCCCGAGGCGGCAGCCACAGCGGCCCGTCCGCCCTCCAGCGCCGCCACCCGCTCCTCGAGAACCGACACCGTCGGGTTGGTCAGCCGCGAGTAAATATTGCCAAAGGTATGCAGATTGAACAGCGACGCCGCCTGATCCGTATCCTCGAACACATAGGAGGCCGTCTGATAAATTGGGGTGATGCGCGCCCCGGTGGCCAGATCGGGCGCCGCCCCGGCATGGATGGCCCGGGTCTCGAAGCCATAGGCCTGACCGCGCGGCGCTTGGTCGTGATCCTTGCGCGGCCGGGCGCGCGGCGGCTCGGGGGGATGGTTGTGGATCAGGCCGGTGTTGACGCCGCTCCAGCCCAACTCGCCGCCCAGCCGGCCGTATTCGATCTTGGGGCAGCGGTCCATGATGACCTCCAGCCCGGCGGCCTCGGCCCGGGCGGCGGCTTCATCGTTGCGCACGCCCAATTGCATCCACACCACGCCGATCCCAAGGGCGATGGCCTCGTCCACCACCGGCCCCACCTGATCGGAGCGGCGAAACACCTGGACCATGTCCACGGGCTCGCCAATGTCGCGCAGACTGGCCACCACGGTTTCGCCCAGCAGTTCCTGGCCGGCGATCCCCGGGTTGACGGGGATGACCCGGTAGCCCTTGCCCTGAAGATACTTCATTACAAAGTAGCTCGGCCGGTTCCAGTTGGCACTGGCTCCAACCACCGCAAGGGTCCGAACCTGGGCCAGAATCCGCCGGATCTGAGCATCGGGATAGGACAAGGGCGCAAGATCACTCATGGCGTTATTCCTGTGGCGGGAAAGGAGAAAAGGGAAGGCTGGGGAGGTTGGCCTCCCCAGACCCCTCGATTCCTGGGGCTTTCCTTCTAACGTGGTGAGGGGTCTGGGGAGGCCAGCCTCCCCAGCCTTCCCTTCTTATCCCTACCGTCTCGAGACTACCGCACATACCCATTGTCATAAAACCACGTCACCGCGTCGGCGAGAGCCTGGGAGGCCGGGCGGGGCGCGTAGCCCAGAGCCGCGCGGGCTTTATCGCAGGAAAAGAACATGCGGGCCCGGGCCATGCGCAGGCCATCAAGGGTCACAAACGGCTCTTTTTCCCGGCGGGTCAGGCGGGCCCAGGTCTCGACGGCCCAAGCCAGGGGGACAATCAGGTCGTGAGGCAGACGGACCAGGGGGCCCTTGCGGCCGCGCAGGCCGGCAACCTCGGTTAGCAGGTCGCCCAGCATGCGGTCTTCGCCGCCCAGAATATAGCGCTCGCCGATCACGCCCTTATCGTAGGCCAGCAGATGGCCGGCGGCCACGTCATCGACATGGACGATGTTAAGGCCGGTATCGACGGTGGCCGGCATGCGGCCCGAGGCGGCCTCGACGATCAGGCGGCCGGTCGGGGTGGGCCGCACGTCGCCGGGGCCAATGGGTGTCGAGGGATTGACGATGACCACCGGCGCCCCCTCCTCGTGCACCAGACGGCGCACCGCTTCCTCGGCCAGGAACTTGGAGAGCTTGTAGGGGCCGATCATGTCCTCGGCCCGGCTGGGGGTGGTTTCGTCGGCGGGCTGACCATCGGCCCGGGGTTTCAAGACGGCAACCGAGCTGGTGTAAACGATGCGCTCGACCCCCGCCGCCTGGGCAGCGCGCACAATGGCGACCGAGCCGTCCACGTTGGTACGGATCATGGCCTGGGGGTCGAGGGTCCACAACCGGTAATCAGCGGCGACATGGTAGAGCCCGTGCACCCCGGCCACGGCCGCAGGGAGCGAGGCCGGGTCGGCGAGATCGCCCTCGACCACCTCGACGTCCAAGCCCTCCAGGTTGCGACGAGGCGAGGTGGGGCGCACCAGCACCCGCACGCGCTCGCCCCGGGCCCGCAAGGCCCGCACGACGGCGGCGCCGACAAAGCCGCTGGCTCCGGTAACAAGAAGGGGCATGGGAGGATCCCGTTTGCAACACGTTGGAAAAGATCACCTATAGCATTCACCCGGGCCGGGCTCCAGGGGCATCGGGCCAAGGGAAAAGATAAGGCTGGGGAGGCGGGACCTCCCCAGACCCCGCCGTCTTTTGGGCCTTCGGACGCAGAGCGACGGTCCTGCTTTTCGCTCCCGCCGCCGGGGAAAGTGCGCTAGGGTGCCGACCTTCCTTCCCAAAGACCCTCAAGCTCATGAGGATAGGCAGCATGTTCAAGGGTAAGGTTCTTGTCGCCCAGGGCGGCGGACCCACGGCCGTCATCAACCAGTCCATGGTCGGCGCGGTTTTGGAATCGCGCAAGTTCCGCAATGTCGAGTTGGTGTACGGCGCCGCCCATGGCGTGCGCGGCATCGTCGATGAGGAATTCCTCGACCTGACCCAGGAGACGACTCACAACCTGGAGATGGTGGCCGAGACCCCCTCGTCCGCGCTGGGCTCAACGCGCGACAAGCCGGATTTGAAATATTGCCAGGAGATCTTCAAGGTCCTGAAGGCCCATGAGATCGGCTATTTCTTTTACATCGGCGGCAACGACTCCTCGGATACCGTACGCATTGTGTCGGACGAGGCGAAGAACGCCGGGTATGACCTGCGCTGCGTCCACATCCCCAAGACCATCGACAACGACCTGATGGTCAACGACCACACCCCGGGCTTTCCCTCGGCGGCGCGCTTCGTGGCCCAGGCCTTCATGGGCATCAACCTCGACAACTGGGCCCTACCTGGGGTGTACATTGGCGTTGTCATGGGCCGCCATGCCGGCTTTTTGACCGCCGCCAGCGCGCTGGGCAAGAAGTTCCCCGACGACGGCCCCCACCTGATCTACCTGCCCGAGCGGACCTTTGATCCCGAGCAGTTTGTCGCCGACGTCAAGCGGGTTTACGACACCTACGGCCGTTGCGTGGTCGCGGTGTCCGAAGGCATCCACGATGCGACCGGCGCGCCGATCATCACCCGCCTGACCGATCAGGTCGAGCGCGATGCTCACGGCAACGTCCAGCTCTCCGGCACCGGCGCCCTGGCCGACCTGCTGGTTGATCTCGTCAAGAAAAAGACCGGGATCAAGCGGGTGCGCGGCGATACCCTGGGCTACCTCCAGCGCTCCTTCGTCGGCTGCGTCTCCGACGTGGACCAACGCGAGGCCCGCGAGGTCGGGGAAAAGGCGGTGCAGTTCGCCATGTGGGGCTCGCGCGATGGGTCGGTCACCATCCATCGCACCGGTTTCTACTCGGTCGATTATCATTTCACCGAACTGACCGAGGTCGCCGGCAAGACCCGCGTTATGCCCGACAACTTCATCGCCGCCAGCGGCAACGACGTGACCGACGCCTTCTTGATGTATCTGCGTCCGTTGCTGGGCCGGGGCCTGCCCGACGCCTATCGCCTGCGCAACAACTACGTCCCGAAGGTTCTGAACCCCTAAAAGACCCGAGGGGGTCTGGGGAGGCCACGCCTCCCCAGCCTTCTTTTTCTTAACGCGGCGGCAGCTTGACCAACGTGCACCAGAACTGTTCAATCCCGCGCACCACATCAATAAACTGGTCGAAATCAACCGGCTTAACGATGTAACAATTCGCGTGAAGATCGTAACTGCGCATGATATCGGCCTCGGCCTGCGACGTCGTGAGGACGATGACCGGAATGCGCTTGAGATCGGGATCTTGCTTCAATTCGGCCAGCACCTCGCGCCCATCCTTGCGAGGCAAGTTGAGGTCGAGCAAAATCAGATCAGGTCGAGGGACGGTGCTGTAATGGGGCTCGCGGCGCAGAAAGGCCATGGCCTCGATCCCATCTTGCACCATATGCAAAATGGTGGGCAGGCCGCCCTCTTTGAAGGCCTCTGACGCCAAACGGGCATCACCCGGGTTGTCTTCAACCAGAAGGATGTCCATTTTCTTTTCCCCTCTTCACGGCAGCCCCCCTGCGACGGGTGATGGAGTGCCGGCGCAAGGACAGGCCCCCCATCCACAGAGGCAAAGTGTATCGTGTCCGGGAGCACCACGCCACTCCCCGAGGACAATAAGCCCATGAAAAATCAAAGGCTCCGTTCGCGTGCAAAAGCATAGCGGTTCTTGCCGGCCTTTTTGGCGGCATACATCGCCTCGTCGGCGGCGCGAAGGAGTTGGTCCGCATCGATCCCGTGCGCCGGAGCGGTGGCGATGCCGACGCTGGCCGACACCCGCACACTTTGCCCCTCGACCACCACGGGGTCGCCCAGAACCTGAACGACCTTGGCCGCCACCATCTCGGCGTCGGGCAGCCCCCGCAGTTCGCTCAACAAGACGGTGAACTCGTCGCCACCCAGGCGGGCCACCTCGTCGGACTGGCGCACGGCGCGCCGCAGGCGGCGGGCCATTTCGCGCAGCAGGTCGTCGCCGGCTTCGTGGCCAAAGCGATCGTTGATGGCCTTGAAGCCATCGAGATCAATAAACAGCAGGCCTAACAACCGGTCATACCGCAAGGCGCGCTGCACGCCCGAACTCAAGATCCGTTGAAACAAGGCGCGGTTGGGCAAGCCGGTCAGGGGATCGGTGGTGGCTTGGCGCACCAAGTCCTCCTCGGCGCGGACGCGGAAGGTGACATCGGAAAAAATCGTCACATACCCCAAAATCGCCCCGGTAGGAGTCCGCACGGCGTTGACGCGCATCCATTCGGGATGAATGGCCCCATCGCGCCGCCGACTCCACACCTCACCCTCCCAGGTGCCGCGTGTTTCCAGGTGGCGACGCATGTCTCGATGAAAGCTCGGGTCATGCAAGTCAGAATCCCACACCCACGACAGGCGCCCAACCACCTCGCTTTCAACAAACCCGGTGACCTCGAGAAAGGCCGGGTTGACGCGGGTGACAATGCCCCGGGCATCGGTGACCATCATCCCGGTGTCGGTGTGGTTGAACACAGCCTCGGCCAACAGCAACTGGGCGCGGTAGCGCTGGCGTTCGATGGCGTTGAAAATAGCCCGACGAATGACCTCGCCGTCTCCTTTGCCTTTGACAAGGTAGTCCTGGGCCCCATTTTGCACCGCACCCACGGCCATGTCGAAATCATCCAGGCCCGACAGCACGACCACCGGCACCTCGCCGGCTTGCAACAACACCGCGCGCAAGGTGCCAAGACCCTGGGAATCGGGCAAAAACAAATCCAGCAGCACCACATCGAAGGGATGGGCTTCCAAAGCCTGAAGCCCCTCCGCCAACGTGCTTCGCGCGGTGATCTCAAAGGAATAAGCCGTCTGCTCCGCGAGAAGGACCTGAATCAGGCGGCTGTCGCCCGGGTTATCCTCGATCAGCAGAATGGTGATGGCCTTCTGCGTGCCCATGATATCCCCCCTGCCCCCTCGCAGACCGCTCTTTTGGTATCATAGCGCGACAACCCCTTGCCAATTCGTAAACCAGGAACAATGATACCGACTCAAGTCTTGCTACTGGACCCGGCATAAAAGACACGCTCGCTCACCGGCTCGGGCAGGCGGTCAAGTAAGCGATCGAGGCACCAGATCACGGCCAAGGTAAAGGCAACCCGCCACACCACAATCCCCATCCAGTGCGCCCCCAGTGCCATCACGAACAGGGTATCCTCGATCAGGCTATGGGTTAGACTGAGGAGGCACACGGCCAAAAACACCTGCCGCCGAGGAATACTTCCGGCCTGGGCCTCGCGGATGATCAAGGCCCCGCCATACGACAAGCCCAGCAACACCCCCACCATGGTGAGCGGCATGGCCCGCCCGCCAATCCCTACCCGGCCCAGCACCGGCGACAGCATTCGGGTCAGGCGCGCCGTCACGCCCAGGCGATCAAGCACCCGCAGCAAAAACACCAAGCTGATCACAATACCCAGAATCATCGCCAGCGAGCGCAGGGAGTCGAGAGCCCACACATCCCAGGCCCCTTGCTGCACGCCCGAGCCACTCATGGCCGTCAGCAGCACCGGTGCCGGTCCCTGAAGCCAGCCCAGGCTCTGGCAAACCAACGCAAACAACGCCCCCGCCGCAAACGCCCCGCCCACCCGCAACAGCGCCGAAAAGACAAAAGCCACCCCGGCCCGGCGCGCGATGCTCTGCTCCAGAGGAATCGCGTGGGCCATCAGCATCATCAGGCCAATCACCGTGGCTTGGCAGGCCGTCAACGGCATGGTGGGAAGCAGGGCCAGGAGCACCACCGCGCCACCATACAGGTTGACCAGCAACGCCGACGCCCACACCAGCCCGGTCTCGGCGGGCAGCCCCGCCACCTGCATCACCGGAGCGGCGAGGCGCGCCAACACCGGCAACAACCCCAGTTCGACCAGAACCTTGACCCCGATCATCACCGGAATCATCAGGCGCACCAACGTCCAATAGGTTCGCAAGCCCTCAAGAAACGTAGTGCGGAGAAAAATAAAAGCCGCGGACACGAAGGCCTCCTTTGCTTGACAGAGCCTGGTGCTTGTCGCGGCAATTCGGGGCTGCTGCCCCGAGCCCCGCCTGGGGCGATGCCCCAGACCCCTTTTTTTCTTCTGTTCATGGCCCTCCTGTCCCCCCTCCTTTTTGAAAAGCGCGCTTTTCAAAAAGGAGGGGGGACAGGAGGGCCAAGTAATAAAAAGAAAAGCGGAGGTCTGGAGGCGTCAGCCTCCAGGCGGGGTCCGGGGCGGCAGCCCCGCGTTACCGCGCCAAGCACCAAGCCCGGTGTTCTTACACCAAGGCTTGCCAGCGCAACACGGGTTGGCGTGCGGCGCGGGTTTCGTCTAGGCGTCGGCGCGGGGTCCGGGTTGGGGCGGCTTTGAAGAAGGCGACATCGCCGGCCTGGGCGCGTTGGGCCAAGCCCTTCACGGTGGCGATGAACTGATCCAGGGTCTCCCGACTTTCCGTCTCGGTGGGCTCCATCAGCAAGGCGCCGTGAACCACGAGCGGGAAGTACATGGTCATGGGGTGGAAGCCCTCGTCGATCATCGCCTTGGCGAAGTCCAAGGTGCTGACGCCGGTGTCTTTCAAGAAGCGATCATCGAACAAGGCCTCGTGCATGCACGGGCCCGGATACGAGGCGCTCAGGGTGTCGGAGAGCGACGCCAACAGGTAGTTGGCATTGAGCACCGCGTCGCCGCTCGCTTGGCGAAGGCCGTCGATGCCGAGACTGAGCATATAGGCCAGCGCCCGAACAAAAACCCCGAACTGCCCGTGGTAGCCTTTCAGGCGGCCAAAAGGCTTGAGCCCGGCGGCGTGGGCGGCGCGCTCGTCCTCGATCAGGTGGAAGCCGGTCTCGTCGTGGAGCACCAAGGGCAGCGGGGCGAAAGGCGCCAACGCCGCCGACAGCACGGTCGGCCCGGCGCCCGGCCCACCGCCGCCGTGCGGCGTCGAGAAGGTCTTGTGCAAATTGATGTGCATGGCATCAGCGCCCAAATCAGCGGCCCGCACCCGGCCGACCAGGGCGTTGAAATTGGCGCCATCCATGTAGACGTAGCCGCCGGCCGCGTGCACCGCCGCCGACAACGCGATGATATCGTTTTCAAACAGGCCACAAGTGTTGGGGTTGGTGAGCATCACCGCCGCCACGTCCGGTCCCAGCCGGGCCTCGAAGGCCGCCCGATCCACCCGGCCGCGTGCATCGGCCGGCACTGCCTCGACGGTGAAGCCACAAGCCGCCGCCGTCGCCGGATTGGTGCCGTGGGCGCTTTGGGCCACCAAAACGATCCGACGCTGCTCCAACTCGCCACGATCGGCCAGGGCGGCACGAATAGCCAACACGCCACACAGCTCACCTTGCGCCCCCGCCGCCGGCGACAAGGCCACGGCCGGCATGCCGGTCAAGGTCTTGAGCCAGTGGGCCAGCCGGTCCATGAGCGCCAGCGCGCCTTGCACCGTTTCCTCGGGCTGGAAGGGATGCACATCGGCGAAGCCCGGCAGGCGGGCCATGCGCTCGTTAAGCCGGGGGTTGTGCTTCATGGTGCACGACCCCAAGGGATAAAAGCCGCCGTCGATGTGGTAGTTCTGCCGGGACAGCCGGGTATAGTGGCGCACCACCTCGGGCTCGCTAAGGCCGGGCAATCCCAAGGACGTGGTGCGGGTCAGACCGCCCAGGCGATCGGGCAGCGTATCCGGCTCGGGCAGGTCCACCCCGGTGGCGCCGGGATGATCCAGTTCAAAAATCAGGGGCTCTTCGTGGTCCAGGCCGCGATGGCCGGAAATCGTCGGGGTCGGGCTCATCGCAGGGCCTCCGTCAGTGCCGCCGCCAGGGCGTCCAGGTCGGCGTCCGTGTTGGTCTCGGTCGCCGCGATCAACAGAACAGGCGCCAGTTCGGGATAGGTCGGCCACAACCGCTCGCCCGGCACCCCGGCCAGGATGCCGCCTTGGGCCAAGCGCCGCACCACCGGGCCGGCGTCTTGCGGCAACAGCACCGCCACTTCATTGAAAAAGGCCTGGGGCAAGACCCGCACGCCAGGAATCTTCTCCAACCGCCGCACCAGTCCCAGCGCCCGCTGGTGGTTGATCCGGGCCAGCCGGGCCAGTCCCTCACTGCCAAGCAGACTCAGGTGAATAGAAAAGGCCAGAGCCACCAAACCGGCGTTGGTACAAATGTTCGAGGTGGCCTTCTCGCGGCGGATGTGCTGCTCGCGGGTGGACAGGGTCAGGACAAAACCGCGCCGGCCGTCCTCGTCCACCGTCTCGCCGACCAAACGCCCGGGCATTTGCCGGACCAACTTGTCGCGCGTGGCAAACAAGCCAACCCCTGGCCCGCCAAACGACAGGGCCGAGCCCAGGGCATGCCCTTCGGCCACCACGATGTCGGCCCCCATGGCGCCCGGCGGCTCGATCAGCCCCAAGGATACCGGCTCGGTCACCGCCACCACCAGCAGCGCGCCCACGCCGTGGCATTCCTCGGCCAGGGCCCGCAGATCGCGCAGGCGGCCGAACACGTCCGGGGTTTGCACAATGACGCAGGCGGTGCGGCTGTCCACCCGGCCCAGCAGATCCTCCAGGCCCATCGGGTCGGGGGCCAGGGCCTCGGGCGCGTGGCCCAGGGCGTCGAGCAAGGTGGTGGTCACCGCCGCATAGTGGGGGTGCAGACCGCCACTCATCAGCACCCGCGAGCGCCGCGTCACCCGCGTGGCCATGGCCGCCGCCTCGGCGCAGGCCGTTGCCCCGTCATACATCGAGGCGTTGGCCACCTCCATCCCAGTGAGCAGCGCCACCTGGGTTTGGAACTCGAACAGGGCTTGCAAGGTGCCCTGACTGATTTCCGGCTGATAGGGAGTGTAGGCGGTCATGAACTCGCCGCGCTGCACCAGATAATCCACGGCGGCCGGCACGTGGTGGCGATAGCACCCGGCTCCAAGAAAACAAGGGCCGGCGCCGGCCGGCCGGTTTTGCGCCGCTAGCGCGCTCAGGGCCTGCTCAACCGCCATCTCGCCTTGGTGCGAGGGCAGATCGAATACGGCTTGCTCCAGGGCCGCACGCGGCACGTCGCTAAAAAGATCGTCGAGGGAGGCCGCTCCAATCCGGGCAAGCATCCGCGCCCGGTCGCCCGGGGTGTGGGGGAGATACCGCATGGGGTGTGTCCTTTGGGGGGCTGGTGCCTGATCGGGGGAACGCCGGGCTGCCGCCCGGACCCGCCTGGGGCGATGCCCCAGCCCCCCTTTTTCTTCTGTTCATGGTCCTTCTTCTCCCCTCCTTTCTGAGAAGCGCGCTTCTCAGAAAGGAGGGGAGAAGAAGGACCAATAAATAAAAGGAAGAGGAGGTCTGGAGGCGTTAGCCTCCAGGCGGGGTCCGGGGCGGCAGCCCCGCGTTCCCCCGATCGCGCGACTAGTCCTGCGACGCAACAAACGCGTCGTAGGCGTCCTGGTCCATCAAGTCGTCCAGCTCCGACAGGTCGGTGAGCTTGACCCGGAAGAACCAGCCCTCGCCCATCGGATCCTCGTTGACGGTGCCCGGCGCCTCCGGCAGATCGACGTTGACGGCGGTGACAACCCCCGACACCGGGGCGTACACCTCGCTGGCCGCCTTGACCGACTCAACCACGGCGGCCTCGCCGTTGCGGGCCAAGGTGGCGCCGACCGCCGGCAGCTCAACAAAGACAATATCGCCCAACTGCTGCTGGGCGTGATCGGTGACGCCGACCGTGCCCTCGCCGTCGGCATCGACGCGGATCCATTCGTGATCCTCGGTAAAATACAACGTGCTCATGAGTGGTTTCCCCCCGTCGTGGACTGAGTGTGAATCGGTTGAGTGGTGGCGGCGGGCCGCGCGTAATGATGAGGCACGAATGGCATGGGAACGACCCGCGCCGGCCGGGGCTTGCCGCGCACGGGCACGGTGAGGGCCTGTCCAAGGGAGGCGAAGGCCGCCTCAACCAAGGCGATGGCAACGGGGGCATCAAGGCTGGGGGCAAAGCCGCCCGACGTGACATGCCCCACCACGCGGCCGTCGCCGTCCAGAACCTCGGCGGGGGGGCGCACGGGGGTCCGCTCGTCGAAGGCCAGCCCGACGCGGCGGCGCGCTGGCCCGTGGGCCAGTTGCTCAAGGATCACGGCGGCGCCGGGGAAGCCTCCCTGGGCCCGGCGCTCCTTGCCCACCACCCAGGCCAAACCGGCCTCGATCGGGGTGATGGTCTGGTCAAGATCGGCGCCATACAGGCATAGGCCGGCTTCCAGCCGCAGGGAATCGCGTGCGCCCAGCCCGGCCGGGGCCACGCGGGGGTCGTCCAGCAGGCGCCGGGCCAAGACGGCGGCGTGCTCGGCCGGAACGCTGATCTCGACCCCGTCCTCGCCGGTGTAGCCCGAGCGGGTGACAAAGCACGCCACCCCGTCCAGGCTCAGAGTCGCCCCGCCCATGAAAGGCAGCGCCAGAACGCCGGGATCCAAGGAAGCGATCACGGCCACCGCCTCGGGGCCCTGAAGCGCCAGCAAAGCGCGGTCCTCAAGCCGGGTGACGTGGGCACCAAAGCGAGGGGCCGCTTCTTCGAGAAGGGCAAAATCGGCGGCCTTGCACGCGGCGTTGACGACCACAAACAGGTCATCGCCCCGATTGCTGACCATGAGATCATCCAAGATCCCGCCGTGGTCGTTGGTGAACACGGTATAGCGCTGCCGCCCGATCCCCAGGGAGGCAAACGCCCCCGGGGTCAAGGCTTCAAGCAAGGCCACGCGCCCGGCCCCGCCGAGGACGACTTGGCCCATGTGGGATACATCGAACAAGGAAGCCTGGGCCCGGGTATGCAGGTGCTCGCGCAACACCCCGGCCGGATAGGACACCGGCAAAGCATAGCCGGCAAACGGAACAAGCTTTCCCCCCAACGTTTGATGCAGATCAAACAAAGGAGTCTTTAAACACGAGGATAGGTCGGACACCGCCAAGGGGGGCCTCCATGACATCAAGGGCAGGATCCGGCGTGGAAAACCGGACGGGATGCCCCCCTCTGTCTTGGGCCCTGAAAGAGTCACCGGGGAAACCGGCTTGCCTCTTCGGAGGGTGAGGAGCGATGCCCCACCACTTTCCAGAGTTCCCTGGAACGATCGCGGTCCTGGGTGCCTGAGAGGTTCCGGGGGCGGTTGCTCCTTCGGCGCCACTGCCAGCCGTTTCGGCGCAGCGGACTCTCCCGCGACGATCATCGGGAAGTCAATGTGTTCCGAGCCTACCCCTCCCCCCCAAGGAACGCAACAAAAACATCGACTTCCCCCCAAGGAAGAGAGGGCCTGAGGAGACCCCACCTCCCCAGCCTTCCTTTTATTTTTGCTCCCACCGCGAAGCCCCCCACAACCGGATCTTTTCCCCGGTGGCCCCCAGACCAAGACCACGCTATAGTGGAAAAACCATGACCGAAGACCCCTCCGCTCCCCCGCCCCCGCCCCCCCCCGATGTGGCCGCCCTCGCCCGCCGCACCTTGGATCTTTGGGAACGCCAAATCGCGGCTGTTGCCCAGGATCCACGTTTGGCCGAGGCGACGGCGCGCTCGCTTTCCTTCATGGCCGAGATGGCCCACCTGGGCGGCTGGTCAGCCCCCCAGACCCCGGAGACCGCGCCAGGGACCCCCCATGCCCCATCCGCCGCCCCGCCTGGGCCCGCGCCCGATGGCCCTGCATTTGGTGCTGCAAACCCTCACGCTGGGTCCCTGGATGGGAGCGAGCTGGTCCAGCGGGTGGCCGCCCTGGAACGCCGTGTGGCCCTTCTGGAAACCGCTTTGGGAGGCTTACTGGCCAAACTTCAGGGCTGACCGGCCGGCATGGCCCGCCGCCCTACCCGCCGCTCTCTCCCAAGAAGCGGCGGCGCGCTTGGATGCGTTCCTGAACGGCGTCGAAGCCTACCACGCCCATCCCTACCGTCGCGCCCTGCCCGACCCCCCGCCGTTCTGGCAAGCCGGAACCACGGTGCTGCGCGACTATGCCCCCGAGGCCGGGCCCCAGGCACAACCGATCTTGCTGGTGCCCTCGCTGATCAACCGGGCCCACATCCTCGACCTCGCCCCGGAGCGCAGCCTATGCCGCGCCCTGGCCGGGGCGGGCGTGCGTCCCGTCTTGCTCGATTGGGACACCCCCGGCCCAGAGGAAGCCCGCTTCACCCTGGAGGATTATGTAACCCGGCGCCTGATGCCGGCCCTGGCGGCGGTCCAGACCCTGGCCCCCCGGCCCCCGGCGGTCCTGGGGTATTGCATGGGCGGGCTGCTGGCCCTGGCCCTGGCCGCCTGCCGCCCCGTCGCCGGCCTCGCCCTGCTGGCCACGCCGTGGGACTTCCAGGCGGCCGACACCCCCCTGTTCCGGCTAGTGCGCGCCTTTCTGCCGGCCCTGGCGGCGGGATCGGCGACCCGTCCCGTCCCCGCCGATTTGCTCCAGGCGCCGTTCATCCTGGCCGATCCCGGCGCCGTGGCCCGGCGCTACGCTTCCTTCAGCCGGCTCGATCCCGCCTCGGCGCGGGCGCGGGATTTCGTGGCGATCGAAGACTGGCTCAACGATGGCGTCGATCTCGCCACCCCCACCGCGCACGACATTGCCCGGCTCTGGCTGACCGCCAACGCGCCGGCCCGCGGCACCTGGACCGTCCAGGGCCACGTTGTACGCCCGCCCCACGCGCCCGCCTTGCTCATCCAGGGCACGCGCGACACGCTGGTGCCCCGGACCGCCAGCGCTCCCTTACGCACGTTTCTGCCCGGCGCCCGAGTCCACGATCTGCCCCAGGGACATGTGGGACTGGTGGCAGGACGCGATTCACCTGCACATCTCTATCCTTTGGTGATCGAGTGGCTTCACGCCCTCTCCTGAGCGTGGAGAGCGGGTTCCTTTCCCTAACGCAACCTGTCTTTGCTCCAACCGTTGTCGCGGCGGATCCGAACCCGTATGGTGTCCGAGATCCAACCTCGGTCTTCTCGTTCAGGCCCGAGCAACAAACCCAGGGAGAAAGAACGACATGTCTGATATCGTCATCGCTGCCGCCGTCCGCACCGCGGTCGGCGCCTTTAACGGAAGCCTCAGCAGTCTGCCGGCCCACGCCCTGGCCGAGGTCACGATCAAGGAAGCCCTGGTACGGGCCAAAACGGAAGCCGCCGAGGTGGACGAAGTGATTCTCGGCCACGTGTTGGGCACGGCCCAGGGCCAGAACCCGGCGCGTCAGGCAGCGATCAACGCCGGCATCCCAGCCGACAAAACGGCCTTCGGCATCAATCAGGTGTGCGGCTCGGGATTGCGCACCGTAGCGCTCGGGTATCAGGCGATCAAGACCGGCGACGCCGACGTGGTGGTCGTGGGCGGCATGGAGAGCATGAGCCTCTCGCCGCACGCCAGCTACCTGCGGGCCGGCGTCAAGATGGGCTCGACCGAGCTGGTCGATACTATGATCAAGGACGGCCTGTGGTGCGCCTTCAACGGCTACCACATGGGCCAGACCGCCGAAAACGTCGCCAAGGCCTACGGCATCACCCGCGAAGACCAAGACGCCTTCGCCCTGGCCTCGCAGACCAAGGCCGATGCCGCCATCAAGGCCGGCCATTTCACCGGCCAGATCGTCCCGGTGACCCTCAAGGGCCGCAAGGGCGATGTCATCGTGGACAAGGACGAGCACCCGCGCGCCGACACCACCCTTGAAATGCTCTCGCGCCTGCGCCCGGCCTTCGCCAAGGACGGCACGGTCACCGCCGGCAATGCCTCGGGCATCAACGACGGCGCCGCCACCCTGGTTCTGATGACCGCCGAAGCGGCCGCCCGGCGCGGCATCACCCCGCTCGCCCACATCAAAAGCTGGGCCACCGCTGGCGTCGATCCCGCCCTGATGGGCACAGGCCCCATTCCCGCCTCGAAAAAAGCCCTGGCCAAAGCCGGCTGGCAGGTCAGCGATCTCGACTTGATCGAGGCCAACGAAGCGTTCGCCGCCCAGGCCATCGCCGTGAACCGCGAAATGGGCTGGGATACGGACCGCGTGAACGTCAACGGCGGCGCTATCGCGCTGGGCCACCCCATCGGCGCCTCCGGCGCGCGCGTGCTGGTCACCTTGCTCCATGAACTGGTGCGGCGCGACCTGCGTAAGGGACTCGCCACCCTGTGCATTGGCGGGGGCATGGGCGTCGCCCTGTGCGTCGAGCGTTAAACCATCAAAAACGACCTTTCTTAGGGAGGATAAAAGCATGAGCAGAGGACGTGTTGCCCTTGTGACCGGCGGAACCCGTGGCATCGGCGCTGCCATCAGCACCGCCTTGCGCGACGCGGGCTACCGCGTGGCCGCCAACTACGCCGGCAACGATGACGCCGCCGCCTATTTCCAGAAGGAAACCGGCATCCCCGTCTACAAGTTCGACGTCGCCAGCTTTGAGTCGGTGACGGAAGGCATCGGCCGCATCGTCGCCGACCTCGGCCCCGTCGAAGTCCTCGTCAACAATGCCGGCATCACCCGTGACGGCACCTTGCACCGCATGACCCCGGAGAACTGGGAAGCGGTGATCCACACCAACCTGTCCTCGTGCTTCAACACCGCGCGCTGCGTGATCGACTCCATGCGCGATCGCGGCTTCGGCCGCATCGTTAACATCGGCTCGATCAACGGTCAGGCCGGCCAGTACGGCCAGGTGAACTACGCCGCCGCCAAGTCAGGCATCCACGGCTTCACCAAGGCCCTGGCCCAGGAAGGCGCGCCCAAGAACATCACCGTCAACGCCATCGCCCCGGGCTACGTGGACACCGACATGGTCCGCGCCGTGCCCCACTCCGTCTTGGAGAAGATCATCGCCAAAATCCCGGTGGGCCGCCTGGGCCGGGCCGAAGACATCGCCCGCGGCGTGTTGTTCCTGGTCGCCGATGACGCCGAGTTCATCACCGGCGCCACGCTCTCGATCAACGGCGGCCAGCATATGTATTAAGGCAGGGTAGAGAAAGGAAGTCTGGGGAGCTGTCCATCCCGGCGACGACGCGGGCGCACGGCGCTTTCGACAATTGCCATGGTCAGGAACCACGCGCCTTCGCCGACGGAATCAAGCGCGCCACCAGTTTGAGCCATGGCGTCGCTGGCGCGGCTTTTGTCGAGGCGCTTTTGACCTGCGAGGAAGACCTGCCCGCGCTCTACGCCGAGGCACTCAAGGCCGATGTGTTCGCCCGCGCTGAAGGGATGGAAGGCCGGGCGGCGGGGGCCTTCGCCCTAGTCGGACTGGCCGGTGAGCTTGCTGTTGAGGTGGGGATCCTCCCCTTCTCTGCGGGCGAGGCGATGGCGGCGGCGGTGGGGGCGTTCACTTCATGGAGGGGGCTCCAGAAGGGCTCTGCCGCACCGGAAACGGACGCCATCCTATCGGCCCTCCGGGGGTTCGTGACGAAAGCCGAGGCGCGGTTCTCGCCCCTCGGCGGGGATACCGTTGTTCGTGATCGGGCCGGCTGGTGGCGCGGCGATGACGGGGAGCGCGTCCATTACCTGACCGGTGAAGCGCTGCGTGAGGCATGCCCCGGTTTTGATCTTTCCCGGATCCTTGATGCCGTAGACGAAGCCGGATGGATTGCCGAGCGCGACAAGGGCAAACGGCGGAAAAACATCAAAGTCGCGGGCCGCGCACTGCCGCTCTACGCCCTGAAAATCGGTGAGGAGGCTTGACCATGGGAGTTCTCGACGTTCTTCGCCGCTTCCAGGGGCCTCCAGGTTACCCCGGTTCCCCGAGTTACCCGGACGAGGTAACCGGAAAAGATGAGCAAAATCAAAGCGGTTACCCCGGTTCCCCCGGTTACCCCGGATTTATCAGGATGACGGACGCGGAGCGCGAAACGGCCATCGTGGAGTGGCTGAACGCGAACCCCGAACCCGACCCTGGGATGTGCATTTGCGTGCATTGCGGAAAGCCGGATGCCCCCCTTGCCGTCCTGTCAGGTGACGGTGGGCACCGCTGGCTTCACCAGAAATGCCTTCCCGACTGGCGGCTGAACCGGCGCGTAAAAGCTGAATTGGCAGTGCCTTACTACCGAGCGAAAGAGGAAAGTTGAGGTTCTTTGTTTTTGTGGGGTAACTGGGGTAACTAGGGTAACCTATATAATAATACTTTGATAATAAAAATATTTTTAGGTTACCCCACCCCAAGACGCCCGGGTAACCCCGGGTAACCCCGGGTAACCGTGCCCCCCCGGACACGGCCAAATTAGCACCTAATGATTTATTAGGTTTATTAAAAACAATCATGAAACGAAAAACCACGGCGGGGTGACGCGCCAGACGCCCGCAAGGTGGTGGCGATGGTGCGGGCGGCTTGGGGGSCGGCACTCCTGGCGGATGTCGATGGCGGCAAGCTGTCGTGCAACGCGGCGGCGGTCGAGATGGGGTACCGCAAGCGCAAGAGCCCGCTGGACACGATGAAAGCCGCCTGGGCGAAGGCCAGCGGGCGGAGTTTCTGCGGCGCATCATGAGTTAATGACGTTTTAACAGCTTGACAAGGAACGATAATCGAACACCGATGACGCCTTGACTCTATCGCCGCGACTCGTCAAGATTGTGCGCTGGGCTATGGAGTCGCTGATGCGCTGGTTTGGTCGAGGCAAAAAGGAAACGCGGGGCTGGGGCGAGTTAGAGCGCCTGATCCTGGCCGCGAATGAGACGGCGGCGGGGATCAGTGTTTCGCCTGACTCGGCGCTTGAATACGCCCCGGTGCTGGCAGCGGTGCGCTTGATTTCTGAATCCGTCGCTATGCTTCCCGTCCACCTGTACGAAAGCGACGGTGGCGACAAGCGACGTGCGGACGATCATCCGCTGGAACGCTTGATGACCCGACTCCCGAACCCCTGGACTACCGCGTTTCAGATGAAAGCGGACCTGACCGCCGCGCTGTTGCTGGATGGCGAGGCGTTTGCCCTGGTGATCCGGGGGCGCGATGGGTCCGTGATCGAGGTCACGCCATTGCCCAGGGGCAGCGTGTCGGTGGAAACCCTCGAAGACTTGGCGCCCCAGTACCGGGTTTCGCTGGCTTCGGGCGAACAGCGGATCCTGGGGCCGGGCGAGGTGCTTCACCTTCGCGGCTTGGGCACGCTCCCCAACACTAGCGCTTGTAAATTCCCATAACGACATCATCAGACGGCTTCGATGGCTTGGTGGTCATGGCGAACAGGAAACACCCGATCCCATCCCGAACTCGGCCGTGAAACTGTTCAGCGCCAATGGTACTGCGTCTTAAGGCGTGGGAGAGTCGGTCGCCGCCAGGCCTTCAAAGCCGTCTGTCAAAAAACCCTCTTTACACTGTCAAATAGCCTTATCGCGGGGTGGAGCAGCCCGGTAGCTCGTCAGGCTCATAACCTGAAGGTCGTCAGTTCAAATCTGGCCCCCGCAACCAAAATTCATGAAAAAAGGCGTTAGCTCAAGGGCTAACGCCTTTTTTGCGTCCCAGACTCGGCACAGTTAACACATAGGTAACAGGCGAAGGCGTATGTGGTGCGGGAATCCTCCCCCCCACCCGCGCTTGACCCCGTCCTCTCTCCGCTGGCAGGGTCGCCCGATTTTCGAACTTCGAGCGGGATGGACCCCATGGCCGGCAAGACATCTCTTTCTCCTGAAACCCTATATGTTTGGTCCCGGGAATTGATGGTGCATTCTCGATACAGGACTGGAAGGATGCGCTATGGGCCAGATTCTTCACGGGAGCGCCACGACGACAGAGGCGGTGCGTCGAGCGATACAGCATGAGAGCCTGAGAGGGGCCTGGCCCGCCGGTACGGGATCAACCCCAAGACGGTCGCCAAGTGGAAAGCTCGCTCCTCCGTGGCGGACGAAAAGACGGGCCCGAAGAATGCCGGATCAACGGTGCTCTCCTCCGGGGAGGAAGCCGTCATCGGCGCGTTTCGGCGATATCCACTACGACGATCACGATCAACTCCGCCGACATCTGGCCGACTTCGTGAACGCTTACAATTTCGCTCGAAGACTGAAGACCTTACGAAGGCTCACACCCTACGAATTCGTCTGCAAAACCTAGTCAACCGAACCAGATCGCTTCAACCACGATCCGTACCACCAATTCCCGGGACTAAACATCTAATTAGTGAGAGTTGGTATAACACCACTCCTCGGGACACTATCGTGGCTCAGGGCTCATTGCGCTTCCCCCCAGTTTGGCCGTAACGTTATCCTTTGTGCCTGTGTCATCCCGCAGAGGGGCAAATCCATGGATGCCTTCACTTTTTTTAATCCCACCACGCTGGAGTTTGGTGCCGGCAAGGAGCCTCTGATTGGTGTACGCGTGGCGGGGTATGGTCTTAAGAAAGTTCTGCTGTGCTATGGCAGCGAGCGCATCAAGCGCGATGGTCTGTTTGAGACCGTCACCGCCAGCCTCGCGGAGCAGGGCGTCGCCTGGGTTGAACTGGGGGGGATCGTTAGCAATCCCGTCATTTCAAAGGTCCGGGAGGGGATTGGGCTGGTGCAGGCCCATCAGGTGGACGCCGTCTTGAGCGTCGGTGGGGGCTCGGTGCTGGACAGTGTCAAGGCCATCGCCGCCGGGGCGGTCTACGCGGGAGACGTTTGGGATCTGTTTTCGGGGAAGGCGCGGATCACCAGCGCGCTTCCCGTGTTTGCCATTTTGACCTTGGCGGCGACGGGCAGCGAGATGAACCCGGGCGCCGTGGTGACCAATGAAGAGACTAAGGAAAAGTTCTTCATCATGTCGCCCGCCTTGTTCCCCAAGGTTTCCATCGTGAGCCCGGTGTTGATGCGCAGCATCTCGCGGGAGTACTTGATTTATTCCGCGTCCGATGTCATTGCTCATCTGATCGAGGTTTATTTTACCGCGCCCTCTTATCCCAAGCTACAATCAAGGATTGTTGAATCCCTGATTGCCACGGTCATCGAAACCACCGAGGCGCTGCTGGCCGACCCGGCCGATGATGCGGCGCGCGCTCAGTTTGCCTGGGCGGCGACCCTGGCTCTCAATGGCTTGACGTCGGCGGGGGCTGGGGGATTCAGCTACCCCAATCACGCCATCGAGCATGCGCTGTCGGCCTTGTACAACGTGCCGCACGGGGCGGGGCTGTCGGTGGTGGTGCCCGCTTGGATGAAATGGTTCCATTCCCGTAACTTGGCCCAGTTCGAGCGGTTTGCGCGGACGCTCTTTGGGGTTCAAACGGCCGAGCAGGGCATTGCCGCGTTGGAAGACTGGTTCGCCAGAATCGGCACCCCGACGCGCCTGTCGCACCTGGGCATCCCGGAGACCGACCTTCCCGCCATCGTCGAGAACGCGCGGGGCAACATGGCGGCTTTTGGCCTTGCGGGTCTTTACACGCCTGAGGTGATCTTTCGCGTTCTGGCCAACGCTGTATAAGGATAGGAAGGCTGGGGAGGCTCGCCTCCCCAGGCCCCTCCCTTCCCAGGGGGGCGGTGCCCGCTTCCCCTGTCCTATGGGATAAAGGACGAAGAGGATGACCCGCATCACTCCAACGCCCCGCAAAGGGGATCCCGCTGAGAGGGCTGCCTTTGTCGAGGCGTTGTTGGCGAGGATGACCCTTCAGGAAAAGTTGGGCCAACTCAACTTGCTAACCAGCAACATTCCCCTGGAGTCCGACCGGGCCGACGAGATCCGGGCCGGCAAGGTGGGCGGGCTGCTGGGCGGATTGCACAACTGCTCGTTTGGTGTGGGCGGTCCCCAGGCCTTGCGGGAAATCCAGGAGATTGCCGTACAGGGCTCGCGCCTGGGCATTCCGCTCCTGCTGGCTTTTGATGTCATCCATGGTCATGAAACGGTCTTTCCCATTCCGTTGGGACTGTCGTGCACCTGGGATCCCGAGTTTGTGCGCAAGGCGGCCCGGGTTGCTGCCCGTGAGGCCAGTGCCAGTGGGATCAACTGGGTGTTCTCGCCCATGGTCGATATCGCCCGCGACCCCCGCTGGGGGCGGATCGCTGAGGGGTCGGGGGAAGATCCCTATTTGGGGGCCTGCCTCGCCGAGGCGATGGTGGCGGGGCTGCAAGGCGACGATCTCGCCAACCCGGACAGCGTCATGGCCTGCGTCAAACACTTCGTGGCGTATGGCGCCGCCCAGGGCGGCCGGGATTACAATAATGCCGACATGAGCCCGGCCCACCTCTATGACGTCTATCTGCCGCCGTTCCAGGCGGCGGTGGCCGCTGGGGTTGGGTCGGCCATGATGGCGTTTTCGGCGCTCAACGGCCTTCCTTCCCATGCCGATGCCACGCTCCTGGAGCGCTTCCTGCCTGGGGTGTTGCGGGTCTCGGATTTCGACGGCATTCCCGAGATGATCGCCCACGGTCTGGGCGACGAGGCGGGCCAGATCAACGAGGATGATCCGCTGGCAACCCTGTCGGAACGCGCGTTGCGGGCTGGCGTCCACATGGACATGATGGGCCACGGGTATTTCACCCGTCTTGAAGCCTCGCTGGCGGCCGGGCGCGTGACCGAGGCCCAGATTGAGGACGCCTGCCGCGCCGTGCTGGCCGCCAAATACGACCTTGGCCTGTTCGCCGATCCCTTTGCCCGGTTTGACGAGACCCGCGCCGCCATCACCCTGGCCGACCCGGAAACCCGCGCCGTGGCCCGCGAGGGGGCCGCTGCCGCCTGCGTGCTTCTCAAGAACACCGGGGGCCTGTTGCCCTTGCCCAAGATCGGCCAGACCGTGGCGGTGATTGGACCGCTGGCCGACGACCCAAAGAACATCCTGGGGCCCTGGAGTTTCCAGGGCAACGTTGAAGCGGCGGTGTCCGTGCTGGAGGGAATTCGGACCAAGATTGGGCACGGGGCGGTTCGCGCCGCCCGGGGGGGCGAACATTACCGAAGACCCCAGGATGATCGAGCTGCTCAACTTTGCCGGCCCCAAGGTGAGCCTGGATCCCCGGCCGTCGGCCGCTCTGATCGCCGAGGCGGTGGCGGTGGCCAACACCGCCGATGTTGTGGTGGCCGTGCTGGGCGAGGCCGCCGAGATGTCGGGCGAGGCGGCCTCGCGCCTTGACATCGGTTTGCCTGAGGGCCAGCGGGCCTTGTTGGCCGCCCTGAAGGCCACCGGCAAACCCTTGGTGCTCGTGGTTCTCAACGGCCGCCCCTTGACCTTGCCCTGGGAGGCCGAGGTCGTGGACGCCCTGCTGATCACGTGGTTCGGGGGCAGCGAGGCCGGCAATGCCATTGCGGATCTGTTGTTTGGCGACCGTCCGCCTGAGGGCAAACTGACCACCACGTGGCCCCACCACGTCGGCCAAGTGCCACTGTCCTACGACCGCCCCACCACTGGCCGTCCCGGCTCTCCCACCAATGACCCGGGCAAATATTCGACCCGCTGTTATATTGATGGATCGTCAGAACCGCTCTTCCCCTTTGGGTTCGGCCTCAGCACCACCACCTTCGCCTATGGCCCGGTCACGGCGGACAAAACAAGCCTGTGGGGCGACGACGTTTTGACGGTGAGCGTCACCGTGACCAATACCGGCCCCCGGTTTGGCCGGGAGGTCGTCCAACTCTATGTGACGGATCCGGTGGCCAGCGTGGTGAGACCCGGCCGGCTGCTGCGCGGGTTCAAAAAGATCGCTCTGGCTCCGGGCGAGGCGCAAACCGTCTCCTTTGCCCTGACACCGCATGATCTGGAATTTCACACCCCAGACTTGCGCCGGATCTGGGAACCCGGCCGCTTCATCATCGGGGTCGGCCCCCACGTCCAGGACCTTCAGACCCTCGATATCGTCTGGAACAAAACCGCGCCTTAAACGCACGAGGGGTCTGGGGAGGCCTCGCCTCCCCAGCCTTCTTACTCTGCCGTCACCCCAAAAGCCTCGAGAATCCGGGTGGCCGCCAAAGTCGCCGTGGTCCCCCCCCGGGTCACCGCCTCGGTCAACACAGGCAACAAGGCCCGCACCTCGGGATGCCCATGCACCGCATCCTTGAGGCGGTCCTCCACCATGGACCACATCCAATCAACCTGTTGCCCCTGACGGCGAGCCTGAAGGGCCCCGTTTTGGGTCATGCGGGTGCGGTACTCGAACACCTTCTCCCACAGCTCATCCAGCCCTTCGCCCGAAAGACCGGCGCAGGAGACCACAGGGGGAACCCAGTCGGGATGGGCTGGCGTCATGATCGACAAGGCGGCACGATATTGCGAGACCGCTAAGGCCGCCTTGTCCCGATTGGGGCCATCGGCCTTGTTGACCGCGATCATGTCGGCCAACTCCAAGATGCCTTTCTTGATGCCCTGCAACTCGTCACCGGCCCCGGGCAGCATCAAAACCAAGAAGAAATCGACCATGTCGGCGACCAGGGTTTCCGACTGGCCGGTGCCCACGGTTTCCACCAGAACCACGTCGTAACCAGCGGCCTCGACGACGATCATGGTCTCACGAGTGGCTCGGCCCACCCCGCCCAGCCGCCCGCCCGAAGGCGAGGGACGGATGAAGGCGTTAGGATCCACCGAAAGCCGCTCCATGCGCGTCTTGTCGCCCAGGATGGAGCCACCCGATCGCGACGACGAGGGATCGACGGCCAGAACGGCGACCCGGTGCCCCCGGGCGGTGAGCCGGCACCCCAAGCCCTCGATAAACGTCGATTTGCCTACACCGGGCACACCGGACAACCCGACCCGATGGGCCCGGCCGGCGTGCGGCAACAAACGGGTCAACATCTCCTGGGCCAAACGCTGATGATCGGCCCGCCGGCTTTCCACCAAGGTAATGGCCCGCGCCACAACCGCCCGATCCCCCGCCAAAACCCCGTTTACCAAGTCATCGAGAGAAAGCACAAACCGAGCCATAAAATTCTAAACCACCGTTGTTGGTTATTCCCCCAAAGAACGAGGGGTCTGGGGAGGCCCGCCTCCCCAGCCTTCCTCTTTTCTTTCCTCAGCCCTTACGCCGCCTTGGTCGTATACCCCAACGCCGCGCTCAGACGATCCAGCAGCCCCGTTGCCGCCTCGGCCACGTTGGTGCCGGGCGGGAAGATGGCGGCGGCGCCAGCCTCGTAGAGAGCGTCGAAATCCTGGGGCGGGATCACCCCGCCGACCACGATCAAAATGTCCTCACGGCCCAGCTTGGCCAGTTCCTCGCGCAACTGCGGCACCAAGGTGAGGTGGCCCGCGGCCAGCGACGAGGCGCCCACCACATGCACGTCGTTTTCCACAGCCTGACGCGCGGTTTCGGCCGGGGTCTGGAACAAGGGCCCAATGTCCACGTCAAAGCCCAGGTCGGCAAACGCGGTGGCAATGACCTTTTGCCCGCGATCGTGACCGTCTTGTCCCATCTTGGCGATGAGGATGCGCGGACGGCGCCCGTCGTTGGTTTCAAACTCGCTGACCAGCCGCTTGACGCGGTCCACGGCGCCGCCCATGGTCCCGACCTCCTTGCTGTAGACCCCCGAAATGGCACGGATTTCGGCCTTGTGCCGCCCGTAGACCTTTTCCAGGGCGTCGGAGATTTCGCCCACCGTGGCCCGAGCCCGCGCCGCCTCAACGGCCAGCGCCAGCAAGTTGCCTTCGCCGCTGTCGGCGGCCCGGGTCAGGGCGTGCAGCGTCTGCTCGACGACGACGGCGTCACGCTCGGCCCGCAGACGCTCCAACTGGGCGATCTGCTCGCGGCGCACGGCGGCGTTTTCGACCTTCAGCACCTCAATGGCGGCATCGTTTTCCACTTGGAACTTGTTGACGCCCACCACGGTCTGGCGCCCGGCGTCGATACGGGCCTGGGTGCGGGCGGCCGCTTCCTCGATGCGCATCTTGGGGATGCCGGTTTCGATGGCCTTGGCCATGCCGCCCGAGCGCTCGACTTCCTCGATATGCGCCCAGGCGCGCGCGGCCAAGTCGTGGGTCAGGCGCTCGACGTAGTAGCTGCCGCCCCAGGGGTCGATCACCCGGGTGGTGCCGGACTCCTGCTGCAAGAACAACTGGGTGTTTCGGGCGATACGCGCCGAGAAGTCGGTCGGCAGGGCCAGGGCCTCGTCGAGCGCGTTGGTGTGCAGCGACTGGGTGTGGCCCTGGGTCGCGGCCATCGCCTCGATACAGGTGCGGGTCACGTTGTTGAAGACGTCCTGCGCGGTCAGCGACCAGCCCGAGGTCTGGCAGTGGGTACGCAGCGACAAGGAGCGCGGATTTTTGGGGTCAAACGGCTTGATCAGCTTGGCCCACAGCAGGCGCGCCGCACGCATCTTGGCCACTTCCATGAAGAAGTTCATGCCAATGGCCCAGAAGAAGGACAGGCGCGGGGCGAAAGCGTCGATACCCAGGCCCGCCGCCATGCCGGCGCGGGCGTATTCAACGCCGTCGGCCAGGGTATAGGCCAGCTCCAGGTCGGCGGTGGCCCCGGCTTCTTGCATGTGGTAGCCGGAAATCGAAATCGAGTTGAAGCGCGGCATGTTCTGCGACGTATACGCAAAAATGTCGCTGATGATCTTCATCGAGGGCACGGGCGGATAAATATAGGTGTTGCGCACCATGAACTCTTTGAGGATGTCGTTTTGGATCGTCCCCGACAGTTCCTTGGCGCTGACGCCCTGCTCCTCGCCCGCCACGATGAACAGCGCCATGATCGGCAAGACGGCGCCGTTCATGGTCATGGAGACGCTCATCTTGTCGAGCGGGATGCCGCCGAACAAGGTGCGCATGTCCAGGATGCTGTCGATGGCCACGCCCGCCATGCCCACGTCGCCGGCGACGCGCGGGTGGTCGGAATCATAGCCCCGGTGGGTCGCCAGGTCGAAGGCCACCGACAAGCCCTTCTGACCGGCCGCCAGATTGCGCCGATAAAAAGCGTTGGAGGCCTGGGCCGTGGAGAAGCCCGCGTACTGGCGCACCGTCCAGGGCTGGGTCACATACATGCTGGGATAAGGGCCGCGCAGGTAGGGCGCGATGCCCGGGAAGGTGTTGAGGAAGTCCAGGCCCTCAAGATCGCGGGCGCTGTAGAGCGGGCGCACGTTGATGCGCTCCGGCGTTTCCCACACAGCGGCCGGATCGGCACCGGCGGCAAAGCGCTCGGCCCAGGCCTCGGCGGTGCCGGCGGGCGCGCCATTCTCGAGATCAATCCGGGAGAAATCGGGAATGGTGCTCATGGGGTGGTTCCTTCCACGGGCAGGCCCAGATGGGCATGCAGGTCGCGCAGGGTGGCGAGAACATCGCAGCCCACGTGAATGTACTGGTCAATGCCGGCCTGAGCCCAGGCCTCGGCGGCCTCGCCCGGCTTGCCGGCCAGATAAAGCCGGCTGAGACCCGCCGCCTTGAGGGCGCGCGCCACGGCCTCGGCCTGCTCGGCGTAGAGGGCATCGGTGGCGCACAGTGCGGCGACCGGCGCTTGGCTGGCCTGCCACGCCGCCACCGCGTCTTCCACGGTTTCCAGCACGCCGCCCGGCACCGCCTCGATCCCGCCGGCCTCGAACAGGTTGCGCGCGAAGGTGGCGCGGGCCGTGTGGTCGGCAATCGGCCCCAAGGTCACCAAGAACACCTGGGGATACTGGCCCTTGTCGGCCTTCCAGGCGTCGGCGGCATCGCGCAGGGCCTCGAAATCCTCGGCCACGACATGCGGCTTGATGGCCACGGCACGACCGGCCATGCCATCGGACAGCGCGGCGACCAGGGTACCGAGGGTCGTGCCCTTGAGCGCCGCCTTGATGGCGGTGTCGGCACAGGCCACATCGGGCACCGTGGCGCGAGCGGCGGCCAGACGCGGCGCGGCGGCGGCGCGCAGGGCGGCAAGATCCACCGCCTCGGTCTCAACCGGGGCTTCGTTCAGGTTGGGGAACTCGTTGACCCCGGTCACCGCGTCGCGCCGCAGGCCCACGGCTTTGCGCCGGGCGGTCCAGGTGGCGTCAATATCGCGGGCCAAGGTGCCCTCGGTCAGGGCGTTCACCATGCCGCCGGCTTGCTCCAGCCCCTGGAAGCGCGTCCAGGCCTCGCGGGCGATCTGGTTGGTCAGGGTCTCGACGTACCACGAGCCGCCCGCCGGATCGACCACCCGGCCGACGCTGCTCTCTTCCATCAGCAGGATCTGAACGTTGCGGGCGATGCGCCGGGCGAAGTCGGTGGAGATCCCCAAGGCGGCATCGAACGGCGTCACCGTCAGGGTGTCAGCCCCGCCCACGGCACCGGCAAACCCGGCCACGGTGGTGCGCAGCATGTTCACCCACGGGTCGCGCCGCGTCAGCATGCGCGCTGCCGTGGTCGCGGCCACGCGCATGGCGCGGTCGGACTCGGGCACGCCGCACGCCTCCAACACTCGGGCCCACAGGCGGCGCAGGGCGCGCAGCTTGGCAATGCCGGTGAAGAAGTCGGCATCAAGCGGCAGCGAGAAGACGATCTGACGCGCCGCTGTGCCGGCATCAAGACCGGTGGCGGTCATGGCGCGCAGGTAGGCCACGCCGGTGGACAGCATGGCGGCCAGGGTTTGGACTTCGCTCGCCCCGCCATCGTGATACGGTGCGCCGCTGACCTGCACAGCGGTGACGCGTGGCCACGTGGCGGCCGTATAGGCGGCCAGGGCTCCCAGACGCTCCAAGGCGCGCTCGATGCTCATGGGCAGAACGCCGGTGGTGGCGAGGGCCCCCAGGGGGTCGGCGTTGAAGGCGCCCAGCGCGGCCCCAGCGGCGATTCCCTTGCGCTCCCACAGGGCGGCCAGCAAGGCAGCCGCGGCCTCGAAGGCGGCGCCGGCCTCCAGGGACACCGGGGCGATCTCGAGATAGACCCCGGCCAGCAGGGTTTCGAGGTCGCTCAGGGAGCCAATCATGACCCCTTCGGCCCCGGCCAGATCGGCGGCGGCGGTGGCATCGCTATCGAGCCCCACGCGCCCAGCGAGATCCAGGCGCACGCCCACGCTGGTGGCGCCGCGCTCCAGTTCCGACAGCACGATCTTGTTGGCAACGGCCGGGTCGGGATGGGTCACATCCTGGCGCACGTCCCAGCCGGCCACGGCCGAGCCGGTGGCGGTGGCGCCGCGCGTAAACGGCGTCGCGCCCGGGAAGCCGGCCGGGTCCTGGTCGCCGGGCCAGTCCGCCCGCGTATAAAGGGGCTGGATCGCAAACCCTTCATACGTGCGCGTCACCATTTTCTTGTCGAACGGCGCGCCATTCAGGGCCTTGGTAACCTGAGCCAGCCAATCCTCTTGGGTGGCGGCCGGAAAATCTGCGGCCAGCGCGAGGGTATGTTCGGTCATGGGATCCTGATCGTTGTCAGTCCGGTGCGCGACGGCCGGGACGGCTGACGCTGCGGCACCATAGCAAAGGCTATGGTTGCTCTTCAAGCGGGGGGCGCTTTGCTTTGAGGAGGGAAAAAGGGAAGGCTGGGGAGGCGGGCCTCCCCAGACCCCTCCGATCCTGGGGCGAAGGACCTGAGGGAACGAGGGGTCTGGGGAGGCCCGCCTCCCCAGCCTTCCTTTGCTCTGGTTTTCCTGTGAGGAGGAGGAAATATGGGGAGGACTATCCAACCAATAAGGAGCGCGGGGCATGACGGGAACAAGGCGAGCGCGCTGGGGCGCGGGACTGCTGGTGGTGGGCCTGTTGCTGGGAGGACCGGCGTGGGCCGAGGGGCGGCCCAGTGCCGTCTTGCGTTTGTTGCATGTCAACGATGTGTATGAGGTCGATCCCGACGCGGAAGGGGCGGGGGGGCTGGCGGCCCTCAAGACCCTGGTCGCCCACGAACGGAGCCGCCCGGGCGCCGACCAAACGGTGGTGACCTTTGGCGGGGACCTGATTTCGCCGTCGCTGCTTTCGGGGCTCGACCAGGGCGCCCACATGCTCACCGCCATGGGGCAGGTGGGCGTTGAGGTGGCGGTGCCGGGCAATCATGAGTTCGATTTCGGCGCCCCGGTGCTGGCCCGTCTGCTGGGCTCTACCCCCTTCCCCTGGCTGGGAACCAATGTGTTGGGGCAAGACGGCCAGCCCTTCGCCGGTATGGAGCGCACCGCCTTGCGGTCGGTCGGCGCTTATAAGGTCGGCTTCTTGGGGGTGCTGACGCCCGAAACGACCAAACTGTCCTCTCCCGGGGCCACGGTGCGCTTTGCCCCGGTGGTTGAAACGGTGCGCGAGACGGTCGCGGCGCTCAAGGCCCAGGGGGCGGATGTCATTGTCGCCCTGACCCACCAAGACGTCGCCGACGACCGGGCCTTGCTGGAGCGGGTCCCGGCCATTGACGTTATTGTGGGCGGGCACGATCACGAGGGGATCGTGTGGAGCGACCAGGGACGGGTGATTCTCAAGGCCGGCAGCGACGCCAAGGCGCTCGGCGTGATCGACCTCACCCTTCAGGAACGCCCCACCAAAACCGGCCCCGTTGTCACCACTCGCCCGGACGTGCGCCTGATCCCCAACGTGGGCCAAACCCCGGATCCCGCCCTGGCCGGGCTCATCGCTCAATGGCACGCGTCCCTCGACGACGCCTTGGGGCAACCTTTGGTCACGCTTGGGGTGCCGCTCGACAGCCGCCGCGCCGCCGTGCGCACCCAGGAGAGCACCATGGGCGATCTGATCGCCGATGCGCTGCGGATCGGCACCGGGGCCGATGTCGCCCTGGTCAATGGCGGCGGCATCCGGGCCGATCGCCTGTACGACGCGGGGGCCTCGCTTTCGGCCCGCGATGTCCTGACCGAGCTTCCGTTTGGCAACGTGGTGATGGTGCTGCGTCTCACGGGGGCGGAGCTGCGCGCGGCCCTGGAGCATGGCTTGTCGGCGGTCGAGGAGGGGGCCGGCCGTTTTCCTCAGGTTTCGGGGCTCACCCTGACCTGGGATCGCAAAAAACCCGCCGGGTCGCGCCTCGTGACGGTTGCGGTGGCCGGCACGCCGCTCGACCCCGCCGCCTCCTATACCCTGGCCACCACCAACTTCACCGCCGACGGCGGGGATGGCTACACCTTCGGCACGGCACGCCCGGTGGTCGATGCCAGCGCCGGACGCCTGATGACCACCTTGGTCATCGACTACCTGAAAAGCCTGGGAGGCGAGGTGAAGACCCTCGAAACCGGAAGACTTATCCCAGTTGAGTAAGTGGCTTTATAATTTCATTCTAGAACAATATTCCAACAAACCCCTAGAAAACGAGGGGTCTGGGGAGGCCGCGCCTCCCCAGCCTTCCCTTCAGAACAACGTCAACTGTCGCGCCCGCCTCGGGGCGCCCCCCGTCGGCCGTCCCAGAAACTCGGCAGGCAGATCGGCCAAAAACGACGAGGGGACCCGAGCGCGCACCGCACCGTGCCAAAAGCGCTCGCGAGCGTGGGTCAGGATCAGGCGATCGCGGGCCCGGGTGAGGGCGACATAGAGCAAGCGCCGCTCCTCGGCCAAGGCCGCCGGATCGGGGGAAGCGCCGCCCCACGACAGCGGCATCAGCCCGTCCTCCAAGCCGGTGACGAAGACGACCGGAAACTCCAGACCCTTGGCAGCGTGCATGGTCAACAGCGAGACCCGATCCCCCCGCTGGTCATGAAAATCAGCCTCAGTCATCAGGGCGCAGGCCTCGCGCAAGCGCTCCAGATCGTCGACTCCGTCGTCGATCAGGGCGACGAGCCAATCCCGGGCGAGGCGGGAGGCCTCGGGGGCTTCCCCCTGGGCGCTGGCGACTGCGGCCCGCACGCATTCGCGCAGGGGAGGCCCGGGCGGTAGGGTTTCCAACGCGGCCAGCACGGCGCGCACTCCAGGATGCTGGGCCAAGGGCGCCGGGCTGCTCTTGCGATAGGGAATGCCGGCCCGGTCAAAGGCACCGCGAAACGCCTCGGCTTGGGCATCGGTGCGGTACAGTACCGCCACGTCGGCGAAGCTCAAGGGGCGGTCCTGGCCGGCGATCCGTCCGGCGGCCAGGAGATCATGCCCTCCCATCAGGTGTTCGAGGGTGGCGACCACGCCTTCGGCCTCCGCCTGGGCCGTGGGGCTGGCTTGGACCACAATGGGCTCTTCCCGGCCCCGGGTCTGGCCGTCGGCCGGCTGGCCGATTAGGGCCGCCGCCGCCTCGACGATGGTGCCGGAAGAGCGGTAGTTGCGAAACAGGCGGACCTCGGGGGCCTCGGGCCAATCGGTGGCAAACCGCGCGAAGCAACCGGCATCGGCCCCACGGAAGCCATAGATGGCCTGATGGGGATCGCCGATGACGCACAGGGACCCCGGTCCCGCCAGCTGGTGCAACAGGCGGTATTGGCTTTCATCGACGTCTTGGAACTCGTCGGCAACAATATGGGCAAAGCGGCGGCGCCAGGACTCCCCCACGGCGGGGCTGCTGTCCAACACGCTCACGGCCCCGCTCACCAAGTCGTCGAGATCGACCCAGGCTTGCGCCCGGCTCTCGGCCTCCAGGACCGCGCGGGCCTGCTCCTCGGCCGGGGTGCCGGTCTGGCCCGTGCGTTTGAGCGCCGAGAGGGTTTTTAACAAAGCCCCCGCCTTGTCGTGCGACAGGCCCAGCGCTTGGGCGAGAACGCTGCGGCGCTCGCTGTCGTCGGCAATGCGAAAGTCGGGCGGCAGACCCAAGACATCGGCGTGGGCGCGCAGGATCGAAAGGCCCAGGGAATGGAAGCTGTGTACCTCGGGCAAGGCGTCGCCCAGCAAGCTCCGCAGCTGCGTTTTCAACTCGTGCGTGGCCTTGCGGGTGAAGGTGACGGCAAGGCAAGCTGAGGCCGGCACCCCTTGCTCCAGGATCAAATGGGCCAAACGGTGGGTGAGCAGGCGCGTCTTGCCCGAGCCAGGCCCGGCGATCACCAGCAAGGGGCCCGGAGCGGCGGCGGCCGCCGCTTGTTCGGGGTCCAGGGCCGCCAGCACCCCCGATCGACCATTGGGTGGCGGAGGGGGCGGGGGGGCTGGTGTCGGGAGGGGAGGGGGGCTGGGCTTGGGAAGGGCGCGGCGCGCGGCGTGGGCGGCTTCCCAACGGCCCCTCGAACAACAGGCCGCGCCGGCTGTCCAACTCACCGGGGGCAAACAGGCGGATCACGCCATACGCGCCATCATAGCCGGCGTCACGATACACCGTGCCGGCCCGCAGGCGCGCCAACGCCTCGCCCAGCACGGGATGGAGGCGGGTGATCTCCTCCAGGGGCGTTTGGCCGAGCATCTCGAGTTCCGGTCCCAGGGCGGCTCCCATCCGGTCATAGACTGCGCGCACGCCCTTGGTATCGGGGCCGCAGTCCATGAGTTCGCCCAGGATTTCCGCCAGCGGCACGAAGCTGGCCACCGAGCCCGCCGTCGCGGGAGGGATGGGAACCGCTCGGTCCGCCAGGGTTTCCACCCGGTGGGCCACGCCGATGGTCACCGGCCGGCCACACACGGGGCAGCGGCCATCCAAGGCCAAGGTGTCGCGGGGGTCCAGGCGCACGGCGCAGGCTCGGTGGCCGTCCATGTGGTATTTGCCTTCCTCGGGGAAGAACTCCACGGTTCCCTCGTAGCCCTCGCCGGTCATCAGGGCATGGCGCAGGGTGTCGTAGCCGGGCGGGCAGGAGAAGGCGGTCGCCTCGCGTCCCAGCTTGGCCGGCGAGTGGGCATCCGAATTGGACACCAGCCGGAAGCGATCGAGGGACGACACCCTCCAGTTCATCGCCGGATCCGACGACAGCCCGGTTTCAAGAGCCACGATATGACCCGCCAGATCGCCATAGCAGGCCTCAAGAGAGTCAAAGCCCGATTGGGCACCCAGGGCGGAAAACCAGGGGGTCCAGATATGGGCGGGGATCAGCAGGCTGTGGTCGTGTGCGGCCAGGGTGATCTCGAGCAGGTCGCGGGAGTCGAGCCCCAAGATGGGCCGGCCATCGGCGGTGATGTTGCCCACCCGGCCCAGGGCCCCCGCCAAGCGGTCGGCGGTGTCCAGGTCGGGCAGCAAGATCAGGTGATGGACCTTCCTGGTTTTGCCGTCTTTCTTGTAGATGGTCGATATTTCCGTCGAGAGCAGGAAGAAGACGGGCCGGCGGCAGGCCGGCGGCAGGGTCTCCCACAATGGCGTTTCGAGATCGGGCCGCAGGCGATAAAGGCCATTGCCGACTGCCACCAGCTTGTCGCGGATCTCGCCAAGCCAGCCCGGATGCACACAGTCCCCGGTCCCGACCACCGAAATGCCCTTACGGGCTGCCCACCACGCCAGATGTTCCAAGTCCAGGTCGCGGCTGGTGGCTCGGGAATAGTGGGAGTGCACGTGCAAATCGGCGTACAGGGGCATGACGGCAAGATCCCGGGGGGCAGGGGACGACTTGCCCACGATAGAGCAAGATGATTCTCCAGGAAAAGAGCGGTCTGACGACGAAAGAAGAGAAGGCTGAAGAGGTGCGGCCTTCCCAGGCCTCTCCTTCTCAAAAGGCGCTCTCGCGGATCAAGACGCTCACGGCCCCGCGCCAGAGGCGGGCCACCAGGCTTTCCGGCTGGCCTTCGACCCGTAAGGTGCCCCGTTGAACCTGCCGGGGAGGGGGCGTATCCAGGGGCATCGCGAGAACCCGGTAGATCGAGCGCTCCGGGATCAGGCGGTGCTGGGGATCTTCACGCGCGGCAAGGGGGCCGCCCTGAAGCGAGGCCAGCAGGGCGTGGTCCAAGACCGGTCGGTTGACGGTCTCCACCGCCTTGACCCGGGCTGCGATCGCGGGGGCTAGGGCATCGTCGGGATGAAACCGGGCCGGGGCGTCGGCTGGCAGGCGGTTCAGGTCTTCTTGCCGGGCATAAGCGACGATCTGGCCCGGCCCGGTGCCGATCACCCGCAACAGCACGCTTTGGGGAGCCACCCACAGACCCTCGCGGATCTCAGGAAGCAGGTCGGTGACCTCGCCGTCGATCTCGGCAAGCAGGGTCAGGGTCTCCTTGCGCGCGTATAGCCCGGCTTGTTCGGCCAGCAAAGCGCGCTGGTCTGCGAGGAGCAAGGGGACATCGCCGCGCAGGGTATCGTCGGTCATACTGCGTTCAACAGACATCTGGTTGACCTGTAAGCGCAGGTCAACCAGCCGGCTTTGGACCTCGAGATCGGGCGCCGAGAGGACCAGCAGGGGAGTTCCCCGGGAGACCCGATCCCCGGTCCGCACCAGGAGCTTGGCCACCCGGGCGGGTTCCGGGGCGTGCAGGGCGTGGGCGTGGGATGCCTCCAAGACGGCCGCTAACGGCACCGTCGAGCGCCAGGGAACGATCAAGGCGGCCAAGCCAAGCCCGAGGAGGGCGAGCGTGGCCAGGGTCTGGGGATTAACACGAAAATCCAGGCGTCGGCGCCACCACGTCATTATTTCGGTTGCCACGGGCTTGAGGATAAACCAGCCAATTTCGACAAAAAACAGGAAGATCCCGACGATTTTAATGAAAAAGTGGTAAACAAGCAAGGCGATGCCAAGAAAGAGAACGAGCCTGTAGACCCAGGTTGCCCAGGCATAAACAATCAACAGGCGTCGCCTCGGCCCTGGGAGGGGTTCGGGCGCCGGATCCCCCAACCCAAACAGCATCTCGCGCAAGGCCCAGCGTCCCAGGGCAAAGGCGCGCGACTGCAAGTTGGGTTCATCGAGAAGGTCGCTTAGAATATAATAGCCATCAAAGCGCATAAAGGGGCTGAGGTTGATGGCCAGAGTGGCGATCCAGCCCGCCGAGGCCAGAAAAAAAGCCGCCGAGCGCGCGGGCCCGTCTTCGATCACCGCCCAGGCAAGCGTGGCAAGCAAGGCGATCGCCAGTTCGGTGACGACGCCGGCCGCCCCGATGGCGAGGCGCTGGCGGCGGTCGCTGAGACGCCAGCCGTCTGAGGTATCCGTATAAAGAACCGGCCACAGCACCAGGAAAGCAATCCCCATGCTCGGGACGCGGCACCCCAGGCGGTGGGCCACGAAGGCATGTCCCAGTTCGTGCATCACCTTGGTCAGCGTCAGGGCCGCCCCCATCCAGACCAGCCCGTCCAGGCTGGCGAACTGGGTGAAAGTGTGAATAAAGACATCCCACTGTCGGGTCACTAAAAAAAGACCGAGCACACCGAGAAGGCCAATGACAGCAAGAGCTCTCTTTGTATAAATAAATCGCACAAAGGGCCATGCCCGGCGCAAAAAGCGATCCGGTTTGACCAAGGGGATTCGGATAAACAAATAGTTGTGCAGCAGCCATTGAGCCCAGGGTGGACGATTGGCTTCGCATTGCCGTAACCACATCGTTCGGTCGGCCGGTGTTCCCATGGCGACCAAAAGATTGGCCCGCAGAAAATGAAGCAGGGCTTCCAGGTCAGCCGGCCCCGGGGTGAGGGTGGTTTCGGCCGTCACTTGCTCGCACACCGCCCGGCCGTTCCCAGCCCCCCAGCGCGCCAGCATCTCAAAGGCCAACCACCCCAGCCGGTGGTAGCGATGGCGCACCGGGTCATGCAGGGTCCACGTCGGCGAGCCATCGGCGGCCCGAGGCCCCGGCAGAAGCGACAGGTCATCGCGCAGAGGGGGCAGGGGGAGAGCCATCAGGTCCAGGGGCGCGGCCACGTTACATTCCCAGGAACTGCCGGACCCCTGCGATGGGGCGGCGCAAGAGGGTGAACGCAAACGGGGCCGTCGTCCCGTACAGTTTGGCCGTGCCCTGGAGCCCAAGACGCAAGGGGACCGAAAAGTCGGCCTCGATCCGATACCCTAAAATACCGTCCGGCGTGGGTTCGGCGTCGTAGCTGGCCCGCCGTAAGACAGCCTCCACCGGGTGCAAGGGATCAATCGCCAGGAACAGGCGGACCCGCGCGCCAGGCTCCAGGACGATGGCATCCGAAACCGGCAGATGGATGCGGGCCTCGGTTTGGGTCGGATCAGCCACCACCATGACCCGCTCACCCACCGCCACCGGGCGACCGGTCCAGTCATCGCGATCGGCAAACACCGCTACCCCATCGGTGGGGGCCGTGACCAGGGCGCGTCCCAAAAGCTCCTCGGCATAGGCCAGCTCGGTGGCGCGCAAGGTAACGGTTGCTTCCTTAAGGGCGACTTCGCCTTTGCGTGTCGTATCCCGGAAAGCGGCCTGCTGAGCGAGCCGCCAATCGGCCTCGGCAAGGGCAAGTTGTTTGGCGGCAACCTCGCGTTTGGCGCGCAAGGGGGCTTCTTCAAACCGGAACAAAGGATCCCCGCGACGAACCCCTTGGTTGGGGTCGATCAGAATTTCCCGCACAACCCCCTCGAGAGGCGCCGCCACCACCCAGGGATCGCGCGGCACGATCTCGACCGGCGCCAGGGCCGATTGGGGGACCGGCCAAGCAAGACCCGTCCCAAGCCCGACAGCCAGCAGGCCCCAGGCGATCGCCCGTCTCCCGCGCCAACGCCACGGTTTTGATCGGCTGCCTAGGGCGTTCCAGGCGTGGGCGTAGGCTTCGCTCAATCGTTCTCCCAGGACTTTCTCCGCCGCTTGAAACGGCACGTCGCGCACCAAGATCAAGGTGCCCAGGCAGCTTCCCGCCGTGATCAACGGGAGGGCCAGGGCCTCAGGCGGCCACCACAAGGCCCAGTCCTGGCGCAAGCTTTCGGGCAGGGCCGCCGGGTCCAGGCGTTCCGCTCCCCGGGCGGGGTCCGGGCGCAGGACCTTGAGCACCGACACGATCCAACTCGCCAAGGGCGCCTGATGGTCGATGACCGGCACATTGGAGATGGCGGCCACCGAGACCCGGGAACCGTCGTGCCGGACCAAGATCGCCTGACGGAAGGCCAGCAGGCGCCGGGTTTGGTTGACCATCACGAACCGCAGGGCGTCTTCGTTCTCTGCGTCCCGGGCTTCTCGTTCCAACTGAAGAAACGTGGCGTAGACCGCGCCCTCCTCGCTCATCCTTGCCGTCTCCTCATGGAGAGCTGCTGAAGGTGGCGGTGCCGCTCATTCCGGCGACAAGATCAGGCGCGCTGCCGTCCAAGGTGGCGTAAATCGTCACCGACTGGCTTACCGGATCCACCCGCGCTCCCAGCCGCGAGATCCGGGCCGGATGATTGGTGCCGGTTTCATCCACGCTGACGCTCAGAGGGGCCCCCACCTTGAGCCAAGCCAGCCACGATGACGGGACGATGACCTCCAGGTCCAAGGAGGAATCATCCAGAATTTCCAGCAGCTCCTTGCCCGCCTCGACGCTTTCAAAGGTCTTGGCGTGCTGCTGCACGACCCGCCCCGGCCAGGGCGCGGTCAGCTTGCAGCGCTCAATGGTCAGGGCCGCCGCCTCGACCACGGCCTGGGTCTCCTGAACCTCGGCCCGGGAGATGGCCACATCCAGGTCGCCAATCGAGTTCAGTTTGTGCAATTGCTGGTTGGATGCAAGCCGGGCCTGAGCCGCCGCCAACTTGCCCCGTCCCTCGGCAAGGCGGGCTTGGTAAAAGCGGCAATCAAACTCGACCAGAACGCTCCCCTTGTTGAAACGCTGTCCCGGGCGCACGGGAATGGACACCAGCCGGCCGGCAATTTCCGCCGAGAGTACGGCCTCTCGGGCCGGAACCAGCAGACCCCGTGCGCTGGGTGCGGGGTCGGCCAAGGCGGACCCCGTTGCAATGCAGAGCATCACCGAGGTCCCAAGAAGGACGCTGCGCACCCTCACGACCCCGCCGTCTTCGGCGCAACCGGCATGTCGCTGCGGATCTCGCCCTTTTCCCAGCGCTGGAAGGTCTGGGCCAAGGTGGCACTCAGGGTTGGCAGGTCGGCGGCTGTCAGTTCCTCGGGCAAGGGATCTGCCCCCACGGTTGCGAACATGCGGCCCCACGCGGCTTGCAGGTCGGCATAGGCCATGTCACGGCGCAGATCCGCAAGGGTAGCGCCCATCTGGCCCCGCACCACCGCACGACGGCCTTGTTGGCGCGCCGCCTTGCCCGCCTCAAGCTGGCTCAAAATCCGGTTCTCCACCTCGGCGATCCGCTGGGCCAACTGGTAGTCCTCAAGCGCCGTCCGATAGGCAAGGTCCGCGACATTCACCTGACTGAGCACCGCCATGGACAGGGCGTGGCGCCGCACATGGGAAAGCTGCTCTTGGCTTTCAGCAAGGGCGATGGCCCGCGGGCCGGAGAGCAGGTTCAACAGGTTCCAGGTCAGTTGCATGCTGCCCGAGGCCCAGGCGTTGTTCAGAAGGTATTTGTTGCCCGAGTAGTCGTAGGACGAACTCAACTCAAGCCCGGGCAGCATGCGCAAAATGGCAACCCAGCTTTCGTTCTCATTGATCCGCAACTGGTAGGATTCCCCCCGAACCTCCGAGCGATTGGACAAGGCCAACAGTTCTAGGTTGTCGGTATCGGCCGGCAGGGTTGGCAGGTGGGTCGGGGTGGGAAACTCGGCGGCGGCGATCAGGAAAGGGGTGCCGGGGCGCAGGTTCATAAGGGTGGCAAGCTCGGTGCGGGCCTGGGTCATCTGGCTGCGCAGGCTCTTGAGCTGGCGTTCGGCCTCCAGGACCGAGCGCTGGTAGTCCAGGGCCTCAAGCAAGGGGCCGATCCGCAGGCTTACGGCTGCGTCGGCATCGGCCACCGCCGCTTGGACCTCGACCAACAAGGGGTCTAGCCGCTTCAAAAGCCGATCCGCCGCCGCCGCCCGCCAATAGGCGGCGCGCACGTCTTGGACCACGTTTTGCACCACCTGCCGCCGTCGTTCCGAGACGATCAAGGACTGATCGGCCTGCTGGCGGGCCCGGATATAGCCAATGCCAAAATCAAGCACGTTCCAGCTCGCCACTAGATTGGCGGTCTCGAAGGCTTTGGCATCCGAACTTGTGTAGGTATCGCCCACCTGTCCGGCATTGGTCCCGTTCATGGTCCGACTGACCGAGGCATCGTAGTTGGAACGTGCCGAATAGCCCGCCGATGCCGCCAGCTTGGGCAGCAACGACATTTCGGCAACATCCACCTCGCGGCGTGACACCGCCTCTTCCATCAGCTTCAGGCGGCGATCGAGGTTGTACTTGAGAGCGCGAGCAACCGCTTCTTCCAGTGTGATCGGTCCTGTCACGGGCTGCTGGTCCTGGAACATGGAGACCACATCTTGTTGGGCCCGCGCGTCGTGCTCGGCTTGGCTATAGGGCGTGGGCGACACGCAGGCCGACACGCCCAGGGCCAAGAGCCCCATCAGACTGGCAGTCCCCAGTCGTGCCCTGCGGTTCCCCCAAAAAGAGACTCCGATCGCCATGCGCTTCACTCTTATCCCCCTTGTCAAATGACGTGTGTGTGATGGGCTGGCATTCAGGCCGCTTCTTCCCCCACCGCGCCCCGGGCCAGCGCGGCCACCGAGCGCGCCAGCACGGCGGCCTCGGCGTCGAACTGGGCGTGCAGACGGGCCAAGTGGGTGGTAAAGGCCTCGCCTTCCCCTGTGGGTTGCGAAGACTTGTGGCTGTCTTCCAGGACAAGCTGGGGGTCTCCGGTCGTTTCCAGCAGACCCTGGACGTTGGGGGCGCGCTGTATGCCCGTGCGGCCCAAGGGAGCCTGTCCCCGGGGGGGAGTCGTCCCTGTCTCGGACGAGGTTCCTTCAGTGGACCCCGTCCCTCCGGCAGCCCCGGTAACAGCCGGCGCCTCTGAAGAAAAGTCCAGTCTGTCCAACCCAAAGGCGGTCCCCGAGAACCCCAGAAGGCCGCCCATGCCAATCGACCCGGTCATGATCCCGCCCAAACCCTCGGCGGAAAGCGAGCCCGAGCCCAATCCCGTTCCTCCCGACAAGACGCCGGTTCCGCTCAGGCCAGCCGGGGCATAACTCCCGAAGGTCTGAATGCCGGAGGTGACCGGAGTGCTCGTGTTGTCGAGGGGCGAGGGACTGCCCAACTGCCCCGTTACCGCCGTCGGAACGGCGCCGTTATTGGGGCCGGCTCCCGAACTCAGGGCTCCCGCACGCACGGGCGTGCCGCTGTCGAGCAGGGCGTTCCCGGTCTCTGTGGAGGAGGTCGTCGGGGCTGTCACGCCGGCGACGCGCCTCGTGGTGTCTGAGGAGGCGGTGGCGGGGGCGTTGGTGAAGGAGTTGGTGCCGATGGACGAGGCCGCTCCGCCAAACGGCGCCCCGCTTTGGGAGGCCGTTCCCGATGATGCGGCCACAGTCAGACTGAAGGTTTGGGAAATGGACGCTTGCGAGAGGTCGGTGGCCGTCACGCGCACGACGTAGCTCCCGCTGGTTGTCGCTGTGCCGGAGAAGGTCCGGGTGGCCGGGTCAAACGACAGCCACGTGGGAAGCGCTCCTCCGCTCGCCAAGCTGGCCGACCACGTCAGACTGTCCCCCTCATCCGCATCCTGGAAGGCGTTGGCCGGGACTTGGTAGGACAGCAGTTCACCTTGGGCCACACCTTGCGCCGTCAGGCCAGCCCCCACATTAGGAGTGGTATTATTTGCGGCAACACTGAGGGTGAAGGTCTGGCTTGTCTCGGTGTTGCTGCTATCCTTGACCGTTACCTTCAGGCTCACCGTGCCCGTATCGCCGCGCTTTGGCGTGCCGGAGAAGGTCTGCGTGGCCGGGTCAAACGACAACCACGTGGGCAGCGCCGCGCCGGACTCCTGGCTGGCCGACCATGTCAGGGGGTCGCCATCGGGATCGACAAAGGCCGTGGCCGGCACCGTGAACCGGAACGTTGCCCCTTGGGTGGCCGCCGCCGTTGGGATGGCCGTGCCCACCCGCGGCGCGTCGTTCACTCCCGTGACGTTGAAGGTCATGGTGCCGATGGTGCTCGACGTGCTCCAGGTGTCCCGGACTTTCCACTGGAACGACGCATAGCCCGAGGAGGCCGCGTCGGCCGCCGGCCGGAAGGTCAGTTTGCCAAGATCGGCCACGGCCACCACGGCGTTTGCGCCCAGTACGGTGTCGTTGCCTCCGCGCACCCCGTCGCCATCCCGATCCAAGAACAACTCACCCACCACCGGCGCCTTCACGATCACGATGGCTTGCAAGCTGTCGCCCTGGTCCACGTCGGTGAACCCGAAGTCGGCGGCGGTGAAGGTTTGGGCGGTGTCCTCCACCAGGGTCTTGGTCCCCTGGGTCGGCGACACCGTGGGGGGATCGTTGAGCGCGATGATGTGGAAGACCGTTGTTCCTGTGTCAGAAGAGAGCGCCGCGCCGTCACTGATCTTCCACGTGAAGGCGGCGTAGGAGGAGCCGTTGCCGTTGGCCTCCGGCCGGTAGGTCAGTTTCGCGATGTCCGCTGCGGCAATGACCATGCCACTGCTGACCAAGGTATCGCCGCTGCCGAACACCCGGTCGCCGTTTTGGTCCAAGAACAACTGGCCCACGGCGGGAAGCGATTGGATGACGAGGGCATGCAACGGATCGCCGTCACTGTCGGAGAACCCAAAGTCGGCCGTTGTCATCGTGATCGCTTGGTCCTCCATCCCGATCAGGGAGGCGGGGAGGTCGCTCACGACCGGGGCGTCGTTGACCGGCCGGACCTTGAGGGTCAGGGTCGCCGTTTGCGCCGACAGGGCGGTGCCGTCGCTGACTTGGTAAGAGAAGCTGGCGTAGCCGTCGGCGTTGTTGCCGTCCGCCGCCGGCCGGAAGGTGAGGGTGCCCAGATCGGCCGCCAGGACCACGGTGTTGGCGCCGATCAGGGTATCGCCGCTGCCGCGCAGCCCATCGCCGTCCCGGTCCAAGAACAATTCGCCGGCGGTGGGAACGGCGGTGATCCGCAGGGCCTGGAGGGTATCGCCCGGGTCACGGTCGATGAAGCCAAAGTCAGCGGCGCTCAAGACCAGGGCCGTATCCTCGTCCGAGGTCCGCACGGGCTGGAGATCGGCCAAAGTCGGGGCATGATTCACCGGGGTGATGGTGAAGGTCATGGTCCCCGTCTCGGACGAGGCCGTGCCGTCGTTGACACTCCAGCTCAAGGTGGCCTGCCCGGTCCCCCGGCCGGCCGGCTTGTATTTCAAGCGGTCAAGATCGGCCGGCATCACGAGGGTGTTGTCGCCCAACGCGATATCGCCCGCCCCATAGGTGCCGTCCTGATCGACATCGACAAACACAACGCCGTTGCTGGGAACACTGAGCAAGGTCACGTACGCCAAGGCGGCCCCGCTATCCACATCCGTGAACCCGAAGTCGGCGGTGCTGAAGGACAGCACGCTGTCTTCATCCAGGGTGCGGGTCGGGGCGGGATCGCTTAAAGTCGGGGCGTCGTTGACCGCGGTGACGGCAATCGCCACCTGCCCCTGAATCGGGGTGCCGACGCCATCGCCAAGGCTCACGCTGAGGGTGGTCGCGCTGTCCAGGTTCGCCGCCGGGGTGAAGGTCAAGGCGTTGAGGGCCGCCTCGACCGCGGCCGGGCTGCCGCTGATGGTCCAAAGACCGGTGACGGCCGAGAAGCTGCCTCCCAGCGGGCTGGCGAGGCTACCCTTGCCGGGCACGACGCTGACCTGGGCCGTGATGGTGGCGCTGTCGGGATCGGTGAGCGTGACCGGTGTGGTGAACACCTTGGGCGGCGTCGCCGGGTCTTCCGTGTAGGACAAGGTCTGAGTGAGGCCGGTGACGCGCGGGAGGTCGTTGACCGGGGTGACGGTGAGGGTCAGGGTCCCCGTTTGAGCCGACGACGCTTGGCCGTCGCTGACTGTCCAGGTGAAGGTGTCATAGCCCACGCCGGTCCCGTCGGCCGCCGGCCGGTAGGTCAGTTTGGGGAGATCGGCCGCACTGACCTGGGCGTTGGCCACCAAGAGGCTGTCGCCCGCGCCCCGCACGCCGTCGCCGTCTTGGTCCAAGAACAACTCGCCTTGCGTCGGGACCGTCACTAGAGTGATCGCCTGCAAGCTGTCGCCCGCGTCAATGTCGGCAAAGCCGAAGTCGGCAGCGACGAAGGTCAGGGCCGTGTCTTCCACCAGGGTCTTGCTGAGGCTTGTCGTCGTGAGGGTCGGGGCATCGTTGACCGGGGTGACGGTAAGGGTCAGGGTGCCCGGCCCCGAGGACGAGGAGCCATCGCTGACCGTCCAACTGAGGGTGGTGTAGGCCGTGCCGTTGGCGTTGGCCGGCGGGCGGTAGGTCAGTTTGGGGAGATCGGCGGCGGTAATGAGGGTATTGCTGGCAATCAGGGGATCGCCGGCCCCGCGCATGCCATCGGCATCGTTGTCCAGGAACAACTCACCTAGGGCGGGCGGGGTCAGGATCGTGACGGACTGGAGCGTGTCCCCCGGGTCGGCGTCACTGAACATGAAGTCGGCCGCGCTGAACGTCCGAGCCGTGTCCTCGGCCAGGGTCACGCTCGGGTTGGCGTTGCTGAGGCGGGGGGCATCATTAACCGGCAGGACCTTGAGGGTCATGGTCCCGGTCGTGGCCGAGGTCAGGCTGGCGTCGCCAACCTTCCACTGAAACGAGGTGTAGGCCGTCGCATTGAAGGCGTTCTCCTCGGGCCGGAAGGTTAGTTTGGCAAGATCGGTCGCCGCAACCGCCGCATTGGCGGCCAGTAAGGTGTCGCCGGCCCCGCGCACGCCGTCGCCATCCAGATCCAAGAACAACTCACCCGCCGCCGGCACGCTCACCAAGGTGACGGACTGAAGCGTGTCGCCGGTGTCCACATCGCTAAAACAGAAGTCCCCGGCCGTGAAGGTCAGGGCCGTGTCTTCGTTCAGGGTCTTGCTGTTGGTCGTGGCACTCAGGGTCGGCGCGTCGTTGACCGGGGTGAGGCTGAGGGTCATGGTGCCCGGACCCGACGACGCGGTGCCATCGCTGACCGTCCAGGTGAAGGTTGTATAGGCGGCGCCGTTGGCATTGGCCGGCGGCAGGTATTTCAGCGTGGCAAGGTTGGCCGCCGTGAGGGTGTCGCCATTAACGATGACGCGATCGCCCGTGGACACCGTGCCGCTGTTGTCCGCATCGACAAACAAGGTGCCAAGAGCCGGTTTGCTCACGATGGTGATCGAGGCCAGGGCCGCGCCGGTATCCACGTCGGCAAAGCCAAAATCGGCCGCCGTGAAGGACAAGACGCTATCCTCGTCAAAGGTCTTGGTTGGGTTGGCGTTGCTCAGGGTCGGGGCGTCGTTGACCGGCGTCATGCTCACCGTCACCGTGCCCGTCATCGGGCTGGCCACGCCGTCGCTGAGGCTGACACTGATCGAGGTGTTGGTATCGAGGTTGGCCGCTGGCGTGAAGCGCAGGTCATTAAGGGCCGCCGCGACCGCCGCGGGTGTATCGGTCAGGGTCCAGACCCCTGTGGTGCTGTTGTAACTGCCCACGCTACCGCTCGCCAGACTGCCCTTGGCGGGACTGGCCAGGGTGACGGTGGCCGTGAGGGTGGCGCTGTCCACATCCGCCACCGTGACCGGGCTTGGGAACACCTTGGGCGCGGTAGCCGGATCTTCGGCCACGCTGAGAGTCTGGGTCAGGTTGGTGGCCGTGGGGGCGTTGTTCACGCCTTGAACCGTGACGGTCAAGGAGGTGTCGGGTCCCCAGGTGTTGGCGTTATCCTGGGCGGCCACCGTGATGGTGCGGTTTGTGGTTGTGGGGGCCTGGGAGGTGTTGTTGTAGAAAAGGCCCTGCACAATTGTTTGCGCCGTGGCTAGCGACGTGTCCCCGTCATCAGGGGTGATGGTCAAGACGCCGGTCGAACTGTTGTACGCAGCGGTAAAGGACTCCCCGCCGGCCACGAAGCTCGTGGTTCCCGCACTGGCGTAATAAATCGACTCGGCGGTGCCATCGGGCCGGGTGGCCAGTGTGATCCTCAGGGCCTTGATGGTGCCATCGTCCGAGATCGTGCTGTCCGAGGGGAAGCCGAGAGCCGTGCCCTCGGTGAACGACAGGGTCTTGGTCAAGCTGGCGCTGGACCCATCCAGATCAACGACCGGCGCGCGCACCACCGCTACGCTGGCGGTCGCGGTGTTGGAAGCGGCGGCGCCATCGTTCAGCGTCACCGAGACCGTGCGCGTTGCGGTGTTGGTGGTGCTGGTATCGCTGTTGACGTAAGTCACCGAGCGCAAGGCCGCTTGCCACTGGGCCAAGGTGGCGCTTTGACCGGCCGAGCTCAGGGTCAAGGTCCCGCTGCCCGCGGTCCAGATGCCGGTGATATTGCCCATGGAGGAGGCATCGTTGGTAAAGGACAGGGCATCCTTGCCGCTGTCATAACTGCCGCTAATCACCAAGGTCGCCTGGGCGAAGGTGGTGCTGTCGATATCGGCGAGGAGGGCATCGGGCATGATCGCCACCTCGGGGCCGGCCACGGCGTAGGAGGCCGTGCTGTTGAGGCCGGCACCGGCGCCGTTGAGATCCAGGGTCGGGGCGTCGTTGACCGCCGAGACGTTGAGCGTCATGGTGCCGCTGGCACTCGAGGTGGCGGTGCCGTCGCTCACCTTCCAGGTGAAGGTGGTGTAGGGGCTGCCGTTACCATCGGCGGCCGGGCGGAAGGTGAGTTTGGTCAGGTCGGCCGCCGTTACCACGGYYCCATCGGTGATCAAGGTATCGCCCGCGCCGCGCACACCGTCGCTGTCGGCATCAACGAACAACTCGCCTGTGGTCACCGTGGTGACAATCGTCACGGACTGGAGAGTATCGCCCGTGTCTACATCGCTGAACTTGAAGTCGGCGGCGGTGAAGCTCTGGGCCGTGTCCTCGTTGACGGTCTTGCTGTTGGTGCTGGCGCTGAGGGTCGGGGCGTCGTTCACCGCCGAGACGTTGAGCGTCATGGTGCCGCTGGCGCTCGATGTGGCGGTTCCGTCGCTCACCTTCCAGGTGAAGGTGGCATAAGGGCTGCCGTTGCCGTTGTCAGCCGGACGGAAGGTCAGTTTGGCAAGGTTGGCCGCCGTCACCACGGTTCCATCGGTGATCAAGGTATCGCCCGCGCCGCGCACACCGTCGCTGTTGGCATCAACGAACAACTCGCCCGTGGCCACCGTGGTGACAATCGTCACGGACTGAAGGGTATCGCCCGTGTCCACGTCGCTGAACTTGAAGTCGGCGGCGGTGAAGCTCTGGGCCGTGTCCTCGTTGAAGGTCTTGCTGTTGGTGTTGGCGCTGAGGGTGGGGGCATCGTTGAGACTGGTGACGCTCAGGCTGGCGGTCGCGGTGTTGACCGAAAAGGCCGTGCCGCTGCCGTTGCTGCTGGTGCTGACCTTGTTGCCCTGGGTCCCCGAGGTTTGATCCCAGGCGCGGAAGGTCAGGCTGGCCGTCTCGCCGTTTTGGCTGTCGGGGACATAGCGCACACTGGCCGTCGAGGACAGCAGCAAGGCCGAGGTGTTCGAGACCGTGCCCACCGCAGTCCAGGTGGTGCCGTTGGTCGAATACTCCCAACTGCCCGTGCCCGTGGTGGTCGTGATCGCAATGCCCTGGGAATCACCCACATCGGCGTCGGCGGCGCCGGTCGCCGTCCACAGGGCCGAGACGAGGGTGACAGAACTGGTCGTATCCTCGTTGGTGCCGGTCAGAGTCGTGGTGGCCGAGGCGGGAAGGGTGGGCGAGGTGTTGGAGGTTGTCGTGACATCAAGCTTGGTGACACTAGCCTGGGCGTTGGGCGTGGTGGCGCTGTCGCGGGCCACCACATAAACGTCATACGACGCCCCCAAGGTCAGGCCCGTGATGCTGAAGGTGTGGCTGTAGGGCGAGGACGCCACCGCTTGGTTGCCGGCCTTCAGCGCGGCGCCGCCGCCCGCCGCGGTGCCGGCAATCACGTTGGCCACACTGGGGGCGGTGGCGCCGTCGGCCACCACCACGTAATAGAGCGTGCCGGCCTCGTTTAACGTGGCCGACAGATCAAAGCTGGTTTGACCCACGGTGCTTGTCGCTGGGCTGACCGAGAAGGTCGGCGCCACATCATCGACGACCGTAACACTCATGACCTTTTCGTAGGTCAGGCTGCCGTCGCTCACCTGGAGCCGGATCGAGTAGGTGCCGCTTGCCATGCTGGAGGCATCGGTCGCGCGCAGCGTCGTGCCCGAAATATTGAAAAGGCTGTTGTTGGTGTCGCCCGTGCCGGCCACCAAGCTGTAGGTGAACGACGCCGAATCTGGATCGGTGGCCGTGAGGGTGCCAACCGTCGCGTTGCTGCCGCCCGACTGATTGATCGAGCTGGCTGAGACGGCAATGTTCGTGGGAGCATCGTTGACCGGCGTGACGCTCACCGTCACGGTGCGGGAGGTGCTGGAGGCCGACCCGTCGCTGCTGACCACGGTCAGACTGCGCGCGGTCGTGGTGGGAGCGTCGCTGGTGTTGTTGTAGACCACCCCTTGCAGGATGCTCTGGTAGGTCGCGACCGAGGCCGAGCCGGTGATCGTCAAGACCCCGGTGCTGCTGGTGTAGGTTTTGGTCAGGCCGGCGCCGGTTGCCGTGCTGGCCGCGCTGGCGTTGAGATCAAGGCTTTCGACCGCGTTGCCGTCCGGCCGACTGCTCAGGGTGATGGTCAGGGACGACAGGGTGGCCGAGTCCGCATCCGTCAGGGTTGCCGACGGCGCGATGAGGACTGCCGTCTGTTCCGTGAAGCTGGCCGTGGTGTCCGAGCCCGCCGTCGCCCCGTTCAGGTCGGCGACCGGCGCTTGGTTGTTAGTCCAGGTGGTGGTGGTGCCGACGAGGTACTGCGCCTGGGTTGTCGGTGATCCGGTGCCGCTGCCCGAGGTCGCCGCGTTGCCCGACGTGTAGGCTGCAACCGTGGTGCCGGTCTCAATGGCCAGCGTGCCAACGCTCCACAAGCCGCCAACCCCCTGGCCGCCGGCCCCGTTGGCGGTGGTGGACGTGCCGCCGCCGCCACCACCACCCGCGCCTTGATTGTTGGTGATGTGGGAGGTCACCGCGAGCTTCAGCGTGCCGGCGTTATAGATGCCACCAACCGCCGCGCCCCCCTTTCCGGCTGTCTGGCTGCCGTTGCCATAGCCGCCGCCGCCACCGCCCCCACCGATAGACCCGGCAAAACCGCCCGCGCTCCCGTCCTTGCCGGCCGACGCCGAGGCTCCCGTATACCCTTTGCCCCCGGCGCCCCCGGCGCTGCTCGTCCCGCCGTAACCACCGGCCACAACGGCACCGGTCCCCGTCTCGAACTGATACCCACCCCGGGCGCCCACAGCATCCCCAGACACCGTGACCCCGTTGCCATCATAGCCGGAGGCTCCCCCGCCACCGCCGGCGTTGGTCGAGCCCGTCGCGCCGAGACCCGATCCCTTGACGCCCCCCCCGACAAAAGAATTGCCGCCCTTGCCCCCGGTCCCGCCCCCCAGAGCGCCGGCGCCGCCACCCGCCGCGCCATAAGCGCCGCCCCCGCCACCGCCTGCCGCGTAGTTCGCCGTCACGGTCGAACTCAGCAAGGTGACGGTGGCGCCAGAGGCAATATTCAAGCCTGCACCCAGCGCACCGGTGCCATCCACACCGTTGCCCGACGGGTTGTTGAGGCTGCCCCCGGTGCCGCCAGCACCGGAGACCAAGCCATGGGTGAGGATCAGGCCGTCCAGGGTCACGGTCCCCGCCGTGACATTCAGCACCCGGCTTTTGTAGTTGGCATCAATCGTCACATCGGGTGTGCTGTCGTCGTTGAGATCGCCGTCGATCACCAGATTTTTGTTAATGGACAGCTCGCCGCCGGTCAGTGTGATGGTCATGCCGGTGGTGAAGGTAATGGTGTCCCCCGCCTGGGCGCTGCTGAGGGCCGTGCGTAGGGCGCTGTCGGTGTTGGTGGAAACCGTCACGGTAGCCAAGCTGTAGGCATAGGCCTCGCGGCCTGCCTCGGTGAGGGGCATGCGCGAGGTGTCAATGATCCCGGTGGTGACTTCCAGATCCCAGTCGCCCCCAATGGCCTGGGAGCCGGTGCGATCGTCTGAAGCGGCGACATCCGCGCCGGTCAGATCGGCCAGGGACTGGACAAAAGCCGCGCCCGCGCTGCCCTGGCCAACATCGCAAGCATAGAGCAAAATATCGCCATCGGTCGTCAAGGCTTGGCCGATGCTCTGCCACTCGGCCGCCCGGCTGTCCAGCGTGTCGTTCGTCAGAAACGTCGTGCCCAGGCGCAGATCCCCGCTCTGGTCGCCGTGGCTGATGATGTAAAGCGCATCAATGTCGTGCTCATTTTGCAAGAGACCGGCAAGTTGCGCCAAGCCATCCTCGCCTTTGTCGAGCACGATCACTTCGGCACCAGCGGACACGCTCGCCGCCAAGGCACGCCAGTCGGGCAGGGAGGCGTCAATCACCACGATCTCGCGACGGGTGTCGTCCGCCGTCGAGGTTTTTTCCGCTGTCGTGACGTCGCTGGGGGGGGCGGCGCTGGGGACGGTGTGGAGGGCCGCCGCCTGCTGCACGCTGGTGTCCGTTGCGTCGCCGTCGCTCGCAAAGGTTGAGCTGGCAACGGCGTGGGCGGTGGCCTCGCGGGTTGCCTCAACCCCCGAGGCTGCACCGGCCGCATCAAACATAAAGCGCGGTTCCAGGGCATAGGCCAGCGCCGGGGAGACTGAGGAAAGGGTCCGGCTTTTGGCGTGGCGAGAAGCTTTGCTGATCTTGTTCATGACGGTCTCGGCCTTTTTGCTCTGTCCGGTTCCTGTGGAGCCGGCTCCCCTTCTTTTTTTCCGGTGGTCGCGGCTCAGGGCCCCGCGGCCACGCTCTGGTCAGGCGGCGCGACGGCCGTCGGTTTGGGCGCGATGACGGCGGCCCGGCCCGGCGGTCCCACCCGCCAGAAGCTCATGTCGCTGTACTGCGCAAAGAGATCGGGCGGCAGAAGGCTTGGCCGTGGACGCGGGGCCACCGGCCCCTGGACCCAATGCATGCCAGGCAGGCCCAGGCGGGCATCGAATTCGGGTTCGTCATGGGAGACGCTGGTAAAATCGTGAGAAAACGGCGACTCCCCAAGAAACTGGTAAATCAAGGCTATAGCCTCGACCGGTCTTGCCACCAGAAGATCGTAGTCAACCAGTAACATACGGTCAGCTTCTTCGCCGTAGAACGCCTCCTTGACGGCACACCACGCAAAACCGACAAGGCGGTTTCGTTGGGCCAGGGTTTCGACACGGGAATAAACCGTATTACGCTCGATATCGGAGTCGAACAGGCGGGAGTTCAAAAAAGGATGCTGCCGCGTCAGACGCTCCAGGCTGTCCATCACCCAGCCGACATCGCGCACGCAGCAGATCATGCGTGCCTCGGGAAAAAGCCGGAGCAGAGCCGGCAGTCGAGCCGCCCACAACCGCGAGCTGTCGAAGATCACCGTGTCCGCAGGGTGGGCGCCGTAATAAGACGTGAACAGTCCGCGCAGCACGCGCACCCGCTGCTCTTGCGAGACATACAAGGAGGTTTCCTCGGTCGCGCCCATCGCGTTGAGGGTTGCCAAAAACAAGGGGCCCAGCGGGCTGACAATCCCGGCGCGAAAACGCGGATTTTGCCGCAGGAGCGCAGACAGCAGGGTGCTGCCCGAGCGCGGCAGGCCGGAGATGAAATGGATCCGCCATGGCATGGGAGAGGTCATTCCCATCCTGCCCCTCTTGCTGCAACCTTGTGTGTAGCGTTTGACAAGAATCAATCATCAACGGGCCATTGACCCCTATTTGGTTCAATCTATCAAATCGCTCTCTCATGTCGATACCGTCTTCTAGACATTCGGTCAACAACTCTGCATAAAATAATTGAGGAGTGGACTACCTCTATAAAAATTAGTGCAGCTTTAACGGTATCTGTTCAAAAAACAGTATTTTTAATTTTAAAACATGCTTTTTCCGCTTAAAAGCCACGCATTAACAATGAAGGGCTAAGTGCTTTTAGATTGATTAAAATCAAATGGTTAATTTATAAGATTAAATGATATGAATCTTTCTAACCCCCCCGCCTGGAGAGAGTCGATGTCCCAGCCAAAGCCCCTCGACAAATCCCTCGCTGATCTGACGTCCGCTGATTTTGCGCCGGGTGTAGCGCAGCCCTGGACCCTTGTGACACCGCAGCTCGATATTCCCCTGATTCTGGAGTCGGCGACCGAACAGGCCCATGCCCCGGCACCGACGCTGCGCAAGCCGTTCTCGTTGATGTTCCATACCCAGGAGATGCGCTACCCGCCCCAGGGCACCTACGTTCTGCGCCAAGACGACTTGGGGGCGGTCGAGGTGTTTGTCGTGCCTCTCGGGCCGTTGCTAGGGCAGCCCGACGTTTTCCGCTATCAGGTGTGCTTTAACTAGCCTTGCCTCCGCCGCCCCTTTCCCTCCCGCGGGGAAAGGGGCGGCCCGCCGAGGGATCAGGCGACGGAAGGCACCTCATGGCCTTTGGGCAGCCAGCGCATGTATTGGTAAATGCCCCGCATTTCGAGGGCCTGAAAGCCCAGGCGTTGGTAGAGCCGGTGTGCCGGGTTAAAGGGCTCGACATGCAAGGACAGCGGCCGCTCCAGGGACGTGGCAATCTCCATAAGCTCTGTCAAGATCGCCGTTCCCAGCCCCTGATTGCGGCAGGCGGGCAGCAGGGCGATGTCCATGACGCGCAGTTCCGGCCCGACAAAGCCCGTGTACAAACGGCCAATGCGCTCGCCATTTCGTTCGATCACGTCCAGGCGGCACCCCGGGTAATGCTCGCGATAGTAGCTTTCCTGCGCCAGGACCTGCATCTCCATCAAGGGCCACCACTGGTCGTCGGGCAGGGGCGCTTTTTCTCGGTCCATCTCCCGGGTTGAGGAAAACAGAGTCACCTGCCAGGAAAAGTCTTCCGAGGTTGTTGGGCGTAGCCGGCATCCAGCGATACGCTCGTTGCGAAAAGGCACGGACAAGGTCACGGTAAAAACTCCCTTCAGGCATCAAATCAGTCGGGCGCCACCTTAAAAAAAGCGGCGCCCGCTTGGCTAAATTGCTTACCGCCATCTCAGGAGCGGGATGGCCAAATACCATAGAGGGAAATGCAATAGTTCATGGGGAGGTAGGGTTGGCGGTTTTCATGAGCGGCTCCGGTGTTGTTTGGGCCGCATGCCGTGCCGACCGTAACCCCACTCATTATGGCGGTCGGAGTGCTTGGGGGGGCGTATATTTTAGTGATGCCTGTGCGCCCTGAAGCGCCGTTGGCGAGGCGAATATTGCTTCCCGGGATGGATACGTTGGCGGTGGTATTTTTAGCCACGACAGGATGGGTATGCGCGGGGGTTTGGGCCGTGGTTAAGCTAACGGTCTCGCTCCCGAGATCTTCACCCAGGCTGTAACTGGTGGAGTTCCCCGGTTCAGCGGCGTTACCGAAACCGATTGCAACGCGGCCCGCGAGATTGGGGAGGGCAAAGGTTGTCCGCCCATCTCCACCATACCTATTGCCGATGAGCATGAACAAGACTTGGTTTTGTGAAACATTCATCATATCTCCCCGGCAAAATGCCCAGTCTACCGGGGCAAAGCTGAAGGCAAAGGCCCTAATTTCTCCAGTAAACGCGTCCATGTCTTCATGTCCTTTAGTTTTTTGAGGGAAAAATTCCTTGGATTGCAATGATGTAGTTTAATGTAAGGGTTGGCATAATGTTGTCGTGGTCTAGATTTAAGGCGCCAATCTGTGTTGAAAGAGTGCCGCTTCCCAAGGTGATATCGGCTGGATTTGGTGAGACACTGCCCTCTGTATAATAGAGCAAGGCTTGTGCGGTTGCGGCACTCCCGGGGGTGCTGCTCGCCCCTGCTTGAGTGACGGCATTCATCACGTGGGTGTGTGCCGGCATTTGGGTCTGCTGCAAAGAGAGTGAGGTGCTTCCTAGCGTCTGTCCGGCAGTGCGTTGGGTTAGACCGGCGCCCGTGCCCTGGCTGATGGGAACGCGGCCAATGAGTTTTGGTAGACAAAAATTCGTGACATCTCCGCCATAGATTGTGCCAATCAAAGAATAAAGAGCTTGGTTTTGGGAAATAGGCATCTTCTGCCCCTGGCATAAAGCCCAGCCAAACGGGGCATAGTCAAAGGCAACAAGGCGAACTTCACCCAAATAGCAATCCATGACGACGTCTCCTTTTTCGTTGACGTTGTTTCAACCTTAGCTTCTGGTTGGGTAGATGCCGTTTACTGCGATGCAGTATGACATAACCAGAGTGGGCTGCATGTTGCTGTGGGGGTTTCCTCCGACGACGGCCACCGTGGCCGGAGATAACGGTGTTAGGGGTGTAGTGTCGGAGGGCGTGACGTAAATCGGGATGTTTGTGTTTGTCCCCAAAAGGTTTCCGCTCGCCGTATTGGTGGAGGCCGCTGTGTTGGAAGCGTTCAGCGCATGGGTGTGGGGAGGGACCTGATCCGGGGTCAGCGTCACCTGTTCCACCCCTCCTCTGTGGGCATATCCTATGGCGTAGCTGGTCGTGCTGCCGGGGAGAGTGCCGCTCCCAACAATCGCTCGCCCTTGCAAATCAGGGATGTTGAAGGTGGTGTTGTTTGGGGAGGGGGAGAAGGTGCTTTGCAGAAGACTGCCAAGGGCTTGAAATTGGCTAAAATTAAGGGATTGCCCTTGGCAGAGCATCCAGTAGCGCGGGGGAAAAGTATAAGGAAATAGTCTGATTTCACCGATGAAAAAGTCGCTCATGAGGGAGGTCTCCTTTTTCGTGCATTCCTCTCGTTAAGAGGGAAATGATTAAAATTTTACCCGAAAAAAGAGGGGTGTGCACTCTTAAAGTGGTGTCTTTGGTCGCAAAAGGTCTTTGGAGGGAATGTGGCTTCTTGAAATATAAAAAGGATGAAAAATTTCTTTATGAGAAAAATTTTATCGATATGAAGAGAGTTTATAAAAAAATCCCCCGCTGAGAGGCGAGGGCTAGCAAATTCAGAAAAATTAGAACGATTGTTAATTAGGAAAGAATTTGGGGAAATATCTTGGGGCACTTGCATAGTATTTTTGAACGAGGCCGTCATAGGTGCCTTCTTCTTTTATGGCATTAAGATACGCGTTGAACGCGTCACGCAAGCGCGCCCCCGACGGGCGAAAAGCCGCCGCCAGCGCCTGTTCCTCGGAAATAGGACCGAGGACCTTGATTTTTCCCGCCCACTTTTGCAGGTCGAGCACGGCGTTGGGAACGTCGAGCAAGGTGAAGTCGGCCTCACCGTTGAGCAGCGCCGGTACCATTTCATTGAGATTGGTGCTCTTGGTGTAAGCTCGCAGATCGATGCCTTTGGTCTTGAGGCCGTAATTGGCCGGGTCCAGGCAGGTGCGCTCCATCACCAGAAGGCTGTGCCCTCCGATCAGAGCCTTGGTCGCTTCGATATCCTGAGCCAGCGAGCCGCTACCAACGATAGGGTTTTGTGGTGCGTCGGCTCGGGCGACCAGCCAAACTTGCGAGGGAAAAGTCGGCTCGGAGTACAGCACAACTTTTTCGCGCCAGGGCAGGATGGTGAACCCCGCTGCAATCATGTCCCCGCGCACGGGATAGCTTCCTTCCTGCACCACATCCTCTGCGCGGCGCACACTGTCGTGCCCCAAAAGATCACGCATCACCGTATAAAAATCGGTTTGAACAAAAGTATACCGTACCCCCAGCGATTGGGCGAAGCCCCGAGCCAAGTCCACGTCGAATCCGTCGCCGTCTCCGGTTACAAAATTTGCATAATATATCCCCAGGTGGCGCAACTCGCCCCGCGCCAAAACATCGTCCAGATCATCGGCCCAGGCTGTCGCGCCGCCCAGACCCCAGACCCAAAGGCTGAGGGTCAAGATGACTGCTTTCATGATGCCTCTCCTTTTTTCCGCTGCACGCTTCTTTGCGGCTGTTGCCGGGCTACACCCGGAAGGCTTATATTTATTCCAAGGGATGGGTTTGGAACAGCATGCGGTCGGGCGATGCCAAGCCTGGGATCCATCCTGTGCTACAGGCAATCTAACAGACTTTGAATCTCTTTGATCGCGTTCGTTTTTTTTTGCAAAGGGGGATCCGCTTTTCCCCGGCAACTTCCACACTGACTTCGTTGGGAACGCAGAGAGATATGAGGCCCTTTTGAGTAAGTTTTCTTTTAGCCTGACCTTTCTACGGTCTCCCTTTGGGTCTCGCTCTCGGGGAAGAAGGTCTGCTGCGGGGCATCTGCGATGGGCCCGAGGGTGTCGCACAAAGGTCTGGGAAAGGCATCCGCTTGACGCATGTTGAAGGCATCTGGGAAGGCGGGGCTGCGCCGGCAAGGATGGCGAGAGGATGGTTTTGTGCCCCAGCTGACGGGGAGGTGCTGCCATGGGGTCCTTGACAACTAAGATTCAGCTTGGTCTTGCCATCCTCTTTGGCGTTTATGCGTATACCTTGATTGTCCAGACCATTGAGGCTTACGACTCTCTCAAGTCCAAAGAAGTCAGTCGCATTGTCGAGGATGCTACTCGGCAAGCCGCAACCTTGGGTGATTATTTGAGCGAGCAGCAGCGCTTTGTTTCTGAACTGACGCAAGGACCGGAGATTACTAATTTTCTGGTCAATCGCGCTTTGGGGATGTCGCTGCAATATGGCCTGCAAACCAGTCTTGATGCGATTGAGGCCAAGTTTTTTCAAACCCTTAAGGCTCGTCACATTGGAGATATTCCCCTCTACATCCGGTTGGTATTTATCGATGAGGGGGGGGGGCGCTTGGTGGACACCCGCCCCCGGGCAGATTTGCCTCTCCTGCTGGATTCCCCCCCGATCCGTATCGACGCGTCGCACGCGTGGACTCTGATCACCGTTCCCGTGCGTCACAGGGGGCGAGCCGCCGGCTTTGTGGTGGCTTGGAGCGATCTTGGAGGCTTGGCCCGGTTTCTTTTGCCCGCCCCTCAGGACGTCCCGCGCCGAGTGAGCTTTCTCCTGTCCGGGGATCAGGCCGTTGGTGCCGCGCCGGGCCTTGATCTCGACGCCCTGGCCCGGGTCGAGGAGGGAAAGGCGGCCTGGATCCTCTTGGTGCAAGAGCAGCCCCACCTTGTGGTTCGTGCTGCTGTTCCCGGAACCACCTTGTCCCTGGTGAGTGTTGTTTCCGAGGAGGTCCTGGCCGAAAGTCGCAGTCCTGCTGCGTTTCTTGTCATTGCCAGCGTGGTTCCCCCCTTGGGTTTGGTGGCTGTCGTATACTTGGCGCTTTTGCATCGGCGACAGGCTCGCACCGATCGGGCCTTGCGCTCCTCGCGTCTGCGTTTGATGACCATCTCCGATTCCGTGGTCGAAGGAATCGTGATGATCGGGCGCGACGAGCGCGTGGCGTTCGTCAACCGACCCGCTCTAAAAATCCTGAGCCTGTCCGGCGATCCTCCGGCTTACGTCGGGCAACCGCTGGGCCAGGTCTTTCGGCTCGCCGATCGGGGGGGCAGGCCTCCTTGGCTGGCCACGATTATGGATGGTGCAACCCGGCTCAATGATGACGCGACCTTCTTGTCCGCCTCTGGCGTCGTGGTCAGTGTGGCCTATGGGTGTGCCTTTATGCGGGATAGCGATACCGGGGCCGCCGCCATCGTGTCCTTTCGCGACATCAGTTCCCTCAAACAGGCCAAGGCCGAGGCCATGCAGTCGGCGCGTCTGGCCAGCATCGGCCAACTCGCCGCAGGCATTGCCCATGAGATCAATACCCCGGCCCAGTACATTGGCGATAATCTCAGTTATCTTGACGCAGGCCTCCAAACTTTGTGCGCCGTGGTCCGAGACGGCGAGGCTGGAGACAACCGGTTGCTCGGCCGCCTGATCACTGACCTCCCGCAAGCCGTGGCGGAGTCGCGCGAGGGAGTGGAGCAGATCGCTCGCATTGTTTTGTCCATCCGGGAGTTTTCGCACCCGGGACCCTCGGCCCGCGCCGCCGTTGATCTCAACCGAGCCCTTGAGACCACCTTGACGGTGTCAAGGAACTCCTGGAAGCGGGTCGCGGCCATTGACCGCCATCTGGATCCCGATCTTCCTCAGGTGACCTGCCATGCCGGAGCCATCAACCAAGTGCTGCTCAACCTGATTTTGAATGCCGTCCAGGCCATCGAAACCGGTTCACGCCCACTTCCCGGGCGCATTGATGTTGCGACCTGGGCCGATCTTGACGGGGTGGTGATCGAGATCTCGGACACTGGTCCTGGCGTGCCGATGGTCCTGCGCGAGCGCATATTCGACCCGTTCTTTACGACCAAGCCCGTTGGCAAAGGCACCGGGCAGGGGCTGGCCATCTGCCTCGATATTGTCACGCGTCATGGCGGGAGAATCACCGTGGCCGGGGAGGAAGGGGAGGGGGCCGTGTTTACCGTGCGTCTGCCTCTTGGGGGGTGATCCCCTGCGCCCGACCTATCCCCCCCCACCTATCCCCTCCCATTGTCCCTAAGCGGGAAGAGGGATTGACAATACCCGCGTAAATGAGAGTATCTCGCATTCGCGTGACGTTGATCCCCACCGGGGTGACGACGCCCAAGGGTGGGACATGAGGGCAGGAATGGAGCAGGGAACGCCGGACCGCAAGGGGTTTCTGGCAGGCTGGAAGGCAAGGCGCGCACCACGCAGCAGTGATAGTGGGGCCTTGGTAGCCGCTCTCAACAAAGCTGTCTTTGATGCCGTGGCCGATGGAATCGTCAGTCTCGACCGCGAGGGAAGAGTGACCTTTCTTAATCGGGCCGCGCAAACCTTGGGCCAGTGCCGGGAGCGTGACAGCTTGGGGCGGCGAGGCGAGGAAGTCTTCCCCTTCATGGCCGCCTTGCCCACTCTTGATACCATCCCTCGCGAACGTTTCGAGGTCGTTTTGTGTGGTTGTGACGGCGAGATCATTCCCCTTGAGATCGTAGCCGCGCCCATTATTGAAGCGCGGCAGGTCACAGGAACCGTTGTTGTCTTTCGCGACATTCGCGAGCGACGCCATGCCGAGGAAAGTCGGCGTCTCGCGGCCGCCGTTGTGGAGTGGTCGCCCCAGGCGATCGTTGTGGCCGATCTTGGGGGGATGATCATCATCGTCAATCCCGCCTTTTCCCGCCTGTCGGGTTTTGCCAGCGAGGATATTGTGGGCAAGCCCGTGAGTGTACTGCGCTCCGACCACCACGACGCAGCCTTTCATGCCGCCTTGCGCCAGACGCTCGATCGCGATGGCTTGTGGTGCGGCGAAGTCTGGAACCGCCACAAAGACGGCACCCCCTACGCCGTCTGGCTCAGTATCACCCGCGTTAGCGCCGAAGCCGGGGGGGGCTTCCTGGTTGGTTTCTATTTCGATATCACCGAGCGCAAGCGTCATGAAGCACGCATCTTGCAAGAGGCCAACCACGATGCTCTGACCGGCTTGCCCAATCGCCGCATGGTCGAAGAAGGTCTGGAGATTGCCCTGGCCCAAGCACGGCGCGGCGGCCATCGGGTCGCGGTCTTGCTCATTGATCTCGATGGGTTCAAGGCGGTCAACGATACCCACGGCCACGATGCCGGCGATGTTTTGCTTTGTGAGATGGCCCGCCGCATGGCTGCCACCCTTCGGGTTGGCGACATGGTCGCTCGCCTTGGCGGCGACGAGTTTCTCGTGCTGTTGGCTCCGCTGGGGGACGATGCGGAGAACGGCGCCCGACGGGTGGCGCGCCATCTCGTGGAGCAGATCGCCCGGCCCGTTCTCCACGAGGATATCAGCCTTCGGGTGTCGGCCAGCATTGGCATCGCGATCGGCGACGGGACCTGTGAGGGGGGCCCTCTGATCAAGCAGGCCGACCAGGCCATGTACGTGGTCAAGCGCTCAGGCAAGCACGGGTTCCACTTTTATGAGGCCAATAAGGACGATAAGGAGGAAGCATGACTCATCTGTCCCCGCAGACCAGCCAGGGCCAAACCGCCCCGGTTACGGTGCGGGCCTTGCCCTTGGGGGAGGCCCGCGAGGGCGATGTGGTGCGCGTGATCACCTTTCGGGGAGGCGGCCGCGCCGTTGAGGAACTGCTGGCGGCGGGCCTGACGCCGGGGCGCGTTTGCAGCGTCGCGGGGATGGGGCCTGGGGGGGCGGTTTTGGTGGATTTTGAGGGGCGCCGTCTGGCCATTGGCGGCAATGTCGCACGGGACATTTGGGTGCGTCTGGTCGGCGCGTGATCGAATCAGGGGCCGCCTGCCCAAGGGACAGGAGGGGTCTGGGGAGGCAAGCCTCCCCAGCCTTTTTTAGTCACCCATCCACTCATAAAGACGGCCACACTGGCAGTTTCCACAGCCAGAACAAGATCCAGCAGGGCGCACTTGAACCTTGCCTTTCGCCAGCCACCTGTCGAGCACCTGCTGGGCCACCTCGGGAGAGGTATCAAAATGGACGGCGATCTCCTGGGGGCTGACCGGGCCCACACCGTTCATGTAGGCGCGAACACTTTGCATACACAGCATGCCCTGACTCCTTATGGGACGAGGAGGGGGGAACGGGGGTGGCGTCCAACGGCCGCCATCACAGCCCCCATGAGGCCAAGGAACCCAAGGATGCCGGCAATCCAAGCACCGGCGCTCCAGGGATCTCGGGTGATCTGGGCGCTTTGGTAGACCACCACCGCCGCGCTATAGCCCAAGACGGTGGTCCACAGAGCGGCGAAGGCCGTCCAGGCTCCCCCCGCTTCCTGACGGATCGCCCCAGAGGCGGCGACGCAGGGGGTATAGAGCAAGATCAACAACATGTAGGCGAAAGCACCGGCTGCGCCATCGAAGCGCGATGCCATGGCGCCGAACACACTTTCATCCACGTCCAAAGTGGCGGCAGCACTCTCCAAGTCCGTCTGGCGAGCCGCCCCCAAGCCCAGGGGATCGGTGAGGCTGGCTCCCAGGCCGGCAAATCCCTCGGGGATCGTGGCCAGGGCCTCTTGCAATTTTTCGGACAAAGAGGGTTCGGTGCCGTCCTCGGCGTCGGGGGCGGTATCGACCCGGGCGTAGAGGGCGTTCAGGGTGCCGACCACGGCCTCTTTGGCAAAAATGCCGGTAAACAGCCCCACCGCCGCTGGCCAGTTGTCGTCGGTCAGGCCCATGGGGTGAAAGATGGGAGTGAGCGCTCGGCTCGCGGCGGCCAGAACCGACTCTTCGGTATCTTCCTTGCCCAGGCTTCCATCGGTGCCCAACGTGTTCAACACGCTCAGGAGCATCACCATGGGCACAATCACTTTGCCAGCCCGGAATAAAAACCCCCGCAGCCGTTGCCACGCCTGCATCCCGATGCCGCGCGCCGTGGGGAGGTGATAGGGCGGCAATTCCATGACAAAGCGGGTGGGCTCGCCCGGGAGCAAGGTTGCCTTCAGCAACAGGCCGGTTGCGATGGCAAACCCCAAGCCACTGAGATACAGCGCAAAAACGATGTTCTGTCCGTTTTCGGGAAAAAACACGGCGGCAAACAGAACAAAAACCGGTAGCCGCGCGCCGCAACTGACAAACGGGGTCATCATGATGGTCAAAAGGCGGTCGCGTCGGTTTTCAAGGGTCCGTGTCGCCATGATTGATGGCACGTTGCAGCCAAACCCGACAATCAGCGGAACAAACGACTTGCCGGGGAGCCCAATGGCCCGCATGGCACGGTCCATGACAAAGGCCGCGCGCGCCATGTATCCCGAATCTTCCAGAAAGGCCAAAAACAAGAACAGGCAGGCGATGATGGGCACGAACGTTGCGACGGTCTGCAAGCCGCTGCCCACTCCTTGCGCCAGGGCCACGCCAAGAGCCGGCACTCCTGCTTCAGACAGCAGAGCAGGAAGGGCATCAACGAGGAAGGCCGCGAAGACTTGATCAAAAAAATCAACGAACACGCCACCAACGTTGATGGTAAATAAGAACATGAGATAAAGGATGAACAGGAAGACCGGCACACCAAGAAACCGGTTAAGAACGACCTGATCGATGCGCGCCGAAACACTTTTGGACATGCGCCGCCGTCGTGTGGTTGCCGCCTCCATGACCGTGGCAATGAACCCAAACCGGCTGTCGGCAATGAGAATATCCGCCTCCTCGCCCGCTTCAGCCTCGATCTGTGCGCTCAGGGGAGCGACCTCGGCCCGGAGGGAGGACGGCAGGAGATCGGCGGCAAAAGCGTCTCCCTCCAAGAGCTTGAGAGCCGTCCAGCCCGCATCAAGCTGGGGAGCCGCGCGGGCAATTTGGGGGCGCAAGACCGCGATCGCCTGGGTAATCTCCGGGGGCAGGGAGGGGCGCTGCGATGAAGCGGGAGGGGTTCGGCTCAGCCGCTCCTTCAACTCCCTGATCCCTTTGCCCCGGTTGGCCACCAGGGGTACCACCGGGCAGCCCAGGGCTTGCTCCAGGGCTTTCGTGTCGATGCCAAGCCCCTGGCGGTCCGCCATGTCCATCATGTTCAGGCCGATCACCAGGGGCAGGCCCATCTCGAGCAATTGGCTCGTTAGATAAAGATTGCGCTCCAGGTTACCCGCATCAACAATGTTGATGATCAGCGAGGCTTCTCGCGACAACAGGAAGTCCCGGGCAACCCGCTCGTCGGGGGAGCCGGCAGAAAGCCCGCCCAGCATGTAGACCCCCGGCAGGTCCACTCCCTGGATGTCCTCTCCCCCCAGGCTGACCCGACCTTCCTTTTTTTCCACGGTGACCCCGGGCCAGTTGCCCACGCTCTGACGCGATCCCGTCAGGGCGTTGAATACGGTGGTTTTGCCGCAGTTGGGATTGCCCGCGAGGGCGATCACGCGGGACATGCGCGCTCCTCCTCCGCCAAGGCCTCGCCTGGCGCGGGCTCAAGGCGCAAAATCGCCGCCTCGTGCCGACGCAACGTCAAGGTGAAGCCCCGGACCCTGATTTCAAGGGGATCCCCAAGCGGGGCAATCCGCGTCAACTCAAAGACCACGCCGGGGGTCAGGCCCATGGCCAGCAGTCGGCGGCGGTAGGCAAGATCCCCTCGGTCGAGCCCCACCACCCGCGCCCGGTCGCCCGGGCGCAGATCTTCCATGCGGCCCATCTCTCTCTCCCATGATTATAATTATGCGAGTCATTCGCGATATGGGAGGCTAGGCCCTACGGGGGAAGCTGTCAATGACCCGAGAAACCCTGGGGACAGCATCTCGCCCCGGGGCTCCTCCTAAAAACCAAACCGGCCCCCTTAAAAAGGGGCGTATCCTCACACGTAGGGGAAACAGACGGGCAACTCGGCGAGGCGAGGTTGACGCTTGTCCTTTTCGGACAAGATGGCGTCGGCCTCCCCGATGGGCCAGTCGATGCCGAGGTCAGGGTCGTTCCACAACAAACCCTTGTCATGCTCGGGGGAATAGTAGTTGGTAACTTTATAGAGGACTTCGGTGTTGGGCTCCAGCGTCACCAAGCCGTGGGCAAAGCCAATGGGCACGAGGATCTGATTCCAGGCCTCGGCCGAGATAACGGCCGACACATGCTGGCCATAGGTAGCCGAGCCCGTGCGCACATCCACGGCAACGTCTAAAATGGCGCCTCGCACCACCCGGATCAGTTTGTCCTGGGCAAAGGGAGGGGTCTGGAAATGCAGGCCGCGCACCGTGCCCTTTTCGGCGGAAAAGGCGTGGTTATCCTGAACGAAGGTGAGGGTCAGGCCCGCCGCGGCCAGATCGCGCTCGGTGTAGGTTTCGCTAAAAAAGCCTCGTGCATCGCCATGCTTCTTGGGGCGAAGAATCTTGACCTCGGGAATGGCGAGGCTTTCGACAAGGATAGACATAAAGGATCCCTTTCTCTGGGTATGGGCGCGGCGGCGATCCTACGCCGGCAGCCCCCTTCTGTCATCCGTTGGCGCGAAAAACGGCGCCCGCTTTTGCGGAGCTTTTTCTCTTGTTGGGGAGGTCAATGAACAGGGCTGAGGTAATCCACCCGGTCATAGAGCGAAATCAACAGTTCCAAGGCCTTCAGGCCATCTTCATCATTGGCCTCGCCCATCTCTTGGGCTTTGCGCGAGCGGGTGGTCAGCACCGAGGACACGGTTTGCGCCAGATACTCATCGTGATGGTAGCTATTTACCGTTGCAGCGATACTGTCCACCCGAGGGACGGTTCGGGGTTCGCGCGCCGCCAGAGCCAGCTTGCGCTCCAGCTCCGAATAGAGATCAAACGCAATCAGCATGTTGGTAATAAAGGAACGATGATGGCGGGGTAGAATGCTCTTAAGGGCAAAGCGATCAGCAGCAATTTCCTGCTCGCGGCTATAGGAGGAGGCCCCCAGGCCATGGGTCAAGGCGATGTGCCCAATTTCGTGCATGGCAACATAGGTCAAGCAGCCATGCATGCCATCCACAATTTGCTGCTTGTGGGTGTCGATGAAAATATCACTGAACAAGGGCAGAGCTTTAAGGTTCTTGAAATGAACCAGGGACAAATCGCGGGCGGCGGTCATCACCGGCTTGAGGGTGGCCAGCGCGCCCTCGGGGTCGGGAGCCTTGCGGCGCAGCATGTGGCACAGGTTGGTGCCCAGAACGGAAAGGGACAGGCGGTACAGGGCCGCTTCCAGCACGCCCGAGAAAATGGTCACGTAAGGACCTTGGTCCCTCCGGGCCGCATAGGTATGAAATTGACCCGAGTTGACCACAAAAATCGGCACACTCTCCAGGTATTCCCGCGCGGTCTCGGTAAGGCAGAAAGAGTAATCCTCCAGCATCTTTCTGACCTTGAGGGTCGGAGCATCGGTGTCGCGGATTACTTGGCCCGCAGGGTTCAGGATCTCGATGAGCCTGTGCTTATCGCTTAAGACAAGGGGCGCCCCATCGGTCGCCCCCTGGCACTCCAGGTCTTCCAGGATCTGATCACACGATAAAACAGACATCACCACCGGCCCTCCTCCCCACCCCCAAGATGTTCGACCGTGTTTCCCATGGGTTTTCCCTCTTGTGGGCCTCCTGGAGGCCGGGGCCGCGGGCCTCTTGGGGGATGGCCTTTTGGGGAGGGCGGGAATCGGGCGCGGAGCCTATCGGGAAAAGTCAGGGTATATTGCGTCAGTTGTCTCTTTGTGGGAGAGAAAACGCTTCCAGGCTGAAAGTACTCTCGCCGGTCTCCTGCCGAAGGGGGGAGGCGGTGTCGATATCCCCGAAAAATGGTCATTTTTGTCGCCCCAAGCCGCGTGGGTATCCCCTATTTTAGGTGAATTTTAAATTTTTTGTATATCAATTTATCCTATTGCGCGGCCTTCCCTCATAAGGAAGGCGCCTATAAAAAAGGTTGGGGAGGCGCAGCCTCCCCAAACCCCTCATATCTTTTGGTCCTTGGGACGAGGCGTTCTCAAGCGCCGGCCATCATGGCCGCCACGTCTTCATCCACGGACCCGATCGGCCGGAGATGGAAGCGCTCGACCAGAACCTGGGCAACCGCTGGCGACAGGAACGCGGGCAAGCTGGGGCCCAGCCGGATCCCCTTCACCCCCAGAGCGAGAAGAGCCAGCAACACCGCTACCGCCTTTTGTTCATACCAAGCAATGTCGTAAGAGACCGGCAGCTCGTTGATATCTTCCAGGCCGAAGGCATCCTTGAGCGCCAGGGCGATCAGCGCCAGGGAGTAGGAGTCGTTGCACTGGCCAGCGTCCAGAACCCGCGGAATACCGTTGATGGTCCCAAGATCAAGCTTGTTGTAACGGTATTTAGCGCACCCGGCGGTCAGGATGACGCTGTCTTGCGGCAGGGTCTGCGCGACCTCGGTGTAATAGGTGCGCGCCCGGTGCCGGCCATCACAGCCCGCCATGACGACAAAGCGCCGGATGGCCCCTTGCTGGACAGCCTCGACCACGGCACCGGCCAAGGCCAGAACCTGCTGGTGGGCAAAGCCGATGGTCAACTGGCCGGCTTCCAGCGCCGTGGGCGGCGGACACTGACGAGCGCGGGCGATCAGGGCGGAAAAGTCCTTGGCGCCGCCCTCGGGGCGATCGGCAACGTGGTGGGCCCCCTCGTAACTCACCACGCCAGTGGTATAAAGACGGTCCAGATACGTATTGTCTTGGCGCAGTGGAACAAGGCAGTTGGTAGTCATAAGGATGGGGCCTTGGAACGCCTCGAAATCCTGGGTCTGCTGCCACCACGCCCCGCCGTAGTTTCCCGCAAGGTGGGGGTATTTCTTCAAGGCAGGATAAGCATGGGCTGGGAGCATTTCGCCATGAGTGTAAACGTCGAGACCGGTTCCCTCGGTCTGACGCAGCAGCTCTTCCAGATCACGCAGATCATGGCCGCTGACCAAGATCCCGGGCCGGGTCCGCACCCCAAGGGCCACCTGGGAAATCTCGGGGGCGCCATAGGTCGTGGTATTGGCTTCGTCCAGCAGGGCCATGGCCGCGATCGCCACGTGGCCCGCTTCCAGGACCAGGGCAACCAGCGTGTCGGCGGGCAGGTCGCGCAAGGTTGCCGCCATCGCCCGCTCGATGAACAGGCCGATCTCGGCCTTCTCGTACCCCAGATGGGCCGCGTGTTCGGCGTAGGCGGCAATCCCCTTCACCCCCAGAACCAGCAGCTCGCGCAAGGACCGGATGTCTGGGTTCTCGGTGGCCAAAACACCCACGTCGGCCGCCTTGGCGGCAAAGGCCAACGCCGGTGCGTGCCACGTCGCCGCCTCGGGCAAGGGTTCCGCCCACGACGCCCCGGTCCGCTCCAGGAAACGGCGTCGCAAGGCATTGCGCCGCTCCAGGGCTTCCTCGATCAGCGCCACGAAGCGCGTGTCGTCCCAACCCACGTTGGTGATTGTCGAGAACAAGGCGCGCCGGATGAAGCTGTCGTGGGTACGATCCCCAAGGCCAAGGCCGGTCAGGGCTTCGCCATACCAAGCCATTCCACGGACCACAAAAACCAGGAGATCCTGGAGCCCCGCGGTGCTTTCCCGCTTCCCGCACACTCCTTTGACGGTGCAGCCGCTGTGCAGCGCCGTTTCCTCGCACTGGTAACAATACATGAAAGCCTCCTTGGGTCGGCAGCGCGTCGGCGTCCGCCTCTGGACGCCTTAAGTCGCATTTCCTATACCTATTAGACCCCAGGAAACTGGCATTGTAAATACCTATTTGGAGCGCTCGGCCATGCGTCTGACCTTATTCACCGATCTCGGCTTGCGAACCTTGATGCGTTTGGCCGGGGAGCCGGAGCGCCTGTTTACAACCGAAGAAATTTCCCGCGATTTAAAAGTATCGCGCAACCACTTGACCAAGGTGGTCAGTGATTTGGCGGCGGCGGGGTTTGTGCAGACGCGCCGGGGAGCAGGGGGCGGGTTTCACCTCGCCCGATCGCCCGAGACCATCATCATCGGCGACGTGGCTCGGGCCCTGGAAGGGGATCAACCCTTGGTGGAGTGTTTTCAGGCCGATGGGGGGGCTTGTACCCTCATGCCGGGCTGCCGCCTCAAGGGGCGGTTGGCGGCGGCGCAAGCGGCTTTTTTTCGGGAGCTGGATGGCATGACCCTTGCCGAGTGCGCGACGCCGCGACCGAAAATCCCGGGGTGATCAGGGCATGTTGTCTTCGGTAAAAAGGAAACCATCCTCGTCGTGCCAGGGGCGGCTGACCGGCCGCGGCAGGCGGGTGAGGCAAAATTCGGTGTAGTCCCGCCCCCGTTCCGTTTCGACGACCTCGCACAGCTCCCGGGAGGAGACGACCCTTTTGTATTGATCGTAAATGATTCCGCCCCGCTGCAAGAGCTTTTTCCATTCCTGCCAGGACCGGATCTCGCCCGTGCCGTGGAACAGGAATTTCCATCCCCAGCAGCTCTCGCCGATCTCGATGCTGGATCCTGCCGCCAAGGCTTCCGAGGATCCCACGGCATTCCAATAGTACTTCGTTCCCATGATCCGAACCTCCGCAGGCCAGGCGTCACGTGTGTGCCGTCGTCAGGGTGTTTTTTGGGGGAGAAGAGGGGAGGGGTGCGCTGCGTTGAAGGGGGGCGCTGAAAGATCCAGTCTTCTCCTCATGGGGAAAAGTTTATAGACCTTTGTCTGCGGATGCAAGGGCAATCTGATCCGCGCCATAATCTTTAGTTTATATAAAAAGCGGGGTTAATTCATAAAAAAGGCTGGGGAGGCTTGCCTCCCCACGACCCCTCCGTCCCTTTTTAGGTAAGGGGTGGTTTTCGGGGGGTCGTTTTCTTTTGGTCCGATCCGGCTTTCCTCGCCGCGCAGCAAGCGGCGGATGTTTTCATGATGGCGCGCCCAAGCCAGGGCCGCCAGCAAGGCAAAAACCACCGCGTGGGCCGGGGTGGCGAGGAACAGGGCATACACCGGCGCCAGGGCCAAGCACACCAGAGCCGCCAGTGAGCTGTAGCGAAACGCCGCCGCCACCGCGACCCAGGTCAGGCAGGCCGCAAGACCGACCGGCCAGGATGTGGCCAGCAAGGTTCCCAAGGTGGTGGCAACCCCTTTGCCCCCCTTGAAGCGCAACCAAACCGGATAATTATGCCCCAGAACCGCCAAACCGCCAGCCACCAGGGCGGGCAGGGGACCGGCCAAGACCAAGGCGATCAAGGCGGCAATGGCTCCCTTGGCGGAATCCAGCACCAACGTCGCCAGCGCCAGATCCTTGCGTCCGGTCCGCAGGACATTGGTCGCGCCGATATTGCCCGATCCAATGGCACGGATGTCGCCAAGGCCGGCCAAGCGCACCAGCACCAGCCCGAACGGAACAGACCCCAGCAGATACCCGCCAAGGCCGCACAGCAAAAGCACACTCCAGGAGGGATCAAACATGAGAGAACACCGTTCGGCCATCGACAACCGTGCGCAGGACACGCCCTTGCACCGGACGTCCGTCAAAGGGGGTATTCTTGGATTTGGAGCGGAATTCGCCGGCCAGGATCTGCCAGGGACGCTCAAGGTCAAAAATCACCAGATCCGCCTTGGCACCCGCGCGCAACCGTCCGGCGTCCAGGCCTAAAAGCCGGGCCGGGGCCACGGTCAGACAGCGCAAGACATCCAGCAAGGACATCTGGCCCGTGTGGACCAGATCGAGGGACACCGGGAGCAAGGTTTCCAGGCCGACCGCGCCGAAGGCAGCCGCCGCGAAGGTCTGGCGCTTGGCGTCTTGGTCCTGGGGAGAGTGGTCGCTGGCGATGCAGTCGATCACCCCATCGCGCAAGCCCGCGACAATGGCTTCCCGGTCCGCTTCCGCGCGCAAGGGGGGCGAGAGCTTGGCAAAAGTCTTGTAGTCGCCCACCGCCAGCTCGTTGAGCGCGAAATAAAAGGGTGCGGTGTCGCAGGTCACCCGCAGGCCCTGGGCCTTGGCTCGGCGAATGATCTCCACGCTCTCGGCCGTGCTGATGTGGGCGGCGTGGTAGCGCCCTCCGGTCATGGCCACCAGACGCATGTCGCGTTCAAGCAAGATGATCTCGGCCTCACGCGGGATCCCGGCCAGCCCCATACGAGTGGCCACCATGCCCGCGTTCATCACCCCCCCAGCCAAGCTCGGCTCCTCGGGGTGCTGCATGACCAGCAGGTCAAAGGTCGAAGCATAGGACAGCACCCGACGCATGACCTGGGCGCTGGCAATGGCCTTAACGCCATCGGTGAACGCGACCGCGCCGGATTCGGCCATGATGCCCATCTCGGTCAGGGCCTCGCCCTTCAGGGCCTTGGTGCAGGCCCCGTAGCAATACACCTTGGCCAGACCAGCCAGCCGGGCGCGCCGGGCCACGAACTCCAAGGTGGCCTCGTCGTCCATGGGCGGATCGGTGTTGGGCAGGCAGACCAAGGACGTGATGCCCCCGGCCACCGCCGCCTGGCCCGCCGAGCGCATGCTTTCCATGTGCTCCTGGCCGGGCTCGCGCAGTTGTACGCGCATGTCGATTAGGCCCGGGGCTAAGCAGGCCTCCAGGCAGTCCACCACCAGGGTTCCGGCCGGCACCGTGGTCGCGCTGACCTCGGGCCCAACCTGGGTAATGTGCTCGCCCTCGGTCAACACGCCACCCGGCCCATCGACTCCGGTCGCCGGGTCCAGCAGGCGGGCGTTGACATAGGCCACGCGGCCAGGATCACGCTGGGCCATGCGCCCCTCCCTCGGAACGGCGCAACTGGGCGCACAGAACATCCAGGACCGCCATGCGGACCACCACTCCCATCTCGACCTGTTCGCGGATTACGCTTCGCGCGAAGTCGTCGGCAACATCGGAGTCAATCTCGACCCCGCGATTCATCGGGCCCGGATGCATGATGAGGGCATCGGGCTTGGCCAGGGCCAGCTTGTCGCGGTCAAGGCCGAAAAAGCGGAAATACTCGCGCACGCTGGGCAAAACATTGCCCGACATGCGTTCATTTTGCAGTCGCAACATCATGATGATGTCGGCGTCGCGCAGGCCTTCGCGCAAATCGTAATGGACACTCACCCCCAACTGGCGCATGCCAGAGGGCACCAGGGGGCGCGGACCAACAACCCGCACGTTGGCTCCCATGGTGGTCAGCAGGTGGATGTTCGAGCGGGCGACCCGGGAATGTTGGACATCGCCGCAGATCGCCACTTCCAGACCGCTCAAATGTCCCTTGCGCCGCCGAATGGTCAGGGCATCGAGGAGAGCCTGGGTGGGATGCTCGTGACTGCCGTCGCCCGCGTTGATCACCGCGCAATTGACCTTTTGCGCCAGCAAGGCCGCCGCGCCGGATTCCGGGTGCCGGATCACCAAGATGTCCGGGTGCATGGCGTTCAGCGTGACCGCCGTGTCGATCAGGGTTTCCCCCTTGGAGACGCTGGAGGAGGCCACTTGCATATTGATCACATCCGCGCCCAGGCGCTTGGCCGCGACCTCGAAACTCGTGCGCGTGCGTGTCGAGTTTTCAAAAAAAAGGTTGATGACGGTACCGCCATACAACACGCTTTGGCTGCGATCAGGCAAGCGGGTATTGCCTACGTAGCGATCGGCGTGGTCAAGCAGGGCCGTGATCTCGTGGGGCAACAGCCCCTCGATGCCCAAAAGATGGCGGTGGCGATAGTCGGGAATCGTTGGTGCGCTCATGATGGCAAACTATAGGCCGGGCGGGCGGGGCCGGCAACGAAAAGCAAGGCCCCTGTGCGGAGCGTCACTGTCTGGCGGCGGCGTTTCCCCTACAAAAACACTCAAGCCCTGTGGGGGGCCACATCAGAGTCGTTTCGGGGAGGACCGCACCATGAGAACGCGCTGGCTGGATCATCTGGGGATCAATCGGTTGGGAGGGCCTGTCACCCGTGCGGTGATGCCGGCAGCCCTTATGATTTTGGGGGGCGGACTGGGAATGGCTTTAGTCGCGGCGGCTGGTACCTTGTCTTGGTGAGGGGGATGTTTCCTTCTAAGGGTGCCGAGCAAGATCTGCTCGGGATGATTTTTGTTTCGAAACAGAAATGACATCGCCTCGCTCAAATCAGAGGGGGCGAAGTCATTTTTGGCGTTCGCCAAGCTATTCTAGAAATAAAATGTCTCTTTTTCAGAGGGAAGGGGCTTTATAAGGGGGCTGGCTCTCTCCTTTTTGATCGCCCCACCTTTTTATTAGAGACAAAAATATACATTTATATCCTCAATTCGGGTTGGTGCGCTGTGCTATCCGGTGCATAATTCCTCTTGCGTCGCTGTTGTCCCCGCGTGGCTCCGGGAGTGCGGAGCGAGAGGGGCGTTTCAGATTCGGGCCCGCTCGCCACAAGAGAGGCGCTTCCTTGTGGCTTTGAAGGAAGAGCACACGATGTTTTTCGGTGTCGGTAAAGCGCGTGAAGCCCAGGCCGTTCTCGCGGCCCTCGACAAAACGTTCGCGTGTATCGAGTTTTCGGCCGATGGCGTGATTCTCGAGGCCAACCCGGCTTTTTTACGGCTTTTTGGGTACGCTTTGTCCGAACTTGTTGGCAAGCCCTACGGAATTTTCCTGCCCTCTGGCGAGCGTGACGGGGCTGAGAGCCGGGCATTGTGGGAGGCGCTGCGGCGCGGTGACCCCCAGCACGCCCAGGTGCGTCGTCTTGGCAAGGATGGGCGAGAACATTGGGTCGAAGCCTCCTATAGCCCCGTTGTCTCGGATCGTGGCGAAATCCTCAAAATCATCGAGTATGCCAACGACATCACAGCGTCACGTCAGACCTTCAGCGAACTACGCGGCAAGGTCATGGCCATTGAAAAATCCCAAGCCGTGATCGAATTCGACCTGCACGGGACGATTCTCACTGCGAACGACATCTTCCTCAAGGCGATGGGGTATACCCTCGACGAGATCAAGGGACGTTCCCACTCCTTGTTTGTCGAGCCTGCCTTCCGGGACAGCCGCGAATATCAGCAGTTCTGGGACGCCCTGCGCCGCGGCGAGTTCAAGGCCGGCCGCTATCGGCGGCTGGGCAAAGGGGGGCGTGAGGTCTGGATCGAAGGGGCCTATAATCCGGTGTTCGATCTGGCGGGCCACCCCATCAAGGTGGTCAAGTTTGCGGCCGACGTCACCGCTCAGGTTCGATTGCTGGCCGATCTCAAGACCTTGATCGACGTCAATTTGACCGATATCGACCACGCAGTGCATCAGTCCACCAATGAGGCCGAGGCCGCCAGCCGGGCCGCGGGTGAGGCCACCACCACCATGCAGACCGTGGCCGCTAGCTCGGAGGAACTCGCCGCCTCCATCGCCGAAATCTCGCGCAACATGAGCCAGTCGCTGGCTGCGACCAATGCGGCCTTTGATCAGGTCGGGCAGGCCGGCCAATCGACCGAGGCTTTGTCCCAGGCCGCGGTCGCCATGGGCGGCATCGTCGGGTTGATCCAGAATATCGCCGGGCAGATCAATCTTCTGGCCCTGAACGCCACCATCGAATCCGCCCGGGCCGGCGAGGCGGGCAAGGGTTTTGCCGTGGTCGCCCAGGAGGTCAAGAATCTCGCCAATCAGGCCGCCCGCGCCACCGAGCAGATTACCCGGGAAATCGAAAGCGTTCAGGGGATTGCCGGGGATGTGGTCGGCGCCCTGGAGGGCGTTGGTAAGTCTATCGGCGTGGTTCAGGACCTTGTGTCCAGTACTGCCTCGGCGGTCGAGGAGCAAAGCGTCGTCACCCGCGATACGTCGGCCAACATGCGAACGGGCCGCCGATGCGGTTGGGGGGATTACACAGAACATGGGGCGTATCGTCAATGCGGTCCGCCAAGCCGAGGATGCCCTGGGTCAAACCCAAAAAGCCGCCCGAGGGCTGGCACAATAGGGGCCGTCAGGGGAGCGCTGCGGCGAGGGCTGTCAAATCCACGACGCCACGGCCCCAAACCCCGCCAGCGGCGGCAGAGGGGCCCTCATAAGGACCGTCCAGGGCTCCCGTGGGGCTCTAGTATTATTTATTTCGAGCCAACCACTCGCTGGGCCGTAGGAAAGTGCCTTGCCACAGGCCGGCTTTTTGGGTCTTGGCCTGATCTTGGGCATCGTAGTAGCGGCCCTCGGTCCCGGCGGCCAGAGCCCACCCCTGGTTGACCAGGGATTGATTGATCTCCAGGCGCTCCACGAGACACAGGGCGACCTTGTTGCCTTGGGCGTCTTCGCCGCGCACACGGCATGTCACGGTTCTGTTCTTGACCATTTCCAGCAAGAAGTACGCGGCCCAGCGGCCACAGGGCCAGTCCTGGCCGGTGGGGGTGGTGCAACTCTGGGCCAGGGGAGGGGCCTCAAGGTTCGAGAGAGTCACGGGCGTGCCCCCCTGGCAGGTGCCGTAAGACCGCTTGCCGTTGATCGAGAGGTGCCCGGCATCGCTGACGCATGCAGGGCCCTTTATTTCCTCAGCGGCCGTTGCAACCCCGGCGATGGCCCACGCCATCAGCCCGCCCAACAAGGCCCGTCGGACAAAAAGGCCATACATCATGTGAGGGTCTCCCATTTCGTTACCGCCTCTATACTTGTATCATGGGGCGGTGTCCCAGTCCCGGGGCACGAAGACATAGGCCGAGTCATAGTTTAGGAAAAACCGCATGAGCGACGAAAGAACAGGGGCCGATGGCCCTGGGGATGGACGGCAGCGGGTTCACATGACCCTGACCGGTCGCCTGCGTGCCTATTTTATCGCCGGTATTTTGGTGACCACCCCCATTTCGATCACGTTGTTCGTGGCCTGGACTCTCATGCAGGCCATCGACCGCTGGATTATCGGCATGTTGCCCACCACCTACCAGTTCTCGCTGCCGCTGCCGGGGATTGGGCTGGTGGTTCTAGTGGCGGCACTGACGTTTGTCGGCGCCTTTACTGCCGGATACATGGGCCGTCTCCTGGTGCGCACGGGAGAGGGAATTGTTGGTCAGGTACCCGTGATTCGCTCCATCTACGGGGCCCTCAAGCAGATTGTCGAAACTGTTCTGGCGCAGCAGTCGGCGGCTTTCCGTCAGGTGGTCCTGGTTGAGTACCCGCGCCCTGGCCTGTGGGCGCTGGCTTTTATCACCGGCGTGACCGAGGGAGAGGTGCAAAACTTGACCGAGGATGAAGTCATTAACGTCTTTCTGCCGACCACGCCTAATCCCACGTCTGGATTTTTGTTATTTGTGCCTCGCCGGGATTTGGTGGTGCTCGACATGCCGGTCGAGGATGGGATCAAAATGGTGATTTCTGGTGGGATCTTTACCCCGCCGGACCGTCGGCCTCCTGAGGAACGGGAAAAACCGTTTTTTACCTCGCGTAGCGACGCCTGAGGTTTTGGGAGGAAGGCAAGGCTGGGGAGGCGTGGCCTCCCCAGACCCCTCCTTTCCTTTATCCTGAGCGCAGGGTTTTTACGGCGGCGTCGCGCTCGAAGAGGTAGAGCAAGGTGCGCAGGGCGTTGCCGCGGGGGCCCTGCAAGCCCGGGTCCATCGCCACAAGGCGTTGGGCATCGGCCCGGGCCGTAGCCAACAGGTCGCCGACCAGCAGGGGGTCGGAGAGGCGAAAGCCGGGCAGGCCACTTTGGCGGGTGCCCAGAACCTCGCCGCCGCCGCGGAGCCGAAGGTCTTCCTCTGCAATCAAAAAGCCATCGTCAGTCGCGCGCAGGATCTCAAGACGCTGGCGGGCGACCTCGCCCAAAGGACTGGCATAGGCCAAAAGGCAGGTCGCCCGCCCGCCACCGCGCCCGATGCGGCCGCGCAACTGATGCAATTGGGCGAGGCCAAAGCGTTCGGCGTGCTCGACGATCATCACGGTGGCTGCCGGCACATTCACCCCCACCTCGATCACGGTGGTGGCGACCAAAACGTCCAGACCGTCGCCGGCAAAGGCCTCCATGACCGTATCGCGTTCGGGGCCCTTGAGCTTGCCATGGATCAAGCCGACCCGTCCTCCCAGAGCCTCGTTCAAGACGGCATGGCGGGCCTCGACGGCGGCCAGATCGCTGGTCTCGGACTCGGCGACCAGCGGACAGACCCAATACACCTTGGTCCCCCCAGCCACCGCCCGTCCCACGGCGGCCACCAACTCGCCCAGCCGCTCCAGCGACACCAGCCGGGTGTCGGGCGGTTGGCGCCCGGGCGGTTTTTCGTCCAAGCGCGAGACATCCATGTCGCCATACTGAGTCAAAGTCAGGGTGCGAGGGATCGGGGTGGCGGTCATCACCAGCACATCCACGGCCCGCCCCTTGGCGGCCAGGGCCAAGCGTTGCTGCACGCCGAAGCGGTGTTGTTCGTCGATCACCGCAACGGCCAGATCGTGAAACACCACGTCGTCTTGGAACAACGCGTGGGTGCCCAGCACGATCTGGGCGCTTCCCTCGGCAATCCGGGCCAGCAGGGCCTCGCGTGCCCGCCCCTTGTCACGGCCGGTGAGCAGCACCACCGACACGCCCGCCGCCGCGCACGGGCCGCGCAGGGTTTCCAGGTGCTGGCGGGCCAGCAGCTCGGTCGGGACCATGAGGGCCGCTTGCGCCCCGTTTTCGACCGCCGCCAGCATGGCGAGCAGGGCCACCACGGTTTTGCCACTGCCGACATCGCCTTGCAGCAGCCGCAGCATGCGCGACGGATTGGTCAGGTCGGCGTCGATTTCGGCCAGCGACCGGGTTTGGGCACCAGTCAAGGCGAAGCCCACCGCCGCCAGGGTTGGGGCGCGCAACCGGCCGGTGGGGGCCAGGACCCGTCCAGGGCGTTCGCGCGCGGCGTTGCGCACCAGCATCAGGGCCAGTTGCCCGGCCAGCAGTTCGTCGAAGGCCAGCCGCCGGCGGGCACTGGTGGTTGGGTCCAGGTCCTGGAGGGTCTCCGGGGCATGGACCGCGCGCACCGCTGCCCGCCAGTCGGGCCATCCCTCGCGGGCCTTGAGGGGAGCATCCAGCCACTCGGGCAAATCGGGAGCCGTGTCAAGAGTCTGGGTAATCAACCGGCCCAGGGCCTTGTTGGTGACGCCGGCGCTTAAGGGGTAGACCGGCTCCACCCGACATAAGGTGTCGGCCTGATCAAGAGGCACCACGGTGGGGTGCACGATCTGCGGAACCCCATCAAAAAACTCGACCTTGCCGCTCACCAGCCGCTCGGCGCCCACCGGCAGCAAGCCGCGCATGTCGCCCCGGCCCCGGAACCAGACCAAGGTGACAAAGCCCGTCTCGTCGCGGCACAAGACCCGGTAGGGGGAGGGGGCGTTGGGGGCCGGGGCCTGATGCACCTCCACGACCACCTGCAAGGTCACCAGGGCGCCCGGCGGGGCCTCGGCCACCTTGGGGCGGAAGCGGCGATCGACCACGCCACTTGGCAGATGCCACAACAAGTCCACCGCCTTCTCGCCCCCCACCAGCTTAGCCATGAGGGGGGCCGTGGTCTTGCCCGCTCCCTTTAGGGAGGCTAGGGGACGAAACAGGGAATTAAGACACTCGGGGCGCATCAATAGCTTCCGGGAAGACTCTGGGCCATCAGGTGAACAAGGCAAGATAAGGCAGGCTGGGGAGGCGCCCTAGGATCGGAGGGGGCTAGGGAGGCCCCGCCTCCCCAGCCTGCCTCTTTTTGTCTTTCCTGACCAGAAGCCCCAATCACCCGATGGCCCTCGGGAACACGAAGCTGACAGGGGCCCCCCGCTCGTCTATATAACAAGGCCACGGCCGCGTCTTTCCTTCGTTGAAGAGTCCCTCGCATGACCGATCCTGCCTCGCTGTCGCTGCGCCGCAAACGCCTCATTTATCGCGCCCAATATCGGGGCTCCAAGGAGGCGGACCTGTTCATCGGCGCTTTCGCCCGCGCGCGGGTGCCCGCCTTGACCGAGGACCAACTCGACCGCCTTGAAGCCCTGCTCGAAGAAGACGACCTCGACATCATGGACTGGATCATGGAACGCTCGCCCACGCCCGAGCGCTACCACAGCGATGTCATGGACCTTCTCAAGGCCTTCCGCCTCCATCCTTGACGGCACGCATGGGATCGACCCTGGTGAAGACTTTGCTTCAAACCCTGCCCGCCGCGCGCGCCACCTTGGCTGGCGTGCCCGAGGGCCTGGACGCCCTGATCCTAGGTCGTCTCGTGGCCAGTGGCGCCCCCGCCGTGCTGCATGTCGCCCGCGACGACGTTCGTCTGGCCCGGGTCGCGGCGGCCGTGGCCTTCTTTTATCCCGAGATCGAGGTGCTGGAGTTCCCCGCCTGGGACTGCGTGCCCTATGACCGGGTTTCGCCCAACAGCGATATTGTCGCCACCCGCCTGACCACCTTGTGCCGACTGGCCGATGCTCCGGTTCCTCCGGCGGCGGGCCGGTTGGTGTTGACCACCGCCTCGGCCATCTTGCAACGCGTACCGCCGCGCGAGACCCTGGCCGCGGCGACCTTTGTCCTCAAGGTCGGGGCTCGCGTTGCGACCGAGGCCTTGCTCGACTATCTCGGGCGCCACGGCTATGGCCGGGCCGAGCAGGTCATGGAACCCGGCGAGTATGCCGTGCGCGGGGGGCTGATCGACCTGTTTGCCCCGGGCACCGCCGAGCCGGTGCGTGTGGATCTGTTTGGCGACGACGTCGAGTCCCTGCGCCGCTTCGACCCCGTAACCCAGCGCACCATCGGTCCGCTCGACGCCTTGGTGTTGCGGCCGATGAGCGAGGTGGTGCTCGACAAGGCCTCGATCAGCCGCTTTCGCTCGGGCTACCGCGAACTGTTCGGCACGCCGGCCTCGAACGACAGCCTCTATGATTCCGTGTCTGCCGGTCGGCCCCACCTGGGCATGGAACACTGGCTGCCCCTGTTCCACGAGGGCATGGACAGCCTGTTTGCCTACGTGCCCGAGGGCCCGGTGACTCTTGATCCCGGTCTGGACGCGGCCCTTCAGGGCCGTCTCGATCAGGTGATGGAGTATTTCGAGGCGCGCACCCTGGTCGCCCAGTCCACAGAAAACACCAAAGGATTGGGCAGCGATGGCGCGATGATCTATCACCCCTTGCCCCCGCCCCGCCTGTTCCTCGACCTCGACGAGTTCAACCGGCATCTCCAGCCTCGCCCGGGTGGTGTGTTCAGCCCGTTTGTCGCTGTCGATGTCGAAGCGGGCGGGCCGGTTCTCGACTTCAAGGGGCGGGCCGGCCACGATTTTGGCGATGTGCGGGCCCGGCCCGGGGCCAATGTCTACGATGCCGTGCGCGCCCACGCCGAAAGCCTGCGCGGCCAGGGCCACCGGGTGGTGATCACGGCTGCCTCGTTGAGCGCCCGCGACCGTCTGGCCGGGGTGCTGCGCGAGCACGGTCTGGCCCCCGTCGCCCCGGCCGAGACCTGGGCCGAGGCGTTGGACAAGGCCCGCAAAACCCAGGCCGTCACCGTGGTGACCCTGCCGCTTGAACGCGGCTTTGAAAGCCCTGACCTCGCGGTCATTACGGAAGCCGATATTCTGGGGGATCGCCTGACGCGACCCGTGCGGAAAAAGCGCCTGGGCGATCGCTTTATCCCCGACATTTCGGCCCTGACCGAGGGCGACCTCGTGGTCCATGCCGAGCACGGCATTGGTCAATACGAAGGCCTGGAGACCCTGACCGCCGGCGGCGCTCCCCACGACTGTTTGCGCGTGCTCTACGTCGATAACAACCGGCTCTATGTTCCCGTTGAAAATATTGATGTTTTAACCCGCTATGGCTCAGAGGTCGCCGGCGTGGCCCTCGACAAGCTGGGGGGGGTGGCGTGGCAGGCGCGCAAGGCCAAGCTCAAGCAGCGCATCCGCGACATGGCCGAGCAACTGATCAAGGTTGCCGCCGTCCGCCAGCTCAAGGTCGGCGAGGTGGTGGTCGCCCCGGAAGGGCTCTACGACGAGTTCGCCGCCCGCTTTCCCTACAGCGAAACCGACGACCAGTTGCGCGCCATCGCCGAGACCCTGGACGACCTTGCCTCGGGCCGTCCCATGGACCGCTTGGTCTGTGGTGATGTCGGCTTTGGCAAAACCGAAGTGGCCCTGCGCGCCGCCTTCGCCGGGGTGATGAGCGGGCGGCAGGTCGCCGTGGTCGTGCCCACCACCTTGCTGGCCCGCCAGCATTACCTGACCTTCCGCGATCGCTTTCAAGGCTTGCCGGTGCGGGTCAGCCAGTTGTCGCGCTTGGTCACGCCGCGCGATACCAAACTGGTCAAGGAGGAACTGACCCGGGGCACCCTCGACATCGTGGTGGGCACCCATGCCCTGCTGGCCAAGGGGATCGCCTTCAAAAACCTGGGATTGCTCATCATCGACGAGGAGCAGCATTTCGGGGTGGCGCACAAGGAACGGCTCAAGCAGTTGCGCACCGATGTGCATGTTTTGACCCTGACCGCCACCCCCATCCCCCGCACCTTGCAACTTGCCCTGACCGGCGTTCGTGAAATGAGCCTGATCGCCACCCCGCCCGTTGATCGGCTGGCGGTGCGCACCTTTGTCTTGCCCTATGACCCGGTGGTGGTGCGCGAAGCCATTTTACGCGAGCGCTATCGGGGCGGTCAGTGCTTTTACGTGTGTCCGCGCCTCTCCGACATTGATCAGGTGATGGTCCGGTTGCAGGCCCTGGTGCCCGATCTGCGCGTCGCCGTGGCCCACGGTCAGATGGCGGCCAGCCGGCTGGAGGAGGTGATGACGGCCTTCGCCGAGGGGCAATACGACGTTTTGCTGGCCACCAACATCATCGAGAGCGGTCTCGACATGCCGCGGGTGAATACCATCATCATCCACCGGGCCGACATGTTCGGCTTGGCCCAGCTCTACCAGTTACGAGGCCGTGTCGGGCGCGGGCGCACGCGCGGATACGCCTATCTCACCTTGCCGCCGGGCCGCACCCTATCCAAGGCCGCCATGCGCCGCCTGGAGGTCATGGGCACGCTCGACAGCCTGGGGGCCGGCTTTACCCTGGCCAGTCACGATCTCGACATTCGCGGCGCCGGCAACCTGTTGGGCGACGAACAGTCGGGCCACATCAAGGAAGTCGGCATCGAGCTATACCAGCAGATGTTGGAAGAAGCGGTGGCGGCGGCCCGCGACGGGGCCGGCGAGAGCGACGAAAGCGACTGGTCGCCCCAGATCCAGTTGGGCACCCCCATCCTCATCCCCGAGGCCTATGTCCCCGACCTGGGCTTGCGCCTGGGCTTCTATCGCCGCATTGCCACCGTGGGCAGCGAGGCCGACGTGGACGAGTTGGCTGCCGAGATGACCGACCGCTTCGGCCCCGTGCCCCCGGAAGTGGAAAACCTGCTGCGGGTGGTGACCATCAAAGTGTGGTGCCGGCAGGCCAATGTCGAAAAGGTCGATGCCGGACCCAAGGGGGCCGTGCTCGCCTTTCGTGATAACAGCTTCCCCAATCCCGCTGGATTGGTTCGTTTTATTGGCCAGCATGTGGCCACCGTTAAACTCCGGCCCGACCATCGTTTGGTGGTGCGCCGTGACTGGGAGGGGCCCAAGCACCGCCTGGATGGGTTGACCAGTTTGATGCGGGCTCTGGCCGGGATTGCCCGGGAGGGGTAGAGATAGAGGGAAGGCTGGGGAGGCGGGGCCTCCCCAGACCCCTCCTTTCATAAGCAAGGTGAAGAACTTCAATCCGATAGCCATCGGATCGCTCGTGCCCAGCTCCCGCGGCTCGATCCGGTGGTTATTTTGCCAAATTCCTCTTGTGTTGCAAAATATTTTTCCAAACCTCTAAATTTAAGTATAATTCATTTTTATACGTCTATGTGGCTCTAAAGCTAAGGCCTTATTTTAAAACATATTTTTATTTTGTTTTTGTTTTAATTAAGAAAAGGAGGGCTCTATGACATGCCGCCATGAATTTCAGAATCCTTTTGATCAAGGATACTTTGAATCAGAAGATTTGATGGCTTTTGGCTTTAAAAAATTGGTAAAATGTAAAGATAGCAAAGAATTCAACGATTATTGGTTTAAATAATATAGAAATAGGAAGCAATGTTCGCATTGACGGCAATGTTGTTATATCGTCATATTCAGGATATATTTCGATTGGCAACTACATTCACATAGGAAGTGGCTGTTATATCGGATGTTCTGGGGGTGTAACCTTATCAGATTTTTCTGGACTATCACAAGATGTTAAAATTTATTCTAGTTCAGATGACTATTCAGGAAAATCACTAACAAATCCTACTGTTCCACACAATTATTTGAATGTGAAGGTTGCCCATGTTTTTTTAGGAAAACATGTTATTATTGGGTCTGGAAGCGTTATATTGCCTGGAGAGAATGAGGCACTTAAAGGATACATTGTCACCACGTCCTATTTTTCTACACCAGCCCAGGCTTCGGCAGCAAAATCCGATCGTGTGGTGTTGGTGGATGGGGACGAGTTGATCCGATGGCACCGCGAAGAGCGTGTGACTAGGTAACGACCGAGGCAGGAGGCCAGCCATGAGCGCATCCGCAATCCTCAAGCTCCAGCGATCCGGCTTCACCCAAGAGCAGGTCGAAGCCCTGGCCGAGTTCATGGACACCCAAGCCGCCAGCAAGGCGGACCTGGAGGCCGTGGCGCATCGGCTTGAGACGAAGATCACCGATGTGAGGAACGAGCTAAAGGCCGACATCGCGGAGGCAAGGACCGAGACCAAGGCGGGGCTCGCAGAAACCAAAGCCGACCTGAAAGCCGAAATGGCGGCGGTGCGCGTCGATGTGATCCGATGGGTTGTTGGCCTGTCGATGGCCCAGCTCGCGTTGATGGTTGGGATTTTGGTCAAGGTGATGGGTAATTAGTGGAATGCTTGTTTTTGTTCAACCTTATGAAGGATAACTATGATGAATGAAGTTCTCAAGGAAGAAATTCTCAAGGAAGTGGCAAACCTTTTTGAGGGGCACACTAAGGTTGCCCAAGATACTATTATTGGTCTTCAAAAGGCCCTTTCCATAGTCTCCATTATTATTATAAAGCCGCTCATTGAAAAGGGCATCCTCTCAAAAGAAGAGGTTCTTTCAGCCCTTTCCAGCGGGATCAGCAGCGAAGGGGTAAGCGATGTGGAAGCGGAGTCGCGAAGTAATGCGCTTGCAAGAATCGTAAAAGTTGTTAACCGCGCTTTTGATCCGGATTAAATAATTCGGCCAGAAAATCATCAAATTCATCATCGTCGTATTTGAATTTGGCCCATGCGGCCCGCCCAGTGCAGTTGCGCAAGACCGATACAAATTCCTCCAACGCGCTGGAGGCGCTCGCTTTCATAAGCTCAATTTCACGGCGCAATAACGACCGCCCTTACCAAGTCTTCAACTGTCGGTGTGGAATCACTCCTTATAAAGCCAGCCGCCTTCTCAGCGTCTTCGGTAGGTAAGTCTCTAAGCCAAACGATGGGGTATTCAACGACTTTCCCGTCTACGAATTCAAGCCGCCGAATTTCCTTGCGTTCCATAGTCTCTGGATCGAGAGCAAACGCCCGCGTGACATCTGCGTGAAACTCGGTGGAAATCAAGACACCCACTTCAAGTCTTGGGGGAGTCGGCCCAACAGAAAACACACACCGCAGTTCAGGTGCACACAGGCGCTCGGTGATATCAACGCCATCACCCCGGATTACCCGGACACGCGAACCTTCGCTAACCACCTTAACGCCCATCATCTCTTCCAGCGCCGCAGAGTTTTTGCGCATAATTTCCCTCATTTCCTCGGTAATTTCCAGCGCCGAGCCATGGTTGGAGATGCCTATCTCCGCTGACCCCTGTTCCGCCTGATCGCTCATCACACCCACCCTCTTCCCAAGCCCCGCCCAGCGCGGGGCTTTTTTGTTTATAGTGGGGTCTTGGGAGGCCCGCCTCCCCAGCCTTCCCTATATTAATTCAGTGAACTCAGCCCTTCGCTACGCAGCCGCTCCCGATACCCAGCCAGGAACGAGCGGAAATTGTCCGCCTGTGCCACCTTCTCGTTCAAGGTCCGATAATCCGGCAAACCGCGTTCACCCGGGCTGGTGATCAGGTCGAAGGCATCGTGCACCGAGGTGCCCTTGAGAACGTCCAGGTAGCGCCGGCGCAGCAAAGCCGCCTGAGGTTCGTCGCCGGCCAGGGTCAAGGCGGTGGCCCAGTCCAAGGTGCGCATGGCGTCGGCCTCACGCAGGGTCTGGCCGCGTTCCGGCGGCGGCACAAGGCGGCTGATAGCGCGCGCCGCTTCCGGCCAGTTCTGGGCCTTCCAGTAGATTTCGGCGCGTAGCACCTGGGCATCGCGGGTGTTGTCGTCCTCCAGGCGGACGATGGCATCGTTGGGTTTGCCGAGGTCGGCGAGGGCGCGTGCCTCCAGGTGGACGCGCTGGGCATTGAGCGCCTCGGGCAAGGTCCCGCCCTCGGTGGCGCGCAAGGTGTTGATGGCCTGCTCGGGCTGGTTGTTGAGGAGGCGCACCAGGGCGAGGCGGCTGCCCACCTTGGCTCGCTGTTCGCCCGGCTGGGGCAGGCGGGTTTGCACTTGGCGGTCCAGAAGCGCCGCTGCCTGTTCCAGAAGATCGACCTTGACCAGACGGTCGGCCAGCTTGCGAATCATCTCGTCGCCCTTGTCGCCGGCCGGCGTCAGTTCGCGGAACTCGTCGTAAAGCGCGATGGCCGTGATGGGCGACAAGGCGTCGGCGCCGCCCTTGAGGTACAGGTCCTCGAAGATCCGCGCCATCTCGTCGCTGACCTCGGCGGTCTCGGGTCGGTTGGGGAAATAGGTGGCGGCCAACTTGAGCACGCGCAGCGCCGCGCCCGGATCGCGGTTTTCGCGATGAAGGTCGGCGAGGCGGCGCAGGATCGAAAACTCGAACTCGTCGCCGCGCCAGGAGTAGCGCAGGTGGTCGAGCCCCTTGATCAGCTCGGGAATGCCAATGCGCCCCAACTGCCGCTCCAACTCCAGGCGTCGGCGCTGGGAGAAGGGCGACCACTTGGGCGAATTCAGTTCCTCGGCCTTGTGGTAGGCGTCAAGCGCCGCATCGAAGGCACCGCGCGTTTCCTGGAACAGGCCGTCGAGGTAGGCCAACTGGGCCTGCTGGTGCACGGTGTTGGTGGGCTTGGTCGCCGCTTCCAGGAAATTATGGGCCGAGAGGTCGTTGGCGGCGGCAATCGCCGATTCGGCGGCGACCAGGGCCAGCGGTACCTTGAGGCTGTCGGGATAGGACCCAATGACGCCGCTGGTGGCATCAAGGGTCGAGGCCTGGATTTCGGGATTGCCCAGGCGGCTTTGGGCGGCGGCCCGCCAGAAGGCGGCCTCGTCCACGTCGGCGAGGCTGGGGTGGGCCAGATCTTCCACCGCTTCCGGGTAGCGCCCCATCAGGAATTCGGTGGCCCCGCGCAGGGCGCGGAAGGCTGGCCGGTTTTCCATGGTCTCGCTGGCGGCGGCGATGGTGCGCAGGATGCCCATGGCCTCGGCGGCGTAGCCGTTGGCAAACATGAAGCGCGCCAGTTCGAGCCGGGCTTCGTTGCGCCGGCTTTCGGGAGCGATCGACACCGCCTCCATCAAGGCATCGCGCCGCTCGTGGAAGGGTTCGTCGGGGTTGCCTCGCCAGCGTGGGATGTCAAAAATCGCCGAGAGCCCCTCGGACGGAGCGGCCAAGGCGACCCGCTCCAGGTCGCGCGACAGGCGCAAGCCGCCCTCGGCCGTCACCTCGACGCCCTGGCGGCTCGACGTGACCTGAACCCCTTCACTGATCGGCTCGACCAAAACCCCCTGGGCCGTCACCGGCAGCACCACATCCGGGTAAGCCTGGGCGGGGTAGACGCCGTTGCCCAACGGAATGACCGGCACCACGATCATGGTGTCGCCGACCTCCGGGTCCTTGACCTGAACGACGTTGCCGCCCTCGCTGACCGGCAGATAGAGCCGCGGGCCCACCGGCGAGCGCGGTTGCGGCGTGACCTGGATGGGCGTGCGCGGCCGCAGGGACTGGCGCTGGAGATCCATGATCCACAGCAGACCCTCGCGGCGGAAGCTGGGGTTGAACGCCGGATCCACGATCAGGCGCACCGCCGTTGCCCCGGGCCCCACATCCACCTGTTCGGCGAACTTGACCGCCTGCCCCCCGGTCACCCGCAGCGCCCGGATATCGGCTTGCTGGTAGCGGTCGAACACCACCCACATGTAGCCGGCCCGCCGGAAGGCGGCGGCCGCGACCGGGCGATCCCAGGAGAAGGACACGGTATACAACTCGCCGCCGGCGCTGGGCGCGGCGGCCGTTTGCTGCGGCTCGCTCAACCGCTGTTCAACTCCGGGCACCGCTCCGGCCGGGGTACCTCGGGTGACGAACGAGGGCGGGGGATCGCGGGGCGGTGGTTCCGACGAGGCGGCCGGCGCCGGCGCCGGCACGGCGGCCCGTCGCGAGGGCTCGGCTGCCGGCGGCGYCGCGGCGGTGGTGGGGGCGGGCGGCGGCGGCTCCACCGCGCCGGCACTGGCGCGCGCCGGGCTGGCCGGGGCGGCCTTGCCCACCAGATCCACGGCAACGCTGTTGCCGCTGCGGAAATGCCGCACACTGCCGCCCGGGGGCAAGGGCAAGGTCACGGTGAGGCCAGAGGGGCTGTCGGTGGCCTGGGCGGTTCCCAGGCCCTCGGGGAGGTCGCGGTTGAGGCGGCCGGTGTCCACCCGGCCCGGACGGCGGAACGTGACGACCGCCTGGCCGTTGCGGCTCTCCACGTTGTAATCGACGCCGCGCGGCCAATCGAACACCACCCGGGTAAAGTCGTCGTGCACCCCCGTGCGCACCGGCACGGCGGCGGCGGTGGTGGGGGCGGGCGGGGGCGTTGCGACGCCGGCCTTGGGCGAGGGCGGGGTGGTCGAGGCGGGGGCGCCGGCCGGGGTTCCCAACAGGTCGATGACGACCGTGCCGCCGTTCTTGTAATCGCGGACCTTGTACTCACCCTTCAAGGGGAAAGACAAGGTGCGGCGGTCGGAACTGAGCTTGCCCGGCCCCATATAGCCCGGCAAGACCTGGGCAATGCTGGCGATGGAGCCGGAGAACGGCCGATCGAACTGCACCACCAGGGCGCCCCCCACCACGCTGGCGCTGTAGGTCACGGCGGCGGGCCAATCGAAGACCAAGCGACCGAAATCGGCGTGGGGAGCGGCACGCACCTCCTGGGCTTGCGAGGGCCACGCAGCCAGACACAAGGGCAGAGCCAGGGCAGCGGCGGACGGGACGCGACGGGGGCGCGTGGGCGTCATGATCCCTCCCTTTCCCCGGAAATCAGGACAAGAAGACCAGCCGGGGCGCCAGCCCCAGCCGGGCGCACACGGGTTTCAAGAGCACGGGAAAAGCCGGCGGTCCGCAAGGCGTCGGCGGCGCGCCCGGCCTCGGTGAGGCCTCGGCTCCAGGCGACGCTGTCGCCCTTAACAATGGGGGCGATGATCATGACACGGTTATCCAGGCGGTCGAGAAGGGCGGCAAGGTCGCCAAGGCCCGGGGCGGCCCCGCTCCACAGGGCGGGCGGTACCGAGAGTCTGACATCGTCGCCCTCGTTGTCCAATCGGAGCGGGCGCAAGGTCGGCACGCGGTCCAGGGCGTCACGCAGCAACACCGTCAGGTACTCGGTCGCCGCCGCCCGAGGCTGGGACCGGGCGCCGATATTGGCGTCGGCACGGGCCGGAGTCTTTTCAAGACGGATCGGGGCGTCGGCGCGCGTTGGCAAGACGGCCAATGCGTCGGGCATGGGGCCCGCAGTCTCCAGGCTCGACATGGAAAACAACAAAACAAAAAACCAAAGAGCAGCAAAACCAGATCGACGAACGTCACCATCCAGATGCCCCCGCGCAAGAACGAGGAGTTCATGGCGAAACGGGSCSTGCGCTCGAAGGTCCATTTTCGCCGGGCACCGGGCAAACCACTGTCACAGGCCCACGCTAAGGCCAACGCCGCCCGCTCCAAGGTGCGCTCGGCCGTCGAGCATGTCTTCGCGTGCCAGAAAGGGCCGATGGCCCTCTTCGTCCGCACCATCGGCATCGCCAGGGCCAAAACCAAGATCGGCATGGCCAATCTCGTCTACAACATGCGCCGCCTAGTCTGGTGGGACGGGAGAACTGCGCCCGCATGACGGCCGAAAGGCCGAAGAGGGGGCCGTAACGGCCCAAATACCACGGAATTCAGACCGAAATAGCCCCCAGTCTCAGCTCGGGCGCCCCGTTTTCCTATCCAAACCGTCCAAAAACTCGGTTCTTCGAGGTGTCCCGCCGTCGCCTCCTTCCTGTCGCCCAACGGCGCTGACTGCAGGAAGCCGCGTTCACCCGCCGCCTCGACCGGCTGTCGCGTCAGGTTCAGCAGTTGGACACCTCAGATTGGGTTCTGGGATGTCGAGCGTCGTCTGGCGGAACTTTCGGCGGAGGGCGATCCGCTGGAGACGCTGTCGAAGACGGTGGATTTCGAACTGTTCCGGCCGGTTCTGGAGCGTGCGGTCCGGCGACGGAGTGCGACCTCGAAGGGCGGTCGGCCCGGCTTTGACGCGGTTTTGAAATTCAAAATGCTGGTCTTGCAGTCGCTGCACGGTCTGGCGCTGGGTCGGACGACGTACCTGGTGCGCGACCGGCTGAGTTGGATGCGGTTCTGCGGCCTGGGGCCGGGCGATGCTGTGCCGGATGCCAACACTCTTTGGGATTTCCGCGAAGCGCTGATCACGGCCGGTGCGTTTGACGATCTGTTCCAGCGGCTCGACCGGGCGATCAGCGAGGCGGGCTATCTGCCGATGTCGGGGCAGATCGTCGACGCGACGCTGGTGTCGGCGCCGCGCCAACGCAATACCGAGGCCAAGAAACAGACGATCAAGGAGGGCAAGGTTCCGGAGGACTGGCGAGACAAGCCGGCCAAGCTGCGGCAGAAGGATCGCGATGCCCGCTGGACGGTGAAGTTTTCCAAGGGAAAGGTCAGAAAGGACGGCACACCTCAAGGCGATATCGCCATCCCTCATTTCGGGTACAAGAACCACGTCTCGATCGACCGCAAGCACGGGATCATCCGCCGCGCGCTCGTCACCGATGCGGCCGCAGCCGATGGCGCCCGACTGCGCGAGGGGCTGATCGATCCGGCCAAGACCGCCTCCGACGTGTGGGCCGACAGCGCTTACCGCTCCGAGGCCAACGAGGCGTTCCTTGCCAAAGCCGGCAAGGTCAGCCGCATCCACCGCAAGAAGCCCAAGGGCAAGCCGATGCCTCGGGCGACCGCCAGGGCCAACGCGGTGAAATCCAGGATCCGTTCCCGGGTCGAGCATGTCTTCGCCGAGATGAAGGGTGAAGGGTCGGATGGGGCTGGTCATCTGGACCATCGGCCTCGCCCGCGCCAGGGCAGCGATCACGCTCGCCAACATGGCCTACAACATGAAGCGCTGGTCCTGGCTCGACCGTCAGGCCGAACTCGCCTGATCTGCGCCCGACCGGGCGCCCTCCCAGGGGGGATGCCGCCGATCCTGGGAGCTCGTCACCCGCTTCATACCACCCGACCCGGAAAAATCAGTGATCGCAACGCCGATCACAACCTGATCGAGCGGCCAGCGACATGCGGTGCCGTTCAAGGCCGGTTTCCGGAGGTGTCCATTTTGCCATAGCCGAACCTCGACGCAAGCGACCGCTCCTGCCCAAAGCGGCGCTTACGCGCCGCCCTCGGAGCCGAATCTCCACACCGGGATGCCGAGCTTGCGGGCCTTGTCGACGAGGTTTTCGCTGATGCCGGAGCCGGGGAAGGCGATCAGGCCGATCGGCAGCACCTCAAGCATCTGGTCGTTGCGCTTAAAGGGGGCGGCGTTCTTGTGGCGGGTCCAGTCCGGCTTGAACACCACCTGCGCCACCCTGCGCGAGTCGGCCCAGCAGGCGGCGATCCGCTCGGCGCCTTTCGGACTGCCGCCATGCAGCAGCACCATGTCGGGATGCTTGGTCCGGACGCGGTCGAGCACATCCCAGATGCGGCGATGGTCGTTGCACTCGGCCCCGCCGGTGAAGGCGATCCAGGCCCCCGGGGGCAACAGCACCTGGGTATCGGCGCGGTGGCGGGCGGCGATAAAGTCCCGGCTGTCGATCACCGCGGCGGTGAGGGCGCGATGGTTGACCATCGAGCCGACGCGCGGCCGCCAAGCGGAGCCGGTGACCACCTCGTAGCGCTCGGCGGCGGTGTCGCGGAAGAACTCGAAGGCGTTGCGGCGCTCGATCAGACCGAGGCCCTGTTCGATCAGCCGCTCCAGTTCGACCGAGCGCACCTCCGAGCCGTTCTGTTCCAGTCGGGAGCGGTTCTGCGCCTGTTCGTTGGCGTCGAGATCGCGTTCGAGCCGGTCGATCTTGCGGTGGAAGATCGCGGCGAAGGACCACAGCAGGTCGGCGAGATCGTCCTCGAGCCGGGTGTCGGCCAGCAGGGCGGCAAGGGCATCGACGATGCCGGCGAGTTCGCCCCGCACCATCTCGGGCTCGGGCAGCGGGCGGGGATCGGGCTCGTCCTGACCGGGGCGATAGCCGTAGAGGGTCAATTCGTTGAGCAGGCTGGCGGTGGCGGATTGGACGTGAGCTTCCGGTTCGCTCTCGGGATCTGGATCAAGAAACGGGAGGGAGGTGGGGATCATGGCGGGCTCCTCGTCGCTGGGACCGCGCCCATCGCGGCCTTCACGGGGATCCCTTGCCGGGGCCGATCCGGGCGCGCACCCGAGAGGGCCGAAGCCAACGGCGGAGGAGGAGTGGCCCGCGCTTTCTTGCCGCGCGAGGAGGCCGCAGGCCGGGGAAGAAAGCAAGCGGGGCGGTCCTTGCGCGCCCGGTCCGCGCCCTGGCAGATCCCCCGCACGGGAAGGCCGTGGGCCGCGGCTCCAGGCGTATCGGGGAGCCCACGCCGCGCCCTTCCTGTCCGTTTTGCTCACCCCGAAGACCGGACAAACGCTCCCCGATCAGCCCCACTCCCGGTGACCGAGGAGCCGGCGCGCATCGTCCGGGACGAGTTGCCCGACCAGATGTCCCCGGAGCCAATCGGGGCCGAAGCGCAGCAGATCGGCGTTGAAATCCTCGCCCCATGGCAGCAGCGGCTGGACCTCGATCCCCTGGGCGGCCCCGCGTGCGATCAGCCGCTCCACCGCATTGCGACCGGCAGGATCGTTGTCACGGGCGACATACAAGCGGACCAAACCGGGTGGAAAATCGAAAGCAGCGAGGTGGTTGGCGGACAGACAGGCGGCGACCGGCAAAGCGGGCAGAGCCGAGCGCACCGCCAGCATGGTTTCGATTCCCTCCCCCGCCGCCAGCAGGTCGCTGACGGGACCGAAGCGGACCGCGTTACCGAGCAGATGACCGAGCGCTCGGCGCGGGGTGGCAAGCGGGGCCTTGGCCGGCCGGTCGCGGTCGAGCCAGGTCCGCTGCAACCCGGTGATCCGGCCGGCGCCATCGGTGACGGCGGCGAGCAGCGCCGGCCAGCTCTGGCGGGGGGCGTCGGGATGGGGACGGTACCACAGCGCCGGGTGAAAGCGCAGGGCGGGGAGATCGAGCGGACCGGTGATGCCGCGTGCCCGCAGATAGGCCTCGGCCAGGGTACCGGGCAGCGGCTGCCCCTGGCGAAACAACTGCCGCGCGGCGTCGGATGATCCCGAGGCTGCCGACTGATAACGCGGACCATCCTACGTATGTGGCGTCGATCCAGAGATACGGCCACTCTCCCTCGAGGGTCGGGTCAGGAAAGCCTTCACGCGGTCGTCGATATCGGCGCACAGGCGGCTGACTTGGCTTTTGGACACCCCCGACCATCCCCATGGCCTGCACCAGATCATCGACCGAACGGGTGGAAATACCCTGGATGTAGGCCTCCTGGATCACGGCGGTCAGAGCCTTCTCAGCCATACGCCGGGGCTCCAGGAACCCAGGGAAATAGCTTCCCTTGCGTAACTTGGGAATGCGCAACTCCACGGTCCCGGCCCGGGTTTCCCAATCGCGATCCCGGTACCCGTTGCGCTGCGCCAGCCGGTCCGGCGAGCGCTCCCCCAGAGCCGCCCCGGTACGGGCCTGCACCTCCAACTCCATCAGACGGTGCGCGGCAAAGCCGATCATGTCCCGCAGAACATCGGCATCGGCCCCCTTTTCCAGCATCGTGCGCAGTGCCATCATCTCGTCGGTCATCGTGGTCACCCTCGGTTAGGGTTTTGTTGTGGTGACCAAACTTTACCGAAGATCCACGATGACCGCCCCTGCCAGGATAGCCCCTTCGGACGGCTACGCCGCCCTACGGGGCTATCCTGGCAGCGCTCCTACACCACTCCTCGGGACACGATCTTCCCGCGCGGGACCAAACATCTAGAGTCTGCAAAGCCGATCATCTCGCGCCCTAGGTCGGCATCCGCGCTCTTTTCCAGTAAGCCGCGAAGGCCCATTATCTTATCGGTCATCGCTCTGATCCTTGGTTCGGTTGATGTTCGCAACCAAACCCTACCGAAGATCGACAATGACTGCCCACCCCGCGCGGGACTGCCTGCTGTACCACTCCACGGGACACGATCGAAATAGCCCTCTTTCGGCGGTCTAGTTTATATGGATGATTGTTTTTGTTCCTGATCTTTTTCTGACGATGACCCAAAGGGGAAGAGATAGCGAAGCCTGCATCTCATACAGGAAGGAGTGGCTTGAAGGACGTGCCTAAATTCGCATAGTTTTCATTTCTCCCTGGAAATAGGCTTTTCACTTGCGGGCACACCGCATTCACAGAAAGGGGCCATGKTTTTGTCAGCCCAACCACACGCCGCACCTCCGTCTTCACCGTCCCCCTCCCCACTTGGGGTTACGACCGGCGATCTTGGACGTCGTTCGGCAACGGAACCTTTTTATGGCCGGTTGGAAAAATTTGAGGGGACCCGATTGGTCGGGTGGGTCTTATCAACGGTTGATCCGGATCGTCCTGTCGGTTTAGTTGTGACAGCCGGAACTGGGGCGGTCACCTTCTGGCCTGACCGCGACAGTGGTGCTATTTCTCAACTTCTAGGTCGTTCGATCCGATGTGGTTTTGACATTGATCTGGCCGCTTTGTTTCCTGGCCTGGATCCGAGATATACGTCAATAAGTGTTCGTATCGCAGCAAACGGCTTTCTTTTAGAGTGCCCTGACAGCTGTTCAACTGTCGTGGCACGCTCGCTAGCAGCCAATGTTGATGCAATTGAAGGAACCAGGGTAATCGGTTGGGCCATTAATACAGCTGATGAGGGTGAGTCAGTTGAAATTGATTTGATTATTGATGATAAGCTTGTGGCAAAAACGGTAGCTAATCGTCAGCGGCGTGATTTATTAACGCACTTTTCATCTGCAGCACATGGATTTGAAACAACGATACCTTACCGTTCTGAAGGCAACCTTTTTATTTGCGATAGCATAAGTGGGGAAGTAATTTATGGTCCATTTACTATAAATAGCAATAAATCTTCATCTGATGACAATGATAAATTGGCTGATCGCCTTGATGAGTTGAGAGATATTCTTAATAAATTGCAACAAGACTGGCCTAGAAGGCGGCGCTTTTCTGCATACTCACTCTCAGACTATGCTTTTTACTATGATAATCACTACGCTGAAACCGCGTTGCGGCGGCGGGAGTGGAAAGAGCGGGCGGCAGCGGTGGCCTCAAGGCCTCTGTTTTCGGTGGTGATGCCGGTTTGTGATCCTCCCCTATGGATGCTTGCTGAGGCAATTGAGTCTGTCCGGGTTCAGGCATACGAACACTGGGAACTGTGTGTAGCCGACGATGCTTCATGTGACGACGCAGTTCGTCTCCTTCTGCGGCGTGAGGCTGAACGCGATTCCCGGATTCGTGTGGTTTTTGGGGAAAGACGAGTTGGAGTCAGTCACAACACCAACCGAGCTCTCGCGATCACGATGGGGAGTCACGTCGCTTTTTTTGACCACGATGATCGCCTCGCTCCAGAGGCTTTGCTCAGTGTTGCTGAATCTCTGGCTGCTGTCCCGAGTCCTGTCATTTATAGTGACGAAGACCGCATTGCCCCCGACGGCCGGCACACGGCTCCGGCTTTCAAGCCTGACTTCGACCCTGAGCTTTTGAGCGCAATCAACTACGTATGTCACCTTTTGGTTGTTGAGCGGCAGCTAGTGCTTGATGTCGGCGGGTTGCGCGAAGGGTTTGAGGGGGCACAGGATCACGACCTGATGCTTCGTCTTTACGAGCGGGTCGGCCCGGCTGGAATCCGGCATATTCCTCGAATTTTATACCACTGGCGGGTTAATCCGACCTCCCTTTCAGGAAGCGGGGATCCGGACGTTATCCTCGCAAAGATAGAGAGGGCGGTGCACGAGCACCACGAGCGAACCGGCTCCCGCGCTGCCGTTATCGCGGATCGGGAGGCATATCTTCGCACTGGCGGGCTCTTCAGTGCCCGTGTCCGCTACCCGCTGCCTGTCGCAGTCCCTAAAGTCTCTATTATTATACCTACAAAAGATGCAGCAGATCTTGTTTTTTCATGTATTTCTAGTGTTCTTTCTAAAACAGATTACCAGGATTTTGAGATTGTTCTTGTCGATCACGAGAGTATAGATCCAAAATCCCATCATTTTTTCGAGAGCATGACTCGAGATTCGAGGGTTCGTCTGGTCGAATACCGAGGTCATTTCAACTGGGCTGCCATCAACAACGCAGCTGTTTCGGCATGTCGGGGAGCAGCACTGTGCTTTCTTAACAACGATATCGTCGCCATCGAGTCGGAATGGCTGTCGGAGATGATGGCATTATTGGCTCGTCCTGGTGTGGGAGCGGTAGGAGCGAAGCTTCTATATCCTAATGAGACAATCCAGCATGCTGGGGTTATTCTTGGTATTGATGGGGTGGCGGAACATGCTTTCGCTGGCCTAGGTGCCGATGAGCCCGGTCTTCTGGGACAGGCAGTTTTGCCCCGCACCGTTTCGGCGGTTACAGGCGCGTGCCTGTTGACATCCCGGGAAGCCTTCGACGCCGTAGATGGCTTCGATATGGTTAATTTTCCAGTAGCTTACGCCGACGTAGACTATTGCTTAAAACTTCAACATCGTGGTCTGCGGGTTCTCTGGACCCCACATGCTCGTCTAATCCACCACGAAACCCAGACACGTGGTGCCGATGATACGCCGGAGAAAAAGGAACGTCTGGCTGGAGAAGCTCGGCGCTTCCGAGAACGGTGGGGTGGGCGACTGCATGCTGATCCATTTTACAATCCTCATTTCGAGCCATATGCAACGCCTTATCAGCTGTTGCGCCCGCTTCCAGATTAAAAAATAGAAATGGGACAAGGTGAATTTAATGACTGAGGGATCATGCTATAATTTTTGTATAGATAGCATTTCTGTTGGTAGTCAAATCGAGGTGAGCGGATGGGCTTTTCATCAAAAATATGGCGCCTGTGATTTAAAGATTTTGGTTGATGGCCAACCAGCTCCAGGGGGGCGTTCTCGGAACGGCTTATCGCGTCGAGACGTAGCCATTGCCTTGGAGAATCCTCAAGCGGATCGCTCGGGATTTCGTCTTGCCTGTCGCTTACCAGTCGCTGCGAGGAGTGTGTCTTTGCAGCTTGAAGGCCTGGGGGGCAAAGGGGTCCTTCCTTTGTTGGAGCGTTACGGTTCTGGTCATCGGGATTGGCGTTTGCTCGCAAGTGATGGTGCGAGAGAACTTAGCTTTCGTTTCCTCACAGATCGGGGGCTAGGTTTTGCAAATTCACTTGTGTGCGGTGGACGCCTTGGGCAAATTCTTGCAAAAGTAGGAACAACACCTTTACCATCCCCCCCTATTCATCCGGTATCGATCGTGGTTCCGGTGTTTGGAGGAAAAATTTTCCTCCCTCCACTCATGCGCAGTTTGTTGGAAAACACAGATCATCGGCATCCTGTATTTTTTGTTGATGACGGAAATACGGATCAGACCATTAGCGCCTTTCTTGTCGCTCTGCGGGCGGCACACGACCATATCACCGTCGTGCAGATGGCACATAACAGTGGCTACGTTGGCGCGACATCGGCCGGTGTCCGCATCGCCTTACAGCGTAATCCAGAGGGGCATGTCGTCGTCTTAAACACCGACACAGAAGTGCCACCCTACTGGATTGAGCGTCTCGTCGCCCCGCTTGATGCGTCCCCCAAGATTGCTAGCGCAACTCCTTTGACCAATGCTGGGACCATCTGTGGTTTTCCCATGATGCCTGGGGACAACCCAATGCCCCTAGGCGGGTCAGTGGACGTCATCGACGCCGTGGTGCGAGGATTTGCCGTTGGCCCCCTGGAAATTCCGACGGGGGTCGGTTTCTGTATGGCATTTTCTCGCCAAGTCCTAAACACGATAGGCTTTTTCGATACCGAAGCTTTCGGTCGAGGCTATGGTGAAGAGGTGGACTGGTGTCGTCGCGCCCTCTCCCATGGCTTTGTGAATGTTCTAGTGCCCACGGTTTTCGTCCGTCACAAACATGGTGGTAGCTTTTCCGTAGAGGAAAAGGCGGTATCAATTGAGCATTCAAGTGAGATTATTCGACAGCGGTATCCGAGCTTTGACGCCGAAGTTCAGGATTATATCGCGGCCGATCCTCCGGCCCCGCTTCGGGCAGCTGCCCTTTTGAGGCTTTCCACCTGCTTGGGTGGAATTTCCCCTGTCGTTGTTTTCGATCATGGCGACAGCGGCGGAGCCGTTTGGGTCCGCCAAAAGGAGATGGCACGGTTGATCGACGAAGGGCGTCTGGTTGTCTTGGTTCAGCCGAGTGCCGAGACCCGCGCCGATATGCCGGAAGCGGCCGTGGACATCACAGTACATCTTGCATTGTGTACCCTTGAGGTTCCAAGCCAAGGGCTTGCTGATCTCGCGGCTGTCTTTTCAGCGCTTTCTTCAGGTGAAATCCTGGTCAACTCTCTGGTGGGTTTTGAAGGGCTTGGAGAGCTCTTACGTTTGATTGCCGACAAACGCCAGCACGGCATGACTGTCAAAGTGATGCATCACGACTTTTTCCCGCTCTGCCCTTCTTTTACCTTGATCGGGAGCAACCGCCGTTTTTGTGCTCTACCCTCCCCCGATCACTGTGCCATCTGTCTCCCTCAGAACCGAGAGGCCCGTGGGGTAGATACTTCGTCCGATATCATGAGCCATAGGAGAGCCTGGGCTGACCTGATGGAGGCTGCGGACCGCCACATCTTCTTCTCACGGGGGTCTGCGGCCCTGATGCGTCGTATTTTTTCTCTACGCGACCAAACGGTCTTGATCCTGCCTCATCTCGCCGAACCTGTGATTTCAACCTCTCCTCTGCCTCTCACACTTCCGCGTCGGGTAGCTATTGTTGGAGGAATAAATATTGCCAAAGGTTCCGATGTTGTAGATGAAATGGTCTCCCTAACTGTTTCCCGTAACCTCCCTTTATCATTCGAGCTTTTTGGCAATATTGATCGTCAATTTACAGCATCATGCTTTCATGACAACGGACCTTACACACCAGAAAATTTATCAAGTCTTCTGATAGAGCGAAAATGTAATATAATTCTTATTCCATCGATCTGGCCAGAAACACACAGCCTTGTTTTTGATGAGGTGATAGCGCTCGGACGGCCGGTCGTGATTTTTGATATTGGGGCACCAGCTGAACGGGCGCGTTTTTTCCCCAATGTTTTTGTCGTGTCGCCTATTTCGGCAGAAGCGGCTCTGACGCGCCTTCTTGCATGAAAAGGGTGTGTCGAGCGTTCTTTCGGCATCGGTTTGCCTTTTGGCTTATGCGGCTGACCTTGCCGGCTTGGGCGAGGAACGTCTCGTTGGCCTCGGAGCGGTAGGCGCTGTTGGTCCACACATCAGAGGCGGTGTTATCCAAAATCTCCTTTGGTCCCGGGAATTGATGGTACGGATCGTGGTTGAAGCGATCTGGACACCTCCGGAAACCGGCCTTGAACGGCCCGCATGTCGCTGGCCGCTCGATCGGGTTGTGATCTGGTAACTGCTCACGGGGCGGTCGTGTCCCATTGCGTGGTGTAATAGGGTGGTCGCCGTTTTCTTTCCGGGAGGTTTGGCCGGAGTGATCAGGCCGCCGTGACGGACGGCAAGCATGAGAGGGGATCATCGCCCAAGGGGGCGACGGATTCCAGTGTCATATAGCGGGCACGTTGAACGGCCCATTCGTCATTTTGCTCCATCAAGATGGCCCCGATCAGACGAGTGATGGCGGCTTCGTTGGGAAAGATCCCCACGACGTCCGTGCGGCGCTTGATCTCCCCGTTGAGGCGTTCGGACACCTCGAAGAACCGAGTTTTTGGACGGTTTGGATAGGAAAACGGGGCGCCCGAGCTGAGACTGGGGGCTATTTCGGTCTGAATTCCGTGGTATTTGGGCCGTTACGGCCCCCTCTTCGGCCTTTCGGCCGTCATGCGGGCGCAGTTCTCCCGTCCCACCAGACTAGGCGGCGCATGTTGTAGACGAGATTGGCCATGCCGATCTTGGTTTTGGCCCTGGCGATGCCGATGGTGCGGACGAAGAGGGCCATCGGCCCTTTCTGGCACGCGAAGACATGCTCGACGGCCGAGCGCACCTTGGAGCGGGCGGCGTTGGCCTTAGCGTGGGCCTGTGACAGTGGTTTGCCCGGTGCCCGGCGAAAATGGACCTTCGAGCGCAGGCCCCGTTTCGCCATGAACTCCTCGTTCTTGCGCGAGCGATAGGCGGTATCTGCCCAGACGTCGGCACCAGTGTTGCCGCTGTCGAGCACCTCGCGGAAGCGGCGGCTGTCGTGCTCGGCGGCCGAGGACACCGCCCAGCGCCGGATGAAGCCGTGGCGCCGGTCGGTCGAGATGTGGTTCTTGTAACCGAATATCGGGATGGCGATCTCGACGCCCTTGGCGCCTTCCGCCTTCGGCGTCTTCGCTCTGGCCCTTTTCAGGGTCCAGCGAGCATCCCTGTCCTTCTGGGCCAGCTTGTGCGGGGTCTCTTCCCAGCCGTCAGGGATGCGCCCTTCGCGGATCGCCTGCTTCTCGTCGTCGTCGTTGCGCTGACGCGGCGCCGCCACAATGGTGGCGTCGATGATCTGCCCCGACATCGCCAGATAGCCGCCTTCCTTCAGCTTGGCGTCGAACACCGCGAACAGCTTCTCGATCGCGTTGGCCTCGGTCAGCGTCTCGCGGAACAGCCAGATCGTCTTGGCGTCCGGCGCCTTGTCCGCCAGCCCTAGGCCGAGAAAGCGTTTGAACGTCAGGCGGTCGTTGATCATGAACTCCGCCTGATCGTCGGACAGGTTGTACAGCGCCTGAAGCACCAGGATCTTAAACATCAAAACCGCGTCATGGGGCGGACGGCCGCCCCGGGCTCGGTCGCTGCGGTTCAACGCCTTGTCCAGCCGGTAGCGGAACGCCTCGAAGCTCACCACCCTCAGCAGCTTCTCCAGCGGGTCGCCCGCCTTCGACAACTCCGCATACCGCTCTTCAAGATCGAAGAACCCAGGCTGCCGACCCATCGTTCCCTCCAACACGGCCTGGGGCTTATTGAATCAGCAGACACCGCTCAGAGCCAGGGTTTTTCGAGGTGTCCGTTCGATGGGATTGGTGCTGTGGATTTTGGCCCGATGCTCCTTGGGGAAGGTCATGTACGCCAAGACGTCGCTTTCGGCCTCGTCAAGCAAGGCGGCAAGCTTGGGGACCTTGGGGCGCAGTTGGTCAGCCACCTGACGCCACTGCGCCCGGGCCGAAGCGACATCGTTTTGGGCGAAAGCCGTTCCGATAAAGGCGGCCACGACGCGCCGAGCGTTTTTGCCGGCATAAGCAAGAATGGTCCGCATGAAATGGACGCGATAGCGTTGCCAAGTGGCGCAAAATACCTTGGAAACGGCGGATTTGATGCCTTCATGGGCGTCTGAAATGACGAGTTTGACGCCTTTCAGGCCCCTTCGGTTCAGTTTGCGCAGGAAATCTGTCCAGAAGGGTTCCGCTTCCGACCGGCCGATATCCATGCCCAAGACTTCGCGCCGCCCATCGGCATTAACGGCAATGGCGATGGTCACGGCAACAGAGATGGTTCGATCGTCCTGGCGGACTTTCACGTATGTGGCGTCGATCCAGAGATACGGCCACTCTCCCTCGAGGGGTCGGGTCAGGAAAGCCTTCACGCGGTCGTCGATATCGGCGCACAGGCGGCTGACTTGGCTTTTGGACACCCCCGACATCCCCATAGCCTGCACCAGATCATCGACCGAACGGGTGGAAATACCCTGGATGTAGGCCTCCTGGATCACGGCGGTCAGAGCCTTCTCAGCCATACGCCGGGGCTCCAGGAACCCAGGGAAATAGCTTCCCTTGCGTAACTTGGGAATGCGCAACTCCACGGTTCCGGCCCGGGTTTCCCAATCGCGATCCCGGTACCCGTTGCGCTGCGCCAGCCGGTCCGGCGAGCGCTCCCCCAGAGCCGCCCCGGTACGGGCCTGCACCTCCAACTCCATCAGACGGTGCGTGGCAAAGCCGATCATGTCCCGCAGAACATCGGCATCGGCCCCCTTTTCCAGCATCGTGCGCAGTGCCATCATCTCGTCGGTCATCGTGGTCACCCTCGGTTAGGGTTTTGTTGTGGTGACCAAACGTTACCGAAGATCCACGATCCCCCCCTACCAGGATAGCCCCATAGGGCGGCGTAGCCGACCGGAGAGGCTATCCTGGTAGCACGCCTACACCACTCCTCGGGACACTATTCGGGCTCGTTTGAGTGGCATAGGGAACCTTTAGTAGCTAAAACACAGAAACACGATTTTACGATTATACGTATTTCTGCAAAAGCAGCTCGCGCACCTCGTCGGCAATCTTGGTGCCACGCATGGCGCATTGCGTTTTGATCGAGCGATGCAGACTCTCCGGCACGTCAATGGTGAGTCGCTTCATCGGCTCCGGCACGTTGCCAGTGCTGCGGCTCTCCACCCAGGCATCGGCGGCCGCCGACGCTGACTTGGCCGAGGGTTTGGTTCCAATCGAAATTTTTTTCGTGCTCATCGTGCGAACTCCATTAGTTCGGCCGCTACGGCTTCGATTTCGGTCGCTGCCGGGCCTTCCAGGTCAATCTCATGGACGGCCAGCCCCTGGGCTGCCGCCTCCGCAAACACCACGCGCTGCGTGACGCTGGCCGCCAGCGTCGGCACCGGGTAGGCCGCCAGCGCCTCTCCCACGTCCCGACCAATTACCGTATTTACGATTTTACGATTCACCACAAATGAAGTTTTAAGTTTTTCTTTATATACATGGGCTTCGTCGATTAGCTTCATGACCTCGTCGGCCGCCCAAATGTCGTAGGGCGAAGGCTGCACAGGGATCAGCACCACGTCAGCGGCCATGATGGCCGAGCGGGTAAGGTCGGTGACTCGCGGAGGGCCGTCGATGATGATGTGGTCGTAGCCTTGGCCAATCTGCCCGATTTCCTTATGAACGGTCGGCCGGGGCAACCCGACCACGGAAAACAGCGGGTCGCTCTGCCGGGCAGCGGCCCAATCCAAGGCACTACCCTGGGGGTCGGCGTCGATCAGCAGCACCCGCGCCCCGGTGCGAGCCAAACTTGCCGCTAGGTTTACGCTCAGGGTTGTTTTGCCGACTCCGCCTTTCTGATTCAGAAGTCCGACGATCATGTTTTCATCTTTTCTAATTTTGCGTTATTGGTGATTTACAGAAAATCGTAAAACATGCAAGCGGTCAAGACTCCTCTTTTTCAGCTTTCCGCCGGGCCAATTCGTTCCACCTCCAGCCGGAGGTCTCGGCCATGTCCTTGCGCAACCCGGCCACTTCGCCGGGAGGCAGCGCACGCATCTGCGGGCGCTCGCGTTCCTGATCGGCAAACTTTCTGGGCCAGGTCGCCAACGCGTCATTGTGAGGCCCGCCAAGATTTCGATCGATCGTGTCCCGTGGAGCGGTGTAGCAATCCGGGCCAGCGGCGCTGGCTCAACGCAACGGGTATCGCGAAAGGGACTGGGAGACGCGGACCGGGACGGTGGAGGCGCGCATCCCTCGCCTGCAGAAAGGCAGGTACCTGCCGAGCTTCATGGAACCACGCCGAATGGCGGAAAAGGCGCTGACCGCGGTGATCTAGGAAGCCTATGTGCAGGGCATCTCAACCCGTCCGGTGGATGAGCTTGGTCAAGGCGATGGGGGATGACTGGGATCTAGAAGAGCTAAGTTTCGCGCCTTTGCAGCGAGATCGACGGCAAGATCGCCACCTTCCTGGAGCGGTCGCTTGAGGGCATTGGCCCTATCTGGCTCGACGCGCACCTATGTAAAGGTGCGCCAGGACGGCCGCATCGTCAGCGTGGCGTTCTTGCCCGGGCGTCAGAAAGATGACCGGCATTCGGCGATCACCGAGTCGAGCCTGGACCGGTCCAGCCAGTGCGGGCCAGCGTGTCGATGAGCGTGCTGCGAGCGATGCCGAAGGTGCGGCAGACCGCCGCTTTGCTTGCCCCACCATCGAGGGCAGTGATGACCGCTTCCAGTTTTTCAGGCCCAATGGCGAGGGGCCGACCACCATGCCGGCCGCGCCGCCGCGCGGCTACTAGGCCTGCTTGTATTCGTTCGCGCGTCAAGGCACRTTCGTATTGGGCTAGGGCTCCGAAGATATGGAACAGAAGCTCCCCATGCGGGGTGTTCGTGTCCATGCCCTCCGTCAACGACCGGAACGCGACGCCGCCGTCGCGCAAACCGGTCATGATGTCGAGCAGGTGGGCCAATGAGCGGCCGAGGCGGTCGAGCTTCCACACCACCAGCGTGTCTCTAGGTTTCAGGAAACCCAGGCAGGCTTTGAGGCCGGGGCGGTCGTCGCGCGCGCCCGACGCCTTGTCCTCGAACAGGTGGCGGGCATCGACGCCAGCGGCAATCAGAGCATCACGCTGCAAGGCCGTGCTCTGCCGATCGCTGTCGGATGAAACGCGTGTGTAGCCGACCAGCATATACGGAAAACCCCTCTGCAGCGATTTCCGTGTAGCCTATCATTCCGACGGGGTTTCTCATACAGGAAAGGGGGCCTGAAAACCAATCCGCGGCAAGGCGGGTGAACCTGTCGGAAAACAGGTGGTTTCCGACGGCCACGAGGGCCTGAAGGCGGCGATCGCCAAGGTGCTGAACGCCACTTGGCAACGCTGCCGCGTCCACTTCATGCGAAATGTCCTGGCCCATGCCGGCAAACAAGGCCGCCGCGTCGTCTCGGCCTTCATCGGCACCGCTTTCGCCCAGGAAACCAACACCGCTGCCCATGCCCAATGGCGCCAGGTTGCTGATCACCTTCGCCCCAGGGCGCGCAAACTGGCCGACCTCATGGATAACGCGGAAATGGATGTCTTGGCTTACATGGACTTCCCGCAAGCTCATCGCGCCAAGCTGCACTCAACAAATCCGATCGAACGTCTCAACGGTGAAATCAAGCGCCGGACCGACGTTATCGGCATTTTCCCCAACGAAGACGCCATCGTTCGTCTGATCGGCGCCATTCTCCTCGAACAGAACGACGAATGGGCCGTCTAGCGCGCCCGCTATATGACCCTAGAATCCGTCGCCCCCTTGGGCGATGATCCCATCTCAAGCCTGCCGCTCGTCGCGGCCGGCTGATCACTCCGGCCAAACCAGCCGGAGATCAAACAGTGATCGCGCTGTTACACCACGTCCGGGGACACGATCAGACTTCCGCCAGGGCCAAAAGACGACGGGTCTGGTCCGCACAACGGGATGTGCGGGCCAAGGCGCGCAGGTCCTGCGCCGTGAAGTCCTCCTGAAGCCGAACCGCAGCCGCCATGGCAAACCTCCCTCCGTTTGACATGGTCAATCAGATCAGCGCTTTCTTGGGAAGCCCCTTCGTGAGTCTCCTTTAGCAGGATATGGTATAATACCCCTGCCCAATGGCGCCAGGTTGCTGATCAACTTCGCCCCAGGGCGCGCAAACTGGCCGACCTCATGGATGACGCGGAAATGGATGCCTTGGCTTACATGGACTTCCCACAAGCCCATCGCGCCAAGCTGCACTCGACAAATCCGATCGAACGTCTCAACGGTGAAATCAAGCGTCTGACCGACGTCGTCGGCATTTTCCCCAACGAGGACGCCATCGTTCGTCTGATCGGCGCTATTCTCCTCGAACAGAATGACAAATGGGCCGTCCAGCGCGCCCGGTATATGCCTCTGGAATCCGTCGCCCCCTTGGGCGATGATCCGCTCTCAAGCCTGCCGCCCGTCGCGGCGCTGATCACTCGAGCCATCCCTGCCGGAGATCAAACAGTGATTGCGGTGTTACACCACGTCCGGGGACGCGCTCTAAAATTTTGCATGAGTGCGCTCTATTTTTTCGATTCATCAAGATATTTTTCATTCGGAATGATTTCGGGAGAACGGCTTGCAAAGATGTGATCGATTTCGGATGATATGAGGGGATTGTCTTTTTCAACTGTCCTTTACTTGGAAAGCAACCGCTTATCGAAAGATGTCTTCTTTTTCAAAAAAATCGTGTGATGGCGAACCTGTTTTTGCTGAGGGTTTTTTTGCCCTAGGGAATGGCTTTGCCATGGAGGGACGCCGACTTGAGGCGCGCGATGCGTATCGTCGGGCTCTCGATCTATACCCGGAGTTCGCTGCCGCATCATGCAATCTGGGTCGTATCTTACGCGATCTTGGCGATCCGGCTAGCGCTGTCGATGCCTGTCGCCATGCACTTGCTTTGCGCCCTGACCTTTCGGAAGCTGCCCAGACCCTGGGAGCAGCCTTACTTGATCTGGGACAATACAACGAGGCCATAACAGTTTTTCAAAGTGCTCTTGTTAATAATCCAGAAAATTTAGATCTCTTATGTAATTTGGCAACGGCTTTGTTGCGAGCCGATCGGATAGAAGAGGCTCAGGAAAATTACAATAAAATTCTTAATAATAACCCAAATGAATATTTATCTTGGTTTAACCTAGGAACTCTATACCAGAGGCAGAACAAATTAGATAATGCTGAGAGTGCTTATCTTCAGTCAATACATCATTTTCCTGAATTTTATCTGGCGATTTATAATTTAGCAACTATTTATCAAGGGCAAGGGCGTATTGATGAAGCCATATCTCTCTATCGTAATTTAACGGAAACTGCCCCGCATATGGCTGATGCTCATTACAATTTGGGCATTCTGTATCATGATCGCGGCCATCTCGACGAAGCGGCAGATGCCTATAAAGCGGCAGCTCGCTGCCATCCAGCCCATATTGATGCTCTGACAAACTTTGGGACTGTTTTGCAGACGCAGCGCCGCCATGAAGAAGCGGTTGCGGTCTATCGCGAAGCTTTGTCCCAAGCGCCGGAAGCGATGGAGGTTAGGGTCAATCTAGGGGCAGCGCTCACTGACCTAGGACAGTTTGAAGAGGCTTCCCAGGTCCTTGGCGAAGCCACCAGAAGAGCTCCAGTCCCCGAAGCCTACTGGAACCTAGCTCTGCTTCAGCTCTCCAAGGGGGATTTTTTGTCTGGATGGGAGGGGTATGAGTGGCGCTGGAAAACTAAAGACTATGAAGGAGACCGGCGTACTGTAAACCAGCCACAATGGAGCGGTGAAGCAGGAGGCGGGCGTACAATTTTATTATATGCCGAACAAGGATTGGGAGATACGATTCAGTTTTGTCGTTATATACCTTATGTTATTAAGCGAGGCTGGCAGATTATTCTCGAAGTCCAAAGTCCTTTATTTGAATTAATGAAAAGCTTTGCTAATGTGACCGTTATTCGCCAGGGCGAAAACGAGCCTTCCTACGATATGCATTGCTCTCTTATGAGTCTCCCACGCGCTTTTAAAACAACTATAGAAACAATTCCTTCTCAGGTGCCATATCTCCGTGCCCCCTCTGATCGGGTTTCCCAAGCCCGGGCCCGTTTAGGTGAGGGGGTCAAGGTGGGTATGGTGTGGGCAGGAAATCCGGCGCACCGCAATGATCGTGAACGCTCCATTCTTTTGGAGAACCTCTTTTCACTTCTAAATGTTCCAAAAATAAAATTTTTCAGCCTTCAAAAGGAAATAAGACCTATAGATAAAGATGCATTCGCTCATCTCCCCATCATTGATCTAAGTCCTTATCTTAAAAATTTTTCTGAAACAGCTGCATTTATTGAATCTCTTGACTTAATTATTAGCGTTGACACGTCAGTAGCTCACTTGGCAGGGGCTTTAGGACGCCCAACGTGGGTGCTTTTGCCCTCAGTTCCTGATTGGCGTTGGCTTCTGGAACGAGAGGATAGTCCTTGGTATCCGACAATGCGTCTATTCCGCCAGAAAAACCGGGAGAACTGGGGTGATGTGGTTGCTCGCTTAGTTTCAGAACTTTCCTTTTTTAGGGTCTGTTAAAGTTCAGGATTTGAACCATCTTGGATCGTGTCCCAGGACGTGGTGCAATACCAAATCTTATTGGCTCCTCGACGTTTCAAGTGGATTTGATGATGCCGCCGAGGGGTGCGGCGATGAGGTAGATCATGGTGGTGAAGGTGTGGATATTGCGGTAGCCGCGCGCCCTTACGCGTGCTGCCTGGAAGATGCCGTTGAGGGCCTCCATGCGGCGGTGGGTGATCTTGTTTTTCTGCCCGATGCGGGCTTTGTCCTGCCACCAGATCTCTATGGGCTTGCCTGCCGCTTCATGGGCCGCGATCTTGTCCAGGCGGGCGGGGAAGTTTTTTTGAATGTCTCCGGTGCCTCGGCGTCCTGGGCATGATGGCGAGGGCGTGCTGATAACTTGCGGAATCCCATGGCACGCAGCTCCCGGCTGAGCGTCTGTTTGCTGATCGACACGCGGAATTCCTCACACAGTCCTTGCGCCAAATCGACCAACCGCCAGCGGACGATGCCATGGATGGCCGGGACTGGACCTGCTTCCACCCTCTCGGCCAAGGCTTGGCGTTGGGCTTCGTTGAGGATGGAGGGATTGCAAGGGGCCTTGGTCATTGATGGCCCAACCCAGTCCCGCAAAGTCTGCAATCCCATGGCTTCGAGCCGAGTTGCAACCGCCATAGCAAATCTTCCTCCGTTTGCCAAGTGAATCAGATTAGCGCCCTTTCAGGAAACCCTCTGTGAGTTTCCCTTACAAAAACGTGGTGTAAATTCTACTTGACAGAAAAATATATCTAATATATTCTAGTTTATCATGTCAAAAATTAATTGCCAACAGGAGTTATCTGTGCAGCAAAATAATATTCAGCTTTTTGTCCCAGTTTTCGGGTTCAAGATGCCTTGATGAAATCCAAGTTGCTTTGAAAAGCTGGACAGGTCTTGGATTTAAGACTGTAGAATTTGAAGAAGCTTGGAATAAGTATACCGGTCACAACCATTCTCATTTCCTGTCATCTGCCACAGCAGGGCTTCATCTATCTAATAAAAATTTTCAAAGAAGTTTATGGGTAGGAAGATGGGATGAAGTTATCTCTACTCCATTACATTTGTTCAACCAATCATGCTATTCGCTATGAGCACGGGGTTGGTCGTTTAGCGATGAGGGAAGAGAGAATTTTCCGCTGAAAGGCGGAAAGAGGGCGATAACGGGTTGCCAAGCGGTCGTCGCTGGATTCGCATACGAGCATGATCAAAAAGGGCTTCTTGAGCGCGGAAGAACGACAAGGGTTGCTGGTTCAGGTTCGGCGTCCGTCTGGGGTGCACGGGCCGGCACGGCGTGCCCATGTGATTTTGTTGCTCGACGACGGCCTGTCTGTGCCGGAAGTGGCGCGGCTCATGTATTTGGATGATGACACGGTCTACCAATGGCATCGGCGTTGGATCGACGGGGGACCGGCGCGGTTGTCCGAGTTTGGCTGGAAGGGGTCGTCGCCTCGACTGTCCTTGGAAGACGAGGTGGCGCTGGTCGATGTGCTGAAGAGCCGGCTGTTCACGACCACGGTGGAGGTGACCGCCCTAGTCGAGGAGCGGTTTGCCGTGCGTTACAGCCGATCTGGGATGATCAAGCTGCTCCACCGGCTGGGCTTTGAATATCGCAAGCCCAAGGCTTTGCCGCGGCTGCCCCCGGTCGAGACGCAAGAGGCGTTCGTGGCGGCTTACGAGAGCATGCTCAACGGGTTGGACGCCAAGGACCAAGTGGTGTTCGGCGATGCCGTCCATCCCGAACACCAGACCCGTCCGGCGTCTGGCTGAATCTTGAAGGGCGATCGGGTGGCGGTGTCCCGCACCACCGGCCGGCAAAGGCTCAACCTGCACGGGGCACTCAATCTGGAGACCGGCGCCTGCCACATGGTTGAAGCCGAGGTGGTGAACGCCGAAACCACCATCGCGCTGTTGTCCCGCTTGCTAACCGCCTATCCGGAGGCCGGGACGATCCACGTCATTCTTGATAACGCCCGATACCATCACGCGAAAATCGTCGGGGAACGGCTGAAAACCGACGGACGAAGGCTCAATCTGATCTTTCTGCCGCCGTATGCTCCCAACCTTAACGCCATCGAACGGCTGTGGGCGGTCTTGCACCAAACCGTGACCCATAACAAATTCTACCAATCTTTCAACGACTTCATCAAAGCCATCCGAACCTTCGTCCGGGATACCCTGCCGACTCAATGGGACCGGATCAGGGACGTCGTCTCCGATACGTTCCATATTATCAACAGGGACGATTTCCGGGTTTTGGCGTAGATGGGGTATAGTGAGATTTGGTATCAGCCGGTCGCGCACCAAGTATGCCGTCCAACCCAGCGCCAGACCGTGCAGCGACTGCAACACCAGCATTTTGAATTTCAAAACCACGTCGAAGCCGGGCCGACCGCCCTTTGAGGGGGCGCTCCGTCGCCGGACCGCACGCTCCAGGATCGTAACTGCTCACGGGGCTGGTCGGAGACTGTTGCGGTCGGGGTGGAAATGTGAGTCACTCCAGGGATGGAAGAGACACCACGTTATCGCCTGGACACCTCGAAAAACCCTGGCTCTGAGCGGTGTCTGCTGATTCAATAAGCCCCAGGCCGTGTTGGAGGGAACGATGGGTCGGCAGCCTGGGTTCTTCGATCTTGAAGAGCGGTATGCGGAGTTGTCGAAGGCGGGCGACCCGCTGGAGAAGCTGCTGAGGGTGGTGAGCTTCGAGGCGTTCCGCTACCGGCTGGACAAGGCGTTGAACCGCAGCGACCGAGCCCGGGGCGGCCGTCCGCCCCATGACGCGGTTTTGATGTTTAAGATCCTGGTGCTTCAGGCGCTGTACAACCTGTCCGACGATCAGGCGGAGTTCATGATCAACGACCGCCTGACGTTCAAACGCTTTCTCGGCCTAGGGCTGGCGGACAAGGCGCCGGACGCCAAGACGATCTGGCTGTTCCGCGAGACGCTGACCGAGGCCAACGCGATCGAGAAGCTGTTCGCGGTGTTCGACGCCAAGCTGAAGGAAGTGGCTTTGCCGGGTAAGGAGGCATCATGACAACTCTCACTGAAACCCTGCATGCCGGCGCGTTCCTCGTCTCCGAGGGCAATGGCTCCATTTCCCGTGAGCGCATTACTGTCGTATCCGGCCAGGATCTCCAGGCCGGCGCTGTGCTGGGTAAGGTCACGGCCTCGGGCAAATACGCCGCTTACGACAACGGCGCTTCCGATGGCACCCAAGCCGCTGCTGGCATTTTGTTTGCCTCTGTGGACGCTTCGGGCGGGGATGCTCACGGGGTGGCTGTCGTGCGCCTCGCTGAGGTTGCCAAGGCGGCCCTCGTCTTTGGCTCAGGCCAGGACGCCACGGCCAAAACGGCGGCCTACGCCGACCTGGCCGCCCTCACCATTATCGCCCGCTGACCGCCGGGCCACCAAGGAGACCTTGAGCCATGGCGACCATGGACATTTTTGCCAGCGACGCTTTCAGGGTGACGTCGTTGTCTGGCTCGCTGGACAAGCTGGGGTATGTGCCCAGCTTCCTGCGCAGTCTTCCCGGTCTGTATGTGCCGGCTCCGGTGCGGACGGAATCCATTTTCATCGAGGAGCGCGAAAACGCTCCGGCCCTGATCCAGACTTCCGAGCGCGGTGAGGCGCCTGGGCGGCGCATTGGCGAGAAGCGCAAGGTGCGCGGCTTCAAGACGGTTCGACTGGCCCAGGCGTCGCGCATCCACGCCAGCGAACTCCAGAACATCCGCGCGTTCGGTTCCGAGAGTGAGTTGGCCCAGGTCCAGGTCGAAGTGGCGCGCCGGCAAGTGCTGATGCGCCGGGACTTCGAATTGACCTTCGAGAACATGTTCTTGGGAATGGTCCAGGGTTTAGCCGTCGATGCCGATGGCTCGACTTTGTACGACTGGGCGACGGAGTTCGGCCAGACGATCCCGGCCGAAATCGACTTCGACTTGGACAATGCGACCCCAGCTTCGGGGCCGTGCCTTCCCTTCCTCACGCATACGGGTTCTTGGTCGCCCGGAACAGCAGCCGGATCGGAATCCCTGCCATGTCGAAATCCTCGCGCAACCCACTGGTCAGGTAGCGCACATAAGACTCCGGCAAATCATCCGGCCGCGTCATGAACAAGGCAAAGGTCGGCGGGCGGATCTTGGCCTGGGTGGCATAGCGGATCTTCAGGCGCCGCCCGTGCTTTCCAAGGGGCAGGGGATGGCGCTCCAGCATCCCCTGGAGCCAGCGGTTCAAGCGGCTGGTAGAGACCCGGCGGTTCCAGCGCCCATGCACCAGCAACACCGCCTCCATCAACTGATCCAGGCCGCGCCCCTGCAACGCCGACAAGGTGACATTGGGCACGCCGCGCACCTGGGCCAGCGAGCTTTCCAGCCGGTCGGCCACCCGTTGCAAGGTCGCGCCGCGATCGGTGCAGGCATCCCATTTGTTGACGCCGATGACCAGGGCGCGCCCCTCGTCCACCACCATGCGCGCGATGGTCAGGTCCTGGCGGTCCATCACCATGTTGGCATCCAGGAGCAAGACACAGACCTCGGCGAGCCGGATGGCATTGAGGGTCTCGGCGACCATCAGCTTTTCCAGGCTGTTTTCGATGCGGGCCTTGCGCCGCAGGCCGGCGGTATCGACGAGACGGAACCGCCGTCCCCCCCACCCCCAGTCCACGGCGATGGCATCGCGAGTGACTCCGGCCTCGGGGCCTGTGACCAGACGCTCTTCGCCCAAGAGGCGGTTGATGAGGGTGGATTTGCCCGTGTTGGGACGGCCGACGATGGCGACCTGGATGGGCCGTTCGCCGCGCGGGTCGATGGCCTCCACGGCAAAGTCATTGTCTTCGCCGTCCGCCAGCTCGATGTCGTCGGGCTCCAGGGCATCAAGGGCGGCGCCATCGGGTCCGACGTCGCGGGCTTGGGCGCCGGCGGCCAGCAGCGCGGCATAGGCGGCGTCGGCCTCGGCCTTGGCTTCTTCGGCCATGTGGGCATCGTGGAAGGGCCGCAGGGCATCGTAGAGGACGCCAAGCCCTTCGCCATGCTCGGCCGACAGCGGAACCGGATCGCCCAGCCCCAACCCATAGGCTTCGTACAGCCCGCCTTTGCCGGCGCCGCCTTCGCATTTGTTCGCAACCAGGATCACCGGGATCGGCGCCTTGCGCAGCAGGTCGGCGAAGTGGGCATCAAGGGGTGTGACGCCGGCCCGGGCATCGATCAACATCAAGGCGACATGCGCCTCGGTCAAGGCCCGGTCGGTTTGCTGGCGCATCCGGCCTTCCAGGACCTCCGGGCCCGCTTCTTCCAGGCCGGCGGTATCGACGATGCGGAAGCTGAGGTCGGCCAGCCGGCCCGGCGCCTCGCGCCGATCCCGGGTGACCCCCGGGCATATCGTGCACGATGGCGAGGCGCCGGCCTGCCAAGCGATTGAACAAAGTAGACTTGCCGACGTTGGGCCGGCCGATGATGGCAACGGTGAACATGGGAAACCCCGGGTCGGGGAGGCCGGCCCCGCAGGCCGGTCCTCAGCGATAAGCCACGAGGTCACCCCCCGTGGTCAGAAAATAGAGTGTTCCTCCCGCCACGATCGGCGCCGAGGCCATGGCGTCGGGAAGGTCGATGCGGCCGAGAACTTGGCCGGTGTAGGGTGATACTGAATAGGCGTAGCCATCCGACGAGCCGACGATCAGCCGATCGGACGCCAGCACCGGACCGGTCCACAGCAAGGGATCGCCCACACTGCCCGGCTTCTTCCAGCGCGGCAAGGGGGTGATCCACAGGACCTTCCCCGAGCGGGCGTTGAGCGCGGCCAGTTCAGCGTCTTCGGTGATCAAGAACAGGACCTCGCCGGCGAGCCAGGGCTGTTGCGTGCCGGCGACCCGCAGTTGCCACGCCCGGTTCCCCGAGCGCAGATCCATGCCCACCATCAGGCCGCTGTTGCCGATGACGAACAGGCGGTTGCCGTCGATCACCGGGTTGGCCCGGATATCGAACAAGGTCCCCACCGCGTCGGTCCGACGCATCGCGGTGACCGAATCGGCCCACACTTCGGTACCACTGTCAAGGCGCAGGGCAAAAACTTCGCCTGAACTATAGCTGACCACCACCAATCCCTGGTCGATGGCCGGCGTGGGCGCCCCGAGCAAGCTGGCTGTTTCCGGCACCCCGGAATGGGTCCAAAGCTTGCGTCCGTCCGACGCCGACAGGGCCAGGGCCTGGTTATCAATGGTGACCACCACCACCCGCCCCGAATTCACCGCCGGCGCCGCCCGCAAGGGCGCGTCCACCGCGACCCGCCACAGTTCCTTGCCGCTTTGGGCCTCAAGGGCCACGACCTTGGCAAAGCCGGTGGTGACAAACACCTTGCCCTGATCATAGGCCAGCCCGCCGCCCAGCAGCGCCCCATCTTCTTCATCGCGCTTGCGGTCGGGCAGATCCTTTTCCCACAGCGCTTGCCCCGTGCGGGCATCGAAGGCACGAACGCTGGCGTGACGGTCGAGTGTGAAGATGCGACCGTCACCAACAACCGGACCGTTCAGCAAGCGGTCCCGCGTGGTGGAACCGCCGCCAATGGCAACCGACCACACCCGGTGCAAGGCTTCGCCAACCTGCATATGCTGCATGGCGTGATGGGAGTAGCCCCCACTTTGCGGCCAAGCGTCATTGGCCTCGGGGGCCGGCAGTTGGACCGGCTCGTCGCCGCGCGGCGCGCGGGACAGACCACGGTCCTGGGCCAGCACCGTGACCCGGTTGCCGGGCAGGGGGGGCTCCTCGTTCCCTCCGAACCATGAGGAACCAAACCAATCGCTACAGCCGGCCAACGCCAAGGCCATCAGGCTAAAAGTCCCGAAACGGAGGATCCGCGGGTTCATCGGGCTCCTCCGTCGCCGGCCCCCGGCAACGCCTCGGGTACCGGGGCCCCCAGGGCTTCGAGCATCCCGGCCGCGCGCTGGCGCAGACCTTGGGAGGCCAGACGATCCGCCGCCAGCCCCGACAGCAAGGTCACCGCCGTGTCCCGGTCGTCTTTCTTGAGAGCGACGAGTGCCGCCAGTTCCTCGGCCAAGGGCCGCCAGGGTCCGGCCCCGCCGCGCAAGGGGGCCAGCAAGGAATCGACGGTGGTCGCATCGAGCAGGTCGAGGCCGTGCGAGACCGCGAGCACCCGTGCCGTATCGCGAAACACGGGATCCACCCCATGATCGGCGGCCAAGCCCTGGTACAGAGCCACGGCCTCGGCGGTTTTGCCGTCTTGGGCCAGCAAGGCCGCGCGCCGCAAGATGGCAAGGGGCACCACGCCGCCACGCCGATCCTGGGCAATGGCCGTCAAGGCGGCCTCGGCGCCGGCCCGATCGCCCGCCGCCAACTGGCTGTCCGCGGCCTCATAGGCGGCCGCCGCTGCTGCCCGCTCCCGGGCTTGCCACGCCTGCCATCCCTGGCCGGCGGCAACCCCGCCCACCAGCAGCACCACGCCGGCCAGGACATGGCCGCCGTAGCGTGCCCAGAGAGAGGCCAACCTTTCGTGGCGCAAATCCTCGTCGATCTCCCGGAAGAGCGCTTCCTGGTTGGGGTCCACAGGTGTCATCGGAGGCTTGACCACGCTCTTTCTCCTGCGCCTTGCGCGTCTTCGGATGCTGGCCGGTTCGGGCCGAAAAAAGGGGTTTTACCATACCGGGGCTCTTTGACCTTGGCAACGAAAGGCCGCCGCGCCAGGGAGGCTCCCCCGCGCAGAATACATCCATAGCGCTAACATGGTAGGCGCATACACTTGACTTTTGGTTCAGATTATTATAGTTCTATTTAATCTGAGATGCAGCCCCAAAGCCACCCCTTGTTCGTCGCGGGGCCCGGGAGGGGAAGCAAGACCTTAATGCCATCCGATCCCGGGGGCAGGCCCCGGCGGAAGCAAAGGAGGAGCGCCGTGAAGAAACCTGTTCTTTGTGCCGTGGTGGGCTTGGCCTGTCTGGCGGGACCGGCTTTGGCCCAAGATCCTGGCCACGCGACCCGCGAAGATGCGGTGGCGATCGTGCAAAAGGCGGTGTCGGCGGCCAAGGCCGAGGGAAAAGAGGTGGTCTACAGCGCGATCACGGCCAAGGATCCGCGCTTTCTTGACCGCGACCTTTATATTTTTGTCTGGGACATGAGTGCCAACACCCTGGCCCATGGCTCGAACCCCAAGATGGTCGGCAAGAACCTAGCCGACGCCACGGATACAGATGGCAAGGCTTTCGCCCAGGAACGCCTGACCCTGGCCAAGACCAACGCCTCATTCTGGACTGACTACAAGTGGTCAAACCCCCAGACCAAAAAAATCGAGGAAAAATCGACATATTGCGAGGTTTACGAGGAAAACCTGCTGTGTGCCGGTATCTATAAACAGTAAATCACCCAACACAAAAAATATATTTATTAAGGAGAACGGCGGTGAACGTTTTCTTTCGATGGATTGACAACCTTGGGATCCGATCCAAGGTTTCGTTCACGCCGTTTCTTCTCTCCGTTACCCTGAGTGTCTTTGTTGCCTACGGCACATGGGTTTTTACCGAGAATAGCGAGGCGGTCCAGGGGCTGATGGGGTACCAGGAGCGCGTCGATGCCATGACCGATTTCCTTTTGGAAAGCTCGGCCACCCGGGGCGAGCTTTACCGCCTCACCTCGTTCGCAGCCGCCAGCACCGATGCCGGGGCCGTTGCCCGCGAGACCACCAAAGTCAAACAGAGGATTGACGCCCTGGAGGCGCAGGGCAGGGCCATGGGCCAAGCCGCCCGTGACGGGGGCGTTGAACCCCCTGTGGTCGAGGCCGGGCTCGACGGGATCAAGGCTTTCGCCAAAAAAGCCCTCGACATCATCGATCTCGTTGAGACCGATCCCGCCATGGCCCTCACGCTGATGGCGCAAACCGAAAAAGCCTACCTCGACGCCCAAACCCGACTGGAGGCGATCCATGCCCGGATCGACAGCCTCAACCATGCGCAGGGCAAAGGGCTCCAGTCCTCTCTCTTGTCCACCCGCGGTCTGTTTCTCGGACTAGGAGCCCTGGCCTTGGGCCTGGGATTCTTGCTGAGCGTTATCGTCTCGTGGCGTATTTCCACGCCGCTGCGGGCCTTGACCCAGGTGTTGGACCGTCTCGCCCGCCAGGACTATGACGTGACGGTCCCGTGTCAGGCCCAGAAAGACGAAACCGGGATCATGGCCCGCGCCCTTCAAGTGTTACACCAGAGTCTGCGCGATGCCGAGCGCCTTTCCGCCGAAAAAACCGCCGCCCAGGCCGCCCAGCAAGAACGCGCCCGGCGCATCGATAGCCTTGCCGGGTCTTTTGAGAGCACCGTGGCGCGGGTCCTCGAGAGCGTGGGAGGAGCGGCACGCGACCTCACCCTGACCGCCCGCGACATGGCCGCCGTCGCCGACGAGGCCAACGCCAAGGCCCAAACCGTGGCCCGGGCCGCCAATACCGCCAGCACCAACGTCCAGACCGCGGCCTCGGCCGCCGAGGAAATGAGCGCCTCCATTCGTGAGATCAGCGCCCAGGTCAGCCACTCGACCCAGATCGCCGGCCACGCCGTGACCGAGGCCCGCCAGACCAACACCATCGTGCAGGGCTTGGCCGCGGCCGCCCAAAAAATCGGCGACGTGCTCGGGCTTATTACCCAAATCGCGGGGCAAACCAATCTGTTGGCGCTGAACGCCACCATCGAGGCCGCCCGCGCCGGGGATGCGGGCAAGGGATTTGCCGTGGTGGCCGGAGAGGTCAAGTCGCTGGCCGGTCAAACCGCCCGCGCCACCGACGAAATTGCCGCGCAGATCACCGCCATTCAAGACAGCACCGCCCATGCCGTTGAGGCCATTGGCCGCATTGGCGAGGTCATTACCCAAATCAACGACATTTCAACGGGGATTGCCGCGTCGATCCAACAGCAAGGCGAAGCCACCACCGAAATATCGCATGGGGTGCAGCACGCCGCCACCGGCACTCTCGAGGTGTCGCGGACCATTTCCCAGGTGACGGAAACGGCCGCCACCACCGGGCACGCCGCCGAAAAGGTCATGGGCGCCGCCGATGGCTTGTCCCACCAAGCCGAGACCCTCCGGCACGAGGTCGAACGTTTTATCTTTGCCCTGAAAAACGCCTGATCTTGCAGGAGGCTTGCCCGAGAGCGCATGGGCGGTGTACCAACGCCTGATCCTGACTGGAGCGCGCCCTTCGTGCGCCCCTTTGAGCGGATTCAGGCCATGCCCCTCCTTCCCACCCTGACCGCCCCCACCTTGACCACCTATGTGGCGCGGACCTACCTTAAAGCGTTGGCCGGGTCGGTCCTCGCGGTATCGGCTCTTCTTTTGCTGTTCGATATCATCGAAATCACGCGACGCGCCGGGTCGCGCCAAGTCGATCTCGACGTGGTCTTGACCATGGCCTTCGACCATCTGCCGATGACATTGCAAAGTGCTTTGCCCTTCGTCTTCATGGGCGGAGCGGTCATTGTCTTTTGGCGGCTGGCCCGATCCAGCGAACTGGTGGTGATCCGGGCGGTGGGGATGTCGGTTTGGCAGTTTCTGACCCCGATTCTGGGGGTGGTTTTGCTGCTGGGCACCCTCAATGTCACCATGCTCAATCCCTTGGCCGCGCGGCTCTATGCAAGTTATGAGCGCATGGAAGCCACCTTGGATGCGGGGACCAAGGCCCCCATTGCCATGTCCAATGGCGGCCTTTGGTTGCGGGAAACCCACCCGGATGGCCAAGTGGTCGTGCTGGCCCGGGGGGTCCGGCAGGTGGACCATACCCTGGTGCTTCAGAATCTGACCCTCTTTCGCTTCGGGCCCGATGGGCGGTTTCGCGAGCGTGTGGATGCCCGCACGGGGGGCCTCGACCATGAGGCCCTGGTGTTGTCCGAGGTGATCGTCTCGCGGCCGGGGGATCCCCTTGAGGTGTATCCGACCTTGACTGTCCCCTCGCGCCTGACCCTGCCCAAGATTCAAGACAGCTTTTCCCCGCCCGAGACCGTCTCTTTCTGGGATTTGCCCGAGTTTATTGCGTTTTTCGAGGCCGCGGGCTTTTCTGCCCACGCCCATCGGCTGCACTGGCACGCCTTGATTGCCTCGCCCCTCCTTCTTGTCGCCATGGTGCTGATGGGGGCCGTGTTCTCTCTCAAGCCCAGCCAACGCTCCGTCAATTGGCTGGCGCGGATTATTGGGGCTCTCAGTGCGGGGTTCGGGGTATTTTTTCTCTCCAAGGTGACTTATACCCTGGGGTTGTCTGAGACCTTGCCTATTGCCTTGGCCGCCTGGACCCCGCCGCTGATCACCGGCTGCGTTGCTTTGGCGATGTTGTTCCACTTGGAGGATGGATGAGTTCCCTCGCTCTGGCGGGGCTGGCTGGCGCTGCCTTCATCGCTCGCCTGATCCTGCTTGTCCTTGATCCCCTCCCCTTGGCCCCGGGCGACATCGCCTTGGCCAAGGCCTTGGCCTCGCTGGGCGCGGTTGTCCTGCCCGCCAGCGCCGAGGACGCCTTAAGCGCCATCGTGACCCACGGCAGCGGCGTCTGGCCACGGCTGCCCGGCCTGCTGGCCCTCACCGCGGCGGGATGGGGCTTGGGCCGCCTGGGGACACGGCTCTACGATGCCCGCGCGGGCCTGCTCGCCGCCCTCCTGTTTCTCACCCTGCCCGGGGTCTCCCTGGCCGCAGCCCAGACCACCGTGGCGTCGGTCTTGCCCTTGCTGTGGCTTCTGGGGGTGGCGTCCCTGCTGCACGCCTTGCAAACCGATACCCTGGCGGGGTGGCTTGGCCTGGGGGTGTGCCTGGGCGTCGGCTTGGGCCTAAGCCCCACCACCGCGCTGTTTTTCCCCTGCCTCTTGCTGTACGCCCTGATCTCCCCGGAAACCTATTCCCTGGGGCGGCGGCGCGGGGTCTGGCTGGCGCTGGCCCCAGGCCTCATCCTGACCGCGCCGGGCTTGGCCCAGCTCGCGCCCTTGGCCCCCACCCCCGGCACCGCCCTGGCCTTTGCCCTCAGCGTGGCGCTGTTGTTGGGGCCACTGACCCTGGTCTTGGCGCTGGCGCCTTGGTCGCGCCACCGCACCGCCGACGACCGCCGCCGGCAAGGGTACAGAGCCCGCCTTCTCCTGGCCTTCAGCGCGCCGCTCCTGGCCGGACTGGTGGGACTGGCCGCCCTCAACCAAGCCCCGGCCCCGGATCTGGCCTTGCCGGCTGGCCTGGGCTTGGCGCTACTGATCGCCAGTGCCTTGGGCCCCCGCGCCCGGGGGCGGTGGATCATTGCCGGCGTGGTGCTGGTCCATATCGGCTTGGGGGCGTGGCTGCTTCATGGGGCAGCGGCGGGGACCCTTGATCCCGTGCGTGCTCTTGGAGCGCTTTCCCTTCCTTTTTGATCACGAGCCCAGCCCATGAGCCTTTCGTCTCTTTCGCGGACTCGGTCCGTCGTCGGCCTGGGGCTTGGCGCCCTGGGTGTGGTCGCCCTCAGCGGGGCTCCGGGAATCGACCTTTGGGTGGCCGGCTTGTTTTTCGATCCCGTGACGCGGGCTTTTCCCCCGTCGTCCTCGCTGTGGGCCCGCACCGCCATTGAAGGCGCCCCGTGGCTGGTCTATGGCGTCTTGATCGGTGTGACGACCTACAGCGCACTGGCCGCCGGTTTGCGCTTGCCCTTCGCCCGGCTCGACCGGCGACGGCTCGCGTTCTTGTACGGCTCGTTGCTGCTGGGCCCCGGCCTTCTCGTCAATCTTGTGTTCAAGAACCACTGGGGCCGGGCCCGCCCCCGGGCCTTGGAGCTCTTCGGCGGCGAGGCTCTGTTCACCCCGGCTCTGGTGCCCAGCGATCAGTGCCTCACCAATTGCTCGTTTCCCTCGGGCCATGCGGCCCTGGGGTTTTGGGTCACGGCCCTGGCCCTGGTGGTCCCGGCGCGCTGGCGAGCGCAGGCGTGGACGGCGGCTCTAATTTTTGGGGGGCTGGTCGGCGGGTCGCGCCTCGTGGTCGGCGCACACTTTCTGTCCGATACCTTGGCGTCGGCCGTGCTGGTCATCGGTCTTAACATTGCCCTCTATCGGTCGATGACCGCTGTCCCGCGGACCACCGGGTGAGGGACGAGGGGGTCTGGGGAGGCCGCGCCTCCCCAGCCTTGCTTTTACGGCGCCGGCGCCGTTGCCGTATAGCCCCGGGCGCACTCGGGAGCCTTTTCCACAGCGGCGTGGAACTCGCCCAAGGTTGGCGCGCTGACCACCACGCTCTGTCCGCCGAGCTGGCAGGTGGTGGACCAGACATGGGACAGGCGCACCGTCTGGGCATTGGAACTGGCACAGGCCGACAGCCCCGCCACCATCACAACAACACAAAGCGTCTTCATCGAAAGATCTTCCCGTTCGAGGGGTCTGGGGAGGTCCGCGCCTCCCCAGCCTTTCTCTTTAAGCGTCGGGCTGGGGCAAGGCGGGCCGCGTCGTGCGCCGCCAGCCAATGGTGCCCAACGCCCCGCAAGAGGAGCACACCGGATCCCAGCGGCTGTGGGTGGTTCCACAGCGCTCGCAGGTCCAGGCTTCGTCGGGCTCGGCCGACAGGGCGTGGAGCAGCCACTGGTTGGCCAGGGCCAGATCCTGGTTTTCCCCTTCTTCCAACTGAGCGACGAGACGGCACACCTCGGGCGACGGCTTGACGCGCACCAGGGGATCAAGCGCTTGGCGGGCCTGCCCCCACAGCCGGGCGGCGAGGGCGGCCCGGGCGAGAGCGATGCGGCTTTGCGGCGCCTCGGGCGTGCTGGCGACCAGGGTCTCCACCCGCTGCAAGCGCTTGAGGGGATCGCCGTCATCGTCAATGGACAGATACAGCTCGGCAATGTCCGGCTGGGGCTGGGAGCGCCACAGGGCTTCCAGCATTTGCTGGGCCTTGCGGCCCTTGCCCTCGGCGAGCAGCAGGCGCGCCGCGATCAAGGTGGCCTCGATCAAGCCGGGGTCCAGCATCAAGGCCTGCTGGACTAGACGCTGGGCCTGGGCCGGAGCGCCCAGGGCGATGACGTGACGGGCCTGGGCGGTCAGCAGGGCGGCCTTGACATAGCGCTGGGGATCGTCGGCCCGACCCGAGCGACCGGCCCGGCCCGACCACCGGCCCAAAACCATCATGGCCTCTTCCCACTGCCCGCGCCGGACCAGGATCGGGAGCAAGGTCCCGCTCGCCCAGGGCGCGGTGACGCCCGCGGCCACGCCCTCGCGGGCCATGGCGAGAACGGTGTCCTCGTCGCCCGCAGCCTGGGCCAGATCCATCAGGCCACGCCGCCCGACCGCGCGAAACTTGGGGTTTTCGCGCAAGGCGTTGAACATGTCGCGGGCTTTTTCGGTATCGCCCTGGGCGGCGGCGGTTTCGGCGGCCAGGAGTTGAGCGCCCACGGCATCGGGCAGCAGCCGCTCGACCTCGCGCAGGGCCTTGCGGGCCAGGGGCAGGTCGCCGCCGCGCACGGCGGCCAGCCCCTCACCCAAGAGCAGGCCGGCACGCTTCAAGCGACGCTCATGCAGGCCGCGGCCGAAAAAGCCGGGCAGGCGGCGCACGCCGCCGTAGAGGCGATAGACCAGCAAGATGACGCCAATCAAGATCAGCAGCGCCACCAGACTGAGCGACGCCGTGGTCTCGAGGTGCCAGCCGATCCAATCGACGGTCAGCGCGCCCGGGTTGTTGGCCAACCCAACGGCGACCCCCACCAGCAAAGCGGTAAACAGAAGGAAGAGCAGAAAGCGGGTCATGGCCTCATCCTTCCGTGTTGCCGGGGTCGCTGGCCCGGGCCGCACCCACCTCGGCCACCGCAAGCGAGGTCAGGTCGGAAAGCGCCGCCTCGGCGATCAGACGATTGGCCACAGCGTCGGTCCAGGGCTTGGCGGCTTCGGCGGCCTTGCCGTCCAGACCCTCCAAGATGAGCTTGGCGCCGGCCAAGTCGTTTTCGGCCACCAGCCGCTCGGCGCGGGCCAGGAGGACCAGCGGGGTGGCCTGAGCGGCGGCATCGTCGGTGCGGCGCACGAGGACCACGGTGGAAAGGGCGCCCACGGTGCGATCGACCCACGAGTCGCTCTCGGAAAGGGCGACGGCCTTGGTCACGGCGTTGGCCATGTCCTTGAAGCGCTCGCGCAAGATGGCACGCGAGACCACGCCGGTGTCGGCCAGCGGGCTCAAGGGAGCGAGCGCGGTCGTGAAGGCGTCGCGGTCGCCAACGATGGCCTCGACGGTGCGCAACTGATCCAAGAAGGGCTCGCCCCGGTCGGCGGCTTCGCGGGCCTGGGCCACCGAGAGCAGCAGGGCCAAGGCCACGGTGCGCCGGGTCAGGGTTTGACGGGCGATCTTCTCGATCTCGGTCACGCGATCGGCCAGCGAGAGAACGTTGGACGGCGCCACCATCGCGGCATTGAGGGTATCGACCCGGCTCTGGACACGCCGGATCTGATCATAGAGATACGCGCTGGCGGTTTCGCTGAGCGGCCCGGTGAGGTCAACCTTGACACCGGCGTTTTCGGCCAGCTTGCGCACCTCGGCCAGCTCGCTTTCCAAGGAGGCGACGCGGGCGTTGGCCGAGGACAAGGCGCTGGACAGGCTGGAGGCTTCGCTCTCCAGGGCCACAACGCGCGGCTCCTCGGGCTTGAAGGGCAGGTCGGGCACCTCGGCGCGGTAGGGCTCGGGAATCTGGTTGCGCCACCAGGAGTAGGACCCAGGCACCGCCAGCGCCGTAAAGACGAGCAGCAGCAGCATCARAAGGCAGCCGCCGCCCCGGCGACGCCGCGGGGCAGGCGGGGGACGACGATCCCCGGCCCCCGCCTCGGACCAGGGGCTGGTGGCCTTGGTCTTGTCGCGCGCACTGCGCCCGGCTGGGGGAGGCCCGCCCCAGGCCGGGGTGCCGTCGCCTGACGGCTTTCCGGCGCTGGGCGGAGCCTCMCACTTGCCATCGAGAGGGTCGTTCTTGGATCGCTCGGTCATGACCGGGAGTCCCCCATGCTTGGTCGGTTCCGAATCAAGGAAGGCGGGGGAGGGCTGGGCGCCCGATCGGCGTCGAGCGCGGCCAGGAGGGACTCCTGGGTCGGCTCGGCGGCCACCCGCACGGCGTGGAAGGAAAGGTCGCCCAGGGCCTGGGCCACGGCTGGGCTCAGGGCATAGACCGTCACCTTGGAGAGGACACCCGTCAGGCCGGCGTCGCGAACCAAGGTGGCGAAAGTGGCGGCGGTGCGCGGTGAAAACAGCAGCACGGCATCGAGCGTCCCGGCCTGGAAGGCCCGGACGGTCTCGGGGGAGAGAGCCCGCGCCGGAAGCGCCTCGTAGAGAACATGGCGGCGAATCTCGAAGCCGGCCGGGGCCAGGGCGCCGGGCAGATCTCCGGCGACCTTGCTGCCGGCGGCGTGCACCAGGGGACCGCGCGAGGGCTGGGCCAAGCGCCGGATCATCTCGCCCAGGGCGACCACATCGCCCTCGGCGCTGTGTACCTGGGTGAAGCCCACCTCACGCGCCACCCGCGCCGTCAGATCGCCAACGGCGTAGACGGGCAAGCGGCGCTCCTTGCTGGCCGCGGCAAAGGCCCGCACACCATTCGCGCTGGAGAAGATGAGGCCTTGGGCCTTGGCGAGGTCGCTCTTGAGAGGATCCCGGCGCCAGAACGGGCGCCGGTCCGATCCCCTCACGTGAATGACCAAAAGAGGTTCAAAAACGATGTCGATGCCCCGCTCCCGCAGGGGAAGCGCGACGCGCTCGGCGTCGTCGCGGGGACGTGTGATGAGCGCGCGCATACTCCGACCGACTCCCTCCTTCGTCGGGACTGCCGTCCGTTCCAAAGCCTTAGGCGTGAGCGCCCGTGAAAAAGTTGGGGCCGGCTTTGGCCAACAGTTCGGCTCCAGCGTCATCGCCAAGAGCCACCGCCTCCGCCACCGATCCCTCACGGGTCGTCTGATGAATGACCTTACCATCGGGACTGATGATCATGCCACGGAAGAACACCCGGGCCTGATCGGTCCCAAAGTCGCTCACCCGGGCCAACCCGCCAATGGGGGTGCGGCACGAGCCGTCGAGCTTGGCCAGGAAAGCGCGCTCCACGGTCACGCACAGGAAGGTCTCGGCGTGATTGAGTGGGGCGAGCCAGCGATGGGCGGCCTCGTCATCGGCCCGGCAGGTGACGCCCACGGCGCCCTGGGCCACGGCGGGCAGCATCTGGTCCACCTCCAGCAAGGAGGTGATCTTGTCGGCCATGCCCAGGCGGTTAAGACCGGCCTTGGCCAGCAAGGTGGCATCGACCTCGCCGCGCGCCAGCTTGGCGAGACGGGTCTGGACGTTGCCCCGGAAAGAGACCACCTTCAGGTCGGGACGCTTGGCGAGGATCTGCGCGCCGCGGCGCAAGGAGGCGGTACCCACGACGGCGCCCAGAGGCAGGGCGTCGATGCTCGGGTGGTCGCGACCGATCACGGCGTCGCGCACATCCTCGCGCTCCAGCATGCAGGGCAGCACGATGCCGTCGGGCAGGTAGGTGGGCACGTCCTTCATGGAATGGACGGCGATATCGATCCGGCCCGAAAGCATGGCCTCGTCGATTTCCTTGGTGAACAGGCCCTTGCCACCGATCTCGGCCAGCGGGCGATCGAGGATCGCGTCGCCGGTGGTCTTGATGACCTCGATGGCAATGGCGCCGGGCTCAGACAGCTCGGGGTGCGCCGCGGCCAGAAGATCGCGAACCTGGTGGGTTTGGGCCAGCGCCAGGGGGCTACCCCGGGTGCCGATGGTCAACTTGGGTTTTGGGTTCATGGCGCTGCTGTTGTAAGGGCTTGGACAGGGTTTTGAAAAGAGGCAATTGACCCGAATCAGGGGGCCGGCGCAAGCCCCGGACCCCGATTTCGGTTTTCGGAAGGAACTTCCTGACGTGGGCGCATACCGGGTTCTTGGATTGGAAACAAGCTGCGATGAGACAGCGGCGGCCGTCGTCGCGGCATCGCGCGACGATTGCGGCTTGGGCGGCGGGCAGATTTTGGCCCAGGCCCTGGTCTCGCAGCTGGAGGAACACCGCCCCTATGGCGGCGTCGTGCCCGAGATCGCGGCACGCTCCCACCTCGATCATCTGGATCGGCTCGTCACCCGCGCCCTTCGGGACTCCGGCGTGGCGCTGCGCGATCTCGACGCCATCGCCGTGACCGGCGGGCCCGGGCTGATCGGGGGCGTCTTGGTCGGCGTGATGACGGCCAAGGCCCTGGCCTTTGCCGCCGAGCGGCCGTTCATCGCCGTCAACCACCTGGAGGCCCACGCCCTGAGCGTGCGGCTGCCGGGCGGCGTTGCCTTCCCCTACTTGCTGGTCCTGGCCTCGGGCGGGCATTGCCAACTGCTGGCGGTCGAGGGGGTTGGCGCCTGCCGCCGCCTTGGCACCACCATCGACGACGCCGCCGGCGAGGCCTTCGACAAGGCGGCCAAGATGCTGGGTCTCGGGCATCCGGGGGGCCCGGCCGTCGAACGCCGGGCCCGGGCCGGCGATCCCCGGCGCTTTGCCCTGCCGCGCCCGCTGGTCGGACGGCCGGGATGCGATCTCTCGTTCTCGGGGCTCAAGACCGCCTTGCGCCAAACCGTCGAGCGCCTGGACGGCCCGCCCTCGGAGCAGGATATCGACGACCTGTGCGCCGCGTACCAAAGCGCCATCGCCGACTGTCTGGCCGATCGCGCTCGGGTCGCCGCCCGCTTGTTCGCCGAGCGCCACGGCGCCGGCCATCCCTTGGTGGTGGCGGGCGGCGTTGCCGCCAACCAGCATCTGCGTGACCGCCTGCAAGAGGTGGCGGTGGCCAACGCCATGACCTTCGCTGCGCCGCCGTTGGCCCTGTGCACCGACAATGCGGCCATGGTGGCTTGGACGGGGATTGAGCGTTTGCGCTTGGGGCTGACCGACACGCTCGACTTTCGGCCGCGCCCGCGCTGGCCGCTTGATCCGGAGGCGGCGCCGGCCCGGGGGCGGGGGCGGTGAAGGCGTGAGTAAGGAAGGCGGGGAGGCCCGGCCTCCCCGCCTTCCCTCCTCTCCCCCCGTGTGGTCCTTGAGTGCCGAGGAGGAATGCGCCATAACCGCCCCATGAGCGAACCACTCTCCACTTTGGCCGTAATCGGTGGCGGCGCCTGGGGCACGGCCCTGGCCCAAACCGCCAGCCGCGCCGGCCGCTCGGTCTGCCTGTGGGCGCGTGAGCCCGAGGTGGCCGAGGCCATCACCACCCGGCACGAAAACCCCGATTTTCTGCCCGGTGTCCCCTTGGAGCCCGCCATCCGCGCCACCAGCGACCTTGCCCAAGCCCTCGAGGGGGCCGAGGCCGTGCTGGTGGTTTGCCCGGCCCAGGCCCTGCGCCCCGTTCTGGCCGCCGCCGCCCCCCATTGGCCAAGCGGCGCGCCCATGGTGCTGTGCGCCAAGGGCGTGGAACTGGGCAGCGGCCTGTTGATGACCGAGGTCGCGCACGAGGTGTTGCCCACCGTGGCCCAGGCCGTGCTCTCGGGCCCGACCTTCGCCAAGGAAGTGGCGCTGGGTCGCCCCACGGCCGTGACCATCGCCGCCGCCGATCCTGCCTTGGCCGAGCGGCTGGTGAGCGCCCTGGGCACCCGCACCTTCCGCCCCTATGCCGCCAACGATCCCGTTGGCGCCGAAGTCGGCGGCGCGGTCAAAAACGTTCTGGCCATCGCCTGCGGCGTGGTCGAGGGCCTGGGCCTGGGCGACAATGCCCGCGCCGCCCTCCTGACCCGGGGCTTGGCCGAAATCATCCGCCTGGGCCGCGCCCTGGGCGCACGGCCGGAAACCCTGTCGGGCCTCTCGGGCCTGGGCGACCTGATCTTGACCGCGACCAGCGCCCAGTCGCGCAACTTCTCGCTCGGCTTTGCGCTGGGCGAGGGCCAGAGTCTGGAGAGCCTGCTCAGTGGTCGGCGCACCGTGGCCGAAGGTGTCCCCTCGGCCAAGGCCGTGGTCGCCCTGGCCGAACGCCACGGCATCGAAATGCCGATCTGCGCCGCCATCAACAACCTTCTGGCCGGGGCCCACGACGTGGCCGGCGCCATGGAAGCCCTGCTGTCTCGCCCGCTGCGTGCCGAAACCGACTAAGGGATCAACCCTGGGCGACGAGACTCGCGTCATCCCTTTCCCGTCGCCCTTTTACAGCCCCCGCCTGAGAGTGCCGGCGCTCCCTCGCTTTCGACGAGTGGCTAGACCGCCTTCCTTGTGCTAGAGTTATCACTGGAACCACCGCCGGGATATAAAGTCCCCCGCCGGCGCGGGGCATGGGCCTGCGGACAGCGACCAGGACATTGTATGGTAAAGGTGTTCACGGAACGCACGCTGCCCGCGCTTCAGGTCCTGGGGATGCTGGGAACCACCTTGATCATTGCCCTTGGTCTTGGCACGTGGTCCATCACCTCTTTTACCGATTATATTGGGCGGACCCTGGACGATGTCGAGGCCCAGGCCCACCAGGAGCAGGAGGCCCTGCTGGACCGGCAGGTCAGTTCGCTGCTGGCCCAGCTTGAACAGCAGCGCACCACGGTGGAAGCGAGCCTCAAAAGCGACCTGCGCGCCCAGACGAGCCAGGCCGTGAGCATCGCCCAAACGGTTCACGACCAGCTCCGGGGAACCCTGCCCGAAGCCAAGGTCCGCCAGATTGTCCTTGAAAGCCTGCGACCCCTTCGGTTCTCCAGCGGGCGCGGCTATGCGTTTGTCCTGGACCGCACGGGCACCATTTTGCTCCACCCGGTGGAGCCGGGGCGCGAGGGCGGATCGGGTCTTGACATCCGCGACCCCCAAGGAGGGGTTCCGGTGCGCCAAATCCTCTCTCCCCCGGCCGATGGCTTTGTCCGCTACCTCTGGACCCCCTCGGGCTGGAGCGAGGCCCGCCACAAGATTTCCCACGTGCGCCCCTTTGCCCCCTACGACTGGCTGATTGGCGTTGGCGATACCCTGGAGGCCGTGGACGACGATATCCGCAGCCGGGCCTTGCCCCAGGTCCGCGCCGTGCATTTTGGCACCAGCGGCGCCGTGCTGGTACTGGCGGCGGAACCCGACCGCGAACTCGCCGCCTTGGCCCCGGGGCTCTCGCCCTCGCGCCTGGATGCGGACGAGGCGTGGCTGCGGCGCCAACCCGGGGGCGAGGCGCTGATCCAACGGATCCGCTCGGCGCTGGCCTCGGGAGAGCGCTCCCTGACCTTGGATCTGCCCGACCCCTCGGGGCATCCCCCCAGCCCGCGCTTGGTACGCCTGGGCCTGTTCAAGCCGTGGAACTGGATCTTGGTGGCCAGCATCGACTTGGCCGACGTCACCCGGCTGGTCAACGCCCGGCGCGCGGCCCTGGAACATCAGATTGTCGAACACCGCAAGACCCTGGGGGAGGTGATTATCTTTGTGCTGCTCGGAGCGGGGGGCGTGGCGGCCGGAGTCGGGGGCTGGATGAACCGCCTGTTGACCCGTTACCGCAACGATCTGGAACAACGCAGCGCCGCCCTGGCTGAGAGTGAACGAAAACTGCGCCTCTCGGCCCGGGTGTTCGAGAGTGCCTCCGACGCCGTGGTCATCACCGATACCCGCAACCTCATCGTTGCCGTCAATCCCTCCTTCACACGCATGACCGGCCATGCGCTCGAAACCTTGCGGGGGCGCTCGGTGATGCTGCTGGTCTCGGATCGGCATGACATCCGCTTTTTGGCAACACTGCGTCGCACCTTGCGGGAAAACGGCGGCTGGGCCGGCGAGGTGTGGATCCGCCGCGCCGATGGCTCCGTGTTCTTGAGCGGCCTCGCCATCACCCTGGCCCGCGAGCCCGATGGCCGGGTCACCCACCACATCGGGACCTTCGCCGACATCACCGACCGCAAGGCGGCCGAGGAGCGAATCCGTCAGCTCGCCTATTTTGACCCCCTGACCCAACTCCCCAACCGTCTTTTGCTGCGTTCGCGCCTGACCCAGGCGCTGGCGGCGGCCCAGCGCCTGCGGATCAACGGGGCGGTTTTGTTCATCGATCTCGACAACTTCAAAACCCTCAACGACACCCGGGGCCATGATATCGGCGACAAGCTGCTGATCGAGGTGGCGCGGCGCCTGCGCGACACGGTGCGCGAGCGCGATCTGGTGGCGCGCCTAGGGGGCGACGAGTTCGTGGTGATCTTGCCCCACCTCGACCCGGACGGCGCCGAGGCCGCGACCCAGGTCGAGCGGGTGGCGGAAAAAATCCTGAACGCGCTCAACCTCCCGTGCGAGATCGAAGGAACGAGCCACGTCATCACCCCCAGTATCGGCGCCTGCCTGTTCCCCAATGACAATGATAGCGTGGACACGGTGCTCAAGCACGCCGACACGGCCATGTATCAGGCCAAGGCGCGCGGCCGCAACCGACTGAGCTTCTTCGAGCCCGCCATCCAAGACGCCCTGATGCGCCGCTCGCGCCTGGAAGCCGACTTGCGCGCCGCCGTGACCCGCGAGGAATTTACCCTGTACTACCAGCCGCAGGTGGATCACACGGGGACCTTGGTAGGGGCCGAGGTCCTGGTGCGCTGGAACCATCCCCACGCCGGCTTGGTCCCGCCGGGCGAGTTCATCCCGCTGGCCGAGGAAACCAGCCTGATCGGCCCGATCGGCCGGCAGGTGCTGGAGCAGGCCTGCAGCCGCATCGCGCACTGGAACAGCCTGGGTCTGGGCCAATCCCTGACCATTGCGGTTAACGTCAGCGCGGTTCAATTCCGCGACCCGACCTTTGTCACCCAGGTGCTTGATCTCCTGTCGCGCCATGGCATTGATCCCAGCCGGCTCAAGCTGGAACTGACGGAGAGCCTGATCCTCGACGACGTGCAAGGCTCGATCGTGACCATGAACCGCCTGAAGGCCGAGGGCGTCGGCTTCTCGATGGACGACTTCGGCACCGGCTATTCGTCGCTGTCGTATTTGAAACGGCTGCCGCTGGACCAACTCAAGATCGACCGCTCGTTCGTCGAGGACGTGACCACCGATCCCAACGACGCGGTGATTGTCCGCACCATCATCGCCATGTCGCGCAGCCTGGGCCTGGATGTTCTGGCCGAAGGGGTGGAACGCCCCGAACAGCGGGCCTTTCTGGTGGCCAACGGTTGTCAGGTGTTCCAGGGCTATTTGTTCAGCCCGCCGGTCGATACCAGCACGTTCGAGGCCATGCTGACGGGACGAATCGGCTTTGTTCCCAGCCGCCGCTGATCGCCCCAGGCTCGCCGTCTCCGCCACGCCTTTTCCTGGAAGACCCTGAGACAACGACTGTGGCATGGTAGGGCAGGGGGCCCCGTCTGGCCCCGGTCCATGGGAGATCCTTGCATGTTGTTTGCGGTGTATTGCCTCGACAAACCCGACCACGCCGAGGTCCGGCTCGCCAACCGCGAGGCCCATCTGGCCTATGCGCGGTCGTGGGAAGCCCAGAAAAAAATCGTGTTCGGCGGCCCCCTGCTGTCCCCCGATGGCTCGGCCATGATCGGCAGCCTGCTGGTGTTCGACGTGGCCGACCAAGCCGAGGCCGAGGCCTTTTGCGCCGGCGATCCCTACGGCGTGGCCGGCCTGTTCGCCTCGGTGACGGTCACGCCCTACAAGCTCCTGCTGGGCACCCGCGCCCAGGGTTGACCCGCATCGCCCCAAGGAGATCCTCGGCATGGCTTACTGGCTGCTGAAGTCCGAGCCCGGCACATGGTCGTGGGATGATCAGGTGGCCAAGGGCACCGAACCCTGGGACGGGGTGCGCAACGCGCAGGCCCAAGCCAACCTGAAAGCCATGCGCGAGGGGGATCTCGCGTTTTTTTATCACTCGGTGACCGAAAAGCGCATCGTGGGGATCGTCGAAATCGTGGGACCGTTCAGGGCCGACCCCACCGATCCCAGCGGACGCCATGGGCTGGTCGAGGTCCGGGCGGTCCAGGCCGTGCCCACCCCCATTCCCCTGGCCGCCATCAAGGCCGACCCGGCCCTGGCCCATCTGGGACTGGTCCGCCAATCACGCCTCTCGGTAGTGCCCATCGACCCCGAGGCGTGGGAGCGCCTGCGCCGGATGGGAGGACTGCCGCCTGCACCCTTCCCGTGAGGCAAGCCCTTCGCCCTCACCACCAAACCCCAGGCGAACGCGACGGGAAGGGTTGTTTTTCGGAACGCCTGCCCCCAAAGTTCCCGGGCCTGTTTCAACGTCCGGGGCCTGAATCCCGGGCCACATTAAAAACTTTGAACACGTTGGGAGAGTTATCCATGTCCGAGACTGACGTTTTTCCGGTTCCGCAAGCGATCGCCGACAGCGCCCTGATCAACAACGAGCGCTACTTGGAAATGTACAAGGCGTCTGTGACGGATCCGGAGGGGTTCTGGGCGGAGCACGGCAAGCGCATTGACTGGATCAAGCCGTTTACCCAGGTCCGGGACGTCTCGTTTGACCCGCATGACGTGCGCATCCGCTGGTTTCATGACGGCACCTTGAACGTCGCCGCCAACTGCCTGGATCGCCACTTGGCCACCCGGGGCGATCAGACGGCCATCCTGTGGGAGGGGGATGACCCGGCTGAGTCCCAGGCCGTGACCTACCGCGACCTGTACGAGCGGGTGGGCCGCCTGTCCAACGCCCTGCGCGCCCTGGGCGTCAAGAAGGGCGACCGGGTGTGCTTGTACCTGCCGATGATCCCCGAGGCCGCCGTGGCCATGCTGGCCTGCGCGCGCATTGGCGCCATCCACTCCATCGTGTTCGGCGGCTTCTCGCCCGACAGCCTTGCCAACCGCATTCAGGACTCCGAGTGCACGGTGGTGATCACCGCCGACGAGGGCCTGCGCGGCGGACGCCGGGTGCCGCTCAAGACCAACGTGGACAAAGCCCTGGCCGACTGCCCGTCGGTTAAGTCGGTGGTGGTGGTCAAACGCACCGGCGGCGATGTGCCCATGACCGCCGGCCGCGATCTGTGGTACGAGGAAATCACCGCCGTTCAGCCGGTGGATGCCCCCGCCGAGGAAATGGAGGCGGAAGACCCGCTTTTCATCCTCTACACCTCGGGCTCGACCGGCAAGCCCAAGGGCGTGCTCCACACCTCGGGCGGCTACCTTGTCTATGCCTCGATGACCCACGAGTATGTTTTTGATTACCGCGACGGCGAAATCTACTGGTGCACCGCCGACGTCGGTTGGGTGACGGGCCATAGCTACATCGTTTATGGCCCGCTGGCCAATGGCGCCACCACCTTGATGTTCGAGGGCATCCCCAGCTACCCCGATGCGTCGCGCTTCTGGCGCGTGGTCGAAAAGCACAAGGTCAACATCTTCTACACCGCGCCGACCGCCATCCGCGCCCTGATGCGCGAGGGCGAGGAGCCGGTGAAGGCCTGCGACCGCTCGTCGTTGCGGATTTTGGGCTCGGTGGGCGAGCCCATCAATCCCGAAGCCTGGATCTGGTACCACCGCGTGGTCGGTGACAGCCGCTGCCCCATCGTCGATACGTGGTGGCAGACCGAAACCGGCGGCATCCTCATCACCCCGCTGCCCGGCGCCACCGCCCTCAAGCCCGGCTCGGCCACCCGGCCGTTCTTCGGCGTGCAGCCCGTGCTGGTGGACGGCGAGGGCAATGAACTGAGCGGCGCCACCGAGGGCAATCTCTGTGTGTCCGACTCCTGGCCCGGTCAGGCCCGCACGGTCTATGGCGACCACGAGCGCTTCGTGCAGACCTACTTCACCACCTACAAGGGCTACTACTTCACCGGCGACGGCTGCCGCCGCGATGCCGATGGCTATTACTGGATCACCGGCCGCGTGGACGACGTGATCAATGTGTCGGGCCATCGCATGGGCACCGCCGAAATCGAATCCGCCCTGGTGGCCCACGCCAAGGTGGCCGAGGCGGCCGTGGTCGGCTATCCGCACGACATCAAAGGCCAGGGCATCTATGCCTATGTCACCTTGGTGGCCGGCGAAAAGGAAAGCGAGGAGCTGCGCAAGGAGCTGGTCGCCTGGGTCCGCAAGGAAATCGGCCCGATCGCCAGCCCCGACGTGATCCAGTGGGCCCCGGGCCTGCCCAAGACCCGCTCCGGCAAGATCATGCGCCGCATCCTGCGCAAGATCGCCGAAAACGAAGTGGGCGCGCTGGGCGACACCTCGACCCTGGCCGATCCCAGCGTTGTGGAAGACCTGATCGCCAATCGTAAGGCGTAACCTCCTGGGCCTCCGAGTCCCTTCGGAGGCCCCTCTCTCTCCTCCTGGCCGCGAGACGGATCCTTCGCCATGACCATCCTTGTCACCGGGTCAGCCGGCTTCATCGGCAACCATGTGGCCCTGCGTCTTCTGCAAGCGGGACACCAGGTGGTCGGCGTCGATTGCCATACCCCCTATTACGATGTCCGTCTCAAGGCGGCGCGCACCGAGCGCCTGCTGGCCTTCCCCCGGTTTCGCGAGGAGCGCATCGACCTCGCCGACGCCGAGGAGACGGCCCGGGTGTTCGAGGTTTACCGCCCGCGGCGCGTCGTGCATCTCGCGGCCCAAGCTGGGGTCCGCTATAGCCTGGAAAACCCCCGGGCCTATGTGGATTCCAACCTGATGGGGACCTTTACCGTGCTGGAAGGCTGCCGCTCGGTCGGGGTCGAGCACTTGGTGTTTGCCTCCACCAGTTCGGTCTATGGCGCCAACCGCGAGCAGCCGTTTAGCGAACACCACGCGGCCGACCATCCCCTGACCTTTTACGCCGCGACCAAGCGGGCCAATGAAATGATGGCCCACTCGTATGCCCATATGTTCAAGCTGCCCTCGACCGCCCTGCGCTTTTTTACCGTGTATGGCCCGTGGGGGCGGCCGGACATGGCCTTGTTCTTGTTTACCGAGGCAATCCTTAAAGGCGAGCCGATCAAGGTCTTTAACCACGGCGACATGGTGCGCGACTTCACCTACATCGACGATATCGTCGAGGGCATCGTGCGGGTTCTCGACACCCCCCCGTTGCCGGTCCCGTCGCTGGAGGGCATCCCCGACCCGGCCACCAGCCCGGTGGCGCCGTTTCGCGTCTACAACATCGGCAACAGCCGGCCGGTCACGTTACTGCGCTATATCGATCTGGTGGAAGAGGCCCTGGGCATGACGGCGCGCAAGACCATGCTGCCCATGCAAATCGGCGATGTGCCCGGCACCTGGGCCGATGTCTCCGACCTCTCGAACGACACGGGCTATCAGCCCTCGACGCCGGTTGAGGAGGGGGTGCGGCGGTTCGTGGCGTGGTATCGCGCGTTTTATAAAAAATAAAAAAGGAAGTCTGGGGAGGCTCGCCTCCCCAGACCCCTCCGTTCCTTACCGGGTGATCTGGCGCAGCACGGTTTGGAGGATGCCGCCGTTGCGGACATAGTCCATTTCATCGAGGGTATCGATGCGGCACACCGTCTCGAACGATGTGGTGCTGCCGTCCTGGCGGTGCACCGTCACCGTCAGGGTCTGGCGCGGGGTCAGGCTGTCGAGCCCCACGATGTCGAAGGTCTCGGTACCGTCGAGGCCCAGGGACACCCGATCGACGCCGGGAGCGAACTGGAGCGGCAGCACGCCCATGCCGACGAGGTTCGAGCGATGGATCCGCTCGAAGCTAACGGCGATCACCGCCTTAACGCCGAGCAGGTTGGTGCCCTTGGCCGCCCAGTCGCGCGACGAGCCCGTGCCGTATTCGGCGCCGCCAATGACCACCAAGGGCACGCCCTCGCGCTGGTAGGCCATGGCCGCGTCGTAGATCGGCATCACCGCGCCCGAGGGCTGGTGCATGGTCACGCCGCCTTCGGTGCCCGGCGCCATGGCGTTACGGATGCGGATGTTGGCGAAGGTGCCACGCATCATCACTTCGTGGTTGCCACGCCGCGCGCCGTAGGAGTTGAAGTCGGCCTTGGCCACGCCCCGGCTGATCAGGTACTGCCCGGCCGGGCTGTCCACCTTGATCGAGCCGGCGGGGCTGATGTGGTCGGTGGTCACGGAATCACCGAGAATGGCCAGCGGCCGCGCCCCCTTGATGTCGGTCACCGGCACCGGGGTGGCGGTCATGCCCTTGAAGTAGGGCGGATGCTGGACATAGGTGGACTCGGCGTCCCAGGCGTAGGTCTCGCCCTCGGCCACCTCGATGGCCTGCCACGCCGCAGGGCCGTCGAACACGTTGGCATAGCGCTCGCGGTACATCGCCGGGGTGATGCCGCTGTCGATGGCGGCGGCGACCTCGGCGGCGGTCGGCCAGATGTCCTTGAGGTACACGTCCTGACCGTTCCGGTCTTGGCCCAGCGGCTGGGTGGTCAGATCGAGGGTCAGGGTGCCGGCCAGGGCATAGGCGACAACCAACGGCGGGCTGGCCAGATAGTTGGCGCGCACATGCGGGCTGATGCGGCCCTCGAAGTTGCGGTTGCCCGAGAGCACGGCGCCGACCACCAAACCGTTACCGTCGATAGCCTTGGCGATCGGTTCGTCGAGCGGTCCGGCATTGCCGATGCAGGTGGTGCAGCCAAAGCCGGCGATCTGGAAACCCAGGGCATCCAGGGCGTCCTGAAGTCCGGCCTTCTGCAAGTAGTCGGCAACAACCAGCGACCCCGGGGCCAGGGAGGTTTTGACCCAGGGCTTGCGGGTCAGACCGCGCGCCACGGCCTTTTGCGCCACCAAACCGGCGGCCATCATGACCGAGGGGTTGGAGGTGTTGGTGCACGAGGTGATGGCGGCGATCACCACCGAGCCGTCGCTCAGGCTGTAGTCGGCGCCTTCAACGGCCACGGTCCGGCCGGTGCCGGCATTGGGCGCCAGGGAGGGCAGGGCCTCGGCGAAGGCGGCCGCCGTGCGGGCCAGGGGGACGCGGTCTTGCGGGCGGCGCGGCCCGGCCAGCGAGGGCTCGACCGTGCCCATGTCGAGGTGGAGCGTGTCGGTGAACGTCGGGCGCCGGGGCGCCGGAGACGCGCCACAGGCCTTGCGCCTTGGCATAGGCCTCGACCAAGGCCACCGTGTCCTCATCGCGCCCGGTAAAGCGCAGGAAGCGCAGGGTCTCGGCGTCGATGGGGAAGAAGCCGCAGGTGGCGCCGTATTCCGGGCCCATGTTGGCGATGGTGGCGCGGTCGGTCAGCGGCAGGCTATCGAGGCCGTCGCCGTAGAACTCGACAAACTTGCCGACCACGCCCTTCTTGCGCAGCATCTGCACCACGGTGAGCACCAGATCGGTGGCGGTGGTGCCCTCGGGCAAGGTGCCGGTCAGCTCGAAGCCAACGACCTCGGGGATCAGCATGGACAGGGGCTGGCCCAGCATGGCCGCCTCGGCCTCGATGCCGCCCACGCCCCAGCCCAGCACGCCCAGGCCGTTGATCATGGTGGTGTGGGAGTCGGTGCCGACCAGGGTGTCGGGGAAGGCCAGGGTGCGGCCGGCTTCCTCGCCGGTCCAAACGCCGCGCGCCAGATACTCCAGGTTCACCTGATGGCAGATGCCCACCCCGGGCGGCACCACGCGGAAGTTGTTGAAGGCCTTTTGCCCCCAGCGCAAAAAGGCGTAGCGCTCGCCATTGCGCTCAAACTCGAGATCCATGTTCTTCGTGAGGGCGTCGGCCGAACCGAAGTAATCGATCATCACCGAGTGGTCGATGACGAGATCAACGGGCGAGAGCGGATTGATGGCCGAAGCCGGGCCGCCCAGGGCCTTGACCGCCTCGCGCATGGCGGCAAGATCGACCACGCCGGGCACGCCGGTAAAGTCCTGCATAAGCACGCGGGCCGGCCGAAAGGCGATTTCGCGCTCGGAGCGATGGTTGACCAGCCAGTCAGCAACAGCGCGCACGTCCTCGACGGTAACGCTGCGGCCATCTTCGTAGCGCAACAGGTTTTCCAGAAGAACCTTGAGGGAGAACGGCAGGCGCTCCACGCCCGCCAGCCCAGCCGCCTCGAGACTGAAGTAATCAACCTCGCGCCCGTTGACGCTCAGGGTGCGCCGGGTTTTCAGGGTATCATGACCACACAGGGGCATGGGGGATCTCCTAGAGTTTCCAAGCATGACAAAAGACCCGCCCCAGGGACGGCATCTTCGGATCAAGGCATGGATGGAGCGCCACCATGACGTCCCGGACGGCCGGGCCTCGGCCCGGGGCGTAAGGAAAGTTTACACCACACTGGACGGCCGCTGTCCAGAGGCTTCCTCAGGGGGAAATCCGTCGCCCGGTCGGGGTGGCTGTGTTCTTTGGTCCAGCCCATGTGTTAACATGGGAGAACAACCAAAGACGTGCGTCCAGCCTTCTGGCGAGGCGACCATGGGAAGTGAGCAGGCAACATCCCGCAAGGACATCGGGCGACGCACCCTTTTGCGACTCGCGGCCCTGGCCGTTCTTGGGGGACGGTCGGCCTGGGCTACCGATTTCGTGATTCTTGCCATCCTGCCCTATGCCTCGCCCAGCGACATCCTGGACAAGCACGTCCGGCTGAGGGACTACACCGCGCGAGTGCTGGGGCGTCCGGTCGAGCTGGTCTCCGCCCCCACCTTCGACGCCTTTGTCGCCGCTACCGAACGCGGGGAGTACGATATCGTGCTCACGGCCCCCCATATGGGGCGGCTGGCGCAGCAGCGCGACGGCTGGCATCCCCTGGCCCAGACCGGTTACCAAAAGGAAGCCGTGGTGATGGCCCGCGACCCGGAGCTGCGCACCTTGAGCGACTTGCGCGGGCGCACCCTGGCGGTGGGGGCCTTCGCCTCATTGGCCTATCAGATCATCGCAAGGACATTGCGCGACCACACCCTGGAGCCCGGACGCGATGTGAGCTTGCTCGAAACACGCAGCTTTTCCAACGTGATGAGCACGCTTGACCGCGGCGAGGCCGATGCCGTGATCACCACACGCCGCCACGTGCTCCTGGATGAGACGCCAGAGGCCAAGGGCATCCACGAAGTTTATGTCGCGCCACCGGTGCCGGGATTTTTCGTTTTAAGCCATCCCCGGCTGGACCAGGAAGCCCGGTCCCGCTTGGCAACGGCCTTGCTCGGCTTTCAAGACAGCCCCGAGGGGCGGGCCTATCTGGACCAAAACGCCCTTGTCGATTTTCGGCCGGTGGACGAGGCGGTCATGGCCAGTTTGGATCCCTATACGGCCTGCCTGATCCCCCCCTCGCCCTGAGAAAGGACAACGCCTTGTGGTCGTTGCGGAAAACGCCCTGGCACCGGTCGCTGCGCTTCAAGTTGATCACCGCCGCCTTGTCGGTGGAAATGCTGATGCTGGCCCTGCTTCTGGGCAACAGTTATCGCGTTCTGAGTGATGCCACCGAGGAACGGGTGCGCTCGCGCCTCGAAGCCCTGGGGCCGATGTTCGATGCGGCGTTCAGCAGCCGCGTCTTCACCCGCGACAAGGCCGAGCTTCAGGCCATTGTGCAGACGCTCACCGAAGGGCAGCGCTCCGATCTGCCTTATATCCTGGTCTACACCCTGGACGGACGACTCCTCGCCCACGCGGGGACGGTGGAGCCGTCGGCCGTCCCCTTGAACGCCTCCGTCGCCTCCCTCACCGCCGCCCCCGTGCTGTCCGTCGAACGCGACCTGCTGCTCCAAGGAACGCGGGTAGGACGGGTCCATTTTGGCCTGTCGGTCCAATCTTTTCTCCTGTCGCGCGACCATCTTGTGATGCAAAGCGCCCTTATTGCCGTCTTGGAAGTAGTGTTAAGCTTTGTCATTCTGGCGCTCACCAGTTACCTGATCACCCGCCCCCTTCACCCTTTGGTCGCAGCCAGCCAGAAGCTGACCCACGGCGACTATGGGGTGCGCCTGACCTTCAAGACTCAAGACGAAATGGGACAACTGGCCGACGCCTTTAACGGCATGGCGGCGGCGATCGAGGACAAGATCGCCACTCTCAAACGCACCGAGGACCTGTTGCGGACCAGCCAGACCGCCTTGCTAGGGGAGCGGCGGTTTCTCAAAACCTTGCTGGCCACCATTCCGCAAATGATCTGGCTCAAGAACGCCGATGGCGTCTACTTGGCCTGCAATCGGGAATTCGAGCTGTTTTTTGGGGCGTCAGAAGAGGAAATCGTCGGTCAAACCGACCATGATTTCCTTGACCAGAACCTTGCCGATTTCTTCCGCGAACGAGACCTAGCCGCGATCGAGGCCGGGCGCCCCATGGTCAACGAAGAATGGATCACCTACGCCGTTGGGGGGGCGCGCGTGCTGCTGCAAACCACAAAAACGCCCATGATCGACGAGGATGGCACCCTGATCGGCGTGCTGGGGATCGCCTATGAAATCACCGCGTTACGCCAAAACGAAATTGCCCTGCAAAACAGCCGCGAAAGCCTGAAGCAAGCGCAAAAAGTGGCCCAGATCGGCAGTTGGGACCTGGATATCCCGAGCGGTCGCCTCACTTGGTCGGAGCAGACCTACCGCATTTTCGGCCTGCCCCCCGAACGCCCCATGGATCTCGAGACCTTTTTTGCTTGTCTGCCGCGTGACGATCAAGCGCAGGTCATGACCGCTTGGCACGCCGCTCTCGACGGTACCCCCTACGATATCGAGCACCGGATCTTGCACCAGGGGACGATCCGCTGGGTGCGCCAGCGCGCCGAGGTCCGCTTCGGCCCCGACGGGCAGCCGCTCAAAGGCACGGGCACCGCCCAGGACGTGACCGACCGCAAACGGGCCGAACTCAAGATGATGGACTCCGTGGAGGAACTCACCCGGTCCAACGCCGAACTGGAGCGCTTCGCCTACATCGCCTCCCACGACCTGCAAGAACCGCTGCGCTCCATCGTCTCCTTCACCCAACTCATCGAACGACGCATGGGCAACGACTTCCCGGCCGAGCATCGGGAAAACTTCGCCTTTGTCGTCGAGGCGGCCAAGCGCATGAGCCTGTTGATCCAGGATTTGCTAGCCGTGTCCCGCGTGGCAAGCCCTGGCACCGGCTTTACGCGGGTGGCCCTAGCGGACGCCTGCACTGCCGCGCTCGATAATCTGCGCGACGGCATCACCCAAAATCACGCCGAGATTGTGGTCAAGTCACTCCCCGAGATTAACGGTGACAGCTTGCAGCTCATGCAGGTTTTTCAAAACCTGATCGGCAACGCCTTGAAGTTTCGCCACCCAGGGCGCCGCCCGAAAATCGTGGTCAGAAGCCAGCGCAAAGACCAGATGTGGGAGATCTCGGTCACCGACAACGGCATCGGCATCGGCCCAACCAGCCAAGACGTCTTCGAGATGTTCTGCCGCCTCCACCCCAAAACCGCCTACCCCGGCACCGGCATCGGCCTCACCATCTGCAAACGCATCGTCGCCCGCCACGGCGGCACCATCACCATGACCTCAGACGACGGCCAAGGCACGACGTTTACCTTCACACTCCCGGTGGTGCCGTGAGGGGGCAAGGAAGAGGAAAGGGGGGGGGGAAAGGAAAGAAAAAGAAGGCTGGGGAGGCGCGGCCTCCCCAGACCCCTCGGTCTGTTAAGGGAGTCAGTCAAAAAGGGGGGCGAGCCTTGCCAAGACTTCATCCATGAGGTCGGGCGGCAGGGTTTCCACCCAGCGACCGTTGCGGACCGTCAGATCTAGTACGCGGGGCTGGTCACAGCGAACCAAACCAGTGGTGGTCGTGCCCACAAGAGCCACAGCAAAGCCAAGGCCCCGGGCAAACCCACCTCCATTCGTGATGGGCAAGACAACCGGCAACCCGGTCGCCTGATTGAAGTCATCGGGCGACACAACAAGAACGGGCCGGTGTCCGCGTTGCTCCCGGCCTTTCGTCGGCTCCAAATCGACCCAATAGATATCGCCGCGTTTCGGCGTCTGGCTCATATCAGCTCACCGCCAACGGCAGGCGACTCCCCCCATTCCCGATCCTCGGCCGTTTGTGGCTGCGAATAGTCAGAGGCGGCCAGCAACTCGGCCATGGTGTAACGACGCCGCACCTTTGGCTCAACGACAAGGCGGCCATTCTCGACCGAGAGGCCGACTTTCCCTCCAGCGGATAAATTCAGGACATCAAGCAGCGCCGGAGGAACCGCCAGCATCACCGAACCGCCAACTTTACGAAGATTGGTCGTGTGCATCTACGCCTCCCTATTGTATATTAATATAACACAGATCGCACTCTTCAGAAACCCATTTGAAGGGAGTGTTGCAAGATGCAGGTGATCGTCACCTCATGTCGTGGACATTTCCCAGCGGGACTGGGATCCCTGGTGACCATTGCAGGTTCGCGAGGAGCCGGCGAGGCCGGTACGCCAATCAGTGTCTCTGCGACCTACTTAGAGCCGGAACGCTTCAGAGCATATTCGGCTAAGCCGTATTCTGCCGTAAAGATCTTGGCTGGCTCGCGTTGGCACCTTTCATAGATCGCCTCAGTCCTCTTCGACCGGCGCGGTAGCCCGCGCCGGTGGGCGCTGGCGCGCTAATGGCGGTATGCTTCCGTTCCGGGGGGTGAAGTGATTTTTATAGGCTTCGATCAAGTTTTTCTCGCGCGTATTGCCACATACTCTCAATACGTCCTGGGGACCGAGAAGGTCGATCGTGTAGCGGTTGGGTTTAATCTTCTCTTTAGCATTATTAAATAGCGCGAGGATATCTTCGCTGATCGGTGCGCTTGTCCAGAATTCAAAGTGAGCGGACAGATTTTTCCATTCTGGATGCTGACAAATATAGGCGTAGGCAGTCGGTACATTGTGCTGGAGCCAGCGCTTGAACTGCTCGTCCGGGATGATTCCATACGGGCTGTAGCCCTTGCACTCTATAGCAAAGACCCGCTGGTTTGGCTGGATGATAAGGACGTCGATCTCGGCTTTACCCTTATCCGGCACATTGAAGATCCGGTTCATCGTGACGTCGCCTGGGTTCAAGCGCCTCACGATGTCGGCGACCATATACTCGAACAGAGCGCCCCTTAGTTGGTTTGTCGCGCCTTTAATCGCGTTCAGCATGCGGAAGAGATTGTCCCACTGCTCGGGATCGAAGGTGGAATAAGCCGCGCTCGTCCCAAGAGAGCGTCTCTCTGGAAGCGGTTAGCGATCAGGATCTGCATGCAGGGGCCGAGATTACGCAGAACGCGCAGGGTCGCGCACTTGCGGATGAAAGGTGCGGCGCCATCGAGCGTGATGTCGGAAGCGAGATTGACATCTCAGGCGACAAAGCCCGGCTTGGGCTTACCTTCGCGTGTGAAGCGGACGACAGCGCTCAGATAGGAGGGCGCACTCAGGTCCCAGACAAAGGTGCCGACCTGCGGCAATTCCTGATCGGTGCGGGTCCTTACCGAATTGTAGCTCGCGATCCCCAGATTGCGCAGGTAGTCACGAACTGCGGAGAGAAGAATCTCCTCGGTGAAGAGGCGGGCACGCCTCTCGGCGGTGCCGACAGTGTAATATTCCTCGTCCTGTACGAGCGCCACGCACTCACCGATCCCAGGGACAGCTACCGTCCTGACTAGGCCCGCCTCGGTCAAGCGCTGGAGCACTGTCTCAGCAGCAAGATGCTTGCGTTGGCGGACGGGAGACCCGCTGATGATCGGGAATTGCCGGGCTGGCACCATGCCGCCGTTCTGGCGGAGCGCCGCGATCGCGTAGCCCAGGGCTGAATTGTTCTCAATCAACGTGGTTGCGAGCCGGCGCCAATATTCTGGAGATCCGAACTGCCTCTCCAGATACATGAAGTGCGCGTTTCGCGGTAATATACGCCGGCTAGCCGCCGTATATTACCGCGCACGCGCGATAGGCGTTGGCGTTGGCGTGCGGCGGCTGACGAAATCCCCAGACGTTCGACAAGCGCGGCAGCAAGTTCGCTTGAGAGCGAAGGACCGAGATCGTTCAGGATGTCTTCAATCGGTTCGACCATTGAGCGCCTTATGTCACACTGCGCTTTTAATAGTTAGAAAACATGTTACCATCGTCCTTTTTGCACCCCTTGCTCATCACATTGATTTTTTGGATAATTTTAGGTCCAAACCGCTCTATGTGAGAGCCAACGTCACAGTCGTGTGTCACATGGGGCTAAAAAACAGAGTTCGGCCTTCTCAGATCCGAGTCCTAAAGGGGGGTATCATGACTGATCAGGTCATCGACAAAATTAAGTACGCCCAAACAGTGAACGCTCGGTGAACTGCTGATACCACGGACACGTCCAGGCGCTACACCGACCCACTCAGAAAGCAGCCGCCTTAAACCGTGCTTCGACCAAAGGAATGGAGGGGTCTGAGGAGGCGAGCCTCCCCGGCCTTTCTTTCTCTTTCTTCGGGCTTCTTCACCGGACTTCCCCGGCAACGTACACTCACCAAGAGCGGCTTTGCACCGCGCACCGATCACCACTATAGCTACTCGCGCTAACTTTTTCAACACAGAGTGGCCAACCCCACAGAGCGGAGCACCCCATGATCCTGGATGAGTTTTTGCCGACGTATCAGTTCAGCGAGACGCATGCCTGTACGATTGCGGCGGCGCCGGGGGCGGTCGTGGGGGCGGTGGCCTCCTACCGGGTTGAGAGTGACCCGGTGATCCGCTGGGCGCTGGCTGTGCGTGAGGCGCCGGGGCGGTGGTGGGGGCGGGGGGAGAAGGCGGCCAAGGCGTTTGGGCTGGATGACTTTACCGTGCTGGCGCGCACCGAGACGGCCTTGGTCTATGGGCTGGTGGGGCGGTTTTGGGCCCTGGATTTTGGCCTGCGACCGATCGCCGACGCGGCGGCGTTTGCGGCGTTCCGGGAGGCGGGGGTCGCGAAGCTGGTGCTGGGGTTTGAGACGGAAGAGGCGGGGGAGGGCCGAACCCGGCTGGTGACGCAGACGCGCGTTTTGTGCCCTGATGAGGCGGCGCGGCGGTCTTTTCTTCCGTATTGGGTGCTGATCCGCCCGGTCAGTGGCTTGATCCGCCGGCGCATGTTGGCAGCGATCAAGCGGCACGCTTCATAGCGGGCTTTTTAAGGCCCCGAGAGGTCTGGGGAGGCCGCGCCTCCCCAGCCTTACCTTCTTCCAGCTTAGCTCGCGCGCTGGAACATCTTGATCTTGAGCTGACCGATGGCCCGGCCGGGGTTGAGACCCTTGGGGCAGGTGGCGGTGCAGTTCATGATGGTGTGGCAGCGGAACAGACGGAACGGGTCGTCGAGCTGGTCGAGGCGCTCGCCGGCGGCTTCGTCGCGGCTGTCGAAGATCCAGCGGGCGGCCTGCATGAGCACGGCGGGGCCGAGGTAGCGGTCGCCGTTCCACCAATAGCTGGGGCAACTGGTGGTGCAGCAGAAGCACAAGATGCACTCCCACATGCCGTCGAGCACGGCGCGTTCGTCCGGGCTCTGGAGGCGCTCGCCGTTGGGGGGTGCTGGGGTGTCGGCCTTGAGCCAGGGCTCGATCGCCGCATACTGGGCATAGATATGCGACAGGTCGGGCACCAAGTCCTTGACGACCGGCAGGTGGGGCAGGGGGGTAATGACCACATCGCCCTTGATGTCGGCGATGGGCTTCAAGCACGCGAGGGTATTGTTGGTGTCGATGTTCATCGAGCACGAGCCACAGATGCCTTCGCGGCAGGAGCGCCGGAAGGTCAGGGTCGGGTCGATTTCGTTTTTGATCTTGATCAGGGCGTCAAGAACCATGGGCCCGCAGGCATCCATATCGACATGGAAGGTATCCATGCGCGGATTGCCGCCCTCTTCGGGATCCCAGCGGTAGATCTTGAACACCCGCACATTGGTCGCCCCCGCCGGCGCCGGGAAGGTTTTTCCCGGCTTGATGCGGCTGTTGGGGGGAAGCAAAAACTCAACCATTGAAGCCTCCAGCCTGTATCCGTCGTCTGATCCTTACCCGTTCCCGCGCCTTAGTAGACGCGAGCCTTGGGCTCGATGTAGGGGACGTCGGGGCTGAGGGTGTAGGTGTGGACCGGGCGATAGCCCAGCGTCACCTTGCCCCCGGCGTCGATCCAGGCCAGGGAGTGCTTCATCCAGTTGGCATCGTCGCGCTCGGGGAAGTCCTCGCGGGCGTGGGCGCCCCGGCTTTCCTGGCGGGCGGCGGCGCCGTGGATGGTCGCCTTGGCGCAAGCCATGAGGTTTTCCAACTCCAGGGCCTCGGCGAGGTCGGTGTTGAAGACCAAGGAGCGGTCGGCCAAGCGGATGTCATCGACGGTGGTCGCGATGCGGTCCACGGCGGCACAGCCCTCGGCCAGACTCTCGGCGGTGCGGAACACGGCGGCATCGCGCTGCATGGCGCGCTGGAGATCGTCGCGGATCTCGGCGGTCAGGCGGGTGCCCTTGGCGTTGCGCAGGCGCTCCAGGCGGGTGCGAGCCATCTCGTCGGTATCGGACTTGAGCGGCTTGTGCGGCTGGCCCGGACGGATGACCTCGGCGGCGCGCAAGGCGGCGGCCCGGCCGAACACCACGAGGTCGAGCAAGGAGTTGGTGCCCAGACGGTTGGCGCCGTGGACCGAGACGCAGGCGCATTCGCCGACGGCCATCAGGCCGGGGAAGACGCGGTCGGGATCGTCGGCGGTCGGGGCCAGAACCTCGCCCTTATAATTGGTGGGAATGCCGCCCATGTTGTAGTGGACGGTGGGCAGGACGGGCAGGGGCTCGCGGGTGGCATCGACGCCGGCGAAGATCTTGGCGGTTTCGGTGATGCCGGGCAGGCGGGCATGCAGCACGTCGGCGCCCAGGTGCTCCAGGTGCAGATGGATGTGGTCGTTGTGCGACCCCACGCCGCGCCCTTCGCGGATTTCCACGGTCATGGCCCGGCTCACCACGTCGCGGCTGGCCAGATCCTTGGCGGTGGGGGCATAGCGCTCCATAAAGCGTTCGCCCTTGGAATTGGTGAGGTAGCCGCCCTCGCCGCGCGCGCCCTCGGTGATCAGGCAGCCCGAGCCGTAGATGCCGGTCGGGTGGAACTGCACGAACTCCATGTCCTGGAGCGGCAGGCCGGCGCGCGCCACCATGCCGTTGCCGTCGCCGGTACAGGTGTGGGCCGAGGTACAAGAGAAGTAGGCGCGGCCGTAGCCGCCGGTGGCCAACACGGTGGTGTGGGCCTTGAAGCGGTGCAGGCTGCCGTCTTCCATGCACCACGCGATGACGCCGCGGCACTCGCCGTCCTCGATCAACAGATCAAGGGCGAAGTATTCGACGAAAAACTGGGCCTTGTACTTCAGCGACTGCTGGTACAGCGTGTGCAAAATGGCATGGCCGGTGCGGTCGGCGGCGGCGCAAGCGCGCTGAACCGGGGCTTCACCGAAGTTGCGCATATGGCCGCCGAACGGGCGCTGGTAGATCTTGCCCTCGGGCGTGCGCGAGAAGGGCACGCCGGCATGCTCCAGCTCGTAAACGGCCGGAATGGCCTCGCGGCACATGTATTCAATGGCGTCCTGGTCGCCCAGCCAGTCGGCACCCTTCACGGTGTCGTACATATGCCACTGCCAGGAGTCCTCGGCCATGTTGCCAAGGGCCGCGCCGATGCCGCCCTGGGCGGCGACGGTGTGGGAGCGGGTGGGGAACACCTTGGTGACGCAAGCGGTACGCAGGCCCGCTTGCACCATACCAAAGGTCGCCCGCAGGCCCGCGCCACCGGCGCCGACGACCACCGCGTCGTATTCGTGATCGATGATCTCGTGCGAAGCCATCTTGCGGTCAGCCTCCGACGCTGAGCTTGAGGATGGAAACGGTGGCCAGCGCGGCCCCCAAGGCGGCATACAGCTTGGTCGCGAACACCACGACATTACGCGCCGTATGGTTCTGGACGTAGTCCTCCAGAATCACGATCAGCCCCAGCATGCCATGGTAGAAGGCACAAAGGACGGTCAGCAGCATCAAGGCGGCGTTGATGGGCGAGCCCATGAAAGCCACCACCTCGGCGTGAGACGCGCCCAGGTTGGGAATGATCGCCACAAACACAAACCACAGCACCAACGGCACCAGGGCGATGGCGGGCAGGCGCTCGGCCATCCAGTGCGAGGCGGCGCCTTCCTTGGCGGCACCAAGACCCCGGGCGCGGCCCAGAGACGAACGAAGAGACATCACGTTCTCCCTTGTCAGACGGCGGCGAGGCCGGCGATCCACGCCAGCACCGACAGCACCACGGCGGAGCCAATGGCCACGGCTCCGGTCTTGCGCAGCGTGGGCATGTCGAAGCCGAAGCCCGTGTCCCAGAGCAAGTGACGAAGGCCGTTGGTCAGGTGGTAGAACAAAACCACCGTGAGGCCAAACAGGACCAAATATCCAAACCAGGAGCCATAGAAGCCCTGGATCGCCGCAAAGGCGCTTTCCCCCATCGCCGCGGCAACGATCCACAGCAGGAAGAAGAACGTGCCCGCCGTCATCAGCACCGCGCCGAAGACGCGGAACGTGATGGAGAGCATCGATGTAACCTTGGTGTGCAGCTTGTAAACCTGAAGGTGGGGGGAGAGCGGCCTGGGATGCGTTTTCATGGCGTCAGCCTCGTGCGCGGGTCGGCTGGGGCAAAAGGAGACACGACCCGACCCGGGGCCCCATGGGGCCGCCGAGACCATGCCTCCCTTTTCGGCAATGCGGGTTTGCATACCGGTTCCGTGGGGTCAAGTCAACGCGACTCCCGCCTTCTCGTTGACACGTTCTGGTCACATTCGCGAATAAAACTCGTTCTCAAAAAAGAACCAAGGGGAAGACTGGGGAGGCGGGCCTCCCCAGGCCCCTCGGCCTGTTGGGGGAGAGCTTACGCTTCGTCCAGATAGCGGCGGCGCAGGTGGGCCTTGAAAACGGCGGCATCAAGGGGCCGGCCGGTCGCTTCGGTCAGCAGGGCGTCGGTGGACAGCACGCTGGCGCGGGCGTGAACCATGCGGCGCAGCCAGTCGAGCAGCGGCCGACCATCGCCCTCGGCCAGGGCGGCGGGAATGCCGGGCTCGGCCTCCTGGGCAGCACTGAAGAGTTGGGCCGCCGTCATGGCTCCCAGGGTGTAGGTGGGGAAGTAACCCCAGGCGCCGTCGTACCAGTGGATGTCTTGCAAGCAGCCCCGGCGATCGTCGGGCGGACGCACACCGAGCAGGCGCTCCATCAGATCCCCCCAGGCCCCCGGCAGATCGGCCACGGCGAGGTCACCGGCGATCAGGGCCCGTTCCAAGCGGGTGCGCACGATAACATGGGCGGGGTAGGTGACCTCGTCGGCCTCGACCCGAATGAAGCCGCGCTCGACCCGGGTCACCGCCCGACGCACCGCATCGACCTCCCAGGCCGGGCCGCTCCGGCCAAAATGGGCGCGCCACAGCGGCACGGCGTGGGCCAGCCAAGCCCGCGAGCGGCCCACCTGCATTTCCCACAACAGGGATTGGCTTTCGTGCATACTCATGCCCCGAGCCCGGCCCACCGGCTGGGTCCGCCACGCCTCGGGCAGGCCCTGCTCATAGAGGGCATGGCCGGTTTCATGGATCACGCCGAACAGGGCCGAGAGGAAATCTTCTTCGTCGTAGCGGGTGGTCAGGCGCACGTCGCCCGGGGTGCCGCCGCAAAACGGATGCGTCGAGACATCCAAGCGCCCATGGCGGAAGTCGAAGCCCATCTGGGCCATGGTCGCGCGCCCCAGGGATTCTTGAAGGGCGCGGGGGAACGGACCCTGGGGCCGGGGCGGCGCCCCCACCCGGGCCTGATGGGCCAGCACCTCGTCGAGGAAGGCAGGCAGGAAGGTTTCCAGGTCGGCAAACAGCGCGTCGATGCGCGCGATGGAGCCGCCCGGCTCGTATTCATCAAGCAAGGCATCGTACAGGCCGGTTCCCAGGGCCGCCGCCTTGGCCTCGGCGCTTTGGCGCACCAACCCCAAGAGGGTTTCGAGGGCGGGTTGGACCGCCTTGAAGTCCGAGTCCTGCCGGGCGCCGCGCCAAATCGCCTCGCAGGTGCTCGACGCGTGCGACAGGGCCTCGACCAGAGCGCGGGGCAAGGCCGTGGCGTGGGCGTGGCGCCGACGGATCTCGGCGAGGTTGGCCTGATGCCACACGGCATCCGGCACGCCCTCCCACGCGGCGGCCTCGGCGGCGGCCAACAGGTCGGGCAGGTCGGGCGCGGTCAGCAGCTCGTGATGCAGGCCACTCAACACGGCAAGCTGGGTGGCGCGCTCGGGGGCGGCGCCCTCGGGCATCATGGCCGCCCGGTCCCACTGCAAGATGGACAGGGCATCCTCCAGGGCCGAGAGACGACCAAAACGCTCCAGCAAGGCGGCGGCGGCCGGCGGGATCGGGCTTGGCATGGGCGAGGGTTCCCCGTATCAGCAAAAGGAAAGGAAACGCGAGCGGCGCGTGTCCTTACTATGAGGAGGAGCCCCCATGACAGACAAGCCCCGCTTTGCCGTGGTTCTTTCCGGCTGCGGCGTCTTCGATGGCGCTGAAATCCATGAGAGCGTCCTGACCTTGCTCGCCATCGACCGGGTGGGCGCGGTGGCACAGTGCTTCGCCCCCGACATTCCCCAGGCCCATGTGGTCGATCACCGCACCGGCGCGGTGGTCGAGGAAAGCCGCAACGTGCTCACCGAAGCGGCCCGCATTGCGCGCGGCTCGATCGCCGATCTGGCGACCTTCGATCCCCAAGCCTTCGATGTTTTGATTTTCCCAGGCGGCTTCGGTGCGGCCAAAAACCTGAGCCGCTTTGCCTTCGACGGCCCGGCCTGCACGGTGGATCCCTCGGTGGAACAGGCCATCAAACAGGCCCACGCCGCCGGCCTGCCGATCGGCGCTTTGTGCATTGCCCCGGCGGTGATCGCCCGGGTGCTGGGTAAGGGCACCTTGACCATCGGCACCGATGCCGACACCGCCAAGGCTCTGGAGCGCCTGGGGGCCACCCATCAGGGTACGGCGCCGACCGAGATCGTTATCGACCGCGCCAACAAGATCGTGACCACCCCGTGCTACATGCTGGCCACCCGCATTTCCCAGGTGGCCGAGGGGGCCGAGGCCACGGTGCGGGCCCTCCTGACCCTGCGCGAGACGCCTTAAGGCAAAGGCTGGGGAGGCGCGGCCTCCCCAGACCCCACGGTCTAGGCGTTCCCCGCCTCGGCCATGTAGCGCTGGCGATACAGCGCCGTGAAGTCGAGTGGCTGGATCATCAGGGGCGGGAAGCCGCCGTCGCGGGTGGCATCGGACAAGATGCCCCGGGCAAACGGGAACAGCAGCCGCGGCACCTCGATCAGCAGCATCGGGCGCAGGTGCTCCTCGGGCAGGGTGAGGGTAACAACCGCGCCGTACTTCAGTTCGGCCACGAAGGCGACCAGATCGGGAAAACGGCTTTCGACCTGGAAATGCAGCACCACCTCAAAGGCTTTTTCGCCCACCGAGGTGGCATTGACATCAATATTGATCGACACCTCGGGGGTCTTGTCGAGGCGGGTGAAGATCATGGGAGCGTTGGGGACCTCGAAGGACAGGTCCTTGATATACTGGCCGTTGATGATCAGCGGCGGGGTATCGGCACCGCTGGCTTGGGGATCCTGGCTCATGAAGTCCTATCCTGACTGGAGCAAAGCGACCGCCGAGGCGGCCCGCCAGAGGTAGCACGCACCGAAGCGGCTCTCAACGGTCGGCCTTGGGGGGCTGGTCAGCGGGACGCGCCCACGGGTTTTCTTCCTTGCCGACCCCGCCCGCCGTGACGTCGAGGTACTCGGCGTCGATCACCTGGGGCTGGGATGCGGTCGGACTGGCCGGACCGGCGGGGGTCATGAACATCCCCTGGTGTCCCTCCAGCCACTGGCGCAAAACGGCCCGCACCGGGGGCAACAGCAGCAAGATGCCCCAGATGTCGGTGAAAAATCCGGGAACCAGCAACAAAATGCCGCCGATGAGGATACAGGCCCCGTCAAACAGCTCCTGAACCGGCAAAATGCCGGCATTGACGCTCTCGCGCGCTTTTTCAAGGGTGCTCACCCCCTGATGGCGCACCAGCATCGTCCCGGCAACCGCGGTGAGGAGGGTCAGCGCCACGGTGGGCACCACGCCGATGGCGCTGCCCACCTTGATGAACAGACTGATCTCAATCACCGGGACGCCCACGAAGATCAGGAAGAGAACCAGAAATGCCATGGCTTGCCGTCCTTTGCCCACGATCCCATGTTAGAGTCCATCCCGGGGACCATAGCATCGGCCCTTGCCCGTGCAACCAAGAACCCGTCCGGGAGGCGCCAACGATCTCTCTCGCAAACGGCGAAGAGCGGTGGTACGCGACGCTCACATGGGGTAGGGTTCCCCGATCGGCAAAAAAAACCGGCCCAGGGCGGACATGAACGACGGTCTTCAGTATATCGACATCATCTTTATCGCCATGGTTGCTGCGTTCTTGGTTTTGCGTCTGCGCAGCGTCTTGGGACGGCGCACAGGCGACGAGCGCAAGCGTCCCAATCCTTTAACCCCTGGGGAAGACGTTGGCGACAACGTGGTGGCCCTTCCCGGGCGCGCCCCCCTCCAGGCTGCGGGAACCCCGGGCTCGGTGGCGGGCGGACTGGCCCGCCTGCGCCTTGCGGATCCATCCTTTTCGCCCGACGCCTTCTTGCAAGGCGCGCGCTCGGCGTTTCAGATGATCCTCATGGCTTATGCCAAGGGCGACCGCGACACCTTGAAACCCCTCCTCTCCCCCGAGGTGTTTCGCAACTTCTCCGGGGCCATTGAGGCCCGGGAAAAGGCCGGCGAAACCATGGAAACCGATCTGCTGTCCTTCAAGGACGTGGATTTCACCGCCGTCGATGTGCGCGACCGGGATGCCTATATCAGCGTGCGGTTCGTGACCGAGCAGGTCAACACCGTGCGCGATCCGGCCGATGCCGTGGTCGAGGGCAACCCCAACCACATCGAGGTGGTCACGGACGTCTGGACCTTCTGCCGGACCATCGGATCCGCCGATCCCAACTGGGAACTGGTGGCGACCCAGGTGCCGGAGGAGGCGTGAGCGTGTCCCAACAGGCATGCGTCGTCCGGCGTGCCGCCCGGCTCGGCGCCGTGGGGCTGACCTTGGCGCTGGCCGCCTGCGCCGCCCAGGGGCCCACCCGCTCCCAAGGCGATGGCCGGGTGCATTACCAGCCCGCAAGCTTCGAGACCCTGCCCGGCTGGGCCGACGACCAGCCGCGCGAGGCCACCACGGCCTTGCTGCGCTCGTGTGCCCGGTTGCGAACCTTGCCGGCGTCGAGCCCCGTGGGGCCGGCGGTGCTGGGCAGCCGCGCTGGGGATTGGGGACCGCCCTGTGCGGCCTTGGAGCAAGCCTCGCGCACCGGCACCGTGCGCGAGGCGCTGGTCCGCTCCTTTCAGCCCTGGCAGGTCATTGGTCCCGACGGACCCGAAGGCCTGTTCACGGGCTATTATGAGGCGACCCTTGACGTCTCGTTCACGCCAAGCGCTGTATACGCGACCCCGGTCTATGGCCAGCCCCCCGGCTGGACCGAAACCTCGGGCGTGACCCGCCCCGATCGGGCGGCGATCGAGGACGGCGCCTTGGCAGGGATCGCCCCGGTTTTGATGTGGGCCCGCGATCCGGTGGATGTTTTCTTTTTGCACATCCAGGGCTCGGGGGTGGCGCGGCTGCCCGATGGCCGGTCCCAGCGCATTGGCTTCGCCGGCTCCAACGGCCATCCCTTTGTCGGGATCGGCGCCTTGATGCGCAAGCGGGGCCTGGGCGACGGTTCCTCCATGACCGCCATCCGCACGTGGCTGCGGGCTAATCCCGCCGAGGGCCGCGCCCTGATGCGGGAAAACCCACGCTACATTTTCTTTAGAACCGTCGAAGGCGAGGGGCCGATCGGCGCGCAGGGGGTGGCGCTGAGTGCCGGGCGTAGCCTCGCCGTCGATCGGGATCACATTCCCCTGGGGGCCCCGGTGTGGGTCGCGACCTCCGACGCCCAGGGCCGGACGGTGGCCCGCCTGATGGTCGCCCAGGATACCGGCGCGGCCATCAAGGGCGCCGTGCGCGGTGATGTGTTCTGGGGGACTGGCGAGGAGGCCTTGGTGCATGCCGGGGGCATGCGCTCGCCGGGGTTCTTGTGGGTCCTGTTGCCAAGGGGAGCGGTTGTGGCCCAAAGCGCATCAGGGACGCAGGGCTGAAGGCTTGAAGGCTGGGGAGGCGCGGCCTCCCCAGACCCCTCCCATCCCTAAAGTTTCCCCGGAACGCCTTGTCAAGCGGCGTCGGCTTCGCCATCCTGGGGCCGCCGAAGCGTCGGCCTTCCCTTTTTGGATCATCCTGACGGGTTCAACGGATCATGAGCACTGCCGCCAACGCCCCCGTGGTGGGCGTTTTCGTCACCTGTGTCGCCGATCTGATGCGCCCCACGGTGGGGCTCGCAACGGCGGCCTTGTTGGAAAAGGCCGGATGTCGGGTGGTCGTGCCCGCCGGCCAGACCTGTTGCGGCCAAATGGCCTTCAATGCCGGCGCGCGCGACGAGGCCGCCGCCCTGGCGCGTCAGGTCATCGCCTTGTTCGCCGAGGTGGACTACGTGGTGGTGCCCTCGGGGAGTTGTGCGGCCATGATCCGCCAGTACCCGGAGCTGCTGCCCGGCGATCCCACCGCCCAGGCCCTGGCGGCGCGCACCCACGAGCTGCTGAGTTTCCTGTGCGATGTTTTGAACTGGGACGGGCTGGACGCCGCTTTTGACGCGGTGGTGACTTACCATGACTCTTGTTCGGGCCTGCGCACCTTGGGAATTTCGGCCCAGCCCCGGCGCTTGCTGGGGCAGGTCAAGGGCCTGACTCTGCGGGAGTTGGCAACGCCGGAGGAATGCTGCGGCTTTGGCGGATCGTTTTGTCTCAAGTTTCCTGAACTGTCGGCCCGCCTGACCTCGGAAAAGCTCGACGCCGCCGAGGCCACCGGGGCCGAGACGCTGTTGGGGGGCGATTTGGGCTGTTTGCTGTCGCTGGCCGGACGGGCGCGGCGCGAGGGCCGGACCTTGCGGGTGCGTCACGTGGTCGAGGTTTTGGCGGGCATGGCCGAGGGCCCGGCCCTGGGTGAGGAGACGCCGTCATGATCCCCACCAGCCACCGCTTTGCCGCCCAGGCGCGCGCCGCTCTCACCAACGAGACCCTGCGCTTTTCGCTGGGCACCATGAAGACCGGCTTTCGCCAGCGGCGCCTAGCCGCCGCCCAGGCCCTGCCCGAGTTCGAGGCCCTGCGCGATCGGGCCCGCGACCTCAAGACCCATGTGCTCGACACCCTGCCGACCTTGCTGGAAGCCTTCGAGGCGCAGATGACGGCCAACGGTGGCACCGTCCACTGGTGTCGCGATGCCACCGAGGCACGCGCCGTGGTCTTGGACCTGTGCCGAGCCGCCGGGGCGCGCACGGTCACCAAGTCGAAGTCGATGATCTCGGAGGAGATCGCGCTCAACGACCATCTGGAGGCCCACGGCATCACCCCGGTCGAGACCGACCTGGGCGAGTACATCATCCAGTTGCGTCACGAGCCGCCCAGCCACATCCTGGCCCCGGCGATTCACCTGCGCAAGGAACACGTGGCCGAGGCCTTCCGGGCCGCCCATACCGACCTTGATCCCGAGCGCCCCCTGGTCGAGCCGCGCCAGATCCTCGACGAGGCCCGCGCCTTGCTGCGCGACGCCTTCCTCAAGGCCGACGTCGGCATTACCGGCGCCAACATGCTGGTGGCCGAAACCGGTACGGTGGTGCTGGTGACCAACGAGGGCAACGCCGATCTGACCCGCTTGTTGCCCGCCACCCAGATCGTGCTGGCCAGCCTGGAAAAGGTGGTGCCGACCCTGGAGGATGCTGCCCTGATCTTGCGCGTGCTGGCCCGCTCGGCCACCGGGCAGGAGATGAGCACCTACACCTCGTTCATTTCCGGCCCGCGCCGGGACGCAGAACAAGACGGCCCCAGCGCCTTGCACGTGGTGTTGATCGACAATGGCCGTAGCGCCTTGCTGGGCTCGTCCTCGCGCGAGATCTTGCGCTGCATCCGCTGCGCCGCGTGCATGAACCACTGCCCGGTCTATGGCGCGGTGGGCGGGCATGCCTATGGCTGGGTCTATCCCGGCCCCATGGGCTCGGTGCTGACCCCGGCGTTGATCGGCCTCGACAAGGCCCAAGCCCTGCCCGAGGCTTCGACCCTGTGCGGCCGCTGCCAGTCGGTGTGTCCCGTGCGCATTCCCCTGCCCACCTTGCTGCGCCTGGGCCGGGAAGAGGCGTGGCGTCGCGGCCTGACGCCCGTGGTCCAGCGCACGGCGATTGCCGCTTGGGGAGCGCTGACCCGCCACCCGGCCTTGTATCATCGCCTGACCCCCGTGGGCGCCCGGGCGCTGCGCGCCCTGGCCGGCCGGCGGGGTTTGGTCCCGCTCGCCCCGCCGCCTGGGGGGCTGGCTGCGCGAGCGTGACCTGCCGGCTCCAGAGGGGGCGACCTTCCGCGCCCGTTGGGCCCGCCGGGGTGGCCCCGACAAGGAGGGGTGAGCATGGCTGGCGAAGGCGCGCGCAGCCGTTCAGAGAAAGAAAAGCGCGACATTGATTTGCATGCCCGTCTGCGCACGGCGCACGACAACGGCGATATCATAATTTACACCAACTTCCCGCACCTCAATCGGGGCGGGTCGCCGGTGTTCAGCATTGGGGACAACATTGGGCCGCTCCTGGTGATGATCATGGGCTCGGTCGCCTGTATGTTCATCAATCTGATCGTCGGACTAGCGGCGCTGGTGGTGGCCACGTTGTTTTATGCCTTTGGCGTGCGGCCGTGGATTGCCCGGCGCCTGCGCGAGCGGACCATCCGCCTGATGCTGGCCAACGTGAACAACTGGCGCATCCTGTGGCGCTTTGGCGGGATCATTGTGGCGCTGGCCAGCAACCCGCGCATTGGCTGCGCCGCCCCGGACTCCGATTGGCGGGCCATTGCCCGGAAATTTGTGGCGTCGGCCCAGGGGCCGGGCCTGGGCGGCCGGGGGCAGCGCCTGCTCCCGCCCCCAGACGATGACAGAGGCTAAAGGGGGCCGGAGATGACCACCGCGCGCAGCGCCATTCTTGATCGCCTTCGTCACGCGGCGGGCAGCGAAAGCCACGCCACACCGGCCCCCGCGCCCTTGATTCCCGGACGCGCGCTTGGGGATCCGGCCGCCTTGGTCGAGGCTTTTTCTGGCCCGGGTTCACACGGCGGCCGGAACCGCCGAGCGGGTGGCCCCGGCCGCGGTGGCGGCCGCGGTGGCCCGCTGGCTGGGTGGGCTGGGTGTGGCACTCGACGTGGTGACCAGCCTCGACAGCCCTTTGCGCGACGGGGAAGCGGGCTTGCGGGTGCGCCAGGGTCGGCCCACCCCCGAGGACCGCACCGCCGTAGTGCCCGCCCTGGCCGGGGTGGCTGAGACGGGCAGCGTGATGGTCGAGGCGACAGCGGATCGCCCGGGGCTGTTGAGCTTTTTGCCGGAAAACCACATCGTTCTCGTCAAGCGCTCCGACGTGGTAGGCAGCCTGGACGCGGCTCTCCAGCGGCTGCGCGCCGGAGGAATGCCGTCATCGGCGGTTTTTATCACGGGGCCGTCGCGCACCGGCGACATTGAACAGACCCTCCAGCTTGGGGCTCATGGTCCCTTGCGTTTGCATGTGCTGCTCATCGATGACCCGGCGTAAACTCTCCGACGACGACAGCGACGTCTGGCGCCTGCTGACGCAATCGGTGACGGCGCACGAGCGGCAGGGCGGCCAGCGGGTGGCGCCGCCGTTGCATCACCCGGTGCGTCCCCGGGCCGAGGGAGCGTCTGGAGATCCGGCGCCAGCCCTGCCGGGCAATTTATCACCGGCCGGTCGCCTGCCCCAGCCGGCCCCGCGCCCCGCGCTAGCCAAGCTCGACTCCTTGAGCGAGGGCGCCCTCAAGGACATGGACGCCCGCACGGCACGGCGCTTGCGCCAGGGCCGCACGCCGATCGACGCCAAGCTGGATTTGCATGGCATGACACAAATTCCGGCCCACGCCGCCTTGCTGTCGTTTTTGCGACGCGGGCAGGGGCGGGGCTGGCGCTGTGTGCTGGTGATTACCGGTAAGGGCTTTCGTGGCGGCGAACCCGGCGTGCTGCGCCAAGCGGTCCCTAAATGGCTGGATGGCCCGGACATGCGCCCGCTGGTCGTTGGCTATGCCCCCGCGCAGATCGAGGATGGCGGCCTGGGCGCGCTATACGTCCGCCTGCGCCGCACAGGTGGCGCGCGGCAAGGGTGCGGGCGATTTTTTCAGTGATCATGCCGACTCCTCCAGTCTTGACAGCTCTTCGCGGCCGGCATCGGTCAGCATGTAAATACCCAACACCCTTAGGCCCCCTGGCGCAAAGCGGATTTCAACAAGCCCTTTTTTAATGAGGCTATTGATGATATTGAGTCTTGCCCCCTCTAATTTTACTTTTGGGCCAGACTGCCGAAAGATGATGATTTTTCTAACATTGCCGGCCTTAATGGACTTGAGGGTTTCTTTCTGGAGGGGCGTCATTCCCCGCCCTCCAGCTTGGCGATAACGGCCGCTGCAATCATGATCGCTTCCTGCAGGGCGTTGTCGATCTCCTCCAGGTCCTGCAACGAGGCCCCGCCGGAGCGAGTATGGGCTTCGAGGGCGGCGACTTCCTCCAGGGTTGCCAGCATGTCGGCATTGACGGCCCGCAACGCCCGGATCTCATCCACCGCCTCGGCGGCAAGCTCATCGGTCGCGCCGTCGGCGCAAAGCGCGTCGCAAATGCGGTCGCAGATGTCGATCATTACCTCGCCTCCTGGTCAGGGTCAAAAAGCCGCCTAGCCATCTCATCAATAGCAACCATAAGGCCCGCATAAGCTTTCGGCGCCGCCCGCTCGGCCTCGGCCATCTCGGCGGAGTTGGCCTCCTGGATGGCGTTGAAGTGCTCGATCGTCAGCGCGGCGCCCAGGGCGTCCGCCAGCAGGCGCAGCCATGCGGGGTAGTCCTTGAGGCCGTTGGTGTTGTCAGGGACGGGGATGGGGGTTAGGGCCGCATTGACCTCACCTGTCACGGGGTCGAAGTCTTTTTCAGGCGGGCATGCGGAAATTTCGGCCATCAAGGAAGCCGCCGCGCTTCCGATTGGCGCCCCGCCCCGCCCAACCTGGACCTGCACCTCTGCTTCGTCCACGCTCAACGCCCCAAGAAGCGCTTCCGGGGCGTACAGCCTGGCCCAGGCCCGGCCCGCGTAGTATTGCAACTGGATGTCGGGTTGCGTCTTCCATAGTGGCGAGTTGCGAGTGGTGATCGTGTTCGCCGTGACCTCAAGCAAGCGCGGCGCACTCTCTCCGGCCAGGGTGCCGCGCACGACGCACACGCGGTTCGGCCAGGACCCGCTCAACTCGTAATGCAGGCGCCCAACAACCATCCCACTGGCGTACAGGATGGCAACCATCGCCTTGGCGCCATACGACAAGACGTCGTTGACCACAAAGGTGTCACCGGCCAGGAGGTACGGGTTCATGCCGGCCTGATAGGCCACCATGCACACCGACATCGCCATGCCCGGGTTATTTCGGAGGTGCTTTGGAACAGCCGGCCCGCTCGCCGCCATCATTCGCGCGACCTCGACCATTTCGACAAACGTGCCGGGCGCGAAAGCCACTTGGGCGGTCTGACCGGCCCGCATGGTGGCTAGGGCACCTTGGTCGAATCCCCGCTGCGGGGCCGGAAGATTTTGCGTGCTCATGCCGCGAACTCCTTGATTTCGTCGGCTTCTTCATTCGGCGCCGAGAACTCGCCCGCATCGCGCCGGGCCTCCAGTTGCTTCTCTGCCCACCCCGGCAGGTAAAGCGTCTCCATCCCTGGCCCAGGCCAGCGACCCTCCTCAAGGCACRCCGCAAAAACCCGCAGGGCACGCCGGTACATCATCCGACCCCACTCAATGGCGTTTTCGTCCATGGGGGGTGACGCGGACGGCGAAGGGAGAGGCCTTCTCCTGCACAAGAAAGGCAAAGCCGCGCGCGGGCTCGCCGACGGTCGCCGCGAAGGCGTCCATGTAGAATGCGGCCTGAAGAGGCCACCGATATTCCCAGGCCGAGCGCGCGATATCGTCTAAAGCAATGCTTGTGGACGTCTTGTAGTCCGACAAAAAACGGTCCGGCGCCCGAGGGAGAATGTCGAAGCGCACCCGGCACCAAACTCCCGTTTCCCGGTCTTGGTGGAACCCGGAAACCTCGTGCTCCGCTCCCCGGAGAAGCGCCCCTGCCTCGGGGTGAGCGCGAATCGTGACCGCCATAGCCGTAATTGCCTCAGCCGCTTCGGCTGTGAGCGTTTCCGCCCCCCGGTGCGCTTCGGCCCAGGCCTTACCTTCTTTCGTGCGACCGTCCAGGCCGGAGGGGCGTATGGCGTAGGTCTCGGAAAAACGGTCGGGCTCGAAAGCCGCCATGTGGGCGGCGCGGCCAAGCCTGAGCGCAGCTGTGTCTTTTTTGGGCGCACCCGGGTTCAGTCTGGGATGCACGGCCCACATATGCAGGGGACTCATCCCCTCCTCGTAGACCTTAAGGAGCGAAGAGGACGCGCTCGGCGTGACACACGGGTCCCCGTGGTATCGCGCCTCGTCCATCCGGTAGAGGCCGGGCTTGTCGATAACCCCGCCGGGGTCGGGGAGGATAGCGATCTGATCCATATCAGTATTCCACCCGCACGCCCGGCACATCGCCCTTGGCAATGGCCGTGATTGCCACTCTGGCCGCGTCGTCGGTCAGGCCGGCTTTGACCAGGGCCGCCATTGCGGCGCGATTGACTGCCCGCCGATGTTCTTGGTCCGCTTCGCGCTTGCGGCGCTCTTCGGCTTCGGCTGCCTGCTGGGCCTCGATCCGCCTCCGCTCACGCTCGGCCGCTTCGACCTCACGACGACGCGCCTCTTCCTCGGCGGCGAGCTTGGCGGCCTTGGCCTTAGCCGCTTCCTCGGCGCGTTTCCGCTCTGCCGTTTTCGCGCGCTCTTCGGCCTCCAACTTCTCTCTCTCGATGCGAGAGCGCTCTTCCTCGGCCTTCCGCCTCGCCTCTTCCGCCTCACGGGCCGCCTTTTCTTCCGCTTCTCGTCGCGCTGCCTCGGCGGCAATCCGCACGCGCTCGGCCTCTTCGGCCTTCCGCTGCTCTTCTGCTTCGCGGGCCTTGCGCTGCTCTTCCTCGGCCTTCAGTCGGGCCAGTTCGGCGCGCTCGGCATCGCGCTTGCGGACTTGAGCAAGCATCGTTTCCAGGTGGGCGCGCGTGGTGGCGATGGCCTGGGCGGCGCGGGCCGAAAACTCCTCCCAATCGCGCCCGTCAAATTCAGCCAGGGCGGCAATGTTGGCCGAAGCGTCGGCTTCGGCCGGCTCGAAGGCGTCGATGGTGGCAAGGCTAGAGATCCGCGCAATGGCGGTTTCGTGCCCGTCAACTCGGGCCTTTTCGCGCGCCTCGAAGGCGTCCAGGGGAGCGCGGACCTCATCCCGGAGGGCGTCCAGGCGGTCGCGCACAAACTTGCGGTCTGCGTCGATCAAAGAGACTTTTGCCTTGATGTCAGCGACCAACGCCTTCCCCGCGTCGTCGAGCGCCGTCTTACTCCTGGCGACCGCGTAGGCCAGGGACGCAATCGCCTTGCGCCCCTTTGGCGTGCTCACGTCGAGGGCTTGCGCTTCAATGCGCGCCCTTGCCTCGACACCAACAACTACCTCCTCGATCCCGTCGCCTTGACCGAAGATGGCCTCGGGGACGAGTGGAGTGTCGAAAACGATAAGTTCATTCATCGCTCGCCACCCCACGCCCGAAACGCGGGCCACGCGAAGAGCGCCGTCAGGGCCGCCAGCACCGAGGCGACGACATGGACGAAGGGAAGGATCGACATCACACCACCTCCCGCGCCGCGTCCTGGCGGCTTTCGAGGTCGCGGATCTGACGAGCCAAGTGGTGCTCGCCATACTGCTCGACCAGTTCAGCGGCCCGATCGTAGGCGCACACCTCAACGTCGAGTAGTTCATTGGCGATGACTTCACCAAGGGATTTGTGGAGCGTGCTGCTCCAGGTCGCGGCGATGCGCGCTCCTCTGGCAAGAAACAGGTTCATTCGTGAGGCTCCTTTGACAAAAAGTTAAAGGAAACAGTGATTCCGGCACTCAGAAGCCGATGGATCTCTGCGTTGATCCGGTTTTCATCCGAAGCAATTGCTTTCTTGAATACTTCGGTCTCGCTGATTTGTCCTCCGCCGACCCCTTCAAAGATCTCGTCCGCCAGCTTTTTGGTGACGGCATTCCTGATCTCTCTTGCGATCTGATTGGCGTTCAGCGTGGCGCGAGTTTCCCGACAAACATCCTCGGCAACGCGGCTCTTGATGGCCTCGATGAGCGCTCTCCGCTCACTCTCGGTGAGTTCGATGCTCATCGGGCCTCTCCTCTGGCGCGCCGCATCTGGGCGTTGGCAATGAACGCGGGGACCGTCCACGCCTCACGCGGCGGCTCGCGGCGGTCGGCGTTGCGCGTCGCCACGATCCGGCGACACATGAGACGGGCGATGGGGCGCGACAGGGGCTTTGCGTCGCGCGGCATGGCGGATTGGCGTTGCGCATCCATGGCAGTCACTCGGCTGCAGCAAGGTGGTGGCGGGAAGCCTCGGCCTCGCGACGCTCCTGCTCGGCAGCTTCGGTGATGGCCTCCATGAGGGGTGTTGGCGCCGACTTATCGATGACCCACACCTTGCCCGCCCGACGCATGCCGGCTTCCCGGCTCACGGCGTCAAACACAGCAACCCCGAACTCGCCGAGGCCGCCATACGGGACGGCGACGGTCTCGACCTCCCCGGCCTGGGAGGCGTGGATAGTCACATCCACCACGTCCCAATCCCATTTCACGGCACCGCCGGGCTGGCGGCCGGTCGGCCACACGTGGAGGGCAACCACCCCCTCGACCTCGACCGGCAGGACGAGGTGCACGCCGGGCGGAATGGAATTGAGGGTCTTGTCCCTGTCGTAGCGAAGGGGGACGCTTGACAGGTAGAACGGAACGTGAACGGTGAACACGTGATCCTCCTGCTCCGGTTGTTTTTGTTGGGTGCGGGCCGGGCGCTACTCCGGCACTGGTTTTTTCCGCTTGGATCCAGCGGTTGTCCGCGAGGCGCTGGGTTGACGGCTTTTTTCGCCAGGACTGCACCTTGGCGACCAGTGGTTATTGCCTCGACCAGCTTTCGGCAGGGACTTCCTGCCGCACCCACCGAAACCGCCCGTGAGCGGCTTGGGGAGGTGCCCGGAGGATCCGCCTCCGGGCGGTGTTTGGTGCGCCCCGGGGGATTCGAACCCCCGACCCGCCGATTAAAAGTCGGCCGCTCTACCCCCTGAGCTAGGGGCGCTTTACTCGTCAGGAGGTCAACACCCAGTCCTTGGCCAGAACGTCAGTCTGCGACGCAAGCCACGGGACCACCTTGTTGTCTGCTGTTTTCATGGCGATGAATGGGAGGCATGGGAGCGCCATGTCTCCGCCATACCCCCACACCTCGACCATGAAAAGGAACATCCCTTTCCATTCCACCCGGCGCGAGCGACGCGCTCACCACAATTGAGCATCTCAATAGCCTCGCCAAAACCAAACTTGGTCCACTCGCCGGTCTCACCGCTCTCCAGAGCCTCAGCTGCAGTTGGACTTTGGTGTCCGACCTTGGTCCACTCGCCGGTCTCACCGCTCTTCAGAGCCTCGCCTGCAGCGAGACTGCGGTGTCTGACCTTACTCCACTCGCCGGGCTCCCCGCTCTCCAGTACCTCGACTGCAGCGGCTGTCAAATAACCAGGGTTCCCAAAAGGCTGTTTGACCGCCCCGCGCTGGAGGAAGTCTTCTGTTACGATGGTCGGCTTGGGGACATCCCGGGCGAGATTCTCTCGCAGACAGAGGACGACAATTGCCTCCCCCGCCTGCGCGCTCATCTCCGTGACCTGGAGCGCGGAGCCGTGCGGATGCGGGATGCCAAGCTGTTGGTGCTCGGCAACGGACGGGTCGGCAAAACCCAATTGTGCAATCGGCTGCTCGGCGCGGGGTTCGAGGACAACGCCGATTCGACTCACGGTATTGTGGTGCAGGGGTTCGATCTGGCCGGGGAGGCGGGGACGGAGCCGGCGCGCATCCAGCTCTGGGATTTCGGCGGGCAGGACATTTATCACAGCACCCACACCTTGTTCTTGCGCAGCCGGGGGATTTACCTCGTCGCCTGGACCCCGGCGCAGGAGGATAACGACCTCCACCGCCAGGGCGGCCAGGAGTTTCGCAATTACCGACTGCCCTATTGGCTGGGCCAAGTGGCAGAGTTTGGCGGGCGGAGCGCGCCGCTGATCGTGGTGCAGACCCAGGTGGACGGGTTGGCCGATAAACGGCCGCTCGATCCAGCGGCCCGGGAGCGGTTCGCGACGTTCGCCACCGCGTTCGAGGTCCACCATAGCGCCAAGAAACCGCGCGGTTTGGAGGAGTTGGCCGAGGCCATCGCCGAGAGCTATGCCGCGATCGAGCAACCCGTGATCGGGGTGGTCCGGGCCAGGGTGAAGCGCACGATCGAGGATCTCATCGCCGCCCACACCCAACGCAGCATGACTGTTCCGGCGTTTCACGCCTTGTGCGACAGGCTGGGCGGCATCGCCGATCCTGACCTGTTCCTGGAGACGCTGCACCATGCCGGCACCGTCTTTCACCGCCCCGGCTTTTTCAACGGCGAGATCATTCTTGACCAGGAATGGGCGATTCGGGCGATCTACGCGGTGTTCGACCGCGCCAGCAAGACCCACGCGATCCTCCAGGCCCATGGCGGCACCTTCACCCGGATCCTGCTTGGGCTGGTGTGGGATGAGGCCTACACTCCCGAGGAGCAAGCCCTGTTCCTGGCGATGATGCAATCTTGTGGTATCTGTTTCGAGAAACTGCCGGGCGACCCTAAGGCCGGCACAGAGGCAAGCTACCTCGCCCCGGACCTGTTGCCGGAGAGGCGAAGCGATGGGGGCTGGGACGGCGATACCCCCGATCAGAAGCAGAGTCGTTGTTACGCTCATTTGCCGGCTACCCTGATTCGGAACATTCTTTGCGCCATCGGCCGCAAAGCGGGGCCCCGGGGCGATTACTGGCGTCACGGGGTCCGCATCAACGAGGCCGCAACGCGGAGCGAGGGGCTGATCGTGAGCGATACGGGCAGCGGGCGGTTGACCCTGCGGACTCGCGCCGGCGACGCGGCGGGTCTGCTGGCGACCCTGGTCAAGATTGTCGAGCGGGAGGAGGCCCGGCTGGGGGTGAGGCCGACCGCGATTGAGGGGGGGCCAGGACCCCGATCGGCTTCGATGCCCCCCCAGCAAGACCTGACGCTTGATGTGCAGCGGCTCCCTTCCGCCGAGCCGGGCTGGTTTTTCTCCTACGCTACCGAGTCCGAGAACGCCGGGGGGCGGCCGGTCGCGGCGTTCTGTGACAAAGTCAAGGCGGCGACGTCGATCACCGTGCGTCGGGATATCGACGAGTTGCGTTATGGCGACCAGATCGAGGCGTTTATGGACCGCCTTGTCAGCGGCGAGCGGATCTTCATTTGGCTGACCGATGCCTACCTCAAATCCCCCTACTGCATGTTCGAACTGGTGGGGATCTGGAAGCGCTGCAACGGCAATAGAGGCGTGTTCGAAGATCGCATCCGGGTGCTGCTCGGCGATGCCGCGATCCGACATGAAACCGACCTGCAGCAACACCGGGAGTTCTGGCGTGCGCAGCAGCACGCGGCCTATGACCGGCTGCAGCAGGCCACGGATTGTGTCCAGGCTGCCCTTGACCTCGCCCGGATTATCGAGATCGTGAAGTCCAGCGCCGACATCCTGATGTTCATCCGGGAGCGGATCCGTTACAGCAGCTTCGAGGAAATGACGGAACGCGAACTGACGCGCCCTCCCGTTCAATAATAAGAAGCGGGGCGGGGGCAGGGTAAGGCGGGTGTCTTGAGCGGGTGAAAATCCCGCCCGTGCGCTGGTAGCGACAGGGTGCGGGACCGAGTCCTTGGGCTGGGGGTGGCGTTGGCGTCGACGTTCAAGGAGCTGGGCGAAAGCTATCCCGAGGGGGCGGTCAAGGTTGAGGTTTACCCCTAGTCTCAGCTCTACAAAGACAAAGAAGAGATAGAGGCCCTCCAGCGTAGCGCCGATCACCACGAGAATGCATTGCTTCTCATCTTCCATCCGGCCCTGCAGATAGACGCCTGGCGACAGGCCCGATGCCCGTCAGGATCTCGCGTTGCGGACCGTGACAGGCCACGCGGCGACGGTTGTCTTCGGTTTTCAGGTGATCGTGCTCGGCAAGCAGGACGGCAACCTCGGCCTCGATCGCCTGGGCCAGCAGTTGTCGTGCTCCGGCCCTCAGAACCTCGGTGAGCAGATCGTCAGTGTGCCCTCGCTGCCGCAGGTCAACAACGATATCGTCGGTCATGGGGTATCACTTCCGGGCTTGTTCCGGCGTAATGGCTCCGTGGGGGGCTTTGATATGGTGGCCCGCCTACTCTTTTTCCCTCCCTCAGCCCTCCGGTCCGAAGCACGCGCTGTAATCGGAGCAGGCGTCGCACAGCGGCGATTTGCAGACGAGGATGCCGTCTTGCTGGCAGAGTTCGCGGTAGAAGAACTTTTTCCACTTCATGTTTTTTGTGTTGCGGCGAGCGAGGGGGGTGAAGTGGCGGGTGAGGAGGGTGGAGAGGTCGCTGCGCGAGCGCAGGCCGAGGTCCTGCCACAGGTGGTTGGGCAGCAGGGAGCGACGGGCGAGGATGGTGGCGAGCCACTCTTCTTCCGGGGTGCCGTGGGCTCGGCCGGCGAGGAGGAGGGCGCGCAGGTCGGGTTCCTCGGGGGCGTCGGGGCCGGGGGGCGTTTCGGGGATGATGAGGCCGGCGCCGGGGAAAAAGCGATCGACGAGAGTGCGCAAGGCGGTCGGCAGGAGCCCCAGGGCGTCGGACAGCGGCCGGGAGTCGGCGGCGCCGGCGGCGAGGAGGTGGGCGAAGAGCAGGCGGTCGAAGGGATCCCCGGCCCCCGGGATGGCCATCAAGGTTTCGGCGAGGCTCGGGGACCGGGGCTCGAACATGGTCTGGGTCATGGCAGAGCCCCGGGGTTGGGGGGGAGGGATCAGGCGGGGGCGTGGGCTTGGGCGTTGGTGCCGCAGACCTTGGCGCAGGCTTCGCAGCCGATGCACTTGCCTTCGTGGGCGAGGGTCATGACTTTACGCAGAATTTCCTCGTCGTCATCGTAGGGGTCGCACTCTTCGCCGTCTTCGTTGATGCCTTTCAGCTCCAGCACGTCGTGGCCGCAGACCTTGAAGCAGCGGCCGCAGCCGATGCACAGCTCGCCATTGATACCCATCAGGTATTTCGGGGTCCAGGGCGACCCGTCGCGGGTGGAGAACGTAATGCTCATGGCATCAATCCTTTGATCAAAGAAGCGGGACAGGGACGGGGGAGGGGGTTAGGCGCGGGCCACCTCGGGGAACTGCTCGATCATGGCCTGGGCGTCGGCAACGAGGGCCGCACCTTTGGCCGAGAGGGCGTCAATGGAGTCGAAGCCGAAGCGGTGGACATCGCGTACATAAAGGTTCAGCACCACGAGGCGGCCGGTGGTCAGCAAAACACGGCCGAAGCCCTCGTGATTGATGCTCATCAAGGGGGCGCCGACCAAGCCGGTGGCCTGCTCCAAGGTGAGACCGACGGCGGCATAGAACATCTCGACCCGATCCAGGATATCGGGATCGGGGTCGGCGATGATCGGGAGCTCGCGGCGCTGTTCGCGGGTGATAATATAAGGCGCAAGTAACTCGGGATCGGGTTTGCCCTCCCAGGCGCCGAAGGTGTCCTGGGCGCGGATTTGGCGCAGGAGTTGGCGGACGAAGGGGGTTTCGAGGGTATCGGTCATCAGCGGGCTCCCTCGGGGAGGTCGTCCTCGTCGTCGAGGAAGGCGGGGCGGCTGTCGGGGCCGGCTTCGGCTTGCAGGATTTTACGCAGCCACGGCGGTGGGTTGCCGCCCAGCATACGGCGCACGCGCTCCAGCACCTCGGGGATGGGCTCGTCCTCGGCGACCTTCATGGGGTGGATGCGGGCCTGGACGACGCGGGCGGCAGCGGGGCCCCCGATGGCCTTGACGAACAGCAGGGCCACGCCCTTGAGGGCCTCGACCTTGGCCTTGATGCGGTCCTCGCCGTCCTCGGCGTGGCGGCCGTCTTCCTTGCTGATCTCCGAGAACTGGATGGCCTCGACGAAGCTGTAGCTGTCGGGGGTGACTTCGTAGATGGCCAAGGTCCGCGCGCCGTTGAAGTGCGCGTTGACGTGGGTCATGTCATGGGTGGCCAGGGCGACTTTCATGCGTCCTCCTGCGACGGGACCACGTTCGATCCCGGTCTCAACCAAGCGCAGCCTGCGGGCGGTCGGCGGGGCGTTCATGGACCGGACTCTCCGTGGTGGGGGAAAGAGGGGAAAAGAGATCGGGCTGGGCCGCGTCGTGGGCGGCGTGGTGGGCCTCGGCGGCGTCGATGAGGGCGTTGCCCAAGGCGTAAACCATGTCGCGGGTGCCGCGGTAGCCGATGCTGAGGCGTTGGGGCACGCCAAGACGATCAATAACCGGGAAGCCGGCGCGAAACAGCGGCACCTGGGCGCGCCGGGCCGGGAGCTGGCCGTTGGTGGAGGCGATCATCAGGTCGCAGCCGACGGCGCCCTGGCCCAAGTCCTCGAGGTCGCCAACCAGGAGGCTGTGGGCTTCGAGGCCGGCGAGATGGGGGGCGTCCACGGGGACCACGACGCACTGCAAGCGAGCGCCGAGGCCGGTCAGCAGAGGGCCCAGGCTCATGACGAAGTCGGGCTCGCCGGCCAGGGCGACGCGGGTGCCGCCAAAGGAGAAGTGAGCATCCATCAGGGCATCGACGAGGCGCGAGCGCTGGCGGCGCAGGGCGGCGGGCACCGGGCGGCCGGACAGCTCGGCCAGGGTGCTCATCAGGCGATCAGTGGGGGCGAGGCCGGTGAGGCTTTCAAAAAGCAAGGAGGGCACGCCGGTGCGCGCTTCCAGGAGATCGCCGGCGGTGCGCATGTGCTCGCCGATTACCAAGGTGGCCGAGGCGCGGCCCAGGACCTTGATCTCCTCGACGGTGGTGCCGCCCAAGGTGGTGAGGCTCCAGGCGTCGGGGACGTGGCCGTCCAGGGACACCGAAAGGTCGGGCAGCATGGTGACGGTGAGGCCGAAGGCCTCGATCAGGCTTTTCAGTTCCTCGACATCGCCGGGGCCGAGGTGGGCGCCGGCCAGGACGTTGATATGGCCAGGGTCGGACTCGGGCACATCTTCGGGCACCAGGGCGTCGATCAGGGCGGTGACGGCGCGGCTCCACCCCAGTTCCAGGCTGCCGCTGAAATCAGGGGTGTGGACCAGCACCACCTCGGTGTCGTCCAACTCGCGGCGCTGGGTGCGGATCGCCGCCAGATCGCCGGTCATGTCCTCGCCCCGGGTTTCGGTCAAGGCGGTGGTCAAAATCGGGATGAGCCGGGGCTTGGCCCGCTTTTGGATGTTGAGTAGGGCCTGCTCGATGTTATCGCGGCCGCCGAGGATGGTCGAGATCTCGCTCATGGCCGTGGTTTGCAGCGGGATCGCCTCGCGGAAGTGGCGCACCAGCATGACCAGGGCGAAGGCGGTGCAGCCCTGGGTGCCGTGCAAGCAGGGCAGGCAGCGGTCGATGCCCATCAAGGCGAGGGCGGCGCCGAGCGGAGCCGAGAGTTTGAGCGGGCTGACCGAGAGCGCCTTGCCCGAGCGCGGCAGGGTGAAGGCCTTGCTCATGCCGCGCCCTCCCGCAGGGCCGCCGGGGTGTCCGGGGCGGTTTCGTCGGCGGCGAGGGCGGCATCGAGATCGAGGGGCGGCGCGGTGGTTTCCCACGGCGCGGGCTGGCGGACTTGCGCCCACACCGGGTTGTTGATTTCCAGGTCCATCTGTTCCACGAGGGTGATCAGGCCGTCATAGCCGGCGTAGGCGTGGTGGCGCTCCTGGTTAATGTCCATCCAGGGCGTGCGGGCCTTGAGGGCCACGAACTGCGAGCGGCCGCCCGAGAGCATGATGTCGGCCCGGCCGCTGCGAAACAGGGCGTCCATGTCGGTGTTGGGGAGCTTTTCATAGAGCGTGCCCTCGGTGCCGCTGCCCGGGTTGCGCTGAAGGGCGGCCTTGGCGCGGGCCTTGTCGTCGTCGGTCGATTTGCGCACCGAGGTGCCGACCACCTCCATGCCCATTTCCTGCAACGCGTTGACAATGGACCAGCTTTTGACGCCGCCGGTATAAAGGAGCGCCTTCTTGCCGGCGAGGCGCGGGCGCATCTCGGCCAGCACGGCCCGCACCCGGGCTTCTTCCGCGGTGACCAGGGCCTCGGTGCGGTCGATGAGGTCGGCGGGGGCGCCCTGCTCAACGAGTCTGCGCGCCATGGTCCGCAAGGTCTGCGAGGTGTCGCCGGCGCCGTAGAACGAGCCCTCGAAATAGGGGATGCCCCAGCGCTCGCGCATGCCTCGGCCGAGGTTGAGCATGGCTTGCGAGCACATCACCATGTTGACGCGGGCCCGGTGGGCTCGGGTGAGGTCGTGGTAGCGGGCATTGCCGGTGATGCAGGTCCGCACCCGGATGCCCAGGCGGCGCAGCAAGGGGGCCACCAAGCGGAATTCGCCGGCCACGTTGTATTCGGCGATGATGTTGATGTCGGTGGGGCCGGCATCGTCCGGCTCCTCGGTGCCGATGACGTGGGCCAGCAGGGCTTCGGCCGCCAGACGGCTGCCCAGGTTTTTCGAGCCGGCGAAGCCCGGGGCCAAGACCGGAATGCAGGGCGTACCCAGCCGCTTGGTGGCCTCGCGGCACACGGCCTCGATGTCGTCGCCGGTCAGGGCGGGGACGCAGGTTTGGTAGACGAAGATGGCTGGGGGGGCGTAGCGGGCGATGGCTTCTTTGATCGCCTTGTAGAGCTTCTTCTCGCCGCCGTGGATGATGTCGAGGTCCGACAGGTCGGTGGTGAAGCCGTAGCGGTAGACCAGGGGGCCCGAGGTGCCGACGTTGCGCGTGTCCCAGGAGTTGCCCTCGCAGGCCAGGGGGCCGTGGACGAGGTGGACCGCATCAAGGATGGGTTGCAGGGCGATCTTGGCGCCATCGAAGGCGCAGCCGCCGGCGGCGTTGCCTGGCGTCGGGCCCTTGGCGGCGCAGCCTTTCTTGCGCTCGGCCTCGCTTTTGGCCCGGTTATGACCACAGTCCGGCTCCTCGAAAACCTTGGCTGCTCGATCCTTGCTCATGCGTACCTCCGGGCGGGGGGGGGCGTGACCGCTCGATGAGGATAAGCAAAAGCAATGCCAGAGGCTGGGAGCTTGGAAACCCAGGGGAAGTATTGCGTGCTGGGCTGTTGGGGATCCGACAATGTCGGCTTTGCGACAGAGGCGCGGGCCTTCGCTGGGCACGAAAAATCACCAGGAAGGCTGGGGAGGCGCGGCCTCCCCAGACCCCTCGTTTCCGGGGGGGCTTCGGGGAGGTCGGGAGGCGGGGCTTACAAAACGCCCTTGCGTCGCGCCACGGCCAGGGCGTCGGTGCGGCTTTGGGCGCCCAGCACCTTGAACAGTCGGCCGATGTGCATCTTGATCGTAGCTTCCGACAAGGTCATGGCTTGGGCAATCTGCCTGTTGGAGAGGCCGGCGTGGATGTGGTTGAGCACCTCGCGCTGACGCGGGGTGAGCGGGACATCCTCGCCACCGCCGACTGGAGCGCTGGAGCCCAGCGATCCTCCAGGCATCGCAGGACCCACGCCTTGGGGCGTGATGGAGAAGCCGCCCACCAGAACCAGCCGCAGCGCGCTTTCCAGGATGTCGCCCTTCAGGCTTTTGGGGATGAAGCCGCAAGCGCCATGATCGATGGCCGCACGAATGGTGCGGGCATCGCCGGCGCCCGAAACCACCACCACATCGGGGGGCTCGGCCCGGTCGCGCAGGGCCAGCAGGGCTTCACGCCAGTCCATGTCCGGGATCATCACGTCCAAGAACACTTTGTCCAGCCGAGGTTCGGTGTCGGCGAGACGAATGGCGTCATGGAACGTATCCGCTTCCAGGATATCCATGGAGGGGTCAATGTGGGCCAGCTGGAAGCGCAGGCCGTTTCTGAAGAGTTCGTGGTCGTCAACAATCATTATGCGCATGGCGTGCGCGTCCTCCCGCGTTCCCATGTCTCGCGTCCCCCCCCCGTGTCGGGTCTCCTGTCCGTTGCCTTACCGTGTTACCATGCCGAAGAATAGCCTTTTTCGACCCACCGGGCTTTGAAGGCTCTTTCGACACATCTAACGCGGACCCGGCTCCTTTGGTATTCCGCTTCCGAGACGGGAAATACCCGCCGAGCGCGAGAAGGGAAAGTGTCATCATCCTTCATCGGCCGGAAAATTAGCACGCCTTCTCTCGTATACAAGCAATTCATCGCGTCAAAAGGCGCATTGTTTTTCCGTGGGGCGGTTTGTTACGAAGCCGATGCCTTTCGGGAAGGATGCGGCTTTTGAACTCTAACCATTGTAATCACCCTACCATATTCTTTCGGGTAGTCCAGGGCTATTTCCTGGCGTAGGCTCCTCTTTGGGCGAGGTGTGTGGGATAACACCAGGAAAGGGCGTTCCCTTGCGGATTGTAAGTTTGCTAAAAAAGGTCCCATCAGCAATGATCGCTGTGATAATATCCCCAAACAGGCTAGGGCCTCGCGGGATTCCTTGCGGCTTACCCCAGAAAGAGTTATTCTGAGTCGAAACTTTCCGCTTTTCGGTGGGGATCCGAAGAGCCTCCCAGAGGAGCCCCACAGGGGTGAGATGGATGAAACACAGCTGCACATCGCGGGCCGTGGCCGAACTGCTCACGCAGGTCGGACGCCTGACCCACAGCCGTGGTTTCACAGGGGGGCTGAACCCGGCGCAGTGGATGGCCTTGCGCTATTTCAGTCAGGCCAACGAATCGGTGGCCACGGTGATGAAGTTCGCCGAGCACTACGGGTCGAGTCGGGGCACCGCGTCCCAGTCGATCTCGGCCTTGGTGCGCAAGGGCTACCTCGTGCGCCAGCCCAGCCGCGGCAAAAAAAGCTCCCACGTCCTGGTCCTGACCGAGGCCGGGCGCATGCTCATTGAACATGATCCCATCAATCACCTGATCGACGGGATCGAGGAACTGCCTGACGCCAAGAAACCGGTGTTCGCCGAGTCCCTGGAGTTCCTCATTCGCCACCTATTCGATGCCCACTCGGGAGATCCCGACGTGCTGGAGCCCTCGGAATAGGGCCCCCATCGCCGAGGGGTCTGGGGAGGCCTGCCTCCCCAGCCTTTCTTTTTGAGGAACGAACGCCGTCTACCCGTTGGCCAGCAAGGCCCGCGCCTGGGCAACATCGTTCTCGATCTGGGCGCGCAGGGCCTCCAGGCCGGAAAAGGTCTGCTCCGGCCGCAGGAAGTGGTGAAAGCGCACCCGCACATGCCGACCATAGAGGTCGGGCGTAGCATCAAACAGGTGGACTTCCAAAATTGGGTCGCCGGCCCCGAACGTGGGGCGGCGCCCGAAATTGGCCACGCCCGGCAGAAATTTGGTGTCGAGGCCGCCGTCGAGCCCCGCCGTGACCGCATAAACGCCAGCGCGCGGCGGTTGGTAAAGCCCGAGGCGCAGGTTGGCGGTGGGGAAGCCCATCTGCCGGCCGCGCTGGTCGCCGCGCTCGATACGGCCCTCGATCTCCCAGGGATGTCCCAAAACGGCGGTCGCCCGGGCGATGTCGCCGGCTTGTAAGGCCTCGCGCACCCGCGTGGAGGAACAGGTCTCCCCCTGGGCATCGCGCACCGGCGCCACCGCTGTGACGCCAAAGCCGCGTTCCAGGCCGCGCGCCTGGAGCAGTGCCACGGTCCCTTCGCGCTGGTGGCCAAAGGCATAATCCTGCCCCACGACCACGTGGGAGACGCCCAGGCCCTGTTGCAGCACCTTCTCGATGAACCAGTCAGCCGATCCCTGGGACAAGGCGGCGTCAAAGGCCTGGACAATCAGGAAGTCCGCGCCTTGCGCGGCGATCAGGTGGGTTTTGAGGCGAAACGAACTTAAAGAGAAGGGCGGCAGGTCAGGCTGGAAAAAACGACGGGGGTGAGGCTCGAAGGTCATGACCCCCAGGGGGCAGCCCAGGCCATGGGCAATGGCGCGTGCCGCGCCGATCACCCGCTGATGCCCCCGGTGAACCCCGTCAAAATTGCCCAGGGCCACGCTGGCGCCTCGCAAGGAGGCCGGCAGCTCGCTGGTGTGGCGCAACACGCGCATGGTAGGAAGGCTCCAAGAGGAGGGAATCAGGACTCGGGTCGGGCCGGCACCATCACCGTGGCTTCGCCATCGAGCACCAGCTTGCCGGCGACCGTGCAGGTGGTCCGCAGGGTGACAAAGCGCTTGGCCGGCACCAAGGCGGTGACCTCGGCGGTGGCTGTCACCGTGTCGCCGATACGCACGGGGGCTTTGAACTTCAGGGTCTGCCCCACATAAATCGCCCCCGGCCCKGGCAGCTTGGTTCCCAAAACGGCAGAAATAAAGCCGGCGGAAAGCATGCCATGCGCAATTCGCCCGCCAAACGGGGTCGTTTTCATGTATTCTTCGTTAAGGTGCGCTGGGTTGGTGTCCATTGTCACCCCGGCGAAGGTATAGATATCGGCCTCGCTGACCGTCTTGGCCACGCTGGCGGACATGCCTTCGCTCAGGTCTTCGAAATAATGGAGGATCGGATTGTCGGCCGTCATGACGGACTCCTTGCTCGGGGAACCGGGCCGACTATACGCGGGGTTTCGCGCCGGCGAAAGACGGGGAAATCTCGGGGGCATTGGGTGACAGAGGGCTGAAAGCCGGCGAAAGAGGAAAAGAAGGCTGGGGAGGCGCGGCCTCCCCAGTCCCCACGGTCCCGGAGGTCCTTTCCGGGAGGCATGCCTTCAGGAGGGGAGGGGACTGGGGAGGCCGCGTCTCCTCAGCCTTTGGAGTATACTCTTGACGGGAGGGGGGGCTGATCCAACGTAGAGATCAGTCCTGCCCCCAGGAGAACACCCGCGATGACCGAGGCATGGCAGTTGGCTTATGTCAGTCTCGACGCCGGAACGTCCGAGGACGAGTTCGACGCCTTGATCCGCTTTTCCCAGACCCGCAACCGCAGCATTGCCATCGGTGGGTTTTTGCTGCGCTTGGGGGACACCATTTTTCAGGTCATGGAGGGGCCGTCCGAGCGGGTCAAAACCATGTTCTATGACCGTATCGCCTGTGATCCCCGTCATGGCGACGTCCATGTGGTGCTGGAGCGCCCTATCGAGCGCGTCGCGTTTCGGGGATGGGGGATGGTGCGTCTTCAGGCCATGCCCCGGCTCTTGACCAGCTTATGGGGAGGGGTGTTGCCGTCGCAGGGCTTTTATCGCGCCTTGATCAACGACCCCGCTCTTGCCGAAGGGGTGATCCGGGCCGGTGCCTTGCTCCATGATCTGGCGGTACGCCAGGGGGCCGAGATTGTGGCCGGGCCGCACGTGCCTCCCCTGACCTGCGCCGGCCCCGATATTCCGGGGTTGGGGCCGGTGCGTCTGGGGGTATAAGCCCTCCCCCTTGGGCTAGCGCGGCCGTCGGCTGACCAGGGCGATGCCGCCCAGGATCAGGACCATGGCGCAGGCATGAAACCAGCTTAGGGTCTCGCCCAACAGGCCGACCGCCATCACCGCGGTCAAGACCGGGATCAAGTTGGAATAAAGGCCGGCAACCCCCGGCCCCACCGCCGCCAACCCCTTGTTCCAGAACAAAAACGCCAGCAGGGCTGGGAACACGGCCGTATAGGGCAACACCCAAGCCGTGGTGGCATCAAGCGGCATGGTGCGGCCTGCCAGGATCTCCCAGGCATAAAACGGCACCAAGATCAGCAGCCCTCCCACCATCTGCACCGTCAGAAACGTCGTGGCCGGCACCGCTGGGGGATGACGCCGCAGCAACACGGAAAACACCGACCACAAAAACGTGGCCAGCAGCATCAAGGCATCGCCTTCGTGCAAGGTCAGGGACGCCAGAACCTGGAGATCCCCCTGGGCCACCACCAGCAAGACCCCCAGGAACGACAAGGCAATGCCCGCCATCTGTCGCTTGCCCAGTCGATCCTTGAGGACAAGGCGGGCCAGCACCACCATCATGATGGGCATCGACGCCCCGACCAGCGAAACGTTGATCGCCGTCGAGGTCGCCAGGGCGGCATACATCAAGGCATTATACGCCCCAGCACTCAGCGCGCCCAACAGCAGCAAGAACGGCCCATCCCGGCGCAACACCGCGCGGTGTTCCCACAACGACCGACCCGTCAACGGTAAAATCAGGACAATGGCCAGCGCCCAGCGCCAAAACGCAAACCCGATCGGCGGAATGCCCGACTGGGCCGCGATCTTGCCGACGATGGCGTTGGTCGCCCAAAAAAACGCGGCCAAGCTCAACAGCACCGGGGCGGCGCCAAGCAGGGAGCGGCGGGTCATGCGGGGATCCTTTCGCCTTGATGTCCGCGGGCAGTCGCGCCCCATATAAAGGCCCGGCCGTCCGGCGGCAATCCCGCCCCGGCGTGTCCCCTGGGAGGCCCTTGCGGATCATGGTTCCCCTTGATGACCGGCTTGCCGCCGACAGCCATTGGGTCGTCGATTGGCCCCTGTGTCAGGTGCGCTTGATGGATGACGCCCGTTTTTTCTGGTTGGTGCTCGTGCCCGATCGGGCTGGCGCCGTTGAACCGTTCGATCTCGCCCCCGAGGATCAGGCGATCTTGTGGCAAGAAGCTCTGGCCGCCGCCGCCGCCCTCAAGGCCGCCACCCGGGCCGCCAAGATCAACGTCGGCCTTCTGGGCAATATTGTCTCGCAGCTCCACGTCCACGTGGTGGCGCGTCGCGGCGAGGATGTGGCCTGGCCCGGCCCGGTCTGGGGCGCCGGGGTGCCCGAGCGCCTTGATCCCGCCGCCTTGCGCCGCCGCCTCGCCGAAGCGCGTGCGTTCCTGGCCCTGACCTCCCGCCCGGAGATGCCCCGATGAACCCCGCCTTCCTTCTGCTCGCCCTGGCGCTGGGCGTCCCACTGGTCGGGATTCCCACCGCCGACGCCAAGGAAGCCCCGGCCAAACCCGGGCGCACCCTTGCCGAGGCCCAGCCCCCCGGCCTGGGGGTTCACTTTCGCTATCCCGCCAGTTGGCGCCTGGAAAAGGTCGATGGCCATACGGTCTTGCTCTCGGGAGCGCCCGAGACGCCGGAGTGGCTTACCACCGTGACCCTCACCAACCAGGAAAACCCCGACAGTAAAAATCCCCAGGCCGGCGCCGCGACCCTGGTCGCCCAATACGTGGCGGCCATCCGTGCCCGGGGAACCGACCAGGAAATCCTCCGCGAGGCCCCGTTCACCTTCCCCGGCAGCGGCCCCGCCGGCAACGGCCAACAAGCCGTCGCCCGCTTCCAAGGACAAAACGGCCCGGTGCGCCAATGGATGGTCGCCATCCCCCGCGCCGACATGGCCGTCGCCCTCGTCGTCCTTTATACCGCCCCCGATGACGCCTTCGAAAAAGCCCTGCCCACCGCCCAGGCCGTCGTCGATGGCATGAGCTTTTTGCCTCAGAAGGGGAAAAAGAAATAAGGGGGTGTTTGCCGGGGTGACGCGGGGCTGCCACCCCGGGCCCCGCCTGGAGGCTGACGCCTCCAGACCTCCGCTTTCYTTTTATTAATTGGCTCTCCCTTCCCCCTCCTTTGGAAAAGCGCGCTTTTCCAAAGGAGGGGGAAGGGAGAGCCATGAACAGAAGAAAAAGGGGTCTGGGCATCGCCCCAGGCGGGGCTCGGGGCGGCAGCCCCGCGTCGCCCGAGCGAACGACCAGCGCCGCGTTTTCTACCCGAGCGCTCCGCCCGCGTCGCCGTCACCCGCGGGGGCGGCGTTCCCACAGGGCCCAGGCGGCGGCTTCGACGGTTTCGAGGCGCAGGCTTTGCATGAGGGGGCCAACGGTAGCGGCGTTGGTCCCGGGGGGGAACAGGACGGCCGGTGGTTCGGGGGTGCGGACCACGGCGGTACAGCGGCCCCAAGGGCCGTAGACGGCGTCGGGGGTGKGGCCGAACAGGCCGAGGGTAGGAATGCCGGCGGCGGCGGCCATGTGCATGAGCCCGGAATCGTTACCCAGGAAGAAGGCGCAGCGTTCCAAGACGGCCTGAACCTCCAGCAAGCTGCCCTGGCCCAGCAGGTCGAGGCGGCGCTCGGCGGGCACGGCGTCGAGCAGGGGCTGGGCGGCGGCACGGTCCTCGGCGCCGCCCAATACGGCGACCCGCCCGCCCGGGAGGGGGCCATCGGCGGCGGTGAGGCGGCGGGTGATCTCAACAAAGCGTTGGATGGGCCACGTCTTGCCGTGCCAGTTGGCCACCGGGGCCACGGCCAGCACGGGCGCCCCCAGGGGAATCAGGCGATCACCAGCAGCGTGATGCTCAGGCGCCAGCCAAAGGCGCGGCGCGGGGGGCGGACTGACGCCGAGCAGGCGGGCGAGGCGGACCACCTTGTGCTCGTGGGCCGGCCCGGGGCGCAGCCAGTAGCGCCGGTTGGCCCGCAACACCCAGGAGACGGGCGAGGCGCGCAGATCGACCACGGTCTCCCAGTGCCGACCGACGCAAGCCCGCCACAACTGGCGCCAGTGACGCGCCCGGGGGCCTTTGGTCAGAACGAAGGTTTCTTCCCGCCCCGGCACGGCAGCGAACAGATCGGCGGCCAGCGGACCACACGCGACGGTGACACGCACGCCGGGGGTGGCGCGGATGAGGTGGTCAAGCACACCGGTGGAAAGAACGGCATCGCCGATGCGCGTAGCGGTAATGAACAACAGGGACATGGACAAACAACGACTTCCGCGACGAGAGGGGGAGGCTGAAAGGGGGGACTTTAGAGCGAGACTCACCGCGGGGAAACCGGTTTTGCGCCGGGCCGGTCGGGGGGCGGCCCCGTCGTTGCTTAATCTATAATTTAGATAGATTGACTGGACACACCATCACCCCCATGTCAGGATCCCCAAGCCGCCCCCCATCCCGGGTCGGGACTGGCAGAAGACGGGAAGAAGAGACATGAGACAAAATTCTGGCGAGAGGCCCCTTCATCGGACGCGGATTGCGGATCGCTGGCTGGTGCCGGGGAGCGAACCCTCGGTGTGGGAACTGATTGACGATCCCATCGGCGCGTTGGTGCGCCAGCGCGACGCCATTGAGGTTGCGGATGTGCTGGCTGCGGTCAATGCGGCTCGCAGCGGTTTGACCCGGGGGGAGACACGGACGTGCCCGATGATGTAAGGCCCACGGCCCAGTGGCCCACACTCCCCGGGATCGTCACGGATGCCGGGGATTTTTTTTGCCCGAAGAGCACAGAGAGCGCAGCGGAGGCCCACCCCACCTCTTGCCCCCAGCCTCTTGCTCAGGATGGCCCCCCGAAGCGAGCACCCCAAGGCCTGGGTGCATCGACAGGGGGTCTTCGGGGAGCCATCCCCCGAACGCTTTGCATGAATCAGGCCAAAGTGCCGAGCGGCGGAAATCCGCGCTCTGTGTCCCCCCTCCAAAGGACCATTTCGGAACAATCGCCAGAGAAGTGTACATTTCCGTGCTTTCCTGCCTCGCGCGAGGAGAGCCTATCCCCAGGATTTTAAATCCTTTTTCCCTTTCTTTCCCTTGACATCGACCGCTCTTGAGCCGACCTCTAGGTCTCTCCCATCCGTTGACCTCACCGCTTTTTCCCCACACTTCCGCCGAGAGACCGGCCGTGAAATCGCTAGAACTTTTCATTGAACGCATCATCCTGGCCAGCCGTTGGTTGCTGGTGATTTTTTACCTTGGGCTGGGCGCGGCCCTGGCGCTGTATGGCGCCGCGTTTGTCTATAAATTTTCGAAAGTGGCCGCCAACGTCTTCACGTACAGCGAGAGCGACATGATTCTCGCCATGCTGGGCCTGATTGACGCCGCCCTGGTCGCTGGTCTGCTGGTCATGGTCATGATCAGCAGCTACGAAAATTTTGTCAGTCGCTTTGATGAAGGAACCGACGAGGTCTCCTGGCTAGGAAAGTTGGACACGGGCAGCCTCAAAWTCAAGGTCGCCTCGTCCATCGTGGCTATTTCCTCCATCCATCTTCTTCAGGTTTTCCTGAATATTCATGAGTACACTGACAGCAAGGTCATGTGGTTAACTCTTCTTCATCTGACCTTTGTCATTTCTGCGCTTATTCTTAGCTACGTGGAACGCATGATGTCCCACACTCACCTGAAAACCTAACCCTTCCCCGTCCCGCCCCTGGCCCGGAAAGGAACCCACGTGCACGACTTCACCCTCATTGCCACAATCTCCATGAGCCTGATGTTCGCCCTGGGATTTGGGTGGGTGGCGGCTCGCCTCCATCTCTCCCCCTTGGTGGGCTATCTGGTCGCCGGCATTGCGGTGGGACCGTTCACACCGGGCTTCGTGGCCGATGGCCCGCTGGCCCAGCAGCTCGCCGAAGTGGGCGTCATCCTTCTGATGTTCGGGGTGGGACTTCATTTTTCGGTCCGCGACCTGTGGGCGGTTCGCCGCATCGCCATCCCCGGCGCTCTGGGGCAGATTGCGGCCGCGACCGCCATCGGCACGACCTTGAGCTGGCTCTGGGGATGGGGCCTGATCGCGGGTATCGTCTTCGGCCTTGCGCTGTCAACCGCAAGCACCGTCGTCTTGCTGCGCGCCCTGGAGGAGCGCGGCATCGTGCAAAGCCACAACGGCCACATCGCCGTAGGCTGGCTGGTGGTCGAGGATCTGGCCATGGTCGTGGCCCTGGTCTTGCTGCCTGCTGTGGCCAGCCTGACCGGCACCGCCGGCGCCCCTCCCTTGTCCGATCCCACGGACATCGCCAGCACCCTGGGCCTTACCTTGGCCAAGGTGGCCATGTTCATCGCCTTGGTCATGCTGGTGGGGCGCCGGGTGGTGCCGTGGATCTTGGATCAGGTGGCCCGCCAGGGATCGCGCGAGTTGTTCACCTTGGCGGTTCTGGCCCTGGCGCTGGGCATCGCCTATCTGTCCTCCAGCCTGTTTGGCGTGTCGTTCGCGCTTGGTGCTTTTTTTGCCGGCGTCATCATGAGCGAGTCCGACCTGAGCCAAAAAGCCGCCGCCGATTCCCTGCCCCTCAAGGATGCCTTCGCCGTCTTGTTCTTTGTCTCGGTGGGCATGCTGTTCGACCCCCGCATCCTCCTCGCCGATCCCCTCGCGGTGCTCGCGGTGCTCCTGGTCATCATTATTGGCAAGTCGCTGGCGGCCTTCGGCATTGTGCTGTTGTTCCGCTATCCCGTGTCCACCGCCTTGATCGTCTCGGCCTCTTTGGCCCAAATTGGTGAATTTTCCTTTATCCTTGGAGCGTTGGGCGTCTCGCTGGGCCTGTTGCCGCCGGCGGGCATGACCTACATCTTGTCGGGAGCCCTGCTGTCCATCGCCTTGAACCCGCTGGTGTTTCACCTTGTGGGCCCCCTGGAGCGCTGGATCCGCCGCCACCCCCGCCTGACCTCAACCTTGGAGCATTCCACCCCGGACCCGCTGGCCCACCTGCCGGTGGGAACGCCCGTGCCGGATCAGCACGTCTTGATCATCGGCCACGGCCGGGTGGGGTCCTTGTTGGCTGAGGCCATGCATCAGGCCGGTGTTCCTTCCTTGCTGGTCGAGCAGAACCGGGCCGTGGTCACGCGTCTGCGCGAGGAGGGCCGTTTGGCCCTGTGCGGGGATGGCGCCGTGATGGACGTCTTGCAGCGGGCCCATCTCGAGCGGGCCCGCCTCTTGATCGTTGCCATCCCTGATGGCTTTGCCGTGCGGCGGATCGTTGAAGGGGCACGCCACGTCAACCCCCAGCTCGACATCGTCGTGCGCACCCACAGCGATGAAGAGCGCGAGACCTTGGAGCGCCTGGGCGTCGATCATGCGGTGATGGGCGAACGCGAGTTGGCCTTTGCCATGATGGACACGGCCTTGCGCTGCGTGGGGGTCAGTGATGCCGAGGCCGTGGTCGCGGCGTTTCGCAGGCCGGGTGTTTTGAAGGATCCCCAGGCGGCTTGAAGAAAAGGCTGGGGAGGCGGCCCTCCCCAGCCCCTCGGTTCCCTTGGGGGAGTTACGACGCCACGCTGTGGCCTAGCAGGGTGTTCAGGACTTTTTCGGCCGGTTCGGGCCGGGCCAGCAGAAAACCCTGCACGGCATCGCAGCCGACCGAGCCCAGGTAGGCATACTGGGCGTCGGTTTCCACACCCTCGGCGATCACCTCCAGGCCGAGGCTGTGCCCGAGATTGATGATCGCCCGGGTGATGACAGCATCGTTGCCGTTTTCGGTAACATTGCGGACGAAAGACTGGTCCACCTTGAGCCGGTCCACCCGGAAGCGCTTGAGATAATTCAAGGAAGAATAGCCCGTCCCGAAATCGTCGATGGCCAGCCGAATCCCCGCGTGCGAAAAGGCTTCGAGAAGCCGGATGGCGTGGTCCACGTCTTGCATCAAGATGCTCTCGGTCAGCTCCAGTTCCAGATCGGCGGGCGGCACCCGGTGCTCGGCGAGCAAGGCGATCACCCGCTCAACCAGCCCGGCCTTGCGAAACTGAACGGCGGAAATGTTGACCGCGATCAGCAAGCGGCCACAGCCCCGCGCCCGCCAGTTGGCATAGTGGGCCAGGGCGGTTCGCAGCACCCAATCCCCAAGGTCGTGAATGAGATCGCTGTCCTCGGCGACGCCGACGATGGTCGAAGCCGGGATCGGACCCAGCCCCGGATGGGTCCAGCGCACCAAAGCCTCAGCGCCTGAAGGCTGGCCACTGCGCAAATCGTATTGCACCTGGAAATGCACGGCGAGTTGGTCGCCCAACTGCAGGGCACGGCGCAGATCCCCTTCCAGGCTTAGGCGGGCGGCGGCCTCAGCATTCATCTCCTGCGAGAAAAATAAGCAGTGTTCGTCCTCAGAGCGCTTGGCCCGGTAGAGCGCCATGTCGGCATTCTTGATCAAGGTGGCGGGGTCGGTGCCGTCTTGCGGGAAAATGGCAATGCCCACATTGGCCCCCACCCGCACCTCGTGGTCGCCCAGATCAACCGGCGTTCGGATCACCTCAATCAGATGACGCGCCACCGCCGCCGCCGCCTCGGGGCTGGAAACGCCGGTTTGAATAAGCGCAAACTCGTCGCCGCCCACCCGGGCCACGGTGTCGGCTTTCTCAGCGGCGGCATTGATACGCGACGCGATGGTCATCAAAAACAAATCGCCAACGGCATGACCCAGGGTGTCGTTGATCCGGCTGAAATGGTCGAGATCGATAAACAGCACGGCCAAGCCGAGGCCGTTGCGCCGGGCGTGATGGACCGCCTGATCAAGCCGGTCACGAAATAAAACGCGATTGGGCAGACGCGTCAGGGTGTCGTAATTCACAAGCTGGCGGATGCGCTCCTCGGTCCGCTTGCGGGCCGTGACATCCTCGTGCACCGCCACCACGTGCAAAACCCGGCCCGCCCGGTCGAGAAGAGGCGTCAAGATTTGGTGGACGGTGTGGGTTCGGCCATCCTTGCGGCGCTCGACCAGTTCGCCTCGCCACACCCGCCCGGCGCGCAAGGCAGCCCAAATCTGCTCCAAGTCGGCCTCCTCGCGGCCGCCCGGGCGCAGCACCTCAGGCAGATGGCCCAGCATTTCGGCCCCCTGATACCCGGTGAGACGCTCGTAAGCCTCATTCACCCATTCAACGCGGCCCTCGCCGTCACACACAAAAATCGCACTGGCCACGGCGCTCATGGCCAAGTCGCGCAGCCGCTGGGCATTGTGGGCCCGGCACACGGTGAATAGCCGGCCCAGGCGTTGGGACAAGTCCTCCAAGGCGGCTTCGACGGCGGGGGTGGGGGCGCTTTCCTCATTCCAGCCCAGGCACAATACGCCAACGAGGTGGCCGCCATCGTGAAGCGGCAGGCACAAGGCTTCCTCAACGTCGGCGGTTTGCATCCAGGCCGCGCTCAGACCGGTGCCGCGCACCGGACGGCCAAGGCGGCAGGCGGCACGGGCCGGCCCCTCCTCGGCGTCGGCTGGGGAGGCGGGCCTCCCCAGACCCCTCCTTATCATGAGGCGGCAAGGGGGCTTGGCGCGTGGCTTGCCTCGGGATCGGAAACGGTTCACCCTGGGGCCCGGCGTTGGAAGGGGATTTCCGGCGTCATGACAGGACCTTGACAGCCTCCGAGCCACGGGAGACTTCGGTATGAGCGTGCGGCATCTGTCTTCACTGTTTGCCCCCTCGTCGGTGGCGGTCCTCGGGGCCTCCAACCAGGCCGACACGGTCGGTCATCTGGTGATGCGCAACCTGCTCTCGGGCGGGTTCGCCGGGCCCATCATGCCCGTCAATCCCCAGTATCAGGCCGTGGCCGGGGTGCTGGCTTATCCCGATGTCGCCTCCTTGCCGGTTACGCCCGATCTCGCCTTGCTCTGTTCGCCGCCTCAGCATCTGGCCGCTCAGATCAAGGCCCTGGGCCAGCGTGGCACCCGGGCGGCCATCGTCATGACCGATGTGCGCGGTCACATGCCGGCCCAGGGACCCCGGCCGCTGTCAGAAATCCTGTTGGCCTTGGCCCGCGAACATCGCATGCGCATGCTGGGACCGGGCAGCCTGGGCCTGCTGGCGCCGGGGATTGGCCTTAACGCCAGCGGCTTCGTGCGGCCGGCCGCCGAGGGCAAGGTGGCCTTTGTCAGCCAGTCGGGGGCGGTGTGCACGGCGGTGCTCGACTGGGCCCGCGGCCATGGCATCGGCTTTTCCCATTTTCTGTCGCTGGGTGAAAAGGTGGATGTCGATTTCGGCGACGCCATCGACTACCTGGGCACCCAACCCGATGTGCGGGCCGTCTTGCTGCACATCGAGTCCGTCACCGATGCGCGCAAGTTCATGTCGGCGGCCCGTTCGGCGGCGCGCAATAAGCCGGTGATCGTCATCAAGTCGGGACGCGGGGCCGAGGGCGCGCAGGCGGCAGCCTCCCATACCGGCAACCTCGCCGGCGCCGATGCGATCCACGACATCGCCTTCAAGCGTGCCGGCATGCTGCGCGTGTACAGCCTGGAAGAGCTGTTCAACGCCGTGGAAACCCTGGCCCACACCCGGCGTCCCACCCGGGGCCACCGCTTGGCCATTGTCACCAACGGCGGCGGTCTTGGCGTGATGGCCGTTGACGAGTTGATCGAGCGCGGCGGCACCCTAGCCCCCCTCAGCCCGGCAACCACCAAGGCCCTGGCCCAGGTCCTGCCCCCCGGGGTAATGCCGGCCAACCCGCTTGACCTGGGCGGCGCGGCCGGCGGCGAGCTTTATGGCAAGGCGCTCGACATTCTGCTGGGGGCCGGCGAGATCGACGCCGTTTTGGTGATGTATGCGCCCTTCGCCCAGTCGCCCTCGACCGAGATCGCCCAGACCGTGATCGACACCGCCAACCGACATCGCACCGCCAGCGTGTTCACCTGCTGGGTCGGCCAAGCGCAGGTGGTGGCGGCCCGCTCGCTGTTCACCGAGGCGCAAATCCCCACCTACCTCACCCCCGACGAGGCCATCCAGGGCTTCATGCACCTCGTGACCTACCGGCGCAACCAGCATATGCTGATGGAAACGCCGCCCAGCCTGCCCTCCGAGTTTACCGCCAACGTCGAATCGGCCCGCCAGATCATCGACCTTGCCATTGCCCGCGGCCATCTGGTGATGAGCGAGCCCGAGGCCAAGGCGGTGTTCGCCTCGTATGGCATCCCCACCGTCGAGACCCACATCGCCCGCACCCCCGACGAAGCCGCCGCCGTGGCCCGACGCATGAACGGGTCGGTGGCTCTCAAGATCCTGTCGCGCGCCATCACCCACAAATCAGACGTGGGCGGCGTGGTGCTCGACCTGGAGACCCCCGACGACGTGCGCCGTGCCGCCGAGGATATGGCCCAGCGTGTGGCCCAAACCTTCCCCGATGCCCCCTTGGAGGGCTTTACCGTTCAGCGCATGGCCCGGCGTCCGGGGGCCCATGAACTGATCGTTGGCGCCACCTTGGATCCGATTTTCGGCCCTGTGGTTCTGTTTGGTCAGGGCGGCACGGCGGTGGAGATCATTCGCGACCAAGCCGTGGCCCTGCCGCCCCTCAACATGGCCCTGGCCCGCGACATGCTGGAGCGCACCCGCGTCTTTCGCCTGCTCGAAGGCTACCGCGACAAGCCGGCGGCCGATCTGGAATCCATCTGCCTGACCTTGATCCAGATCGCCCAGATGATGATCGACATCCCCGAGATCGTCGAACTCGAGATCAATCCCCTGTTTGCCGACGCGCGGGGGGTGCTGGCGGTCGATGCTCGGGTGCGTTTGGAGCCGGGCAAGACCAAGGGGCCGCACCGTCTTGCCATTCGGCCTTATCCCGCCCAGTTGGAAGAGACGTTCGTCATGCGCGACGGGCGGGCGGCCTTGCTGCGGCCCATTCGCCCCGAGGACGAACCCAAGCACTATGAGTTCGTCTCGCGCCTCAGCCCCGAGGATGTGCGCTTCCGCTTCTTTGGGCTGGTCAAGGAACTGCCCCACGACCAGATGGCCCGCCTCACCCAGATCGACTATGCCCGCGAGATGGCCTTCATCGCCCAGATCGAGGAGGACGACGAGCCCCGAACCCTGGGCGTGGTGCGCGCCGTGACCGATCCCGACAACGAAACCACCGAGTTCTCCGTGGTCGTCCGCTCGGATCTCAAGGGCTCCGGTCTGGGCAAGGCCTTGATGCTCAAGATTATTCGGTACTGTTATGAACGGCGCACCCGCTACATGGTCGGGCAGGTGTTGCGCGACAACCGCCGCATGCTGCGGTTTTGCGAAGACCTCGGGTTCGAGCGGATCGGCTTGGTCGATGAGGATGTGGTGGAGCTGCGCCTCGATTTGCGCCGCGTCGCTGCCTTGGGTGATTAACGGAGGGCTGGGATGCCGACTTATACCTATCACTGTGTGCGCTGCGATGAGGAGTTTAGCGCTTTCGTCAGCGGCTCCAGTGCCGCGCCGGCGTGTCCCGGCTGTGGCGCGACCGAGTTGGAGCGCCTGCCGGCCGCCCCGGCCATTGGCGGTGCGGTGCGTAAAGGTTTGGAGAAGGCCCGGACCCAGGCGGCCAAAGAGGGGCACTTCAGCAATTACAGCGCGTCGGAGATGAAGGGGAAGCTTTAGGAAGGCTGGGGAGGCTTGCCTCCCCAAGACCCCTCGTTCCTTTTAGTCAACCGCCTGGGGGGGCTCCAGGTCGTCGCCAAACACGGCCGGGGGGCGTTGATAGCGGGCTTGGGTGTGTTCCAGCAAGGCGACGTGTTCGGCTTCCTCGTCGGCGAAGTCAGTCGCTAGGGTTCGCACGGTCTCGTTGCCCGAGGTTTGGGCCACCCAGCGGTAAAAAGCTTCGCCGCGTCGTTCGCTGTCCAGGGCGAGGGTCAGGGCCTCGGGGGCGCTTAGGCGGTAGTGGGTATCCTCGGTGGCCACCGTCTCGGGCGCCTCGGGGTCGGGCCAGCGGAACTCCCAGGGCTTGAGGGCGGGCACGTCCACCCCCTGGGCCCGACGCCGGACCTCGCGCAGATGCAGCCGCGAGAAGTGGGCCATCTTACGAAACAGTTCGGTGACTTCGCAGTTGTGGTGCACCTCAAGGGAGTCGGCCAGGGCATCGAAGCGGTGGCCGGACTCCTCTTCTAGGGCAATCGCGTGGGCCAAAAACTCTCCCAGCGTTTCCATGCGGGCTCTCCTTGACGCCAGAGCCCGCCGATCCCTGGGGATTACACCACGAAGCGGGCCTCAAGAGCGGCCAGGGCCATCGGCTCGGCCGTTTCCGGCATATAGGCAGGGGTGAGGCCCTTGAACAAGATGCCGGTGGAAAAACCATCGTCGTCGAGCAAGGTCTTGAAGGCCTCGGTGCGGTTGCTCACCGGTTCCCATTCCTGGTGCACCCGGTCCTTGTAGCCGCGCTGCTCCGGGCGGTAGGTGATGCACGGCGACAGTACGTGGATGAAGGAAAAGCCATCGTGGGTGATGGCCTCGCAGATCTGGCGGGTCAGTTCGGCCGGCTGGCCGGAAAACGCCCGGGAAATGAACGAGGCACCGGCCGACAGGGCAATCTCAAGGGGCTGGAAGGGGACAAGGCCGGGGCCGTTGGGGGTCAGCTTGGAGCCGGACCAGTCGGCCTCGGTGGTCGGGGACGCCTGGCCCTTGGTCATGCCGTAGACGCTGTTGTCCATGACGATGTAGGTCATGTTCACATTGCGGCGGCAGGCATGCAAAAAGTGGTTGCCGCCAATCGAAAAGCCATCGCCATCGCCGCCGGCCACCAAGACCGTCAGGTCAGGCCGGGCCAACTTGAGCCCGGTGGCCACCGGTAAGGCACGGCCGTGTACGCCGTGGAAGCCGTACACCGTGGAATAGGCCGGTAGGCGCGACGAGCAGCCGATCCCCGAGACCAGGGCCACCTCCTCGCGCGGCAGGGCCAACGCGGCGAGGGCGCGGGCAATGGCGGTGATCACCGCGAAGTGGCCGCAGCCCGGACACCACACCGGCTTGACGTCGGAACGGTAGTCCTGCGCTTCGAGACGGGTTTCGGCCTCGGGACTCATCTTGCTCTCCCTTCTCTCACGCGGCGTTCGCCGCGCCCTTCTCCCAAGCGGCGATGGCCGCGACGATTTCGTGGGGCCGCAGGGGCACCGGGCCGGGCCGGGCCAGGGACCGGGCGTCGGCGGGCAGGGCGCCGTGGGCGCGCAGGTGGCCGAAGAACTGGCCGCTGTGGCTTTGTTCGACCACCAGCACCCGCTTGCCGGCCACGAGGGCGCTGAGGGCCTCGGTCTGCAAGGGGGCGAGCAAGCGCAGGCTGATCAGGCGGGTCGGGGTGCCGGCGGCGGTCAGGCGCTGGGCGGCGTCGCGCGCGGCCCCGGTCAGTGACCCCCAGGTGACGATGACGGTGTCCCCCTCGCCTTCGACCTCGGCCCAGGCGGAGCCGTAGTCATGAGTGGCGAGTTTGCGCTGGCGTTTGTCGAGCTGCTCTTGGTGGTGGGCCGCCTGGGTCGAAGGCGTGCCGCGCGGGCTGTGCTCCAGGCCATCGGCGGTATAGGCGCAGCCCGGCGTCCCCGGAATGGCCATGGGCGAGACGCCCGACGGCGTGAGGGCGTAGCGCTGATAGGCCAGCGCGTCGGGGGCGGCCGGGGCGGTAAGGCGTTGGGAGGTCAAGCCGGGATCGGTGGGGGCATCAATCACCGCCCGGGCCTGCCCCATGGCCTGATCGGTCAGCATGATGACCGGCACTTGCAACGCCTCGGCCAGTCCTACCGACCACTGGGCGGTGAACAGGCAGTCGGCGATCGAGGTAGCCGCCGTCACCACATGCGGGGCATCGCCGTGCAGGCCATAGAGAGCGATGTTGAGGTCGCTTTGTTCGGACTTGGTGGGAATGCCGGTCGAAGGGCCGCCGCGCATGACATTACAGACCACAATGGGCACCTCGGCGGCCACGCCAAGCCCTAGGGATTCGGTCATCAAGGCCAGTCCGGGGCCCGAGGTGGCGGTCATGGCGGGCACGCCGCCGAACGACGCGCCCAAGATCATGTTGATGGAGGCCAACTCGTCCTCGGCCTGCACCAAGGCGCCGCCGACCCGGGGCAGGTTGACGGCCAGCCATTCCAGAATTTCGGTGGCCGGGGTGATGGGGTAGGCGGCGACAAAGCGCACGCCGCCGCGCAGGCAGCCCAAGCCGGTGGCGTCGTTGCCGCTGATCGACCATTTGACGCGCCCAGCCGGGACATCGGCAAGGTCCAGGCGCGGCGCGCCCGTCACCGAGGCGGCGGCCTTGACGCCGACGGCCACGGCCGCGCGGGCGCTGGCCATCACCGCCTCGCCCTTGCGCGTGAGCAGGCCGGCCAGCACGCCTTCGATCCCGGCTGCCGACAGACCCAACAAGGTGCCCGCCAAGCCCAGGGCCACCATGTTGACCCGCCCTTGCGGCACGCTTTCGGCCAAGTCCTTGAGGGGAACCGACACCACGCGCGGATTGGCGCGGGCGATGACGGCGGGGACGGGACCCTGGGCGGGGTCGGCGATGATCAGGCTGTGCTCCCCAAGCGGGATCTCGGCCGAGAAACGCTCGATATTGCCCCAGTCCACGGCCACCAGCAGATCGCACACGTCATCGGGCCCTTCGATCGGGCGGTTGCCCAGGCGCAACAGGGCTGCCGATTCGCCGCCCCGGATCTGGGGCCCCAGCGAGCGGGTCATCAGGCCATAAAGACCGGCGCGGGCCGCCGCGTCCAGGAGAAGGCGCCCCGAGGTCATGACCCCGGCTCCCCCGGATCCCGTGAGCGCGATGGAAACGGACGACGCGGCCATGGCGAAGGTCCTTCTGGCAAGGCGCCGGCGCACCCCGACGCGAAAAACGACAATCCCGCCCGACGGCCAGCCAGCGCGGGTGTTTTCTTGGAACTAAAAATAAAGAAGGGACTCTCCAGGCAGCGCCGGGGACCCTGTCACCCCGCCCATCTCGTTGAAACACCGAGGATCGGCGGCGTTGTGGTTGAGAAAGGTATATCCCCGGGCGCGACCTCTCGCAACCATCTTGCAAGAGACCTGGGAAAAATCCCTTTATTTTTCATGGATTTCGCGATGCAGCAAAATTGACGGGAAAACACGTTTCCCGGGCCCCGGATTGCTTTAAGTCAATTCCGGCGGCGAAAATACCTGCTAGACGCCCGCACAGCGGTGGGGTCCGCCCGCGAGCCGCACCCAAACCCACGACAAGGATGGGAGAAAAATCATGACCCTGAAGATCACCGACGAGTGCATCAACTGCGGCGCCTGCGAGCCGGAGTGCCCGAACGAGGCCATTACCCAGGGTGACCCGACGTTCAAGATCAACGCCACCAAGTGCACCGAGTGCGCTGGCCAGCACGACGCCCCCCAGTGCGTCCCTGTCTGCCCGGTGGAATGTATCATCAAGGCCGCCTGAGGCCTTTAAAGACCGAGGGGTCTGGGGAGGCTGCGCCTCCCCAGCCTTCTTTTTTTAAGACGCCATCGAGCGCAGCATCCACGCCGTCTTTTCGTGGGTCAGCATGCGCTGGGTCAGCAGATCCGCCGTGGGCTGGTCGTTGGCCTTTTCCGCCAGCGGAAAGACCGAGCGTGCGGTGCGGGCCACCGCCTCCTGGTCGCGCGCCAGTTCGCGAATCATTTCCTCGGCCGCCGGAACCCCCGCCGCTTCCTTGATCACGGTCAGCGACGCATACTGCGCGTAGCTGCCCGGCGCATATTCTCCCAGGGCACGAATGCGCTCGGCAATGGTATCGACCGCCAGGGCCAACTCGTTGTACTGCGTCTCGAACATCAGGTGCAGCGTGTTGAACATCGGGCCGGTGACGTTCCAGTGGAAATTATGCGTCTTCAGGTACAAGGTGTACGTGTCAGCCAGCAGGCGGGACAAGCCCTCGGCAATCGCCTTGCGCTCGTCCTCGGGGATGCCGATGTTGATTCCGAGATCGCTGCTCATCGATTTTTCTCCTCCAGAAGGTCCCGGGGATCCGCCCCCAAGGCCCCGGCACCCCCCCATTTCCTTGGGTCGTTTCCGGGGACAGACCCAATTTAGGGCCGTCCCCGACCCATATCCAGCCGGCTTTTATGGTTTTAATATTCGTTTTTTCCGATGGAACGGACCGCCGCAGGTCCGGCGAGACGGAGGCCAGGCGCGCTCATGAAACCCCTGCCCACCCTGCGACAGCTTCGCTACCTCGTTGCGGTCAGCGAAACCCGCCATTTCGGACGTGCCGCCGACGCCTGTGCGGTCACCCAATCCACCCTGTCCGCCGGGGTCCAGGAGTTGGAGACCTTGCTCGGGGTGCGGCTGATCGAACGGCGCAGCCGCCGCCAAGTCGTCTTCACCCCCTTGGGCGAGGAGTTGGTGACGCGGGCACGCGGGCTGCTGGCCGACGCCGAAGCCCTGGTGGACGCGGCCCAGGCCGGCACGCGTCCCCTGACCGGCGACTTGCATCTCGGGGTGATCCCGACCATTGGCCCCTACCTGCTGCCGCGCCTCGTGCCTTCGCTGCGCACGGCCTATCCGGGGCTTAAACTGTATTTGCGTGAGGAAACCTCGGCCAGCTTGCTTGCTCGCTTGCATGCCGGGCGCCTTGATGTCGCCCTGATGGCCTTGCCCTATGCCATTGGCGACCTGCCGCGCCAAGAGTTGATCAGCGAACCCGTGGTGCTGGCCTTGCCCGAGGGCCATCCCCTGGCCGGGCTGCCCGAGATCCCCCTGGAGGCCCTGGCCGAGGAGACCCTCTTGATGCTCGAAGACGGCCATTGCCTGCGCGAGCATGCCATGGAAGCCTGCCGCCTGACCCGCTCGCGCCAGAACGAAGCCTTCCAGGCCACGGGGCTCGCCACCTTGGCGCGCATGGTGGCGGGCGGGGTGGGCTTGACCCTGATCCCGGCCCTGGCCGTGCCCGAGGAGGCGCGGGGCGGCTCGGGCATCACGGTGCGGCCGGTGGCCGGGGCCAGCAGTGCGCGCACCTTGGCGCTCCTGTGGCGCCCCGGGTCGCCGCGGGCACGGGATTACAGCTTACTGGCGGCGGCCATCGAGCGCACCGCTCGCGCCGTTCTTGACGAGGCCGCCCGGCGGATTGACCAGTTGTGTGCCCAGGCCGGTCCCGGTGAGGCGGGGCTGGCGTTTGCGGGCTCTTTCTCTGGAAGGGACTTTCCATGATCGACCTGTACACGTCTCCCACCCCCAACGGCCGCAAGGTGTCGATTTTGCTGGAGGAACTGGGCCTGCCCTATACGGTCCATGCCGTGGATCTGGCCAAAGGCGAGCAACGCGCCGAGGCGTTCTTGGCCCTTAACACCAACGGCAAGATCCCGGTGATTGTCGATGGCCCGGTGGTGCTGGCGGAATCGGGCGCCATCTTGGTCTATCTGGCCGAAAAGACCGGCTCGCCCCTGCTGCCTACCGATCCCGTGGGCCGGGCGGCGGTGTGGCAAAGCCTGATGTTCCAGATGAGCGGCCTTGGCCCGACCTGGGGCCAAGTCTATTACTTCTCGATGCGCGCCCCCGAGCCCAACCCGGCCGCCCTGGAGCGCTTCTTGACCGAGGCCAACCGCCAGACCGATGTGCTGGAGGCGCACCTGAGCCGCACGCCCTGGGTGGCCGGGGAGCACTACACCATCGCCGACATCGCGTTTTATCCGTGGATCGTTCTGGCCGACCGCCTGGGCATTCCCCTGGAAACGCGCCCTGCCTTGCGGCGCTGGCGCGACACCCTGACCGCCCGCCCGGCCGTGACCGCCGGCATGGCCGTCCCCGCCTAACTCCCGAGGGGTCGTGGGGACGGCCCCGCCTCCCCAGCCTTTCCTTATCGTTGTTACCCCCGCGCCAAAACCGCCACATAAACGCTCAACGCTAAAGTGGCGAGCAGCGTAAAACTCAAATTATCGCGCAAACCAAAGCGCAGCGGGCTGGTCGGGCGGGCCCGGGAGGTGGCGACCCGGGTCGAGGTGAGAACCGCCGCCGTAAATGGTGATGAGGCCGCAACCAAAGCCCAGGAGCCACTGAAGGCCGCCACCATGGCCGTCGCCGGCACTCCCAGCACGGCCGGGGCCGGCAAGGTGGCGGCGAGTAAGGATACCGAGAGCACCGGGCTCATCCCCACCTGTCCCCCCAGCACACACAGCCAGGGGACCACCGCCAGCACCACCCAGGCCGGCCAGCCCAGGGCCGCCAGTAAGGACGGCACGGCGTCGGGCGGCAAGACGGCCGCAATCACCATGCCGATGAAGGCCGAGGCGGCCACCACCATCAATTCGGTATGATAGGTGGGGAAGGTCTCGAGCACGTGACGCCCCAAACGCTCGCCGGTGGCGGCCAGGGCCCCGGGCCACGATCGGCAGACCCGGCTTTGGGCCAGCATCCACAATGCGGCGGCGACCGGCGAGACGATCATCACCGCCACCACCAACCGCAGATCCAAGGCCTCCTCGAGAAAAACCCCAGCCCCGAAAATGGCGGCGACCAGCCCCAGCACGGGCAGGAGCAAGGCCCACGAGCCGCCTTCATCGGGGTCGGGGGCGAGGCCGGTGGTGCGGCGCACGGGAGAAAAGCGGTCGAGCAGCCAGCCCAGGCCGACAAAGAGGCCAGCGGTTCCCGCCAGCCAGGGCGCCGACTCCCGCCACTGGGCGCCGTGGACGGTGGAGAAGATCACGGCCATGCTTACCGTGAGCGGCGACCACGTGAGGGTGGCGATAAAACCCCGGTGCACGGCCTGCGCCATGCGATGGCGGCGGATGGCATCGCGGCGGATGCGGGCGGGATCCTCGTCGGGCCGGTCGGCGGCTCGGGTGCCCTCCACGGTCAAGGTCCCCAACAAGGGGATGGCGCCGAAGTTTAAGATGAGGCCAAACAGGTGGCCCCCCAAGGTTAGGGCGCCGTAGCGCTGCCCCGGCGGCCGGCGCGCCAAAAACCGCCCGCACCGCCGCACGCCCTCGGAGGCGGCCGCGGCGTCGCGCAAAAAGCCAAAGCAGGCAAACAAGGCCGCAATGGCTCCGGCCCGGCCCAAGGCGTCGCGCAGGGCCTCGGGACCCAGCCAGCCCTGCACCAAGGCCGGCCCCGCCAAGGCGACGGCCACCAAGATCAAGCCCTGGGCCGAGAGGCTCATGCGCCGGAACAAGACGGCGCCATAGAGCAGCAGCAAGGCCCCCGAGGCCCATTGCAGCGTGACCGGGGCCCCCATTTCCATGGCTAGGGACAGCCCCACCACCCCCGCCAGAGCCACGCCGGCAAGAGCCTCGATGCGACCGAAAGACGCCATCAACCACCGACCTTTTGCAGAAGGACAAAACGGAAGAAACGAGGGGTCCGGGGAGGCCGTGCCTCCCTGGCCTTGCTTTTTGCGCCCCCCTGTCCGCAGCTCTCTCTAGTCTCGCGGATCCCGGCTCCAACGCTGGGCCAGTATGGCACAGACCATCAACTGGATCTGGTGAAACAGCATCAAGGGCAAGACAATCAGCGGCACGGCCTGGCCGGCGAACAGGACCCCCGCCATGGGGAGGCCGGTGGCCATGCTCTTTTTGGACCCACAAAAGAACAGCGTCAGACGATCGGCCCGATCAAAGCCGGCCCAACGGCCGAGCCCCAGGCTGACGGCCATCACGATGCCCAGCAGCGCCAAGTCCAGGCCCGCCATGATCCCAAAATCCCCCCACGACATCCGCGCCCAAACCCCTTGGGTCATGCCCTCGCTAAAGGCGGCATAAACCACCAACAAAATCGCACCACGATCAACCAAGGTGGTCAGGCGACGGTGACGCCCAACCCAGCCGGCCAGCCAAGGGCGAGCGAGTTGCCCTAAGCCGAAGGGCAGCAGGACTTGAAGGGCAATGGCTTCAAGCGCCCCCAGCGAGATCCCGCCGCCGGCACCGCCCAGCAGTACGCCCGTCAACACCGGGGTCGCGACCACGCCCAGAAGGTTCGACACCGTGGCGGCGGTGAGGGCGGCCGGGACATTGCCGCCGGCCATGCTGGTGAAGGCGATGGACGATTGGACCGTCGAGGGGAGCACACACAGGTAGAGAAATCCGATCACCAGGGGTGGCGCGAGACCAAAACCCAGGGCGGCGATCCCCAGGCCGAGCAGGGGAAACACGCCATACGTGCATAGTATGACCAAAAGCTGAAGCCGCCAGTGGGCCATGCCGCGCCCCACCTCACGCGGTGCCAAGCGCGCGCCATATAAAAAAAAACAGCAAAAAAATCGCCCCCCCCACCGCCGCCGTCATCCCTTGCGCCCACGCCCCTGAGGCGGGCAGCACGCTGGCCACGCCAACGGTGAGCAGCAGAGAGATCACATACGGATCAAGGGGAAGAACGCGCGCCAACCAGGCCATGTCAAAGCTCCCATGCGGACCATGCCGGGGGTGTCTACGCCCCGCCCCGGCGGGGGGCAAGGCTTTGCGCCCGAGGAGACGGCCCAATCTGTCTACAAATTCCGTTTGACAGGTAAAGTCTATTTGATATGTAGACTGTTAACGCGGGATCCCCAGGCCCCCTGTCCCCGGAGGAAGACCCCATGGTTTCACAAATCTCCATTCTGGCCGGCCACGGCCGGGACGGCCAGCCCGACGCGCGGCCCCGGCTTGATCTGGCCATGGGCGAGATCATCAGCGTGGTCGGGCGCACTGGCTCGGGTAAAACCACCTTGATCAACGACATCGAGCTTTTTGCCGATGGCGATACCCCCACCGGGCGGCGTCTCTTGTTCGACGGTCGGCCCGTGAGTGTGGAGGACCGGGACGACCCGGCCCGCAACCCCATTGCCCTCATCACGCAGCACACGACGTTTCTGTCCGACCTGCCGGTGGATGAGTTCCTAACGACCCACGCCCGAATCCGGGCCCGCTCCTTGGCGGCGGCGGCCGATGTGGTGGCCGAAACGCTGGAGTTTGCCAACCAACTGACCGGGGAGCCCATCCTCCCTTCGGTGCGCATGACCGAGCTGTCGGGCGGGCAAACCCGGGCGCTGCTGATTGCCGACGCCACGGTCATTTGTGACACGCCCATCGTGCTGCTCGATGAAGTGGAAAACGCCGGCATCAACCGCACCCGGGCTCTTGAGCTGCTGCGCCGTCGCCGGCGGATTTTCATTTTTGTGACCCACGACCCCCGGGTGGCGTTGCTTTCGGATCGGCGCTTGATCATGCGCGAGGGGCGGATTGCCGAGGTGCTCGAGACCGACGCCGAGGAACGCCGCCTGGCTCCCGCCGTCAGCCGGCTGGACGACATGCTCTCGCACCTGCGCGAGCGCCTGCGCGACGGACAGCGCGTGACCCTGGCCGATCTGGAGGCTTTCTCATGAGACTGGGGATTGTGGCCGGCCCGGCGACCACGGGCAAAACCTCGGTGATCCGTCACATCTTGGCTCGGTTGGCCCGGGCGGGTCACAAGGCCGCCTTCTTGAAAATCGACGTGCAGTATGCCGAGGAGGACGAGCAACTCGCCGCCGAGTTCGGGATTCCGACCCGCAAGATATACTCGGGTGAGTTGTGTCCCGACCACTGTAACGTCATGGTGCTGGGCGATGCCCTGGCGTGGGCCGGCAAGGCCGGTGCCGACCTCTTGCTGGTCGAAACGGCCGGGCTGTGCCTGCGCTGTTCGCCTTATGTCGATGGAGGCTTGGGGGTGGTCGTCTTGGAGGCGACGTCGGGCATGAATCTGCCGCTTAAGGTCGGCCCCATGCTGTCGCTGGCCGACGTGGCCGTGGTGACCAAAATCGACCGAGTGTCCCAGGCGGAGCGCGAGGTGTTTCGCGCGCGAATCCAAGACGCCGCGCCCAACGTTGCGGTGCGCGAGGTCAACGCCCTGCACGGCATCGGCATCGATCCCCTGGTCCGCCGGCTGCTCGCGTGGCCCGAGGTGTCCGACAAAATGCTGCTGCGCGGCAACCCGCCGGTCGGGACGTGTACCATCTGTGTGGGCAAAAAGGAGATCGGGTGGCAAGCCCACTTCGGGGTCGTGCGGTCCTTGGAAAACCAGACGTTCTATCGCGGGGAGTAGCCCCATGATCTACCTCGACAACGCCGCCACCACCCCCGTTGATCCCCGCGTTGCCGAGGTCATGGCGGCCACGCAGCGGACGTATCCGGGCAACCCCTCCAGCCTGCACGCCGCCGGTCGGGCCGCCCGGGCCGCCTTGGAGGACGCCCGGGCCCAGGTCGCGGCCTTGCTGGGCACCGAGCCCGAGACCGTGGTCTTCACCAGCGGCGGCACCGAGGCCAACACCTTGGCCCTTCTGGGCGTTTTCGAGGCCCTGCCCCCGGGGTCCCATCATCTGGTGACCAGCGAGATCGAGCATCCCTCGGTCCTGGCGCCGGCGGCGCGGCTGGAACGCCAGGGGGTGCGGGTCACCCGCCTGCGCCCCGGCCCCGAGGGGTGGATCGATCCCGATACCCTGGCCCGCGCCCTTCGGCCCGATACCCGGCTGGTCTCCCTCATGGCCGCCAACAACGTGACCGGCGTGGTGCAGCCCCTCGACGCCTTGGCCAAGATCACCCAGGCGCGCGGCATCTTGTTGCATACCGATGCCGTTCAGGCCGTGGGCAAGATTCCCTTGGACCTTCAGCGCCTGCCGATCGATCTGCTGTCCTTGTCGGGGCACAAGCTGCACGGCCCCAAAGGGGTGGGGGCTCTCATCGTGCGCTCGGGGGTTCGGCTGGCCCCCCAGATGCTGGGCGGGGGGCAGGAACGGGGGCTGCGCTCGGGCACCGAGAACACCCCGGCCCTGGTCGGGCTCGGGCTTGCCGCCGCCTTGGCCCACCGCGAGGGCCCCGACGATGCCGTGCGCTTGGTTGCCTTGCGCGAGCACCTGCTGGAGGGGCTCGAAACCCGCGTGCCCCAGGTCTACGTCATCGGCGACCGCTGGCGCCGTCTGCCCGGGCATCTGTGCTTGGGATTTGCGGGGCAGGAGGGGGAAGCCATCAAGGTGTTGCTGGCCCTTGATGAGGCTGGCATCGCCGCATCGTCGGGCAGCGCGTGCAGCGCCCAGCGTGCCGCCGAGCCCTCGGCCATCCTGAGCGCCATGGGGTTTGACCCCCTCAAAGCCCGCGGTGCCTTGCGCCTGACACTGGGACGCTTCACCAGCGCCGCCGAGATCGAGCGGGTCCTGAGCGTCCTTCCGAGCGTGGTGCAGACCTTGCGGCCCCTGACATCCGGGGTTTGACACAAGACCGTGGGCCGGGCTTTCGGGCCTTGTTTGCGAAACAGGCTTCTTCACAGGAGAGGAAAACCCATGAGCGATACCCTGGCGCCGCCGACGCTGCCTGGCCTGGATTGTGGGGTTTGTGGCTATCGAACGTGTCATGACCTGTCGCAGGCTTTGGACACCCGTCCCGATCTGCTCAAGCGGTGCCTTCCTCTTTCAAGCGCGCGCCTGGACCGGGAAGCGTTGGTGGCGTGCGGCGGATGCAAGAGCCCGAGCGCCCCTGTTGCCGTGGGCCCCCTCCCGCCCGAGCCCGCTTGCGGGGAGACGGATCCGCTGTGGCGCGATTCCTTGGGCCGGCCTTTCGACTTCTTCTTGGAGCACCTGCCCGAGGATCCTGGACCGCGCGAGGTCATCTTGCCCCATAACCCCCTGTTGACCCGGGAACTGGAGATCCAGGTCGGCGATCTGTTGATCGGCCGCCCCTTGGGCATGTCCTGCGGCTGCCCCATCACCCATTGCGGCGTGGTGCGGGAGGTGGATCGCCGCACCGGTGTGATCGTCTGGTGTGTGACCGGCCCTCTGGGAGCGCGCGAAAAGGGCTTTAAGGATCTGGGCTACTACATCGCCGAGGCTTACGAAGGCCTGATCCCCGAGGCCCGGGTCCCGCTCGCCATTGGCATGAGGTACTTTTTTCAGCCCCGGCTGTGCATGCTGCAATGGCGCCACAGTGGTCTGATCAACTATCTCAACAAAACCCCGGAAGGGGTGCGCGTCCGCTTGGAAGGGTTGTGGATCGGCTGACGCCTCCTATCTTTTGTCCGGGGTTGCTCTTATCTTGAGAGCCTGTCTTGTTTGGCGGGAGAAAAAGCATGAACGAGACTCAAGAGGGAGGGGTCACCCCCGGCGGCACTTCCGGTGCTGCGCCGACGCCTCCTCCCGAGCCCGACGCCCCCGAGCCTGATGCCCCCGAGCCCGACACCGTTGTTTCGGGGGTGCCGGCGCCGCTGACCCCCAGCCCCCACGTGGTGGACCGGGTCATCAAAAACCATGTGATGGCCGCCGTCGCCGCCGGGGTTGTGCCTGTGCCGGGCGTCGATCTCGCCGCCGCGGTGGGCATCCAGATCGCCCTCATCCGCCGTCTGTCCGCCCTCCATGGCCGTCCCTTCTCCCAAAACGCCGGCAAGGCCGTGGTCACCGCCCTGACCGGTGGGGCGGCTGGGGTGGGGTCCGGGCGGTTGGCCGCCAGCGCCCTTAAACTGATTCCCGGTGTCGGGTGGGGGGTCGGTTTTGTGACCGTGCCGGTCATGAACGGCGCGGCCACCTATGCCGTGGGCAAGGTCGTCGATCGGCATTACCGCGAGGGCGGCGCCTTGCTTGACTTGAGCGCCGACGCGGTGCGCGACACCTATGCCGAGGCGGTGCGCGCGGGGAAGGATCTGTCCCGGCGTGCGCTCGACACGTTGCGGCGCAAGAAAAAGGGGCCGACGGCCGAAGACGAGGCCGGGTCGGCGGCCTGAAAAAAGGCTGGGGAGGCGCGGCCTCCCCAGGCCCCTCGGGTCATGGGGATCCGTTGGGGCGTCCGGCCGGGGCAAAGTTGGAGAGCCCGATCCGTTGGGCGTGGTCGCGCAACGCCCAGGAGACCGTGGGATAGGCCAGATCATCCCACGGGATGTCGGACCACGCCACCAGGGCCGTCTCCAGGCTTTCCTGGCCCGGGGCATGGTGGGGGTCCATCATCTCGGCGCGATAGATCAGGTGGACCTGGCTGATATGTGTGAGGTTGTATAAGGCCAAGAGATCGACAATGCGCACCCGCGCCCCGGTTTCCTCGCGCACTTCGCGGGCGGCGCCTTCCTCTGTCGTTTCGCGCAGTTCCATGAAGCCGGCTGGCACCGTCCAGTAGCCTCGGCGGGGCTCAATGGCCCGTCGCGCCAAAAGCACCCGGTCTTCCCAGGTGCAGACGGCGCCGACGATGATGCGGGGATTGTCGTAAACGATAAACCCACAGGTTCCGCACACAAGACGCTCCCGGTCGTCGCCAGCGGGGATCTTACGCTCGAAAACCGGGCGAACCCGTGCCGTGCCCTGTTCGGTTGAAAAGTAGCCCTCGTTCGAGACTTCGGTGGTGCAGGGCGCCTCGGGGAACGGGGACTCCTCCATCATGCGCTCCCCTCCCTCAGGGCTCAGGCGTTTGGGGTCAGATCAGAAAGTTATAATAGGTCCCGCGCGGCGCATCGAGATCGTAGCGCCGCCCATCGACCACGACAAAACGGCCGGACCCCAGGGCATCGCGCGACGGTCTCGGCCGGGGAGCTGCCTCTTCGGTAGCGCCAAGGGACGGTGCACGGACCTCGCGCGCCGATGCCACGCCGGCCGAAGAACGAACCGGCCGCAGCCGGGCCCCCGGCAAGACAACGGGCCCCTGATAGCCTCCTTCGATCCGCCCCCGACCGAGGCCCGTCCCCTCATTGGCCATGATCTCGCGGCGCGCTCCTCAAACGAAAGACCAAGCGGGGCTGGGGGCACACGCCCTCACGCCTCAATGTCGAGAGTGACCCCACGATCGGCCACTTTGGGGACCATGGGCTCAACGTCGGGCCCTTTGGCCTCTTGCGAGGGGGGGGGCGGTGGTGTGTTCTGGAAAGGTTGAAGGCCCGTCACGCCGAGCTGGAGGCTCGCTGCGTAGCCGGCAACGGTCGCGGAATCCATACGCCAATCCTCCCGAGTCATTGCCCCCTCATTCTTCAGGATACGCTGTGTTCCTCCTTTGAACAACATCCTTTCGCGTTTTGGAGGCGAAACAGCCAAGCGGGAGACCAAAGTCGCGGATCGAGGAAGAGTAGCCGGAGTCTGCGGCGGCTGTTATAAGTTATAAATCCCCGGGATCGCGGCAAACCCCGTTTCCCCAGGATTGGGTGTGTCGCTTTGCCAGGACAAAGCGGCATGGAGAGTTCCCCGCCGCTGACGGACACATCAGGTGAAGCGCGACGTCATTAATGAAAAAGTGCTGAAGCTCCTCGGCCGGTTCGGGTCCGTGGACCTTCGGGCCCTGGTCACCGAGGTCTCCCAGGTAGACGCCACCGCCATCATGCAGTCTGGAGTGCTGGTGGATGACCGGGGCAAGGTGCAGCTTGGCCAGATCGGCGTGATGGAATCGCTCCTGGTCATGGCGTTGGGCGGCAAACCCACCATTACCATGCCGCGCAACATCGAACCCGTGCGCGATGCCCTGATCTTGTTCCTCAAGCTCAACAACACCGACCGCTTCGGCTTCCGCGCCGACGACCGGCCCGAGACCTGGGCCTTTCGCATCCTTGACCAGTTGTTCACCGAGTTCGCGCAACGTAACGACTTGACTCTCAAAGACCGCTTGGTCCTCCTGCACGCTACTGACAATGCCTTGTGGCATGCGGCGTTTTCTTACGCTCTTCAATTGTACATTCAGGTGATGGAGCGCGGCGAGGGCTTTATCCAGTCCACCGACAAGCCGGCCATGGCGGCCACAGCCAACGCGTTTCGTACCGCTGTGGAAGTGCGCCGCGCCAAGATTCCCAAGCTCAAGTATGGCAATCCCCTCGCCGGTTTCAAGGAAATCACCGAATACGCCATCGGCCAGTATTTCGACGGCATGGACATCAACGATGCCATGAGCCAGAGCCTCGTGCAGGCTCAGTTGGGCACCGGCGGCGAGGGCGGGCAGGAGCGCTTCAAGGCCTTTTTGGAATCCAACCGCATCACCATGGACATGTTTCCGACCACAGCGGCCCAGCTTTATCAGCAGGTCGGCGCCTCGATCCAGTTCAAACATACGGAAGAGGAGGTGTCGAACGTCCTTTACGAGTTTGCCAAGCAGACCAGCCAGCAAAAGCAAATGGAGTCCATGTTCGGCAACTTCGCCGAGGCGGCGTTTCCGGTGGCGGCGAAGTGCAGCCAGCTCATGTCTTTTGCCGGCCTGCAAATTACCGATGCCGCCAACATGCTGGTGCGCTGGATGCGTGAATCAGGCGCCCTGGACGACGTGCGCCAAGCCGACCGCCGCGCCCGCATTGAATCCGTGCTTGATGCCGTGACCAAAGAGGAATTGACCAACATTCTGGCCTTTCGCAGTGGTCGCACCACCTCGGGCGACATCAGCCAGCAGGTCTTGAGTCAATACGTTCAAGGTCATTGCAAGTTGTTGCCGCTCAACGCCATCAGTCAAAAAATGTATCGCGTGCAACACGCCCTCACCACCCAGATGGAGGCCTCGGAAGCCTTTGTGGCGCGGCCCGGGGCGACTTTGCTCAAAGACATGACCTTTGGCGTTGACGAGTTCTTCCGCACCCTGCGCTCGGTGTTTCGCGATATCTTTGAAGCGGCCGATTCCAGCCGCCTGACCCAAACCCGATCCTTGGACGAGTTCAAGCGCAAATATGGTCCGCTCTCGACCATCTCGGTCATGGTGCCGCGTGCGCCGACCATGGGCACCGGCGCTTGGATCGAGTATGCCCGCAAGGAGCTAGGCGAGGTCTCCAGCTACGTTTTCGAGAAGCGCCTGCACAAGCAGAGCTGACCACCCACGGTCGATAACACCCCGGGAACCGAGGGGGTCTGGGCCGCACGAGGGAGAACAGGGCTGGGCGTTGAGACAGCAGGAGCCGGGGCAGGGCAGGGGACCCGGGGCTTGGCGCCCATGGCCCTGGCCCTGGCCGAAGCGCGCGCAGCGGCGGCGCGGGGCGAGGTGCCGGTTGGCGCCGTGCTCCTGGATGCCCGGGGCCGGGTTCTGGCGGCGGCCGGCAACCGAGTCGAGACGGACCACGACCCCAGTGCTCACGCCGAGATTTTGGCCCTGCGCGCCGCCTGCGCCCGGGTCGGCGCGCCGCGTCTGCCGGGGTGTGTGCTGTGGGTGACCTTGGAGCCTTGCGCCATGTGTGCCCAAGCCCTGGCCAATGCCCGGGTGGCCCGGGTCATTTTCGGGGCGTATGACCCCAAGGGGGGCGCTGTGGAGCATGGGCCCCGCCTGTTTGGGCAGCCGACCTGTCACCATCGGCCCGAGGTCATTGGCGGGATCGAGGAGCGGGCGGCGGCGGCTTTGCTGCGGGCTTTTTTTTCGCGATCGGCGCTGAAGGGGCTGGGGCGCGCCCCTTGCCTTCCCTTTACGAACAGCGTTGACGGCATATAAGAAACATCTCATACAAGCAGCCTTCGCACCCCCGACCAAGCGAGGTCAGCATGTACAAGGACTGGTCCCAGATTGCCACCGACCTGGGGGCCCTGATGGGCGAGGCCCGCAAGGCTATTCCCGAGACCTGGGGCGGTTTTTCCCAGATGGCCAAGGGATCGATGACTCCCGGCGCGCTGGATCCCAAAACCAAAGAGTTGATCGCGGTGGGTATCAGCATCGCCAATCGCTGCGACGGCTGTCTGGCGTTTCACGTGCGCGCGGCGGTCAAGCACGGCGCCACGCGCGAGGAGCTTCTGGAAACGGTGGCCGTGGGGTTATACATGGGGGGAGGCCCCTCGGCGGTGTATGGCTCCATGGCGTTGGAAGCCTACGATCAGTTCGTCGCGGCCTGATTTTGGGGCCCGGGAGAGGAGGACTCCCCCGGGCCGCCCGTTCGCCGACGGAGGCTTGATCATGACCAGCCCGCGCGCTGTTGTACTGCTATCGTGCCTCCTGGCCTTTGCCGCCCCGGATCTGGCCCTGGCGGAAGGGGGGGGAGGCGGTGCTAAGGCGACGGGCAGCGGTGATCGTCGGGAAAAGATGGCCAAACGGCCGCGCGACGAGGCCGATCTGACCGGCGGCGAGATGATCCAACTAGAGCCTATGTGGGTGCCCGTGATGAACCGGGGGCGGGGCCCGGTGTTCTACGGGATCACGGTCCAATTGACCCCCCAACCCGACAAGATCCCCGATGCCTGTTACAAAACCCCCTGGGTGACCGAGGCCCTGGTTCTTTATTTTCACGATCATCCCTTGCCCGGCATGACCCAGGCGACCCTCGAAAGCGCGCCGTTGGCCAGGGCGTTGAAGGGGGTTGTGGAGGCGGTGGCTCCGGGGCTGTTCAAAGCGGTTCACCTGATCGAAGGGTCAAGCGACAAGATCAACGAGAATGATGCCGACTTGTCTCTGTCTTGTGGCTAGAGAGACAAGAGAGTGCCCCCGGTCATGGATGCCGACGATACCCGCGTTGCCGCTCTTTATACCGGCTTTCTCAAGCGCCACGGTCCGACCTATCGTGCCTTGCACTGGTCGAGTCCCGAGAGCCAGCAGGAGCGCTTTGCCCGGCTGGCGGCGGTTGGCCTGAAGCCGGGGCAGTCGGTTTTGGACGTGGGCTGCGGTCTGGGGGACTTCCTGGGGTGGCTGGAGGCCCAGGGTGTGCTGGTGGACTACACCGGGCTCGACATGACCCCGGCCATGATCGAGCACTGCCGGGCCACCCATCCCCGCGGGCGCTTTGTGGTGGGCAATGTGGCGGCGGGGCCGATGCCGACGCTGGCCCGCTTCGACTGGGTGGTGGCCAGTGGCATCTTTGCCTTTCGGCAGAGCGAGCCAGAGGTTTATATGCGCTCGGTGATTGAACGCTTGTGGCGCTTGGCCCGGTGCGGGGTGGCGTTCAATGCCCTATCAACGCGCGCCCCCCACCCCGAGCGCTGGAGCCTGTTCCACGCCGATCCCGAGGCCACCTTGGCCTTTTGTCAGGCGTTGGGCGGGACGTGCCGCCTGACCCACACCGCCGATCACAGCGATTTTACGGTTCACCTGTGGCGCGACGCTCACTCGGCTTCAGAGGCGAAACTGCTGGCTGCGGTTCCCAGCGAGTAGACTGCCCCGCCGAGGCTGCCCACCGCCACGGGATAGATGGCATAGCGCTCAAGGCGCGAGCGGGGGTCCCGGCCGGCGAAGGCGGCCCGCTGGGCGGAGAGGTCTTTTTCCTCGAAAAAGGCCACCATGACCTCGGCCCAGGGGACAAGGCCGTCCAGACCGGCCGGAGGATGGGCGCCGGCTCCGACAAAGGCGAGGCGGGCTTGACGCGGGTGTAAGGCATCGTAATCCTCGACCCGCTCCTCCAGGAACAGGGCGAGGCGCTCGCTTTCGGCATCGCCCTGAGCGGCGCTGACCCGGGCCAAGGCCTGCCACGCCGGGCGCGACACCGGCCACCAGCGCGCCGCCTGTCGATAGGCTTCAAACGCGCTCTCCAGATCACCACTGGCCTCGGCGGCCTCGCCGGTAGCGAGGGCGGCCTGGGACTGGGCCGCATCAAAGGTTCCGCTGACCGGCCCCTCGGGCGCCACGGGCTCGAACGCGGCGCAGCCCGCCACCGCCAGGGCCAGGATCAAGACCAGTCCGCCGCATCGGCGAGACCACCTAAAACACGGCGTCATTGAGGTATTGTCTCCTTCGCGTCAGGGGGCGTCTGCCCCGCGTTAGGGTAAAGGGTGGTCCGGCCTGGGGGAACCGCTTTTTTGCGGGGAGTAAGGCTGGGGAGGCGCGGCCTCCCCAGACCCCTCCATTCCTGGGGCATCGCTACACCGTGAACGAGGGGTCTGGGGAGGCCGCGCCTCCCCAGCCTTCTCCGCCCCCCCCAACCCTCCCTGGTGCTCCCTGCTCCCAAAAAATCATTGCACCATGGTATCAGATCGGGGGGGCCTTGCTTCACACGGCGGCTCACGCTAAACCGAAGGCACCCTCTTAAAAGAGGGAGGGGGGTAGGATCAGGTTCATGGGGAGGCCCGCTCATGGCGGATGGCAAGTTCCGGCTGGTAACCCGGAGTGATTTCGATGGGCTGGTCTGCGCCGCCCTGCTCAAGGAACTGAGTCTGATCGACGAGATCACCTTTGTCCATCCGAAGGACATGCAAGATGGGGTGATCGAGATCACGGGGCGGGATATTACCACCAACCTGCCCTATGTGGACGGCGTCCATCTGGCGTTCGACCATCATCTGTCCGAAACCATCCGGGTGGGCAAGCGCGACAATCATATCATCGACCCGCTGGCGCCCTCGGCGGCCCGGGTGGTCTATGATTATTATGGCGGCCGCGACCGCTTCGAGCGCATCACCGACGACATGATGGAAGCGGTGGATAAGGGGGATAGCGCCCAGTACAACATGGAAGAGGTGCTGCATCCCAAGGGGTGGGAACTGCTCAACTTCCTGATGGACGCCCGTACCGGTCTTGGGCGCTTTCGCGAGTTCCGGGTGTCCAACTATCAGCTCATGATGCAGTTGATCGATTACTGCCTGGAACATAGCATCGAGCAAATCCTGGCCCTCCCCGACGTGCGCGAGCGCGTGGATTTGTATTTCGAGCACGAGCCCAAGTTCAAGGAACAGATCAAGCGCTGCACCACGGTGCACGACAATCTCGCGGTGCTGGACCTGCGTCACGAGGAAACCATCTGGGCCGGCAACCGCTTCATGATTTATGCCCTGTTCCCCGAGACCAACATCTCGATCCATGCCCTGTGGGGCCGGGGCCAGCAGAACACGGTGTTTGCCATCGGCAAGTCGATTTTTAACCGCTCGTCCAACACCAACGTGGGCGAGCTGTGCTTGAAGTATGGCGGCGGTGGCCACCACGCGGCCGGAACCTGCCAGATTGAGAACGACCGGGCCGACGCCGTGCTGGCCGACTTGGTTGCGCGCATCACCGAGGATGGTTGAACGCGGCACCGGCCCGCTGGCCCGCTATCGCCAGCGTCTCGCCGAGGGGGGACTCCTGCACGACCCGGCCCAGGAAGCGGCCATGGGGCGGCTGGAGGCTTTGTATCACGCCGTCTTGCCCTTGCCGGCGCCCCAGCCCCGGCCGGCTCCGCCGCGCGGGGCGGGCTGGCTGGCTCGGTTCGGCCTGGGCATCGGGGCGGCGGCGGTCGAGGCCGTGCCCCGGGGCTTATACCTGTTTGGCGATGTCGGACGGGGCAAGTCCATGATGATGGACCTGTTTCAGGCCTCCCTGCCCCTGGGCATGGGCCGACGCTTGCATTTTCACGAGTTCATGCGCGAGGCCCACGCCCATTTGCACCGCTGGCGCACCCAGCCGCCGCAGCGGGCCAAGGGCGACAGCGGCGATCCGATCCCGCGCTTGGCCGAGGCTCTGACCGAAGGGCGGCGCGTCTTATGTCTCGACGAGATGGACATTCAAGACATCGGCGATGCCATGATCGTGGGGCGCCTGTTCGAGGCGATCACGGCGCGCGGTGTGGTGGTGGTGACCACCTCTAATCGTCATCCCGATGACTTGTACCGCCACGGCTTGCAGCGCGAGAAGTTCTTGCCGTTCATCGCTCTGATCAAGGAGCGGCTAGACGTCATGGAACTGGCCAGCGCCCGCGATTATCGTTTGGATCGCATGAAGGGGATGACGGTCTATATGACGCCGCCCGGCCCGGCCGCCGATGCCTGGCTGGCCCGCTGCCTTGCCCGTCTGGCTGGCGATGCCCCGGTCGCGCCGCGCACGCTGGAGGTCGATGGCCGTCAAGTCAAGGTCCGGGCCGCCACCGACGCCGTGGCGCGCTTCACCTTTGCCGACCTGTGCGCCCAGCCCTTGGGCAGCCACGACTATCTGGCGATCGCCGAAACCTTCGACGTGGTGGTGGTTTCGGATATTCCCTCTCTGGGGCCGCATAACCGCGACGAGGCTCGGCGTTTCGTGGTGCTGATCGACGCCCTTTATGACCACCGCACGGCCCTGATCTGTTCGGCCGCCGCGCCGCCCCAGGCCTTGTACCCCGACGGCGAGGGCGCGTTCGAGTTCCAGCGCACGGTGTCGCGCCTCATGGAGATGCAGTCCGAGACCTACCTGGCCCAGACCCACCAGACCCGACAGGGGGAAGCCGCGCCATAGAAACGAGGGGGCTGGGGCGGCCGTGCTTCCCCCGCCTTCCTTTGAGGCGGGAATCTGGAGCCACCAGCCCTTCGGGGCGGTTTTCCCCTTGCGGTCGCCGTCGCCTGAGCGCACTTCAATCCTTCAGTCTATCCACGGACCAAGAGGCTCCCCATGCTGCGAGAGTGCTGCCGTCGCTTGCGCGAAAAATCTTGCTGTCCCTCTCTTCTGGCCATCGGCACGGTGCTGTGTGGCTGTACCGGGGCGCCTGAAGGAATCACCCCCGTGCGGTTCGAGGCCTCGCGCTACCTCGGCACGTGGTACGAAGTTATGCGTCTTGATCACCGGTTTGAACGGGGTCTGACCAACGTCAACGCCACCTATGGCGCCATGGACAATGGTCGGATCAGTGTGGTCAACAAGGGATATGATGCCGCCGCCGGTCGCTGGCGGCGGATTGAGGGGAGCGCCCGCTTCCTGGAGGATTCCAATACCGCTAGCTTGGCCGTGACCTTCTTCTGGCCCCTGAGCGGCGGCTATCATGTGTTTGATCTCGACCCCGACTATACGCACGCCTTGGTGAGCGGTCCCACCCGCGACTATCTGTGGATCCTTGCCCGCCAGCCCACTTTGTCCGATGATATTCTCTCGCCCTTGATCGCCAAAGCCCAGTCCCTGGGGTTTGCGACGCAGGAGTTGATACGGGTTCATCATGACGTTCCGCCAACAGAGGGGCCGACGCCGCCTAGCGGTCAGTGATCTTCGCCGGGGAGGGTCCGTTGGGGCCAAGGAGGGCAAGGACACAGCGGGGGCGGGACGGGGGGCGCCGTTTTGGTGGTGCACCGGACGTCTCTTTGTGATCCTAGAAAGGGATTGAGCGACTATGGCTAACAGCAGTGTTTTTCCGGCGTCCCCTCCCCGCAGTCCCTTGCCCTCCCCTTTGCCCGCGCCGGACCTGCTCGCCGCCCTTCAGCATCGCCTCGCGACCGGCTCCGCCGTGGACAGCGCGGTGGACGACGCCATGTCGTTCTACAAGGCCCGCAGCTTGATGGGCTTTGCGGGCGAACTCTCGGTGATCAAGGGCAATATCCTGGAGGGGCTCCAGGTCCTGCGCACCACCACCGACGCCCTGGAAGCCCTGGCCGAAACGCTCAAGCAGATGAAAGCCCTGGTTCTCGCGGCCCGCTCCCTTCCCGCAGCCGACAAGGTTGGGCGCGAGCGCTTGGCCCATCAGTTCAACGCCGCACTCCAGCAGATTGATCCCCTGACGGAGGACGCGAGCTACAATGGCATCAACCTGATCAAGGCCCGGGCCGACACCCTGACCATCCATTTTGCCGCCCACCCCGGAAACGCAACGCGCAAGCTGGCGATCCCCGGCGAACCGCGCCACGTGGCCCGCCCCGACATCCCCGGCGGGCTCGCTTTGTCCGTGGCCGAGGACTGGGCCCGGGCGGACCGCCTGGAAGCCGCCGTGCGGGCCGTGGAGGCGGCTCTTTGCGCGGTCCAGGACAGTCTTCAGGTCTTCGTGGGCCACGCCAGCCTTTTGGAGATCCGTCGAGACTTTACCGAAACCCTGATCAGCACCCTGGAAACCTGTGCGGCCGACTTGGTCCATGCCGATGTCACCAAGGAGTCCGCCTACTCCCTGGCCTTGCTGATTCAGCGACAACTGGGCGCCTTGGACAGTCCCATCGTCCAGAGTTCCGGGCCGGCCATCTTGCGGCTTTTGTAACCCGGGTCGGGAGGGGTCCGTCCCGCTGGGCTAAAGCATCGATGACGGTGTCGGGGCCCATTATCCGGGTCTGGTGTCAGGACCTCCCGCCCGAGCCTTCCTCTTTTCAGACGGGTCAGCCCCATGCCCTTGAAAGTAACGCTTCGACCGAACGAAAAGATCCTGATCGGTACAGCCGTCGTCGCCAATGGCCCGACCAAGGCGGAATTGGTGATTCTCAACCGGGTTCCCGTCCTCCGGCAGAAGGATATCCTCACGGAAGAGCAGGCGGATACGGTCACTAAAAAGCTGTATCATGTCATCTTGAATATGTATATTTCTCCCCAAAATGAAAAAGCCTTTCACCGGTCCTATTTTTCTCTTGTTCGAAAAATTATTGAACTTCCGTTCGACGGAGCCGCTCTTGACCTGATCCACGAGATTTCCCAGTGCGTGATCGCCGGGGATCATTACAGAGCCCTCAAGGTCTGTCGCAATCTTATCGAGTCAGAAGAGGAGATATTGGGCCATGGCCAGGGATCCAGAGAGCCAAGCGCACCCGCCGGCTCCGAGCCCGCGCGAGGCGGAAGCCTTGGCCTTCACGAAGGCGGCGTCGATGCTGGAAGACGCCCGCCAGCATCCCGATGACAAGACCACGCTGACCCAGGCCCTGCGCTTCAATCATCGCCTGTGGACCCTCATCCAGGCCGACATCACCGAGCCCGCCAGCACCCTCCCGGCCGAGGTCAAGGCCAACATGATGAGCTTGTCGATCTTTGTCGATAAGCAGACCACGTGGGCGCTGCGTACCGGGGCGGCGGAGGAGGTGGATATTTTGGTGGCGATCAATCGCTGTCTGGCCATGGGCTTGGCACCGTGAGGGAGGGGTCTGGGGAGGCCCGCCTCCCCAGCCTTCCTTTTAAAAACAAAGACGGGAACGACGCCCCCAGCGTCGTCCCCGCCTTTCGCGAGGAGCGGACCCAAAGCCCGCTCTCTCGAACTCGGACCAGCCCTAGCGGGTCAGGTCGAAGCTGATGTCGCTCGACGCATCCATGGTGTCGAAGATCTTATCGAGGATGCTCACCAGCACCCGCAGCGCCCCTTGGTAGAACATGGTCGGGAAGCGGTGGTGGTGGTGGCGGTCGAAGATCGGGAAGGTCAGGCGGATCAGAGGAATGCCCAGGTCCTTCTCGATGTACTTGCCATAGGAGTTGCCGATCAGGAAATCGGCGGGCTCGGTGGCCAGGATCGAGCGCAGGTGCCAGAGGTCACGCCCGGCCCAAACCTGCGATTCAGCGCCAAACGGGCTGGTCGCCAGCAGGGCGGTCATGTCGGCTTCCCACTTCTTGCCGCCGTTGGTGGCCAGCACGTGGGTCGGCTCGGCGCCCAGTTCCATGAGGAAGCGGACCATGGCCAAGGTGAAGTCGGGGTCGCCGTAGACCGCAAACTTCTTGCCATGCAGCCACGCCATGGAGTCGGCGATGGCATCGACCACGCGGCCGCGTTCCATCTCCAGCTCGGTCGGGATCGGCTTGCCGGTCAGGCGCGACAGCGCCATCAGGAAGTCGTCGGTGGCGCCGAGGCCCATCGGGTAGGTGAAGGCAACGGTCTCCTGACCCTTTTCCTCGATGTACTTGAGGGTCTGGGCGGTGCAGCCTTCCGAGAGGGAGATGGTCGCCTTGGCGTTCAGGGCGGCCAGGGTGTCCTCGTGGGTGGTGCCGCCGGCATACATGCGGAACTCGCCGTCGGCCGGGGTGTCGTAGACGTCCGAGGTGTCGGACAAGATGGTGGCGTTGGCGTCCATGAGCTTGATGATGCGCTTCAGCTCGCGAACGTTGGCGACCGAGTAGCCGTCGAAGCCCGGGATGATGTTGACCGACTCACCGGCCACACGCTCCTGACCTTCCCAGAACGCCTGGAGGATGCCCTTCATCATGTTGTCGTAGCCGGTGGTGTGGCTGCCGACGAAGGACGGGGTGTGGGCGTAGGGCACCTTGAAGTCGGCGGGCACCGAGCCCTTCTGCTTCGCGTTGCTGATGAACGCCTGGAGGTCGTCACCGATGACTTCCGCCATGCAGGTGGTGCACACGGCGATCATCTTCGGCTTGTAGAGGGTGTAGGCGTTGGCCAAGCCCTCGATCATGTTGTTGAGGCCACCGAACACGGCGGCGTCTTCGGTCATGGAGTCGGAAACGACCGAGGACGCTTCCTTAAAGTGACGCGACAGGTGCGAGCGGAAGTAGGCGGCGCAGCCCTGCGAGCCGTGGACATAGCCCAAGGTGCCATCGAAGCCAGCGGCGCAGAACAAGGCGCCCAAGGGCTGACAGGCTTTCTGGGGGTTCACGACCAGCGCTTCGCGAGCCAAGTTCTTTTCGCGGTAGTCCCAGGACTTGGTCCACTCGGCGACTTCGGCAATGCGCTCGTCGCTGTGGCAGTTCTCGAACTCGGCCCGCTTGCGGGCGAACATGTCCTGGTATTCCGCTTCCTTGAACAGCGGCAGGTGGTCTTTGATCTTATCAGCGCTCTGGACCATGGGAACTCTCCGTCAGAAACTGGGGGACTGTGGGATTTACTCGGCCGCGGCCTTTTTCCAGGGGGCCTTCTGGAGGCTCCACACGGGGTTGTTGATGGCCATGTCCATGTCACGGGCGAAGACGGCAAACCCGTCGTAGCCGTGGTACGGACCGGAGTAATCCCAGGAGTGCATCTGCCGGAAGGGCACTCCCATCTTCTGAACGGCGTACTTTTCCTTGATGCCCGAGCCGACCAGATCGGGACGCAGCTTCTCGATGAACTTCTCCAGCTCAAACCCGGTGACGTCGTCGAAAATCAGCGTGCCGTCCTTCATGTACTCGGTGGTGCGCTGGTAGTCGTCGTTGTGGGCGAACTCGTAGCCCGCGCCGACAATCTTCATGCCCAGGTCTTCGTAGGCGGTGGCGGTGTGGCGCGGACGCAGGCCGCCCACATACAGCAGAACCGACTTGCCTTCCAGACGCGGACGGAACTTGGCGATGACCGCATCGACCGCCGGACGGTACTTGGCAATGACCTTCTCGGCATTGGCCTGGATCGTCTCGTCAAAGTGTGCGGCAATCTTGCGCAGCGACTTCTCGATCTGGGACGGGCCGAAGAAGTTGTATTCCATCCAAGGAATATTGTACTTCTCTTCCATGTGACGGCAGATGTAGTTCATCGACCGGTAGCAGTGGATGAGATTGATCTTGGCCTTGGGCGCGCGCTCCATTTCGGCCAGCGTCGAGTCGCCGGTCCATTGGGCAATCACGCGCAGGCCCATTTCTTCGAGCAAGATGCGCGACGACCAAGCGTCGCCACCGATGTTGTAGTCACCGATGATGTTGACGTCGTAGGGCGTCGTCTCGAACTCTTCCTTGTTCTCGCGGGTGAACACCCAGTCGCGCACCGTGTCGTTGGCGATGTGGTGACCCAGCGACTGGGACACGCCGCGGAAGCCTTCGCAGCGCACGGGGATGACCGGCAGGCCCGTATCCTTCGCCTTCTTGCGCGCCACGGCCTCGATGTCGTCACCGATCAGGCCGATGGGGCATTCCGACTGCACGGAGAAGCCGCGCGCCAGGGGGAACAGGACCTTCGCTTCGTCGATCATCTTCTCCAGCATCTTGTCGCCGCCGAAGACGATATCCTTTTCTTGGAAGTCCGAGGTGATCTGCATGGTCACGAACGAGTCAACGCCCGTGGTGCCATTGTAGTAGTTGCGCCGCTGAGACCAGGAGTACTGACCGCACCCGACCGGCCCATGGCTGATGTGCACCATGTCCTTGATCGGGCCCCAGCACACGCCCTTCGATCCGGCGTAGGCGCAGCCACGAATGGTCATCACGCCCGGGGCGGACTTCACATTCGACTTGACGTTGCAAGACGACCCTTCGTCGGTCGTTTCAATGGTGCCAAGGTGCTTCTTGCGCTTCTTGGCGGTCTTTTCGGGGTAGGCGTCCAGGACTTCCTGGATGGCGGCGTTGGCCAGGGCCTTGTCGTTTTCGTAATCGAGGCTCATGTCCTCACTCCTTCAGACTCGGGCGGGCAGACTCGGTCAGGCAGACTCGGGCGGGCGACATCGGAGGGGGCCCCGTCGGTCTCCGGGGAGGCCGACGGGTCAGGGGGCTTCTCTCTTGTGGCGCAGACCCAACGCCCTCTCGGTGGGGTCCGGCAACAGTGAAGCAAGAGCCATGCCGGCGCTTCGCGGGATGGGCGCGACGCGCCGGGCCACGCCTCAGGCGCCCTTGGCGGCCAGTTCGGCCAGCTGCTGCTCTTCCGACTTCATGATGCCGAATTCCATCAGCATCTCTTCCAGCTCTTCCATGGTGATCGGGGTCGGGACGACGCCCTTGCCAGAGTTGGCGTGGATCTTCTCGGCCAGCGCGCGGTATTCCTTGGCCTGCTGGCAGTCCGGGGCATACTGGATCACGGTCTGGCGGCGCAGTTCGGCGTGCTGCACGATGTTGTCACGCGGCACGAAGTGGATGAGCTTGCAGCCCAAGCGGGCGGCGAGGGCCTCGGCCAGCTCCAGTTCCTTGTCGGTGCGGCGCTCGTTACAGATCAGGCCGCCCAGACGCACGCCGCCGGTGTGGGCGTACTTGAGAATGCCCTTGGCAATGTTGTTGGCGGCATAGAGCGCCATCATCTCGCCCGACATCACGATGTAGATTTCCTGGGCCTTGTTTTCGCGGATCGGCATCGCGAAGCCGCCGCACACCACGTCACCCAGCACGTCGTAGGACACGTAGTCCACATCGTCGTAGGCGCCGTTCTCTTCCAGGAAGTTGATGGCGGTGATCACGCCACGGCCGGCACAGCCCACGCCGGGCTCGGGACCACCGGACTCGGTGCACTTGATGCCCTTGTAGCCCAGCTTCAGAACGTCTTCGAGTTCCAGGTCCTCGACCGAACCGGCCTCGGCGGCCAAGTGCAGCACGGTGTCTTGGAGCTTGGTGTTGAGGATCAGTCGAGTGGAGTCAGCCTTCGGGTCGCAGCCGACGATCAAGATGCGCTGATCCATTTCGGCCAGAGCGGCGAGCGTGTTCTGGGAGGTGGTGGACTTGCCGATACCGCCCTTGCCGTAGAAAGCGATCTGACGAAGCTTGGCGCTCATGGAAACCATCCTTTGCGTTCTTTGATCTGACATCCCGTCGGGGGGTCCCCGTCGTGCTCGGGTTCCTTAATGCAGGGAGCGTGCCAACCCGATCGAAGTGGCGAAAAATTTACCAGAAGCGTTATTTTTCAAGGTGTTTTCACCGTTTCAGCACATCTGTGTCGCCTTCCGCCCCCTGTCGTAAACACGACAAACCCCCGACACCCTGTCGGGCCCCTGTCGCGGAGCCAACAGCCGCCCGGTTTTTCCCCGGGGGCCGCGTTCGAAGAAGAAGGCGGGGGAGGCCGGGCTGCCCTAGGACTCTCCTTCCTGAGGGGGGCGCCGACCGATTGCCCGGGGCGGGGGGCGGTTTTCCGTTCCTTCGCTCCAACGAAAGTGCTAAGGAATCAGGCATCTTAAACCGGCAGGAATGCAAACCGGGCACTCAGGTCCGTCGAGGCTCATCAAGGGGGCATCATGTGGGATTCAACCGAGCGGCTGCCCTCCATCGGCCACAGCACCAATCTGGTCGGTATCCCCACCGACTTGCTGGCCAACCCCCAGTTCAACGACGCCGCCCCGCCCATGCATATTTCCGGCGTGCGCGAAATGAACGGCAGTCTGTTCGAGATGCTCGCTCAGGCCCCCGACCTGGAGAGCGCCGGCGAGGCCTTTTATAAGTACATGGCCGCCGTCTATGGCCTGGACCCCGAGCAGCAGGAAGGCCCGCCTCCGGCCAAAGGCGCCGTGCGGCGGTTTCGCTCCAGTTATCTGCGCCTGCTCAAGGGCTGGGGCTACGATACCAATGCCCGCGAAGGGGCCGTGCTCAAGGGCTGGGTCGAGAGCCGCTTTGGCCTATTCCCCACCTTCCACAAGGCTCCCATCCCGCGCATCACGGCCCCTAGCTGGGCCGTCTATGTCGAGGAGAAGATGGCATCGCGCTTTCACAACAACGCGATCTACTCTCAGTTGGATTTGCTGTACGAGTTTTGCCAGTGGGCCATCGACCGCTTCATGGCCCCCGAGGGCCGCAAGATCCGCCTCTATCGCGGGGTCAACGATTTCACCGAGCACCAGCGCGTCGAGCAGGTGGACAATCGCACGGTGATCATTCGCCTCAACAATCTCGTGTCGTTTTCCTCGGATCGCTCGGTCGCCGATTGTTTTGGCGACACCATCCTTGAAGCTTGGGTTCCCACATCCAAAATCGTGTTTTTCAACACCTTGCTGCCCACCCATCCCTTAAACGGGGAAGGCGAATATCTCGTGGTCGGCGGGGACTATCTGGTGAAGGCAACCTACCTGTGACCTTGGCACCGATTTTAGAGGAGGGCCGGCCGTGAGCCCGCCCTCCGTTCACGAGCGCGCGCTCGGCGCCTATCTCGGCTTGGCCGTGGGCGATGCGTTGGGCGCTACCGTCGAGTTCATGACTCCCGGCGAAATCGCCCACCAGCATGGCCTTCATAGCAAGATGATCGGCGGCGGCTGGTTGCGCCTGCGCCCGGGGCAAGTCACCGACGATACCGAGATGGCCCTCGCCCTGGGGCGCTCCTTGTGCAGCAAAAAGACCCTTGATGTGGTCGATGTGTGCGAGGAATTCGCCCTGTGGCTTAAGTCTCGGCCGGTGGACGTGGGCAATACCTGTCGGCGCGGCATCCGGCGCTACATCAACCACGCCACCACCGAAGCCCCCTACCACGACGGCGACGGCGGCAACGGCGCGGCCATGCGCACCTTGCCCATTGCGCTTGCCACCTTGAACCGGCCCGACCTTCTGGAGCCCTGGGCCATGCTCCAGGCCCATACCACCCATAATCATCCCTTGTCGGATGCCGCCACGGTCTCCCTCACCCGCATGGCTTCCCTGCTGGTTCTGGGGCAGGGCATGAAGGCGTGTCGCGAGGAGGCCAACCGCTTGGTGGCCGTCCATCGTGAGTTCCGCTTCGACCCCTACCACGGCCAGTCCTCGGCCTTCGTGGTCGATACCCTGCAAACCGTGCTGCACTATTATTTTGTGACCGACAGCTTTCGCAACTGCCTGATCCGCACCGTCAATCAAGGTGGCGATGCCGATACCACCGGGGCCATCGCCGGTATGCTGGCCGGCGCCACCTACGGCGTTCAGGAAATTCCCTGGAGCTGGCTGTCCAAGCTGGACCCCAAGATTACCCGGGAAATCCACCGTCAGGTCGAAGACCTGCTCAGTCTCTCGGATATTCCCTCCTGAGATCTGGCCCGCTTGAAGACCTGGGCCGGGGGCGCCCCCACCCCCGACCGTTTCCCCTTAAGCCCACCGTGCCCGCAGCGCCTCGCGATGAAGCGCCAACCACTGCATGGCAACCAAGGCCGTCGCATTGGTAAAGCGCCCCGCCTGAAGCCACGCCAGGGCCTCGGTTGCCGGGAGCGCAAAAACCCGGATGTCCTCCCCTTCCGCCGCCACCCCATGGATGCCACCGGCCTGGCTCGCGTCCACCCGGCCGCAATAGATCGTCACGGTCTCGGTCAAAATGCCGGGCGACACAAAAATCCGCCCCACCGGCTCCAGCGCTTCCACGGCCAAGCCGCATTCCTCAAGGCTTTCACGCCGGGCCACCGCCTCAGCGGTTTCGCCGTCCTCAATAATGCCGGCCACGATTTCCAGCATCCAGCCGGTCTCGCCCGCCGCCCACACCCCGGGGCGGAACTGCTCCAGCAGCACCACCGTGTCGGTCCCGGGATCGTAAGGCAGAACCGCCACCGCATGGCCCCGCTCGATCACCTCGCGCCGGACCTCGGGACCCTGGCCCCCGGCAAACAATTCGTGACGCAAGCGGATCCGATCCACCTGGAGATAGCCCTTGTAGGCGGTTTCGCGGGCAATGATCTCAACCTTGCTGGGCGGCATAGGCGGTCCTTTCTGTTGCGACGAGGGGAGGGGGCTCGACGCGGCAACGCGGGGCTGCCGCCCCGGACCCCGCCTGGGGCGATGCCCCAGACCCCCTTTTCTTTCGTTCATGACACTCCACCTCCCCCCCTTTTGAAAAGCGCGCTTTTCAAAAGGGGGGGAGGTGGAGTGTCAATTAATAAAAGAAGGGGAGGTCTGGAGGCATCGCCTCCAGGCGGGGTCCGGGGCGGTAGCCCCGTGTCACCGCGCTAAGCCGCCCCCCAGCGTAAGAACGTCAGCCTCGGCCGTCCCTGGGTCCGTTCATCCACCACGCTAAACCCGTCGGGCCACGCTGGCGCCGGGGCTCGTCCATCGCTTTCGGCATAGACGAGGCAGCCCGGTGCCAGCCAGCCCGTTGTGGCCAGAGCGACGAGGGCGGGTTCGAGCAGGCTCTGGGCATAGGGCGGATCGAGGAGGGCCAAGCCGACCGGTTCGTCGGGGGGCGGGGGGCGGCAGGCATCCACGCGTCGCACCGCCGTCCTTGCCTGGGCTTGGCACGCCGCCACATTGGCCCGCACCACCGCCAGCGCCGCCGCGTCGGTCTCGAAAAAGGTGGCGCTCGCCGCGCCTTGCGAAAGCGCTTCCAGCCCCAGGGCGCCCGAACCGGCAAAGGCATCCAGCACCCGGGCGTCCTTGAGGGAAAAGCCGTCGCGGCCCTCGAAGCGGTGGGTCACGATGTTGAACACCGCGCCGCGTGCCCGGTCGCCGGTGGGGCGCACCCCCAGGCCCGGCGGCACGGCGAGGGTGCGGCCTCGCCAGCGCCCGGCCACGATCCTCATCGCTTGCCGCCGGCGTCGCGTCCGCCTGAGGCTTTGGCTCCCGTGGGGGCGCACGCTCGTCGTCCGGCCGCCCGAGGTCCGGGGGCTGGGTCCTTTAGTGTGTGCCCGATCGCCTTGAGCCCCGGCGTTGCTTCCCCGTTTGGCTTTTGTCGTCGCGGTCATGGGGGCGGGGCGGGGCGGGGGGGGCCAGCTTGCCCAATTGCTCGCGCAGGATCTTGCCCGGCACCTCTTCGACCGCGCCGGGGGCCAGTTGCCCCAACTGGAAGGGGCCATAGGCCACCCGGATCAGGCGGCTGACGGGCAGGCCCAGGTGCTCCATGACCCGGCGGATCTCGCGGTTGCGTCCCTCGCGTAGCGACACCGAGAGCCACGCGTTGGAGGCCTGCTGGCGCTCGAGAACCGCCTTGATCGGGCCGTAGGTCACGCCTTCAATGGTGATGCCGTTCTCCAGGCTGGCCAGACGCACCGGGTCGGGGGTACCAAACACCCGCACGCGGTAGCGCCGCAGCCAGCCCTGGGCCGGCAGTTCCAAGTCGCGGGCTAGGGCGCCGTCGTTGGTCAGCAGCAAAAGCCCCTCGGAGTCCAGGTCGAGGCGCCCCACCTTGATGACGCGGGGCATGTCCGCTGGGAGGCGCTCGAACAACGTCGGTCGCCCTTGGGGATCGTGGTTGGTTGTCACCAAGCCGGCTGGCTTGTGGTAGCGCCACAGGCGGGTGGCGGGCTTCTCCGGTAAGGGCTTGTTATCGACCATCACCTGGTCGCTGGGGCCCACCAGGGTGGCCGGGGTGCTCACCGGCTGGCCGTTGAGGCGAACCCGCCCGGCAGCGATCAGTTCCTCGGCGTCGCGGCGCGAGCACACGCCGGCGCGGGCAATGACCTTGGCGAGGCGCTCACCCGCGCTGGGGGAAGGTGTCGGCTTGGGCGGTGCATTCATGAGCGGTCTCCGGCGGCCGCAACCAAGGCCGTGAACAAGGCGGTGTCGGCGGGGGTGATGTGATATTCGGGATGCCATTGCACCCCAAGACGGAAGCGGCCCTGCGGATCCTCGATCCCCTCGATCACACCATCGGCCGCGCGGGCGTTGACAACGAGGGTATCGGGGACCGTGGCCACGGCTTGGTGGTGGGCACTGTTGACCGCCACGGTGGTCTGGCCAACGATGCTGTGCAGCAAGGTGCCGGGAACCACGGTGACGTTGTGCCCAGCCTCGGTACGGGGATTGGGCTGCTCGTGGGCCAAGGCGCCGGGCACCGCGTCGGGAATGTGCTGATGCAAGGTCGCGCCCAGGGCCACGGCCAAGAGCTGCTGCCCGCCGCAAATGCCCAACACCGGCAGATCTCGCGTCAGCACCCCTTTGAGCAAGGCCAGTTCGAAGGCGGTGCGCCGTTGCTTCAAGACCACGCTGTGGTGGCGGCTGGTGGCGCCGAACAAGGCGGGATCCACGTCAAAGGCGCCCCCGGTGATCAGGAGGCCATCAATCAGGTCCAAAACGTCGGGCACGGTGGTGACGTCATGGGGCAGGATGACGGCCAGCCCTCCGGCGGCGGTGACCGCGTCGCAATAGTTATGGCGCAAGGCATACCAGGGAAGGGCGGAATATCCGCCGCCCTGTTCCTCGCTGTCGGCGGTGATGCCGATGACGGGTCGTCGCACCGACGCCTCCCGTGAGTCGAGAAGGGGGGGAAGTTTTTTATTCCGACCTGCCCGAGGCCCAGGCCGGGGGGGCCGTCATGGTCCGTTTGGCCGATGGCCAGCGCGTCCCCGTGCCGCCGCGCAAGCCCGCCGTGCCCGCCGGCGCTCCCGTGGCCGCGACGCTGGCGGCTCAGCCCGTGCGCCGCCCCACCATCGTGCTCGACCCTGGCCACGGGGGACGTGATCCCGGGGCCATCAGTCCGTCGGGCCAGTATGAAAAAGACCTGACCCTGACCATGGGGCGCGAGTTGCGCAAGACCCTGGAGGGAACCGGCCGCTATCGGGTGGTCATGACCCGCTCCGACGACCGCTCCATTGCCTTGCGCGACCGCATCGCCCTTGGGCGGCAGGCCGAGGGGGACTTGTTCATTTCCCTGCATGCCGACGCCATGCGCGACCCCGGGGTGCGGGGCTTGTCGGTCTACACCCTGTCAGAAACCGCCTCCGATGCCGAGGCCGGCGCCCTGGCCGACCGCGAAAACAAGGCGGACATCCTGCTCAACGCCGACTTGTCCAACCAATCGCCCGACGTGGCCAACATCTTGATTGATCTGGCCCAGCGCGCGACCATGAACAACTCGGCCCTCTTTGCCAACACCTTGATTCGCAACCTCCCCGGCGACGTGCGCAAGCTGATCAAGACCCATCGTTCCGCCGGCTTCGCCGTCCTCAAGGCCCCCGACATGCCCTCCGTTCTCGTCGAGATGGGGTTCTTGTCCAATCAGACCGACGAAAATCTCTTGCGGACCGCCGGCTACCGGTCCAAGCTCGCCGATGCGATCGTCCGCAGCATCGACGATTATACCGTTCTTCAGCAGCAGCGGGCTGGGCGTCCTTAAGGGGGCGACCAAGGCCGGCGCTTCTGTCTTTGGACCCTCGCAGGGGACCCAAAGGCGAGCGCCGCGCCGTGCGGACGGGATATCGCCTGGCGTGTCTTGTCCCGCCAGGGTGGGGGGAAGCCTCCCCTAGCGTCCTGACTTCTGGAGCGCGGATTGTCGTCCATGATGAGGATTGTCCTGACCCTGGCCCTGGTTTCCCTGATGGGGGGTGCCGGGGGAGTGGCCGTGATTGCCAACCGCTTTGGCGGCGATTTGCCCGACTATCGGGCCTTGGCCAATTACGAGCCTGCCATTACCACCCGCGTGCTGGCCAGCGATGGCCGCTTGATGGCCGAATATGCCATTGAGCGTCGGGTTTACGTGCCGATTCAGGCCATTCCCCAGACGGTGATCAACGCGTTCCTTTCCGCCGAGGACAAGAATTTTTACGAGCATTCGGGGGTGGACTTCGTCGGCCTGTTCCGCGCCGTGGTCACCAACGTGCGCAATGTGGGCTCCGGGCGCCGGCCGGTGGGCGCCTCCACCATCACCCAGCAGGTCGCCAAGAATTTCTTGCTGTCGAGCGAAGTCTCCATTGATCGCAAGGTCAAGGAGGCCATTTTGGCGTTTCGCATCGAGCAGGCCTTTTCCAAAGATCGAATCTTGGAATTGTACCTGAACGAGATTTATCTCGGCCAGGGGTCCTATGGCGTTGCGGCGGCCGCCATGAATTACTTCAACAAGGGGCTCGACGAGCTGACCGTGGCTGAGGCGGCCTACCTGGCAGCCCTGCCCAAGGCTCCCAACAACTACCACCCCACCCGCAAGGCCGAGGCGGCCCGGGCCCGGCGCAACTGGGTCTTGGAGCGCATGGCCGAGGATGGCCACATCACCAAAGAACAGGCCGAGGCGGGGGCCGCCGAACCCTTGGTCGTGCGCGAGCGCGACGAGGCGCGCATCGTGCGCCATGCCGAGTTCTTTTCCGAGGACGTTCGCCGCCAGTTGCAGGCCCGCTACGGCGAGGAGGCCTTGTACAAGGGCGGCATGTATGTGCGCACAACCTTGGATCCGCGTTTGCAGGACATCGCCACCGACGCCCTGCGGAATGGCTTGATCAATTATGACCAGCGCCACGGCTATCGCGGTCCCGTCGCCAGCTTGCCCACTGTCAACGGCTGGAAAGAGCTTCTTACCGCCATTCCCGCTCCGCCCGGCCTGCCCGAGATGTGGCGCGTGGCCGTGGTCTTGCGCCTGGATCCGGGCGAGGCCCGCCTGGGCTTCACCGATGGCTATGGCGGCTCGATCCCGACCGCCGAACTGGCCTGGGCCCGCCCGCTGCAAAATGGCCGCCTGGGCGCCGCCCCGCGTAAGCCCGCCGACATCTTGAAAGTCGGCGACGTGATCTTGGTCGAGGCTCTCAAGGCCAACGCCAAGGGCAAGCCCTATCCCAACGGTACCTTCGCCCTGCGCCAGATGCCCGAGGTTGAGGGCGCTCTGGTCGCCATGGATCCCCACACCGGGCGCGTGTTGGCCATGGTCGGCGGCTTTTCCCGCGGGCGCAGCGAGTTCAACCGCGCGACCCAGGCCAAGCGTCAACCCGGCTCGGCCTTCAAGCCCTTTGTCTATCTGTCGGCCCTCGATCACGGCTATACCCCGGCCACCATCATTCTCGATGCCCCCTTCGTGTACGATCCCGGCCCGGGTCAGCCGCTCTGGCGGCCCAAAAACTACAGCGGCCAATACTACGGCCCCACCACCTTGCGCGTCGGCATCGAGATGTCGCGCAATCTGATGACCGTGCGCTTGGCCAACGCCGTGGGCATGGATGTGGTGGCCCAGACCGCCGAGCGCTTTGGCGTGGTCGAGACCATGCCCCGGGTGCTTGCCGCCTCGCTGGGGGCGGTGGAAACCACGGTCATGAACCTGACCACCGCCTATGCCATGCTGGTGAACGGCGGTCGGCGCATTGAGCCCACGCTCATCGATCGTATCCAAGACCGCAACGGCAAGACCGTGTACCGCCACGATCAGCGCCCGTGCGACACCTGTTTGGCCTCCCAACCCGGGGCTGTACCGGTGATCGTCGATAACCGCGAGCAGATGACCGACCCGCTCTCGGCGTATCAAATGGTCTCGATCTTGCAAGGGGTGGTCCAGCGCGGGACCGGCTCCAAGGTGCGCGCCGTGGGCAAGACCGTTGCCGGTAAGACCGGAACCTCCAACGACAGCCTCGATACTTGGTTTGTGGGCTTCTCGCCCGATCTGGTGTGCGGGGTGTTCGTGGGCTACGACGAGCCGCGCTCGCTGGGCGGGCATGAGGCCGGCTCGACCACGGCGGCGCCGATCTTTACCGCCTTCATGAAGGAAGCCCTGGCCGACAAGCCCGACCTGCCGTTTCGCGTGCCGCCTGGCATCAAGTTCGTGCGCATTGATCGCCACACCGGCCAGCGCGCCGGACCCGGATCGCCGGAAGCCCTCCTGGAGGCCTTCAAGCCCGGCACCGAGCCCAGCGATGCCCAGGTGGTGATTGACGGCTCGGCACCGACCCCCCTGGGGGCGGATCCGGCGACCTGGGGGGCCGCCCCGGCCGATGGGACTTTGCCGCCGGTCGGGGGGCAGGTTCTGGCTCCGGTGCAGGCGCCGGCGTGGGAGGGAGCGGCACCGGTGCCCTCGGGAGCGCCCGAGACCGCACCGTCAGCCGGCGGGCTGTACTAAAAAGACGGGAAGGCCGGGGAGGCCTACCTCCCCGGCCTTCCCTTGTTTTTTTGTTGCAAGCGGGGACGTGGCGCGGCACGGTGCCCCCCACCTTCCCCCCTCTCATGAAAGGGTTCACCGCTTCATGCGTGCGGAAAATCAAGCGCTTATCGACCGGATCGAGCAGGCGATGGCCCTGCTGAGGAGGCATCTTTGACTGGGAAAATGCCCTTCGCCGCCTCGATGAACTAAACGCCCTCTCCGAAAATCCCAATCTGTGGAACGACGCCGCCAAGGCCCAGGCCTTGATGCGCGAGCGCACCCAGATTGCCGACGCTATCGACAACGTGCGTGCCCTGGAGCGCACCCTCGACGATGCCGTGACCCTGATCGACTTGGGCGAGGCCGAGGACGATTCCGCGACCATTGCCGAGGGCGAGGCTCAGTTGCAGGGCCTGACCCAGCGTGCCCGCCAAATGGAACTGGAGAGCCTGCTCTCCGGCGAGGCCGATGGCAACGATGCCTACCTCGAAGTCAACGCCGGCGCGGGCGGCACCGAGGCGCAGGACTGGGCTCAGATCCTGCTGCGCATGTACACCCGCTGGGCCGAGGGCCACGGCTACAAGGTGGAATACCTGGAAGAGAGCGAAGGCGAAGAGGCGGGCATCAAGTCCTGTACCCTCAAGATCGTCGGACGCAATGCCTATGGCTGGCTCAAGACCGAGAGCGGCGTGCATCGTCTGGTGCGCATTTCGCCCTATGATAGCGCCGCCCGGCGCCACACCAGCTTTTCCTCGGTTTGGGTTTACCCGGTGGTCGATGACAACATTGCCATTGTGATCGAAGAAAAGGACTGCCGCATCGACGTCTACCGCGCTTCCGGGGCCGGCGGTCAGCACGTGAACCGAACCGAATCGGCGGTGCGCATTACCCACTTGCCCACCAACATCGTCGTGCAGTGCCAGTCCGAACGCTCCCAGCACCAGAACAAGGATAACTGCTGGAAGATGCTGAAGGCGCGTTTGTACGAGCTGGAACTGCAAAAGCGCGAGGCCGCTGCCCAGGCCCTGGAAGACACCAAGACCGACATCGGTTGGGGTCACCAGATCCGCTCCTATGTGTTGCAGCCCTACCAGATGGTGAAGGACCTGCGCACCGGGGTGGAAACCTCCGACACCCAAGGCGTCCTTGACGGCGACCTGGATCCCTTCATGGCCGCTTCCCTGGCCGCCCGCCTGGGTGGCGCCGACGAACGCCTCAAAGGCTAAGACTAGAGTCCATCCGCTTCATCCTGAAGCAAATGGACTCTAGATCCCTTTGTTTGAGTTTGTCTTTTCGGGAAAAGCGGTGCYCACTTTTCCCTGACAAACTCTAGCCGATGAGGGGTCTGGGGAGGCAAGCCTCCCCAGCCTTTCTATCTATCTATCTATCCATCATCCTCTCTTGGCGGAGCCCCGAATGCCCTCCCTCGGACCTCGACCGGCATGACTGGGGCCGCATTGATCCTGGCCCTGGCCGGCGCCTATGGCGCGGTGGTGGCGGCCCTGGCCCTCGGGCAACGCCGCTTGCAATACCGCCCGGGACCAGGCCCTATCCCCGACCCCGCCACCTTGGGCGAGCCCCGCTTGCAGGTCGTCGCCCGAGCGGCCGGGCCGCGCTTGGCGTGGTATGCCCCGCCGCCCCCCGCGGGTCGTGTGGTTGTTTATTTCCATGGCAATGCGGGCACCGTGGTGGACCGCCTGGAGCGGGCCCGCTTTTTTTTGGACGCGGGCTTGGGGGTGCTTCTGGTCGAATGGCCGGGCTTTGGCGGCGTTCCCGGCCGGCCCTCGGAGCCAAGCGTGCTGGCCGAGGCCCGCGCCGCCGTCGCCTTCTTGCTGGCGCAGGGGATCGCGCCGGCTTCTTTGGTGTTTTATGGCGAAAGCCTGGGCTCGGGGGTGGCGGTGCGGTTGGCGGCCGAGGGGCCGGCGCCGGGGGGGGTGATTCTGGATGGTGGTTTCACCAGCGCCCTTGCCGTGGCGCAAAAACGCTACCCCTGGATCCCTGTGGCGCTGTTTATGCGCGATCGCTTCGATAATCTCGCGGTTGTGTCGCGGGTACGGGGGCCTTTTTTGATCTTGCACGGGGGCCGGGACGCGATCGTGCCCCTGGCCCACGCCGAAACCATGGCCCAGGCCGTGCGCGGGCCCGTTGAAACCTATTTTCCGCCGTCTGGAGGCCATGTAGATCTATACGATCACGGCGCGGGACCGGTGGTCCTGCGTTTTCTCAGGCGCTGGGAGGCTGGTCTCCCGTCGGAATAGGGACGCTCATGCCGCTGGAAATGCGTCGCCTTGTTTTTCGCGACAGCGAAATGGAAGAGGCCATCACCCTGACCGTGCGCGCCGAAGCGCTTCGGTTGGCTGCCGAGGCCGATCGGAGTGGCTTTTCCAAAGTCTCTTTGCCCGATGCCAAGGAAAAAGTGCTCTCGGTGTTCGTGACCAGCGACGACCCCCTGGAACTGGTGGCGACGTTGGTTGCTCCATCGGGCCGTCGCACGACCCGTTTCTTTCCCAATGCCGAATTGATTTATGTTCTTATTGCCTACTGCAAGGTCCTCAAAATCCCCGTGGCCCGCTCTGCCGGCAAATCACTGCACCGCTGCAAGGGCGGGGTGGCCCTCGACCTGATCTTGCGCACGTGGGACGCCCCGGAGCCGGCCAAAAAAACCTGACCTCCCAAAGCCCGAGGAGGGGGGGGAGGTCGCGGCTCCCCAGCCTTCCTTTTTCCAAGCCCCCTCACGGCGTCATCCCGACGGCGCGAAAACTGGGCCCGCCAAAAGGCGACACGGTCCAGCCGGTCACGGATGTTCGGTGAGCTTGCATAAGAAGCGGCGCCGCCAGGGGAACCCAGGGGACCTGATCGCGCACCAGGGCCAGAGCATCGCGATAAATCCACACCCGCTCTTCCGGGTCCACGCTCTGGCGGCCCCGGCGCAACAGGTCGTCAAAGGGCTTGTGGCACCAGCGGGCGACGTTGAAGCCGCCCACCGCCTCGCAGCCCAGCAGGCTCAGGAAGTCATCCGGGTCCCCGGTGTCGGTGCTCCAGGTCAGGAACAGGGCCTGGGCATCGCCGGCGCGGGCGCGCTTTAGGTAGTCACCCCAGTCAAGGGTTTCCACCGTGACCGAGAGGCCCAGGGCTTCCCAGGCCGCCTTGACCCAAAGGGCGGCGGCTTTGGGGTCGGGCAGGGACGCGCGGCGAACCGGCAGGGCCCACAGCGTGATCGGCCCTATTGCCGGCAGGGCGGCCAACTCGGCTTTCAGGGTGTCGGAGGTGGCAAGGGTTGGGGGCGGTGCCTCGGGCAAGGGCCACTGGGCCGGGGGCAGGGCCCGGGTCAGGGGCACGCCTCGGCCGTTGAAGGGGCCGGCCACCAAAGCGACCGGGTCCAGGGCTTGGGCCAGGATCCGCCGCACGGCGAGGCTGTCAAAGGGCGGCTTTTCCGTGTTGAAGGCCAGAACGCTCAGGGCCAGCCCGGGCCCTTGGGGCAGGGCCACGCCCGGGGTGGTCCGCAAAGGCTCCAGGTCGGCAGGCGCCACGGCGTCGATCATGTGGCATTCGCCGGCCCGCAGTTTTTGCGCGCGCTGGCTGTCGTCGGGAACGATCTTGATCACCAGAGTCTCAAGGCCCGGCTTGCCCTCCCAATATCCAAGGTGGGCGTCAAAGCGCAGGGTATCGTCCGTGGCCTCGCGCAGGACATAGGGCCCCGTTCCCACCGGGAAGCGGTCCACGTCCTCTGGCGCTCCGGCCTTGAGGCGGGCTTGAGCATACTCGGCCGAGTGGATCCCGGCGAACTCCATGGCCAGGGCGGCGGGCAGGGGGGCCCAGGGGCGGGTCAGAGTCAGGCGCACCGTGCGGGCGTCCAGGGCCTCAATGCGCTCGATCAGGTCGCCCAGACCGAGCGCGGTATAGGTCTCGTAGGTGGCCCCGGACACCCGGTGGAAGGGGTGGTCGTCCTTGCCTTGGCGAGCCAGGGTCCACACCACGTCCTGGGCCTCCAGGGGGCGGGTCGGGGTGAAGCGGGCGGTGCTGTGGAAGCTGACGGTGGGGCGCAGGACAAAGGTGTAGGTTTTGCCGTCCTCCGACACCGTCCACCCCTCGGCCAGCCCGGGCTCGACGGTGGTGGTGCCCGGGCGAAAGCGGGTCAGGCCTTCGTACACCGTGCGGCCCACGGTATCGCGGGTGGCGGGGGCGGGGCTGAGGGCGGGGTTGAGGATCCGGGGGCCTTCGGCGAGACAGGCGACCAGGGGGCGGCTGGCCGGGGGGGCGGCCCAGGCCGGCGTGTTTGCCAAGGCCAGTCCGATCAGGAGGGTCGTGCGGATCCGTGCTCTTTGTTTCATGGCCTCGCTCGACGAAAAAAGGGAAGGCTGGGGAGGCGCGGCCTCCCCAGACCCCTCGTCTTTTGGGGGCGGGGAAAGGTTTAGAACTGGTTTTTGGGGAAAATGCGCACGGCGATGCGGCGGTTGAGTTCCTGGTTGAGGGGGATGGCTTGGCGGGGGGGGGAGTTAGCCGACCCGCTGCTCTTGCAGGCCGCATTCTTCATACAAGCGGTGGGCCCAATTCATGAGGCCCAGCAACTCCCGGTCTTCGGGGGTCTGCCCTCCCGAGGTCGTGCGATCGACCATGTCCAGGAAGTCGTACAATCCGTGCGGGCACGGGGCCCGCCCCGTATCCGCCACTTGCCGAAGCTGTTCGGCAATGCAGCGGGACATATGAATATGATGGGCGAAATCGCCACACTCGGCGGATTGATCGGCACAAGCATAGGCCCCGATCATCCGAGAGAGCAACCATTGTACATGGCTGCTCGGGCCATTGCCATCCATGGGGGTCCTCCACTGGTCTTTAGGATGGGTCCGAGGGACCATCGGTGGATTATCGTGCCGGCCTTCTTGTTTATCGCCGACCCGGATCCCTTACCAAATCTTTTAGACTCAGTCTTTGAACAGTTCCATGAAATTCGTCAGAACAAGGCCTTTTGAAACCAGAACGAGATCTTCCCTTGGGGGAGGTAGACGCTTTACGTGCAAAAGAAACACGCCCAGAGGGCCCCTCGGCGAGGAGAAGCCCTCAAGGCGTAGCCCCCTGCAAAAGACTCGAAACAAATTCACAACAAGACGATGTGATTAAAACGAACGGATGTATACGCTGCGCAAACTGGCATCCAGAAGCTGGGTGGTTGCCAGGATCTTATCGACCTCCTCGCCCTTGACGGAACCCCGGCGCTTCATGTCGAGGAAGTTGGCGATCAGGCCGGCCACCGCCTTGAAGCCCGGCGGCTTTTGGAAGTTGCCCTCGAAGAAGGGCCGCCCCAAGTCCTTTTTGTTCCACAAGCCGTCGAGAATGCCAATGATCTCGGCAAAGGAGGGATTTTGCAGGGGATCAGCCTCGGGAGCACCGGTCAGCATGGGATTATCCACGGACAGGCGCAGTGCCTTCGCCATCTCAACCGTCATGTATTCCATGTAGCGCGAGGCAAAGGTCTCGATCTGGTCCATGCGCTCCTTGCGCTCCAGCCCCTTCAACTGAGCGGTCTTGGCTGCCAGCCGCCCCATGACATCGACGAACTCGGGGGGGCGCTCCAAAAGAGCCTCAACATGGGTCCCGAAGACGTGCATCACGATCGCGATGTCGGTCTCGAAACGCCGGCCTTTCAGACGTTGCTTGCCTTGCTTGAGGCGCTCCTGATTGACGCGTTCGGTGATATCGCGGGTCTCCCAATTGCCGATGACCCGGATATGCTCGGCCGAGGGCAAGGAGGTAACGTAGGGCCCAAGGTCGCTGTACTGCTCGACGACCACAAACGACTCAGCCAAGGCAATCAGAACCTCGGCGTCCCACTCGGTCACCTGGATGAACTCGCGGCCCATGCTCTTGCGCAGGGAGTGCAAGGCGTGAGGCTTGAGCAGGGCCAGGGCCTGGAGACGATCGAGGGGCAGGCCCACCAGAATTTGCCCGAACAAGGGCCCGAGCGCGCCTTTGAACACCTCCAGGCGCAGGGCATCCAGTTCGGCCAGCACCCGCAGCTTGGGCAAGGTGTCGATGCCACCCAGGGCGTCCCCAATCTTTTCCAGTCCGCTTTCGTTGCCGGCAAACAGGTGCTGGGCGGTCAGGGCCACCAGATTGGCCTCGATCTCTTTCATGCTCAGGCCACAGCAGGCGGTTTCCAGACCGTTCTTGCCGGGTGCGATGGCCTCGCCGTCCAGATCCTTGAGAAAAATCATGCCGCCGTGCCACGCTTTTTGAAACACCTGCCACCCGCGCTCGGCACACTCCGGGCTGGTCAGGGCCTCGTCGGCGCTCAGGTCTTGAAGCAGCAGGGCGCTGCCGTCCATCAGGCGAGTTTCCAGAAAGGCCAAGCGTGGGAACAGGCGTTTCAAAGCCCGCTCCAGGCGTCGGCGGCGGGCGTGGGGGACGAGATCGCCGATCTTGCGCCCGAGCCCGCGCAAGGGGCCGGGCAACGCGGCGATAATTTCCCCGTCCCCTAAGAGGTCGCCAATGATGGTCCGTCGTTCGTCCATGATGGTCCCGCCTCAGATCGGAAGCGCGTACTGATACCGCGAAACCCCTGCGCCCGCGACCCCCAAATACCAACTGGCACGCTCTCAAAAATAGCACAGTTTCCCTGGTAATCGGTTAACGACCCCTCCCGGAAAAGTTTCCGTTTACGTAAAGGAGAGTGTTGACGCGTCCTGGCAGCGTCATTACGGTACCCAAAACCCGGAACAACCGGGGCCGCCCTCCCCGCGCGAGGGCCGGCGCGTTCCTGTCCAGGGAGGGTCCCCGTGCTGTCGTATCCCAGCTTGAATTTCGACCTTGGCGAAACGGCCGAGATGCTGCGTGCCAGCGTGCGCGCCTTTGCCGCCGACGAGATTGCGCCGCGCGCCGCGGCCATCGACCACGACAACGAGTTTCCCGCCGACCTGTGGGGCAAGATGGGCGCCCTGGGCTTGCTGGGCCTCACGGTGGAAGAGGAGTGGGGCGGAGCCGGCATGGGCTACCTGGAGCACGTGGTCGCCATGCAGGAGATCAGCCGGGCCTCGGCCAGTGTCGGCCTCAGCTATGGCGCGCACTCCAACTTGTGCGTCAACCAGATCCGGCGCCACGCCACGCCCGACCAGAAGGAGCGCTACCTTCCGGGCCTGATCGCTGGCACCAAAATCGGGGCGCTGGCCATGAGCGAGCCCGGCGCCGGCTCCGATGTGGTGTCGATGCGCACCCGCGCCGTGCGCCAGGGCGACCGCTATATCCTCAACGGCACCAAGATGTGGATCACCAACGGCCCCGACGCCGATGTGATCGTGGTCTATGCCAAGACCGACCCCGAGGCCGGCTCACGCGGCATCACCGCCTTCTTGGTCGAAAAGGGCTTCAAAGGGTTCTCGACGGCGCAAAAGCTCGACAAGCTGGGCATGCGCGGCTCCAACACCGGCGAGTTGGTGTTCCAGGACTGCGAGGTGCCGGCCGAAAACGTGCTGGGCAGCCTCAACGGCGGCGTGCGGGTGCTGATGAGCGGCCTTGACTACGAGCGCCTTGTGCTCGCCGGCGGACCGCTTGGCATCATGGATGCCTGCCTCGACATCGTGGTGCCCTACGTCCACGAGCGCCAGCAGTTCGGCCAGCCCATCGGCACGTTCCAGCTTTTACAGGGCAAGCTGGCCGATATGTACACCATTCTCAACGCCAGCAAGGCCTACGTCTATGCCGTGGCCAAGGCCTGCGACCGCGGCGAGACCACCCGCAAGGATGCCGCCGGCGCCATTCTCTATACCGCCGAAAAAGCCACCTGGATGGCCCTGGAGGCAATCCAGTGCCTGGGCGGCAACGGCTACATCAACGACTACGCGACCGGTCGCCTGCTGCGCGACGCCAAGCTCTATGAGATCGGCGCCGGCACCAGCGAAATTCGCCGCATGCTGATCGGACGCGAACTGTTTGCCGAGACCGCGTGATACACCCCCGCCACGACCGTCCCCGAAGGGGGGACGGCGAGACGGAAGAGAAAGACCATGGGGCCCTCACACACCATGCGCGACACGCTGGAACGCTTTGCCCAGGACCAGGGCATCGGGTTGGTGCTGGCCGTGCCCTGCGGCCCGGCCGCCTGGGGCGTGCCCGGCGCCGAGGCCGAGGCCATCCAGATCACCGCCTTGTTCACCCGCCCGGCCGCGGCCTACCTGGGCTTGGCCGAACCGGCCGATGTTCTGCGGCACGAGGGCCCGCCGGCCGTGCTGGCCTGGGACACCCGGCGCGCCTTGCGCCTTGTGCTGCGCTCCAACGCCACCGTCTGGTCGTGGTTGGGCAGCCCGGGCGCCCTGATCGGCGAGAGCGCCGCGCTTGCCGCCCTGCGCGCCCTGCTGGCCCGCACCTTGTCGCGCCAAGCCCTGCTCGGGCACGCCCTGGGCGAGGCCAAAGCGGCCATGAACACCTACCTGCCCGATGACCCCAAGGTGGCGGCACGCGCCAAGTACGGCTTGGTGATCCGCCCCCTGATGGCCGCCCAGTGGCTGCTCGACGATCGCGACGCGCCGCCCGCCGACTGGGCCTCCTTGCGCGCCGGCCTGACCTGGACCGACGAGGCCCGCGCCCTGCTCGATGCCCTGGAGGCCGATGCCCTGCCCGAGCGCCGCGTAGCGGCCCTTGATGCCTGGATCGACAGCGTGTTTCAGGCGGCCCGCGATAAAGGCGAAGCCCTGTCCCCCCCCCGCCGCGTCGTCTTGTCCTCAAAGAGGCCGAGATCGAGGCCTTTCGCCTGATTGCACGGCAGACTTGGCGCTATTTCGAGACCTTTGTGACGGTGTCAGACAATCATCTGCCGCCTGACAATGTTCAAGAAAGTCCCGAGCGGGTTATCGCACACCGAACGTCTCCCACCAACATTGGCTTGTACCTGCTTTCTGCCGCATCAGCACGGGATTTTGGCTGGGCTGGGACCACGCAAACTATCGAACGTCTTGAAGCCACACTGGCAACGCTTGCGACACTGCCTCGCTATAATGGGCATTTTTTCAATTGGTACGACACAAGAGACGGGCGCGTCATGGATCCGGCCTATGTCTCATCGGTTGATAGCGGCAATCTGGCGGGTCATCTGATTGCGTTGGCCAACACCTGTGAGGAATGGACCGAGGCCCTGCTCGCCCCCGAGATGGCCCAGGGGTTGCGCGAAACCCTGTCCTTAACCCGAGAGGCGATCGAGACGCTGGTCGCCGGGCGGCGCGACCGGGTGGCCTCGCTCACCCCGGTGCTCGACGAGATGGAAAGCGCTTTGCGGGGCGATATCCCCATCGACGCCCAGTTGCCGATGTTGCAGCGCCTTTCGGAAAAGGCAACCCGGGCGGCGCTGGGGCTGACGGTCCCTCTGGCCGACACCGATACTTCCGATCTGCTGTTTTGGGTGGGCGCTTTGTCCCAAAGCGTGTTGGAACAAGACCGCGACCGTCGCCTGATCGCCCAGGACCCGGAGGCTTTGCGGGGCCGACTGCGTGCCGTGGCACACACGGCGCGGACCCTGGCGATGGGGATGGATTTCACCTTTCTCTTTGATCCCAAGCGTAAATTGCTGTCGATCGGCTATTCCCTGGCCAACAGCCGCCTTGATCCGACCTGTTACAACCTTTTGGCGTCGGAAGCGCGCTTGGCCAGCCTGTTTGCCATCGCCAAGGGCGATATTCCGACCCGGCACTGGTTCCATTTGGGGCGTGAGACCGCTCCCCTGGGGTCGGGCTTCGCCCTGGTGTCGTGGTCGGGATCAATGTTCGAGTACCTGATGCCCTCGCTGGTCATGCGGGCCCCCCCGGACAGCTTGCTAGAGCGCACCAGCCGCTTGGTCGTCACCTGCCAGAAGGCCTACGGCCGCGCGCTGGGGGTGCCGTGGGGCATCTCGGAATCCGCCTATAACGCACGCGACCCGGACTTGATCTATCAGTACTCGGCCTTTGGGGTTCCGGGGCTGGGGCTCAAGCGCGGGCTTGCCGATAATGTGGTCATCGCCCCTTATGCCACGGCCCTGGCCGCCATGGTCGATCCTGCTGCGGCGGTGGCCAATTTCGCGCGTCTAGCCCAGATCGGCGCGCGGGGGCGTCATGGTTTCTACGAAGCCCTTGACTATACTCCCTTGCGTCTCTCCGAGGGAGAAGACATGGCGGTGGTTCACTGTTTCATGGCCCACCACCAGGGGATGACTCTTGTCGCCCTCGACAACGTGGTGCACAAGGGGCGCGTGCGGTTGCGCTTTCATCGCGAACGCATGATTCAATCGTGCGATCTTCTTTTGCAAGAGCGGGTGCCGCGCGATGTCTTGATCCCGTCGCCCTCGCTGCGCGAAGGGATGGAGACGGCGGCGGAAACCCTGGGCACTCCCCCGGCGACCCGTCACCTCGGCGGTTCCCCGGACGGTCCCCCCCAGGTGCTCTTGCTGTCCAATGGCTCCTATGCCGTGATGATCAGTGCCGGTGGAGGGGGCTACAGCCGCTGGCGTACCTTGGCGATCACCCGCTGGCACGAGGATGTGACCCGGGATGACGCCGGATCTTTGATCTTTTTGCGCAATCTTCATACCGGATTGGGATGGTCGGCCTGTGGTGCCGGTCCCGGCAGCGTTCCCGACACCGAGGAGGTGGTGTTCGACGAGGACCGGGCGCTTTTTACCCGGCGCGATGGCGCCCTCACCACCAGTTTGGAAGTCCTGGTGTCGGGGGAGGACGATGCCGAGGTCCGCCGACTGTCGGTGTGCAACAGCGGTTTTACCCCAGTGGAGGTGGAGATCACCTCGTATGCCGAGCTTGTCCTGGGGCCGGCGGCGATGGATGCGACCCATCCGGCCTTTGCCAAACTGTTCGTGGAGACCGCCTATCTGCCCGAGGTCGAGGCCCTGATCGCCACCCGCCGGTCCCGGGCCCCCACCGACCCGGCCATGTGGGCGGCGCATTTCGCGGTGGTCGAGGGGCCCCGCGTCGCGGCGGTGCAGTACGAAAGCGATCGCGCCCGCTTTCTGGGGCGCAACCGCACCGTGGCAACCGCCCAGGCCCTACAGCCCGGGGCACGGTTGTCGAATACCACGGGCGTGGTTTTGGATCCCGTGTTTGCCTTGCGTCACCGGGTGGTCGTTGCGCCGGGCGCGGTGGCGTGCGTGTTCTTCTGGACCTTGGCGGCGCCGTCGCGCCCTGATCTCCTGTCGTTAATCGACAAGCACCACGATCACAATGCCTTCGATCGGGCTAAGGCCCTGGCCTGGACCCAAGGTCAGATCCAGTTGCACCATCTGGGCATTGAGGGACGCGAGGCTGCGGATTTCCAGCGTCTGGCCGCCCCGTTGCTGTATGCCGACCCGCGTTTTCGCTCCGCGTCGCAAACCATCACGACGGGGGTTGGGCCCCAATCGGGGATGTGGGCCCTGGGGATTTCCGGGGATCTTCCCGTGGTGGTTCTGACCATTACCGACATCGCCGACCTAGCCCAGGTGCGTCAGATGCTCCGCGCTCATGAGTATTGGCGCATCAAGGGGTTGGCGGTGGATTTGGTGATCCTTAATGAACATGCCTCGTCCTACCGACAAGATCTGCAAGCCGCTGTCGAGGGGGCGGTGCGTCATAATCTGTCGCGCCCGCGCGGGGACCTGGATCCAGGCTGGGGCACCGTTTACGCCTTGCGAACCGACCTTATGAGTCTGCCCTCTCGAGCTTTGCTGCTGTCTGTGGCCCGGGTCGTCTTGGGCGCGGGGCAAGGTGTGCTGAGTGCCTGGCTGGCCCGGCGCCCGCCTCCGCCGCCTCGCGTTGTGGTCTCGCCGCGCTTGGTGCCAAACTGGCGGATATCCCGGGGGGCCACACCGCCGGCCCGGCCCGTGCCCACGCCCTCCGAGCTGGAATTTTTCAATGGTCTTGGAGGATTCGACGACAACGGGCGGGTCTATGTCATTCACCTTGAGAACGGCCGGACCACGCCCTTGCCCTGGATCAATGTCATCGCCAATCCCCAGTTCGGGTTTCAGGTTTCGGCCGAGGGCAGCGGCTACACATGGGCCGGCAACAGCCGCGAAAACCAGCTAACGCCCTGGTCGAACGACCCGGTGAGCGATCCCGCCGGCGAGGCACTTTACCTGCGTGATGAGGTCAGTGGCGCGTTTTGGTGTCCCACCGCCCAGCCCCGGCGCGACGACGGCCCCTACACGGCGCACCACGGTTTCGGGTTCAGCCGCTTCGACCATACGGCCCACGGGATCGCGACGAGCTTGGTTCAAAGCGTGCCGCTTGCCGAGCCGGTCAAGATCTCCCGCCTGACATTGCGCAATCTCTCGGGGCTGACCCGCCATGTGTCGGTGACGGCCTATGTGGACTGGGTTTTGGGGAGCACCCGGGGGACCTCCGGCCCCTTCTTGGTAACGGCCTGTGATGAACCGACGGGCGCGGTCTTGGCTCGCAACCCCTGGCGGCTTGAGGGGGCCGACAAGGTCGCTTTTCTCGACATGGGCGGCAGCCAAACCTCCTGGACCGCCGATCGCACCGAGTTTCTGGGGCGCCATGGCACCATGGCGGCCCCGGCCGCGCTGACCGGGCGCGCCGTGTTGTCGGGGCACTGCGGTGTGGGGCTGGATCCTTGTGGCGCGGTCCGTCGCGAGGTGGTGCTGGAGCCGGGTCAGACTCTGGAGGTGGTGATCTTTTTGGGCCAAGGTCAGACCCTGACCGAGGCGCGCGCCCTGATCATGCGGTGGCGCAACGCCGATCTTGACCAGATCCAGGCCGAGGTGAAGGCTTTTTGGGATAAAATTCTTGGCGCCGTTCAGGTCAAGAGCCCGGACCGGGCCATGGATATCCTGTTAAACGGCTGGCTGCTTTACCAGACCATTGCCTGTCGCTTGTGGGCGCGCGCCGCCTTTTATCAGGCCAGCGGAGCCTACGGGTTTCGCGATCAGGTGCAAGACGGCATGGCCCTGAGCTTGGCCTGGCCCGAGGAAACCCGGCGCCACCTGCTGAGTGCCGCGAGCCGTCAGTTTGTGGAGGGCGATGTTCAGCACTGGTGGATGCCCGACACCGGTCTTGGGGTGCGCACGCACATTTCGGACGATCGGGTCTGGCTGGCCTTCGCCATCGCCACGTATGTCCGAACCTCGGGGGATGTGGCGGTCTTGGATGAGATGGTCCCCTTTTTGGACGGCCCCGCGCTACTCCCCGGCGACGCCGATGCCTGTTTCCAGCCAACGCGCGCCGACGTTGTGGCGTCCCTGTTCGAGCACGGGGCCCGGGGTATCGATCAGGCCTTGAGCCTGCGCGGCGAAAACGGGTTGCCCCTGATCGGCACCGGCGACTGGAACGACGGCATGAACCGGGTGGGCAGCGCCGGACGCGGTGAAAGTGTGTGGTTGGGCTGGCTGTTGTGCCGGACCCTTGAGATGTTCGCTGCCCTGGCCGACCCCCGCGATCCCTCCCGGGCCCGACACTGGCGCACCGAGGCTAAGGCGTTGCGCCACGCCCTGGAGGGGGCGGCCTGGGATGGTGCCTGGTACCGCCGCGCCACCTACGACGACGGCAGTTGGCTGGGATCGTCGGACAACGACGAGTGCCGGATTGATTCCATCGCCCAGTCCTGGGCCGTTTTGTCCGGCGTTGCCTCGCCAGCCCGGGGCGCGGTGGCAATGGAGTCTTTGGCGCGCCACCTTCTGCGGCCGCAAGACGGGGTGGCGCTGTTGTTCGAGCCGCCGTTCGCAGCTACCCTGCGCGACCCGGGATACATCAAGGGCTACCCTCCGGGCCTTCGTGAAAACGGCGGCCAATATACCCATGCGGCCCTGTGGGCGGTGCTGGCCTTTGCCCGCCTGGGGGATGGTGACAAGGCCGAGGCCCTGTTCGCCCTTCTTAACCCCATCCGTCATGCCCTGACGCCTGAGGCTGTGGAGCGCTACAAGGTCGAGCCCTATGTCGTTGCCGCCGACGTGTATGCGGTGGCCCCCCATATCGGGCGCGGCGGATGGACGTGGTATACGGGCGCCGCCGGATGGATGTCTCAAGCCGGGATCGAGGGGCTGTTGGGGCTGCGTCGCCAAGGAGCGGTGTTGGTGATGCGGCCCTGCCTGCCGCGCTCCTGGGAAGAGGTGGAGATCACCCTGACAATCGACGAAACCCGGTATGTCGTTTGCGTCGAACGGCGGATCTCAAACGGAACACACCTCATGACCGCACAGCTTGATGGCCGCCCTGTGCCGTGCCTTGGCGGATGTTTCCGAGCCCCCCTCGATCAAGGACAGCATACGGCGTGTCTGACTATTCATGAGTAACGATGCGGCCAGCGTCGTGAAGGCTGACCGCCGCAAGGGCCGTGGCGGTTTATGGGGGGCGGGGAGAGCGGGGCGCGGCCTGTTTGTCGTGCCTTGACGGCTCCGGGCAAACCGGTTTTTCTCGTTGGTATGAAAACCCCCCAGGAATTTCGCTTTAATGCCGGCCGCCTCGCGCTGGATTTACCGGCGACGGTGCGGCGGCGTGCTTCAACGCCCATGGATGTGTTGGCGTCTCCGGGGGCGCCGGCGCGGTGGTTGCGGGAGGCTGGGCTGGTGGCGGAGCTTCTGCCCTTGTCCGAGGCGCAGGAAACCGCCCTGCGGCGGCTGCGCGAGACCATTTGGACCCTGGCCGATGCGGTGATCCGCGATGCCGCCTTGCCCTCCGAGGCGGTGGATCACCTCAACGCGGTGGCCGCCCGGCCGGTGCCCATCCCCCAGCTTGAGGCCGCCTCCTTGACGCTGTGCTGGAGGGCGGCCGATCCGGTCGAGGCGGCGCTGGCCACCATCGCCCGCGACGCGCTGGATCTTTTGGGCGGCCCCTTGCGCCCCCGGATCAAGGCATGCGGCCAGCCGGATTGCCAGATGCTGTTTCTCGACACCTCGCCCAGTGTACGGCGGCGGTGGTGCTCGATGGACCGCTGCGGCAGCCGGGCCAAGGGCGGAGCGTTCCGCCAGCGCCAGAAAGACACGACCCCGTCGTCCTGAGTAGACGCGCCCGTCGCGCCACCGCTGACAACGGCCCCTCCGGGATCGGGGGGGCCGTTGTCGTGTCTGGGGGGCTGTGGCTTTACAAAACCTGTTAAACCGGTTTATGTGGTTTGTAAGCAGCGGCGGCCCCGGGTCACCGAACCCAAGACCAGCGCCCCGCGTCCTCCCTCTTCAAGCATGGAGCCAAGCCATGGATCCGAGGGTCTTCCTCTCTCCAAGCGGTCTGTTTGTTGCCACCATGATCCTGTGCACCGCGTTCATGGGATCGTCCTTTCCCTCCGGCAAATACTTGATCAGTGAGCTTGGGATGCCCGCCTTGATGATGGGTGGGGGACGTTTTCTTCTGGCGGGGGGGCTGATTCTCGCGGTGGCCGGGGTCCGGGCGGGGCCGGCCCGTCTCCTGCCCACGAGGGGCGGGTCGGGTGTGAAAGGGCTGTTGCTGGTGCTGGGCGTGGGATGTCTTCAGACCGCTGGAACGATGGGCTTTCTCAATCTGGCGCTGGGGAGCTTGAGCGCCTCGATGGCATCGATCCTGCTGTTCACCAACCCGCTGTGGACGGCCATTCTTGCCCATTTCTTTTTGGGCGAGAGCCTGTCGCGCGCCAAGATCGCCGCGCTGCTGTGCGGGGTTGCCGGGGTGGCGACCTGCCTTGGGGTGAGCGCGGAGCACAATCTGGCGGGGGTCCTGATCGCGCTGGCCGGCTCGGTCTGCTGGGCGTTGTCCACCGTGGTGTCGAAAAAATACAGGCTCGATCAATCGGCGCTTGTGTTGACCGGGTGGCAACTGACCCTGGGGGCCCTGATCATGCTGGCGATTTCGGCCCTGGTCGGCGAACAGTACGACCTCAGCGCCGTTGAGGGCTGGGGCGTGGTCTGGTTCGTCTGGCTGGTGATCCCGGCCTCGATCGGGTCGTTTGGCCTATGGTTTTATGCCTTGTCGAAGAAAGGGGCCACCTTGACCAGTTCTTACCTGTTTTTGGTCCCCCTGTTCTCGACGACCTTCGCGGTTTTGTTCCTGGGGGAGGCCCTGAGCGGCAGTATGGTCATCGGCGGGACGATGATTGTCTTTGCCTTGTGGCTGATCAACATCCCCGTCTCCCGTCTTGCCGGGGGGAGGGAACGGATCCGGCGGTGGCAACGCCGTCGGATCGACTGGCGGGCGAACGAGAGCCTCAGCCAAGTTCCCGCCGCCTCGGAATAAGCGCAATACCCACGCGGGACGTGTTTTTCGGCGTCGCCGCAAGGAGCGGCGCCACGGCCGGGTCTTGGCGGGGAAGGAGGGAGGGTGTTCTCCCAAAAAGCGCGAGCCCCTCTTGTGAGTGCGAGTGAGTCGCGTTAGCGTTGCCTCCATTGTCGGGAGAAGCCCGGCGCCGCCCTGTCCGCGACCGAGGACAGGGCGGCGCAGGATCTTGGGCTGACGGTCAGGAGGGACGGTGAATGGCCAAGGGCAGGAGGACCCGGCGCGGCACGCACGACCATGGTCGGGGTGTGCTCGCGGGGGGTGTTGCGGGGATGATGGTGGGGAGCGTGTTGGCCACCACGGCGTGGGCAGAGGATCCCGCCCCGTCCCCGGAGGGGACGAGCGCGACGGGGGCGGTGGCCGCCCCAGCCGGGGAGGAGGCGGGCCAGACCGTGCGGCTGGCTCCGGTTTCGGTGACGGCGACGCGCAATCCCATCGACCCCTTCCTGTATCCAGGCATGGTCACGGTGGTGGAGCGTGAAAGCCTGCAAACCCTGCAAAGTTCCACGCCGGCCGATGCCTTGAAGCTGGTGCCGGGGGTGGCCTTTACCGGGGGCCCGCGTCGCTCGGGCGAGGTGCCGTCGTTGCGCGGCTTCACCGGGGCGGACGTGGTGATCTTGGTCGATGGCATGCGCCAGAACTTTGGTTCGGGCCATGACGGACGGTTTTTCCTGGACCCCGCCGCGTTGAGCCGGGTCGAGGTGCTGCGCGGGTCCGCGTCGTCGTTGTATGGCAGTGGCGGCACCGGGGGTGTCATCGACTTCCGCACCCCTCAGGTAGACGATTTTCTGGAGCCCGACCAGCGCTTTGGGTTTACCGTGGCCGGCGGGGTGCAAAGCGCCAACAAGGAATGGCTGGGCTCCCTGACCACCTATGCCCGGCCGATGGACGGCGTTGATCTGCTGGGGCAGGTCAGTCGGCGCACCTCGGGCTCGATCCGCCTGGGCGGCGGCGAGACCTTGGAGGACAGCGACGATTCCATTGTCTCGGCCCTGGTCAAGGGCGGGGTCGAACTGGCCCCCCATCATCGGCTGGAAACCTCGTTCAGCCGGTTCACCAACGATGCCCGCGAGCCCAACAACGGCCAGGGGGTGGGCGGCAATGATATCGTTGACAAGAGTATTCATAACGACAACTTCCGCGTGGCCTACCTCTATAACGACCCGAACAACCCGTGGGTCAATCTGGACGCCACGGCCTATTACACCACCTTTTCCGCCGATGAACTGCGCCTGGACAGCAACGGGGCCGGGCCGGTGGGCGAATTGCTGACACGCGATGTCAACACCTTGGGTATGCGCCTGGAAAACCGCTCGCGCGTGGGGCTGGGCGAGTTGGGGGGCGTGACCTTTACCTATGGCGTCGAGAGTTACCGCGACAGCCAGGAGGGCGAGGCCAGTGCCAGCAGCGACCGGGGCGGCGTGCCCAACGCCGATGCCACCTTCGTCGGCGGGTTCACCCAAGCCGAGATCAACCTGGACAGTCCGCTCGGCCTGCCCGGCCACCTGCTGCTGATTCCCGGCGCCCGCTTTGACTATTACAGCCTCTCCAGCGATCTCGTGGACGAGAACACCACGGAAAGCCGGGTGTCCCCACGGTTTGGCGTCACCTACCAGCCGCGCGAGTGGCTGATGATGTTTGCCAACTATGCCGAGGCCTTCCGCGCGCCGACCTTTAACGAAATGTACCTCTCGGGGGTCCACTTCCAGATGCCGATTGGTCGGGGCATCGTCAACCGCTTCGTGGCCAACCCCGACCTCAAGCCGCAGACCACCCGCACCGTCGAGGTCGGCGGCGGCCTGTCGTTCCACGACGTGATCACGCCGCGTGACGAGGCCCGCGTCAAGGTGTCGCACTATCGCACCTGGGGGGAGGACTTCATTGATCTGGCCGTCAATCAGCCCACCCCATTTGCCGACTGCTCGCCGTTTGTGCGAGGCGCGTGTGACGGCACCACGTCGTCGGTCAATATTCCGAGCGCTCGCCTGTGGGGCACCGAGGTGGAAGCTCACTACGAGATGCACCGCGTGCGCTTTGGGCTGGGCTTCTCGACCATCGACGGCGAGAACACCAAGACCGGCGAAAAGCTGGGCATCCTGACCCCAGACACCGTCACCCTCGATACCGCCTTGAAACTCCCCGAAATCGACTCGGTGGTGGGCTGGCGCGCCACCCTGGCCGGCGCGTTCACCAAGGTCAATGACCCCGATGAAAAGCGCGACGCCTATCAGGTGCATGACCTGTACTACACCTATCAGCCGTCGGAAGGTCCCTGGCAGGGCGCGCGGCTCGACTTGGGCTTCGATAACGTCTTCGACCAGGAATATTCCCGCGTTTACACCGATGCCACCGAGGTGGGCCGCAGCTTCAAGATGATGCTGTCCTACACGCAGGCGTGGTGAGGAGGACGGTGATGCGGTTTCCCCCTCGGTTGCGTCCCGCCTTGCTTCGGGTGGCGGTGCTGTTGCTTGTGCTGTCGATGTTGACGGTTGATCCGCTGCATGCCTCGGCGCCCCGCCGTGCGATCGTCGTTGGCGGCGCGCTGACCGAAATCGTCTATGCCCTGGGGGCCCAGGACAGCGTGGTGGCGGTGGATGCCACCAGCACCTATCCCCCGGCCGCCGATGCCTTGCCCGATGTCGGCTACATGCGCCGGCTGGCGGCCGAGCCGCTGCTGTCGCTGGCGCCTGACCTGATCTTGGCCATCGAGGGGGCCGGGCCGCCCGCCGTGCTCGACCAGGTGCGCGCGGCCGGGGTGCGGGTGCTGGACGTGCCCGACCAGCCCAGTGTGGCCGGGGTGCACGACAAGGTCCGCCGTGTCGCCCAGGCTTTGGGTCGTTCGGACGAGGGCGAGGCTCTGATCCAGAGTCTCGACGCCCGTCTGGCCGCCCTTCGCCCGGTCGAGGGGGCCGCGCCGCGCGTCTTGTTCTTGATGTCGGTGGGGGAGGGGGCACCCTTGGCGGCCGGGCGCGACACCCCGGCCGAGGCGGTGATCCGCTTGGCCGGTGGGGTGAACGCTCTCGATGGCTTCACCGGCTTCAAGCCCCTGTCGCCCGAGGCGGCCGCCGCCGCCCGCCCCGATGTGGTGCTGGTGCCAACCCGCACCCTGGCCGGTTTGGGCGGGGCCGAGGCGATTTTGGCGCGGCCCGAGCTGGCCGGCAGTCCGGCCGCCCAGGCCAAGCGCTTGGTGGCCATGGACACCATGCTGCTGCTCGGCTTTGGCCCCCGTCTGCCCGAGGCGGTGGCCGAGCTGGCGGCCGGCCTGCATGCGAAGGGACCGTGAGGCATGACGTCCGCCCGCTCGTCCGTGATGGAACACGATTTGCCCGAGGACCCGGCCCTAGCCCGCGTCCTCGACCGTCAGGCCCGGCGCACCCGCTGGGTGCTGCTGGCGTTGGTCCTGGCTTTGGTCGTGGTGTTCGTGCTGTCGGTCGGCCTGGGGGCGCTGGCCCTGTCGCCGGGGACTGTTCTCGGGCTGCTCGGGCAGGGCGTCGGGCTCCCGGTGGCGACGCCCGCATCCCCGGTTGAGGCCACGGTGTTCTGGGCGCTGCGGCTGCCCCGCGCCTGTCTCGCGGTCCTGGTCGGGGGCTCGTTGGCCCTGTCGGGCGCCTTGTTGCAGGGCTTGTTTCGCAACCCGCTTGCCGATCCCGGCCTGATCGGCGTTTCCACCGGGGCCGCCTTGGCGGCGGCGCTGGTCATTGGCCTGGGCTCGGCCCTGCCGGTCGGCCTCGTGGCGGCGCTCGGGATCGGCCAAGCCGTCACCTTGCCCCTGGCCGCCTTTGCCGGGGGCCTGGGGATCACCGCCTTGGTGCACCGGCTGGCGACGCGCGACGGCATCACCGACGTGCCGACCTTGCTGCTGGCCGGCATCGCCCTCAATGCCGTGGCCGGCGCGGTGATTGGCCTGATGGTTTATGTCAGCGACGATCAGGCCTTGCGCGATCTCAATTTCTGGATGCTGGGCAGCCTGGGCGGCGTGACCTGGGACCGCTTGGCCCTGGTGGCGCCGATCTTGGGGGGCACTGCGCTGTTGGCCTTGCCCCTGGCGTCGGCGCTCAACGCGCTTTTGCTGGGCGAGACCGAGGCGGTCCACCTGGGCCTTGATGTCGAGCAGGCCAAGCGCCGGATCATTGTTTTGGGGGCGTTGGGGGTGGGGGCGTCGGTCGCCGTCACCGGGGTGATCGGCTTTGTCGGGCTGGTGGTGCCTCACCTGGCCCGGCTGCTGCTGGGCCCCGACCATCGGGGGGTGCTGCCGGCCTCGGTGCTGCTGGGGGCCGTGCTGTTGCTGCTGGCCGACCTGTTGGCCCGCACCGTGGTTTTACCGGCCGAACTGCCCATCGGCATCCTGACCAGCCTGCGTGGGGGGGCCGTTCTTTCTCGGCTTGTTGCGACATCACCGGGGCCGCTTATGACCCGGCGCGCCCTTGGAGAGCCCCCCCATGCTGCAAGCTGAAAACCTCTCGCTGGCGCGTGCCGGGCGTCCCGTGGTGGACGGGCTGTCATTGGAGATCAGCCCGGGCCGGGTGTGCGCCCTGCTCGGTCCCAACGGTGCGGGGAAATCGACCCTGGTGCATCTGCTGTCCGGCGCCTTGCGCCCCGGTGGCGGCGAGGTGCGGTTGCAGGGGCGGGCTCTGGCCGCTTGGCCCCGGGCCGACTTGGCCCGCCGCCGGGCCGTCTTGCCCCAGCGCTCCCAAATGGCCTTCGCGTTTCGGGCCCTCGACGTGGTTTTGCTGGGCCGCTTGCCCCATGCCGGGCTATCGAGTGCCGGGCAGGATCTGCGGGTGGCCCGGGCGGCCCTGGCGGCGGTCGATGCCCTAGCCCTGGCCGAGCGGCCGTTCACCGCCTTGTCGGGGGGCGAGCAGCAGCGTGTGAGCCTAGCCCGGGTGCTGGCCCAGGTCTGGCCCGAGCCCGGCGCGGCCTGCGGGCGCTTTTTGCTGCTCGACGAACCCACCAGCGCCTTGGACCTCGCCCACCAACACACGGTGATGACCCTGGCCGGGTTGGGGGGCGGGGRRGGGATGGGCGTGCTGGCGGTGCTTCATGATCCCAACCTAGCGGCGCTTTACGCCGACCGGATCGTGGTTCTGGCCCAGGGCCGGGTGGTGGCCGACGGCCCCCCCGACGAGGTCCTGACCGCCGCCCTGTTCGAGCGGGTTTTTGGCCTCAAGGTGGTGATCGGCCGTCACCCGACCCGGGACCGGCCCCAGGTTATGGCGGGGTGAGGGGGATGTCGCGGCCCGTGGAGAGGAGGCGAGGGAGCCCCCCGGCGCTTTCGTTTCGTCAGGACGTCAACAGGAGGATGCCATGTTTGTGGCCATGAACCGCTTCAAGGTTCTTGCCGACCAAGCCCCGGCTTTCGAGGCGATCTGGCGCGGGCGCGAGGGGCGCTTGGGCCGCCAGCCCGGCTTTTTGTCGTTTCACCTGCTGCGCGGGCCGGCGGCCGAGGGCCATGTGCTCTATGTCAGCCACGCCTGTTGGCGCACCGAGGCCGACTTCGAGGCTTGGGCCCACTCGGAGGCCTTTGCCGCCGCCCATAGAAACGGCGGCCAGACCCGCGCCTTGTTGAGCGAGGGGCCACAGTTCGAGGGCTTCACGGTGGTGTTGACGGAGGGAGAGGATGGTTCGGCCTGAGCCCGTCTTAGCGGATAGCGCGGGGGAGATTCCTCCCGGGGCCCGCGCCCGCCTGGGGGTCGATCCCCTGACCGAGGCCTTTGCGGCACGGCGCCCGACCCACTGGTTCGCCGGGCCACCGCAGCCGGTCGATCCCCAGGCCACCTGGTCCGCCCTGGTCCAGCACCCGCGCACCACGCGGGCCATTGCCTATGTGCATGTGCCGTTTTGCGTGAGCCATTGCCTGTTCTGCGGCTTCTACCGCCATTCGGCGCCGGGCGGGTTCTCGGCGCCCTACACCGATGCGGTGATCCGCGAGATAGAGGGCGAGGCCGGGCGGCCGGCCGTGGCCCAGGGGGCCATCGGGGCCGTCTATCTGGGGGGCGGGACGCCGACCGCCCTCGACGCGGACGATCTGGCCCGGCTGCTCAAAGCCGTGCGCGCCTGCCTGCCGCTGGCCGGCGACTGCGAGATCACGGTGGAGGCGCGGGTGCACGGCTTCGATCCCGACAAGGTCGATGCCTGCTTGGAGGCCGGGGCCAACCGGTTTTCCGTGGGGGTTCAAACCTTTGATACGGCGGTGCGCCGTCGCTTGGGGCGGCGGGCCGATCGCGACACGGTTATCGCCTTGCTCCAGAGCCTGCAAGCCCGCGACCGGGCCGTGGTGGTCTGCGACCTGATGTATGGCTTGCCCGGGCAAACCCTGGACCTGTGGCTCCAGGATGTGCGCACGGTGCTTGATCTCGGTCTCGACGGCGTGGACCTCTATGCCCTGTCGATGTTTCCCAACAGCGGGCTGGCGCGGGCGGTGACCGGCGGGCATTTGCCGGCCCCGGCTCCCCTGGGTGGTCAAGCCCGCCTCTATGCCGAGGGCTTGGCCTTGCTGGATGGCGCCGGCTGGCGGCATCTGACCCAGGCCCACTGGGCCCGCACCACCCGCGAGCGCAATCTTTATAATCAGATGTCGCGGGAACAGACCCCCTGTCTGGCCTTTGGCGCGGGCGCCGGCGGATTGTTGCACGGTTATCGCTACACCGTGGAGGGCGACGAGGCGACCTATCGGGCTCGTGTGGCCTGTGGGGAAAAGCCCCTGGCCCTTGTCACCCCCCTGCCGCCCGACCTGCCCCGGCGGGCCCGTCTGGCCGCCAGCTTGGAGAGTGGGCGGATCCTGCCCGAGGTTCTGGAGGCGGTGGCTGGCCCCGGGTTTGTCCAGCGTCTGGCCCCGGTCTTGGAGCATTGGCAAGCGGCCGGCCTGATCACCCCCGACCCGGGCGGGCCGCGCCTGACCCCGGCCGGCTGGTTTTGGCAAACCAACCTAATCGCCGCCTTGCACGATCACCTGAGTGCCTGTTGACTCTTTCCCACGTGAGGAGCGTTGTGCCGATGACCATGATGTCCCCCGATCCCCAGACCGCCTTGCGCGCCCGTCTGGCCGCGTCGTCCGATGGGGTGCTGGAAACCCTGGCCGCCGAGCATGGTCTGAGTGTGCGCGAGGCCGCCGCCTGTCTGCCGCCCGAGACCGGTTTGGAGGTGTCCGGCGCCCATTTCCTGGAGGTTCTGAGCGACATCGCCTCCTGGGGCGAGATCTTGCTGCTGACCCACACCGAAGCGGGGATCTTGGAGTGCAAGGGAGCGCTGCCGGCCGGCACCTTGGGGCACGGCTATTACAACCTTCGTGGCGCCGGACCCCTGGGCGGCCACCTGCGCCCCGAGGCCTGCGCCGCCCTGCGTTTTGTCAGTCGCCCCTTCATGGGGCACGAAAGCCATGCCGTGTGGTTTTTTGCGGCGTCGGGGGCGGTGCTCTTCAAGATCTTCGTCGGCCGCACCGCGCAAGGCGGCTTGGAGGCCGAGCAAGTGGCGCGCTTTAATGCCCTAAAAGCCCGTCTGGCGGCGGCGGAGAGCCCCCATGGCGAATGATCAGGCGTTCTCGCTGCTGCTGTTCGGGGCCACCCGGGGCACCGGCTTGGCCTTGGCCGCGCTGGCCCGTGCCCACGGTCTGGCGGTCGTCGCCCTGGCTCGCTCGGGGGCCGACACCGCGTCGTTGCAGGCTTTGGGCTGCGTCGTCGAGGAGGGCGATGTCTTGGACGCGGCCCGGGTGCGGGCGGTGGTGGCGGCCCATCCCGACGCCCGGGCGGTCAGTACCCTGGGGGGCGGCCCGCTCGGGGCCAGCGCTGATCACCAGGGCGTGGTCAATGTGGTTGATGCCCTGACGGCGACCGGACCCCGGCGGCTGGTGCTGGTCACGTCGCTGGGGGTCGGGGAGAGCCGCGTCTATGCCTCGCCGCGCTTGATCGACGCCATTGGTCCGGTGCTGGATGAAAAAGGGCGGGGTGAAGCCTATGCCCGCGCGGCGGGGCTCGCCTTGACGGTGGTGCGCCCCGGGGGCTTGCGCGACGGGCCGGCCGATGGCCGGGGCGCCTTGTACGACGATCCCCAAGGCCACGGCTGGATTACCCGGGGGGAACTGGCCCGCCTGTTGCTCCTGTGCCTGAATACCCCGGCGACCGAGGGGCGGGTTCTGACCGCGCTGGGGCAGGCCGAGGCCCGCCTGCCCGAGGGGGTGGGGCCGGCATTTCAGTAAAAGAGACGGGCGGTTGCCAGCCCTGGCGAGGCTCCTTTCCTTGCAAAAAAGGAGCCTCGCCGGGGTCACGGCGATGATGTCCGCTGGGTGTCTTCTCGCCTCTCCTCTCCCGTTTCCTGGCCTCCCGTTTCCTGGCCTCCCGTTTCCTGGGCAACGGCGAGAGCCGCCCGGGTGAGGGCGTCGCGGTCCTCGGGCTTGGAGACCTGCCCCAGGTTGGTCACGGTGGTCATGACGCAGACCAACTCGTGCTGGGCATCGAACACGGGGACGGCCTGCCCGGTGATTTCCGGCAGCAGGTGGCCCGTCAGTTCGGCCCGGCGCTCCCGTCGGATGCGGTCTAGGACTTCGGCGGGGGGCGGCGTGCCGCGGAAAGAGTCGGGCTGGCGCTGGCGGGCCGCCTCGACGTGATGCGGGTCCAAGAACGCCTGGAACACCAAGCCACAGGCCGTGTTGTCGAGCGGCAAGATATCGCCCAGGGCCAGCGAGCTGATGGAAAAATAAGCGCTGCGATACCAGCGCACCAAGGTGGGGCCACGTTCCGTCCAGATCGCCACCCCGCCACTGGCCGCGATTTGGCTGGCCAGGGCCTTCATGTGCCGGGCGGCGATCTCGACCGCGTCGGTGCGTTTGAGGGCGGCGATCCCGACACTGAGCGCCAACGGCCCCAGGTCGTAAAGACCGGTTTGGGCGTCCTGCCGGGCCAGCCCCTCCTTGACCAAGCTTTGCATATAGCGGTGCGCGGTGGAGCCGCCCGTGTCGGTGCGGCGCGCGAGCACGCCCAGGGCCAGGGGTTCCTCGGCATTGGCCAGCACGGTAAGGAAGCGCACGGCGATTGACACCGACTGGATGGTCCCCGGGCGTCGTTCCTCGGGGTCCCCTGGGGGCGAGGCGGTGGACATGGCGCAAAACTTTCCTGTTGATTTTGGAGGAAGGGAAGGCTGGGGAGGCGGGCCTCCCCAGACCCCTCGTTCCCGCTGGTGCTTCGCGTTGAGGGAATCCCCAGGATCGGAGGGGTCTGGGGAGGCGAGCCTCCCCAGCCTTCCTTTTTATCATCGACGGAAACCCACCCAAACCATTCCCTATTCCACAATGCGGGATGGATTCCGCAAAAGGGCCGCGCTAATGAAAGCCGTTGTCAATCGCAACGGAGGAGCCGTCATGTGGCCATACAGGAAGAATTTGACGCGTTTTTGCGGGACCGGTCTGGTCACGCTGTCCGCCAGTCTGGCGCCCCCTGCCTTGGCCGAGGATGGGCAAGAGGAAAGCGTCCTGACTCTTCCTGCGGTGGTGGTGAGTGGCGAAAAGATGGAGCGGGGGGTTGAGGATACCGCCTCCTCCGTGGCCATCCTCCCAGCGAAGGACCTGAGCGAAAAGGCCAAGGGCGCCTCTTCGGTCGCCGAGGCCCTGAGCGACGTTCCCAATGTGGTCTACACGGGGACGGTGGGGGCGCCTATCATTCGAGGGCAGGACACCCAGGGACCCAATTTTGGCTCGACGGCCTTTTTTGGCGGCACGATCCCGCGAGCGACCATTAACCTGGATGGTCATTACCAGAATTATTACGAGTATGTCTTCGGGACCACGTCCATTTGGGATGTCGAGAGCATCGAGGTCTTCCGCGGGCCGCAAACCACCTCCCAAGGGGCGAACGCGATCGCCGGGGCGATCATCGTCAACACCAAGGATCCGACCTTCAAGCCCGAGGCCTCTTATCAGGCCGAAATCGGCAGCTATGCCCGACGGCGGACCTCACTGGCCGTGTCCGGTCCCCTGGTGGGCGATCAACTGGCCGGACGCATGGCCATCGACTACTCGGGGCGCGATACCTTCATCGATTACGTCAACAAGAACTTCGCCAAGGGCGACACGGATCAGGACCTCCAATCCCTGAGCGCGCGCGGCAAGCTTTTGTGGGTTCCCGATGCCCTGCCGGGCCTGACCACCAAGCTCACCTATTCCTTTGGCAGTGCCAACCGCCCGACTTGGGAGAGCGCCTCGGCGCCGTATGACGATCTCGACAACAGCACGCTCTCCATGCCGAGTTGGGCACAGCACACCCATACCGGGGTGGCAGACGTCACCTATGATTTCGAAAATGGCCTGAAGCTGGTCAATCAGACCCAGTATTCGGATACCGGCGTCAAGCGCCTAACCGAGCCCGAGAGCAACGGCACCGCCAAGGTCGATCAAAACACGATCTCGAACGAACTGCGGGTCAACTACGGCAGCGCCCAGTCTCCTTTGAGCGGCATGGCCGGCCTCTATCTAGCCCGCACTGTGTCTGATGATTTGCTTTATCTTCGCGGCACCACGCGTTTTGACGACGAAAAGCAAAATCTTGGGCTGTTCTCCGAGGTTTCTTATCGTCTGGGCGAGCGCTGGACGCTCACCGGCGGGCTGCGGTATCAGCGCGATCATGTTGAGCGCAGCGGCACGTCGAGCTATGCCCGTCAGGCCCTGGACTATGACGAGTCCTTTGATGCGTTTTTGCCGAAAGTGTCGTTGGCGTATGACGTGACGCCGGAGGTCACGGTCGGGGCCATGATCAATCGGGGGTACAATCCCGGCGGCGTCAATCTCAGCTTTGCCAGTGCGCGCTATATCACCTTCGAGGCGGAAAGCGTCTGGAACTATGAACTCTTCACCCGCGCGCGCTTGCTCAACGACCGCCTGACCCTCAACGGCAATCTCTTTTATAGCCGCCACGCCGATTCCCAAAGGCTGCTGCCCGACTACTTGAACGGGGTGCAGTACGGCAGTGTTGTGGTCAATGCCGACCAAGCCCAGTCCTACGGGCTGGAACTGGGCATGGACTACCAGATGCTGGAGTCCGTGCGCGTGCGGGCCGGGGCGGGTTTGCTGCAAACCCACATCGGTTCTTTCACCGGGGCCGATGGCACCTCGTATGAGGGCAACGAATTCGGACGGGCGCCAAGCTACACCCTGAGTCTTGGGGCGGACTGGGACATTCTTCCCCAGGTTCGTTTGAGTGGCGAGGTCCGGCACACCGATGGGTATTTCTCCACCGATGAAAATATCTCGGCCTATGCCGTCGAGGGTTACACTGTGGCTAATGCTCGCTTGAGTTATGCGCCTCGCGAGTATTTTCAAGTCTACGTGTTTGCCAACAACATTTTTGACAAGCGGGCGCCGGCTTATTTGTACGACGACCGGACGGCGGGTGGGATCGTCGCTAACACCATTGAGCCGCGCATGATTGGTGTTGGGATCAAGGGGACGTTCTAGAGAGTGTTAGAGGAAGGCTGGGGAGGCGGGGCCTCCCCAGACCCCTCGGGATTTTTGTTCTGTCTCTTCTCGTTGACGTGGGGGTGTGCCATGTCGCTTGCCTTTTCTTTGGGGGTGGCTGTGAGTTTGGTGTTGATGGTGGTGGGGGGGCTGGGGGTTTATCTGGCGTCTCCCTCTCAGCGTTTGCTCGGTTCCGTGCGATCTCCTCGCCGTTTTCTTGTCGCGGGAGGGGTGCTGTGGGGGCTGGCGTTCCTGGTCTTGGGGGGGAGCATGCAGGGGGTTGCCGCCGCCTTTACCCTGGTCACCTGGGGCATGGTGGTTCTCATGGTGTGGCCCGTCGTGGCGGCGCTGCGCTTTGGGCGGGGAGGGCGCTGACATGACGCAGACTCGCTCCTGGAACTGGGGCTCCAAGCTCCTGGCCGGCACGGGGCTGGGGTTAGCCTTGGCCCTGGGCGTGAGCAGCATTCTTGTCTCCCTCCTGTCGTTTCTGCCCCTGGGGGTGGCGGCGCAGGCGGGGATGTGGGGGGTTGTGCCGGTTTGGTTGAGTGTGCTGGGGGCCAGCGTGGCGTTTCGTCGGGCCGGCCGGCTTTGGCTGGGGCTGGGCGGGGCCACCGTGGTGGTCTGGGCCATCGCTTTCCTGCTGCGCACCGTCTGACGGATTGCTTGAAGAGAAGGACCCCCGCCATGGCTCTCGATATTGTGCGGGCGTACCGCACGGTGCACACCTGGACCGGTATTTTGACCGGCCTTGCCCTTTTTATTGCGTTTTTTGCCGGCGCGCTCACGGTGTTCAAGGACCCGCTGACGCGCTGGGCTTCGCCCCCCACGGCGCGGCCGCCCTTGGTTTTGGAGCAGGGGCCCTCCTTGGTCGCTCGGACCCTGGCGGCGGCGCCGGCTGCGGCCGCCGAGTTCACCCTCCATTTAGGCAAAGGGGAGGCGGTGCCCGGGCCGCTGGAATGGCGGGTGACCCCCGGGGCCGCGCCGGGCGACGAGCCGCCCCATGACTCCCTGGGCCAACGCCATTATGTCGCGCATCTCGACGAGGCCGGCTCGCTCAAGATTGAGGAGGTCGCGCCGTCCAAGCTGGCCGAGTTCATTGATGTCTTGCACCGGGTGGTCGGCCTGCCCGTGGATACCGACCTTAGCCGCTGGATCATGGGGGTCGTGGCCGGGCTCTATGCCTTGGCCCTCCTCTCGGGGGTGATCTTGATTCTGCCGACCCTGGTGCGCGATCTTTTTGCCTTGCGTCCCGAGGGGCCGATCCGCCGGTTCTGGCGGGATTCCCATAACCTTGTTGGGCTTCTCAGCCTGCCGTTTCATCTGGTTATGGCCCTGACGGCGACGGTTTTTGCCTTTCATGACCAGATTTATGACCTGCAAGACGCCCTGATCCACGACGGCCGCTTGGCTGCCCTGTGGCATCCGCCGGCCCCGCCGCTCTCCGACCTCCGCCCCCTTGATCCGGCGCGGTTGCATCCGCCGGCCGATCTGGTGGCCCAGGCCCGGGGCCTGTCGCCCTCGTTTGAGCCGACCCATTTGCAATACCTGGGACTGACGGGGCCACGGCCGGTGGTCCGGGTCTGGGGGCAAGATCCGCAGGGCATCGCTTCGCGCGCCCTGGGCGGGTTCGTGGCCTTCAATCCCTATAGCGGCGCGGTGCTGACTACCGAGTATCTGCCCGGGCACCAAAGCGCCGCCCAAACCACGATCAGCAGCTTTTTTGCCCTGCATTTTGGGTCGTATGGCGGGACCCCGGTTAAAGTCATGACCTTTGTTTTGGGGCTGGCCGGTGCGTGGTTGTTTTATAGCGGCAATCTTTTGTGGATTGAGGCGCGGCGCAAGAGGCAAGGGCGCGATGTTCGGATCCTGGCCAATTTGACCGTGGGGGTTTGCCTGGGCTGCCTGTGCGGGATTGCCGCGACCATGGGCGCGGCGAAGTGGTTGCAGGGGGGGGGGAGGATCTCGCCCTCTGGCATGCGCGTGTTTATTACGCGGTGTTTTTTGGGGGCGTGGCCTGGGCGTTTTGGCGGGGCGCCGAGCGGGCCTGTGGTCATTTGCTGGGGCTGGGCGCTGTTTTGGCGGCGGCGTTGCCTTTGACCTCGCTGGTGGGGAGGCTGGTGCCCGCGTTGGGGTGGTGGGGGCATGTCAGCCCGGCTGCCCTGGCTGTCGATGGGGGGGCGCTGTTGATGGCGGTGGGCTTGGGCGTTCTGGCGTGGCGGACGGGGCGGCGGTAAGGGGAAAGGCAAGGCTGGGGAGGCGGGCCTCCCCAGACCCCTCCGTTCATGGGGATGATTGGGGGGAGGGGGTCAGGTCAGGGCGGGGGCGGTGGTGGCTTGGCGGCGGAGCAGGTGTTTTTGTACCTTGCCCGACCCGGTGCGGGGCAGGGCCTCGACCACATGGAAGACTTTGGGAATTTTGTAGCGGGCCAGGGAGGCTTGGCAGTGTTGGGTGAGTATTTCGGGGTCCAGGGTCCAGCCCGGGGCCTCGACGACGAACGCGCAGCCGACTTCGCCCCACTGGGGATCCGCCATGCCGATGACCGCCACCTCGCGCACGCCCGGATGCTCGATCAGGGCCGCCTCGACCTCAACGGGGGAGACGTTCTCGCCGCCCGAGATGAACATGTCCTTGCAGCGGTCCACGATGGCAATAAAGCCATCGCCATCGCGTCGGCCGATATCGCCGGTGCGGATCCAGCCGTCGTCGGTAAAACAGCGGGTGCGCTCCTCGGGACGGTTCCAGTACCCCGGGGTGACGTTGGGGCCGCGCACCAGGAGTTCGCCCGGCGTGCCATCGGGCACGTCACGGTCGGCGGGATCGACCAAGCGCACGCTGGTCAAGGGACCGGCCAGCCCCACCGCGCCGGCTTTGTCGCGCAGCAAGGGGCGCGACAAGGGCATGCCCAAGGTGGTGCCGGTCTCGGTCATGCCGTAGCCATCGACCATCAACACCCCCTGGTCAAGCCACCAGCGGATATGGGCCGGGGGATTGGGCGCCCCACCGGTGAACAAGGCCTTGAGCCGGGTCCAGTGCTGGGGGGCAAAGTTGGGGGCATGGCGCAACGCCTCGGCCATTTGCGGCACACAGAAGTAGTGGGTAATCCCCAAGCGGGCATCGCCCAGGCGCTCGTTGGTCTTTTCCGCCTCGAAGCCCGGCGAGACCAAAAACCGCCCGCCGCGCAGCAAGGGCGGCCAGATCTGAGTGACAATGCCGATGACGTGAAACATCGGGCTATCGCATAAAAAGGTGTCGCCGGTGTCCACCTCGCCCAGCACCGAAAAGTTGACGGCCGTTGCCATCAGGAATTGCCGGGTGAGGAGCACCCCCTTGGGCACCCCCGAGGTTCCCGAGGTATAGAGGATGATGCACGGATCCAGCCCGGAGGGCGTCGGCGGACGAGGCGCCGGCGTTTGGCTGTCCAGGTTTTTTGCCAAGGCATCCAGGCTGACCGCTCGGCAGCCCGGCGGCATGGCCGGCAAGGGATCGTCGGTGTAAAGCAGCCGGGGCGTGCAGTCGGCCAACAATCGGGCCAACTCCGGCGGCGACAGACGCCAATTGAGGGGCACAAAGATCGCCCCCAAACGCATGACCGCTTGCTGCACGATCACCTGGGAGACGCTGTTGCGCGCCAGCACCGCCACGCGATCCCCCGCCCCGATCCCCTCGCTTTGCAACACCGCAACAGCCCGCTGAATGTCCTGGTCGAACTGGCGATAGGTCCAAGACCGGCCGCTGACCAGATCCCGGCACACCTCGGCCTCGGGCCGCAACCCAGCATGCAGCGCCACGGGATCGGCGAAAACACCTTCCAGCATCGTTCTCCTCCCACTCTTTTTGTTGTTATCCTTAAAGGACCGAGGGGTCTGGGGAGGCCCGCCTCCCCAGCCTTGTTTTTTCTTGTCCCCTATCTTTCCCCGGAAAATCAGCCGGCCACCCGATCCTTGTCATAGGCCCCCAAGCCGGGCTTATAGGACTTCTCGTCGATAAACTGACGAATCCCTTCCTGACGTCCCTGACTATCGAAGGAATTCGCCGCCTCCTGGGCCCGCACCAGATAATCCTCGGCCTCGTCGTAGGGCATGAGGGCGACACGGCGCACCGCATCCTTGGTCGCCTTGAGCGCCACCGGGTTCTTGCCCAGCAGGGTGTGGGCCACGGTGCGCACCCGCTCTTCCAAGGCGGCAAGCGGCAGGCTTTCGTTGACCAAGCCCCACTCGGCGGCGGTCTTGCCGTCGATCGGCTCGCCCATCAGGGCGTGATACATGGCCTTGCGAAACGGCATCAATTCCACCGCCACCTTGGTGGCGCCGCCCCCGGGCAGGATGCCCCAATTGATCTCCGACAACCCGAACATGGCCTCGTCGGCGGCAAAGGCGAGGTCGCACGCAAACAACGGGCCGTACCCGCCGCCGAAGCACCAGCCATTGACCATGGCGATGGTCGGCTTTTGGTACCAGCGCAGGCGGCGCCACCACCCGTAGGCCTCGCGCTGCGCGCGACGGACGCCGCCCAGGCCCTGGGTCTCGGTCTCGCGGAAGTATTCCTTGAGATCCATGCCGGCACTCCAGGCCGTGCCCTCGCCGCTCAGGACCAACACCCCCACGTCGTCGCGAAACTCCAAGCTGTCGAGAACCTCCATCATGGTGCGGTTCAGGGCGGGGCTCATGGCGTTACGCTTGTCGGGGCGGTTGAAGCGCACCCAGGCAATGCCGTCAGCGACGTGGCAGGCAACGGTCTCGAGGTCCTGGCTCATGCCTAACTCCCTGTTCCAAAATTTTGTTACGGGCCTGGGGCCCGGGATTAACCGCTATATCTCATAGCGGGTTGACTGTTATGTGCCATAGCATTATCGTGTTGGCAAGAGGAACAATGCGTGAGAGAGGCCATGGCTCCGAAAGCCGAGAAAACCACCGCGACCCCAGCGCTTCCGGGATTGGACGACTTGGTGGGCTACCACCTGCGTCGGGCGTCGATTGTCGATCTCCAAGGGGCCAGTGCCGCCTTGGAAGCGGTGCGCAGCCGGCCGGTGCCCTTCAGTGTGCTGTCGTGCATCGTGGAAAGGCCCGGGATCAGCGCGGCCGAGATCTGTCGGGTCCTGGGGATGCAGCGGGCCAACATTGTTTCCATCCTGGCCGAGCTGGAGGAGCGCGGGCTGTTCCTGCGCGAGGCCGACAGCCGCGACAACCGCATTCAACGGCTGTTCCCAACCCGCCACGGCCAGGACGTCGCCGCTCAGGGGATCGAGCGGGTGGCGCAGCATGAAGAGGTTCTGCTCCAACACCTGAGCGTGGAGGAGCGTCACGAGCTTCGCCGGCTTCTGGCGAAGATTTGGCAATAAAAAAAACGGCCACAAAGGCCGATCCCGGGGTCTTGCCCCCCGGCGTCTGGGAGGAAACCATGACACGTGTTGACACCACCCCCGCGACCAGCGGGCGGGCCTTGCTGCTCGTCTTTTTGGCCGCCGTGATCGAGGGCTTTGATCTTCAATCCGCCGGCGTGGCCGCGCCCAAGCTGGTGCCGGTGTTTAGCCTGACGCCAAACCAGATTGGTCTCTTTTTCTCGGCGGCCACCGTGGGCCTGATCGTTGGCGCCTTGGCCGGTGGCCGGATCGCCGACGCCTGGGGGCGGCGGGCCGGCCTTGTCCTTTCGCTCGTGACCTTTGGCCTTTTTTCCCTGGCGACCGCTCTGGCCGCCAGTTTCGACCAACTGCTGATCATGCGCTTCCTGACCGGGGTGGGGCTGGGGGGAGCCTTGCCCAATCTGGTCAACATCGCCGACGAAGCGGCGGGGCCGGCGCGGCGGGCCCGGGCCGTGGCCCTCATGTATGCCGGCGTTCCCTTAGGCGGCGCCTTGGCTGGGCTTACGGTTCTGAGCGGACTTCAGGGCACCAGTTGGTCCTTTATCTTTATGGTTGGCGGCGTGTTGCCCTTGTTGCTGGCGCCGGTGGTGTATCTGGGCCTGCCTGCGCTGCGTGGAACCACGGCGGTGCGCCGTGGCATGGGGGACTCCTTGAAGGATATCGTGGCGCCCCCGGTCTTGTTCGCCAGTCTGGCCCTGTGGGTTTCGTTCTTCCTCGGGTTGCTCGTCGTCTATCTCCTGCTGAACTGGTTGCCGCAGCTTCTGGTTGCTCATGGCCTGACCCGCGCCGATGCCTCCTGGGTTCAGGTTGTCTTTAACATTGGCGGCGTGATCGGCAGTCTGGTGGGCGGGCGGCTCTTGGATCGGCGTCATCCCCTGATCCCGGTTGGCCTGGGCTTTGCCGCCACCGCCATCGCCTTGTTGATGATCGCCTTCCTGCCACCCTCCCTGGGCTGGATGCTTCTTGGCGGCGGCTTGGTGGGCGGCACCATCTTGTGCGTCCAGGCCGTGCTCTATGGCATGGCTCCCCAGTGCTATCCCTTCAGCAGCCGAGGCACCGGGGTCGGGGTGGCGGTGGCCATGGGGCGGCTGGGCTCGATCGCCGGCCCCTTGCTGGCCGGGGTGCTGGTGGCCGGCGGCAGCAGCCCGGCCGATGTCATGGTCGCCTTGGTGCCCATCATCCTGTGCGCGGGTGGCACCACCTTGATGCTCATTGCCCGCCATCGCCGTGAGGTGGTGCCGGCCTGAGGCAGGCCACGGTGCCGCCAGCCCCACGATCCCACGCTGGCGGCAGCCCGGCGCTTCCAACAAGGCCCCTCATCAAAAAAAGAACCTCAGGGAGGACCCATGATTCCCTTTGCCGCGCCCACGGACTGGATTTTGTTCAGCCTCGAGACCGCCGCCACCGCGGGTCCCCAGTCGGAGTGGGACCCAGAGCTGGCCCGGGCGGTCCTCGATCCCTTTGCCCGGCTGGCCGAGGAGGTCATCGCGCCCGCTGACCTGGCCGCCGACCATGAGGGCTGTTGCCTGGAGGGTGGGCGGGTGCGGTTGCCCCCGGCGATGCGAACCGCCTACCGTGCCTATGCCGAGCAGGGCTGGCCGGCCCTCTCGCTGCCCGAGCGGCACGGGGGGCAGGGCTTGGCGCCGCCGCTGCAAGGGGCGGTGACCGAGATCTTTGCCGGCGCCTGCCACGCCTTGCAGATGGTGGCCGGGCTGGTGCCCGGGGCGGCGCGTACCTTGGAACGCTTTGGCACCTTGGACCAACAAGAGCGCTGGTTACCGCGTCTGGCGTCCGGGGAATGGTTGGCCACCATGGCCTTGACCGAGCCTGGGGCGGGGTCGGACCTGTCGGGGGTGCGCACCCGAGCCGAGGCCGAAACCGGGGCCGCGCCGTGGCGGATCTCGGGGGAGAAGATTTTCATCTCGGGCGCAGACCAGGACCTGACGGAGCGCATCCTTCATTTGGTGCTGGCGCGCACCGGGCCGGCGGGCAGCGGCACCCGGGGCCTGAGCCTGTTTTTGGTGCCTTCCCACGATGAGGCGGGGCAGCGCCTGCCCGTTCAGGTGACGCGGCTCGAAGAAAAAATGGGGCTGCATGGTTCGCCCACCTGTCAGATGCTGTTCGAGAGCGCTACCGCCGAGCTTCTTGGGCCGGAGGGGGAGGGGCTGCGGGCCATGTTCACCCTGATGAACCACGCCCGTCTCGACGTTGCCTTGCAAGGCGTGGCCCACGCGACGCGGGCCAGCCACATCGCCACGACCTACGCCGCGACGCGGATCCAGGGCGGCCGTCCCCTGGCCGGGCATCCCGACGTGCGCCGGATGCTCGACACGGCCGAGGCCCTGGCCCTGGGCGGACGGGCCCTGTGCCATGTGGCCCTGGGGGCCTTGGACTGTCCGCAAACCGCGCCTTTGGTCGATTTCCTGACCCCGGTGTGCAAGGTGGCCTGCACCGAGGCCGGGATCGAGGCGGCGTCCCTGGCGATTCAGGTGTTGGGCGGCTATGGCTATTTGCGGGAGTATCGGGTGGAGCAGGTGTGGCGCGACGCGCGGGTGACGGCGATTTACGAGGGCGCCAACGGCATTCACGCGCTCTCTCTTGTCACCCGACTTTTGCGCCACGCCGAGGGGGCCGCCGCCGAGGCCTTTGCCCGGTTTGTCGGCGACAGTGGCGCTCTTGATGCTTTGGCCGTCTGGCAGGAGGCGCGACAGCAACTTTTGGCGCGGCCCGATCCCGCCCCGGCCGCCGACGCCTTCATGCAGTTGACCATCGAGACCGCGTTTGCCGCCGTGTGGGCGCGTCTGGAGCGGGCTGCGGATCATGCGCCCGATCCGGCGCGGCTGCGCGCCCTGGCGGCCTTTACGGCGGCCCGCCGCCCGGCCCGGCTGCGGTATGGGGCGGAGCTTGTGACGGTGGCGTTGTAACCGCTTTACGGGTATAAATCGGGAAGGGACTTGCCAGGCGCGAACTCAGGTTGGTATTGGCACTTTCATGGCGGTACTTTCAGGGGGGGGCCGCTTCCGAGCCCTCCGGGGAGGGCGCCGGAAGCGGTGCGTGAGCGATCCATGCGGCTTGATGTCGGTACTCTCGCGTTTACAACCTCGGTTTTGTCCTTGGCCCTAGCGGCGGCGACGGCCTTTATCGCCACCGGGCGCGGTGCCCGGCTGACCCGGGTGTGCTTTTCCGGGTCGGCGGCGCTGTATGGCCTGGGGCTGTTGTGTATCGTCTTTTGGCCGACGACCCCGCTGTGTCTGGTGACGGGCAACGCTCTGGTCATGGGCTCGGCGCTGTGTGCCCACGCCGGGGCTTGCCTGTACGCCGGCCGCACGGTCCACCCCTTGTCGTATGGCGCGGGCATGGTGGCGGTGCTCTTGGGACTGGCGCTGTCGTTCATGGAGGGGGGCGGGGGAACCGCCGCGCGGATCATTGTCATCTCGGCGTTACGGATTCCGTTTTTTCTGCACGCGGCTGCGGTCATTTACGCGGCCAGTTGCAAGACCGGGAGGCGCCCCGTCCATTTTTTGTTGATGGGGATCTTTTTCTGTTTCTCTTTGGTGCTGATTTTGCGCATCTGGAATGTTCTCTCCAGTGATGCGGCGTTGGAATCCTATCTGGATGCCATGGGGTTTTTGGCTATTTATTACCTTGCGATCGGTGTTTTCATGCTCTCGATGTCGATCGCCTTCTTGATGATTTGTTCCGAGCAAGACGAGCGGCGGCTGCGCGAGACCATCGCCGAGCAGACCCTGGCGCTGCGCGACGCCCGCGATCAGGCCGAGGCCGCCTCACTGGCCAAATCTCGCTTTATCGCAGCGGTCAGCCACGACCTACGCCAGCCTGTCCACACCTTGCGGCTGTTGCTTGCCGCCGCCGAACAGGCCCCGGAGTTGGAGCAACGCGATCTTCTGACGCAGATGAGGCGGGCCACCGGGTATCTGGCAGACAGTTTGCACGCCTTGCTTGATCTTTCTAAGATGGATGCCGGCTTGATTGTTCCCACGTGGCAGGACGTTTCCCTGGGACCCGTGCTCGAAGAACTGGAGGCCCGCTTCGCTCCCGAGGCCCGGGTCAGCGGGGGACGGTTGACGGTGGTGGCAAGCTCGGCCGTGGTGCGGACGGACCCGGTGATCCTCAAGCGGATCTTGGCGAATCTGATGGCCAATGCCCTGGCCGCAGCACGGGGGGGCGTTGTGCTCGTGGGCTGCCGGCGGCGCGGCGCCTTTTTGGAGATTCAAGTCTGCGACGACGGCCCCGGCATTGATTCCCGCCTTCTTGCCGATGTGTTCGACGAGGAGGGTCCGGCGCTCCCTGCTGGCGGGGGGATGGGTCTTACCATCGTGCGCCGCTTGGCCGATCTCTTGGGGCATCCGGTGCTGGTGCACTCCCAGCCCGGTCGGGGCACCTTGTTTGCCCTTCGTGTTCCCGTGGGGCGGGGGCAGGCATGACCCATCGCGACTGGCCGTCGTTGATTCGCCGCTTCAGGCAGGAAAACGATCTCACGCAGAGCGACTTGGCGACATTTCTTGGCGTGAGCCAAAAGAGTGTCTCGCGCTGGGAGCGGGGAGCCGACAAGCCAAACGAGGAGATCCGTCGGCGTTTGACCTTGTTGCTGGGGGAGGAGAAGGGGCGCGTGCTGGCCGGCGTGTGGGATTTTGTTCGCCACGCCGCCTTGCCCCTGGCCCTGGTCGATGATCGCGGCCATGTGCTGGTGGCCTCGCGAAGCTATCCCGTTCGCGATCCGGGGGAAGTCAGCCCGCACAAGCCCCCCACCGTTTTGGTGGTGGAGGATGACGAGGCTGTGCTCAAGGCGACCCAGGCTGTCTTGCGCCGCTGGCATTGTCTGCCCGTGGGGGTGGAGGGAGGCGAGGCGGCCTTGCGTCTTTTGGCCGAAGGGGGGATCGAGCCCCGGGTGGCTATTGTGGACTTTCTTCTGCCTGGGCCCTTGGATGGGGTGGATCTGGCGCGCCTCCTGCGGGAACGATGGCCTTTGATTTCTGTTCTGATTGTTTCGGGCGAGTCTACGGCAGAACGCATGTATAAAATTGCCGACAGCGGGCTGCCTTTCCTCGCCAAGCCGGTTGATCCAGAGGAAATGCGCCTGTATTTGACGCCGTTATTGCCCCTTTCTCCGTGATTTTTTCGGCATAACCGATCCGGCTTCGGAAAAATATCCTATAAATCATAGGGTTGCCTTTTTAAACGGGAGAGATTGGCGACGTCGTCCCTCCCGCGGCCGGGATTTAGGGGGGTTTGCCTTTTTGCGCGCTCAGTTTTTTTGATTCTCAACCTGGGGGTATCTTTCCTCGCCTACTCGGCTTTAGACGTTGCCGTCGTCCTGCCTCGTTTGAAAGCTCGTTGCTAAAGCGATGCTTTTTCGGAGATCAGGGATGAGCGCCATGTCCAAAGAGAGGTCCGGCCAGAAGGGTGGGGCGCCGTTGATCATGGCCCTTGAGCCCCGCTTGATGTTCGACGGAGCGGCGGCCGGCGAGGCGGCCCATGCCGTTGACGCCAGCGCCCACACGGCATCCGCCGACGTCCCCGCCCCGGTGACCGTGCGCGACGCCCAGCCGGACAAGAACGGCGGCAAAAAGGAAGCCGCCTTCATCGATACCTCGCTGGCCGACTTTAAGACCCTGGAGGCCGGTCTGCCCGAGGGGGTGGCGATCGTCGAAATCGACAGCGGGCAAGAGGGGCTGGCCCAGATCGCCCAGTGGGCCCGCGACAACAGCGGCTATGACGCCGTGCACATTCTCTCCCACGGGAGCGAGGCCGAGATCCGTTTGGGAACCGAGACCGTGTCCCTGGTCTCCCTGGCTACCCCCGACATCCAAGCCGAGTTGACCCAGATTGGCCAAGCCCTCTCCGTCGAAGGTGATCTGTTGCTCTATGGCTGCGATGTCGCCCAGGGCAAGGCCGGCCAGGACTTTGTGGCAGCGCTCGCCCGGATAACGGGGGCAGACGTGGCAGCATCGCGGGATATCACCGGCCCGGCGGCTGCATCGGGCAACTGGATCTTGGAGGTCGAGAACGGGGGGATCGAGACCCGCAGTGTGGCGCCCGCCGACTACCAAGGCCTGTTGCCGGTCGGCCCCACGACCACGGTGACCTCGGCCGCGCTGTCGGCCGATACCGGCAGCAGTTCGACCGACTGGATCACCAAGACCGCCGACCAGACCATCTCCGGCACCTTGAGCGCGGCGTTGGGGGCGGGCGAAAAGGTCGAGGTGTCGCTGGATAACGGCGCTACCTGGGCCGATGCCTCCTCGTACAGCGTGGGCTCCACCGCGTGGTCCACCACCGCCACCTTGTCGGGGAGCAACACCTTTCAGGGGCGGGTCAGTGATGGCTCGGCCAGCGGCACCGCCTTGAGCCAGGCCTATATCCTGGACACCACGGCCCCCGCCGCCCCCTCGGTGGCGATCAGCGCCGATACCGGTGCCAACACCAGCGATGGCATCACCAAAACGGCGACCCAGACCGTCACCGTGACGGCGGAGGCCGGGGCGGCCTTCTATGTCAACTATGGCGACAACACGACGGGCAGCGGATCGGGCAGCCACACCTTCACCAGCGATGGCAAATATACGATTTGGGTTTCGGCTACCGATGTGGCCGGCAACACGTCCGAAGGCGGAACTCTGATCGTCGTCGTTGACCGCAGCGCGCCCACCGACATCACCCCCAGCCAGACGGTCATTTCCTTGGATGGGGCCGCTCAGGGAGCCACGCTGGCCACCTTGCGTGCCACCGACGCCACCGCGATCTCGGACTATACCGATGCCTGGACCTACACCGTGACCGGGGGGCCGATCAGGCCAAGTTCAGCACCTCGGGCACAGCGTTGACCGTGGCCCAGGCCGGGGGGCTGGCCGTGGGGACCTATGGTGTCGAGGTGACAGCGACCGATCGCGCCGGCAACAGCGTTGCCAAAACCCTGACCCTGTCGATCGTCAACGGTCTTGACCTTAACGGGGCGGCGGCCGGGGTGGGCACCACCCGCGCCCTGGCCGACGCCGGGAGCGGTCTTGCCACCGCCACGGCCACGCTGGGCGACAGCGGCGGAAGTTGGGCCGGGGACGTGTTGACGGTGCAGCGGGTGAGCAGCACCGGCACCGCGGATGGCACGCCCAACGACGTCTTTTCCTTTACCAGCGGAGTCACGGCCAACCGCACGATCACCCGCGGTCAGGACGTGACCGATGGAACCTTGAGTGTGGGTGGCACTCAGGTTGCCAGTTGGACCTACACCAGCGCCAGCGGCCGTCTTAGCATCACGTTTAGCGCTGCCGCCAATGATGCGGCGGTGACGGCGGTCTTGCGGGCCGTCGGCTACAGCAACGCCACCCCCTATGGTACCGCCACCGTGCGCTTCTCCCTCAACAACGGCAGTGTGACCACCCACGCCGACGCCACGGTAACCAGTTCCACGTTTTATGTGGACCAAACCGCTTATGACACCGACGGTGATGCGGCTGACGGCTTCAATCTGGCCGAGGCCCTGGCCCGGGCGGTGGATGGCGACACCCTCTTGATCCAGGACGGCACCTATCAGGGGCAGTTCGTGGCGACCACGGGCGTGACCATCGATGCCGTCAACGGGGCCCAGGGTGCCGTGACCTTGGAGGCGCCCGACACCGCCAATCTCGTCAAGTCACCGCAAGATCAGCTCACCAACAATGGTCGCTGGCGCATGCCAATTCTGGATTTGCGCACCACGGTGGCCGGGCAGGGCACGGTGACGGTGCGCAACCTGACCATTGATGGCCGGTTCCAGGCCGTGGACGATGCGTTTAACGGCAACAAGGACATGATCGGCATTGGGGTGTTCGATACCAATGCGCTGATCGACAATGTCACGGTCAAGCGTATTGCCGTTACCCCCGATTCAACAACCGGCGAATACTCGGGCAACAGCGAGAACTATGGTTTTCTCGTTGAGGGCAGTAGCGCCCTGAGCAGCCGGGCGACGGTCACTATTCAAAATTCGACCATCAATACCTACCAAAAGACCGGCATCATCGCCTGGGGGCCGATGCTGCATGTCAACATCTTGAACAATACCATCACCGCCATGGGCGCCTTGGGCGTGTCGGTGCAAAACGGCATGCAGATCGGCTCGGCCGGCGCCCGCACCGGTACCACCGCGACCATTACCGGCAACACCATCAGCGGCCTCGGATCCAACAACCCGGTCTATGGCTCGTCCGGCATCATGCTGCGTCAAGCCGGGGTCAGCGAGGTGGCGAACAATACCTTCAGCGCGGAAGGGGGGGTGTCCGACGAAAACGGCGCCACCGTGGCGGTGAGCTTGTATGAAATGACGTCAAGCCTCAACGTTCACGACAACAATCTCGGCAATACGGCGGTGGGCATTTTTGTCGAATCGTATGGGAAGACCGGGGCGCACACGTTTACAAACAATAACTCTTCCCAAACATATTGGGCCATTTACGACAGCGACGACAACGGTACCGCTGTCAATCCCGAAACGGTGTCGGTTGTCTCTAGTGATCCGGTGAATAATAACGGCAACATTTTGCGGTATTACTTCTTTGGGGGGAACGACAGCTTTACCGACACGGGTGCCGGCAACAGCAAGATTGATGGCGGCGATGGCGACGACACCCTGAGCGCCGGGGCCGGCGACGATACCTTGATCGGGGGGGGCGGCGCCGACCTCCTGACCGGCGGGATCGGTGACGATCGGTTCCATATCGGCGACGGCGATACCATCACCGACCTCTCGCGGCGCGATGCCTTGGTGGTGACGGGGGCGGTGGTGCCGGTCGGCCGCATGAGCGTGTCCACCAGCGGCGCCGACGCCCTTTTGGCCATCGACACCGATGGTGTCGGCGGCGCCGACCTGACCGTGACCCTCTCGGGCTTCGCCGGTTTGACGGTGGCCGACCTGATCGTCAACAACAACGCCACCGACACCTTCATCACCGTCACGCGCACCAGCCGACCCGCCACCAGCGTGGCCACCGCCACCTTGTCCGCCGACACCGGAAGCAGCAGCAGCGACTGGCTGACCAACACGGCCGCCCAGACCCTGAGCGGGACCCTCTCGCGGAGCTTGAAGGCCGGGGAAAAGGTCGAGGTGTCCTTTGACAACGGCGTCACCTGGGCCGATGCCACCACCTACAGCACCGGCGCAACCACGTGGTCCACCACGGGAACACTGAGTGGCAGCGGCACCTTCCAGGCTCGCATCAGCGATCCCTATGGGGTCGGTACCCCGGTGTCCCAGGCCTATGTCCTTGATACCACCGCGCCCGCCGCGCCCAGCCTGACCCTGGGCAGCGACACCGGGGCCAGTGCCAGCGATGGCGTGACCGGGACTCCGGGCCAGACTCTCACGGTGAACGGCGACGCCGGGGTGACTTTTAACATCGACTACGGCGACGGCACGCCCCATGGCAGCGCCGGCGGCCTTCACACCTATGCCCAGGACGGCCGCTACACCGTTACTGTCACCGCCACCGATGCCGCCGGTAATGTCTCCAGCCCCACCACGCGGGTGCTGGTCATCGACCGCACCGCGCCGACCGCCATCACGCCCAGCGTTTCCTCGGTGCCACGGGCCAGCGCCAGCGTGGGGGCGACTTTCGCCACCCTCAGCGCCACCGATGCCACGGCGATCGCTGGCTTTACCGACGCCTGGACCTATACGATCACCGGAGGGGCTGACCAAGCCAAGTTCAGTCTCTCGGGCAACGCGCTGGTGGTCAGCCAAGCCCTGGCGACCGGCTCGTATCAGGTCGAGGTGACGGTGACCGATACCGCCGGCAACACCTTTGCCACCCTCTTGACCTTGGGGGTCACCGCCTCGCTGCCGACCACCACCATCCCCAGCGCCACCTTGTCGGCCGATACGGGGAGCAGCGCCAGCGACTGGATTACCAACACGGCGGCCCAAAGCGTGAGCGGTACCCTGAGCGCGGCCCTGTCCAGTGAGGAAAGCGTCGAGGTGTCCTTCGACAACGGCCAGACCTGGAGTGCGGCGACCGTGAGCGCCGATCGGACCCGGTGGAGTGTCGGAGCCACCCTGAGCGGCAGTGGTACCTTCCAGGCTCGGGTCAAAAACAGCGATGGTGGCGGCCCGGCCTTTTCGCAGGCCTATGTCGTTGATGCCAGCGCCCCGGCCCAGCCCGAGGTGACGCTGGAGGAGACCAGCAACGTCCTGACCCAGAGCGTGACGGTGAACGCCGAAGCCGGAACCACCCTTGATATTGACTACGGCGATGGCACGTCCCACGGCAGCGCCAGCGGCTCCCACGTCTATGCCCAGGATGGTCGCTACACCGTGAGCGTCACCGCCACCGATGCGGCGGGCAACGTGTCGAGTGTGGCGACGAGCGAAATTGTCATCGACCGCACGGCGCCGAGCGACATCACGCCGTCCCGCTCCACGCTGGGGCAAAGCAATGCCGGGGCCGGCAAGACGTTCGCCCTCTTGAACGCGACCGATGCCACGGCGATTCCCGGCTTTAGAGAGAGGTCTCGATTTACCGTGACCGGGGGGGCTGATCGGGACAAGTTCCGTGTGTCCGATGAGAGCCTTGTCATCGCCCAGCCCGGGGGGCTGGCGGTGGGGACCTACAGCGTCGAGGTGACGGCGACCGACCGGGCCGGGAACACCTTCAGCAAGACCTTGACCCTCACCGTCTTTGGCGTGCCGACCACCACCATCCCCAGCGCCACCTTGTCGGCCGATACCGGGACCAGCGCCAGCGACTGGATCACCAACACGGCGGCCCAAAGCGTGAGCGGCACCCTGAGCGCGGCCCTGGCCAGTGAGGAAAGCGTCGAGGTGTCCTTCGACAACGGCCAGACCTGGAGCGCGGCGACCATGAGCGCCGATCGGACCCGGTGGAGTGTCGGCGCCACTCTGAGCGGCAGCGGCACCTTCCAGGCCCGGGTCAAGAATGCCGAGGGGACCGGCCCGGCCTTCTCGCAGGCCTATGTCGTCGATACCAGCGCCCCGGCCCAGCCGGATCTGACGTTGGCCGGGCCGGCGGTGAGCAACACGCCGACCCACAGCGTGACGGTGAACGCCGAAGCCGGAGCCACCCTTGATATTGACTACGGCGATGGCACGGCTCACGGCAGCGCCAGTGGTGCCCACGCCTATGCCCGGGACGGTCGCTACACCGTGAGCGTCACCGCCACCGATGCGGCGGGCAACGTGTCGAGCGCCGCGACCCGCGAGATCGTCATTGATCGCACCGCGCCCAGCGACATGACGGTGGCGCGTGCCACGCTGGGGCAGAGCGCTGCCGCAGCCGGCGCGACATTCAGCGCCTTGAACGCGACCGATGCCACGGCGATCGCCGGTTTTACCGACGCCTGGACCTACGCGATCACCGGAGGGGCCGATCGGGGCAAGTTCAGCGTGGTCGGGCAAACCCTGGTGATTGCCCAGACCGGGGGCTTGGCGGTGGGGAGCTACAGCGTTGAGGTGACGGCAACCGACCGGGCCGGGAACAGCGTCACCAAGACCCTGACCCTGAGCGTGGTCAGCGGGCCGACCACCACCATCCCCAGCGCCACCTTGTCGGCCGATACCGGGACCAGCGCCAGCGACTGGATCACCAACACGGCGGCCCAAAGCGTGAGCGGCACCCTGAGCGCGGCGCTGGCCAGTGAGGAAAGCGTCGAGGTGTCCTTCGACAACGGCCAGACCTGGAGCGCGGCGACCATGAGCGCCGATCGGACCCGGTGGAGTGTCGGCGCCACTCTGAGCGGCAGCGGCACCTTCCAGGCCCGGGTCAAGAATGCCGAGGGGACCGGCCCGGCCTTCTCGCAGGCCTATGTCGTCGATACCAGCGCCCCGGCCCAGCCGGATCTGACATTGGCCGGGCCGGCGGTGAGCAACACGCCGACCCACAGCGTGACGGTGAGCGCCGAAGCCGGAGCCACCCTTGATATTGACTACGGCGATGGCACGGCCCACGGCAGCGCCAGTGGTGCCCACGCCTATGCCCGGGACGGTCGCTACACCGTGAGCGTCACCGCCACCGATGCGGCGGGCAACGTGTCGAGCGCCGCGACCCGCGAGATCGTCATTGATCGCACCGCGCCCAGCGATATGACGGTGGCGCGTGCCACGCTGGGGCAGAGCGCTGCCGCAGCCGGCGCGACATTCAGCGCCTTGAACGCGACCGATGCCACGGCGATCGCCGGTTTTACCGACGCCTGGACCTACGCAATCACCGGAGGGGCCGATCGGGGCAAGTTCAGCGTGGTCGGGCAAACCCTGGTGATTGCCCAGACCGGGGGCTTGGCGGTGGGGACCTACAGCGTTGAGGTGACGGCAACCGACCGGGCCGGGAACAGCGTCACCAAGACCCTGACCCTGAGCGTGGTCAGCGCGCCGACCACCGCCATCACCGCCGCCGCCTTGTCGGCCGATACCGGGACCAGCGCCAGCGACGGCCTCACCAAGACCACCGCCCAGACCCTGAGCGGCACCTTGAGCGCGCCTCTCGCGACCGGCGAAACGGTCGAGGTATCCCTCGATAACGGGGCGACCTGGAAAACCGCAACCGCCGGGGTGGGGGCGAGTGCGTGGTCGGTCGAGGCCACGTTGACCGACGCCGGGGTGGTCTTGGCCCGGGTCAGCAATGCCCAGGGGACGGGAAGCGTGTTCACCCTGGCCTATACCCTGGACACCAGCGCGCCCGCCGCGCCGACCCTGAGGGCCACCCTCACGGCGGGCAGTCAGGAGGTGACGGTCTCCGGGAGCGGCGAGCCCAACAGCACGCTGATCCTGAGCGAGGGCGGCACGACCTTGGGAACGGTGACGGTGGACGCCACCGGGCGTTGGACCTGGAGCGGGACCTTGGCGTTTGGCGAGCACAGCCTCGTGGCCCAGGCAACCGACACGGCCGGGAACACCGGCCCGGCGGCGACGCTGGCGGTGTCGTTGGTGGCCTCGCTGCCTGCGACCACTCCCCGCGATTCCGTCGCATCGACGACCCCGACCCTTGAAAGCGACGCGCGGGATACGCGCTCTACGGCCACGGCGTTTGCCGAGGGGAGTGCCGACTCCTTGCGCACCGTCGTGCGGGCCGGAGGGACCGATTCGGGCGGCGCTTTGGTGACCTCGGCGAGCGGACTCGCCCCGGTTTCCTTGGTGACGATGGTTGGGGCCGGCGCCTCCAGCCCAGGGCAGGGGTGGGGCCTTGGATCCTCCTCGGCGGAGTCGAGGACGGGGACGTCGTCTTTGGCCGGGCAGGGGGGGGCCGCGTCGTTCGGCGGGCGGGTGGACCTTGGCAGTTCGGGGCTGACCGCCGCCACTAGGGGCAGCTTCCCGGTGCTGGTTGGAACCCGGGCCGCCGGCCAACCCGACAGCTTGGTCTCCAACGATCCGATCGCCGACGTGGGCTTGGCCCTGGGCGAGCGTTTCGAGGTCAAGGTGCCCTCAACGGCCTTCGTTGATACCCAAGCCAGCGCTGCGGTCACCTTGGACGCGACCCGGGCTGACGGCGAGGCCTTACCAGCGTGGATCAGCTTTGATGCCGAGACCGGGACCTTCCGGGGCACGCCGCCGGCAGGGTTTAGCGGTGAGGTGGTGGTTAAGATCACGGCCCGCGATAGCGCCGGTCGTGAGGCGGTCCAGACGTTCAAGATTGTCGTTGGCAAGGGAACCGGTCTGGCGCCGGGCGAGCAGCGCGGGGATCTCGGCGGCGGGGCGGTGCGCCACGCCCTGATGCCGGGACGGGCCAGTCTGACGGCGCAGTTTCAGCGCATGAGCCCAGAGGGGCGAGCCGCCCAGATGCGGGCCCAGTTCGGGGCGGTCGCTGACCGGGTTGGGGTGTGACGAGGGGGATGAAAATGGGGGTTTCCATGAAGATGCGTCTGGGGCTGAGTGTCTCCTTCCTGGCGCTGCTGTCGGCTTGCGCCGTCCAGCCCGAGCCGTTCACGGCGAGCGATCTGGCCCAGCAGGCGCTCGACGACCGGCTGGCACTGTTCAAGGATACCGCGCCGCTGGCCGGGCCAATGACGCTGGACGAGGCGATGGCCCGCGCCTTGGCCCATAACCTGGACAAGCGCTCCAAGATGATGGAGGAGGCGTTGGCCCTGGGTCAGACCGAGGTCGATGCGTTCGAGATGCTGCCCAAGCTGGCCGCCAACGCGGGGTACACTTACCGATCCGAGTACTACGCAACGCGCTCGCGTGATCTCGTGACCGGCATCACCAACCCCAACATCAATCCGACCTACTCCCAAGACCGCGAGGTGTTCACCTCCGATCTGACCATGTCCTGGAACATTCTTGACTTCGGCGTGTCCTATTACACCGCTCACCAAAACGCCAACCGAGCCCTGATCGCTCAAGAGCGGCGGCGCAAGGCGGTGCACACCCTGGTCCAGGAAGTGCGCACGGCCTTTTGGCGCACGGCGGCCTACCAAACCCTGAAAGGCGACGTGGATCGCACCATGCAGGAGGCCCAGGCCGCCCTGGAGCGCTCGCGCATCGTGGAACGAGAAAACCTGAGGGCTCCGGCCGAGGCGCTGCGCTACCAAAAGTCGCTTCTGGAAACCTTGCGCCAGTTGACCCTCTTGCAACAAGACCTCTCCACCGCCCCCCTGGAGCTGGCCGCCCTGGTCAACCTGCCGCCAAGTCAGGACATCCGCGTGGTGGTGCCCGCGGATCTGGCGGTGCGGATCTGGGACATGCCCCTGGAGCGCATGGAGGATCTGGCCTTTAACAACAACCCCGATCTGCGCGAGCAGGGCTACCAGACGCGCATCGCCGTCGAGGAAACCCGTAAGGCGATCTTGAAGCTGCTGCCCGGTGTCAGTCTGACAGCAGGACCACAGTACGACAGCAACAGCTTCCTGGTCGATCAGCAGTGGTTCAGCGCCGGGGCCAAGCTGTCTTGGAGCCTGATGAACTTGGTGGCGGCGCCCACCACGCTGAAGCTGGCCGACACCAACGAAAAAGTCGCCGAGGCCCGGCGTCTGGCCCTGCGGATGGCCGTTTTGGCCCAGGTGCACGTGGCCGAGCGCCAGTTCCGCAACGCCGTGACCCAGTTCCGCCAGTCCGACGCCTTGTGGTCGGTGGATCGGCGCTTGGCCGAGCTGTCGGAGGCCCGCAGCGCGAGCAATGCCCAAGGCGTGCTGGAGCGCGTGGCGGCACAGGCGTCGAGCATCACCTCGCAGGTCCGCCGGTTCCAGGGCTATGCCCAGATGGAGCAGGCTTACGCCAAGATCCTGTCAACCCTGGGCGAGGATCCCCTGCCTCCCGAGTCCGCCGGTCCGCAGGCCAGCCCGAGCGGGGCGCCAGGGGCGGTCCTCGCCGCACAGCAGCCATGAGGGGGTCTCGCGCCGGGGTCGCGCTGGTGCTGGCCCTGGGGGTCGCCCCGGCCGGCGCCCAGACCGGCCTGGATCTGCGCGCCCAGTTGAGCCCGCGTGATTTCACCACCTTGGCCGCCGAGATCGGCGCCAAGGTGGACCGGCTCACGGTGCGCGACGGCGACCGCTTCACCAAGGGGCAGGTCCTCGTCGGCTTTGACTGCTCGATGCAGAAGGCCCAGCGGGACGAGGCCCGCGCGGCCCTATCGGCGGCGGAAAAGACCGTGGCCGTCAACCGACGGCTCCTGGAGCTCAAGACCATCGGCAAACTGGAGAACGACCTCGCCCTGGCCGAGGCGGATAAGGCCCGGGCCCGCATCGCCGCGACCTCGGCCGCCGTGGGCAAGTGCCAGATCGAGGCGCCCTTCGATGGTCGGGTGGTGGAACAAAAGGTGCGTGCCCAGCAATTTGTCCAACCCGGCCAAGCCCTGCTCGACATTCTGGATGACTCGGTGCTGGAGTTGGAGGTGGTGGTGCCCTCGAAGTGGCTGGCTTGGCTCAAGCCCGGCACCGCCTTTCAGGTGGTCCTCGAGGAAACCGGCAAGACCTACCCGGTCAAGCTGGTGCGGACCGGGGCGCGCATCGACCCCGTGAGCCAGACGGTCAAGGTGACCGGGGCCATCGGGGGGCATTTTCCCGAACTGCTTGCCGGGATGAGTGGCCAAGTCTTGCTGGCCGAGCCCTGATCCAGCCTCGATCGCGGCTGGTGTCACGCTCTCTTTTTGTGCAAGCAGGCCTGTCATGAACGATGCCCTTCTGCGCCTTTTGGATTTGGAACAACGCCTGCTGGGAGCCCAGCGGTCGGTGGAGGTGGCCTTTCTGGCGGTGAACATGGCCCATGCCCTGGTGCCCTACCGCCAGGGCGTCCTTGCTGGCATCCGCGGAGAGATCGTGGCCCTCTCCGGGGCGACGACCGTGCCGGAAGCCACGCCGTATGGTTTGTGGCTGGGCCGCTTGTTCCGTCATTTGGCCGCAACGCCCGCCGCTCGTCCCCTGACCGCCTTGGACCTGCCGCCCGCGTTGGCCGAGGGCTGGGCCGATTGGTTGCCCGCCCAGGCGCTGTTCCTGCCCCTGGGCGACGAGGCCTTGCTGTATGCCCGCGACGAGCCCTTTTCCCCGCCCGATATCGCCCTTTTGACTCATCTCGCCGCCGTGGTGCGCGCGGCCCGGCGCAGCGTGGCGCGCCCGCGTCGGTCCATCTCCCGGGCCCGCCTGCTTTTGGGGGGCGTGGTCGGGCTGGGGATCGCGCTGCTCCCGGTGACCGAGTCCGTCCTGGCCCCCGCCGATGCGGTGCCCGCCCATCCGGTGGTGGTGCGCGCCCCACTGGAGGGGGTGGTCGATCACGTCGCCGTGGCGCCCAACGAAAGCGTGCAGGAGGGGCAGGTCCTGTTCCAACTCAACGCCACCACCCTCACCGGCGCTCTTGATGTGGCCCGCCAGCAGTTGGGAACCGCCCAGGCCGAATATCGGCAGGCGGCCCAGGCCATGGTGTTCGATGCCAAGGCGAAAGCCCAGGTGCCGCTGTTGCAGGGCAAGGCCGAGGAAAAGGCGGCCGAGGTGCGGCTTTTGGAAAGCCAACTGGCACGCATCACCACCCGGGCGCCCCGCGCCGGGGTGGCGGTCTTCGACGACCCCAGCGATTGGATCGGCAAGCCGGTGGTCGTGGGCGAGAAGGTCATGGCCGTGGCCGACCCCGAGGATACGGAGGTCGAGGCGTGGGTTGCGGTCACCGACGTTGGCTGGGTGCGTCCGGGGGCCCGCCTGACCTTGTTTCTCAACACCGCCCCTCTGTCCCCCCTGCGGGCCCGCGTGACCGCCGTTGCCTATGAGGCCGTGGTGCGTCCCGACGCCAGCGTTGCTCACCGGGTGCGCGCCCGCCTAGAGGACGCAGAGGTCCGGCCGCGCCTGGGCCTCAAGGGGACCGCGCGCATCGAGGGGGAGACGGTTCCCCTGGTGTGGTGGGTGCTGCGCAAGCCGCTCACTACCCTTCGGCAAAGGCTGGGGGTGTGACGATGGTGTCTCCCCCCGGGCTCCCCTCCTTGCGCGAGGACGTGAGGCTGCTGGAGGGCCCCTCCGATCCCGCGGGCGCCCCGACATGGACCTTGCATGATCCCGGCCGCAATCGCTTTTACCGTCTGAGTTGGCCCGCCTTCGAGATCCTCGCGCGCTGGTCGCTGGGCGACCCCCGGGCGGTGGTGGCCGCCGTGCGCGCCCAGACCCCGTTGACCCCCGATGAGGACGAGGTGTGGGCCCTGGCGGCCTTTCTGACCGAGGCCCACCTCGTGCACGCCGGCGGCCCCGACGATGTCGCCCGTCTGCTGGGCCAGGAGGACCGTGCCAGGACAGGCTGGGGGACGTGGCTCTTGCACCACTATCTGTTTTTTCGGGTGCCGCTGCTGCGTCCCGGGCGCTTGCTTGATGTCTTGCTGCCCTGGGTGAGCTGGATGGGGGGGCGGGGTTTCGCCGGGCCACGCTGGCAGCCTTGCTGCTCGGGGTGTTCTTGGTGAGCCGTCAGGGCAGCGCGTTTGCCACCACCATGGTTGATCACCTGTCGTGGGCCGGTTTGGCCGCTTTTGGTGTGGCCCTGGTCCTGACCAAGGCCGTGCACGAACTGGGCCACGCCCTGACCGCGCGGCATTTTGGCCTGCGGGTGCCGACCATGGGGGTTGCCTTCTTGGTGATGATGCCCGTCCTTTATACCGACGTGAACGAGGCCTGGGCCCTGCCCAGCCGACGTCAGCGGTTGTGGGTGGGAGGCGCCGGGATTGTGGCCGAGCTGGCCTTGGCTGCCTGGGCGACCCTGGCGTGGGCCTTGCTGCCCGAGGGGGTCTTGCGATCGTTGAGCTTTACCTTGGCGGCTACCACCTGGATCAGTTCTTTGCTCCTTAATCTGTCGCCCTTCATGCGTTTTGACGGCTATTTTTTGTTAATGGATGCGGTCAATCAGCCAAATTTGCATCCGCGCTCGTTTGCGTTGGCGCGTTGGGCGTTACGCGAGTGGCTGTTCGATGTGAGGGAGCCGCCTCCCGAGGTTTTACCCGGCGCCACACGGCGGRGAATGATCTTTTTTGCCGGTTTGGTCTGGATCTATCGTCTGGTTTTATTCTTGAGCATTGCGGTTCTTGTTTATCATTTTTTTATCAAGATTGTTGGTATCTTTCTTTTTATTGTCGAGATCTGGTGGTTTGTCATGCGGCCCATCGTTGCCGAGCTTCGGGAATGGCGTCGTCGCGCCGGTGCATGGGGACGGCGTCGGCGCCCGTGGATCACCGTGGGCGTTGTTGCCGGGCTGGTCGGCTTGGCCTTGATCCCCTGGGATGGTCGGGTCACCGCTTCGGCCCTGCTCAAGGCCGGCGAGTACGTCACCCTTCATGCCCCGGGGCCCGCTCGTCTGGAGAGCGTGGATGTTCAGGCCGGCGATACTGTCCAGCCCGGGCAGATTCTGGCCCGTCTTGACAACCCCGATCGTCAGGCGCGGCTGGAGCAAACCGAGTTGCGCTTGGCGGTGCTGGCCTATGAACGCGCCGCCGGGGGGGTCGAGGAGGTCTTTCGTGGTCGGCTCAGGGTCCTTGAGCGCGAGTACGAGGCCGTTTTTGGCGCAGCGGCGGGCCCTGGAACACGATCAGGCCCGCCTGACCCTGAGGGCCCCTCTCGCCGGCACTGTTTGCGATGTCGATCCCGAGGTGCAGGGGGGGCAGTGGATCAATCCCGGGGTCAGTCTGCTGGGGATCCGCGCCGGCGCTCGGATCGAGGCCTATGTGGCCGAGGAGGATGTGCCTCGTTTCCAGGCGGGAGCATCGGCCTCCTTTCTCTCCGACAGCGGCGGGGCCCGGCGCCGGGCCCGGGTCCTTACCATTGATCGCGTGGCCCGCAAAACCCTGTCCGATCCCGAGTTGGCCGTGCCCCATGGGGGGCCGCTGCCCGCCCGCTTTGATGGCAAGGCCCTGGTCCCCGATGCCGCCCTCTACCGGGTGGTGTTGGGGCCCGAGGACGGGCGCGAGAGTGCGGTGGTGGAGCGGGGGCGGGTGACGATCGACGCAGAGCGCCGCTCCTGGGCCGGTTTCCTGGTGCGCCGGGCGGCCACCGTGCTGCTGCGCGAAGGGGGGTTTTGAAGCCGAGCGTTCCCTTGGCCACCTTGAGCCCCCGGACGGTGCCGCTCCCGGGATCAGGGGAATGCCTCACGGAACGGCGCCGCGATCCCGGCCTTCCCTCCTTTTTCTGACGCCCTGCGTGCGTCCCGACGCGCCGGCGACTCGTCTTGGCTCCCTTTGGTCACGCCGGATCGCGCGAGACGTGATTGCGTTAATTTAAACAATTCCAAGCTGGAAGCTGCGGCCTTTCCGAGGATCGGGAAAAAATCCCCCTTTTGGTCAGGGATTGGGCGCGTTTTTTAAACCAAGAATAAAAAAAGGTGCCTGAGAAACCTCAGGGACTGCCCATTGGGTTGTCTGTTTGCCGGGCAGGCATATCCTTTGGGCCAGGGGTTGTTGATCATTTTTTAACTTAATTTAAAACGCAAAAATAGTCACCCTCCGACAAAGGGTTTTCTGTGGATAAATCCATCTTTTGTGCGATCGGCCGGATCTGTTCAGTGTGAATAAATGTTAATATTTAATATTCGCAAATCTCATATAGATCGAGCGAAAGTGATAGGAGGGGGCGCCTGTTGATTAAATGCGAATTTTAAGTAAAATGGCCCGAGGGAGTTCTTTGGATCCAGGGTTGCTAAAAAGATAAGTTCGTCTTTTCGTCGTGTTCTGATGGAACACGCGCCAAGAATGCTGGCCCCCAGAAGGGAGGTTTGTCATGCGCTGCATCTTCAGGCTGAAACTGCGCCGTGTCACCTTTGGTGGAAGGCACGATCTGGAGTGAGGCCCTTTTCCCCACAAGAGAAACGGTAACGGCGCCTGTCTGGCGTCATCATGTCTTTTAGTGGAGAGCAATCATGGTCTCGCCGATTACATTTCTATCCCCAGCACAGGTCACGGCTCTTTCAACGGCAAGTATTGCAGCGCTCACCACGGCCGATGTCGCAGCCCTGAACACCGCTCAGATCCAGGCGCTTACCACGGCCCAGGTCCAGGCATTCACCTCCAGCCAGCTTGTTTTTAATGCGGCCCAGCTTCTCGCGTTCAGTACCGAGATGATCGTGGCCTTGGACACGGACTTCAACGCCCTGTCCTCGGCACAAGTGCAGGCCCTGACCTCGGATCAGGTGCAGGCCCTGAGCACGCTCCAGTTGGCCGCCTTGACTTCCACGGATGTGCGCGACCTCAGCAAGACCCAAATCGGGACCCTGGGAACCGCTCAGATTCAAAGTCTCACCTCCCTTCAGGTCGCCGCCCTCACCCCCACCCAGATCCAGGGCTTGACCACCGGCCAAGTGGCGTCCTTGACCTCGGCCGGGCTGGCCGCGTTCACCAAAACCCAGGTGGCGGCCCTCTCCACCGATCAGGTCTCCAGCCTCGCGACCGATGCCCTGACGGCCCTCAACAGCGCCCAGATGGCCGGGCTCGCCGCCACCCAGATCGCCGCCCTGTCCACGGCCCAGATCGCCAGTCTCAGCACCCAGGACATCCGCGAACTCATCGTTTCGCAGGTGGCCTCGTTGAGCGTCAATCAGGTGGCGAGCCTGACCAGCGCCACCTTGTCGGCCATGAGTTCGGCTCAGGTCGCGGCCTTGACCACCGCCCAGGTGGGCGGCTTGACCACGGCGCAACTCAACAGCCTGGGCAGCGCCGACATCGCCGAGTTCACTAAAACCCAGGTCGCGGCCCTGACCACCGCCCAGGTGGCCGGGCTGACCACGTCGGTTCTTTCATCGTTGAACAGTGGCCAGATGGGCACCCTGGGAGCGGCGCAGGTGGCGGCGCTTACCACCGCCCAGGTCAGTGGCCTCTCCACCGCCGATCTCGCCGACTTGACCAAGACCCAGATGGGCGCCCTGACCACCGCCCAGATCGCCGCCTTGTCCACCGCCGCCCTTGCCGCGCTCTCGAGTGCCCAGATCAGTGGCCTCTCTACCGCCCAGGTGGCTGGCTTCACCACCACGCAGTTGGCCTCGCTCTCGACCTCCGACGTGCGTGACCTGAGTTCGGCCCAGGTGCGCGCCCTGAGCACCGATCAGGTCGCCTCCCTGAGTTCGGCCGCCGTGGCCGCCCTGACCAAGACCCAGGTTGCCGGCCTCAGCGCCGGCCAGATCGGCGCCTTGAGCACCACCCAGGTTCAAGGACTGGGCTCGGCCCAACTCGGCGCCCTGACCACCGCCCAGATTGCCGGGCTCACCACGGACCACTTGGGGGCGCTCGCCACCAGCAGTATCGCCGGCCTTGCCGCCACCCAGGTGGCCGGTTTGTCCACCAGCCAAATCGCCGGCCTCTCGAGCGCAACCTTGTCGGCCCTGACCAGCGCCCAGACGCAAGCCCTGAGCACCGTCCAACTGGGAGCCCTGGGCACCGACCAGATCGCCACCCTGTCCTCGACCGATGTGCGTGAGTTGACCGCAACGCAGCTGCGCGGTCTTGGCACCGCCCAACTCGCCGCCCTTGCGACCAGCGCCGTGGCGACCTTGACCTCGGCCCAGGTGGCCGGCTTGGCCGCAACCCAGGTCAGCGCGCTGACCTCCGATCAGGTGGGGGCCTTGCGCTCGGCGCAGGTGGCCGCCCTGACCACCGCCCAGATCGGGGCGCTCGCCACCGCCCAGGTGGCCGCTCTGGCCAGTGCCGGCGTGCTTGGCTTCAGCAAGACTCAGGTCAGTGCCCTGTCCACCGCCCAACTCGTCGCGCTGGCCACCGACAGCCTCTCGGCCCTCAGGTCGGCCCAACTCGCCGGCTTGGCCGCGACCCAGGTCGCAGCCCTGACCACTGATCAGCTTGATGGCCTGACCACGGCCGACATGCGCGAGTTCAGCACGGCCCAGGTGGCGGCCCTGACCACCGCTCAGATCGCGGCCCTGTCCAGCCAAAATCTTGTCGCGCTGTCCAGTGCCCAGATGGCGGCCCTGACCACGGCCCAGGTGGCGGCGTTGACCACCGATCAGCTCACCGGGCTGGGGGCCACCGATATCGGTGACCTGACCCGCACCCAAATCGGCGTGTTGTCCACGGGGCATTTGGCGGTCCTGGGCACCGATCAAATCGCGGCCCTGACCTCGGCCCAGGTGGCAGGTCTCACCACGGCCCAGATGGCCGGCTTCACCACCGCTCAGGTGGCCGCCTTGTCCACCCGTGACATCGGGGAGTTGAGCGCGGCCCAACTGGGGGCTTTGTCCACAGCCCAGGTCGCGGCCCTTACGTCGTCGGCTTTTGGCGCCATCACCACCGCCCAGGTCACCGGCCTAACCACGGCTCAGATCGCCGCCTTGGGGACGGCCCAGATTGATGCCCTCGGCTCCAGCCAACTTCGGGCGCTGTCCAGCGCGCAGATCCAGGGCTTGACCACGGCCCAGTTGGCCGTGCTGACCACGGCCGATCTCGCCGCCCTGACCGGTACCCAGATCGCGGGTCTGACCACCACCCAGGTCGCGGGCCTTGGCTCGGCCCAGTTCTCGGCCCTGAGCAGCAGCCAAATCGCCGCCCTTGGAACCGCGCAAATCCAGGCCCAAGGCACGGCCCAGATTGCGGCCCTGACCTCGGCTGACGTGCGCGATTTCACCGCCACGCAGGTTGGGGCGCTGACGACCGATCAAATCGGCGCTCTCGGAACGGCAGCGCTGGCGGGCCTGTCCAGCACCCAGGTGGGCAGTCTGACCACCGCCCAGATGAGCGCCCTTGGGACCGCCCAGGTGGCGGTTCTGACGGCGGCCCAAGTGGGGGCCTTGAGTTCGGCTCAAGTGGGGGCCCTGGGCACCCATCAAGTCGGCGCCCTGACCCCCGCGGCGGCGGCGGGCTTGACCCGCACCCAGGTCGGCACCCTGACCACCGCCCAGGTCAGTGCCCTGGCCACGGCGGTTCTCTCCGGGCTGACCTCGGCCCAAACGGCGGGCCTGACCACCGGCCAGATCGCCGCCCTCACCACCGACCAGCTCACGGCCTTGTCCTCCAATGACATGCGCGAGTTGACCAATACTCAGGTCGCCGCCCTGACCACCGCCCAGATTGCCCCCTTGGGCACGGCTGGCCTCGCCGCCCTGACCGGTACCCAGATCGGGGCGTTGAGTTCCCTTCAAATGCAGGCGCTCACCACCACCCAGCTTTCCGCGCTGGCCAGCAGCGATCTGCGTGAATTCACCACGGCGCAGGTGGCGGCTCTGACCACCACCCAGATCGCCGGCCTTGGCACCGCCGCCTTGGCCGCCCTGTCGAGTGCCCAGATCGCGGCCCTTGGCACGGCGCAGGTGGCCGCCTTGACGTCGGGACAGTTGAATGCCCTGGCCTCGGCGGATCTTGCCGAGTTTACCCGCACCCAAATCGCCAGTTTGACGACCGATCAAGTGGCGGCCCTCGATACGGCAGCCCTGTCGGCTCTCTCCAGCGCCCAGGTGGGCGGGTTGACCACGGCCCAGATCGGGGCCCTGACCACGGCCCAACTGGTCGCCTTGACCTCGGCGGATGTGCGCGAGTTCGCCGCCACCCAGGTGGGCGCCTTGTCCACCGCCCAGATTTCCAGCCTGGGCTCGGCCCAGATGGGAGCCCTGGCCACCGCTCAGATCAGTGGCCTGACCACCACCCAACTGGCGGCCCTGGGCACGGATCAGGTGCGCGGGCTGGGCTCCGGCCAGATGGCGGCCTTGGGGACGGCTCAAATTCAGGCTCTGACCTCGGACCAGTGGGCGGCCCTGACCACCGCCGGGCTGGCGGGGATGTCGGTGACCCAGATCGGGGCGCTGACCACCGCCCAGATTGCGACCCTGGCCACCGCGACCCTCTCGGCCTTGACCAGTGTCCAAATGGCCGCCCTTGGCACCGCCCAGATCCAGGCCCTGACCACGGCCCACGTCGCGGCTTTGACCAGCGGCGACGTGCGTGACCTGACCACCACTCAGATGGGCGCCTTGTCCACGGCTCAGGTGGCCGCCCTGTCCACAGCGGCCGTCGTTACCTTGACCTCCGACCAGATGGGCGCCTTGAGCACCACCCAGATCCAGGCTCTGGGGAGCGCGCAGGTTCAGGCGCTGGGCACCACGCAGGTGGGCGCCTTGTCCACGGCCCAAGTGGCGGCCCTGACCACCGATCAGGTGGAGAGCCTGAGCACCACCGGTGTCGCTGGCCTGAGCAAGACCCAGGTGGGGGGCTGACCACGGCGCAAGTGGCCGCGTTGGCCACCGCGGCGGTCACGGCCTTGAACGCGACCCAACTGTCGGGCCTGGGAACGGCCCAGGTGGGGGCGTTGACCACGACCCAGTTGAACAGCCTGACCTCGGCCGATGTCCGCGAGTTGAGTGCCACCCAGGTGGCGGCGCTTGGCACCGCGCAAATGGCCGGCTTGGCCACCGCCACCTTGGCGGCGTTGTCGAGCGCGCAGGCGGCGAGCCTGACGTCGAGCCAGATCGCCGCCCTGACCACGGGGCAGTTGAATGCCCTGGGCACAGCCGACCTGGGCGAGTTCACCAAGACCCAAATGGCGGCCCTGACCACGGACCAGATCGCCGGGCTGGCGACCGCGACCTTGGCGGCGTTGTCCAGCACCCAGATCTCGGGCCTGACCTCGGGACAGATCGGTGCCTTGACCACAGCCCAGATTGCCTCGCTGTCGTCGGGTGATCTGCGGGAGTTCGGCTCGGCCCAACTGGGGGCCCTGACCACCGCCCAGGTCGCGGCCTTGAGCACGGCTGCCTTGGGGGGGGTGACCAGTGACCAGATCGTCGGCCTGGGAACGGCCCAGATTGCCGCGTTTGCTACCGCGCAAGTGGCCAGCTTGGGCAGCGCCCAGGTGGCAGCCCTGACCACGGCCCAGATCCAAGGTGTGACCACGGCTCAGATGGCGGCCTTGTCGAACCCGTCGTTTGCCCGGACGCGAGGCGGCGGTGTTGCGCCGACTGGTCGCCCGCCACAGCGGCCCCTTTCCCCGGCGCGTGCTGATCCGCCTGTGGCGCGAGWTTTTCAGTGTGGTCGTCTCCATGCAAGGCCGCATCACCATGGCCGTATGGATGCCCGAGCGCGGCGCCGGCTACCTGGAACTGGCCCGCAATCAATACGGCTCCTTCACCTCGGCCACGGTTCACCAGTCGGTCGGGCAAGTGGTGCAGGAAGTGGGCGAAGGGCGGGCCACGGTCGGCGTGGTGCCCCTGCCCCGTCACGAGGATCCCGTGGCGTGGTGGCCAGCCCTGATGTCCTCGCTGCCCGGCACCCCCCGGGTCATCGTCCGCCTGCCCGTGACCGGCGGCAGCAAGGGCCTGGAGGCCTTTGTCCTGGCCGCTGCCGAACCCGAACCCTCGGGCGGCGCCGACCGCTCTTTGCTGGGCATTGAAAGCGGCCCCGATCTCAGCCGGGCCGGTCTGCTCGACAGCCTGCGCCAAGGGGGCCTCGACCCGCTGGCCGTCTTGGATGCCCGCTCCCAGGGCGAGGACGTGCGCCTGACCCTCATCGAGGTGCGCGGCTGCCTGACCCGCAACGACGACCGGCTGGGGCCCTTAAGCGCCGCCAGTCATGGCGCCGTGCATCGCGTTGTGGTGTTGGGCATCTACGCCGAACCCTTCAGCGACGCCGAGCTGGACGGCCCCTGAGCGAGGCCAGCCCCCGGGCTGGTTTCCTTCCTTTCCTTTCCAGGCGCGCCAGCGCACTGGCGCGCCATGTCGCGGACCCGGGAGGGCCGCGTTTTCTTGAGGATGGCGCCATGCGTGCAACGATCGCTTTTCCCCAGCCGCGCCCCGGTATTCTCGACATCACGCCGTATGCGGGCGGAGAGTCCTCCGTTCCCGGCGTGACCCGGGTGATCAAGCTGGCCTCCAACGAGGGAGCCCTGGGCGCCAGCCCCAAGGCCCGGCAGGCGATTGTGGACGCGGCGGCCCAGGCGCATCGTTATCCAGACGGCGCCTGGACGGACCTGCGCGAGGCCCTGGGCCGGCGCCATGGCCTGGATCCGGCCCGCTTGGTGTGCGGTGCCGGATCGGATGAGCTGATCAGCTTCCTGGTGCGGGCCTATGCCGGGCCGGGCGACAGTATCGTCCAGAGTGCGCACGGCTTTCTCATGTATTCGATCTACGCCAAGGGGGCGGGAGTGGAAACACACTTCGCCCCCGAAACCAACCTGACCGCCGACGTGGATGCCCTGCTGGCCGCCGTCACCGACACCACGCGCCTGCTGTTCCTGGCCAACCCCAACAATCCCACGGGGACGATCCTGGACGCCGACAGCGTGCGCCGGCTGCGCGAGGGACTGCGCGAGGACATCATCTTGGTACTCGACTCGGCCTACGCCGAGTTCGTGGAGCGCAACGACTACGACCCGGGCAACGCCTTGGTGGACTCCCACCCCAACACCGTGATGATGCGCACGTTCTCCAAGATCCACGGCCTGGGCGGTCTGCGGGTGGGCTGGCTGTACGGCCCGGCCCCTATCGTTGATGTGCTCAACCGGGTGCGCGGCCCGTTCAACGTCTCCTCGGTCGGGCTGGTCGCGGCGACGGCGGCGATTGAGGACGTGGCCTTCCAGACCCTGGCGCGCGAGCACAACAGCTATTGGCGCGCCTGGACCCGGGAACGCCTGGAGGCGATGGGCTTGGCCGTCACCGACTCCTCGTGCAACTTCCTGCTGACCCACTTCTCGGCCGAGGGGCCGCTCACGGTAGCAGCGGCCGATGCCTACCTGCGCGGCCGGGGCCTGATCTGCCGGCGCATGGGAGGCTATGGCCTGCCCCACGCCTTGCGCATCACCATTGGCCAAGCCGACGAGATGCACAGCCTCGTGCAAACCCTGGGCGACTTCGTTGAAGGGGGAGGACGGGCGTGAGCACCCCCCTTTTCAACCGCGTTGCCATTCTCGGCATCGGCTTGATCGGCTCGTCGCTGGCGCGGGCCCTGAAGCGTGAGGGCGTGGCCAAGGTCGTGGTGGCCGGCGACCGGGGCGACGTCCCGGCCCGGGCCCTGCGCCTGGGCATCGTGGACGAGGCCACCGATAACCTCGCCCTCGCGGTGCGCGAGGCCGACCTCGTGGTTTTGGCCGCGCCGGTCGGCGCCACCGGGGCCGTGATGGAGATCATCGCCCCCGCCTTGAAGCCGGGCGCCATCGTCTCCGACGTCGGCTCGGTCAAGAAGATGGTGGTGGACATGATCGTGCCCCATCTGCCGGCCGGGGTTCACCTCGTGCCCGGCCATCCGGTGGCCGGTACGGAAAAAAGCGGCCCGGAAAACGGCTTCGCCGAGTTGTTCCATGGCCGCTGGTGCATCCTGACCCCGCCGCCCAACACCGACCCCCTGATGGTGGAGAAGGTCGCCGAGATGTGGCGCCGGGCCGGCATGCTGTTGCAGATCATGACCCCCGAGCACCACGACCGGGTGCTGGCGATCACCTCCCACCTGCCTCACCTGATCGCCTACACCATCGTCGGCACGGCGGCTGATCTGGAGGAGCAGTTGTCCACCGAGGTGATCAAGTTCTCGGCGGCGGGTTTTCGCGATTTCACCCGCATCGCCGGCTCGGATCCGGTGATGTGGCGCGACATCTTCCTCAACAATCGCGAGGCGGTGCTGGATATCTTGCAGCGCTTCACTGAAGACTTGACTGCCTTGCAGCGCGCTATTCGCTGGGGCGAGGGCGAGCGGTTGGAAGAACTGTTCACCAAGACGCGCGCCATCCGTCAGGCGGTGATCGACGCCCGGCAGGCGTGAAAAACAAAGAGACGCCCGGCAGGCGTAAAAAGAAGGCTGGGGAGGCTTGCCTCCCCAGACCCCTCCGTTCCTGGGGGTTACGCGCTCAAGCGTGTGACGAAATCATCCACATGGGCCTGCACGGTGCGGAAGCGTTCCTCCAGCGAGCGGATCCCCTGGTGCAGGTGGCTCGCGGCGCTGCCATTGGACTGGGCCGAGGAGGCGACCCCCTCGACGTTCTGGCGCAAGATCTCGGTGCCCTGGGCCGCCTTGTGGACCGCCTGACTGATTTCGCTGGTCGCGGCGTTTTGTTGCTCCACCGAGGCGGCAATGGCGGCGCTGATGCCGCTCAGGCTGCCAATGACCCGGGCGATCTCGCCGATTTGGGCGGCGGCGTCGTTGGTCGAGTTTTGGATCGCGTTGATCAGCCCCGAGATTTCCTCGGTGGCCCGGGCGGTCTGGCTGGCCAGGGTCTTGACCTCGTGGGCGACGACAGCAAAGCCCTTACCGGCCTCGCCGGCCCGCGCCGCCTCGATGGTCGCGTTGAGGGCCAGCAGATTGGTCTGGCCGGCGATCGACGAGATCAGGGTCACCACGTCGCCCACCTTGTTGGAATCCTCGACCAAACGGCGCATGCGGGCCACCGTGCCATCGACCCGCTCGTTGGCCTGGGCCGACACCCCGGTGGAGGTTTGGGCCTGCACGGCGATTTCCCGGATGGAGGCGGCCAGTTCCTCGACGGCGGCGGCCACGGTCTGGACGTTGGCGGTAACCTCCTGGGCGGCGGTGGCGGCGGCTTGGCTCAAACGCACGTTGGCGTCGGCACTCTCGGCGACATCGCCCACCGACCGGCTCATGGCGCCGGCGGTTTCGTTGACGCTGGTGATCAAACGGCCGACCTTGCTGTCGAACGAGTCGGCGACCGAGGCAAGCGCGGCTTGGCGTTGCTTTTCCGCCTCCTCGCGTAACCGGACCTGTTCGGCTTCCAAGCGGCGCTTTTCCAGGGCATTTTCGCGGAAGGTTTCAACGGCGGCGCCCATGCGCCCCACCTCATCCTCGCGACCCAGGGCCGGGACCTCGACGCTGGTATTGCCGGCGGCAAGGATGGTCATCACACCGGTCATGCGCTGAATCGGCTGGGTGATGCCGCGCACCATCACGACCAGAATGCCGCAGACCAAAACGAGGGTCAGGGCGCCCACGGCCGCGATCGTCCCCGTGGTGGCCTGGAGGTTCTGCTCGAAACGCTTGGTCGAGAGACGAATTTCGATGGCCCCTAGCTCTTCTTTGCGGGGGCCGCGCACAATGGGGGCGCGCTGGACGATCGTATCGGCAGCGGCCGCTTGCTCGCCATGCGCGGCGAACACCTTGTCGCCCTTGCCCAAGATCGCACTGCCACGATAGTCGGGGTCGGCGGCAAGGGAAGAGAGAATGGCCTCGGCCGCGCCCTTGTCCATGTTCCAAAGGGCCTCACCGGCGCCGCCCACCAGAACCGAGGTCATCATGCCGGCCCGCTCGTCGAGCGCCTGCCGGGCGGCGGTCATGGTGGTCCAGGCGATTCCGGCAGTCGCCGCCACCGCGATGATGGCCAACAGCAGGGCAATGGGCACGATGACCCGGACCATGAGACTACGGCGATACAGTCCGATCATGTTGTGGTCCTTCTTCCGCACGGATGCCGGTCGGCGATGAGCGAGGCGACCAAGAAGAGCGCCTGAGCGCCCAGAGCGTATTCCCTTAGCACGTGTCCAACCAAGGGGATAAATTCCACATTTCCTCTTTAAGCCGTCAGATCGGCAAAGGCCATGGAGGATTGGCGCAAAAGGTGCGGGGGATACCGCCGGGCGATGGCGGGGAAAGGAAGGCTGGGCAGGCGCGGCCTCCGTCCCCCGCTGGGCCTGGTTATGGCGCGCCGCCCTCGGGTAGGGGAAACGCCAGTTCCATCACCGCCGCGTTGCCCAGTCCGGCCCCCGCCTCCTGGCCGCTGAACCGCCTCAGAACCCGGGCGACCCCCCGGCTGCTGACCAGCAGCGGCACCATGGCGTTGGCGTACAGGAGGTCTTCCACGGTTTCGTTGACCCGCCGTCGAAACGCGTCCTCGCTTTCCCCCCCGGGGGGCGTCTGACCGGCCTCGATCCAGGCCTGGGTGGCCGCGACGTCGAGGCCGTTCCAGGCCCCCAACCGTCGCTCGCTGAGGCCGGGATGAAAGGTCACGCCGAGGCCCGGCAGGGCCTCTTGCACCAGTTCGGCCGTGCGCCGGGTGCGCAGGAGAGGCGCCGCCACGATCCGCTCGATCCCCAGGCCGCGCAAGGCCTCCCCGGCGGCCCGGGCTTGGTGCTCGCCGGTGGGCGTGAGCGGCAGATCGACATCCCCGCCACAGCGCAGCCCCAAGCGGTTGTAGGCGGTTTCGCCGTGACGCAGGAACACAACGCGCCGGATCATGCTCCAGCCTCCCGGGGACCGGCGAGGAAGGGCTCCAACGCTTGCGTCACCTCGCGCCAGGCCCGCTCGACGCCGGCCAACGCCTCGGCACTGCCGCAGGCGGAGTCTCTCGTCGCCCGCTGCTCCACCGTCTGGCACGCCTCGGCCAGAGCCGGGGCGCCGACCATGCCCGCCGCCCCTTTCAGGGTATGGGCGGCCTCGCGAAGGGTCTCAGGGTCGGCAGCCGCCGCACGGAGGCGATCGACCAAGGGCTGACTTGAGGCCATGAAGCGCCCCAGAAGGCCCCGGATGGCTTCCCTGTCATCGCCGACCACTTCCTGGAACGGGCGCACATCCAAGATCAAGCGCCCCTTCCCATCTCGCACAACGCCCCACCCCTCGCCGTTGGGGGGACCGGACGGCCGGGGGGGCGGCCCATCGGTTTGCGCAAGCCAGCGCGCCAGCGCCATCCCCAGCCGGGCGGTGCTCACCGGCTTGGTCAGGAAGTCATCCATGCCGGCCATACGGCAGCGTTGGGCCTCACCGGCCTGGGCATTGGCGCTCAGGCCTAGAATAGGCAAGCTCCCGCCCCCGGCCGCCGGAGACGCCTCGGCGCGGAGATGGCGCGCCAACGCCAGCCCGTCCATGCTCGGCATGGCGCAGTCGGTGATGACCAGGGCCACCGGCTGGCGCGCAAGAACACTCAGGGCATCGTGGCCGTCCACCGCCGTGACGGCGGCACAGCCCAGCGCCCGGAGTTGGCAAACGATGACCTCGCGGTTGATTGGATTGTCATCCACCACCAAAACCGGGGCCTCCGGCGCAAAGCAAGGCAAGGGCGTGTCCGCGGGGGCGTCGGCGGCGTCCGCCCCCGTCGCGGGCACCCCCTCGCACGAGGGAAAGGGCAAGTCCACGCCAAAGGTCGTGCCGTCCCCCGGGCTGCTCTCGACCGCGATACGCCCCCCCATCCCCTGCACGAGTTGGCGGCAGATGGACAACCCCAGGCCAGTTCCCCCAAAGCGCCGGGCCGTCGAGGCCTCGGCCTGGGCAAAGGGGCGAAACAAGCGCGCGGTCTGCTCAGGGGTCATCCCAATGCCGGTATCGCTCACCTTGATGCGGATCCAGGGGGTGTCCCCGGGCACCGACAAGCGCTCAAGGCAGACCTTCACCTCGCCGTCAGCGGTGAACTTGAGGGCGTTGCCCACCAGATTGTAAAGAATTTGGCGCAGGCGGGTGGGGTCGCCCAGGCCCTGAGCCGGCACGTCGGGGCCCACCTCGGCGCCGAGCCCCAGGCCCTTGGCCCGCGCCGCCGGCCGCAAGGGGGCGAGCACGCTTTCCAAGGTGTCGGGCAGCGAGAGCGGAATGTGCTCCAACTCCAGCCGGCCGGCCTCGATCTTGGAAAAATCCAAGATGTCGTTGATCAGCCGCATCAGCGAGTGGGCACTCTCGCGGATGATCCCCACCGCGTGGGCCTGATCGGGGGACAGCGCGGTGCGCCCCAGAACGTCGAGCATGCCCAAGACTCCATTCATTGGCGTGCGGATTTCGTGGCTCATGGTCGCTAGGAAGGCGGATTTGGCCTGGGCTGCGGCCTCGGCGCGATCCTTCGCGTCTTGCAACTCGTTAAAGGTGCTCTCCAGGCGCTGGGCATTCACCCGAACCCGATTGAGCAAGCGGCGATTTTCACTGTTGGCCAGGGCCAGGACATGGGACAGCGCCAGCAAGATGACCTGGACATCCATCACCCGCGGCTCGCCATTGGGAAAGAGGACGACCAAGGGGTCGTGCGCCTGCGGGGCCGGGCGCAGCAAAGCCAGACGGGCCGCGCGCTCCAGGCGGTCATGGGACGACAGCGTCAGGGTGGAGATCCCCATGGCGTCGATCAGCCGGCCGATCGGGCGGTTCTTGTAAAGGTCGCGCACGAAGGGCCCGGCCAAGCACTCAAGAAAACGCGCACGGGCCAGCAGGCAGATGTCGCCGTTGTGGCGCCGCACGGCAATGCCGGGCAGGTCGGGGCGTCGCAAGAACAGCGCCTGGATCTCCCGCCCTGGGGTGGTCTCAACAACCAAGGCGTCGTGGCTTGGTAAGTCGCTCAAGGTGGCATCGACCTTGAGATGATCGAGCGACGGCCCGCCCTCCGGCCAGTCGGCGGGGAGAGGCTGGGCGGTAGCGGAGCGACGCGAGCGCAGACTCATGGCGTGGTCTTTCCAGCGAACAGATGGCGGGGGGCGGCGGGTGGATTAAGACAGGTGAAATCCCCCTCCGGGCTCCGGCTTTCCAGCCAGTCCAGAAGAAAGCCAATCTGGTGGGGGTCGCTGAGGGCCGGGGTATGCCCGGTGTCGGGGACATGCATCACCGTCACCCCGGGCTTTTGTTTCATCTCGGCTAGGGTGTCTGGCAGCAAGGCATCGGAGAGCATCCCGTGAACCACGAGAACGGGAATGTCGAGGCGAGCCCAGGCCTGCCACTGCTCCAGGCTTTCCTGGGCTTCCTCGGCGTAGGCCTGGAGGGCCCGGGGATCATGGCGGTAGATCCGCCCGCCTTCCGAGGGCTTGGTCTGGAAATAGGTGTTGTGTAGCAGTTCATCCTCGTGGATCGGCCCGTCGTTTTTGGCCGATGCCCCTAGCCGACGAAACAGATCCGCCGGCCGGCGAAACACATAGTGCCGCGCCACCGCCTGCGCCCGGCGCGTGCGACGCTCGGCCGGGATGTAGGGGCCGATGTCATTGAGAATCAGACGATGGACCAGCGCCGGGTGCCGCTGGCACAAAGCCAGCGCCGTACTGCCGCCCAACGACGACCCCACCACCGCCGCCGGCCCACGGTCCAGGGCCTCGAGAAACTGGCGCAAGACTTCCACATTGGTGTCCAAGGTGTAGTCTCCCTGGGTCGGCATCCAGTCGCTTTGACCGCGCCCGGGCCAATCCAGGCACAGCACGCGATGGGTAGCGGACAGCCCCAGGGCCAAGTAGTCCCAACGCCGCGCGGTGTTGGCGATCCCCCCCACACACAGAAGCACGGGCGCCTCGGGGTCGCCCCAGTCGGTGTAGGTCAGACGCACCGGCGTTTCCTTGCGTTGATGCGCCGGCCAGTGGGCCTGAAGAGCCAGGGGATGGCGGTACACAAAGTCCGCGGTGTGGAAGCACCCCTCGAAGGGCGCCAGGGTTCGCTCGACCAGCAGGTCGTAGTCGTCCCACGTCATGGCATCGCCCCAGGTATAGATCTGGGGAGACTCTCCGGGCGAGGCCGGGATCAGGGCGGTATCCGGGATCATGGGAGGGGCAGCGCGAGTCATGGAGCACTCCGGCGACGACACTCGACGCGAGAAAGCGGGGGGAGAAAAAGCGGGGGAGAGAAAGCGAGAGGAGGACATGGAAACCCCGGAAGCGCGGCGCGTTCCGGGGCACAACGGCACCAATAAAACCGACGGGAAGCCTTACCCGCCGAGGTAGGGGTCCATGAACAGCAAGGCATCACCCAAGGTCCGCTCCCACACCGGCCACTCGTGATCGCCATCCACGACCCGGAACGCGATGGCCTCGGGCTGGAGGGGACGCACGGTGTGGTGGAACACGGCCGCGTGATAGGCGATGTCGAACCGGTCGCGGTCGCCGCTGTTGATGTAGAGCGGCACCCGCAGGGGTTGATTCCGATAAGCGTCCAGCAGCGAAGGCCAGTTGAGGCGCTGCCACAGACGCGCATCAAAGCGGCCATTTTTTTTCTGGAACGCCGGATCCTTGCGCGCCGAAGACCCGGCCGGCGGCTCGGGCGCGTAGATCGCCGGGCTCAGGGCGGCCCCGGCGGCAAAAAGCTGGGGATACTTGAAGGCCAGACGGAGGGTGGCAAACCCGCCGGCCGATAGCCCGGCCACCGCCCGACCGGCCCGGTCAGAGCGCACCGGAAAACGCCGCTCGACCTCGGGCAGCAACTCCTTCAGCAGCACGGTCTCGGCCTTGTCGCCGTGACCGTCCACCCACCACATGCCCTTGTGGCCGGGCATGACGACGATCAGGGGCTTGATGCGCTTTTCGGCGATCAGACGATCCAAGGTCGCCACCATCTTGCCCTTGTCCACCCAGGCATGCTCGTCCCCATTGGCCCCATGCAGCAGGTAGAGCACGGGCAACGGGGCGCCGGCCTGCTTGCCGGGCGCACCCCGCGGGGGATCGGGCAGGTAGACAAGGAAGGGATAGTCGCGCCCCAGCACCGCCGAGGCGAGGTGCTCCTCGCGCACCGTGCCGGCCCAGCCGGGCCGCGCCACGGCCCCCAGCACAGCCAAAACCAAGAAGAGGCTTAAAAGCCCAGACACAACCCCGCGCACCCGGCGCGAGATCTCGGGGGAAGGAAGCGGCATAGGAACGGCTTTCGTTGTGGAAAAATGACAAAACAGCGTGCTTCCGTCAGAAACGACGCTTCACGCGCACAAAGTATGGCGCTGGTACAGACAGAACCATAAACCAACTTTTACGATTTATGAAGCTGTAAATTGGGCGAGTTGTGGTCTAAGGTCATGCGTCGTATCCGTCCAAGGCGAGCGAGGGTGGGCCTTGGATCTTGGTTTTCGATACACCTCCGTTCCTATTTCTTCGAAAAAAGGGAGTGTCATGATCAGAAAGGTAATGGCCTTGGCCCTGGTGGGGGTCCTCGCGATGGGGGGGCTGATCGCGTCGCCGGCGCACGCCCAAGAAAAGAACGTCCTGATGGTGCTCTGGCGCGGCATCACCGAGCCGGAAGAGGCCTTCAAGGCCAAGCTGGCCGAGCTTGGGGTGGCGGTGAAATACACCGAAATCGTCGGCGATCAGGACCGGGGGGTGCTGGCCGAGCGTCTGCGCGCCGCCGAGACCGACATCAAGGCCAAAAAATACGATGTCATCTATTCGTTCGGCACCACCACCACCCAGGTGACACAGCAGGTGGTCCAAGAAGCGGTGCCCATCGTCTTCAACATCGTCTTCGACCCCGTGGGCGGCAAGTTGGTTAAATCCCTGGAGCAGCCTGGCGGCAACACCACCGGCGTGACCAATGGCGTGCCCATCAACGACCAGCTCAACGCCTTTATGACGCTCTCGCCTTTCAAGTCGCTGATTTTGTTCTTTAACGCTCGTGAGCCCAACGCCAACATCATCGAGGCCCAGGTCTCGGAATGGGCGGCGGCCAAGGGGGTGAGCGTTACGGCGCGGCGCGTGGTCCCCGATACGGACTCCCTCACCACGGTGCTGGAAGAAATCAAGTCGGGTGCCCTCACGGCCGAGGCCGCGTATGCCGGCGCCGACAGCTTCCTGGGCTCCAAGGCCGGCGAGATCCAAGCCGCGATCGGCGACAAGGTCCGTCTCTTTGGCGGCACCCAGACCTTCGTGCTGCGCAAGTGGCTGGCCGCCTACACGCCGCCGGTCTCCGCCATGGGCGGCACGGCGGCCGAGCAGGTGGCCAAGGTCCTGGGCGGCGCCCCGGCCGGAACCTTGCCCGTGATCCTGCCCACGCCCCGCTTGATCATGTCCAAGAGCGCGGCCGAGGCCCACAAGGTCACCGTCCCGGCGGACGCTCTCACCGAAAACTGACGCGCGTCCCCAACGGCTCGGGTCACGCTCCATTGCGGTCGGCGGCGGCAGTTCCCGGAAAACGCGGGGACTGCCGCCCTGGCTTTGGCCCGGAGCCCCCCACCCCTTGGTGTCTCATTGGAGCCCTTCATGAGTGCCGCGTCCCCTTCCCCGCTCATGCCCCGTCCCGAACGTCTGTTGGTCGTCGAAGACGATGTCTTCAGCCAGGACCTGATCGCCCTTTATTTACGCAAGGCGGGGTTTTCCGATATCACTGTGACCGGCGACGGCCGCGAAGCCCTTGAGATCGCCAAAAGCCGCACTTTTGATCTGGTGCTGCTCGATCTCAACTTGCCCCGGTTGTCCGGCACCGAGGTCCTGCGCCGTTTGCGCAAGGAAGGCTTCCTGACCGATACACCGGTGATCGTCATTTCCTCCCTCGCCAACATGGAGGACACCTTGACGTGCCTCGACCTGGGGGCCGAGGACTCCTTGCCCAAACCCTTCAACGTCCGCCTGCTCGAAGGCCGGGTGAGCGCCTGCTTGGAAAAAGCCCGCCTCAAGACTGCGGCCCGCCTCGCGGTGGACCGGGCTGAAGGGGAACGTCGCCTCGCCCTGGCCTTGATGGAGAGTTTGTGCCGCGTCGCGCTGCCCCCGCCCGGACCCGGCTTTGCCGCCGAGGTCGCGGTGGAGCGCCGACCCTGTGGGGGACCGGGCGGCGACGTGGTGGTGAGCTTGGCCCCGCCGGGGGGCCGGGTGGTGGTGGCGCTGGGAACCCTGGCCGCCCGAGGGGTGGAGGGCACCTTGATCGCCGCGCGCCTGCATGCCGCCTTGCGTGCCACCCTCGACGATACCCCCGATGCCTCCCCCGAGGTTCTGCTGACCCGGGTCGCGGCCGCAGCCGGTCGGGACGGAGCCGGCGGACGGGTGCTGGTCGCCTCCTTGGATCCAACGGATGGAACGCTGCTGGTGTCCTCGGCCGGAGCCATCGACCCGGTGGTGATCCGGCCGGGCGCGCCGCCCCGCCCCCTTATTTGGGCGTTGTAGATACACACCTCGCATCGCTCTCCTAGGCGAGTGCCGCGCGTGGCAATAATCCGCTGGTACCCGTCGAGGTGCGCCCACGGGTTATAGGTCGCCAGCTCGGGCGCCTCAAAAAGCACCTCGCCGGACAGGGCATGGTCAGTGACCTCGACCGCGTCGTAGCTCGTGCGCGACTTGCTTTTAACCTCGCCTCCACCCCTCAGGGTGAGGGACTGCCCGACGGGGACCCAGCCGACGGCCCCCAGGTCAACCTCACCCACCTGGAGGGCAAACGTGGTCGCATCCAGGACTTCTGGGTCTTTGACTGCCGAGAAGTCGGCGGTGTCGAGCAGTGCTGCGCTAGGCTCACTGTAAAGCCCGCGCCCTGTGAATTTAACCACCCCGAACGCACCAATTGCCCAGTCAAGAGAAAGCTGGAAGCGAGCCCCGGTGATATCGAAAAGAGTGCCATCGACATTGTATTTGACGACGGCGCTCTCATGGTTTTTCTTTTCAGAGTTCGGCCAATACTCAATCCCAGGAGGGATCAACTCAATCGCCCACGTATCACCCAGCGCAAGCGGCGCGGTGAGGGTGGGAACAACCGCCGCACCCCCGGGCAGCGTCAGGGGCTGGGCGTCGGTCACAGTGGCGGTCTGGCTGTAGGCTACCTCTCGCGTGGCCCCCAGCCCAGTCGCGGGGGCGCTCACCGACACCTGCGCCACCCCCGATCCGCCCGCCGTGGTGCAGGCCACCACGACGCGGCGGCGGTTAAGGCCGGTGTAGCCCGTCTGGACGGTATAAGCCCACGTCCCCACCGGCACCCCCACCGGGACCGCGCGCGGCGCTACCGTTGCGGTGCCGGTCAGAGCGACGCGCGACCAGCCGGAGGCGCGCAGCAGCGCGTCAAAGTGGGGCGGCGTCGTCACCGAGCCCGAGCCCACGGCTTCATGCGACCACGTCAGGGGCCAGCGTTTCTGCCAGTGGAACTTTTGCCTAGCCCCAAGGTGTGGCTCGATGGTGTTGCGCTCGACCTCCTGGGCGTCGAGGGAGGGCAGCTCGGCATCGAGGGCCAGCAAGGGGACATAGTCCCCGGGCGCGGCACCCTGGCCATAGGCCGTCTCAACGGCCGCTGCGATCAGCCGACTGCGGGTGGACAATGCCATGTCAGGCCTCCTGTGGGTCGCTCACCTCTCCCCGGCGGCGCCGCCCCTCAGTCGGGGGAGCGGGCGCAGGGAGAGCGGGGGGCGGGAGAGGGACGGCCAGCGGCGGGGCGGCCGGGGTGTCCGGGCGCGGGGCCGCGTGGGCGTCGTCGTGGACGTAGGTCCCGGCGGGTCTCATGAGCAACCTCTCAGGGTCGTGGTGGTGTCAAAGTGGAGCGTCAGGAAAAGAGCGCCCTGACGGTCCCGCGCTGCGGCCCGCACCTGCTGGGTGGCACCGCGATAGCCCAACGGGGTCCAGTCGTCGGCCGGGATACGTCCCGACAGGGCGCCGACCACACCCCGCCCGATCTCGCCCAGGGCCTGCCCCTGTGGGGTGGCTCGGGGCCGCCCCACCAGAACAACCGAAAGCTGGGAGAGCACGCGCTCGGTGTGCAAGGTACGCGAAAGCGTTTCCGCCTCCTCCCCCGTCACCAACACAAAGGCGGCGGGGGTGGTTTGTGGCAGGTCCATCGCTGCGATCAGCAGCGCCAGGTCGTCGGCCTCCGCCACCCGGCGGACACCCTCGATGCCCGCAAGGACAGGGACGAGGGCGGAGATCAGGGGGGCGGCGATCATAACCACCCCTCGGCGACCCACTCGGCGAGGATCTCGGCCGCCTGGGCAGTGTCCTCGGCGTTTGCGCCGAGGTAAGGACGGGCCGGCAGAGTGACGGACGTTGGCGACACCCAGGCGTCGCCGAGCCTAAACCGTAGTCGCTTGCCCGTTTTGGGGAGGACCGTCCCACCGAGCTGGTGAATGCGGGCGTAAACCAAGGCACTCCCCTGGACCACGCGGTCGGTCTGGGCCTCCTGAGTGACGGAGTCCCGCAGGTGCCCGCGCTCAACGAGAGTGTGCCCTTCGGCAAGGGCGCGCACCGACGGCGGCCAGGGGTTGCCGTCGGGGTCAAGACCCAACTCAAAGCGCCGATCCACACTGGTCTTGAGCATGCCTCCGACGCTGGCCCAGGCCGGCGTCATGTCGCCGACGCGGGCCAGCAGGCCGTCGAACCCCTTGGTGACGAGGTCGGCGCCGGTAAGGCTGATGGACACCCCTGCCATGTCAGTAATCCCGCAGTGTGTCGCAGGTCATGACGCGGCGAGCCGACACCAGCACCGCCCCTCCGCCCACGGGGGTCCCGTCAGCAACCGGGGTCAGGGCCGTCTTGCCGGCGACAACGTCACGCAGGTATTGGAGGGTATCGGCGTAATCTTTGCCGATCCGGCCTTCGGGGGKKGCGTCCGCCGCCATGCGGTAGCGGGCCAAGGCAACGCACGCCGCCCGGGCGCGTCCCTCAGGCAGCAGGTACCGCCCTCCCAGGTAGCCGTCGATCTCGTCGCTGGCGGCTTCTAGCCGCGCCGTCAGGCGTGCGGTGTCGATCCCGCCGCCCGCCGCCGGCGCGTGGTCCTCCGCCTCGGCGGCGCCAACGGCGGCGATATAGTCGTCGGGGGTTGCGTAAGCCATCACGCCTCCTTGCCCGGTTTGGGTTGCTTGGGGTTGCCATCGGCCTCGGCCAGCCGCTCAACCACCAGCATGGGCTCGGCCTCCAGGGCGGCGAGCTGGCTGGGGGTCATGGTAGCGGCGTCCACTTCGGTGGGAGCCAAGCCCCACGCCCGGCCGCCCCGGCGAAAGCCGGCGCGGCGCGCGCTCACCCGGATCAGGCCAGCCATGGCGTCACCAGCAAGTCGGCGGTGTTCTGGTAGACGTTGGTGGCTCCCGAGGCGTCGCGTTCAGCCTTCAGGACTTCGAGAGCAGCCTTCTCGAGGGACGGCGGGACCACCAACAACGACGGGCGGATGTTCAGGGGTTTGCCCTGGTCTCCCTTGATCGACATCATGGCGGCCCGGGCGGTGGCGTAGGTCTCGGCGGTCAACGTGGCCTTGCTGCCATACGCCACCTGCCACAGGCCAAACCCCACATTAACGCGGGCGTCAACGCCATAGCGGTATGCCTTGCGGCTAAACACCGCCTCATCGTCTGCCTTGTCCATGGCCTGGAATGTGTACGGTCGCCGCTTCTGGAAAATGACCGGACGCACGGCCTTGGTGGTATCGAGTAAGTACCAGGGTGCGCCGGTGCCCGGCGTCATGTTCGACGCGCTGACAGTAGCGCCGGAGGCGTCGGTTACCGGGTGATCGATATCGAAAAAATACTGCCCGTCATAGCACGGCGTCGCGAACCCGGCCGCAAGAAGCCCGAACACCAGCTCGTCGGGGTGAGTCTTGGCGTCTTGCGCCAATTGAGTGACCAGTGGCCTGTAGACACCAAGCTGATCGTCCTCGATGTCGTCACGGTTTACTTCGATGCTGTTTTCCCACGACTTGTTGGGAATCGCATACTGGTGCGCGCCCAGGTTCTGGTACACACGATCGCCGACCCACTCCCGGAAGCGGGTCGTGGTGCCCAGCCAGGCATAGGTCTGCTGGCGGGTGGTGCTGGGCACCTCGGTGGCGATCTTGTCCCAATCCGACGGCGCCGCATCAAAGGCTCCCTGGTACAGCACCCGAAAACCGGTCGTGATAGCGGACAGGCTGGCTTGGCTGATAATCATGGGTCAGACCTCCACCCACACGCCTAAGGCGTCGATGTCGCGGATAACACCACACGCTGACCGTCCGGTCGCGGTGGCGGAGACGGTCTGGTCATCGACCGGTGGAGCAGCTTGATCATCCCAGATCGGCTGTAACGCACGGCAAACCGCTCCTCGACTAGGGCGGTCACCTCCACCGTGGTCGTGAACAGCCGGCTCTTCAGCACATCGACCAGCGCCACCTCGTCTTCCAAGGACAGTCGAGGCGACGACCCCTTCCAGCCAAACTCGGACAACCGCGCCGGTCCCCCGTCGATCCAACGCCGATGCCATTGGTAGACCGTGTCATCATCCAAATACATGAGCCGCGCCACTTCCGGCACAGACAGGCCGTCGTCGAGCAACAAAATCACATGGGCACGCCGTGCCGGCCCGTGCACCCCAGACGGACGCCGAACCTGAACCAGCAACCCTTGTCGTTCTTCCGCGCTCAAGAAGCCCTTTTTGATCATGCTCGTATGCGAATCCAGCGACGACCGCTTGGCAACCCGTTATCGCCCTCTTTCCGCCTTTCAGCGGAAAATTCTCTCTTCCCTCATCGCTAAACGACCAACCCCGTGAGTAGTTACTTTATTTATAAATATTGTAAAAAACAGAAAAAACACCAACGCTCGGGCCGTTTGGATCGAGGGTGGGGTCGAAGTCAGTCTGCTCAACCCGACTGAAGCCAGCTTTGAGGGCAAATGTGCTCATGACGTTGATGTCGGACAAGGGGGTAATGAACTCGGTGCGCAACTTTTGAACAAATTCCACATTAGATAAATTTGGATAGAATGATCCCGGGTCAGCCCCTCTTAAGCGATCAAAAAAACCGACATCGTTTTCATCTTGAGCTTTTATAACAGCGCCATAGTTGGTGGCAGCAATACGCAAAATGCCATTTTGGCAGAGCCACTTCCTTACGGCAGATAATAAAAAATGTATCCCTTCGCCGTTTAGAAGGTGTAAGTAATTATAAATATATAAATAATTAAAATTTTCAAAAAATTCTGGTGGAGCATCGCCTTCAGGCCAATTAATAAAATACGTGTCTGAATCTTCCCACGCGATTGAGTGTAATGGATACCGAACGATATGCACCCATCCTTTCCTGTAGGAAGCGGGGTGTACAAACAACCAGCCAAGCATATTTTTTCGAGAAATCAAGCTATGTAAAATAGGATCATTTGATGTATTTTCTGATTCTGGTCTCGCGTACTTAAATAAAGGAGGATGATTCCTCGATGATCCATTTTTGTCAAATACAGTGAAATCACAAAATGTATCGTGACACCAAAAATTGTAGTGCCCTCCATATTCATTCACTAATGCTATTTTTTCATTTTGATATGAAGGTGTCGCGTATCCGCATCGCGTTAGTTCTTGGGCGACAGAATTTATTGTAGAAACCCAAATTTTTTGCATAAATATACGAGCATAGACCTCCATATACCAGTCGCGAAGACGAATTCCATTTTGTCTTAGTCTTTTTGTAACTTCTAAGAATTCATATGTTCTGAACATACAAAGCCACATTCCAGAACCAATCTCTATATAATCATCATTTACAGAGAGTGGTTTAGGGAAGGCATCAATTGCAGCAGGCATCCACCCTGTTAGATCCATTTTTACCGTACAACAAAAAACATTTTTATATTTTTCAAGAATAGAAATTTGCTCTTCAAACCACCCTGGAGTGGCTATAACATCTCCATCCGTCAGTATAACGTAGTTATTATCAAGCTCAATAATTCCACTTTCTAAAGCTATTTCAACGGCATTACTTAAAATATTTTTATCCATCTGTATATATTTTTTAACAATACCAAGATTAATCAGCTTTAACATTGCTGGCTCTATATAATTTTCTGTTGATAAACTTTTGTTTTCAATAATGTATATATCAAGTCTATCAGAGTGACGTCCGATACAGTCAATAGACCGGCGAATAATTTCTAGGTTTTCATAAATAAAAACAATGCAAGGTATTTTTTYCAWTTTACAGCTCTCTATTTAGATTTTATTTTGACGAGATCGGGGTGGTTCCGTATGTTTCTATTTTGGAGAATAATAAAACATTCCATGGCTCCACGAAACATTAATCTGAGGTGCATCTATTCTCAATGGTAAACATCACTGAATGTTTTATCGATTCAATAAACATATAACTAATATTTGTTAGCGTATTAATTAAATAAAGTGACTTTATGCGGGGTATCTTCTATAAACTTATTAATTGTTAAGTTTAATAAATTTAACATAATTATTAAAACTGTTTGCGGTTGGTTATTTCTAAAATAAAACAAATTCGCTGGTTAATTTGGAATTAACCAGCGAATTTGTTTTATATTTTTTCTGATGACATTATTCTGTTGTAATCTTTAAATACGTTATCTGTCTTGCCATATGAAATCATATTTCCCCCTTTTAACATAATTGCCTTATTACACCATTGTCTTATTATCGCTTCTGAATGAGAAGCTAAAACAAGAATATTTGCTTTTTCTATAAATGTATCGATCCTCTTTTTTGCTTTCTCCATAAAGGTCGCATCTCCAGCCATCATCCATTCATCCATAAGTAGAATATCAGGTTGTATCGCTGTTGCTACTCCAAGGGAAAGCCGCATTTGCATTCCAGAAGAATAGGTCCTAACTGGAAGGTCAAGGTAATCTCCTAATTCGGTAAACGCGGCAATTTCGGGGACTAATTTTTTTGAATCGTGTGGTTTGAGGCCAAGATACATGCCTCGCATGCGTATATTTTCTCGTCCGGTCAAATCACCATCGAAACCAAGACCGAGATCGAGCAGGGGCATCACGTCACCACTGATGTGTATGTCTCCCGTGTCCGGTTCATAGATCCCCGCAATTACGCGTAAGAGAGTGGATTTGCCGGCGCCGTTCGTTCCGATCAGGCCAACTCGATCGCCTGGCTCCAGGGATACGGTTACGTCTTTCAAGGCCTGTACCACGGGAGCCGAACGGGCTTCCCTCAGGATTGCCCCTCCCGTTGCAGTTGCGACGAGCGCCTTCTTCAGGGATCGATTCCCTGTATGAAGAACAGGAAAGCTCACAGAGGGGGGCTGAAAGAGGCGTCAGACCTTAAGCGCCTGGAGCATTGTGCTGCCCAGGGCCGAGGGGCTGTCGGCGACCAAGATGCCGGCCGAGCGCATGGCCTCCATCTTGTCCTCGGCCGTGCCCTTGCCGCCGGCGATGATGGCGCCAGCATGGCCCATGCGACGGCCCGGCGGCGCGGTGACGCCGGCGATGAAGCCGCACATCGGCTTGCGGATCTTGGACTGCTTCAGGAACTCGGCCGCTTCTTCCTCGGCCGAGCCGCCGATTTCACCGATCATGATGATGCCCTCGGTCTCGGGGTCGCCGAGGAACATCTCCAGGCAATCAATGAAGTTGGTGCCGTTGACCGGGTCACCGCCGATGCCAATGCAGGTGGACTGACCAAGACCCGCCGCCGTGGTCTGCGCCACCGCTTCGTAGGTCAAGGTCCCCGAACGCGAGACAATGCCGATCTTGCCGCGCTTGTGAATGTGGCCCGGCATGATACCGATCTTGCACTCGCCCGGGGTGATGACGCCCGGGCAGTTGGGGCCGACCAGACGGGTCTTGGAGTTGCGCAGGGCGCGCTTGACCTTGACCATGTCGAGCACCGGGATGCCCTCGGTGATGCACACCGCCAGATCCAGCTCGGCGTCGATGGCCTCCAAGATCGCGTCCGCGGCGAACGGCGGCGGCACGTAGATCACGGTGGCATTGCAGCCGGTGCGCTCGCGGGCCTCGGCCACGGTGTCGAACACCGGCAGGTCCAGGTGGGTGGTGCCCCCCTTGCCCGGGGTCACGCCGCCGACCATCTTGGTGCCGTAGGCGATCGCCTGCTCGGAGTGGAAGGTGCCCTGCGAGCCCGTGAAGCCCTGGCAGATGACCCGGGTATCCTTACCAACCAGAACGGACATCAGGACGCCTCCTTAACGGCCTTCACCACCTTCTCGGCGGCATCGGCAAGATTGTCGGCCGAGATGATGGGCAGGCCGGAGTCGGCCATGATCTGCTTGCCCAGCTCGACGTTGGTGCCCTCCAGACGGACCACCAGCGGCACATTCAGCGACACTTCGCGCGCCGCCGCGATCACGCCTTCGGCGATCACGTTGCAGCGCATGATGCCGCCGAAGATGTTGACCAGGATGCCCTCGACGTTGGGATCGGACAGGATGATCTTGAACGCCGCCGTCACCCGCTCACGGGTGGCACCGCCGCCCACGTCCAGGAAGTTGGCCGGCGCGCCGCCCTTGAGCTTGATGATGTCCATCGTCGCCATGGCGAGGCCGGCGCCGTTGACCATGCAGCCGATGTTGCCCTCAAGCTTCACGTAGTTGAGGTCGTGGCGCGAGGCCTCCAGCTCCATCGGATCCTCTTCCGCCTCGTCGCGGAACTCCAGGATCTCGGGATGGCGGTAGAGCGCATTGGAATCAAAGGTCATCTTGCAATCAAGCGGGATGACCTGACCGTCGCCGGTGACCACCAGGGGGTTGATCTCCAGGACCGAGCAGTCCGTGGCGATGAAGCAGGTGTACAGCGACGACAGAAGCTTGGTGAAGGCGCCGACCTGCTTGCCTTCCAGGCCCAGCGAGAACGCCACCTTGCGGCAGTGGAAGCCGGAAATGCCCGTAGCCGGATCAATCGCCTGGAAGGTGATCTTTTCCGGGGTCTTGGCCGCCACGTCCTCGATGTCCATGCCGCCCTCGGTCGAGGCCATCACGGTAACGGTCGAGGTGGCACGGTCCACCAGCAGCGAGAGATACAGCTCGCGCTTGATGTCGCAGCCGTCTTCGATGTAAACGCGCTTAACTTCCTTGCCCTCGGGCCCGGACTGATGGGTCACCAAGGTGTTGCCCAGCATCTGGAAGGCGTTTTGCTGCACTTCGTCGAGGGAGCGCACCACGCGCACGCCGCCCTTGTCACCCGCGGCTTCCTCCAGGAAGTGCCCCTTGCCGCGACCGCCGGCGTGGATCTGGGACTTGACGACCCAGACCGGTCCCGGCAAACGGCCAGCCACCGCCCGGGCCTCGTCGGCGGTGTAGGCCACCCCGCCGGCCAGAATGGGCACGCCGTACTTGGCCAAGATCTGCTTGGCCTGATACTCGTGAATATTCATAGTGTTCTGTCTCTCCTGTTCCGACGGAGCGAACGAAACGCCAGACCCCAACGCCTTGTGAAAGCGTTCTTGTGAGGACCGCCCGGCTCCCGCAAGAGGGGCCGGGCGGGACTTGTCTTACTTCGGCATCAGTTCGCGCGAGGCGGCGATCAGGCCGCGCACGCTGTCCACCGACTTGTCGAACTGCGCCTTTTCCGCGTCATTGAGGGTAATCTCGATAACCTTCTCGACGCCGCCGGCGCCCAGGATCACGGGCACGCCCACATAGATGCCGTCCAGGCCATAGGGGCCCTCGACCCAGGCGGCGCAGGGCAGGACGCGCTTCTTATCCTTGAGGTAGGCTTCGGCCATCTGCACGGCGGCGGCGGCCGGGGCGTAGAAGGCCGAGCCGGTCTTGAGCAAGCCCACGATCTCGGCCCCGCCGTCGCGGGTGCGCTGCACGATCTGGTCGAGCTTTTCCTGCGAGGTCCAGCCCATGGCCACCAGGTCAGGCAGCGGAATGCCGGCCACGGTGGAGTAGCGGGTCAGCGGCACCATGGTGTCGCCATGGCCACCCAGCACGAAGGCGGTGATGTCCTCGGTCGAGACGTTGAATTCCTCGGCCAGGAAGTAGCGGAAGCGGGCGCTGTCGAGCACGCCGGCCATGCCCACCACCTTGTTATGCGGCAGGCCCGAGGCCTCGCGCAGGACCCACACCATCGCGTCTAGCGGGTTGGTGATACAGATCACGAAGGCATCCGGGCAGTTGGCTTTAATGCCGGCGCCAACGGCGCTCATCACCTTGGCGTTGATGCCGATCAGGTCGTCGCGGCTCATGCCGGGCTTGCGCGGCACGCCGGCGGTGACGATCACCACGTCGGCATCCTTGATGGCGCTGTAATCGTTGGTGCCGGCGTAGGCGATGTCGATGCCCTCGATCGGGGTCGCCTCGGCCATGTCCAGGGCTTTACCCTGCGGAATCCCCTCGGCGATGTCGAACAGCACCACGTCGCCGAGTTCCTTAAGGCCGATCAGATGCGCGAGCGTGCCGCCGATGTTGCCGGCCCCGACCAGGGCGATCTTCTTGCGTGCCATGGAAACCCTCTTGATCGATTGGATGTGTTCGCAGGGGGAGTGCGAACGCGGGAGCCCCTTCGTCCAGCCGAGTCGCGACGGGGCGGGGGGGGACCCGTCTCCTAGCGCGATTCCCGAGGGCAGGCAAGGGGCGCCGGCGCGCTGGGTCATCGGGGGAAGAAAGGGCGAAAGGAAAAAAGGAAGTCAGGTCCTTCGCGTCCGGCATGCCCCAGGACGGGAGGGGTCTGGGCAGGCCGCGCTTCCCAGCCGTCCTTTTTCCTTTCGCGGCCCCAGAGCCCCGTTCACCCGATTGCCCTTGGGACGGGCCGAGATCTCATTGAAGTTACATCCGTTGCGCTGTACCTTGATCGGTGTGAGAGCGGGCAAGCGCAGGCATCGCTTGTCCCGCCACCCGCAGGGGAACCGGTATGCGCGACAATGGACCTGTCACGAATAAGGAAATCGCCCTCGCCGACGATGCCATCATCGTGTCCGGCACCGACGTTCAAGGGCGCATTAGCTTTGCCAACCAAGAGTTCATTCATATTAGTGGCTTTACGGAAGACGAACTGATCGGATCTCCCCACAATATTTTGCGTCATCCCGACATGCCGCCCGAGGCCTTCGCCGACCTGTGGCGAACCGTCAAGGCGGGGCGACCGTGGGAAGGTATCGTTAAAAATCGCTGCAAAAACGGCGACCACTATTGGGTTCGGGCCAATGTCACCCCGACCATGAACAAGACCGAGGTCATCGGGTATATCTCCATTCGGACCAAACCGTCGCGTGACGCCGTTCGCGACGCCGAGGCCCTGTACGCCGGGATGCGCGCTCACCGTCTGCCCCATACGGTCCTCAGGGAAGGCGAGGTGATCCAGGCCACCCCCTGGGGCCGCCTGATCCGGGCCCTGAGCAGTGTGGGCGGACGCCTGGGGCTGGTTCTTGCCTTGTCCACCGGGGTGCTGATCGGGGCTGCCGGCCTCGGGTGGCGCGGCATGGTGGTGATCAATGACGAACTCCAGCACGTCTTCGACGACAACGTGGGGGCGGTCATTGATCTGGCGACCTTGGGCACTCTCCTGACCGAGATGGAGCGCCATGCAGGCTCGCTCGAAGGCCTCAAACTGGAGGGGAGGGACCCGGAAGCAGGCGCGCGGCTGGTCCAAATTCAGCGCCTCCTTGAGGCGATTGGGCCACGCTGGCAGGATTACGCTCAGGGAGAACATCCTGCCGACGAGCACACCTTGCAGCAGGTGTTTCTCGACCGCTTCACCGCCTTGCGCGATCAGGGGGTGGCGCCTTTGACAGCCTTGACCCAAGGCGGTGACCTCAAGGCCCTGGCCGGGCATCTCGAACGGACGGCTCGCCCCTTGTTCGGGGCGGCGCAAGAGGCGCTTCAAGCCCTGGTGGTCTACCAGCACGATGATGCCGAGCGCTTCCGAAAGGAAGCCCGGGAAACCCTGGTTTGGCAGGCCATCCTGGCCAGCGTCGCCACGGTTCTCAGTCTGGCGGCAATACTCGCGGTGGGGCTTTGGGTGTGGCGTACTGTTCGGCGGCCCTTGAGCAATCTGGAAAGCCACATGGACGCGGTGGCCGCTGGCAACCTCCTCTACCAGATCCCCCCCCATCGGCGTGCGTGAGTACGATGTGCTGGCCAGCCGCTTGCGGGCTCTCAAGGCGCGCATGGCGTATTTCGTTCTGGAACGGGCCGAGCTGGCCCAGCGCAGCGAAAACAAGCTCCGCCAGGAAATGCTAGCCTTGACCGAACTCCTTGAAGGCGAGGTCCAAGAAACGGTGGGCGACATCTCGGCCCAGTCCGACCGCCTGCGCGAAGGGGCCGTCCAGTTGTCGGACGTGGCCGGTGAGTTGCTTGCCAAGGCCCGCGAGGTTGCCGAGTCGGTGCGGATTACCAGTGGCAACGTCCAGACCGTGGCCGGTGCCACCGAGCAATTGGAAGCTTCCAGCCGCGCCATCTCGGAGCAGGTCGATCAAAGCTCCAAACTGGCCGAGGCGGCCCGCACCCGTGGCGACGATGCCGCCCACCGCGTGGAAGGCCTGAGCGACGCCACAGCCCAAATCGGCTCGGTGGTCAACCTGATCCAGGGCATCGCCGGTCAAACCCGCATGCTCGCCCTCAATGCCACCATCGAGGCGGCCCGGGCCGGGGACGCCGGGCGCGGCTTCGCCGTGGTGGCCGGCGAGGTCAAGGGCTTGGCCGACCAGACCGAACGGGCCATCGGTACCATCAGCGAACAGGCCGCCACCATCGGCAACACCACCCGGGGCGCCGTGGAGACGGTACAAGGGGTGGTCGAGACCATTCGTGACATCGACGCCATCGCCGCCGACGTGGCCCACGCCGCCACCGAACAGCGCGCCGCCACCGCCGAAATCATGACCAGCGCCGTGCAGGCCGCCCAGCATACCCAGGCCGTCGCCGACAGCGTGGGGACCATGATGGCCGGGGCCGAGATGACCCGCGCCGTCGCCACCCGGGTGAATGACCTCTCCGGGATGGTCAATCGCGACATTGACGCCTTGCGCACCCGCCTTTACGTGATCTTGCGGACCTCCTATGGCGGCAACCGCCGCCAGGAAGCCCGGTTGCCCGTTGCCGTCAAGGTGCGCGGTACGTTCGGCGGACTCACCATCAGCGGGGTCAGTGCCGACCTCTCTACCGGCGGTCTGCTACTGGTGCTGTCCGATGACCGGGCCCCGCAAGGAACAGGAACCATCGAGATCGAGGGAGTGGGCCGGGTGGCGGCCGAGGTGGTCAATGTCAGCGATCTCGGGGTCAACCTGCGATTCACCGAGGGCAGCGCGCAGCAACAAGCCGCCTTGCAAGAGCGCATCGATGCCGAACAGCTCAAGGACAAGCCCCTCATGGCCATGGCTGAGGAGGTGGCGCGCGAGGCGTCACGCCTGCTGGAAAGCGCTGTCCATGATCGCCGCATTTCGGTGGATGACCTGTTCGATGCCACCTACACCCCGATCCCGGGAACCGACCCTACCCAGTTTACGGCCCGCCATACCGCGCTGGCCGAACAGATCTTGGGCCCCGTGATCGTGCGCTCCAAGAACTTGGGCCAGGGGGTGGAGGGGGCGGTGTTTACCGACCGCAACGGCTACGTCGCCGTCCATGCGCCCGAATACGCGCAGCCGCAACGCCCCGGCGATTCGAAGTGGAACAAGGCCAACTCCCGCAATCGCCGCATCTACGACGATCGCTCCGGCATCCTGGCCGCGCGCTGCCTCAAGCCCCTGGTGCAGACCTACCACCGCGACATGGGCGAGAAAAACTTCACCCTCTACAAAGAAATCGACGCCCCGGTGTTTGTCCTGGGACGTCGTTGGGGCGCCGTGCGCCTCGTCTCACACCTGTAAAGCCAAGCGAGGGGCCTGGGGAGGCCGCGCCTCCCCAGCCTTGTTTCTTCAAGCACACGCCCGCAACACCGCGTCCGGCTCACGGCGAGCCTGGAACGGCGACACGTCGGTCAGCCCCAACTCAGCCTCTCTCACCGCCTCCAGCCGCCACGCCGTGGGATCGGCGAGCAGGGTGCGCAAAAGCTGGTTGTTGAGGTGGTGGCTGGCCCGGGTGCCGTGATAGCGGCCAATGAGGGGCAGGCCGGCCATATAAAGGTCGCCGATGGCGTCCAAGGCCTTATGCCGCACGAACTCTTCCTCGTAGCGCAAACCGTCTTCGTTGAGAACGGTTGCCCCATCCACCACAACCGCATTCTCGAGCGATCCTCCCAACGCCAGCCCTGCGGCGTGCAGTCGATCGACATCCTCGCGCAGGCCAAAGGTGCGGGCCCGGGCCACGTGACGGCGGAAAATGCTCTCGGTCATCATGAACCGGCAGGACTGACGGCCAATGGCGGCGGCTTGGAACGCGATCTCGAAGGAAATGGTCAGGCCCCGCTCGGCCGGCATCAGGCTGGCCTGAGCCGACCCGTCGCCCACGCTGACCGGCTTCAAGACGCGCAAGGCGCGCCGGGGCGCCGCCTGGGCCTGGATCCCGGCGCAGTCGATGAGAAACAAGAAAGGCTGGGCGCTGCCATCCATGATGGGCAGTTCAGGGCCATCGACGTCAATCAGTAGATTGTCGATGGCCAGGGCGGCCAGGGCGGCCATCAGGTGCTCAATGGTGGAAAGGCTGACGCCGGCGTCATTGGACAAGGTCGTGCACAGCCGGGAGTCCGTTACCTTGCCGGCGCTGACGGGCAACTCCCGTGCCGCGTTCTCGGGCAGATCGAGGCGGCGAAACACCAAGCCCGTGCCGGGGGCCGCCGGGCGCAAGGTCAGAGACACCGGCTTGCCCGAATGCAGGCCAACGCCGGTACAGCCGATGGTGGTTTTGAGGGTGCGTTGCAAGGCTGTCCCCTGGGGACGCCCCTGAGGATCGCACTCCAGGTCGGTGCTTGTCTCGCCTGCGGGGCCTTCGCCCCACCAGTTCAGACCGTCCATGATGCGTATCCCTTCTCTGTTCTTCGTGGTCTGGCCTGTCTCCCGGGGCAGGCCCTGCGGGGAGGCCGGACACCCCTCCCAAGGGCGAGCGTCCAAGGATGGTTCTAGGCCTCGGGGCGGCAAGGCTCAAATCAATCATTGTTGCAATATGTTGCGCCCTGATCTTGCCATGAACGGGCAGGGCGTGCGGGACTCGACGGCAAAGAGCGGAGTCGTGGCGTGCGCCGGACCCGCCGTGGCTCCCCCCTTGAGACAGGAAAAAAGGGCCCGCCAAAACGACGGGCCCCATGGGAGCGGTTAGACAAGCGACCCGGAGCAAACCAGCGTCAGTTGGCCTGACGCCGCAAGAAAGCCGGGATCTCCAGGTGGTCTTCACCCTGGGAGGCGACCGGCCGCTCCCGGGGATCGGCACTCAGGGTCTTGGCCATGAGCGGGGGCTGTTGGGCCTGGGCTTCCCGGGGTTCGGGATGGCTCGACGCCCGGCTGCCCAGACCCGTGATGCGGGCGAGCAGGCTAGGCTTCTCCGCCCGTTCGCGGGTCGGGGCGGGCGGCGGCGGCGGCGGCAGGTCCTCGGGCTCGCTGGCCCGCGTCGGGCGCGGCGGCGGCGGCGCGTAGGCCCCGCGCGACGTTTCCGGCAGCGGCGGGAACACAGGGGCGCGCATGGCCGGGGCCATGGTGCCATCGGCCGTCACCGGCAGATCGACCTCATCCTCCAAGCGGGCGTAGGTCTCCTCCTCTTCCAGATACGCGGGCTCGGGGCTGTGGAGGTCCTCATGGACGGGGGCCGCGGACGCCGCCGGCGGCGGGACGTCATAGCGTGTGGCTTCGCGGGCCTTGATGGCTGCCATGGCGGCCTGCGCGGCCCGTCCCGCCGACCCGGTATCGACCGGCGGCTGGGGAATGAAGGCGTCGCGCGACAATCGAGCCCCCAGGGGCCGCTTGACCTCGGGGGTCGAGGCAGCCGCCGGACGCGCGCTGCCGCCCAGCGGCAGGGTCGGGGCCGGACGGCTGAGTGGACGCGCCGTCGGCTGGGGCGCGGCCGGCTGGCTGACCGGCGCGGTCGGCATCGTCGGGGCCGGCGGCGGCACCGCCGTGCCCTGGGCGTCGCGCTTGGCGTTGGCTTCCAGCACCAGGGACTCCAGGAGCCGGACCGACTGCTCGTTCTTCACCGGGCGCGGCGGCACCTCGGGCCGGCCGGCGCTGGTCAGCGAGGCTCCGGCCGCCGGGGCCGCCGCCGTATGGGCTGCCGCCGCCGCCCGGGCCGCAACCGAGGCCACGGCCTGGGCCACGCGCGGCGCCGGGCGGGCCTGGGCCAACTTCGGCACCGGGCGCGGCTCGGCCACCGGGCGCGGCGCGGTCTGGACCGGGGCGGCCGCCTGGGGCGCCGGCTGGGCCGGGGCCACCGGTTGCGATCGGCCCATGGCCTCGGCGCTGATACCGGTCGCCACCACCGACACGCGGATGCGGCCGTGCAGGCTGTCGTCGAGGCTGGAGCCAAAAATAATATGCGCTTCGGTTTCCACTTCCTCGCGGATGCGGTTGGCCGCCTCGTCCACCTCGTACAAGGTCACGTCGGTGCCGCCGGTGATATTGATCAGCACGCCCCGGGCGCCGCGCATGGAGGTGTCCTCCAGCAGCGGGTTGGCGATGGCGGCCTCGGCGGCGTCGAGCGCCCGGCGCTCGCCCTCGGCCTCGCCGGTGCCCATCATGGCGCGGCCCATGTCGTGCATCACGGTGCGCACGTCGGCGAAGTCGAGGTTGATCAGGCCGGGGTTGATCATCAGGTCGGTGACGCTGCGCACGCCCGAGTACAGCACTTCATCGGCCAGCTTAAAGGCGTCTGCAAACGTTGTTTTTTCATTGGCAACGTGGAATAGATTCTGATTCGGAATGATGATCAAGGTATCAACGAACTGGGCCAACTCGTCGATGCCCGCCTCGGCGAGGCGCATGCGATGGGCGCCCTCAAACTGAAACGGCTTCGTCACCACACCTACGGTCAGAATGCCCAACTCGCGCGCGACGCTGGCCACCACCGGGGCCGCGCCCGTGCCGGTGCCGCCGCCCATGCCGGCGGTGATGAACACCATGTTGGAGCCTTGCAGCTCGGCGGCCACCGCCTCGATGGCCTCTTCGGCGGCCACGCGGCCGACCTCGGGCCGGGCGCCGGCGCCCAGGCCGCGCGTGGCTTCGGTGCCCAATTGGATGCGCCGGCTGGTGCGCGAGTGACTGAGGGCCTGGGCGTCGGTGTTGGCCACCACGAAGTCAACGCCGTTCAGGTTGGCCTCGATCATGTTGTTGACGGCGTTGCCGCCGGCGCCCCCCACGCCCACAACGGTTATGCGCGGCCGCAGGTGAGGGGTATCCGGCCCCTCGGGGATGTTCAAGGTAAGAGCCATGGTAAGCCTCCGGGTCACTGGATTGTGGTCATGATGGGGTGGTCAGCCCCTTGCTCCCTGACCAGGGCGCTTGTTCGTCCCTGCGGTCCGCTCCCGAGGACCGCAGGCACGAAGGCCGCGCAAGAGATGGTCCGCGCCGTCAAAAGTTTTCCTTCCACCATCGGGCAAACCGCCCCAAAGCCCCGGACACGGCGGTCTCCTCGAGCGCCGGGTCGGACTCCGGGGTTTCCACCTGATGGCGCACCGCATAGCGCAGCAGACCGGCGCAGGTGGAGAATGCGGGGCCCGACACGCTGTCGGCCAGACCCCGGATGCGTTGGGGGCGGCCCTGGCGCACCGGGCGGTCCAAGACCGCCTCCGCCAGATCACGGACCCCTTGAAGTTGACTGGCGCCGCCGGTTAGGACCACCAAGCGGCCGCCGATCTTGCGCAGGCCGCTTGCGTCCAGGTGGGCGCGGGCCAGCTCAAAGGTTTCCTCCAGGCGCGGCCGGATGATCTGAATGAGCATCGAGCGCGGCACCTCGTGCACGTTGGCCTCGTCGTCTTCGCCCACTTGCGGCACCCGCAACAGTTCGCGGTTGTCCGAGGGCGAGGCAAGGCAACTGCCATGCACGGTTTTCAGGCGCTCGGCCGCCACCAGCGGCGTGGTGAGCCCCTGCATGATGTCGTTGGTCACGTGCTGGCCGCCCACCGGTAAGGTGGCGGTATGGATGACGTGGCCTTCGTTGAAGACGGCAATCGAGGTGATGCCGCCGCCCATATCGATGACGGTAACGCCCATGGTCTTCTCGTCCTCGCCCAGGCAGGCGAGGCCGGAGGCATAGGGACTGACCACCCGGTCCTCGATATCGAGGTGGCAGCGCTCGATGACGGTGGCCAGATTGCGCAAGGGACCCATCGCCGCCGAGACCAGATGGATCGACACGCCCAGGGTTTGGCCGTACATGCCCCGGGGGTCGAGCACCCCGTCCGCGCCGTCGATGGCGTAGGAAATGGGGATGCAGTGCACCAACTCGCGGTCCACCGCTGTGTGCTGTTCGCGGCCAAAGGCCTGGATGCGCCGCACGTCCGAGGCCCGCACTTCGTGCCCGGCGATCGACATTTCCACCTCGACCCGCGTCGAGTGGGGCTGCCCCCCCGAAATGTTGATCACCACCGCCCCAATCCGCTCGCCCGCCATCTGTTCCGCCGCGTCCACGGCGGCCCGCACGGCCAGTTCCAGCTCGTCCATATTGGCGACCTGGCCGCCGCGCATGCCGCGGGAGCGGTGGTGGCCGATCCCCAGCACGCGCAGATGACCGTCCTCCTCCTCGCGGGCGATGAGGCAGGCGATCTTGGTCGTGCCGACGTCAAGCGCGGCGATCAGGCCATCACGCTGGCGGCGGGGTGGGGGGGCGCGGTGTTCCTTGCGCCGGGGGCGGGGGGGCGTGGGGTCTCGGCTCATAGCGTCCCTAGGCATCTTGTCCCCCCGTCCGGGCTCCGGCACCGGCGGGTTGGGAACGGAGAGGAGCGGGAGGAGGCGCCTGCGTCTCGACCTCGGGGCGGCGCGCCTTCGCCACAACCTCAGATTGGCTCGCCTTCGCCTGGACATTAGGGAGGCTCGCCTTCGCCTCGGCATTGGGTTGGTTCGCCCTTGCCTCGGCATTGGGCAGGCTCGCCTTCGCCTCGACGTCAGACCGAGGCCGCTCCTCCTGGTGGTTGCGAACGCGGATGACCAACCGGTCGGGCAGGCGCATGTCAATGGTGTCGATGTCACGCGACAACAAGCCCTGCTCGCGGTCCAGGCGTACCAGCAGAGCCAGGGCCTGGGCCGGCTCGGCTTCGGGCAGGCGGACCACGATTCCCTCTTGCAAGGACCCCAGGCGCAAGGTCCAGCGCCGCTCCCCCACCAAGGTCGAGGCGACCACCTTGCCGGCCAACTCGGGCTGGGTGCCCAGCAGATCCAAAAGCGCCCGGGTACGGCTCGGGGCCCCAGGCCCCACCACCAAAGGCAGATGCGACCACGCCGCCGGGTCTACCGGGATGGGCGTGCCCAGGGAGTCGATGACCGTGAACTGGCCGTTGTTCTGCCACAACGCCAAGGGTGTCCGCTCACGCAAGGCAATGTGCAAGCGGTCGGGCAGGCGGCGTTCCACCCGGGCTTCGGCCACCCAGGGCAGGGCCTCCAGGGCCTTGCGCACGCGCTCGGGCTCAATGGCCAGCAAGGGGGTCCCCTGGGGGGCGCCGACCGCCTCCAGAACATCGCGCGCGTCGGTCTGGCGCCGACCGGTCACGGAAACCTGAGCCAGTACCATCCCCTGTTCGGCAAAGGGCACGGCCACACCGGGCAGACCCGACCCGGTGCCCCAAGGTTGGGTCAACAGCGGGATCAGCGACGGAGTGCGCGCCGCCAGATAGGCCGCCCCCACCAGCCCCGCCAGCAAAAACACAAGGCTGGCGCGGGTGAGCGTGCGCAAGGGATCGCGGCCGCGGCCGGCCGCGATCGGCGTCAGGTCCGCCGTCACGTCCGTTAAGTGTCGCATTGCGCGTTCTCCACCATCCAGCTCACCAACGCCTCAAAACTCAAGCCGACCGCCAGGGCTTGCTCCGGTACCAGGGAAGTCCCGGTCATGCCCGGCTGTGTATTCACCTCCAGCATGAAAAGTGATTCGCCATCGAAACGAAGATCAGCGCGGCTTACACCCCGACATCCCAAGGCCTGATGCGCCAGAACCGCCAGTCTCATCGCCTCCGTCGCCACCTCAGGTGCAACCGGTGCCGGAACAATATGGCGCGATCCCCCGAGGATGTATTTCGCATCGTAATCGTAAAAGCCCCGGGATGTTGTGATCTCAGTCACTCCTAGCGCACGCTCGCCCATCACGGCGACGGTCAGTTCCCGTCCCGGGATAAAGCGCTCGACCATCACCCGCTTTCCGAAGGGCCAGTCGGTGGCCGTGAAGGGCAGGGCGTTGGTTCCCTCGGTGACGATGGTCACGCCCACGCTGGAGCCCTCGTTCAGCGGCTTCACTACGTAGGGGCGGGGCATCACCGTTTCGGCCAGAACCTCGGCCGGGGTGGCGATCACGTGTGGCGCGACCGGGATGCCCACGTGCTCGAACACCAGCTTGGCCGAGGGCTTGTCCATGGCCAAGGCGCTGGCCAGCCGACCCGAGTGGGTGTAAGGCAGGCCCATCAGGTCGAGCAGTCCTTGGATCGCCCCATCCTCGCCAAAGCGTCCGTGCAGGGCGTTGAACACCACGTCAGGAGTCCGGGCCGTGAGAGCCGCCACCAGCGCCCCGACATCCCGGCTCACATCCAGGAGGTCCACGGCAAAGCCGGCGCGCGCCAGCGCCGCGCCAACCGCCTGGCCGCTGTTGAGCGAGACCTCGCGTTCGGCGGAGCAGCCTCCCATCAAGACGGTGACGCGGCGCGCCCGGCTCATGCGTGCTCTCCTGCCAAAAGGGATGAAACGGTATGGGCGGGGGCCCGAGGGTCATCGAGGGGGACGCCAACACGGCGGATTTCCCAACGCAACTCGATGCCACTCGTCTCCCGAACCCGCAGGCGCACGTGCTCGCCCAGCGCTTCCAACTCGGCCGCCGTGGCCGTGCCCGTGTTCAGGAGAAAATTGCAATGCTTGTCGCTGATCTGCGCGCCGCCCAGGCGCAAGCCCCGGCACCCCGCCGCGTCGATCAGTTCCCAAGCTTTGGGGCCGTCTTCGGGGTTGGCAAAGGTCGAGCCCCCGGTCTTGCTCCGAAGAGGCTGGCTCTCCTCGCGCTTCAGGCGCAGGGCCTCGTGGCGTCGGGTGATAACGGCCGGGTCCTCGGGCGTTCCCCGCAAAACAGCCTCGGTAAAAATCCAGTCCTCCGACAATCCGCAGTGCCGGTAAGAGAGGCTTAACCGGTCTGCCCCTAAGGTGCTGGAGTGGCCACAGCGGTTAACCGCCTGTACAGAAACAAGAAGATCCGCAAGAGACCGGCCATGAGCCCCGGCATTCATGCGCACGGCACCGCCCAACGTCCCGGGAATACCAGACAGAAATTCCAAGCCGCCCAGGCCCGCCGCCTGCGCCACCCGCGCCACCGAGCCATCCAGGGCCGCCGCGCCGCAGACCAGCGTGTTGCCCTCCACCCGAATGTCGGCAAAGCCTCGGCCCAGGCGCACCACCACCCCCGGAATGCCGCCGTCGCGAATCAACAAGTTGGAGGCCACCCCGATCACCGTCACCGGCACATCGGCGGGAACCCCGGCCAGGAAGGCCGCGAGGTCCTCGGCGTCGGCCGGCTTGAACAAGACTTCGGCCGGGCCGCCCACGCCAAACCACGTCTGCCCGGCCAACGGCTGTCCGGCGCTGACCCGGCCGCGCGCCTGAGGCAGGCGGGCCAGCAGGGGCGTGGTGTCCAGGGGGGCGTCAGCCTGTCGCTTCAGGGAGGCCGTCATGCCGAGCCCTCCCGGTCCTGGTGCGGGACCCGCAACACCTTGGCCAAACGGTCGGGCAGGGTCTGGGCCCAGGTCGTGATCGACCCCGCGCCCAGGCACACCACCATGTCACCGCGCTTGGCCAGCCGGGCAATCATCTCGGGCAAGGCGTCCTCCCGGGGCAAGACGTGGACATTGCGATGCCCGTGCACCTTCAGCCCTTCGGCCAGGGCATCCTTGCTTGCACCAGGAATAGGGGGCTCGCCGGCCGGGTAGACGTCGGCCACCACCACCGCATCGGCGTCGTTGAAGCAGGTGCAGAATTCTTCGAACAAGCTGTTGAGGCGCGAATAACGATGGGGCTGCACCACGGCAATGACGCCGCGCGTTGTGGCATCGCGGGCCGCCTTAAGCACAGCGGCGATCTCGACCGGATGGTGGCCGTAGTCGTCGATCACCGTGATGCCCCCGGCCTCGCCCACCCGGGTGAAGCGGCGGCGAACGCCTTTAAAACGGGCCAGTCCTTCGCGCACCACCGTGTCCGACAAGCCCAGCTCCACGCCCACGCCGATGGCGCCCAGGGCGTTGAGCACGTTGTGGCGGCCATACATCGGCAGGCGCAAGGCCTCAATGGTGCGGGTCGCCCGGGTCTGCCGGTCGGTCAACACCACGTCGAACAAGGCGCCTTGCGGCCCCAGGCTCAGGTTGGTGCCGCGCACGTCGGCCTGCGGGCTCAGGCCGTAGGTAATGATCTTGCGGTCTTGCACCTGGGGAATCATCGCCTGCACTTCGGGATGGTCCAGGCACACACAGGCAAAGCCATAGAACGGCAGGTTATGCACAAAGGTTCGGAACGCCTCGCGCACGCGGTCGAACGACCCATAGAAGTCGAGGTGCTCCGGGTCGATGTTGGTGACCACGGCAATGGTCGCCGGCAGCTTGACAAAACTGCCGTCGCTCTCGTCGGCCTCGACCACCATCCACTCGCCGTTGCCGAGGTAGGCGTTGGTGCCGCGCGCGTTTAAAATCCCGCCGTTGATCACGGTCGGGTCGAAATTGGCAGTCTCTAGCAACTGGGCCACGAGGGACGTGGTGGTCGTTTTGCCGTGGGTGCCGGCAATGGCGATCGACCACTTGAGGCGCATCAGTTCGCCCAGCATTTCGGCGCGTCGCACCACCGGGAGAAAGCGGGCGCGGGCCGCCATCACCTCGGGATTGCTCGCCTGCACCGCCGACGAAATCACCACCACCTGAGCCTCGCCCACGTGAGCCGCGTCATGACCAATCGCCACAGGGATTCCCAGGCCGCGCAGGCGCTTGACGTTGGCATTGTCGCTCAGGTCGCTGCCCTGCACGCGATATCCCAGATTATGCAGCACCTCCGCGATGCCGCTCATGCCGATGCCGCCGATGCCCACGAAGTGCAAGGGGCCGATGTCGAGGGGAAGGGCTCTCATGTCACAGTCTCCCCCGAAGGACGGGCGGTGGCAAGGGTCAACTCGGCCAAGCGTTCGGCAGCGTCGGGCACGCCCAGGGCATGGGCGCACGCGGCGGCACGCGCCAAAACCTCGGGGTGATCCATCAGCCAGGAGATCCGCTCGGCCAGGGCATGGGGGGTCAGGGGCGCTTGCGGCATCAGCCAGCCGCCGCCCGCCTCGTCCATGCCCCGCGCGTTGGCGCTTTGGTGGTCGTCAATGGCGTGGGGGTAGGGGATCAGGATCGCCGGGCGTCCCATCACCGCCAATTCCCCCATGGTCGAAGCCCCCGAGCGGCACACCACCAGATGCGCCTCGGCCAAGCGCGCCGGCAGGTCGGCAAAAAAAGGCGCCAGTTCCACCGTGATCCCCGTGCCCGCATAGCGCTCCCGCGCCGCCTCCAGGTCTTCCGCCCGGGCTTGCTGCATCACCTTGAGGCGTCGGCGCTGGGCCTCGGGCAACAAGGCCAGAGCCTCGGGCACCAGGGTCGAGAACACCCGCGCTCCCTGGCTGCCCCCAGTGACCAGCAGCACAAACGGCGCCGTTCCCTCGGCCGCGGCATAAGGAACGTCGCGCAGCGCCAGAACCGCCGGGCGTACCGGCATGCCGACGCGCACCGGCGCGACCCCGGCCGGCAGCCGCGCCTGATCGACCGCCACGGCAAAGGCCGTGACCCGCCGCGCCAGCCAGCGGTTCGCCCGGCCCGCCAGAGCGTTTTGCTCGTGCACCACCGTGGGGTATTTCAGGTGGGTGGCGGCCAGCAGGGGAGGCAAGGAGGCATAGCCGCCAAAGCCTACCACCACATCCGGGGCCAGCCGGCGAAGCAGGCCATGGGCTTGGATCAGGCCCAAGAACAGGTTGATCCCGCCGCTCAGGCGCCCCAGCAGCCCGCGCCCGGCCACGCCGCCCGCGCGAATGCGCCGCGTCTCCAATTGGCCCAGCGTACCGCCAAACGCCTCGCCCCGGCGATCAGTGACCAGGGTCAGGCGGCAGCCACGGCGCAGCAAGGCCTCGGCCAGGGCTTCGGCCGGGAACATATGGCCTCCCGTGCCGCCCGCGGCCAACACCACGTGCACGGGAGGAGAGGAAGAGGAACGGGCCGGCGTCACAACGGGTCTCCCGGGGCACGCCGGCGGGTCAACGCCAGGATCATGCCCATGCTAAGGGCCGTCGAGAGCAACGAGGACCCGCCGTAGCTGATAAACGGCAAGGTCATGCCCTTGGTGGGCATCATGCTCAGGCTGGAGGCCATGTTAACCAGAGCCTGCAAGCCGATTTGGGTCAACAGACCCCCAACGGCCAGCAAGACGAAAAGGCTGTTTTCTCGGCGCAACCGAACAGCTGCCCGACTAATGATGAATCCAAAGAGCGCCACGATCAGAAGACACAGAAAGATTCCAAACTCTTCGCCAGCAACAGCAAAGATAAAGTCGGTGTGCGCATCGGGGAGAAACTGCTTGACGCGTCCCTCGCCGGGGCCGCGACCGAACAGGCCCCCTTCCGTGAACGCCCGCATCGACTGGCGGATCTGATATTGATCTCCGCTCGCCGGGTCAAGGAAACGATCGACCCGGCTTTGCACATGGGGCAGGGCGTGGTAGGCAAGGACCGCGCCGCCGATGCCGCAGGCCGCCAGCAACGCGACCCAAAACAGGGACAACCCGGCCAAGAAGAACTGGGTACCCCACACCGCGGCGATCACCATGGTCATGCCGAAGTCCGGCTGCGACACCAAAAGCCCGCCCACCACCGCCATCATGCCGATGGCAATCAGGGTTCCCGGGAAATTCTCCTGTGAGCGGTCGGCGGCAAACATCCAGGCCGTGACCACGGCAAAGGTCGGCTTGATGAATTCCGAGGGCTGGAGCGCAAACGGCCCCAGCGGAATCCAGCGCACCGCCCCATTCACGTTCTGCCCCAACAGGGGCACCAGCATCAGCGCGATGAAGAAAAAGGCAAAGGTCGTCACCGCGAAGCGCCGGACCCACAGGACCGGCAGCACCGAGACGCCCAGCATCAACAGCAGGGCCAAGGGCACAAAAACAACTTGTCGTTGAACAAAGTGGTAAGTGCCCGCGCCAATACGCCCGGCGGCCGGTGGTCCGGCGGCCAGGATCAGCAAAAGGCCCACCGCCATCAAGACGCTGATCGCCCCCAGCAAGACCCAGTCCACGGTCCACCACCAGCGCCCGAGCAAGCTGGTGTCGAGCCGGGTAAACGACGGGGCGACYGTCGCCCGGGCCGGACGGGCTGGGGTCGGGGCGCCGGGGGCGGGGCAGGGGCGGTGACGACGCGTAAGGTCATGGGCGGCCTCCCGGGGGCGATAGGGCGGCCACCAGCGACCGAAAGACTTCCCCACGATGCTCAAAGCTCTTGAACTGGTCCCACGAGGCACAGGCCGGCGAGAGCAGCACCACGGCCCCCGGTCGTCCTTCCTTCCAGGCCAAGGCGGCCGCCGCGCTCACCGCGCGCTCCAAGGTGCCGCAGCGCTGGGTTGCGACCTTGCCGCGCAGGGTCTCCTCGAACAAGGCGGTGGCGTCGCCAATCAGAAAGGCTTGGCGCAGGCGTCCGAACAAGGGCTCCAGGCTCGTGATGCCGCCCTCCTTCGCTTGGCCGCCGGCGATCCAGTAAATCGTGTCGTAACAGCCCAGGGCCTTCTCTGTGGCATCGGCATTGGTGCCCTTGCTGTCGTTGACAAAGCGCACGCCGCCCAAGGTGGCCACCTGCTCTTGTCGGTGGGGCAGGCCGGGATAGGTGGCCAGGGCCTTGGCGATCGTTCGGGCGTCCACGCCCCGGGCCCGCGCTGCCGCGTAGGCGGCTGCGGCGTTTTGCGCGTTATGGAGGCCGGGAAGGGTCGGCAGGCTGGCGAGATCAAGGATGGGGCGGGGGCGGCCCGTCATGGCATCGACCAACTTGCCCTGGCTCACGCCCACCCCCCCTTGGGGAACGCCCTGGGCCGAGATGGGAATGATCCGGCGCACCGGCGTGCGGGCCAGATCGTCGCGCAGGCGCCGGGACGGCGCGTCATCCACACCGATGATCGCGGTGCGCGGCCGGTCGGCCCCGGCGAAGATGCGCGTCTTGGCTGCAATGTATCCCTCCATACCCCCGTGACGGGCCAAATGATCGGGTGTGATGTTGAGCATCACCGCGACATCGCAATCGAGGGAAGGAGTCAATTCCAGCTGGTACGATGACAGCTCCAGCACGTAGGTGCCGTCGAAGGAAAGCGGTTCCAGGGACAGGGCTGGAATCCCCAGGTTGCCCCCCACCTGCACCGGCAGGCGGGCCTGACGCAGCAGGTGGTCGATCAACGCCGTGGTCGTGGACTTGCCGTTGGTCCCTGTGATGCCGACAAAAAAGCTGTCCCGGCGGGCCCGCATCAACAGTTCGATATCGCAGAACAAGGGCACGCCCCGTTCCCGCGCCAGCGTGGCGACAGGATGGACGCTGGGGTGGGTGTGAGGAATGCCAGGGCTCCAGACGATGCCGCACAGCCCCGGCCAGGGCGAGCGGCGGTCCGTGGTGTCCAGCAGATTGACAAGGGGAATCCCTTCCTGGCGGGCGGCGTCGCGCAAGGAAGCGTTGTCGTCCCAGGCGTGCACCCGCACCCCCGATTTGACGAGGGCGCGTGCCGTGGCCATCCCCGATTTCCCGAGGCCCATGATCGCTAGATCCTGTCCGCCGTAGGCGTCGCTGAGGATCGTCACCGCCGGTCTCCTTAACGCAATTTTAAAGTGGAAAGGCCGACAAGGGCCAAAATCAAGGCGATAATCCAGAAGCGAATCACAATTGTCGGCTCGGCCCAGCCCTTCTTCTCGAAGTGATGGTGCAAAGGAGCCATGCGGAACACACGCTTGCCGGTTAATTTGTAGCTGGTGACCTGCACGATGACCGAAACGGTTTCGAGCACAAACAAGCCACCGACGATCGCCAAGACCATCTCATGCTTGGTTACAACGCTTAAAACGCCCAGCGCTCCCCCCATGGACAAGGAACCGGTGTCGCCCATGAACACCTGGGCCGGGGGCGCGTTAAACCACAAGAACCCCAGCGCCGCCCCCACCAAGGCCCCACAAAACACCGCCAACTCGCCGGTGCCCGGCACGAAATGGATTTGCAGGTAATTCGCGAAGATCATGTTGCCCACCAAGTAGGCTATCAGCATGAACACCCCCGCCGCAATCATCACCGGTACGATGGCCAGACCATCCAGGCCATCGGTCAGGTTGACGGCATTGGAAGCGCCAACCATGACAAACACGGCAAATGGCACATAAAACCAGCCCATCTGAATCAAGATATCCTTGAAAAAGGGCAGGGCGAGAGCGGTGGCCTGGGCTTCCGCCTCCAACGAGACCACCCACAAGGTCACGATCAGCGCCAGGGAGACTTGGCCCAGTATTTTGAGACGACCCGGCAAACCCTTGGAGTTGCGCTTGGTCACCTTCAAAAAGTCATCGGCAAAGCCGATGGCGCCATAGCCCAAGGTCAAGGCCAGGGCCGCCCAGACAAACTGGTTGGACAAGTCGGCCCACAACAAGGTGGCCACCGCCACCCCCAGCAAAATGAGCACCCCGCCCATGGTCGGCGTGCCCTTCTTGGTCAACAGGTGGCTTTCGGGGCCATCGGCCCGGATGGGCTGGCCTTCGTGCTGAACGCGTTTGAGCCAGGCAATCAGCGACGGGCCCAGCAAAAAGGCCACCAGCAACGCGGTGATCACCGCTCCCGCCGCCCGAAACGTCAGGTAGCGAAAGACGTTCAAGGCGCTCAGGTGATCCGCGAAGTCTGACAGATGAAAAAGCATCGGGCGGAGGGTCCGGTTCCTCGAGGTGAGCTCAATGTCCAAGGGGCGCGCCGGCGCCGGTCTCGGGGCGGGAAGGAGCAAGCAAGGCGGCCACAACCCGACCCACCTTGCTGCCATGCGATCCCTTGACCATCACCACATCGCCAGGACGCACCGCGTCCGAAACGATCCGGGCCAGGGCCTCGGCGTCGGGCGCGTGGGCGCCGCGGACCGAGGCCGGCAGGGCCGCATCAAGGTGGGCCATCAGGGGGCCGGCCGTATAAACCAGATCGACACCGCGATCCAGGACCGTGCGGGCAAGTCCGGCATGCAAGGCTGGGGCTTGCGTCCCCAGTTCCAACATGTCTCCCAACACCGCGACCCGACGCCCCCCGGGGCCGGGGCGCGTTTGCGACAAGGCCAGAAGGGCGGCGATCATGCTCTCGGGGCTCGCGTTATAGCTCTCGTCAAGGAGCGTGAGGGAGCCTTCGGCCCTGGAAACGGTGTGGCGCCGCCCGCGCCCGGCCGGAACCTCAAGGCGTGCCAAGGCCCGGGCCGCCCGCGTCGGGTCAAAGCCCAAGGATTGCCCCAGGGCCAAGACGCCCAAGCTGTTGAGGGCCCAGTGCCGCCCCGCCACCGGCAGGGTGTAGGACAGGGCCTCGTCGCCCACCAGGGCCAGGACCACGGTGCCGTCCTTGTCCACCGCGCAATCGAGCAGCCGGGCCTGGGCCCCGATATGCTGGCCAAAGCTGATCACCCGCTCGACGCCCAACCGTCGGGCATGGCGATACAGGCGCTCAAAGTGCCGGATGTCATGGTTGAACACCGCCACGCCTCCGGGCTCCAGTCCCTCCAGGATTTCGGCCTTGGCGTCGGCAATGGCCTCCACGGTGGGAAAGTATTCCAGGTGGGCCGCCGTCACCGTGGTGATGATCACCCCATGCGGTCGGGCCAGCCGGGCCAGGGGRAGCAATCTCGCCAGCATGGTTCATGCCCATCTCGATCACCGCCGCCCCGGCGTCGGCCGGCAGGCGGGCCAGGGTGAGGGGCACGCCGAGATGGTTGTTGAGGTTGCCCTCGGTGGCATGGACGCGGCAACTCTCGCCCAGGGCCAGGGCCAGCATCTCCTTGGTGCCCGTCTTGCCCACCGAGCCCGTCACCCCCACCACGATGCCCTTGAAGCGCTGGCGCGCCGCCCGGGCCAGTTGGGTGAGGCCGGCCACAACGTCCTCGACCACCAAAAGGCGCTCGGGATCAACCCCATCGGGCACCCGCGCCACCAGGGCCGCCACAGCGCCGGCCGCCAGGGCGGCCGCGACAAAGGCGTGCCCATCGGTGCGCTCGCCGGGCAGGGCCACGAACAGGTCGCCCGGGCGGACCTGACGGCTGTCAATGACCACGCCGTGGGCCTTCCACTCGCCAACGGCGGGAAGATCCAGGGCAAGCGCAGCCTCGGGCGCCGTCCACAGGGGAGGGCGGGAGGAAGGGCTCATGCGTCCTCCTTTCGCACCGCGTCCCGGGCGTGCTCGGCGTCGTTGAACGGATGGGTGACGCTCCCGATGGTCTGGCCGGTCTCGTGTCCCTTGCCGGCGATCACCAGCACGTCGCCCGCCGCAAGCCGCGCCACACTCTCGCAGATCGCCCGGCCCCGGTCGCCGATCTCCTGGGCCTGCGGGCAGGCGGCCAGGATCTGGGCGCGAATGGACGCCGGATCCTCGGAGCGCGGGTTGTCGTCGGTGACCACCACCGCGTCGGCCAACTGGGCCGCCAGGGCTCCCATCAAGGGACGTTTGCCCGGGTCCCGGTCCCCGCCGCAGCCAAACACGCAGACCAGCCGCTCGGCGCAATGGGGGCGCAAGGCCTGAAGAACGGTTTCCAGGGCATCGGGGGTGTGGGCATAGTCCACATACACCGTGGCGCCGTTGCGCCGCTGGGCCACCTTTTCCAGACGCCCCGGCACGCCAGGCAGGTGGGCCAGACCCTCCACGGCTCTCTCGAGATAAGAGGCCTCTGCCTTCGACGCGGCGCCGAGGACCAAGCCCAGGGCCGCCAGCGCATTATAGACCTGGAACAGGCCGGCCAGGGGCAGCTCGACCTCGATTCGTTCCCCCAAAATGTCAAGCGTCACCCGTTGGCCATGGGGCAAAGGCGTGGTCGAGACCAACCGAAGCTCCTCGCCAATCCGGCCATAGCGCAGCAGGCGCAAGGAGCGGGCGCGGGCCATGGCAACTAAGGTGCCCGCCTCGGGAATGTCGGCATTGATCACCGCTGCCGCCCCCTCGGGCAGCACGTCGATGAACAGCCGGAATTTCGCCGCCCGGTACGCTTCCATGGTGCCGTGGTGGTCCAGGTGGTCGCGGGTGATGTTGGTGATGGCTCCGGCCGCCAGCCGCACGCCGGCCAGCCGGTCTTGCTCCAGGCCATGCGACGAGGCCTCCATCGCCACCGGCCCGGCGCCGGCCTGAGCCAACTCGGCCAAGATCCGATGCAGCACCACCGGGTCGGGGGTGGTGAGCGACCCCGGTCGGTCAAAGCCCGCCCCGTGCACTCCCAAGGTGCCCAGACTGGCGGCGCCGGCCTGCCCCAGATGACGCCACAAGGCCGCGGCAAAGGTGACCGTCGAGGTCTTGCCGTTGGTCCCGGTCACCGCGACCAGGGGCTGGGGCGTGGGGCCATAAAACGCGGCCGCCAGCAAGGCCAGGGCCCGGCGCGGTTCGCCAACGCCGATCAAGACCGTACCCTTGGGCACCTGGGTGTCGGGCAGGGCCAGCACCGCGCAGGCCCCGGCCGCCAGTGCTTGCGGGATATAACTGCGACCGTCCCCCTTCTGACCGACCAGTGCCGCAAAAAGCATGCCCGGCGCGACCGCCCGCGAGTCCGCGGTCAGGCCCGTCAGGGTGAGGGTCGGGTCAAGACCCGCCGGCACCGGCAGGCCCAGGACCGTGAAGGCATCAGCGAGCCGCAAGATGCTTGTCCTCCGTGGCGTCATCAAGCTTGAGCCCCACCTGGCGGATCAGGGTCGGGTCAAAGGCCCCGGCCGGCGACGTATAAACCGGGGCCACCCCCAGGATCGGCGCGATTTCGGCGATCAGTTTGCCAGCGGCCGGGGTGGCGTTCCAGCCGGCGGTGCGAAAGCCGTAGGTGCCTTTGACCGCCTTGGGGTCGTCGAGCACCACCAAAACGATGTAGCGCGGGTCGGTGATGGGGAAGCCGGCGACGAACGAGGTCAAGACCGCATCCTTGGCATAGCCGCCGCCGCGCAGCTGCTTTTCGGCCGAGCCGGTCTTGCCGCCCACATAATAGCCCTTGATGTCCGCCGACTTGCCCGAGCCCGCCTCGACGACCAAGCGCATCATGGCTCGCATGCGGATCGAGTTGGCCTCTGAAAAGACCCGGCGTCCCTCGGGGGGTGCGTTGGGATCGGTCTTGAGCAGGGTCGGCGCATGGTAAAGGCCGCCGTTGAGCAGGGCCGAGACCCCGGTGATCAGGTGCAAGGGCGTAACCGAGAGCCCATGGCCAAACGAGATGGTCATGGTATTGATCTCGCGCCAGACCTTGGGCACCAGGGGCCGACCGACCTCGGGCAACTCGAAGGGAAGGGGCTCCAGCAGCCCCATGCGCGCGAGAAATTCCTGCTGGCGCTCGGTGCCCACCACCATGGCCATGCGCGCCGAGCCGATGTTGGAGGAATGCTCCAAAATCTCGGGCACCGTCAGCCAGCGCCCCTCCGGGTGAAAGTCGGTGATGGTAAAGCGCGAAATGCGGATGGGATTGGCCGCGTCGAAGCTCTCCGTGATCCGCATGCCCGCATCAATGGCCATGGCGGTATTGAACACCTTGAACACCGATCCCAACTCATAAACGCCGAGTGTGGCTCGATTGAACCGGGCATCTTCGGTGGTTTCGCCGATCTTTTCCGGTTCATAGTCTGGCAACGACACCATGGCCAGGACCTCGGCCGTGCGAGCGTCCATCACCAAGGCGGCGCCGCCTTGGGCCTCGAAACGCGTAATGGCATCACTCAAAACCTGGTGGGCGGCATGTTGAAGGCGCAGATCCAAGGACAGGTGCAACGCCCCCTGACCCGAGGTCAGCGCGGTGTCGAACGACTTTTCCAGGCCCGCGATGCCGCGGTTGTCAATGTCGGTTGCCCCCACCACATGGGCCACCAGCCGCCCGGCCGGATAGACCCGACGCTCCGAGCGCTCGAAATGCAGGCCGGGGATGCCCAGGTCGTTGACCGCCTGCTGCTCCACCGGTGTCAGATTGCGCCGCAAATAGACAAAGGCCTTGCCCGGCACCAGCTTGGTCTTGAGGTCCTCGCTGCTCATCTCCGGGAACAAGGTGGGCAAAACCCGGATGGCGCGCTGCAAGTCGTGCTCGGGCACGGCCCGGGTGTCGGCGATCAGGTTGACCGTGGGCAGGTTGGTGGCCAGCACCAGCCCGTTGCGATCGACAATGTCGGCCCGATTCATGCGCACTTCCAGCGGCACCGGGTCGGGGGCGCTGGCCTGGGCCGGCTCTTCCGCCGCCCACGGTGCCAGGACCATCAACTGGACCAAGCGCCCGGTGACCACGCTGTAGGCCACAAGGAACAAGCAGGCGGTCACCAGCAGGCGCAAGCGCCCGGTTTCGATGCCGCGGCTGGAGGCGTTTTGCTCGCGTGGAGCACGCGGCGCCGGGCCCGAGCCCGGCAGGCGAATCTCTTCGCCAGGATAGGCAAAGGGGCGTCGACGTTTTTTAAACGGACCGATCATCGCGGGGCTCCCAGGCGGGCCAGCGTGGGCCGGGTGCCAATCGTGGCGTCGAAGTCGGGCTTGGGGTATTCAGAAGCGCCCCGAGCCGCCGGCTTGCCGCGCGGCGTGGGGGTGGCGTGGGCGCTCAGGGACTTGGCCGACGGGGCGCTCCGGGTGGCGCCCCCCCTTGCCGCCGGGGAGGGAGGCCGGCAGGCCCTCGCCAGTCTCGGCGGGCGGCAACGGCAACTGGTTCACGCTGACATATTGCTCAGGGCGGACCGGTTCGAGCCCCAGGTGGGTGCTCGCCAAGCGCTCCAGGCGCGATGGATCATTGAGGTAGCTCCATTCGGCACGCAAAACATGTAAAGATTCGGTCGTGCGACGAATGTCGGCGTACAGCCGCGCGAGTTCCTTTTCGCGCGCGCCGACCTCGTTGGCGACCAGAAACAGCCCGGTGCCCACGGTCATGATCAGGGCACCCCAGACCAGATGGCTGGCGCGGATCATGCATCGTCTCCCCAACGGCCTTGGGCCAGGATCCCCGTCAGGGCTCCCGGAACGAGAGAAGACTGGGGCTCGCCGACCGGCCACGCCGGGTGGGCTGTGCGTTCGCCCACGCGCAGGCGGGCCGAGCGAGCCCGGGGATTGTGGCGGGCCTCGGCCTCGCCGGGCTGGATCGCCCGCCGCGAGACCAAGGTAAAGGTCGGCTCGGGCCCCAGGACCGCCGCGTCTGGCAGGTGGCGGCTGATCCCGGCGCGCTCGCCGGCGCGCCCGCGCAAGAAGCTTTTGACCAGTCGGTCTTCCAGCGAATGGAACGAGACCACCGCCAGCCGGCCCCCGGGGGTTAGCAGGCGCTCGGCGGCGGTCAGGCCCCGGGTCAGTTCCCCCAGTTCGTCGTTGACCGCAACCCGCAAGGCCTGGAACGTCCGGGTGGCGGGATCAAGGCCATCGCCGCTCTTGCGCACCACGGCGCGCACCGCCTCGGCCAACTGGCCGGTGCGGGTGAACGGGGTGTCGCACCGGCGTTCCACCACAACGCGGGCTACCCGCCGGGCGTGACGCTCCTCGCCCAGGTGATAAAAGATGTCGGCGAGGACCGCCTCGTCCAAGGTATTGACGAGGTCGGCGGCGCTGGGACCGCTGGCGCTCATGCGCATGTCGAGCGGGCCATCGAAGCGGAAGGAAAAACCGCGCTCGGGCTGGTCGATCTGCATCGACGACACCCCAAGGTCCAAGGCGATGCCGTCCACCCGGGTGACCCCATGGGCCGCCAGCAGATCTTCCATGGCGCCGAAGCAGCCGGCCAGCAAGGTGAACCGACCGGGAAAGCGGCTTTCCAGGGCGGCGGCTCGGGCACGGGCCTCGGGGTCACGATCAATGGCCCAGACCGTGCAAGCCGCGCGCGTCAGCATCGACACGCTATAGCCGCCCGCGCCGAAGGTGCCATCGACGTAAATGCCGCCATCGCGCACCTCGAGGGCGTCGATGGCTTCATCGCGCAAAACAGGAATGTGCAGCGGGCTTGGCAGATCAGGGCGAGAGTCCGGGGCCGTGACGGTCTGGCTCATGGTGTCGCCCCCTTTGCCGGGCCAGACGCTGCCGGACGCAGCTTTTGGGCGCGAAAAGCGGTGTAGGCCTGCGGGTTCCAGATTTGGAACACCCGACCCAGGCCGACAAAAACAGCCGTCTCGCCAAGGCCCGCCGCTTCCAGGAGCGGCACCGGGATCAGCACGCGGCCGTTCGGGTCAAAGGAAAGCTCCTCGGACTCGGCCAGGATTTGATACACGGGTGCTGCCTGCGGATCGTCGAGATCCACGATGTCAGGGGTTAGGTCCGAAAGGCGCTCCAGACGATCCATGCCATATCCCTCGATGCACCCTCTTTCCGGGTCGGGCCGCACGACGATGCTTGCGTACCCCTCGGCCTGCAGCACGGCACGAAACTTGGCGGGAACGGACACCCGTCCTTTCTGATCCACCTTGTTTTCGTATGTGCCGATGAAAGGCCGCATGGCCCAGGATCCTCCCGTCGCACCGCTCAACCCCAGCCGCCGGACGGCCCAGGAAGTCTCGTGGTTGGCGGCGCTTGGCCGGTTACCTTGTCCCTGACCGGTGGATCCTGCCTTCGGAACAAGAATGGTATCTCATGGGATCCGATGGGCGTCAATGGGTCAGGGTGGAGTAGAATAGGAATATGTGGGTAAAACCGATGATGGAGGATGCGGATCCGAAGTAACAGGCCCAACAACCCGATATGGGAGAAAAACAAAGAAAATTGAAGCGGTTCTGATCTATGTTGCTCTAATGTTCTTTTTTTATTCTTTTTTCGTTCATATACCCAGGGGTGTAGCCCTGGTCAAAGGGCGAGGAATGGTCAGGGGGGGCGGGGAAAGAGGGGGAAAGTTCCAACTCGGAATTAACGCTCCCTAAGCGAGGGAAAGAGCCGATGCCAGCGGTAAAGGGGGATGTATGCACGTGAAAATAGTGGTTTCTGGTCAAAAATTCTGCCTTGAGGGGAATAGTCAGAAGCGTGAAAGGGGGTAAGTACAGGCAAGGTCGGAGGGGCTATTACTATCGCTTTCCGCATAGGCGTTGTTCCTCGGCTCTGCGGCATACGCTCGCGGAAATCGCCCGGAATCCTTGTTTGCGGCGAATCGCGATGGAGAAGCTCTATTTAGGCTCTTCTGGGCGAAATGGTTAAAAAAGTGCAAACGGCGCCGTTTTATTTGGCCATCCTCGGAAGGGAGCCTCCTCTTTCCCCGGTTCGGGGGGTGCGCTATAACCACCGCCCCGGTGCGCACTCAAGGAAAAGCCATGACTCAGACCCTCAATACCTTCCGCAGCGGCCCCGATGAACGGGGGCGGTTCGGCCCGTTCGGCGGCCGGTATGTGGCCGAGACTCTCATGCCCCTCATCCTTGATCTGGAAAAGGCCTGGGACTCGGCAAAAAACGATCCGGCGTTCCAGGCCGAGCTGGATGGGTATCTCAAGAGCTACGTGGGACGCCCGAGCCCGCTCACCCTGGCCCAACGCCTGACCGAGGCCCTGGGCGGAGCTCGGATCTATTTCAAGCGCGAAGACCTCAATCACACCGGCGCCCATAAGGTGAACAACTGCATGGGCCAGATCCTTCTGGCCCGGCGCATGGGCAAGACCCGCATCATCGCCGAGACCGGTGCCGGCCAGCACGGCGTGGCCACCGCCACCGTGTGCGCCCTGTTCGGCCTTCAGTGCGTCGTCTACATGGGCGCCACCGATATGGCCCGCCAAGCGCCCAATGTTTTTCGCATGAAGCTCTTGGGCGCCGAGGTGCGGCCGGTGACCAGCGGCTCGGGCACCCTCAAGGATGCCATGAACGAGGCCCTGCGCGACTGGGTGACCAACGTCGCGTCCACCTATTACCTGATCGGCACCGCCGCCGGGCCCCATCCCTATCCCGCCATGGTGCGTGACTTGCAAAAGATCATCGGCGAGGAAACCCGCGCCCAGATCCAGGCCGTGGAAGGGCGGCTGCCCGATACCGTGGTCGCCTGCGTCGGCGGCGGCTCCAACGCCATTGGCATGTTCCATCCCTTCCTCGACGATCCCAGCGTGCGCCTGATCGGGGTCGAGGCGGCCGGCGAAGGTCTGGATAAGCGCCATGCCTGCTCCATGGCCGGGGGACGGCCGGGCGTGCTGCACGGCAACCGCACCTATCTGCTGCAAGATGCCGATGGCCAGATCACCGAGGCCCATTCGCTCTCCGCTGGCCTCGACTATCCCGGCGTTGGCCCCGAACATGCGTGGCTCAAGGATGTGGGCCGCGTCGAATACGTGCCCATCACCGACGACGAGGCCGTGGACGCCTTCCAGCGCGTCACCCGTCTGGAGGGCATCATCCCCGCCCTCGAGAGCAGCCACGCCGTCGCCCACGTCCTCAAGATCGCCCCCGCCTTGCCACGCGACCACCTCGTGGTCGTCAGCATGAGCGGGCGGGGCGACAAGGACATCGCCACGGTGGCCAAGGCCATGGGCGCTGAAGCCCTGCTCAAGGAGATCGCGTCGTGAGTTGCTCGTCGTCCCAAGATCGTCTCGCTGCCTGCTTTGCCCGCCTCAAGGCCGAGGGGCGCGGCGGCCTCGTGACCTACGTCATGGCCGGGGATCCCGATCGGGAGAGTGCGCTGGCCGTCCTGAAGGGCCTGCCCGGCGCCGGGGCTGACATTATCGAACTCGGCATGCCCTTCTCCGATCCCATGGCCGACGGCCCCGCCATCCAGGCCGCCGCCTTGCGCGCCCTCAAGGGCGGGATGACCCTGGCCGGCACCTTGGAGACCCTGGGGGCGTTTCGGGAGACCAACACCGAGACCCCGGTGGTCTTGATGGGCTATTACAATCCCGTATTTATCTATGGGGTCGAGGCCTTCGCTCGCGACGCCGCCCAGGCCGGGGCCGATGGGGTCATCCTCGTGGACGTGCCGCCCGAGGAAGCCGACGAGATCCAGCCGGTGTTGCGCGCCCATGGCCTGCACCTGATCTTGCTGGCCACCCCGACCTCGGACGAGGCGCGCCTGCCCACCATTCTCAAGAACGCCAGCGGCTTCGTCTATCAGGTGTCGATCGCTGGCATCACCGGCGCCCAGTCGGCGCAGGAAGACGCCGTGCGCGCCATGATCGGCCGGATCCGCGCCTTGAGCGATCTGCCGGTTGTTGTCGGCTTTGGTGTCAACACTCCCGAGCAGGCGGCGGCTTTCGCTAAAATGGGGGATGCCGCCGTCGTCGGCTCGGCCATCGTGCGCCATATCGCCGAGGGGCGCGACCCTCTGGCTTTTGTCGCCGATCTGGCCCGGGCGGTGCGGGCCTAGAAGAAGAGCGGTCGGCCTCGGTCCTGGCCGTCGCGATCCAAGGAGGGAAGGGAAGGCTGGGGAGGTTCACCTCCCCAGACCCCTCATTGTCTGGAAGGATCGTGTGATGCCTAGTCTTGATCCGGTAATCTTGTTCTTTCTTTTAGGGGTTCTGGCCGGTGTATCGCGGTCGGATTTGCGCTTACCGGCGCCTATTCATGACTTCTTGAGCATGGTTTTGTTGTTGGCCATCGGGTTGAAGGGCGGCGTGGCGTTGTCGCAACAATCCTTGGGCGCCGTGTTGCCCCAGGTGCTTGCGGTGGCGGCCATGGGGACCCTGATGCCCTTGCTGGCGTTCCCGGTCTTGCGGCATTTAGGGCGCTTGCCCCGGGCCGATGCGGCGGCCGTGGCGGCCCATTATGGCTCGGTGAGTGTGGGCACCTATGCCGTTGCCGCCGCCTTCCTGGCCCACCATGCGGTGACGTTCGAGGACCACATGCCGGTGTTTGTGGCGGTCCTTGAAATCCCGGCCATTGTCGTGGGCGTGTTGCTGGCCCGGGGGCTGGCTCGCGACACCCGCTGGGGCCGCATGGCCCACGAGGTCTTCCTGGGGCGCGGACTGGTGCTGTTGATCGGCGGCGTGTTCATTGGCCTGGGGGCGGGCCCCGAAGGGATAGCGCCGATCAAGCCTTTGTTCTTTGATCTATTCAAAGGTGTGCTCGCCCTGTTCTTGCTGGATATGGGCCTGATCGCCGCGGGTCATCTGGGTGCCCTGCGCCGTCATGGCCTGTTTTTGCTGGCCTTCGGCTTGATCATGCCCCTGGTCGGCGCGGTGATCGGCGCCACGTTGGGGAGCTTTCTGGGCTTGTCGGTTGGTGGCTCGGCCCTGCTGGCGACCATGGCTGCCAGTGCCTCGTATATTGCCGTGCCGGCTGCTTTTCGCATGATCGTTCCCGAGGCCAACCCGGCGTTGTCGCTGGGGGCCTCGCTGGGCGTCACCTTTCCCTTCAATATCTTGTTCGGCGTTCCCTTGTATTACCAACTCGCCTTGCAGGTTCATGCCCTTGTGGAGGGACTGTGATGGAAAAAATCTCGTTTCACCGCCGTCGCTTGGTGACGGTGATCACCGAGGCCACCTTGGAAAACGCTATCTTGGCCGATATCGACGCCCTGGGGCCGAGCGGCTATACCGTGACCGAGGCGCGGGGCAAGGGCAGCCGGGGGATCCAGTCGGGCTCCTGGGGTGTCTCGTCTAATATCCGTATTGAAATTGTCTGCGACGAGGCGGTGGCGGGCAAGATCGCCGCTGCCGTCCACGCCAAATACGCCCCCCACTACGGCATGGTCATCTATCTCTCGGACGTCGAAGTCCTACGCGCCGATCGCTACTAAAAAGAGGGGTCTGGGGAGGCCCCGCCTCCCCAGCCTTATTTTTTATTTTTCAGCTAAACCACGCCAGAAAATACCCCGCCACCACCGCTGTGCCAATCACTCCGGCCACGTTCGGCCCCATGGCATGCATCAGCAGGTAGTTGTTGGGATCGGCCTTCTGCCCCTCGACATGGCTGACCCGCGCCGCCATCGGCACCGCCGACACCCCGGCCGAACCAATCAGCGGATTGATCTTCTCCTTGACCACCAGATTCATCGCCTTGGCCATCAACACGCCTCCCGCCGTGGAAAAGCCAAAGGCCACGACCCCCAGGGCCAGAATCTTCAAAGTCTCAGGCGTCAAGAAACGCTCGCCGGTCATGGTGATGCCCACCGACGTGCCGAGAAAAATCGTCACCACATTGATGATCTCGTTTTGCGATGCCTTGGTCAGACGCTCGGTGACCAGGGACTCCCGCAAGAAGTTGCCCAGCATCAGCATGCCAATCAGCGCCGACGCTGCCGGCACCAGCAAGATCACCACAATGGTGACCAAGAAGGCAAACACCAGCTTTTCCAGGCGCGTGACCTGCCGCAGCGACTTCATGCGGATACGCCGTTCCTCGGGCGTGGTGAGGGCGCGCATGATGGGCGGCTGGATCAAGGGGACCAGGGCCATGTAGCTATAGGCCGCCACGGCAATGGGACCCAGCAGATGGGGGGCGAGCTTGTTGGTGAGAAAGATCGAGGTCGGTCCATCCGCGCCGCCGATGATGCCAATCGACGCAGCCTCCTGCGGCGAAAAGCCCAGAAAGATCGCGCCCAGGAAAGTGACGAACACCCCGACCTGCGCCGCCGCCCCCAGCAGCAAGGTGCGGGGATTGGCGATCAGCGGGCCAAAGTCGGTCAGCGCGCCGACCCCGAGAAAGATCAGCGGCGGGAAGATCTCCCACTCAATGCCCTTGGAAATATACCAGTACAGCCCCCCGGCATGCTCGCCCACCGGGGCATTAAGCACCCCTTCGGTTGGCAGGTTGGCCAGCAAGGCGCCAAAGGCGATGGGGATGAGGAGCAAGGGCTCGAACTGGCGCGCCACCGCCAGATACATCAAGACCGCCACCACCGCCCACATCACCACCATCTGCCAGGTGACGTCGGGAATGGCGGTCAGCTCCCACAGGTGCTCCATTTTGGTCAGCAAGGCAGTGGTCGAGATCCATGAAACGGCCTCCAAAGGATCCGGGGGCCAAAGTCCAGGGGAACGAGGGGTCTGGGGAGGCCGCGCCTCCCCAGACTGTCCTTTCCTGGGTCTCAGCCCCGCAGCGTCCTCCCGTCAGGACAAGGTGAGCAGGGGTTGGCCCTCGGTGACCGTCTGGCCCACACTGACGGCAAGGCTGTGCACGGTGCCAGCGCGCGGCGCACTGATCGGGGTGTTCATCTTCATCGCTTCCAGGACGACCAGAACATCGCCGGCTGCGACGCTCTGGCCCACCGCGACCTCCACGCTCACCACGGTACCGGCCAGCGGGCAGGGGATCACCCCGTCACCGGTCGCCATCCCGGCGCTGGGGCTCGTGCGGGGCAAGGAGGCCGCCGGAGCGGCGGGCAGGGCGCGTGGGGCGGGCGGCGCCAGGGCGGGCGAGGCGGCTGTCAGGTCCGGGGTGTCCAGATCCTCGACGGTCACGTCATAAGGCGTGCCGTCCACGGTGATGCGCAGGTGTCTGATCATGGTGTGCCTCGGGAACTGTCGGGAAGAGAACGCGCGTGGCCCCAGCCCGGGCGCAGGTGATGCCCCGAGAAATGGCTGAAGCGTCCCAGGGTGGGCCAGGGGTTGGCCGGGGTGACCGGGGCCCGGATCTGAAGCACGCGGGCCCGCCCCCCCAGCACCGAAGCCACCGCCGCCCCAATGGCCGCCACGTGGGCCGGAGGAATCGCAACAGGGCCCGAGGCGGCGGGCAGGGCGGGGGGCGGCGCGGCGGGCTGGGCCACCGGGGCTTGGGGGCGGTGGGTGAAGATCCAGCCGACCAGAGCGCACAGGCCCCACAACAAGGCCAGCACAATCATCACCATGACAAAGCCGGTCAGGATCAGCAAAAGATCGTCGAGCATGGGCCAGGCCTGGGGCTAGAGGGGGATGTTGCCGTGCTTTTTGGGCGGGCGGTTCTCGCGCTTGGACAACAGGCCGCGCAGGGCCAGGGCCAGGGTGGAGCGGGTTTGGCGCGGCAAGATGACATCGCCGACAAAGAGCATGCCGGCCGAGAGGTAGGGCGAGGCAAACTCGTCGCGGTAGGCCTCGGCCAAGGCCCGGGCCCGGGCGGCGGGATCGTCGGCCTCGTTCAGTTCCTTGCGATAGAGGATGTTGACCGCCCCTTCCGCCCCCATCACGGCGATTTCCGCCGAGGGCCAAGCCAGCACCAAATCGGCGCCCATGTCCTGACTGCACATGGCGAGGTAGGCGCCGCCGTAGGCCTTGCGCATGATCACGGTCAGCTTGGGCACCGTGGCCGAGGCGTAGGCAAACAGCATCTTGGCCCCGTGGCGGATGATGCCGCGCCGCTCCTCCATGATCCCCGGCAGGAAGCCCGGGACATCGACCAAGGTCACCAGGGGGATGTTGAAGGCATTGCAAAAGCGCACAAAGCGGGCGCCCTTGTCGCTGGCGTCGATATCGAGGGTGCCCGCCTTGACCAGGGGCTGGTTGGCGACAAAGCCCACCACCACGCCGCCGATGCGGCCAAAGCCGATCACCAAGTTGGCGGCAAAGGTCTCCATGACCTCCAGGAAGTCCCCGTCATCGGCCAGAGCCCGCACCACCAAGCGGACATCGAAGGGGGTCTTGGGGCTGTCGGGCACCAGGGCATCCAGCGCCGGGTCGTCCTCCAAAAGCAGATTGGGAGTCAGGCGGTGCGGCGGATCGAGCATGTTGTTGGCCGGCAGGAAGGACAGCAGGCGCCGGGTCAGATCCAGAGCGTGCTGGTCATTCTCGGCAATAAAATGCACGTTGCCCGATACGCTGGCGTTGACCTCGGCGCTGCCAATGTCGGCCAGGGTCGTGGCTTGGCCGGTGACCGCCCGGATGACCTCGGGCCCACAGATGAACATGTTGGCGTCGTGCCGGGTCATGATGATGAAGTCCATCAAGGCCGGCGAATAGGCGGCGCCTCCGGCACAGGGGCCGGCGATGACGGCAATCTGCGGCACCACCCCGGAGAGTTGGACGTTGCGGTAGAACACCTGCCCATAGGCCGAGAGGGATCCCACCCCCTCCTGGATCCGCGCCCCGCCTGAATCGTTGATGCCCACCACCGGCACCCCGGCTTTCACCGCATGGTCCAGCATGGCGCAGATCTTGCGGGCGTGGATCTCGCCCAGCGAGCCGCCGGCTACCGTGAAATCCTGGCTATAGGCCGCCACCGGCCGGTCATCGACAAAGCCGGTGCCGCAGACCACGGCGTCTCCGGGCAACGGACGGCCTTCCATGCCAAACGCCCGGGTGTTGTGGCGCGCGTGCAGGCCGACTTCTTGGAAGGTGCCGGGGGCGAACAGGGCTTCCAGGCGCTCACGGGCGCTCATCACGCCGCGCTGGTGGCGCCCCTCGATTTTGTCGGCCCCGCCCGCCTCCAGGGCCTGGGCGCGCCGGCGCGCCAGTTCGTCAACAAGGGAAGGGGAAAGTGCCATGGCTCGATCCGCGTTTTAGGGGCCGCCTGGGTGGGGGGAGGAGGCCGCTCACCCCGGGCCGATCCCGTCGAGAGGCGAGGGGCCCAGGCGGAAGGGTGGCGTGGTCTGGGCAAATTTGCAAGGAAAATGGCTGTGTTATGGTTTGTTTGAGAGGGATACAAAGGTAGGGAGGGAAGGCCGGGGAGGCGAAGCCTCCCCAGACCCCTCCATTCCTGGGGGACTGCCTCGTCCGAAGCCCCAGTGTCAATGAGGGGTCCGGGGAGGCCTCGCCTCCCCGGCCTTCCTTCTCTCCTTGGCCCCCCTCCCTCCTCGACTATACTGAGCAAAAAGTGGGGGGGGAGGTCAGGGTGATCTTTGTGGAACAACCAGCCATCGGCCCGGGCGAGGCCCTGGTGCGGGTGGTTTTCGCCGCGGCCTTCGCCGGGGTGGTGGCCGGGCTCGACCGCCCGGTCGCCCTGGGCGCGGCGGTGGTTCTGGCGATCATTGCGCTTGGGGTTGGCAAGGTCGGGCTGCGGCAGATCGCCGGGCGGCTGGTCGCCCTGGAGGCCCTGGTCCTGCTGGCGGTGCTCACCGTGCCTTTTGGGGTGCCCGGGGTGCCGGTGTTCACCTGGGGGCCGCTGGTCGCCACCCAGGAGGGCCTGGGACGCGCCGCCGATCTTGGGATGAGTGCCTCGGCGGTCGCCCTGATGTTGCTGGCGGTGGTGGCGCCCCTGGGACCCGGACGGTTAGGCAGCGCCCTCGGGCGGCTGGGGGTGCCGGCTCGGCTGGTGCATCTCCTGCTCTTGATGGTGCGCTATCTCGAAGTGATCGCGGCCGAACTGGCCCGGGTGCGCGCGGCGCAGAAGCTGCGCGGCTTTCGGCCGGGGGCCAATCGTCACACCGTGCGCACCCTGGGCTATCTGGTCGGCATGAGTCTGGTGCGGGCCTTGGAGCGGGCCGAGCGGGTGCACGATGCCATGCGCTGCCGGGGCTTTTCCGGGGGTCTGGTCGCCTTCGATGCCCCCACTCTCACCCGGCGGGAGGTCGGGCTGTCGGTGGGCGGTGCGGCTGCGCTGGCCGGGCTCGTGTTTTTGGAGCTGGGGAGTGGGGAGGTCTGGCCGTGGTTTCGCTGATCGAGGTGCACGACGTTGCCTTTGCCTATCCCGGTCGGCCCCGGGTGCTCGACGGCGCCACCTTGGCCTTGCAACCCGGCGAGCGTCTGGGCCTGCGCGGCGACAATGGCGCGGGCAAGAGTACTTTGCTGCGCCTGATCGTCGGCTTGGGTCGGCCCACTCACGGTGAGATCCGGGCCTTTGGCCGGGCGCGCGTTGGTGAGGCGGATTTTCTCGAGGTGCGGCGGCGCTGCGGCTATGTATTTCAGGACCCCGACGATCAGCTCTTTTGTCCGTCGGTGCTGGAAGACGTGGCCTTTGGGCCGCTCAACCTCGGGCAGACCCCGGCCCAGGCCCGAGCCCGGGCCCGCGACGCCTTGGCCCGGGTGGGGCTGGCGGGCTTCGAGGAGCGCGTGCCCCACGCCCTGTCCGGGGGCGAGAAGCGCTTGGTGGCCCTGGCCGGGGTTCTGGCCATGGATCCCGAGGTGTTGCTGCTCGACGAACCCACGACCGCTCTGGATGCCACGGCCACCGCCCGGTTGCTGGCTTTGCTCGCCACCTTGCCCCAGGCCATGATCCTGGTCTCCCACGATCCCCGGGCCCACAAGTTGGAAACCCGGGCTGTGGCCTTGCACGCCGGGCGCGTTGTTCCCTCTTCCTGACCCCTGGAGTTTTTCGGCATGCCCTCTTCTCCCCCGGCTTTTCGCGCCCGCCTTACCGACGGTGCCGTGGGCCGCACCTTGGTCGATCAGGCCGGACCCATGCTGTGGGGCTTGCTTTCCATGGTGTTCCTCAACTTTCTGGACACGTTTTTTGTCGGCCAGCTTGGGACCCGGGAACTGGCCGCCATGAGCTTCACCTTTCCCGTGACCATGGTGATGTCGTCGGTGGCGGTGGGCCTGGGGGTGGGGGCGTCCAGCGTGGTGGCGCGGGCCGTGGGACAGGGCGACGACGAGCAGGTGCGCCGGCTGTGTACTGATTCCTTGCTGTTGTCCGGGGTTTTGGTCGGGATCCTCATCGTCATCGGCCATGCCACCATCGACCCGCTGTTCACGGCGCTTGGCGCCGGGCCCGACGTGTTGCCCCTGATCCGGCGCTACATGGAGATCTGGTATGTGGCCATGGTCTTCCTGATCGTGCCCATGGTCGGCAATGGCTCCTTGCGGGCCGTGGGCAGCGCCGGGTCGGCCGGGGCGATTATGGTGTTCGCCTCGGTCATCAACGTCATCCTCGACCCCTTGCTGATTTTTGGGCTGGCCGGTTTCCCCCGCCTGGAAATCGAAGGCGCGGCGCTGGCCGCCTTGATCTCGCGCGCCTTGTCCCTGGTCGCCGCTCTCGCCTTGCTCGGGGGGCGCCACAAGATGCTCAGTGTCCGCGTGCCCCGTCTCGGGGTGCTGCTGCAAAGCTGGCGGTCCATGCTGATCATCGGGCTTCCGGCGGCGGCCACCCAGGCGATCGCGCCCCTGGCCCAGGGGCTGCTGACCCGCTTGGTCGCCACGCATGGGGCCGAGGCGGTGGCAGCCTGGGGGGTCGCGATGCGCATTGAGGCCTTTGCCATCCTCAGCTTCATGGCACTGGCCACGGCCATGGGGCCTTTCGCCGGTCAAAACTGGGCCGCGCGCCGTGTCGATCGCCTGCACCGCGCCATGGTCCTCTCGTTGCGCTTTTGCTGGGTCTGGGGGCTGGTGGCCTGGGCCATTCTGGCGGTGACGGGCGCGGATCTGGCCCGCGTGTTCAACGACCATCCGGTGGTGGTCGAGCAGGTTGGGGCGTACTTGCGCATTGTGCCCTTGGGCTATGCCGGGTTGGGCTTCGCCGGGGTGATCGCCGCTACGCTCAACGGCCTTGGCCTGCCGGCCGCCGCCGCCGTGCTGTCGGTGCTGCGCTTGTTCGTGCTGTATGTGCCGCTGGCCTGGATGGGCGAAGCGTGGCTGGGGATGACCGGTCTGTTCTGGGGGGTCGGGATCGCCAACGCGGCGGCGGGCCTGCTGGCGTGGCCCTGGGCCCACTCTCAATGCCGGGCCCAGCGACGGCGGGCGTGAAAGAAAGGGAAGGCTGGGGAGGCGGGCCTTCCCAGACCCCTCGTTCCTGCGGGCCCTGGCGTAAGAGCTCTTGCCAAAAACGCCGCGCCGTCCTACGTAGATCTTAACGCGGTTTTAACGACGAGGAGTCAAGAGGCCCCGCAAAGGCGGGGAGAGGGAGGCCGCAGCGACGCCGGGCCTCCCAGCCGTCAGCCTTCGCGGGAGGCGTGAGCCTGGGCCTGGACGGGATAGACAAAGCCGTATGTCGGATAGGTGGTAGAGCCCAGATCGTTGATCGGGGAGTACCAGACCCGGGTCATGGACCAGTCATTGCCGGCCGAGACGTCACGGATCAGCACGGCTTGGTCGATCTTGCCCTTCTGGGAGCCTTGGCCCCAGTTGGCGTGATCGACGCGGATGGTGCGGCGGTCGATGATCTGGCGGACCACGGCGACATGGCCCCGATCGAGGTCGCGCGAGCGCTTGAACACCAGCACTGACCCCGGGCGCGGGCTGCGGCCCCGGTCGTAGCGGCCGGATGCATTGTCCCACCAACGCCAGCCGTCGCCCGACAGACGCACGGCCGAGACCTCCTGAACGTAGGGGACGCAGCTCCAGTAGGACCGGCGCGACAGCATCGAATCGAGATCAGGGGTGACGGCGATCGCCGGCGTAAAGGAGGGCCGGGACGACAAGCCCATGGGGAAGGCAGCCTTGAGCGGCTCCTGCGGGGCCGGAGCCTGGAAGAAAGCGGGACGGGGCGCCATCGCCGCGACATACGCCGGTTTGGCCACGGGCACGGGAAGAGACGCGTGCACCGGCGGGCGGGTGTAGCTGGCGGCGCTGGGGAAGCTTGGCTTGAGCGGCGGCGGGGCCACCGAGGGGGCCTGGGCGACCTTGAGGCCAGAGGCCTTGCTGTCGCCTTTGGCCTCTGCCTTGGCCTCGGTTTTGGCGGACGGCTTGGGCGGGGTGGCCGGCTTGGCGGCGGCGATAGCCCCGGGCTTGGCAACGTCGGGCTTGGCCTTGGGCGCTACGACCTGCTTGTTGTCTTGCTTCTCCGGGACCGGCTTTCCCTTGGTCCCCGGACCCTTGGCCAACGGCACTAGGGCGGCGATCTGCCCGGGCTTGGCGGCGGGCTTGGGCGTTCCCTTGGCCTGTTCCTTGCCTTTTTTGTTGTCCGGCGCCGCGGCGGGCGGAGCCTTTTTGACAAAGGAGGGAACGAAAGGACCGGTGTGGGGGCTGGAGGTAGCGGCTCCAGCCGGCGTGACCGCAGTGGTCAGGAGCAGCGAGCCCAAAAGGACAGCGGCGAGATTTCGCTGGAAATCCTGGAGCATGGAGCCTCTTCGGTCTGTCTTGAGGACGGCGGTGCAAGCGGACTGGACGAGGCAAGGTGCCATGACAGGGGGGGGGCGGGCAACCGTAAAATGCCTGCTATCGCCGCTCTCCTTGAATGATGCTTTGAAAACGCATTGTTTTTTGGTATCCTAAAGGTATCCGAAGAGCGGGGCCCGCGCCAAAATTCAAGGGTTGATGGTGCGGGCTTCTTTTCGGCGGGCTCCTGAGTTTGCGGAACCAATCGGAGTGGACGTCAGGCAAGGGCCGGGTCCCAGCGCGCCTCTTCCGGTTGCGGTTCTCCTTATTTTATCCACTCCGTTCAGCAAGGTCCGTTCGCAGATGCTCCCCTTCCGCTGCCTTGTTTCCCGGGTCGTGCCGCCGGCCGCCGCCTTGATATCCCTCGCTCTTCTGGCTCCTGGCGCCTTCGCCGCCTCGGCGCCCGCCGAAGAGCCCAAGGCCCCCGCCGCCCAGCCGGCCGCGCCCGCCGCCCAGCCCGCCCAACCCGCCCAGGACGCGGGGGCCCGCGCCTGCGATTCGGTGTTGAGCACCGAATCAATGGTCAGGGGACCGCCGACCAGCAGCATCGCCCCCATCCAAGCCTCGGCCACGCGGGTTTGTGGCACGCTGCCCGGCCGGGTGGCGCACACCCGCTCCCACAACAAGGACAGCATGGGCAGGGCAAAGGCCAGGGTCAGGAAGTCGCGGTGCCGCCCATCGGCCGCCATGGTCAGGGCGGCAAAGGCGGCCGGCGCCAGCACCAGCCAACGCCAGCGCTGCGAGACCGCCGGCGACAAGGGGGCGGCCCCGGCCAAGGCCCGGGCGATGAAATAACCGGCCGCCCCAATCAGTCCCCACAGGTACAGCCCCCATAACACGGTGGTGGGACCAATAGCGAAGTCGAGGGCCTGGGCGCCAAAGGCCCACAGCAGGCTGCCCGTGGTGGCGCCGGTCAGGGCGATGCCCCCCCAGGCGGCCAGGGGCAGCGCCGCGCCGAAGCCGGGGGTCACGATGAGGGCCAGGGCCGCCCCCAGGACCGCCGCCGCCGCGGCCAACTCCCAGCGCGGCCACTCGCTGACCGGACCAGCCAGCGGGAACTTGGGGTCGCGGTTGGCATCGAGCACGCCCCAGAAGCCGCCCACGGTGCCTTCCGGCCGGCGCTTCCAGGGCTGGTCGATGCCCTCGATCACGTTGTAAGGCACGCCCAGGGCGTGGGCCTGCTGGGCGAACTCACGCAGGAATCGGGCTTCGTTGACCAAGGTCGGCGCCGCCTCGCCCCGGGTGCGGCCCGAACTGGGCCAACCGATTTCGCCGATTTGCAGCGGCTTGCCGGGATAGCGGGTGCGGGCGCGATCAATGATGGTGCGCACGTGGGCTTGCACCTTGTCGATGCTCACCGGGGTGGGATCGTCCCAGTAGGGCAGGACGTGGACCGTCATCAGATCCACTGCGTCCACCACCACCGGGTTGCGGTGCCAAAATTCGTAGATGTCGGCGTAGGTAACGGGCAGCGTGGTGCGGGCCTTGACCGAGCGGATGATCTCGGCCAGTCGCTCGCCGGTCATTTCCCGGCGCAACAGGACCTCGTTGCCGACCACCAGAGCCCGCACCGCCTGGGGATAGGCGTGGGCCAGGGTCAGGGCGGCGTTGATTTCCTTCTCGTTGCGCTTGTCGTCGGCGCCGATCCAGATGCCAACCAGCACCTTGAGGCCAGCCGCAGCGGCCGCCGGGATGGCCTCGCCCTCATGCCCGACCGACGAGTAAATGCGAATGCAGCTCGTCATGGTCTTAAGGTGGGCCATGTCGCGCTCGATCTGGCCGGGCGGCAGGGTAAAGCCCTTGTCCTGGGGGGCGGTGTTGCCGTTGGAGGGCGCGTAGGACAGGCACTCCAGGCGTCCGTCGGGAACGTCGGGCAGGGGGATGGGTCGGCCCAGCCAGGCCCACAGGCCCACAAACAGGGCGCATACCAGCAACGAGACTCCCGCGGCGGCGGGGAGCGAGGCGGGGCGCATCAAGGGTCACCTCGAAAAACGAAGGGGAAATCAGGCCGAGGGTCCCCGGCCACTCTTACGAAAAGGGCTCACCGCGGCGCCGCCGAGGGGTGGCTGCGGTTGTACTCCAGTTGCTCCGGCGTGAGCTGGAAGCCCACATAAACGTCCTGGCCCTCGGCAGTGGCGCCGGGCTCCAGCGGGATATGAACCGAGAGCTTTTCGTCGCGCACGATCACCCGGTCCACGTTGGCCGGGAAGCTCACGCCCACGGTGTAAACGCGCTTGGCCGCGGGCTCAGGGAAGTAGCGGGGCAGGGCGACAAAGTACTGAAAGGTGCTCTCACGGGTGGCAGCCGCCGGCCCCAGGCCCACGGCAAACGAGAGAACCATTTCGACCGTGACCCCGGTTTTGCCGTAGGCGCATGTCCCTTCATAGCCGGCGAAGGAGCCCTGGAGTTCCACGTCGGTCAGATCGCGGCCGGGGCCGTCACGAAACACCGTCAGGCCAGCGGTGGCGGCATCAACGCGCACCTGGGGACAGGCCCGGGGTTCTTCGCGCGAAAAGGCCGAGCACCCGGCGGACAGGCCGGCCAGGAGCAGCAAAGGCAGGCTCCTGGCAAGGCGGGGAAGGGCATGGGGGGCCATGGAGGGCGTCCGATATGTCAGGGAAACAAGAGGCTGGACCCTGGATAGCGCAATCGCGCCCCCAGGGCAACGCGGGTTCCCTCAAGGCCCGGAACCTGATAACACCGTGCTTCCGCTCCCTTCCCTCCCGCAGACAGGCGTCAGCAGTCCCATGGCCGTTTATACCGAAGTCTTCGATGATGATCTGAGGACGTTTCTCGCTGATTACGACATTGGTGATCTGCGGGCTCTCAAGGGAATCGCCGAGGGCGTCGAGAACTCCAATTACTTGCTGCTCACCGACCGCGCCTCCTACATTCTTACCCTCTATGAGCGCCGCGTTGATCCGGCCGATCTGCCCTATTTTTTGGGCCTGCTGCGCCATCTTTCTGAGCGCGGCCTGCCGTGCCCCTTGCCGGTGCCCGGGCGCGATGGGGAGGCCCTGCGGACCCTGGCCGGGCGGCCGGCGGCCATCGTGACCTTCTTGCAAGGGGCTTGGCCCCGCCGCCCCGACCTCAGCCACTGCGCCCAGCTCGGGGAAGCCCTGGCCCGCCTGCATCAGGCCGGCGCCGACTATCCCTTGAGCCGGCGCAACGCGCTTTCGGTGGCCGGCTGGCGCACCTTGGTCGAGAGCACCCGCGCGCGAGCCGATGAGGTGATGCCTGGCCTGCAAGCCCTGCTGGAGGACGAGTTGGCCTTTCTTGAGGCCCATTGGCCCCAGGACTTGCCGGGCGGGGTGATCCATGCCGACCTGTTTCCCGACAATGTGTTCTTTCTCAAGGGCACCCTCTCGGGGGTCATCGACTTCTATTTTGCCTGCAACGACGCCTTTGCCTATGATCTCGCCATTTGCCTCAATGCGTGGTGTTTCGAGCACGAGCGCGAGTTCAATTTCACCAAGGCCCGCGCCCTGCTCAACCGCTATCAGGCCCAGCGCCCGCTGACGCCGCGCGAGATCGAGGTATTGCCGCTGCTCGCCCGGGGCGCCGCCTTGCGTTTCCTGCTCACCCGGCTTTACGACGGACTCAACACCCCGGCGGGCGCCCTGGTCCGGCCCAAGGATCCGGCCGAATACGTGCACAAGCTCAAGTTCCATCAGGCCGTCGAGCGCGCCGAGGCCTATGGGCTCGACCGATGAGTGCCGATGTTGTTGAAATGTTCACCGATGGTGCTTGTTCCGGCAACCCGGGTCCCGGCGGCTGGGGGGTCCTGTTGCGCTGGGGCGACCATGAAAAAGAACTCTTTGGCGGTGAGCCCGACACCACTAACAACCGCATGGAATTGATGGCCGTCATCCAAGGCCTGGAGTCGCTGCGCCGGCCGGTCAGTGCGGTCATCCACACCGACAGCCGCTATGTGCATGACGGCATCACCGGCTGGATCTGGGGCTGGAAGCGCAATGGCTGGATGACCTCGGCGCGCAAGCCGGTCAAGAATGTCGATCTTTGGAAGCGGCTTGATGCCGCTATGGCCGGACATAGCCTGAAATGGCAATGGGTGCGCGGTCATGCGGGCCACCCGGAGAACGAACGGGCCGATGCCTTGGCGCGGCAGGGGACAGCTTTGGCGCGCGGAAAGAAGTAGAAGAAAAGGAAGGCTGGGGAGGCTCGCCTCCCCAGCCTTATGTTTTTTTACTTTTCGTCCGGCAGGTCCAGCGGGCTCACCTCCCGAAACAGGGCATCAAAAGCCCGAACCGCCGCCTCGGGCCCCTCCGGGTGCTCCCAAACCCCCGAACACACCGCCAAGAAGTCGGCCCCCGCCTCAATCAAGGGCCGAGCGTTCTCCGGCGTGATGCCGCCGATGGCCACCGAGGGGACCACCATCATTTCACTCCACCAGCGCAGCAAGTCGGTGTCCGCCTGGGTCGGCGCCTCCTTGGTGGCGGTGGGATAAAACGCGCCAAAGGCCACGTAATCCGCCCCCGCCTCGCCGGCTTCCATCCCCAGGTGGCGGCTGTCGTGGCAGGTGACGCCCACAATGGCGTTGTCGCCCACCACCTTGCGGGCCTTGGCGTAGGGCATGTCCTTTTGGCCGACGTGCACGCCGTCGCAGCCTGTGTCCTTGGCGAGGTCGGGACGGTCGTTGAGGATCAGGGCCACCTCGCGGGCGTGGCACACGGGCCGCAGGGCCTCGACGGCCCGGCGAATCGCCGTGTCATCCGCCTCCTTTAGCCGCAACTGCACGCACGGCACATCGCCGGCATCCAGGGTGCGGGCCAGCCGCTCGGCAAAGGCCCGGAGGTCGTCCAGGCGGGGCGGGGTGATCAGATACAGGCGGCACGCGTCATCGTCGGTCACGGTCGGGTCTTTCACAAAAGGAACAACCCGATCAGGATGCGTCAGGCCGAGCCCGTCGGCAAGGCACGAGCCACGGTTTCCAGGGCTTCGGTGCCGTCGAGCCACAGGCCCGGGCGGCGATGGCGCACGACAGGCAGGCCGGAGCCGGCGCCGAGGGCAGCCAGTCGGGCAAACGCGGCGTTTGGCACCTCCGGCACCACCACCCCGATCCCTAGGCGCAGCGAGGCCAGGGCATAGCCGGCCTCGGCCCCGCAGTCCGCCAGCAGCAGGGCGCCCKGGGCCGGGCAGGCGGCGGCCAAACTCGGTAGCCAGCCCGGGCCCAGGGACAGCACCGCGTCCGGGGGCGTGGCGATGACCAGGGGGCGGCGCTGGGCGAGGCGGGCTGCCAGGGTGAAGGCGGTCTTGGTGGTGATCAGGAGCCAAGGGGGCTCGGTCATGCCATAAAAACCCGAAAGCAAAAGGAAGGCTGGGGAGGCGGGCCTCCCCAGCCCCCTCGGTCCTTGGGAGGATTATTCGGGGGCGAACAGGTGGCCGCGCATTAGTTCGACGCTGGTCCTGACAAAAACCGAGCCGATGATCAAGGTCGTGACGCCCAGCAGGCCCCAGGCCAGCACGGCGACCCCGGGGTGGTTCAAGTGGTGCTGGTATTCCAGGGTCGCGATGGTGATCGCCGCCATGGGGAAGGTATAGGCCCACCACGACACGAAGAACGGCAGTTTCAGGAATTGCCGCACCATGCTGAAGTTGAGCAAGGTGATGAACAGGCCACTATAGAGCAGAACCCGGGTAAAGACGTCGATCTGTCCCCCGGTCAGCGCCAGATACGACACCGTTCCCACCCCCGGCGGGGCAATCAGGATGAACAAGGTCGGCAAGAAGCGCGTCGCCAGCGGGTTGTGAAAGACGATGCGGTAAAACACGATCGTGAACAGCACGATCCAAAACACCAAGCCAATCGCGAAAAAGAACCACGAGATCTCGGTGAAGCCCAGCTTGGTTCCGGCAATCGGCACGATGATATTGCCGACCACTGGAATGAACCACGCCGGATTGATCATGGTGATCTCGTGCGCCCGGGTGATCCAGCGCCCGATCAGGTACACCGTGGCCATCAGGTGCAGCAGCGCCCCCAGGCCCCACACCCCGAGCGCCAGCGACTCGCTATAGGGCAGGGCGGCAATCGACAACAGCAGCAAGCTGATGCTCACGGTTGGGAAAAAATTCACTCGGATCGGGTTGTTGAATTCGGCCCGAACCTCGGGAAAATGGCGCAGGGCCTTGGTGGCGTAGAGCAGGGCCAGCCCCACGAACAAGGTCGCGGCGAGGCCCAGGAGGCCCTCTCCCACCTGACCCGGCACGCCCAGCACAGAGGCCGCCTTGCGCCACGCCAGCCCCAGGCCGGTCAGGCCCATGATCATGGCGAACAGGGGAATCGGCACGTGCATCAACCAGTGGGCGGTGCCCGCTTCGTGCGGCGGGGACAGGGGGGCGGTGGCGGTCTCGGCCATTGGGGGTTCCCTCTGGGCAGAAAGGTGGATGGGCGGGTCCCGACAGGCGGTACCTTCATACATTAGGGTGTTATAATATTCTGCCCTGCAAGGGAAGCCCCTTCTGGTCAGGGCCATCACCGCGTCCAAAGGACCAAAGCGATCGAGGGGTCTGGGGAGGCCGCGCCTCCCCGGCCTTTTCTGTCCCTTTCTTCGGCAGACGGGGCGCTCTTTACATTGACTACAAAACCAGACCGCGCCACCCTGAAGCCGTGGCCTGCTGGAAGGAGACCCCCATGTCCTCCCTTTACCCGACCCTTGCGCCGCTTCCCGATCCGGCAGAAGCGCCGGCTGCCCCGTCCCATTGGCTGCTGACCCCGGGGCCGCTGACCACGACGGCCACGGTCAAGCGCGCCATGCTGCATGACTGGGGATCGTGGGACGGTGATTTTCGTGCCCTGACCGCCTCGCTGCGTCGGCGCTTGCTTGAGATCGCCGGGGTGGGCGAGGGCTATAGCGTGGTGCCCTTGCAAGGCAGCGGGACCTTTGCGTTAGAAGCGGCCCTGCTCAGTCTGGCCCAACGGAACAGTCGGGTCCTGATCATCGTCAACGGCGCCTATGGCCAGCGCATGGTCGAGATTTCCCGGCGCATTGGTCTTGGCCATGCGGTCTTGGATCTGGCCGAAACCGAGGCGCCCTCGCCCGACGCCCTGGCCCAGCGGCTGGCGGCGGCCCCCGACCTGACCCATGTGGCGGTCGCCCAGGTCGAGACGTCGACCGGCCTGCTGAACCCCGTGGAGGCCCTGGCCCAGGTGACAGCGGCGGCCGGTCGCAAGCTTTTGGTCGATGCGGTGAGCGCCTTTGGCGCCTTGTGGCTGGATCCGGCCCGGGTGCCGTTCGAGACGCTGATCTTTTCGACCAACAAGTGCCTGGAAGGGGTGCCGGGGATGGGCTTTGTCCTGACCCGGATCGAGGCGCTGGAAGAAGCCCGCGCCTGCGGACCCGCCCCCTCCCTGGCCCTCGACCTTGCCGACCAGTGGGCCTACATGGAGCGCACCGGCCTGTTTCGCTTTACGCCGCCCACCCACGTCCTGGCCGCCTTCCGCCAAGCCCTCGACGAATACGATGCCGAGGGGGGGCGCACCGCCCGCTTGGCCCGGTATCGCCGCAATCACGATGCCCTGGTCGCCGGGATGGGCTGGGCCGGACTGCGGCCGTTGCTGCCCGAGGCGCTGCGCTCGCCGATCATCGTCACCTTCCTGGCGCCCGAGGATCCGGCCTACCACTTCACTACTTTTTATGAGGTGATGAAGCGGCGAGGTTTTATTATTTATCCGGGCAAGATGACCGAGGTGGAGAGTTTCCGTTTGGGCTGTATTGGCGCCGTGGATGTGCCGGTCATGGAGGATTGTGCCCGGGCTTGCGAGGCGGCTTTTAAGGAGTTGGGGGTCGCGTTGCCCGACTAAAATAAAGGAAGGCTGGGGAGGCGAGCCTCCCCAGACCCCTGCATCCCTTTACCGGCCAATCTGTGACAAGTCGCGCACGGCGCCCCGGTCGGCGCTGGTGGTCATCGCGGCATAGGCCTTGAGGGCGGTCGAGACATGCCGGGCGCGCGGTTTGGTCGGCGTCCAGGCGTCCTTGCCGCGTGCCTCTTGGGCCTGCCGGCGCTCGGCCAGCACCGCATCCGACAGGTCAACCCGGATCACCCGCTGGGGAATGTCGATCACCAGGGTGTCCCCTTCCTCCAGAAGGCCGATCGGGCCACCAGACGCTGCCTCGGGGGAGACGTGGCCAATTGACAGGCCCGAACTGCCCCCCGAGAACCGGCCATCGGTCACCAGGGCGCAGGCCTTGCCCAGACCGCGCGACTTCAGATAACTCGTGGGATAGAGCATTTCCTGCATGCCGGGACCGCCCTTGGGGCCTTCGTAGCGCACCAGCACCACGTCGCCGGCCTTGATGTCGCCGCCCAGAATGCGCGACACCGCCTCGTCCTGGCTTTCGCACACCCGCACCGTGCCCGTGAAGGTCAGGATCGAGGCATCCACCCCGGCCGTCTTCACGATGCAGCCGTTGGGCGCCACGTTGCCGGTCAGGACAGCCAAGCCGCCGTCTTGCGAGAAGGCGTGGGCCTTGTTGCGGATCACGCCGGCAGCGCGGTCGAGATCCAGGCTCCAGGTTCGCGTCGAGGTGAAGGGCAGGACGGTGCGCACGCCGCCGGGTGCGGCCGCAAACAAGGTGCGGGCCGCGTCGCTGGCCGTGGGCGAGACAAGGTCCCAGCGGGCCAGGGCGTCGGCCAGGGTTGGAGCATGGACGGTGCCCACCGAGGTATCAAGCAGCCCGGCGCGGTCCAGTTCGCCCAGAATGCCGAAAATGCCGCCGGCCCGGTGCACGTCCTCGATGTGGACCACCGCCGAGCTGGGCGCCACCTTGCACAAATGCGGCACGCGGCGCGACAGACGGTCGATGTCCGTCATGGTGAAGTCCACCTCGCCCTCTTGGGCGGCGGCCAGCAGGTGCAGCACCGTGTTGGTCGAGCCGCCCATGGCGATGTCGAGTGTCATGGCATTCTCGAACGCCGCCTTGGTGGCGATGCTGCGTGGCAGGACCGAGGCGTCGTCGTGTTCGTAGTAGCGCTTGGCCAAGTCCACGATGGTGCGGCCCGCCGCCTTGAACAGGTCCTCGCGCTGGGCGTGGGTGGCGATCAAGGTGCCATTGCCGGGCAGCGACAGGCCCAAGGCCTCGGTCAGGCAGTTCATGGAATTGGCGGTGAACATGCCCGAGCACGAACCGCAGGTCGGGCAGGCCGATCGCTCGACCGCCGCCACCGTGTCGTCGCTCACTTGGTTGTTGCCGGCCATGATCATGACATCGATCAGGTCCAGCGACCGGTCCTCGCCGTCCACCTGGGCCTTGCCGGCCTCCATGGGGCCGCCCGAGACGAACACCACGGGAATGTTGAGGCGCAGCGCCGCCATCATCATCCCCGGGGTGATTTTGTCGCAGTTGGACAGGCACACCAGGGCGTCGGCGCAATGGGCGTTGACCATGTACTCGACGCTATCGGCGATCAGGTCGCGCGACGGCAGGCTGTAGAGCATGCCGTCATGCCCCATGGCGATGCCGTCGTCGATGGCGATGGTATCGAACTCGCGGGCCACGCCGCCCGCTTCTGCCACCGCGCGGGCCACGAGCTGGCCCAGGTCCTTGAGGTGGACATGGCCGGGGACGAACTGGGTGAACGAGTTGGCAATGGCGATAATGGGCTTGCCGAAGTCCGCGTCCGTCATGCCGGTCGCCCGCCACAGGGCGCGCGCGCCGGCCATGGTACGACCGTGGGTAGAGGTGCGGGAACGGTAAGCGGGCATGACAACGCCTTTCAGGCTCAAGGGACGGGAAAGGTGTGAACTGTACTCCGGTGCCGCCTCAGGTCAAGAAAGCTGGGGCGGCTGCGCAGGGCAATCGGACGCGAGGAGGGGGAGAGCAGGCCAGCCTTCTCTTTTGCCTGGCCTAGCCGGCCCCCCAGTCCCTTGATGCCCCTGGCAGGCCGTGCCGCTCCAGGACGGCTTGTTCGCTCATGCGGCAGGCGCAGGGCTGCCCCAGGGCAAACGCCGGGAAGATGCCCCAAAACAGCCATGCTTGATGCCAACACTTTCTTCTGGGGAATACCCTTAAAAGGATTTTTTCTCATTAAGTTCCCTTTTATTTTCGCCTGACCGCCGTACCTTTGTATCCATTAACGTGTAAAAATATAGATATTCGGACGGGGATTGTTACGAAAAATAGTTTTTGCTAAAATTGCATGTAATTTTTGAAGCCGTGGCCCCTTGCAAGATCTCTCCCGAAGAGAGCGGATGAAGGAAGAACCGATCCATGCGGACCCTGACGATACGCCAGCAAATCTTTCTGATCCCGGTTCTTTCCGCGTTGGCGGTCTGTCTGGTCGCCCTGTTTGCCGCACGCATCGTTTATGACCGGATCGACGAAACCCACCGCCTGCAAATCAAAAGCGCAACCGAGGTTGCCGTCGCCGTGGTAGGCGCCCTGGATGCCCAGGTCAGCAAGGGAGGCCTCACCCAAGAGCAGGCCCAAAGCTTGGCCAAGGACGCCCTGCGCGCCATTCGCTTTGCCGGCCAGGAATACTTTTATGTCTACGATTACGAGGGAAAGCTCCTGGCTCATCCGGTGCGCTCCGACCTGGAAGGGACCTACAAGCTCAAGGAAACCCGCGATGCCAACGGTGTTCTCACCATTGAGGAGCTGATCAAGCAGGCCCGGGCCGGGGGGGGCTTTGTTCCCTTCCTGTGGCCCAAGCCCGGGCAGGATACCACGCCCGTCGCCAAGTTGGGCTATGCCGCCGGCTATCAGCCTTGGTCCTGGATGATCGGGACCGGCGTGTATGTGGACGACGTCGAGGCAGAGACCTGGAAGGCCCTGCTCCAGTTGGGCCTGGGGGGGGGCTTGGCCCTGGCGGTGGTGGGGGTGGCCGGGGTCTGGGTCACGCGCCGTTTGGGCGAGCGGGTCCAGCGCCAGTCAGAGCGCATGCTGGCCCTGGCCGAGGGCGATCTGTCGCCTACTCCCGACACCGCCAGCGGCGACGACGAGCTGGGCCGCATGGCCCAGGCTTTGGAAGTCTTTCGTCAGCGCATGATCGAAAACCGCGACATGAGTGCCCAGCGCGAGGCCGAGCAGGAAAAGCGCGCTCGCGAGGCCCAGCGCATCGGTGAACTGGCGCGTTCCTTTGATCAAGCCGCCGCTTCTGCCCTCGATGTGGTCGCTGCCGCCGCCCACGACCTAGAGCGCGACGCCGTCGATATGACCATGTCGGCCGACGCCACCGCCGAGCGCTCCGTCACCGTGGCGTCGGCCGCCGAGCAGGCCTCGGCTCATGTTCAGACCGTGGCCGCCGCCACCGAGGAACTGAGCGCCTCTATCGGGGAAATTGCCCGTCAGGTCTCAATGTCGGCCTCCATCGCCGTGGCCGCCGCCACCGAGGCCGAGCAGACCAGCGCCCATGTCCGTGGGCTGGCCGATGCCGCCCAGCGGATTGGCGCCGTGGTCAACCTCATCACCGATATCGCCTCCCAAACCAACCTGTTGGCTCTCAACGCCACCATTGAGGCGGCCCGGGCCGGGGAGGCCGGCAAGGGGTTTGCCGTGGTCGCCGGCGAGGTCAAGAATCTGGCCACCCAGACCGCCCGGGCTACCGAGGAAATCGGCGAGCAAATCGGCGCCATCCAACAGGCCACCGGCGTTGCCGTTCAGGCCATCGGCGGGATCGCCGCCATCATCACCCAGATTCGCGATACCACCACCTCGATCGCCTCGGCGGTCGAGCAACAAGGCGCCGCCACCCGCGAAATCACCAGCAGCGTGCACGACGCCGCGGCCGGGACGACCATGGTCAGCAGAACCATCGCCGAAGTGACCGCCACCATCGATACCACCCGGACCACCTCAGGCAACGTCTTGGAAGCCGCCGGCCAGCTGCGCGGCGAGTGCGACAGCCTGCGCGGACAGGTGCAGGGATTCCTGAAGGACGTCGGCGCGAAGCAGGCGTGAGACTCGGGGGGGGGGGGGCTCGGTGACGCGGGGCCCCCTCAATACCGCTCGATGCGCAAGACGCAGCCGGGCAGGGCAGGGGAGAGGGTCAGGGTGAGGGCGTCGGCGCCCAGGGGCCGGGGGAGGGTAAGGCTGGGGAAGGGGCGGCCGACCCAAACGAGACTCCGGTCGTTGCCGGGAAGGGTGGCCTTGAGGACCTCGATGTCGGCGTTGAGGGCGATCACGACGAGTCCCGCACGGCCGTTAAAATCGATGGTCGTTGTCCCGCCTTCGATACAATCAGCGCGAGCAGTTGAGAACCAAGACCCCAGGGCGGCCGCGAGGCAAAGCGCCAGGGGGGTAGGGGGCGGCAAGCGCAAGGGGATCTCCCGCCACGAGGGAAGGGCGCCGAGGCCGACGCCCGGGGAACTGAGCCGCTTTCGGTTTTGGGAGAGTTTCGGCCCGAACGCAAGGGCTCTGTTCATTTGTTTCCCAATTCGCCCCCGTGCTGTTTCTCTTGTTGCGTCGCACACTTAGGCGGCTCTATGCTACGGGGGCACCCGGTTCGATACCCGAGTCCCGCGCATGGTGGCCCCGCGAAACGGCGAGCCCGGCGCAAGGGGCGGAAATCACGGGCGCTGGCGGCTTGACTTGGGCGTGGTGCGCGGGCTACATGACCAAAGACCTCTGGTTTTGGCCCCGGCGCTCCCCCCGGTCGGGCCTGTCGTCCCCTCCTCAGGCAAGGAGCGTCGCGCATGCAAGCCATGCTGCTGGACTATCTGCCGATCCTGGTCTTCCTCGTCATTGCGACGCTGGTCGCGGCGGGGTCAATCGGGGCTTCGTATGTTGTGACGCCGCAGGCGCCCGACACCGAAAAGGAATCCGCCTATGAATGCGGGTTCGAGGCTTTTGACGACGCGCGCTCGCGCTTTCAGGTGCGATTTTACCTCGTCGCCATCCTCTTCATCATCTTCGATCTGGAAGTGGCCTTCCTGTTTCCCTGGGCCTTGGGGCTGGGCGGGCTGGGCGCGTTTGGCTTCTGGTCGATGATGGTGTTCCTCGGCATCTTGACCGTTGGCTTCATCTACGAATGGAAGAAGGGAGCGCTGGAATGGGAGTAAACTCCTCCCTCCCGGCAGGCCTCGTGCCGCCGGGGCCCGATCAGGACGCCATCTTGGGCGCAGTGAACGCCCAGATCGAGGAGAAGGGCTTCGTTCTTGCCAACGTTGACAATCTGGTCAACTGGGCTCGCTCAGGGTCCTTGTGGCCCATGACCTTCGGTCTCGCCTGTTGCGCCCTGGAGATGATCCACTGCGCGTGCGCGCGCTATGATCTGGACCGCTTTGGCGTGGTGTTCCGGCCCAGTCCGCGCAGCTCCGACGTGATGATCGTCGCGGGTACCCTTACAAATAAGATGGCGCCGGCGTTGCGCAAGGTCTACGACCAGATGGCCGAGCCACGTTGGGTAATTTCCATGGGGAGTTGTGCCAACGGCGGGGGGTACTACCATTACTCCTATTCCGTCGTGCGGGGCTGCGACCGTGTGGTGCCCGTTGACGTCTACGTGCCCGGCTGTCCGCCCACGGCGGAGGCTTTGCTGTACGGCGTGCTTCAACTGCAAAAGAAGATTCAGCGCACCGGCGCGCTGTATCGCTAGAGCCCCGCACACGGATATCCCGCCCCATGATGACGACACTCAAGGAACGGATGGAGAGCCTGACCGAGTTGGGGGCTCGCATCGAGGCCGCCCTGCCCACCGATGTGGTGCGCGTGGGGCTGGAAAAGGACGAACTGGTGGTGATGGCCCATCGGCCGTCCATCGTGCGCGTGCTGACCTTCCTGCGCGATGACAGCGCTTGCTTGTTCAAGCAACTGGTGGACCTGTGCGCAGTAGACTATCCCGAGCGCGAGGAGCGCTTCGAGGTGGTCTATAACCTGCTGTCGATCCACCACAACCACCGCGTCCGCGTGAAGATCCCGGCCTCCGAGGACAGCCCGGTGCCGTCCGTCACCCGCGTGTTCTCGACCGCCAACTGGTTCGAGCGCGAGGCGTGGGACATGTACGGCGTCTTGTTCGCCGACCATCCCGACCTGCGGCGCATCCTGACCGATTATGGCTTCGAGGGGCATCCGCAGCGCAAAGACTTCCCGCTGTCGGGCTACAAGGAAATCCGCTACGACGAGACCGAGAAGCGGGTGGTCTACGAGCCCGTGCGCTTGGTGCAGGATTTCCGCACCTTTGACTTCCAGAGCCCCTGGGAGACCCTCGACACCCAGATCGCCCGCCTCCTGCCCGGAGACGAGAAGGCCGGAGGGAACGCCTGACCATGCAAACCGAAATCAAGTCCTACACCATGAACTTCGGGCCGCAGCATCCGGCGGCCCACGGGGTGCTGCGTCTGGTGCTGGAGCTGTCGGGCGAGATCGTCGAGCGGGCCGACCCTCATATCGGCCTCTTGCACCGGGGGACCGAAAAACTCATCGAACACAAGTCGTATGTCCAGGCCATTCCCTATTTCGACCGCCTGGACTACGCCTGCCCCCTGAACCAGGAACACGCCTTCGTGCTGGCGGTCGAGAAGCTCCTGGGGATCGAGGTGCCGCCGCGCGCCCAGTACCTGCGCACGCTGTTCAACGAGATCACCCGCATCATCAACCACATCATGAACACCACCTCGATGGCGCTTGATGTGGGGGCGATGACGCCGCTGCTCTATGGCTTCGAGCAGCGCGAGCACCTGCTGGAGTTTTCCGAGCGGGCATCGGGGGCGCGCATGCACGCGGCTTGGTTCCGTCCGGGCGGGGTGGCGCGCGACGTGCCCACCGATCTGCTCGACGACATCTTAAAGTTCTGCGACGGCTTCCCCGCCTATCTCGACGATGTGGAAGCGCTGCTCGACGACAACCGGATTTTCAAGCAGCGCACCGTCGATATCGGCAAGGTCACGGTGGAACAGGCGCTGGACTGGGGCTTCACCGGCCCGGTGTTGCGCGGCTGCGGCGTGCCCTGGGACCTGCGCAAGGCCCAGCCCTACGACGCCTATGCCGACATGGATTTTGACATCCCCACCGGGGCCAATGGCGACTGTTACGACCGCTATCTGGTGCGTATGGCCGAGCAGCGCCAGTCGCTGCGCATCATCCGCCAGTGTATCGAAAAGATGCCGGACGGTCCGGTCAAGACCCAAGACCACAAGGTGACGCCGCCGCCGCGCGCCGCCATGAAGAACTCGATGGAAGCGCTGATCCATCATTTCAAGCTGTTTACCGAGGGCGTGCGCGTTCCGGCCGGCGAAACCTATACCGCCGTCGAGGCTGCGACCGGCGAGTTCGGCGTGTTTCTGGTCTCCGATGGGTCCAGCAAGCCCTATCGCTGCAAAATCCGCTCGCCTGGCTATGTCCACCTCCAGGGGCTCGATCTGATGAGCCGGGGCCACATGCTGGCCGACGTGGTGGCCAACATCGGATCCATTGACGTGGTGTTTGGAGAAATCGACCGATGAGCGCTCCGTCCGGCGTCGGGACCTTTCAGTTTTCGCCCGAGAACGAGGAAAAGGCCCGCGCGATTCTGGCCAAATATCCCAAGGGCCGCGAGCGCTCGGGAGTGCTGCCCCTGCTCGATCTGGCCCAGCGCCAGCAAGGCTGGATCGACCGCGCGGTGATCGAGACCGTGGCGACCTGGACCCAGACCCCACCCCTGCGGGTGCTGGAGGCCGCCAGCTTCTACACCATGTTCCGCGACAAGAAGGTGGGGCATCACCACGTCGAGGTGTGCACCAACATCTCGTGCTGGCTGCGCGGCTCCGACGAGATCCTGCGCGCCCTCAAGGACGAACTGGGCCTCGACATCGGCCAGATGACCGCCGATGGCCTGTTCTCGGTCGCCGAGGCCGAATGCCTGGGGGCGTGCGTCAATGCCCCCATGGTGCAGATCGGCGACCACTACTACGAAGACCTGACCTATGAGTCGGCCCGAGCCCTGATCCAGAAGCTCAAGGCCGGTGAACCGGTGACGCCGGGCTCCCAGAGCGGGCGCCAAGGGGCCTGTCCGGCCACCGGACCGACCACGCTCACCCGCTTGGCGGTGGAGGGGTAAATGCTCCACGATCGCGATCGCATCTTCACCAACCTCTACGGCTTCCACGACTGGCGTCTGGCCGGGGCGCGGGCCCGCGGCGACTGGGACAACACGGCGGCCATTCTGGCACGCGGGCGCGACGGCATCATTGCCGAGATGAAGGCCTCGGGCCTGCGCGGGCGCGGCGGTGCCGGCTTCTCGACCGGCCTCAAGTGGTCGTTCATGCCGCGTGAGATCGGCGAGCGGCCGCATTATCTGGTGGTCAACGCCGACGAGGGCGAACCCGGGACCTGCAAGGACCGGGATATCATGCGCTTCGATCCGCACAAGCTGATCGAGGGTTGCTTGATCGCTGGTTTTGCCATCGGCGCCCATGTGGCCTACATCTACATCCGGGGCGAGTTTGTTCAGGAGGCTCACCACCTGGAAACCGCCATCGCCGAGGCGCGCGAGGCCGGGTTCTTGGGGCCCGATGCCTGCGGGTCCGGCTGGGCCATGGAGGTGTATGTCCACCGCGGCGCCGGCGCCTATGTGTGCGGCGAGGAAACCGCCCTGATCCAGTCCCTGGAGGGCAAGAAGGGCCAGCCGCGCCTCAAGCCGCCGTTCCCGGCTGGGGTGGGGCTCTATGGCTGTCCGACCACGGTCAACAACGTGGAAAGCATTGCCGTCGCCCCCACCATCTTGCGTCGGGGTGGGGCTTGGTTCGCCGGCCTCGGTCGAGAGAACAACACGGGCACCAAGGTGTTCTGTATTTCCGGCCACGTGAACACGCCGTGTAACGTGGAAGAGGAAATGGGCATTCCGCTGCGCGAGTTGATCGAGAAGCATGCGGGCGGCGTGCGCGGCGGCTGGGACAACCTGCTGGCCGTGATCCCCGGGGGCTCCTCGGTTCCCGTGCTGCCCAAGGAAATCTGCGACACCGTGCGCATGGATTTCGATGCCCTGCGCGAGGTGCGCTCGGGCTTGGGCACGGCGGCGGTGATTGTCATGGACAAGTCCACCGACATCGTCAAAGCCATCGCCCGCCTGTCGCGCTTTTACATGCACGAAAGCTGCGGTCAGTGCACGCCGTGCCGCGAAGGGACCGGCTGGCTGTCGCGGGTCATGCAGCGGCTGGTGACCGGCGAGGCCCGCCTCGAGGAAATCGACATTTTGGAGCAGGTGACCCGCCAGATCGAGGGGCATACCATCTGCGCCCTGGGCGACGCGGCGGCGTGGCCGATCCAGGGCTTGATCCGGCACTTCCGGCCGGAAATCGTCAAGCGGATCAAGGCTCGCGAGGGCCTGGGCCGCGCGGCCGAGTAGGGGAGGGGGAAGCATGCCCAAGTTGACCATCGACGGGATCGAGGTCGAGGTCCCTGCCGGCACCACGGTTTTGCAGGCAGCCGAGAGCATCGGGATCGAGATTCCGCGATTCTGCTACCACGAGCGACTGTCGATCGCCGGCAATTGCCGCATGTGTCTGGTCGAGGTGAAGCCGGGACCGCCCAAACCGGCCGCCTCGTGCGCCCTGCCGGTGGCCGACGGCATGGAAGTGCGCACCGATTCTGAAATGGCGCGCAAGGCGCGGCGCGGGGTGCTGGAGTTCTTGCTCATCAACCACCCGCTGGACTGCCCGATCTGCGACCAGGGCGGCGAGTGCGATCTGCAAGATCAGGCCATGACCTTTGGCACCGACCGCTCGCGCTTTTGCGAGGCCAAGCGGGCGGTGCCGGAGAAGAACCTGGGGCCCCTGATTCGCACGGCGATGACCCGCTGCATTCAGTGCACCCGCTGCGTGCGCTTCTCCACCGAGATCGCCGGCGTGCCGGACCTCGGCATGCTGGGGCGCGGCGAGCATGCCGAGATCACGCCGTATCTCGACGGGATCTTGGGCAGCGAACTCTCGGGCAATCTGGTGGATGTTTGCCCGGTCGGCGCCCTGACCAACGCTGCCTATGCCTTCAGCGCCCGGCCCTGGGAACTGAGCCATACCGAGAGCATCGACGTGCTCGATGCGGTGGGCGCGGCCATCCGCGTCGATACCCGGGGCGCCCAGGTGATGCGGGTCCTGCCCCGGCTCAACGAAGCGGTCAACGAGGAATGGCTGGGCGACAAGTCGCGCTACGCCATCGACGGCCTGCGCGTCCAGCGCCTGGATACCCCGTGGGTTCGGCGCGACGGCAGCTTGAAGCCGGCGACCTGGGACGAGGCCTTTGCGGTCATCGCCCAGCGGCTGAAGGGCGTGGCCGGTTCCAAGATCGCCGCCCTGGCCGGCGATCTGGCCGACGCCGAGAGCGTGGTGCTGCTCAAGGACCTGATGACGGCCCTGGGCTCGCCCCATCGTGATTGCCGCCTTGACGGCGCGGCCCTCGACGCTTCGGTGCGCGCCTCCTACCTGTTCAACACCACCATCGCCGGTATCGAGCAGGCTGATGCCCTGTTGCTGATCGGCACCGATCCGCGCCACGAGGCAACGCTGATCAATGCCCGGATCCTCAAGCGGGCCCGGCGTGGCGGCTTCCCGATCGGCCGGGTCGGGCTCACCGGCCGCGACCTCACCTATCCGGTCAACGACCTGGGCGAAGACCTTGGCCTGCTGAACGAAATCGCCGAGGGACGCCATCCGTTCGCCCAGATCCTCAAGCAGGCCAAGCGGCCCATGCTGATCATCGGCCAGGGCGCCTTGACCCGCCCCGATGGGTCAGCGGTGCTGGCGGCGGCCCGGGCGATCGCCGAGGCCTTTGGTCTGGTGGGCGAGGGTTGGAACGGCTTCAACGTGCTGCACACCGCCGCCGGTCGGGTGGGCGCCTTGGATGTCGGCTTCGTGCCGGCCGAGGGCGGCCTTGAGGCGGCAGGCATTCTGGCGGCGGCGCGGTCGGGCGCCCTGGAGGTTCTGTACCTGCTGGGGGCGGACAGCGTCGATCTTTCCGGTCTGGGGCAGACCTTCGTCATCTACCAGGGCTCGCACGGCGATGCCGGGGCGGCAGTGGCCGATGTCATCCTGCCCGGCGCCGCCTGGACCGAAAAAGACGCGACCTACGTCAACACCGAGGGCCGGGTCCAGCGGACCAACCGCGCCGTGCTGCCGCCGGGCGAGGCCAAGGAAGACTGGCGGGTGCTGCGCGCCCTGGCCGGCTGCCTGGGGATTTCGGTGGGCGTTGAGACCCTGGACGCCGTGCGCGCCCGTCTGGCGGCGGTCAATCCGGTGTTCGCCAAGACCGATGTTGTGACCCCGGCGCCGTGGGCCACCTTTGGCACTCCGGGACCGCTGGCCGGACCCCCGGTGACACCGGCTGTGGCCAGCTATTACATGACCTGCCCGATCACCCGGGCCTCGCCGACCATGGCCGCCTGCGTGCGGGCTTTCGTCAACGGCAATCTGAAGCGGACGGGAACCGATGGCTGAGTTCTGGACGGGCACGCTGTGGCCCCTGATCCTGATCATTGTGCAATGCGTGGCCATCGTTGCCCCGGTGTTTCTGGCGGTGGCTTACCTGACCTATGCCGAGCGCCGGGTTATTGGCGCCATCCAGCTTCGCAAGGGACCCAACGTGGTCGGGCCCTTTGGTCTGTTGCAGCCGATTGCCGACGGTCTCAAGCTGATGGTCAAGGAGACCATCATCCCGACCGGCGCCGACCGGGTGGTGTTTTTGCTGGCGCCGATCCTGACCTTGATGCTGGCGCTGGTAGCCTGGGCGGTCATTCCCTTTGACGAGGGCTGGGTGCTGGCCGACATCAACGTCGGCGTGCTCTACCTGTTTGCCGTCTCGGGGCTTGGGGTGTACGGGATCATCATGGCCGGCTGGGCCTCCAACTCCAAGTACGCCTTCTTGGGGGGCCTGCGCTCGGCGGCGCAGATGGTGTCCTACGAGGTCGCCATGGGCTTGATCATCGTCTCGGTCATCCTCACGGCCGGCTCGATGAACCTGAGCGACATCGTGCGCGCCCAGCAAGACAGCGTGTGGTACGTGATTCCCCACTTCCCCATGTTTGTCATGTTCGTGATCTCGATCCTGGCCGAGACCAACCGCGCCCCCTTCGACCTGCCGGAAGCCGAAGCCGAACTGGTGGCGGGCTATAACGTCGAGTACTCGGCCATGCCGTTTGCCCTGTTCTTCCTGGGCGAATACGGCAACATGATCTTGATGAGCAGCCTGTGCGTGGTCTTGTTCCTGGGCGGCTGGCTGCCGCCTCTCGACATCGCGCCCTTCAATGCCTTGCCCGGGATTTTGTGGTTTGCCCTCAAGGTTTGCGCCATTTTGTTCGTGTTCTTGTGGGTGCGCGCCACGTTCCCCCGCTATCGTTATGACCAGTTGATGCGCTTGGGCTGGAAGATCTTCCTGCCCGCCTCCCTGCTCTGGGTGGTGCTGACCGCTGGCTTCTTGATGCTGTTCGGCCTGCTGCCGGGCCAGGGCTCGTGAGAGGGGGGAGAGACCAGGATGTTTGATCTCGCACGCACGCTACGCTCCTTCGCCTTGACGGAGCTGGTGTCGGGCATGGCGCTGACCTTCCGCTACATGCTGCGGCCCAAGGTCACCCTCAATTATCCTTACGAAAAGGGGTTTCTCTCCCATCGCTTTCGCGGGGAACATGCCCTGCGCCGCTACCCCAATGGGGAAGAGCGCTGCATTGCCTGCAAGCTCTGCGAGGCCATTTGCCCGGCCCAGGCCATCACCATTGAGGCCGAGCCGCGCGAGGATGGCTCGCGGCGGACCACCCGCTATGACATCGACATGACCAAGTGCATCTACTGCGGTTTCTGCGAGGAAGCCTGTCCGGTGGATGCCATCGTCGAGGGGCCCAACTTCGAATTCGCGACCGAAACCCGCGAGGAACTCCTCTACGACAAGAAAAAATTGCTGGGCAACGGCGATCGCTGGGAAAGCGAATTGGCCCTGCGTTTGCAAAAGGATGCGCCGTACCGCTAGATCGGGCCCGCCCCTTCGGGGGCGGTTCCGTTGTGGGGAAAAACTGACAGGGGCCCCCCGTTGGACGAGGGATTCCCCCCGTCGTTGGCTTTGAATTCCCGGGTCACCATGGCCCGGAGAGGGGGATAAAGGAACCATGACGCGCTGCCCGCACGCCACAGGGCCCGGACCGGCCGGGAAGGGGGAGGAATGATCGCACAGACCCTCATCTTCTACATGCTTGCCTCCATCCTGGTGGGGGCGGCCTTCATGGTCGTGGTGTCCCGCAACCCGGTCCACTCCGTGCTGTGGCTCATCTTGGCCTTCGTCAACGCGGCTGGCTTGTTCATCCTGGCCGGCGCCGAGTTCCTGGCCATGGTGCTGGTCGTGGTCTACGTCGGCGCGGTGGCGGTGCTGTTCTTGTTCGTCGTGATGATGCTCAACCTCAACCTCTTGGGGCGGCGGGAAGGCTTCCAGAAAGCCATGCCACTGGGCATCGCGGTGGCTGTGGTGATCTTTACCGAGATCGTGGTCATGGTCGGCGGCTGGCAAAGCGCTCCCGAGGCCGCGGCCCAGCGTCAGGCGCCCACCCCCGATCTGGCCAGCGTGACCAATACCGAGGCCTTGGCGCAGTATCTCTACACCCACTACTTCTTTTTGTTTCAAACCGCGGGCCTGATCTTGTTGGTGGCCATGGTCGGCGCCATCTTGCTGACCCATCGCCGGCATCCGGGCGTGCGTCGCCAGTCCATCGCCCAGCAGATCGCGCGGCGCAAGGAAGACACCTTGTCCCTGCATAAGGTGCCCACCGGGAAGGGGATCTCGTGATGGGCGTTTCCCTGATCCACTATCTGACCGTTTCGGCGATCTTGCTGACGCTGGGGGTCTTCGGCATTTTCGCCAACCGCAAGAACGTCGTCGTCATCTTGATGTGCGTCGAGCTGATCTTGCTCGCGGTGAACCTCAATCTGGTGGCCTTCTCGGCACATCTCAACGACATGGCGGGGCAGGTCTTCACCATGTTCGTCCTGACCGTGGCCGCCGCCGAGGCCGGTATTGGCCTTGCGATCATCGTCGCGTTCTTCCGCAATCGCGGGTCGATCAGCGTTGATGACATCAACCAGATGAAGGGGTAGGGGCTCATGCTTGCTTTTGCCGCCGTCTTCCTGCCCCTGGCCGGGGCGCTGGTCGCCGGGTTCAAGGGGCGAACGTTGGGCGACCACAAGGCCCAACTGGTGACCTGTGGCGCCATGGGGGCCTCGGCCCTGCTGTCGTGGCTGCTGTTTTTCCTGACCGTGCCCGGGGGCGAGGCGACCACCGTGACCTTGTTCACCTGGGTCGCCTCGGGCGATCTGGTGTTTGACTGGGCCTTGCGCATTGACCCCCTGTCCACGGTCATGCTCATGACCGTGACCACCGTGTCCTTCCTGGTGCATGTCTACTCGATTGGCTACATGCACCATGATCCCGGCGTGCCGCGCTTCATGGCCTACTTGTCGTTGTTCACCTTTTTCATGCTGATGCTGGTGACCGCCGACAATCTGGTTCAGCTCTTCTTTGGTTGGGAAGGGGTGGGCGTTGCCTCTTACCTGTTGATCGGGTTCTGGTACGAGCGCCCGAGCGCCAATGCAGCGGCGATCAAGGCCTTTGTCGTCAACCGGGTCGGCGACTTCGGCTTTGCGCTGGGCATTTTCGGCGTGTTCATGGTCTTCGGTACCGTTGATTTTGACACGATCTTCGCGGCCGCGCCGTCCAAGGCCGACGCCACCTTGTCCTTCCTGGGCATCGAGTGGCACGCCATGACCATCTGCTGCTTGCTGCTGTTCATCGGCGCCATGGGCAAATCGGCCCAATTGGGCCTGCATACGTGGCTACCCGACGCCATGGAAGGCCCGACCCCGGTCTCGGCCCTGATCCACGCCGCGACCATGGTGACGGCCGGTGTGTTCATGGTCGCGCGCCTTTCGCCTTTGTTCGTGCTCTCCGACACCGCCATGGGGGTGGTCACCCTGGTGGGCGCCGCCACGGCTTTCTTTGCCGCGACCATCGGCTGCACCCAGACCGACATTAAGCGGGTGATCGCCTACTCGACGTGTTCTCAGTTGGGCTACATGTTCTTCGCGCTGGGCGTGGGGGCGTTTGGCGCCGGTATCTTCCACCTGATGACCCACGCCTTTTTCAAGGCGCTGTTGTTCCTGGGCGCCGGCTCGGTGATCCACGCCATGTCCGACGAGCAGGACATCCGGCGCATGGGGGGGCTGTGGAAGCTCATTCCCGTGACCTACGTCTTGATGTGGATCGGTTCCCTGGCCCTGATGGGCGTGCCGCCCTTTGCCGGCTTCTTCTCCAAGGACATGATCTTGGAGGTGGCCTTCGGCTCCTATTCCTTCACCGGGTTCATCGCCTTCGTGCTGGGCCTGGGCGCGGCGGGCATGACGGCCTTTTACTCCACCCGCCTGTTGCTCCTCACCTTCCATGGCAAGCCGCGGGCCGACGAGCGGGTGATGGCTCATGTTCATGAGTCCCCGCGCATCATGATCCTGCCCTTGGTTGCCTTGGCTACGGGGGCGGTGTTTGCCGGAGGCCTGGGCTACGATGCCTTCGTCGGCGAGGGCCGGCTGGCCTTCTGGGGAACCTCCCTGGTGCAAGACGCCCACGACGTGACGGCCGAGGCTCACCACGTGCCCGGGATCGTCAAGCTGCTGCCTCTGGTCGCGACCGCGCTGGGCGTGGCGTTGGCCTGGGTCATGTATGTGGCCCGGCCCGCTTTGCCGGGACAAGTGGTCAGCCGCTTCCCCCAAGTATACCGCTTTGTTCACAACAAGTGGTTCTTCGACGAGCTCTATGATCGCCTCTTCGTCCAGCCGGCGTTTCGCATCGGCCGGGGCCTGTGGCTCAAGGGCGACGGCGCGCTGATCGACGGCCTGGGGCCCGATGGGGTAGCAGCCGCGTCGCGGGGGTTGGCCAGACTGCTGGGGCGGGTCCAGACCGGCTACCTCTATCACTATGCCTTCGTGATGATTATCGGCTTGGCCGCGATCGTCACGTGGTTCCTGCTGACCTCCGCCCGCTAGAGAGGCTTCGATGAGCGACTTTCCGCTTCTTTCGATCATCACCTTTCTGCCGTTGGTCGGGGCGGTGTTTATCGTCACGATCCGCGGCGACGAGGCGGTGGTGGCACGCAACACGCGCCACGTGGCCCTGCTGACCACGGTTTTTACCTTTTTGTTGTCCCTCAAGCTGTGGATCGGTTTTGATCAGACGCAGCAAGGCTTCCAGTTCGTCGAGCGCGACGTGTGGCTGCCGTCGTACAACATCGCCTATCACATGGGCGTGGACGGCATTTCCGTGTTGTTTGTCCTGCTCTCGACCTTTCTCTCGGTGATCTGCGTTCTGGCCTCGTGGGAGTCGATCCAGAAGCATATCAAGGAGTACATGATCGCCTTCCTCGTCTTGGAGACGATGATGGTGGGCATGTTCTGCGCCCTGGACTTCGTGCTCTTCTACATCTTCTTTGAAGGTGTACTGATCCCGATGTTCCTGATCATCGGCATCTGGGGGGGCGTGCGCCGGGTTTATGCCGCGTTCAAGTTTTTTCTCTATACCCTGCTGGGCTCGGTGCTGATGCTCCTGGCGATGCTGACCATGTATTTCCAGGCCGGCACCACCGACATCCCCAGCTTGATGACCCACGCTTTCCCCGCGGGTCTCCAGACCTGGCTGTGGTTGGCCATGTTCGCGAGCTTTGCCGTCAAGGTCCCCATGTGGCCCGTGCACACGTGGTTGCCCGATGCCCACGTGGAGGCGCCCACGGCGGGATCGGTTATCCTGGCTGGCGTGCTCTTGAAGATGGGCGCCTATGGCTTCTTGCGCTTCTCTATTCCCATGCTGCCCCTGGCCTCGGCCGACTTCCAGCCGCTGGTCTACCTGCTCTCGATCGTCGCGGTGATTTACACCTCCTTGGTCGCCTTGGCCCAGGAGGACATGAAGAAGCTGATCGCCTATTCGTCCATCGCCCACATGGGGTTTGTCACCGCCGGCATTTTCGCCATGACCCCTCAGGCGGTCGAGGGAGCGTTGTTCCAGATGCTCTCGCACGGGGTGGTCTCGGGCGCCTTGTTCTTGTGCGTAGGCGTCGTCTACGACCGGCTGCATACCCGCGAGATCAATCGCTACGGCGGTCTGGCGAGCACCATGCCGCGCTACGCCCTGGTGTTCATGCTGTTCATGATGGCCTCGGTCGGTCTGCCCGGCACCTCGGGCTTCGTCGGCGAGTTCATGATCATGCTGGGCGTGTTCCGCGACTCCACCTTGGTGGCGGCGCTGATCTCAACCGGCTTGGTCTTGGGAGCGGCCTATATGCTCTATTTGTACCGGCGGGTCCTGTTCGGCAAGCTGGAGAAGGAAGACCTCAGGGGCCTGCTCGACCTTAGCCCGCGCGAGGTGGCGGTGTTTGCCCCGCTGGTTGCCTTGGTTCTGTGGATGGGCATTGTGCCCTCGGCCTTCCTCGACTTCATGCATGGGTCGGTCGCCGACCTGATCGCCAACTATGATGCCGCGCTGGCCCAGCGCTGATCCCAGGGGACCTGCCCGATGATGACTGATCCTTTGGCCCTGATGCCCGCCTTGCCGGAGGTCTTGATGGCCTTCCTGGGCATGGGGCTTCTGATGGTCGGGGTCTTCCGCAAGGGAGATACCGCGCCTTATGTCTGCCGCGCCGTCTTGGTGGGCCTTGCCTTGGTCGCCGCGCTCGTCGTCAGCCAACCCGGCTGGCGCGAGCCGATGCTGGCCTTTGGCGGTCTGTTCATTAATGATGGCTTCGCCCGCTTCGCCAAGCTGCTGACCCTGGCCGGGGCCGCTGCCACCTTGCTGTTGGCGCTGGGCTGGTTGCAGCGGGAAAAGGACCTGCGCTTCGAGTTTCCGATTTTGGTCGTCTTTGCCACCTTGGGCATGATGATCATGATCTCGGCCCACGACCTGATGACCTTGTATTTGGGCGTGGAACTCCAGTCGCTGGCCCTTTATGTCATCGCCGCCTATCAGCGCGACAACACCCGCTCGACCGAAGCCGGCGTGAAGTACTTCGTGCTGGGCGCGCTGGCGTCGGGGCTGCTGCTCTATGGCATGACCTTGGTCTATGGCTTTGCCGGCACCACCAACTTCGATGGTCTGGCCGAGGTCGCCAAGGCGGGGCCGGCCTCCATGGGGGTGGTCATCGGCCTTGTGTTCATCATCGCCGGTCTGGCCTTTAAGGTGTCGGCCGTGCCCTTTCATATGTGGACGCCCGACGTGTACGAGGGCGCGCCGACCCCGGTCACGGCTTTCTTTGCCGTGGCCCCCAAGGTGGCGGCCCTGGCCTTGTTCGCCCGCGTCTTGATGGATCCGTTTGGCGCCTATGTCGCCGACTGGCAGCGCATTTTGGTGCTGATCGCCCTCTTGTCCATGGGCCTGGGCTCCTTTGCCGCCATTGCCCAGACCAACATCAAGCGCATGATGGCCTACAGCTCGATTGGTCACGTGGGCTTTGCCTTGGTTGGTCTTGCTGCCGGCACCACCGAGGGCATTCGGGGTCTCTTGATTTATCTGGGCATTTACGTGGTCATGAACGTGGGCACCTTCGCCCTTATCGTGTCCATGCGCCGCCAGGGCCAGATGGTCGAGTCCATCAACGACCTCAAGGGCTTGGCCCGCACCCAGCCGCTCAACGCCTTGGCCATGAGCCTCTTCATGTTCTCGATGGCGGGTATTCCGCCGCTGGCCGGGTTCTTTGGCAAGTTTTATGTGTTTATGGCGGCGATCAACAGCGGGCTCTATACCCTGGCCATTCTGGGCGTTTTGGCGAGCGTGGTCGGGGCGTTCTATTACCTGCGCATCGTCAAGCTGATGTACTTCGACGAGGTGGTGGAGCCTCTCGACGTTATTACCGGTGTCGTGCCCCGTTCCATGATTTTGGGAGGTGCGACCGCTATGCTGCTGTTCTTCCTGGTTCCCAATATCTTGTTGGCCGGGGCCCAGAGGGCGGCAGAGGTGTTGACCGGGGTGGAAGCGATTGACATGCGCGGTCTGGCGGCGGGCTCCGTTTCGGGTCTGGGCGGCCGGTGAGCGTTTGTCCGCTCCCAGGACCGACCGCCGGGGCCGTCACCCTGCCGATGGGGTGGCGGCTTATCGCCCACGACGCCGTGGATAGCACCAACGCGGTGGCCCGCGCCTTGATCACCAAGGGGGCCGCCGAGGAGGGCACCGTGGTTTGGGCCCGCGAGCAGACCGGGGGCCGGGGACGCCAGGGCCGGGTGTGGCATAGCCCGCCCGGCAACTTGTACCATTCCTACGTCCTACGGCCCGACGTGCCTTTGGCCGAGGCGGCCCGTCTGTCTTTCGGGGCGGCTCTGGCCGTTGCCGAGGCCCTTGAGGCTTTGTGCCCCATCGCCGATCCCCGGTGCAAATGGCCCAACGACATCGTGTGTCATGGCGGCAAGGTCGCCGGCATGCTGATGGAAACGGTGTCGGCGGCGAGCGGGCCGCCCTGGCTGGTGTTGGGGATCGGGGTGAATCTTAAGACCGCGCCCATCACCGGGGCTTTGTTTCCTGCTCTGGCCATGGAAGATTTGGGCTGCCCCGTGGGCCTTGAGGATCTGCTCTCAGGCATCGCCCAGCGCTTGGCCTATTGGCTGGCCAAATGGCGCCAGGATGGTTTTGCCCCGGTGCGCGCCGCGTGGCTGGAGCGGGCCCTTGGCGTGGGCAAGCCGGTGGAGGTTCGTCTGGGGCCCCACAGGACCCAACGAGGGATTTTTCAGGGCCTCGACGAGGCCGGCTGTCTGGTGCTGGCCGAGGAGGACGGTATGGTCCGTCTGATCTCTGCCGGCGACGTGTTCTTTCCCCCCCAGGAGGGAGCTTGAGCGAATGCTGCTGACGATCGATTCCGGCAACACCAACACCGTGTTCGCCGTGTTCGACGGTGAGGAAAAACGGGGCGAATGGCGGGCCGCCACCAACGTGAACACCACCGCCGATGAAATGGGCGTGTGGCTGCTTCAGTTGATGGCGCTGGCCGGTATTGACCGCACCCAGGTGACAGCCTGCGTCGTCGCCTCGGTGGTGCCCGCCACGGTGTTCAATTTGCGTCAGTTGGCGCACCGTTACTTCCACTGCGCTCCCATGGTGGTGGGCGATCCCGACGTGGACTTAGGCATCGGTCTGCTGGTGGACCATCCCGACGAGGTCGGCGCCGACCGTCTGGTCAATGCGGTGGCTGGCCATGTCAGCTACGGCGGTCCCTTGATTGTCGTCGATTTCGGCACGGCCACCACGTTCGACGTGGTGGATGGCCAGGGCAATTACTGTGGCGGGGCCATTGCGCCGGGCGTCAATCTTTCGCTTGAATCCCTGCACCGCGCCTCGGCCCAGTTGCCCCGGGTGGCCATCGGGCGGCCGCGCTCGGTGATTGGCAAGTCCACCGTGCCGGCCATGCGCTCGGGCATTTACTTGGGCTACCTTGGCTTGATTGAAGGCTTGGTGCGTCGCATATCGGAAGAGTTCGGCGCGCCGATGCGCGTGGTTGCCACCGGTGGTCTCGCCCCCTTGTTTGCCGAGGCCACCGACGTGATCGAGGCTGTGGACCTGGATCTGACCTTGCGAGGGCTGGTGATCATCCATCAGCGGACCCTGGCCCGGCGCGGCCAAGCGTAAAAGGGGACAGACCGGGCTTGCGCCGGGTCGCGTTTCCTGGTTTCACCTACCTTTCTTGTCCCCATCGCTGATTGGAATCCCCCGCCCATGGCCGAACCCGCCCCGCCGTCTCCGCCCCGCTTCGAGGAGGATGCCCTCTACTTCGTACCCTTAGGCGGGGCGGGGGAAATCGGCATGAACCTTTCGCTGTATGGGTATCGCGGCCGTTGGCTGATGGTCGATCTGGGCATCACCTTTGGCAACGATACGACCCCCGGCGTCGAGGTCATCGTTCCCGATCCGTCGTTCATCGAGGAACGGCGCGACGATCTTCTGGGCCTCGTCATCACCCATGCCCACGAGGACCATCTGGGGGCCGTGCCCTATCTGTGGCCGTTCCTGGAGTGTCCCGTTTATGCCACTCCCTTTGCCGCCGAGTTCCTGCGCCACAAGCTGCGCGAAGAGGGGCTGAACGGGGATGTGGAGCTGACCGAGGTTCGCCACGGGGAGCGTTTCACCCTGGGGCCGTTTGATCTCGAGCTGATCGCTACCCCCCACTCCATCCCGGAAGCCAGTCATCTGGTGGTGCGTACCGAGGCCGGCACGGTGTTCCACACCGCCGACTGGAAGCACGATCCCGAGCCCCTGGTTGGCGCCCCGGCCGACGAAGACCGCCTGCGACGCTTGGGCGACGAGGGCGTGCTGGCCGTGGTCGGTGACAGCACCAATATCTTCAACAAGGACCACACCGGGTCTGAAGGCGAGGTGCGTCGCTCCTTGGTCGAGGTGTTTGCCCAGCAGACCGGGCGGATTGCCGTGGCCTGCTTTGCCTCCAATATCGCTCGTCTGGAGAGTATTGCTCTCGCCGCCAAAGCCTGCGGTCGCGACGTCGCCCTGGTCGGGCGCTCGTTGTGGCGCATGCACGATACGGCCAAGGCCTGCGGCTATCTCACCGAGGCCCCGCGCTTCCTCACCGACGAGGAAGGCGCCTATCTGCCTCGCGACAAGGTGGTGTACGTCTGCACCGGGTCCCAGGGCGAGCCCCGCGCCGCCTTGCGCCGGATTGCCTTTGACACCCACCCCCATGTCACGCTGGGCAAGGGGGACGTGGTGATCTTTTCCAGCCGCATCATTCCCGGCAACGAACGCCCTGTTCTCGAGGTGCAAAACCGGCTGGCCTCGTTGGGGGTCTCCATGATCACCCCGCGCGAGGCCCTGGTCCATGTCTCGGGCCACCCGGGCGCCCAGGATGTGCGCAACCTCTATGGCTGGATCCGCCCCTCGGTGGTTCTGCCGGTCCACGGCGAGCGCATGCATCTTGATGAGCACGCCATCGAGGCCCGCGCGCTTGGCATCCCCACCGTGCTGACTGCCATCAATGGGCAGGTGGTCCGGCTTGATGGCGCCGAGGCCGGGGTGGTGGGCAGCGTGTCGGTCGGCCGGCTGGCCGTTGATGGCGAACGCCTGATCCCCTTGGATAGCGAAGTCGTGCGCGATCGGCGGCGCATGGCGCTGGGTGGCGCTGTTGTGGTGTCTGCCGCCCTTGACGACAAGGGCCGGGTGGTCGGCGATCCCCGGGTGGCCGCGCGCGGCCTGCTTGACCCCAAGGAAGACGCCGAGGACATTGAGGAAATCCTGGAAATCGTGCGCGGTACCGTGGCCGGGTTGCGCCCGCCCGAGCGGCTGCGTGACGAGGCGGTCGAGGAAGCCATCCGGGTTTCCGTGCGGCGTTTCTTCCGGCAAAGCCAGGGCCGGCGTCCCGTGACCGATGTTCATGTTCTTCGTGTTTGACGGGCGTTGGCCTGTTCTTTCCCTTTTGCGATTTCGCCGCAGGAGCCTTGCATGATCGGCCGTTTGAACCACGTCGCCATTGCCGTTCCCGACCTCGACGCCGCGACTCGGATGTACCGCGATACCCTGGGGGCCCAAGTCTCCGAGCCCTTGCCCCAGCCGGCCCACGGCGTGACCGTGGTGTTCATTACCCTGCCCAATACCAAGATTGAGTTGCTTCATCCGCTGGGTGAAAAATCCACCATTGCGGGTTTCCTGGAAAAGAACCCGGCGGGCGGTATCCACCACGTGTGCTACGAGGTCGAGGATATCCTGGCCGCCCGTGACCAGCTCAAGGCCCAGGGTTTGCGGGTGTTGGGCGACGGCGAGCCCCGCTTGGGGGCGCACGACAAGCCGGTGCTGTTCTTACATCCCAAGGACTGCTACGGCACCTTGGTGGAGTTGGAGCAGGCCTAAGGCCGGCAAGAACAAGGCTGGGGAGGCGGGCCACCCCTCGGTCCCTTGAGGGGTGTCTCCGTCGCTCCTGTTCCAAGAGAGACGCTTCCATGACCGATCCTGTTGTTACCGAGCATCACGAAATCCCCGGCCTTGGTATTGAAGTCCTGGAGTGGCGCACCCTGGGCGGCATGACCCAGCCGGCTGGGTTGTTGGCGCTGGCCCTGGTGCGTCAGGCCGGGTTGCCGGTGCGCCAAGTCCGCCTGACCTTGAACAACAGTGCGGTGATTCTGGAAGCCGGGGCCTTGCAGGCGTGGTGGGGGCGGCTGGAAGTCGAGAACTCCCTGCCGGCCGGCAAGGTTCTGGGCCGTTTGTTTGGCGCGGCCATGAGTGGCGAAACTATTTTTCGTCCGCGCTATACCGGGACGGGGGTGGTGCTCACCGAGCCGTCGTTCCAATGCGTGGTCCTGGTTGGCCTGGATCATGAATCGGTGATCGTGGACCAGGGCCTGTTTTTGGCCTGTTCCGGTGAGATCGAGGTCGGGGCCGAGATCCAACGCAGTGCCAGCGCCTTGGTGTTTGGCGGCGAGGGGCTGGTGCAGACCCGCTTGACGGGGACCGGCATTGCCGTTTTGCAATCGCCCGTGCCCGACGCCGAATTGATCAAGGTCACGCTGGCGGCCGGCGAGACCATGGCGGTGGATGGGCCGTTTGCCGTGCTGCGCTCCGATACGGTGCGCTTTACCGTGGGCAAAAGCTCCAAGTCGTGGATCGGCACCGCGGTATCGGGCGAGGGCTTGATGCAGACCTTCCAAGGGCCGGGCGATGTGTGGCTGTCGCCGCTCCACCCCGTCTATGCCGGCTTCCCCACCTTGATGCCGCCCCTGGTCCCGCCTGCGGGGGGATGAGGGGGCTGGGGAAGCGAGCCTCCCCTGCCTTTTCTTCAAGGACCCTGCCATGAGTGCCTATTGCGACAGCGCTCCCGGCCACCCGCTGCACGGCCCCTACCACGACACCGAATACGGCGTGCCGCAGACCGACGAGACCGTGTTATTCGAGCGTCTGTGTTTGGAGATCTTCCAGGCGGGTCTGTCCTGGGAACTGATCTTGAAGCGCCGGGCCGGCCTGGGGGAGGCCCTGGCCGGTTTTGATGTGGACACCCTGGCCGGCTGGGGCGAGGCCGATGTGGAGCGCCTTGTGACCGACCCTCGGCTGATCCGCAACCGCCGCAAGATTGCAGCCCTCTTGGAAAACGCCCGGCGCGTACAGGCTCTGCGCCTCAGCCATGGGCACTTCGCCGGCTGGATTCGCGCTCACCATCCCTTGCCACTCGCCGATTGGGTGCGCTTGTTTCGCCGCACGTTTTTGTTCACGGGGCCCGAGGTGGTCAACGAGTTCCTGATGAGCCTGGGCGTGCTGCCTGGAGCACACCGGGACGACTGCCCCGTGGCCCGCCATCTGGCGACCCTGCCTTCCCCATGGGAGACCTGACCCGGCCCCAAAAGGAAAAGAGGGCAAGACCAGCAGCCTTGCCCCCCCCTTGTGCCGGTCCCAACCGACGCCACCCCTGTTTTTTTAAGGGGTCGGCCGGATCCCAACACCCATCGGTATCCTTCCGCCCCGTTTTTTTTATGCTGTCAGGGTTGGGGATGCCCCCTCCCTTCTTTTTAGTGCCGGCCCTTTTGGCCGGATTTTTTTCTGGCAACGATGCCGCCGTTGATCGGCGATCTCCTCCCAAAACTCGGGCTTTTCGCCAAAATCCCTCGTCGTCCGGAGACCCCGGGCGCCGGCGGATCTTTTTGCCGCCCCCCCTTTCTTCAGGGGTGGATTGCACTATACGCATGCCCCGGGGGGCTGTCACGCGAAATCGGCCCCGTTGTACCGAAAATCTGTCGGAACAGTTGTGCGCCGCCGAACCCGGAGCTGCGGGATGGCTGGTCTATCTCCTTCTGGCGGTGTTCTTTCGGGGGACAGGGCGTGATACACTGGACGAAAGCCAGGGGGTGGCCCCAAAAGGAGAGACGGTCATGCGACACACCGCGATCATGCTGGGGCTCCTCCTGGGCTTGGGCGGCGCCGAGGCCGCGCTGGCGGTGACGGGAGTCGCGCCAGTGGTCGGCGAGAGGGGGGCGCTCATCCCCGTGCGCCAGCCCCAAGCTCCCATGGCCTATCCGCCGGAAACCTACGCGCCGCCCGGTGTGGAAGACACCGCGCCCTCTGGGGTGTATGTGGTGCCGCCCGGGGTTTACGTCGTGCCCTCGCCTCAGCGCCCCTCGGTCACGCCGTCGTCGCCGTTTCCCAGCGAGGCCCCGGCCCGGCCGCCGCGCTCCTATACCCCGTCATCGCCGTTTCCCTCGGAGTCGCGTCAGGAACCGGCCTATCGTCCGGCGCCGTCGTTTCCGGTCGCGCCCCCAGTTAGTTCCCAGCCCGTGATGGTGCAGCCCTGGCCAGTGCGCGTGTCCGTGGTGGACTGCCGGGCTTTGCTGCCGTCCTCCATGATGCCGGGCGAGGTGCGGGGATCCCGCGAGGCCTCGTTCACCCTGACCCTGTCCGTGGATCCGGGGGCCGGCGGCGGGCGGCCCGGTCGCACCACGCCGCCCCGGGTGCCCGTGGGCCTTGATGTGGGGTCGGGAGGCTATCTCGCGGTCGAGGGGATCCCCCTGGACAGTGGAGAAGTCAGGCGTGTGGTGAATGCGTGCCGGGCATTTTTGGCGGGGCGCTAGAGGGAAAGACTCTCCCTCCGGCCCTTTGGCGTGGCGACAGGCAGCGGCTGGCAAACGGAGGCGAGGATGAACTGGGCCTTGGTGATGGTGTGGGGGGCGGTGGTCGCGGCCGCCGTAGCCCTGGGCGTTCACTGGGAGGGGCAAAAAAACCCGCCGGCCCCGGCGCCGGCCTATCCCTTGCCGGCCCAGCCCCCCGGACGCCTGCCCCTTTTATGGCGTCGCTTCCCCGCAAGGCCCGGGGGGATCTTCCGCGCCGACTCGGGCGACGCGGGGCCGGTCCAGGCAGGTCGGCAGGGGGGCTGGCCATTTCAGGTTATTTAATTTATTTTAAACCCGATATGAGGGTGATGCGGCTTTTTCTTGACGATCCTGACGGCCTCTGATCGTCTGATGGCGCGATCGGCTCGAAACGGGCGGTGTTTCAATAAGATGACCACTTCCCGCCGAGGAGGTGGTGTTGGCCCGGTGTGTTGTTCGAGCAACAGTTGGTCCAAAACGGTGATGGCCGCGTCCACACACCCATTGAGCTTCCCGCCCCTTCTCATGAAACTTTTGCCACCCCGGCCCTTCTTAAGTCCCGGGGCCGTGACCTGGGCAGTGGTCACGGGACCACCTCTTTTTTCGGACCCTGCCGCGTGTGCGGCGATCCCGGGCTTTCCAGGAAGCAGGGATCCAATCCGGAACCGGCGCCCCGGGGGCGGGACGCTGGACCCACCTTGAGAACCGAGCGAGGGATCGACCCCGGCAACGGACCGGGATCCTTTGAGAGCTTTTTTTGGTCGCGATGCCCAACGCGGGTATCCCGGCGGGAAAGCCAGTCGGACAGAAACGAAAAGAGCCGCGTGGCCTCGGGCCCCGACCAACGGTCGGGCAGGGGGAAAGCGAGGCAAGGAGACAGCCGATGAGACTTATCCTGACCGCGCTGATGGCGTTGGTACCAGTGGTGACGATGATGGGATCCGCACAGGCGGCGACACCACTGATCGACATGATCCGGGGCGGGCGGGCGGAGTTGCCGCAAGACATCCGCATCGCCCCGGGATCGCTGGTCGTGTCGCGCCAGGACATGTTGTGCCTGGCCCTCAACGATTACTGGGAGGCTCGCGGCGAATCGCTGCGTGGCCGGGTGGCGGTGGCCCAGGTGGTCTTGAACCGCGCCCGTGACCCCCGGTTCCCCAAGACGCTCTGCGAGGTGATCGCCGATGAGCGGGGAAGCGGGCTGCATGGATGCCAGTTTTCCTGGTTTTGCGACGGCAGATCCGACGTGCCCACCGACACCGCCGCGTGGCGATCTTCGGTGCTTCTGGCCTTGTCGGTCCTCAGGCGTGACAACGCCATCAACGATCCCTCGGGCGGGGCCATCTGGTATCACAACACCAAGGTCCGGCCCGACTGGTCCCGGCGCGTCGAGCGAACCGTGCGCATCGGCGGCCACATCTTTTACAAGGATCCCCTGGACGCGGGCGCGACGCAGGCCGCCCAACGACCACTGGCGTCCGAAACGGATCTGGTGGCGGAGACCAAACCCGTGCCGACGACCTTTGCCGACTGGATCGACGGCTCCCGTCAAGGCCCCCGCCCCGGGCTTAAACCGTATTACCTAGCAGGCAAGCGATGAGGCCGGGTCCTTGCCGTTTTTCTCCTCCCCCGGCCTGAGGGCTCTGGGGAGGCTGTGCTTCCCCACCCTTCCTTTTTTCTTCTTTTGTGGCCCCCCGGCCCAGGATTGTCGCCTTCTTCCCGAGCCTCCCCTTGATCGGGCGCCCCGCGCGCGGTAGCCTCATGCCCTTTTTGAGAGGCCTGCCGGCCTCGTGACGGGTGGACTGGGAACAAAGTGTCATGGCAATGAGAGCAGACGGATACCGCGTGGCGGTGGTCGGGGCAACGGGCAACGTCGGCCGCGAAATGCTGACCATCCTCGACGAGCGCGCCTTTCCGGTGAAGGAAGTGGTCGCGCTGGCGTCGTCGCGGTCTGTCGGACGCGAGGTGTCGTTCGGGGAAGACGCGGTGCTCAAGGTGCGCGACCTCGCGACCTTCGACTTCACCGGGGTCGATATCGCCCTCAGTTCGCCGGGCGCCAAGGTGTCGGCGGCGTTCGCCCCCCGGGCGGCGGCGGCGGGCTGCGTGGTGATCGACAACACCAGCCACTTTCGCATGGATCCCGATGTGCCGCTGGTGGTGCCCGAGGTCAATCCCGAGGCCATCGCCCGCTTTCGCAAGCGCCACATCATCGCCAACCCGAATTGCTCGACCATCCAGATGGTGGTGGCTCTCAAGCCCTTGCATGACGCCTTCAAGATCAAGCGGGTCGTGGTCAGCACGTATCAATCCGTATCGGGCGCCGGCAAGGAGGCGATGGACGAGCTGTTCAATCAGACCAAGGGAATCTACGTGAACCAGCCGGCCACCGATTTCCAGGAGATCTTTACCAAGCAGATCGCCTTCAACGTCATTCCCCACATCGACGTCTTCATGGACGACGGCGCGACTAAGGAAGAGTGGAAGATGGCGGTCGAGACCAACAAGATTCTCGATCCCGATATTCGGGTGCACGCCAACTGTGCCCGCGTGCCGGTGTTCTGCGGCCACTCGGAATATGTGAGCATCGAGACGGAACAGCCGATCACCGACGCCGCCGCCCGGAAGGTGCTCCAAAACGCGCCCGGCATCGTGGTCGTCGATCACCGCGCCAACGAAGGCTATGTCACCCCCGTGGAATGTGCCGGCGAGGATGCGGTGTATGTGTCGCGTCTGCGCAAGGATCGCACCGTGGACAATGGCCTGTCGTTCTGGTGCGTGGCCGATAACCTGCGCAAGGGCGCCGCGCTCAACGCGGTGCAGATCGCCGAGGTTCTGGCGCGCGATTATCTCGACGCCTGATTGACAAAAGAAGGCTGGGGAGGCGGGCCTCCCCAGACCCCTGTTACAGGTCCAAGTGGCGCTCGGCCGGGGCCGGGCCAAGGTCTTTTTGCTGGCGGACCAGTGGTTCGTTGGGCTGAAGGTCGGCGTCCCAGGGGAAGAGCAGCCACACATCCTGGCGCACCGCCACGACAAAGCTGTCCACCTCGGCTTGGCCCTCGGGCTTGGCATACACGGTGGCCATGTGCGCCTTGGGCAGCATCTTGCGCACCGCTCGGGCGGTGACGCCGCTGTCCACAAGGTCGTCAATGACCAGCCATCCCTCCCCGTCGCCGACCAGGGCGCGGTTGAGGTCCTTCAGGACTTTGACCTCGCCTTGGGAGCGGTCGTCGTAGGAGGCGACGCCGACGCTCTCCACAACGCGGATGTCGAGTTCGCGGGCAATGATCGAGCTGGGGATCAGGCCGCCGCGGGTCACGGCGACGATGCCCTTGAAGGGGCCGCGGCTCATCAGGCGGTGGGCCAGCGCGCGGGAGTCGCGATGGAACAATTCCCAGGCGATGGGAATGTAAAGGGCGCTGGTATAGTCCCTGGTCTGCATGGTGGGGTCCGTCTGTGCGTGGAAACGGGGGCGAGCAATCTTTCTTTTTAGCCCGATCCCTTGCTGGGGGGGAATAAAAAAGGGAAGGCTGGGGAGGCGGGCCTCCCCAGACCCCACGGTCCCGCTGGCCCTTCACCTTGAGGGAGGCCCCAGGATTGGAGGGGTCTGGGGAGGCCCGCCTCCCCAGCCTTCCCTTCCCCTTCATTACTCACTGGAAACCCCGCGAAAGACTGGACGCGCTCGGGCCGCTCGGAGACACTCGGCGCCAAGACAAAGGCGAGCAAGGAGGGAGAAAATGCGACCATGCTGACCTCCAGGGTGTCACGGCGGGGCTTGGTGACGGCCCCCCATCATCTGGCGGCCCAGGCGGGCCTCGCGGTGCTGCGCGAGGGGGGCAACGCCATCGAGGCGGCGGTGGCCGCTGCGGCCACGGCGGCGGTGGTGTGTCCGCATCGCGCCAGCCTGGGGGGGGATGGTGTCTGGATGATCCATGAGCCCGGACGGCCCCCGGTGTCCATTGATGCCGGCGGCGCCGCCGGAGCCGGCGTGACCGCCGCCGCCCTGCGGGCCCGGGGCTTGACCCGGATTCCCGCTCAAGGCCCCGATGCCGGCTGTACCGTCGCCGGCTGTCTCTCAGGCTGGCAATCGGCCCTTGATCTCTCGTCGCGCTGGGGGGGCACCTTGCCGCTGGCCCGCTTGTTGGCCGAGGCTATCGACCACGCCCAGGGGGGCGTGCCCGTGGCCCCCGAGCAGGAACGCTGCTTGCGGCGCATGCTGGGCGGGTTGAAGGATCAGCCGGGGTTTTGTCCGCGCTTCCTGGATGCCGAGGGCCGAGTGCCCCGGGCCGGAAGTCTGGTGAGCCAGCCGGCCCTGGCCCGCACCTTGGAAAGCCTGGCGGGCGAGGGACTGGACGGGTTTTATCGCGGCAGCCTGGGCCAGCGGGTGGCCGCTGATCTGCGAACCTGTGGGGCGTTGGTCGGGGCGGGGGACTTGGCACGCCATCGCCCGGTGCGCCGCCGGCCGCTCGCCCTGGCCTTGGGGATCGACGGTCCCGTGGTCTGGGTCCCGCCGCCCCCCACTCAGGGGTTGGCCACCTTGATCTTGCTGGGCATCTTTCAGCGCGCCCAGGGGCGGGGGCCGGACGATCCGGCCTTCGTCCAGTCCTTGAGCAACGCCGCCTTGATTGCCGCGCGCATCCGCGACACCCGCCTGGGCGATCCCCGGGCCATGGGCGTCCACGCCTCCACCTATCTCTCGGCGCGCATTTTGGATGATTTCGCCCTGGGCTTGGATCCCACGTCGCCCGGGGTCTTGCTCACCGGAGAGGGCGAGGGCACGCGAGGTGTTCTCCCAGAGGGCGAAGGCTTCTGGATTGGCGCCGCCGATCGGGAGGGCCGGGTGGTCAGTTACACCCAAGGCCTGGGCCGGGGGTTCGGCTCGGGGCTGGTCCTGCCCGAGACCGGGCTGGTCTGGCATGGGCATGGCGCCGCCTTTACCCTCGGCGACGAGGGGCCCACCGCCCTGGCGCCCGGCCGCAAGCCGCTCCACCCCCTGACCCCGACCCTGGCCCGCCTGCGAGATGGTCGGGTCCTGGCGCTGGGGGCCATGGGCGGATTGGCGCAGCCCCTGATCTTGGCCGGCGTGTTCGCCCGGGCGGTCTTGTTCGGCCAGGACCTGCAAGCCGCGATCACCGCGCCGCGCTGGCGGCTCGATGGCCCGGGGCCGGGACGTGGCGTCAGTCTGTTTGGCGAAAACCGCCTGTCGCCGGCCATGGTCGCCGGCCTGCGAACGATGGGATACACCGTGACCTTGGGCGATCCGTTCGACGAAGGGGTCGGGCAGGCCGGCGGCCTCATCGCGCACCCGGACGGGACCTTGGAGGGCGCCATGGATCCCCGAGGCGATGGCACTGTGGCGACGTGGTGATGGCGCCGCGGCGTCGTGGCAAAGGTCCGAGGGGTCTGGGGAGTTGTATAGACCGGAGATATCTCTGACAGGTGTACGAAGACATGTCTGACACTTTCGGCAAACCGATACGGGAGCATTGCGATGCCGTAGCAATCAAGCCGTGGGGGGCGCTGGTCGTAAAAGGCACCGAACTGATCACCGCATCGTGCCCCGTCACCAGGGCGGCCCCGGCGCTTCACGCACAGCCAGCGCCCAGCGGATCACCGGGTCACTCTCAACCCGGTAGGAGGCCACCGCCCCCACCACCGCCCCCGGCGTCGCCGCAATCGCACCGGCATGCGTCTCGCTGAACTGATCCGTCAGCAAAAACTCATCAAGGATCATGGGGCGCCCCGCTCTGTGGGTGTCTGTGACCAGGGAAACCTCCTGAAGAAGCCGAAAAAAAAGAGAAAGAAAGGCCGGGGAGGCTCGCCTCCCCAGACCCCTCGTTCCGTTTGGTTCTTCAGGCCCGGCCGAGCCGCATACAAAAAGGAGGCAGAGGGCGTCTCCGTCACAACACCCGGACCGCAGACCATCCCCGTTTCAGGTTCATCCCTGCGCATGCAGGGGATACGGGGCGAAGGGGACCAAGACGATGTCCGACAGGGGTTCATCCCTGCGCATGCAGGGGATACGTGTGATAGCCATATCCAATACCCCCTATTAGGGGTTCATCCCTGCGCATGCAGGGGATACGCTGCGGCATACCCTGGGGGGCGCACCCCCGAGGGTTCATCCCTGCGCATGCAGGGGATACATTGCTTGGTTCCCCGAGACCAGGGCCGCAGAGGGTTCATCCCTGCGCATGCAGGGGATACCAGACGCGACCACGCCGTCGCCGCCGTCGCAGCGGTTCATCCCTGCGCATGCAGGGGATACCCTCATTGTAAGGGATTGACCCGAATGAGGGATTGCATCAAGGACTTTCAGCGTTCTTGGGGGGTGTTGTCAAGGGGGCAATGGTGAGGTGTTTTACAAAGGGGGGAAAGGGGGAAGGAAAGGATCGGGAGGGAGTGCTGCGCGTTTATTTTATAGGATATCCTGCGCCATATCTTGAGCGGCAAGCGGCCTTTGAGTGTCTGAAGGCGCTGGAGTGAGCTGGTGGGGGAACAGCTTGCGGCATCCCTCCCTTAACAGACCGAGGGGTCTGGGGAGGCCGCGCCTCCCCAGCCTTTCCTTCTTCCCCTTCCCTTCCCCTTCCCCTCTCCAGGCGCTGGCACGGCTTGACRCCGTTCAACCCGGTCGAACGGTGTCAAGCCGTGCCAGCGCCTGGGCCAGAACGGCGGTCTCGGGCACCAGGGCCACGCGCAGGCGATGGCGACCTGGGGTATCCTTCTGCCCGGGGTCGGGGCTCATGGTGGCGCCGGGCAAGGTTTTCAGCCCCACCTCCCGCCACAGCCGCAGGGCCGCCGCTTCGCCGGTATCGCCCCAGGGGCGGGCGTCCAGCCACAGGAAAAACCCGCCAGCCGGGCGGAAAAAACCCGGGTGGTCGGCCAGATGCTGGGCCGCCAGAGTGATCTTGGCGCGGTAGAGGGCCCGGTTGGCCTCCACGTGGGCTTCGTCGTCCCACAAGGCGGCGCTCGCTTCTTGCACGGGCAAGGGCAAGCCCGCGCCGCCGTAAGCCCGCAGCCGCAGGAAGGCCGCGACCAACGTCGGATCGCCGGCAATGAAGCCCGAGCGTAGCCCGGCCGCGTTCGAGCGCTTGGACAAGCTGTTGAGCACTAGCACATTGGCCAGACTACCGCCCAGCTCCCGGCACGCCTCCAGCACGCCGGTCGGCGGCGCCGCGTCGTAGATCTCGGAATAGCACTCGTCGGCCACCAGCACGATGTCATGGGCCCGGGCCAGGGTGATCACCTGCTTCCAGGTTTCCAGGGAGACCAAGGCGCCCTGGGGATTGGCCGGCGAGCACAGGAACATCAGGCGGGCCCGCGCCAAGGTGGCCTCGGGCAGCGCCGTGAAGTCGGGCAAGAAGCCACTGGCCTCGGTGGCCGGCACCGCGACCGGCTGGGCCCCGTTCATCAAGGTGGCGCCAAGGTAGGGCAGATAGGACGGATCGGGCATCAGCACCAGCGGCCGCTCCGGGCCCGGGACGTCCTCAATCACCAACTGGCCCACCATGTATAGCGCCTCGCGGGTGCCGCTGGCTGGGATGACCGCCGCCGGGTCGATCATGCCCTGGGGCAGGGCATAGCGCCGGGTCAGCCAGTCGGTGACCGCCGCCTTCCAGCGCGGCGTGCCGGCCGCCGGAGGGTAGGCGCGCCACAGATCCGCATGGCAGGCCAGGACCTCGCGCACCAGGGGCGGCGTGGGATGCTGCGGTTCACCGATGGATAGGTCAATGGGGGACTGGCCCGGGACGATCCCCTCCAGCAAGGCGGCCAGACGCCGGAAGGGGTAGTCGGGCAGGGTGCCGAGGCGGGGATTAAGCATCACGATCATCCAAATAAAATCAGGTCACGCCGGGCAGGGAGCCCAGGAAGGGAGGGCGGGAGCGCTGGGCAGGCTCACCTTTCGGGGACAAGGGGCGTGATTCGTTTGAAGCAAGATCCCGGCGGGCTGGGGCGGTCGGCCGGGCAGGGGCCTTGTCGCTCAAGGCGCGAGGGGCCGGCACAAGGTGTCCACGGCATCGGCCAGACCCACGCGCCGCGGGCGGCGCAGGCGCTCGGCGCGCAAGATGGCGCGCACGTCGTCGATGGTGCGGGCCAGATCGTCGTTGATCAGCACATAGCCATATTCGGCATAGTGGCTGATTTCCTCGCGGGCCAGGGCCATGCGCTGGGCGATCACCGGCTCGCTGTCCTGGGCGCGGGCGCGCAATCGCCGTTCCAGCTCGGGCAGGCTGGGCGGCAGCAAAAAGATGCTGACCATGTCGGCGCGGGCTTTGGCGGCCAGTTGGCGCATGCCCTGCCAGTCGATGTCAAACAACACATCGCGCCCGGCGGCCAGGGCGGCTTCAATGGGGGCGCGCGGCGAGCCGTAGTGCTTGCCATAGACGCCGGCGTGCTCCAGCAAACCGTCCTCGGCAACCAGGGCGGCGAAGCGGGCCTCGTCGATGAAGTGGTAGTGGATGGCGTCGCGCTCGCCCGGACGCGGCGCCCGGGTGGTGACGCTCACCGACAAGCTCAGGTCGGGATCACTCTCAAGGAGGGCGCGGGCGATGGTGGACTTGCCCGTGCCAGATGGCGAGGACAGCACCAGCAGCAGGCCCCGGCGCGAGGGAAGGGGACAGGCGGTCATGGGCGGCCTTATTCGAGGTTGAGGAGTTGTTCACGGAACTGGTCGATGACGGCCTTCATCTCCAGGCCCACCCGGGTCAGGGCAATGTCCTGGGCCTTGGAACACAAGGTGTTGGCCTCCCGATTCAGTTCCTGGGACAAGAAGTCCAGGCGTCGGCCAATGGGGCCGCCCTGGTCCAGCAAATCGCGGGCACCCGCGATATGGGCCTGCAAGCGGTCCAACTCCTCGCGCACGTCGGCCTTGACGGCGAGCAGGGCCACCTCCTGGGCCAGTCGGTCCTCTGGCAGACGGTCGGGGGCCAGGGCCAGCAGGTCGGCCACCTGACGGCGCAGGCGCTCGCGCTGGGCCTCGGGGCGCAGGGACTCGGTGGCGGCGGCCTCGGTGGTCAGGACGGCCAGACGGTCGAGATGGCCGTGCAGCAGGGTTCCCAGGCGGGTTCCCTCTTCGGCGCGGGATTGTTGGAAAGCCTCCAGCGCCTGGGCCAAACTGGCCAGCAAGGTGGTCTCGCGGGTGCGGCGGGTGGCTTCATCTTCCGGGGGCTCGGCCACCGGTTCCAAAACCCCGCGCAGGGCCAGCAAGCCATCGAGCCGGGCCGGCTTGACCCCGGCGCCCCGGGCCTTGGCGGCAAGGGCGATGGCCTGATGCAACAGGCCTTCGTTCAAGCGCCATTGCGGCTCGGGTGCTGGGGTGTCCAGGGACAGGGTCAGGGAGAGGGAGCCCCGGGCCACCCGTTCGCTCACCAAGCGGCGCACCGGCTGGTCGAGGGTGTCGCTGCCGGGGGGCAGGCGCAGGCGCAGATCCAGGCTCTTGCCATTGACGCCGCGCACCTCCCACGTCCAGCCCAGGGTGCCCTGGCGGTCTTGGACCCGGGCAAAACCGGTCATGCTAGACAAGGTCATGGGGGGCTCCACGCGGCCACAAGAATAGGGGCCGCCCCATGCGAGACGGGGCGACGTTTTCTTATACCCCCGGGTCCCCCCTGCGGCAACCGGGGCGTGGTGCCGGGCCCTAGGAACGCAAGGCGGCCCTAGCTTTGCCTATTCCGTCTCCCGAAGCCCCGGGGCGCTGGCCAGAAGAGCTTCGACGAACGCCGGCACCACACCAGTGGCTGGGCCGTGGTGGCACTCATGAAACAAGCTCGCACCGTGGCTGGGCTCCAGGTTCAGCTCGACCGTTCGGGCGCCGGCGCGCCGGGCCAGCGAGACGAAGCCCGCCGCCGGATACACCGTTCCCGAGGTGCCAATGGACACGAATACGCCACAGGCCGTCAGCGCCGCCTCGATGCGCTCCATCTCCAGGGGCATCTCGCCAAACCAGACCACGTGCGGGCGTAACGTCGCCTCGGCGCCACACGAGGGGCAGCGGTCCTCCAGCCCCAGGTCATCGGCCCAGGGGAGCACAGCGTCGCAGGCGGCGCAGCGGGCCTTGAGCAACTCGCCGTGCATGTGCAACGGGGCCGGGGAGCCAGCCCGCTCGTGCAGGTCGTCGATGTTTTGGGTGACCAGCAGCACCTCGGCCGGCCACAGGCGTTCAAGTCGAGCCAGCGCGAGGTGGGCGGCGTTGGGCACGACCTCGGGATCGCGTAAGCCGTGGCGCCGGGCGTTGTAAAAGGCATGGACTTTGACGGGATCGCGCTCGAACCCCTCGGGGGTGGCGACGTCTTCCAGGCGCACGCGCGACCAGACGCCATCGGCATCACGGAAGGTATCAAGGCCGCTCTCGCGGGAGATGCCGGCGCCGGTCAGAAGGACCAGGGACGGGATAGCAGAGGCTCGGGACATGAGAGGTCCTGGGTTGGAGAGAAAGAAGGACGCCACGCGGCAAGGGAGACGCCGAAGAGGGGCCCATCGACCGAGGGGGCGAAAGGTCGCGCCTCCCCAGCCTTCTCTTCTCTCCCTCAGCATCAGGCCCCCCCCCGCCGCAGGGCGGGCTCGCGATAAGTTGTCGCTCATGCTATGCCCGGGCCGGGGCAGAATTAAGGAAGTCCCCGCCGGAGGTGTCCATGCTCAAGGTCTTGTTTGTCTGTACCGGCAACATCTGCCGTTCCCCCACCGCCGAGGCGGTGTTGCGCCAGCAAGCGGCCCAGGCCGGGCTGGCCGAGCGCCTGAGTATTGAGAGCGCCGGCCTAGCCGCCTATCACGTGGGCGAGCCCCCCGATCGCCGCGCCCAGGCCACCGCCGCCCGCCACGGCTACGACATGAGCGCCCTGCGGGCCCGGCAGGTTCGCCCCGACGACATCGAGCGTTTTGACCTTCTGGTGGCGCTCGATCGGGGGCACCTTCACGCCCTCAGTCGGCAAGCTTCCCTTGATGCGCGCGACCGGGTGGTTCTCCTCATGGATTTCGCGCCCGATGTTCCGCGCGGCACCGATGTGCCCGATCCTTATTACGGCGCGCAGGCCGAGTTTGAGCGGGCGCTGGCCATGATTGAGGCCGGGTGCGCTGGCTTGCTCGCTCACCTTCGCGCGCGTTTGCCGTCGTGACCGGCGCTCGCCGCGAGGCGGCTGGAAAACCAATCAGGAAATTTGGGTTCTTCCCCTTGCACCGGCGCGAAAGGCTTCCCAGATCAATTTTGTGAGACGCGCGGTCGCCGATCCCTCCCGGTTCCCGAGGCCCTCACCCCGGCCAACACCCCTTTGCTTGAGCATGGCCGAAGGGGAAAACGCAGCCTAGCCCTCTGTGTGTTGGTCTCTCAAGGCCCCCGTCCCGGTCTCTCTCCACCGGCGGGGGCCTTCTAATTTTTGACCAAGCAAAAAACTAGGACTTTGCCCTTGCACCGCGTGGCCAGCGTTCCCAAGTCTAAGCGGTGAGGATGTCCCGGCCCCCGTTCCCTCCCGGTCGTCCGGTCCTCGCAAGCGGCCAGCCGCCCCTTCTGGAGCACAAGGGGGCAAACACAGTCTAGCCCTCTGTGTTTTGGTCTTGGTCAAGGCCCCCGATATCGGTCCCTCCTCTCGGCCGAACGGGGGCCTTCTCTTTGGGGGACGGTGATTTTGACGTGGGCGGTGATCTCCGGCTCTTTGGTGATGCTTGGCGAACGAACGCCAGTGTCGAGCGAAGTTCCGATCGGCATCATGTCAACACAGGGTAACGACTCGACCCGGTCTAGGGACTCCCTGCGCTCCCTGAGCAGGGAGGAGAGGAGGGCTTCTGACGATCAGTGAATCCTCCGCAATCGGCTTTGGGGAGCAGTGGGGCGTCGTGGTTTTGCCTCCTCTCAACGCCAAGGAAGGGGGGCGCCCCCAAACGTCTTGCCTTCCCCTCTCCAGGGGTGGCTTTCGCAGGTGCAGCGCGCTCAATGCGGGAGTGTGGCGGAAGAAAGGCACCCAAAACGGCCCCTTTTTAAGCGGGGGTGGTTGCACTGGTTGCAAGCGTTTCTTATCTTTACAACACGAGTGAGAGAATGAGCCTGGGACCACGCCGAAGGAAACTTCCGAAATTCCAGCTTCTCCCCTGATCTGGATCGCCACCGCGACCGTAAGGAGAAGCAGAGGAGCTGGGAACCGCCGGTTAGGGGAATAGCCTAGCATGTCTCTTGACAAATGGACGTGAAGAACACACAATGAGTGTTCAATGCAGAGGAGGGTGCTGCCATGTTTGCTGACAACACGCTGACTCCCCGTGAAGCCGTGCGCCTGTGCGCGCTGGGCACCATTGCGCGCGGGCCGCGTCGCTACAGCGACCTGGCGGCGTCGGTGCGTCACTTCGTGACGCGCATTACCGGGCCGTCCCTCGATCTTCTTGGCAGTTCGATGGAACTGCTTCGCCACGAAGGGCTCGTCGAGCCCCTGAGCGGCGAGGGGATGGAGGACGACGCGGTCTTGGGGATCACACAGGGCGGTCGGGCCGAGTTCTTGCGTCTGATGACCGCCAATCTGCGGGCGTCGTCGGATCTCTCGCGGCTGGTCACCGCCTTGAAGTTCCGTTTCCTCGACCTGTTGCCCGCCGACCGGCAGGCCATGCAGGCTGAGCTCTTGCTGGAAACCGCCGAAACCGAACTGGCCCGCCTGCAAGACCTTCGCACGGCAAGCGCCGATGAAGGACCCTTGATGCAGGAGTGGCTGGAACAGGAAATCGCCCAGGCCGAAGAGCGCCGGGCGTGGCTGGAAGCCTTTGCCGATCGGGCCGCCGCCGCGGCCTGGCGCGCGACACCACATTGGTTGCACAGCGAGAGGGGCGGTCCTGCGGGCCGCCTTTTTTGCGTGGAGTCCGGGGGTGGCCCGTTGTTTGCAAACCACTGCCTGAAAGAAGGGCAGGGGTGACGTATGGGCTCTTTTTGCGCAAATATCAGGCAGAGTGACCGGGCAGTCTGCCCCGCCACGCGGCAAAGAAACATTCTAGCCGCGGCCGCCTTCGGCGTGTCCGGGTTCATCAGCCAGCTAGGTGGGGATGCCCCCGCCGTGTTTGGTCTGGCTGGCGTGCCCGAAAACGCGTTGGGCCAGCCCGACGTGGCCCTCGATCTCGGGGCGTACTGCGCCATGATGGAGCTGGCAGCGGCCGAGACCCGGCATGATAATTTTGGGTTGTGGTTTGGCCAGCAGTTCCAGCCCCACGCCCTGGGGTTGATCGGGGACATCGCCCTAGTCTCGCCCACCCTGGGGGCGGCCGTCGAAAATCTAGCGAGCCTCTTTCCCTTCCACCAGCAAGCGACAGAAACGCGGCTGACGGCGCACGGCGATCTCTTGTCGTTGGAGTATCGCATCCTCGACGGCCATATCCTGCGGCGCCGTCAGGATGCGGAACTGACCATGGGGATGTTCGCCAACGTTTTTCGGGCGTGCCTGGGGGCGGGGTGGGTCCCGGAGGAAGTTCATTTCGAGCACCCCCGGCCGCTGATGGGGGAGGAGCATCAAAAGGCGTTTGCCGCCCCGGTGCACTTTGCCCAACGCACCAATGCCGTGGTCTTTCACGCCCGCGACCTTGGTCGGCGCATGCCTGGAGGGGACTTGGCGCGCCTGACCGAGTTGCGGGCCCGGCTCATTGCCCTGACTGGGGGGACCGGGGTGACGCCATTCCTGGACCGGGTGCGCGCCGAAATCCGCAGCCGCTTGCCCGAGGGGGCGCCGCATGTCGAGGCCGTGGCGGCGGGTCTGGGGGTGGCGCGCTGGACCTTGCAACGGCGTTTGGCCGACGAGGGCTTCAGCTTTTCCGCGCTGGTCGATCAGGTGCGGCGCGATCTGGCCTTGCACTATGTGCGCCAGCCCCACATCCCTTTCTCCGATCTGGCGTTTTTTCTGGGGTACTCCGAGCTTTCGGCTTTTACCCGGGCCTTTGGCCGCTGGTTTGGCGTCTCGCCGACCCGGTTGCGTCAGGCAAGCCAGGGGGGAGAGGCAGGGGGAAGTCTGGGGAGGCCGGCCTCCCCAGACCCCTCCTTTCCTGTGTGAAAAGCGGTTCCCCGGGGTCAGGTCTCGTTCTAAGGTTCCCGTCCTGGCCGTCATGAGGGAGGAGCGGATGCGTAAAGGGAGAGTGCTGTTGGCGATGGGGCTTGCGGTCGCCGGGTTGGCGGCGGGGCTCGGGTTGGCCCACCTGACGGCCCCGGCGCCAACGTCCCCCCCCGGATCAGCCCGAGGCTATGGCCTGGACGGCGGTGCGCCATCGTCCGTCGTCGTTGCCACTGACCCCGTGGCGGGTCAACGGGGCGGAGGTCTCGTTTGCCGACTATGTTACCCGGACTCACGCCGCTCTCGACGCGGCCCGGCGCGGCTGGGAGCCCGACGACGTCGTGCGCGCCCAGCACGTCGAGGCGGTGGCGCCGCGCGAGTGGCCGCTGGCCGAGGCCTGCCAGGGCAAGGCCCGGGCCGGGGTGCTGTTGATTCACGGCCTGAGCGATACCCCGTATTCCCTGCGCGATCTGGGCGATGTTCTGGCCGGGCGGGACAGCCTCTGTTTGCGGGTGCGCTCGATCTTGCTGCCGGGGCATGGCGGGGTGCCGGGGGATCTCCTCACGGCCACGGCCGAGGACTGGCGCCAAGCGGTGCGTTATGGCGTGGCGTCCTTTGCCGGCGATGTGGATACGGTGCACCTCGTCGGCTTCTCGCTGGGGGGGGCTCTGGCCCTCGATCTGGTGCTCAAGGGGGCGCCGACCACCCCGGCGGTGGGCTCTCTGGTGTTGCTAGCGCCGGCGGTGGGGGCCGACAACCGCTTTCCCGTTCACAAGATTCCTTTTGGGTTTGATCTGTTCAAGGGGATCTTGGCCTTGGCCTCGGGCTTCACGCCCAAGGGCGAGTGGCTGCGCTTGAACGAAGACCTCGACTTCGCCCGCCATGAGTCCTTCCCCTTGGTCGCGCTCCAGGAGTTGATGACGGTAATGGGGGGCTTGTCCCAGGCACCGCGGCCTTTGACCCAGCCGGTGTTCATGGCCTTTGCCGCCGAGGATCAGGCGGTGGACAGCCAAGCGTCGCTCGACTTTTTCCGGGCTTACGCCCCCCATCCCAAGAGCCGCTTGCTGTTGTCGGCGGCCCCGGCGACCCTGGCGGCGGCGCCCGAGCGCTATGCCGACCTGCCGCGCGAGGATCCCCGCATCACCTGCTTGCAAGGGGTGGGGCCCGACGCCCAGCCGCCCTCGCGCGAGGCCAGTTGCACCGCCTTGCCCAGCGCCCTGGCCCTGGCCTGCCCCTATGGCAGCGGTCCCGATGGGTGTTTGGTAAGCAGCGGTCATTTGGCCCCGCCCATCGCGCCGACCAACCCGCATTACGGCGCCGGGGGTGACTACCGCAACTGTTTGGGTTATCTTTCCGCTCACGATCCCCAGCGCTTCTGCGCCTGCGTGCCCGATCCGCAACGCCGCGCCTCGGCCTTGTGCCAGGACCAAGCCTTGCTGCCCGGGACCTTGCGTCAAGGTGAGCCGGTCGAGGCCGATCTCAAGGCCGAAGGCAGCGTGATGGCCCGCCTGGGCTACAATCCGCACTTCAACACCTTGGCGGAGGCCGTGGTGGCCTTTTTTGAGTGAAGGATGACGGGGGGAAGAAAATCTTCCCCTCACCTTGACCTGGGAAAGGAACGCGATACTTTGGGAGGGGATGGTGCATGAGACGGCCGAAATGCCTGCCCCGGAGAGATCATGAGCTTTGATCGCGATACTGCCGAGGTCAAGAACTGGATGAATATGTTCCGCTGGGTGGTCAAGCTCATCCGGGATGAATATGGGATCAGCGAAGAAAAACTCACGCGCCACGCCCATATTGATACCGATATTGGCTTGTCAAATGAGCAGTTGGAAGAGGTGGTGGAGATTATTTCCAAGTCTTTTTCTATAACCTTCCCGTCGGGAACCCTTGATGAACTGGTGAAATTCGAGGAGCTTTGCATGCTGGCCGCCTGGATGCACGGCTTGTACAAGCGCCCCGAATACCTGGGCGATGCCTATGTCGCAGCGGTCGTCGCCTTGAACCCCCGCGCCCAGGCATGAGCGACGCCTCGACGGCCCAGCGCCGCGCCGCCGATCCCCAGGCCTCGGCCTGGGTCGCAGCCAGCGCCGGAACCGGGAAGACCAAGGTTCTGACCGACCGGGTGTTGCGCCTGCTGCTTGATGGGGCCTCCCCCCAGCGCTTGCTGTGCCTCACCTTCACCAAGGCCGCTGCCGCCGAAATGGCCAACCGTATCTCCGGGGTGTTGGCCGGCTGGGCCATCATGCCCGAGGCGGCCTTGCACCAAGCCTTGGTGACTCTCCTGGGCCGGCCCCTCGACCCGCTGGCCGATACCGCCCTGACCTTGCGGGCCCGGCGCCTGTTTGCCCAGGTCCTTGATACCCCGGGCGGGCCGCGCATCCAGACCATTCACGGCTTTTGTCAGGCCTTGCTGCGCCGCTTTCCCCTGGAAGCCGGGATCGCGCCGCATTTTGATATCCTTGACGACCGCGAGGCCCAGGTCCTGCAAGGCGCCGCGCGCGAGCGTCTCGCTTTGGTCGCTGACGCCGACCCCGACGGGGCCCTGGCGCGCGCCCTGGCCGAAATCTCGCCCCGGCTCGACGAAGCCCGTTTCGACGACCTGCTGGCCGATCTCCTGACCCGGCGCGGGCCCTTGGAAGCGGCGTTGGCCGCCCATGGCGGCGGTCTGGCCCTGGCCAAGGCGGTGGCCCACCACCTGGGGGTCGAGCCCGACGAAACCGCGCACGACGTGCTTGCCCGCGCCTGCGCCGAGGAGGCTTTTGACGGCCCCGCCCTGCGTGCCTGTCTGGAGCCCCTGCTCAATGCCGGCTCTGACAAGGATGCCGAGCGCGGTGCCCTGATGAGCGCGTTCCTGGCCGAGGCCGACCTCGACACCCGGGTGGCGCTGTTTCCCGCCTATGCGGCGGCCTTCCTCACCAAAACCGATGAGACCCCCGTCAAAACCCTGTGCACCAAGGGCGTGGAAACCCGCTATCCCGGCACCCGCGATGTTCTGGCCGCCGAGCAGGTCCGGGTGGTGCGGGTGCGCGAGCGCCTGCGCAAAGTGGCCACGGCCCGGGCGACCGGTGCCTTGATGGTGCTGGTGGCGGCGGTGCTGGAGGACTACCGACGGCGCAAAGCCGCCCTGGGTCGCTTGGACTACGAAGACCTGATCCTCGCCACCCGGCGCCTGCTGGAAGAAACCGGGGCCGCCGCCTGGGTGCTTTACAAGCTCGACGGCGGCCTGGACCACCTTTTGATCGACGAGGCCCAGGATACCAGCCCGGACCAATGGGCCATTCCCCGCGCCCTGGCCGACGCCTTCTTCGCCGATGTCGCCACCTGGACGCCCGAGCGGCCGCGTACCGTGTTCGCCGTGGGCGATCGCAAGCAGTCGATTTATGGGTTTCAAGGGGCTGATCCCGAGGCCTTCGAGGCCATGCGGCAGCATTTCGCGGCCCAGGTCACTGCGGTGGGCGGGCGGTTCGAGGGGGTGCCGCTCAACGTTTCCTTCCGCTCGACCCGCGCGGTGCTGGCGGCGGTCAACGCGGTGTTCGCCCGCGATCCGGCCCGCGATGGCGTGGTGCTGGCGGGGGAGGACATCACCCACGTCTCGCACCGCGCCGACGATGGCGGGCTGGTCGAGGTCTGGCCACCGGTGGTGCCGGAAAGCCGCGCCGAGGCCCAGCCCTGGAAGCCGCCGGTCGAGCGTATTCGGACCGAAAATGCCCGGACCCGGTTGGCGCGCGTTGTCGCCCAGCGCATTCACCACCTGACCCGGAGCCACGACCTCCTGGAAAGTCAGGGCCGGCCGGTGCGGCCCGGCGACATCATGGTGCTGGTGCGGCGGCGCGGCGGGTTCGAGACCGATTTGGTGGGCGCCCTCAAGGCCTTGGGGGTGCCGGTGGCCGGCGTGGACCGCTTGGTGTTGACCGAGCAGATCGCGGTCATGGATCTGATCGCGCTCGGCAAGGCCTTGTTGCTGCCCGAGGACGACCTCACCTTGGCGGCGGTGCTCAAGGGGCCACTGGTCGGGCTCGACGAGGACGCCCTCTACCACTTGGCGCGCGATCGTCCCGCCGGGGTGCGGTTGTGGTCGCGGCTACTGGCCCATGCCGGTTCGGCCTCGGTGTATGGCCAGGCCCTGGCCGTTTTGGACCCGCTGCGCGCCCTGGCGGCGCGGGTAACGCCGCACGACTTCTATGCCCACGTCCTGGACGGTCCCCCCAACGGCCGCTGGCGCCTGCTGGCCCGCCTGGGACCCGAGGCCGAGGATCCCATCGACGAGTTCCTGGCGCTGACCTTATCGCATGAGCGGGTCGGGCCGCCCTCGTTGCAGGGTTTCCTGACGTGGTTGGAGCAAGGCGGCATCGAGGTGAAGCGCGACTTGGACCAGGGCGAGCCCCAGGCGGTGCGCATCATGACCGTGCACGGCTCCAAGGGCTTGCAGGCCCCCATCGTGTTCCTGCCCGATACCATGGGCAAGCCCATCGGATCCGAGGTCTTGTTGTGGGACCACGACGCCGACAAGCGGCCCTTGCCCTTGTGGTGTCCGTCCCGGGCCGATCGCGACGACATCGTGACCGAGTTGTTGGAGCAGGCGCGGGCTCGGCGCGACGAGGAATATCGCCGGCTGTTGTATGTGGCCCTGACCCGGGCCGCCGATCGCCTGTATGTGTGCGGTTGGGAAACCCGCCGCGCCGCGTCCCCGGATTGCTGGTACCACTTGGTGTGGGATGCCTTGGACGGGCAGGCCGAAAGCGTGGAGGATCCCCAACTCGTCGCCGACGGCGGGCCCCCGGGCGCCGTCTTGCGTCTGCGGGTGCCCCAGGTCCGCCCGGTCACCCCCAAGGCCGATGCCGAACGGCGCGGCGTGGCTCCGGCCCCCGCTTGGCTCACCCGCCCGCCGCCCGCCGAACCGCGCCCGCCGCGTCCGCTGGCGCCGTCCCACCCCGACGAGGAACCCCCGGCCCGCTCCCCCCGGGCCGACAGCACGGTGAGATTTCGCCGGGGGCGGCTCATTCACCGCTTGTTGCAGGTTCTGCCCGACATCGAGCCCAGCCAGCGCGCCCAGCAAGCCCGGCGATGGCTGGCCCGTCCCGCCTGGGACCTGGATCTGGCAACGGTGGAGGCCCTGACGGGCGAAGTCATGGCCGTCCTTGACCATCCGGCCTGTGCTGCCCTGTTCGGTCCCGACTCGCGGGCCGAGGTGCCGCTGGTTGGCCGGGTGGGGGAGACCATCGTCAGCGGCCAAGTAGACCGCCTTGCCGTGCGCGAGGACGGGGTGTGGGTGGTGGATTACAAAACCAACCGCCCCCCGCCCTCACGGGTCGAAGACGTCGATCGCGGCTACCTGCGCCAGATGGCCGCCTATCGCGCCGTGCTGCGCGAAGTCTTCCCCAATCAAAGTGTCCACTGCGTGCTCCTGTGGACCGACGGCCCCCACGTCATGCCCCTCCCCACCACCCTCCTGGAACACGAAGCCAACCGCCTGTTGGGCGTTGGTCGGTAACGCGAGGGGGGCTTACTTCGACGATACGGGGCTGCCGCCCCGCGTCGCCGAGGCAAACACCCCCCCCGCGTCCCCTCAAGCCGCGCGCAGGGTGTCCAGGAAGTGGGCGAGTTGCTTGCGCAGGGTTTGGTTTTGCTGGGCCAGGGTTTCGGCGGCGGTGAGGACATGGTGGGCCGAGGTGCCGGTGTCGCGGACCCCGGCCTGGACGCCGACCACGGCTTGGCTGACTTCCTGGGTGCCGCCGCTGGCCTCCTGGATGGTGCGGGCGATTTCCTGGGTGGCGGCGTCTTGCTGGCCGACGGCTCCGGCGATTTCGGCGCTCAAGGTGTTGATGCGGTCGATGGTGCCGCCGATTTGGGCCATGGCGGCGACCACGCCCTGGGTGACAGCCCGCATGTTTTCGATTTGATCGTGGATGTCGGCGGTGGCCCGCTGGGTCTGGGTGGCCAGGGCCTTGACCTCGCCGGCGACCACGGCGAAGCCTTTGCCGGCCTCGCCGGCGCGGGCGGCCTCAATGGTGGCGTTGAGGGCCAGCAGATTGGTTTGGGCGGCGATGGAGGCGATGAGATCGACCACCGTGCCGATGCGCCCGGCGGCCTGGGCGAGGGAGGTCACGTGGTCGTTGGTTTGGCGCGCTTCCTGGGCGGCGGTACGGGCGATGTCGGCGCTTTCCTCGACGCGCCGGGCGATTTCCTGGATGGAGGCCGACAATTCGTCGGCGGCGCCGGCCACGGTTTGCACATTGCCGCTGGTTTGCAAGGCGGCGGCCGAGACAGCGGTCGCCTGTTCGCCGCCTTGCTGGGCCACCCGCGACAAGGTGCGCGCGGCGGCTTCCAGGGACTCGGCGCTGGTGGCGATGGCGTGGGTCACCGAGGAGACTTCGCGCTCCAGGGTTTCGCCCATGCGTTGGAGCAGGGCTTGGCGTTCCTGTTCGGCGGCCAGGCGTTCGGCGTCGCGGTCGGCCTTGAGGGTCTCGCCCTCTTGCAAGCGCTGGCGGAAGACCTCCAAGGCCCGGGCCATGGCGCCCAGGTCGTCGCCCCGTCCGGTGCCGGGAACGTGAGTCGCAAGGCCGCCCTCGGCCAAGCTCACCGTGGCCTGGGTCAGGCCGCGGATCCGGCCCAGCAGGTGGCGCAGCAGGACAAAGGCCACGGCGGCGCTGGCCAGCAGACTCGCGCCGGCGCCGGCCAGCAGCCAGACGAAGGCCTGGCGCTCGCGGGTGATCACGGCGCTGGTTTGGGTCCGCAGGTCGCCGATCAGGGTCTCTTCGACCTCTTTCATGTGGTTGATGCGCTGGGAGGCGGTGGCAAACCACCCGGGGCCTGTGGCGCCCTTGAAGACGCCCATCAGGCCGCCCTCGGCGACGAGGCGGCGCAGGGCCTCGACCGCTTCTTGATCCGCTCCGGCCACCAGACGGGCATAGGTGTCGGCCAGCGCGGGCTCGGCCAGATGCAAGAAGCTATCGAACAGGGCATCTTGTGACGCCCCAAGGGCCAGGAAGCGGCGATACAGTCCGGGATCGAAGCGCCCGGCGCCAAAGCCCTGGGCGCCCACGGCCCGCTCCTGGCCGGCCAGTTCCTTCCCCCGCAAGAAGAGCATCAAGGCGGTGGCCCGGGTTTGCAAGGGGCCATCTCCGGCTTCGCGCGCCATCAGGTTGGTGGCGTCAAGGAGGGCGTCGATCAGGCCGGAATAATAGGCAAACGACTCGGCCGGGGGTAGGGAGACGGACAAAGAGGTTTCGCGCACCTGGGCCAGCCGCCCGAGATCCTGGCGGGCGCGCCCGATCGCCTCGCTGGTGGTCTGCGGCCCCAGAGCCTGGAGAGCCTCCTCGAGGGCGCCGACGGTCTGGGAGGTGGCTTTGTGCTGGGCTTCAAGGGGGTCGCGGAACTGCTGGCCCTTGCTGCCGAGGTACAAGGCGGTGCTGCCGCGCTCTTTTTGCAACTCGTGGACCAGGGCCCCCAGGTGTGCCGAGGCCTCGACCATCTTCTGAAGATGCGAAACACTGGTGTACCGCTGGTAAGCAACATTTAAATCGTAACACAACACAGACAAAAGGACAGCGAGGGGAACCAGCACGGCCACCCAAAGACTAGTCGAAACGGACAAACCCCAGGGTCGTTCTGATGTCATCACAATTTCCTCGCTGTTTTGCGCCAAAGCGAGCAGCCAATTTGCAAAAGCTCCCCCCAAGGGGTGGAGGAACCCACGCAATAGTCAAAACCATTTTGCGGTTTTTTTGTGAGTGTCGATCCGCCCCGAGGAATTTCGCGTGAAAGGAAACCCCTCGCCGCGAGAAGACGCTGCACCATCGCGGGAAAGGCGGTATAAAAGAGAGAGGTTTTTGAGATCTTTTGCTCCGATTCGGAGAGACACGCCATGATTGATGGCTCGACCCCGCGCTCGGCCTGCTTGGACGGTGCCGGTGCTGGTGCGCAGCTCTCTTCGCTGTTCGCGACGACCGATACCGTCTACCTTTTGTTGGCACTCGACGGAAGCGTTCTGGATCTCAATCGCGCCGCCCTTTCCCTGATGCGAACCAGTCGCGACAGCGTGGTGGGGCGCGACTTCTGGTCTTTGCCTTGGTGGCGCGATCAGGCGGCGGTGGCCACCTTGCGCCCGCGCAGCACCGTTGCCGGCCGGAGTGCCCGGGCCGACGCTGTGTGGAAGGATGCCGAGGGAGCGCTCCACGTCATTGATCTTCGGCTCCACCCTCTGGGGGACACTTTGCTGGCCGAAGGCACCGACGTGACCGAGGAGCGGACTACCCGCGAGCGCTTGTGTTTGCGCGAGCACCAGTACCACACGCTGTTCGAGAACATGCTTAGTGGGTTTGCCCGCCACGAATTGGTCGTGGGGCCCGATGGCAAGCCTGTCGATTATCGTTTTCTCGAGGTCAACAGCGCCTTCGAGCGTCTGACCGGCTTGCGGCGCGAGGAGATCTTGGAGCGAACCGTGCTCGAGATCATGCCCGAAACCGAGCTGTTTTGGATCGAGACCTATGCCGCCGTGGTGCGGGATAACGCCCCCATCCAGTTCGTTCACCATGCCGGGGTGATTGGCAAATGCTTTGAAGTGGTCGCCTATCCGTTGGGGCGAAACCAGTTTGCGTGCATGTTCAATGACATTACCTCAGAAATAGAGGCGATTAACCGCCTCAAAGCCAGCGAGCAATATTATCATTCTTTGCTCGATAGCTCTCCGGCTGGAATTTTTTATTATAGGAATGGTCGAGATATAAGCTACTGTAACCATCGTTTCTATGATATTCTTCAGGTCAGCCCGGAGGCAGCGCAAGAGTACGGCCTCAAGATCCTGCCGGACCCGGCCCAGCACGCCGTGATCGGCGCCTCGCTAGAAGGACGCTCCGGCGCGTTCGAAGGTCCCCTGCCCACGGGACGCCAGATTTATCTGCTCTGTTCGCCCTTGCGCACCGAACAAGGCGAGGTCAGCGGCGGGATCGGCATTTTGCAAGACGTGAGCGAGCGACGCGCGCGCGAGGCGGAAACCCAAGCCCTCATCACCCGGCTGACCGAAACCAACACCGAACTCGAACGCTTTGCCTACGTGGCTTCCCACGATCTGCGCGAGCCGCTGCGCACCATTGCCTCGTTTACCCAGCTCTTGCAACGGCGCTACCAGGGGCGTCTCGACGCCGATGCCGACGCGTTTATTGCCCTGATCGTGGCCGGGGCAACGCGCATGCACACCTTGATCGGTGATTTGCTCGCCTACTCCCGTATTTCCGACAACGGGGGGCTTTTCAAGGCTGTGGACACCACCGACGCCTGCAAGGTCGCTCTTCAGAACCTGCGCGAAAGCATCGAGGACGCCAAGGCCACGATCACCGTCGAGCCGTTGCCCAGCATTACCGGTGATCCGGTCCAGATCATGCAAGTTTTTCAGAATCTCATCGGCAATGCTCTCAAGTTCCGCAGCGACTCGGCCCCTTGCCATATCGTCGTTTCAGCCGGTCAGGCCGGGGACGAGTGGCGGTTTTCGATCGCCGACAACGGCATTGGCATCGCCGAAACCAGCCAGGATATCTTCGAGATCTTTCGTCGGCTGCATGGGGGAGAGCGCTATCCCGGAACCGGCATTGGTCTGACCATCGCCAAGCGCATCATCCAGCGCCATGGTGGCGACATCTGGTACGAACCTAACCCGGCCGGGGGCACCGTCTTTCATTTTTGTATTCCCCGCGCTCTCGAGGACGCGGCCCCCAGCCCTACATCTGGTTCTTAAGGAAGGAGGGGTCTGGGGAGGCGAGCTTTCCCAGCCGTCCTCTTTTGTTGTGCCTCCAGCGGGGAACGGCTTGGTGTGGGATGCCCTTTGGTGTTGCGAGCGCTTCTCAATATCGGTATAAAGACCCCACCGGACCCGGGGTGTCCGGCGGCAGGGGCGAAAGAGGACAAGGCGATGGGACGTGGGATCGGGACGGGGAAAGGGCGTTTGGAGCAAGACGGCGCCCGCGGAGCGTTGTTGGTCGAGGCCGCGCGGTGCTGGGAGCGCCGCCCGGGCTGTTCGGGCGGCTTTCCGGCCGGAATGGTGCGCCGACTGTGCGCCGCCGGCCTGGGCGACGTGGTGGTGGCGCTTGATGGCTTGTTGGTGGTGGCGGCCGTTCATGCCACGCCGCCGTTGGTCCTGGGGTCGCCGGGCAGCGCGCTGGACACGCCCGACTCTCGTTTGCTGGCCCAGGTCCTTGAAAGCGCCTTAGACGGTTTGGGGCTGGGCGATCCGGCCGTGGACCGGCTGTCGTTTCGGTTGGGCGCGCGTGGGGGCGTCTTGATGCGTCGAGGGTTGGCGCGCTTTGGCTCTCCGTGTGCGTCGGTGTGCCAGACTGCCCTGCCGCCGGCCGGGGCTTTCATGGCGGCGGCGGAGTAGGGGGTTGGTTGGGCGGAGGGCCGTGGAGGAAGGATAAAAGACGGGGGCGGCGGGACCCTCCCCGGACTCCTTTCTTCAGAAGGGCTGATGTGACGAGCCTGTGTCTTGTCATGAAGTCTTCCGGGAAGCTTCATCGAAGCAACGTTTTCGCGCAGGGCGGGCGTGACCATACTGCGCCCCGCCCCCCGCGGGGTCGGGACCATGACCAGCCCGGCGGGTTTCACGAAAACGAGGCTTCCATGACCCAGACCACCGCCCATGGCGTCGTGTCCTCCCGGGACACGGACGTTGAAGAACCCTATTCCAACCCCCATGTGGTCAATCCCATGGCGGAGGTGATCTCCAAGCGGCTGGCGACCCTGGCCAACGCGCCGATCGGCCGCCGTCAGGCCTTGCGGGGCCTGGGGGCTCTGACGGCCATCAGTGTTCTGCCGACGTTGGGGGCCGTGGGGGCGGCGGGCAAGGCGATGGCCGCGACCAATCCCTCGACCCTGAGCTTCAAGGAAATTCCCCACCTGATGGACCAGGACCATCATGTGGCCGAGGGCTACCATGCCGGGGTCCTGATCCGCTGGGGTGATCCGGTGCTGCCCGAGGCTCCGGCCTTCGATCCCACCCACCTGACGGCCGCCGCGCAGCTCAAGCAGTTCGGTTACAACAACGACTTCCTGGGTTACTTCCCGCTGGAGCGTGGCTCGAACAACTCCAGCCATGGCCTGCTGACCATCAACCACGAGTACGTGGACCGCAAGCTGATGTGGTCGGGTCAAGATCCCGAGGGCATCGACAGCCAGACCGAAGAGCAGATCAACGTCGAAATGGCCGCCCACGGCCACTCGGTGATCGAGGTCAAGCGCGACGGCGACCTGTGGTCGGTGGTGCCCAACAGCCGCTATGCCCGGCGTATTTCGACCCTGGAGACTGAGATTCGCGTCTCGGGACCAGCAGCCGGCCACGACCGCCTGAAGACCAGCGCCGACCCCACCGGGACCCGGGTCATCGGAACCTTGCAAAATTGCGCCGGCGGCGTGACCCCCTGGGGCACGGTTCTGATCGCTGAGGAAAACTTCGACCGCTATTTCAACGGCGCCACCTTGCCGCCCGCCGAAGAGCGCAATTACAAGCGCCTTGGCATCAACGGCAAGCCGGACTACGGCTGGTATCGCTTCCATCCGCGCTTTGACGTGGCCAAGGAGCCCAACGAGCCCAACCGCTTCGGCTGGATGGTCGAGTTCGATCCCTACGACCCGACCTCGGTGCCGGTCAAGCGCACCGCGCTGGGACGCTTCAAGCACGAAGGCGCCAACGTCATCATCAACCACGATGGCCGTCTGGCCGTGTATGCCGGTGACGATGAGCGCTTCGAGTTTGTCTACAAGTTCATCACCAAGAACAAGGTGGACCTCGCCAATCCGGCGGCCAACAAGGACCTGCTCGACGAGGGCACCCTCTATGTCGGCAAGTTCGCCGCCGATGGCACCTTGGCTTGGCTGCCTTTGGTGTTTGGTCAGGGTCCGCTGACCCCGGAGAACGATTTCCACAGCCAGGCCGATGTGGTGATCGAAGCCCGGCGCGCCGCCAGCTTGATGGGCGCCACCCCCATGGACCGCCCCGAAGACGTGGAGCCCAATCCCGTCACCGCCTCGATCTTTATGGCGCTCACCAACAACACCAAGCGCAAGGCCGAGCAGGTCGACGCCGCCAACCCCCGCGCCACCAACGAGCACGGCCACGTGCTGGAAATGGTGCCGCCGGGCGGCAAGGGGCGGGCCGCCAAGCATGAGGCTGACCTCTTTACCTGGAACATTTTCGTGCTGTGCGGCAATCCGGCCAAGCCCGAGGATGGGGCCCGCTACCATCCGGCCACCTCGGAACACGGCTGGCTGTCGTGCCCCGACAACGTGGCCTTCGACCCCCGGGGCCGCTTGTGGATTTCCACCGACGGCGCCACCAAGTTCGGCTACGCCGATGGTCTGTGGGCCGCCGATGTCGAAGGCGAGGGCCGGGCGCTGACCCGCCACTTCTACGCCACCCCGACCGGCGCCGAAATGTGCGGGCCGTTCCTGACGCCCGATGGCACCACCATGTTCTGCTGTGTCCAGCATCCCGGCGATGACAAGGACAGCACCTTTGACGCGCCGTCCACCCGCTGGCCGGACTTCAAGGAGGGCATGCCGCCCCGGCCGTCCGTTGTGTTCATCACCCGCAAGGGTGGCGGCGAGATCGGCGGCTAAAGGTCGCCCCTTTCTGGTCCGAGGGGTCTGGGGAGGCCGCTGCCTCCCCAGCCTTTTTTTTACCCGAACGCCGGCACGTCCCGGCGCAGATCGGGCCCCTCGTGCAAAGCGGTCACCGCCAGCGAGAGCACGACATCGTCAGCGTTGACCGCCAACGGCGGCTCAGACGTGAGGACGAAGCCATCGGCCGCCAACGTGGCCGCCAGCTTGGGCAAGGCCGGGCCCGGCAAATGCACCAGCAACACCGCGCGCACGTTGGAATACAAGGTGTGGCCCGCCAGCCAGCCGTCGCAGCGTTCCGCGCTGGCGGTGGCCCGGGCGATGGCAGTGTGAAAATCGGCGCGGACGCAGACTTCCATCGTGAGCATGGTTTTTTCCTTTCGCGTCCCTTCGCAGGCTTTGCTACACGGCAGGGGTGAGTGTTGCGGGTCTTTGCACACCCTCGACGAAGGGAGAGGGGAGTACTCTTTCTGGCATAGATTTAAGGGCTTTTGACGGCGGGTTTTACCTGGAACCCTTCCCAAGAGGGGAGTAGGTTTCTCCTCCCGAGGGCCGTCATCCCCCCTTGCCGACCCGTGTGAAGCGGTGTACGCAACATTAGAACCCGGCACGCGCCCCTCAAGAAATAAACAATCGCGCTTTCGACCCCTTGTGCGATAGGGTCCCATGTGTCATAGCCGGTGTGCGCTGCAAAACCGCACCCCGACACCCATTTGACAGACGCGCAGGACAGACAGGAGATTCCCCCCATGACCGACGGCAGGATGATCACGGTGGACGGCAACGAGGCATGTGCCTCGGTCGCCTATCGATTGAGCGAAGTCGCGGTGATTTATCCGATCACGCCGTCCTCCACCATGGGCGAACTGGCCGACGAGTGGTCCTCCAAGGGCAAGCCCAACCTGTGGGGCGACGTCCCCCAGGTCGTGGAAATGCAGTCCGAGGGCGGCGCTGCCGGCGCGTGCCACGGCGCCATTCAGGCGGGCTCGCTGGGCACGACCTTCACGGCGTCCCAGGGCCTGCTGCTGATGATCCCCAACATGTACAAGATCGCGGGCGAGCTGACGCCGTTTGCCATGCACGTGACGGCGCGCACCCTGGCGACCCATGCCCTGTCGATCTTTGGCGATCACTCGGACGTGATGGCCTGCCGCCAGACCGGCTTTGCCATGCTGGCCTCGGCCTCCGTGCAAGAAGCCCAGGACATGGCCTGCATCGCCCACGTGGCGACGCTCAAGAGCCGGGTGCCCTTCTTGCACTTCTTCGACGGCTTCCGCACCTCCCACGAGGTGTCCAAGATTCGCGCTCTGTCCGACGACGAGCTGCGCGCCATGATTGATGACACCTTGGTGGCCGCGCACCGCACCCGCGCCCTGACCCCGGATGCCCCGGTGGTGCGCGGCACGGCGCAAAATCCCGACACCTTCTTCCAGGCCCAGGAAGCGCGCAATCCCTGGTATATCGCCTGCTCCGACATCGTGCAGGAGACCATGGACCGCTTCGCAGCGGTGACGGGTCGGCGCTACGGCCTGTTCGACTACGCCGGCGCTCCCGATGCCGAGCGCGTGATCGTGGTCATGGGCTCGGGCGCCGAGACGGTCGAGGAAACCGCCCTGGCCCTGGCGGCGCAAGGCGAAAAGGTCGGCGTGATCAAGGTCCGCCTGTTCCGTCCGTTCTCGGTGGATGCCTTTGTCGCCGCCTTGCCGGTGACCACCCGGGCGATTGCCGTGCTGGACCGCACCAAGGAATGCGGCGCCCTGGGCGAGCCTTTGTACATGGACGTGGTCGGCGCCTTGCACCGTGCCGGCAGCCGGGGTCTGGTGACCGCCAAGGCGCCGGTGGTGATCGGTGGTCGCTTTGGCCTGTCGTCCAAGGAATTCACCCCGGCCATGGCCAAGGCGGTGTTCGACGAGTTGTCGCGCGAGACCCCGCGCCAGGAGTTCACGGTCGGCATCGTCGATGACGTGACCCATCTGTCGCTGGACTACGACAAGAGCTTCTCGATCGAAGCCGACGACGTCGAGGGCTCCTTGTTCTTCGGCCTGGGCTCGGATGGCACGGTCGGCGCCAACAAGAACTCGATCAAGATCATCTCCGAGGCCTCTGATCTCTACGGTCAGGGCTACTTTGTGTACGATTCCAAGAAGTCGGGCGGCACCACGGTGTCGCACCTGCGCTTTGGCCCGCGTCCGATCAAGGCGCCCTATCTGGTCGAGCGCGCCGGCTTCATTGCCTGCCACCACTTCGAGTTCCTGGAAAAGCTCGACGTTCTCGAGGCGGCGGCCGAGGGGGCGACCTTGCTGCTCAACTCGCCCTTCGGCAAGGACGAGGTCTGGGATCAGCTCCCGGCGGCCATCCAGCGCACCTTGATCGAGCGGCGCATGCGCCTGTTTGTCATCGACGCCAACAAGGTGGCGGCGTCGGTGGGCATGGGGCGGCGCATCAACACCATCATGCAGGCCTGCTTCTTTGCCCTGGCCGGCGTGTTGAAGCGCGATGCGGCGATCCAGGCCATCAAGGACGCCATCGCCAAGACCTATGCCCGCAAGAGCCAGAAGGTGGTCGAGGCCAACTTCGCCGCCGTGGACGCCGCCGTCTCCCACATGGAGGAAGTCACCCTGGGCACCGCCATCACCGGGGCCGAGCGGGGCGCCCTGGTGGCCGACGAGGCCCCGGACTTCGTCAAGCGCGTCACCGCCATGATGCTGGCCGGCAAGGGCGACTTGCTGCCGGTGAGCGCCTTCCCCGTGGATGGCACGTGGCCGACCGGCACCGCGCGCTGGGAAAAGCGCAACATTGCCCACGAAATCTGTGCCTGGGATCCCGCCCTGTGCGCCCAGTGTAACAAGTGCTTGATGGTCTGCCCGCATGGCGCCTTGCGGGCCAAGGTGGTGCCGGGCGACGTCGCCCTGCCCGAGAGCATGCAGTCGGCGCCCTATCGCGGCGGTGGCGAGCTGAAGGGCAGTTCCTATGTCTTCCAGATTTCGCCGGAAGATTGTACGGGTTGCACCTTGTGTGTCGAGGTTTGCCCCTCGGCCGACAAGAACGACCCGAGCAAGCGCGCCCTGACCATGCAGCCCAAGCAGGACGTGTTGGAGGAGGCCAAGGCCAACTGGGCGACCTTCCAGGATCTGCCCGAGGTCGATCGCGCCACCTTGAAGCCCAACGTGCGCGCCACCCAGTTCATGACGCCGTTGTTTGAATTCTCGGGCGCTTGCCTGGGCTGCGGTGAAACCCCGTACCTCAAGCTGCTGACCCAGATGTGGGGCGATCGCATGATGATCGCCAATGCCACCGGCTGCTCGTCGATCTACGGCGGCAACCTGCCGACCACGCCCTACACCACCGACGCCTTCGGCCGCGGGCCGAGCTGGTCGAACTCTTTGTTTGAGGACAACGCCGAGTTTGGTCTGGGCTTTCGCATCGCCCTTGATCAGCACCGTATCGAGGCGCGGCGTCTGCTGGAAATCCTGGCCCCGCGCTTGGACGGGCAGTTGGTCGAGGGCCTGCTCACCAACACCCACAAGAACGAGGAAGTCCTGGTCCGGGCCCAGCGCGAGCGCGTCGCTGCCTTGCGTCAGGCCTTGGCGACCCTCCAGGAGCCGGCCGCTCGCCTGCTGGAAACCCTGGCCGACTATCTGGTCGAGAAGGTCGTGTGGATCGTTGGTGGTGACGGCTGGGCCTACGACATCGGCTACGGCGGTCTCGACCACGTGTTGAGCTCGGGCCGCAACGTCAACATCTTGGTCATGGACACCGAGGTGTATTCCAACACCGGCGGCCAGCAGTCCAAGGCCACGCCGCTGGCGGCCTCGGCCAAGTTCGCGGTCTCGGGCAAGCCGCTGCCCAAGAAGGACCTGGGCCTGATCGCCATGGCCAACGGCCACGTCTATGTGGCGTCGGTCGCCTTTGGCGCCAACGACAACCAGACCATCCGCGCCGTCGCCGAGGCGGTGTCGTATGACGGGCCGTCGCTGATCATCGCCTATAGCCACTGTATCGCTCATGGCTATGACCTGTCGTGTGGCCTCAACCAGCAGCAGCTCGCGATCGATAGCGGATACTGGCCGCTGTATCGCTTCGACCCGCGCCGTCAGGCGGCGGGCCAGCCCGGGTTGACCCTGGACGCCAGCGAGCGCAAGCGCGGTCTGGCCGACTACATGGCCGGCGAAGGGCGCTTCCGCGTGACCCGCGAGGCCTTCCCCGATGCCTATGCTACCATGATGGCGGCGGCGGAACGGGAGATCGACCATCGCTGGGCCCTTCTGCGCCACTTGGCCGGTCTTGAGGCCGCGACCAGCAACGCGGCTGACAAGGCGGCTGAGTAAGAAAACAAGGCTGGGGAGGCACGGCCTCCCCAGACCCCGCGATAACGCTATGAGGGGTCTGGGGAGGCGAGCCTCCCCAGCCTTTCTTTTTTCCCTACGCGGCACTCACACAATTTCGCCCGGCTTTTTTGGCGGCATACAAGGCCTGATCCGCACAATCGGTCAGAGCCGTCCCCTCCGGCTCATAGGCGGCAACCCCCAGACTGACACTCAACACCGGCGCCACGTCGGAGAAGGCGTGGGGGAGGCCCAGGTCGATGACGCTGGCGCGGATGCGCTCGGCCAGTAAGGTCGCCGTGTCGGCGCTCAGGCCGGGCAACAGCACGGCAAACTCCTCGCCCCCGAGGCGCGCCGCCATCTCGCCGGCCCGCCGCGAATACCGGGCCAAGACCCCGGCCACGGCGCGCAAGGCCTCGTCGCCCTTGGGGTGGCCGTAGTGGTCGTTGTAGCGTTTGAAATAATCCACATCGAGCATGAGCAAGGACAAGGGCGTGGCGTTGCGTCGGGCGCGGCGGATTTCCTGGTCCAGGGCATCGTCGAAGGCGCGGCGGTTGGCCAAGCGGGTGAGGGGGTCCTGGATGGCGAGGCGGTGCAAATCGTCGGTGCGTTGCTTGAGCAGCAGATGGGTGCGCACCCGGGCGCGCACGATGGCGGGGTTGAGGGGTTTGTGAATGAAATCAACAGCCCCCAGGCGCAAGGCCAGGGTTTCGATCTCGGGGGCGTTATGGGCGGTGACAAACAGGATCGGCAGGTCGGCATAAAGCGGGTTGGTCTTGAGGATCTCGCAGACCTCGAAGCCGTTGGGGCTCGGGATCTCGGCATCCAGCAAGATCAGATCGGGGAGATGGCTTGCGACCTCGGCGAGCGCTTCGGCGCCGGTGCGGGCGCGCGCCAGGGTGCCGAAGTGGGCGACCAAGGAGGCAAGCAGGTCGAGGGAAGCTTCGTCGTCGTCCACGAGGAGGAGGCGAAATGGTTTGGCATCGGTCATGGGGCCTCTCCTGACGGCGGAACATCGGGGGCAAGGACGTCCGCCAGGGCGGCTTCCAGGGCCTGGAGGGCGTCGGCCAGTTCCGCAAGACGGCCCCCGCGCACAATTCTTTCAGCGGTTTCGGCCAACTGGGCGAGGGCGGACAGCCCCACCTGACTGGCGGCGCCGCGCAGGGCATGCAGGTGGCGCGCCGCCTCCTCCCCGCGGCCGCGAGAGAGCAAAGACCGGAGCGTCTCGGCTTCCGAGCGATACTCCTGGTTAAAACGCGCCCAGATCTCTTCAAACAGGTCCTCGTCGCCATCAAGGCGGGCCAGAGCCTCGGCACGGGCGCTGGCCTTGGCCTTGGCCGAGGGCGATATGTCGGACGAGGTGTCGGCATGGCGACGCACGATCGCCACCATCTGGTCGATGTCGAAGGGTTTGGCGATAAAATCATCCATGCCGGCGGCAAAGGCCCGGTCGCGCTCGACCTCCAACGCCCCCGCCGTCAGGGCGATGATCGGCAATCGCCCTAGTTTCAGCGTGTGACGGATCCGGCGGGTGGCTTCGTAGCCATCCATAACCGGCATCTGGGCATCCATGAGCACCACGTCAAACGCCGTGGGTTCGGCTTGCAAGGCATCCAGGGCCTCGGCACCGTTGGTGACCTGGGTGACGCGCGCGCCCTCGAGGTCGAGAATCCGCCGCGCGACGTCCTGATTGACCGGGTTATCCTCAACGATCAGGACCCGGACCCCCGCCAGCGTGCGAGACGGGGCCGATTGCGGAGCGTCGGGGACAGGCGGCGAGGGCAGGGGGGCGTCGTGGCCTTGGGTGGGCAGGGTAAACCAGAACACGCTGCCCCGGTTGGGTTCGCTCTCGGCCCCGATGTTGCCCTCCATCAGGTGAACAAGGCGCTTGCAAATCGCAAGGCCAAGGCCTGATCCGCCAAAGCGACGCGTGGTGGAGCCATCCGCTTGGGTGAAGGCCTCGAACAAGGAAGGAAGCGCCGCGGGCTCGATGCCCACGCCGGTATCGTGCACCTCAAAGCGCAAGGTCTGGGGCCGGGTGTCCCAGGAGATGCGCAGGCGGACCGACCCTTGGGGGGTGAACTTGACCGCATTACCCAGGAGGTTGATCAACACCTGCTGCACCCGGGTGCGGTCTCCCGTGATGACCTCGGGAATGTCGAGGGCCATGTCGAGGGAGACCAGGATCTTTCGGGCGCTGGCTGGCACCGACACAATGGTGAACACCGTGTTGATCAGGTCGGCCAGGCGGAAGGGGTGAGGATCAAGGAGCAACAAGCCCGCCTCCACCCGGGAAAAATCGAGGATGTCGTTGAGAATGGCGAGCAAGCCCTGGCCGGCGACCTGGGTTTTGCCGAGAAGTTCGCGTTGTTGCGGGGTTAAGGGGGTTTGCGCCAAAACATGGCCCAGGCCGAGGATGGCGTTGAGGGGGGTGCGGATCTCGTGGCTCATGTTGGCCAGGAACTCGGTCTTGGCCCGGTTGGCCGCCTCGGCCGCTTGCTTGGAGAGCATCAGCTGGCCTTCGGCCTGCTTGCGGGCCCCAATGTCCTGGGCCACCCCCAGATAGCCGGTAATGCCGTCGTCGGAGCGAATGGTGGTGACCACCACCGACACCTGGAGTCGGCTACCGTCCTTGCGGGCGTAGGTCCATTCCTGGGTCTCGGCGCCGTCGCGTTCGGCAATAACGACAAAGGTTCGGAAACCCGTGACCGGTCCGCCCGTGCGCAGGCTCAGGGCCTGGGCACGGGCGGCCATCTCGTGGGGTAAATGGAAAATCTCGGGGGTTTCGCGGCCGACCACCTCCTGGGCGGTGTAGCCCAGCATGCGTTCGGCCCCCGTGTTGAACATGGTGATGAGCCCGGTGGGGTCGGTGGCGATGATGGCGAACTCGGTCGCCGAGGCCAGGACCCCACTGAGCAGGCGGTTGACCCGATCGCGCTCGGCTTCCGCCGCCTTGCGATCGGAGATGTCAATGCGCAGGACCAAGGTTCGTTCGAGTCCGCCATCCTCGGCAAGGAAGGGCACGATCAGGCTGTCCATCCAGTGCAAGGACCCCTCCCGGTGCCGGTGGCAGATCTCGCCGCGCCAACTCCGGCCCAGCAGCAGGGAGTCGCTCACCGTTTTCCAGAACCCCTGCGAATGGATCTCGTCTTCAAGCACCCGCTGGCTTTGGCCCAGAAGCTCCTCGCGGCGGTACCCCAGGGTGCGACACAGGTTCGCGTTGACATCCAGCAAAATGCCCTTGGGGTCGGCCACGGAGCACAAAAGCTGTTCGTTGATGATCCCCAGCAGGTTCTCGTTTTCGCGCACGGCGGCGGCGAGGCGCTGGCGTCCTTCGACCAGTTCGGTCACATCGTGGGCGATGACGTAAAATCCCCGCGTGATTCCGTCGATAATCTCGGGGACATAATGGACGAGGGTATGGCAGACCCCTTGCTTATCGGGGCGCGGGATCATGCGTTCAAAGGTTTGGGGCTGGCCGCTTAACGCCGCCTCCACCATGGGGCGGCTCTGATCGTAGAAGGCATCCCCGAGCAAGGTCCGCAGCGGGATCCCCTGGAGGCGCTCGGGTTCGGCGCCAAACCAGTGGGCATAGGCCTTGTTGGCAAAGCGGCAGGTCAGGTCCCGGTCCCAATAGCCGATCAGGGAGGGCACGGCATCGAGAACGGTTTGCAAGATCCGCCGGGCCGCCTCCAGTTCGGCCGTGCGCGCTGCGACTTGCTGTTCCAAGTGGGCATTGAAGCTGGTCAGGCGGCGCTCGGCGGCTTTTTGGCTGCCGATGTCACGCAGGTGCAAGGCCAAGCCCAGTCTTTGATTTTTGTCGTCATGCAGGGGGCTCGCGGTCAGGGCAACCTCGACCAGCGAGCCGTCTTGGCGCCGGCGCACGGTTTCAAAGGCTGTGATCCCCTCCTCCCCCTGGGCGGCGCGGGCCAGCAGGCGGGCGTCTTCCAGATGACGCTCGGGTGGAACCAGCAGATCGGCCACGGTCTGGCCGATGGCCTCGGCCTCGGTAAAGCCAAACAGGCGCTCGGCTCCCCGGTTCCAACTGAGTATCCGCCCTTCAAGCGACTGGCTCACGATGGCATCGCCCGAGGTCTCGACAATGGTGGCCAAGCGGCTCTGGGTGTTGCGGATCTGGACGGCTCTCTCCCGGGCGCTGGCCCAGGCGCCAGCCAGCGCCGCCGCGCCCAGGCTGGCGATTCCCCCCAGCAGCCAGACCAGCAGGGGGCTGGTCTGGTTGAGGGTGGCGGCAAAAGCGGGGCGTGCCGTGAGGTCCAGGCGCCAGCGCCGCCCGAAAATCTCCTGGTCCAGGCGGGCCCTCGGGGCAGACAGGGCCGGCAGGGTTCCAGGGGCGCTGGTATAAAACACCTCCTGGATCCCAGGCTCGGTGATATCGCTCAGGGTGAGGAGGAAGAGGTCGCGGTCAAAGAGCAAGAGGTTCAAGACCTCGCTAACGTTCAGGGGCGCATAGGTCCACCCGAAGGCCTCGGCCCAGCGCTCGGCGACCGTGGCCGGGGGTTGGCCCGAGCGATACACCGGTAACAGGATCAACATGGATTGCAGGCGGGCGCCGGTGGTTTGTACCAAGGTGATGGGCCCGCTCATTCGGGCCTCCCCGGTGTCGATGGCTGCCTGCGCCGCCTCGCGCCGATTGGCCTCCGAGGCGATGTCAAGGCCAATCGCTTGAGCGTTGCGCTCCACCGGCTCGATGTATTGGATCACGTAAGACTCACCCGGGTGCGTGGCAAAGCGATGCACGCTAAAGTTGGGATGACCATCGGCCCGGGCTTGGGCGAGGAAGCTCTCCTCTTGGTCGGCTGGGACCCGGCGAATGAAGCCAAAGCCGCGCGCTCCGGGGAACTCGCGGTCGATGTCGCGCGACAGGCTATAGCGCCGAAAGCCGGCGCGGGTCAGTCCCGTTTCTCCCGTGGTCAGGACCATCCCTCGGGCGCCGCGCAGGCCGTATTGGTAGAGGGTCAGGCGTTCGACAATATCATGGTTGAGCCGTTCAGCGGCCGCAGTGACCGCTTCTTGCGCCCGTGTTTCGTTGCCACGGGCCAAGTCCAAAGCGGCGACGCCGGTCAAGCTGCCGCCCACAAGCAAGGTTACAATGACCCAGCGGATCGACACGCTGGAAGAGACAGTGATGCCCATCGCCCGCCGTGTCCGTCCAGAAGATACCTCCCGAAGATACCTCCAAAAGATGGCATAGGCGACCCCTTAGCGAAAGGGGAGGGCGTGCGAATCAGAGGGGAAATTTGCGCGGGGATCCCTGGAGGGCTGATACCATCGGGGCCCCTTACGAAAAGAAGGCTGGGGAGGCGCGGCCTCCCCAGGCCCCTTGGTCTCTTGGAGGATTAGTAGCGGTAGGCGTCGGCCTTGAAGGGGCCGGCGACGTCCACGCCGATGTAGGAAGCCTGACGCTCGGACAGTACCGACAAGGTGACGCCCAGCTTGGCCAGATGCAGCGCCGCCACCTTTTCATCGAGGTGCTTGGGCAGGGTGTAGACCTTGTTCTCGTACTTGCCGTCCGCGTTGTTGGCGAACAGCTCGATCTGGGCCAGGGTCTGGTTGGTGAAAGAGGCGCTCATCACGAACGAGGGGTGGCCGGTGGCGCAGCCCAGGTTCACCAAGCGGCCTTCAGCCAGCAAGATGATGCGGTGGCCGTCGGGGAAGATGACCTCGTCCACCTGCGGCTTGATGTTGTTCCAGGTCAGGTTCTTGAGGGCCGCGATCTGAATCTCGTTGTCAAAGTGGCCGATGTTGCAGACGATCGCCCGGTCCTTCATGGCGCGCATGTGGTCGAGGGTGATGACATCGACGTTGCCGGTGGCGGTCACGAAGATGTCGCCGCGCGGGGCGGCCTGTTCCATCGTGACGACCTCATAGCCTTCCATCGCCGCTTGCAAGGCGCAGATCGGGTCGATTTCGGTGACCAGCACCCGGCACCCGGCGTTGCGCAGCGAATCGGCCGAGCCCTTGCCCACGTCGCCAAAGCCAGCGACCACGGCCACCTTGCCGGCCATCATCACGTCGGTGGCGCGGCGGATGCCGTCCACCAGCGATTCCCGGCAGCCATACTTGTTGTCGAACTTCGACTTGGTGACCGAGTCATTCACGTTGATGGCGGGGAAGGGCAGGGTGCCGGCCCGTTCCATTTCGTAGAGGCGATGCACGCCCGTGGTCGTCTCTTCCGTCACGCCCTGGATGTTGGCCAGGACCTTGGAGTACCAGCCGGGCTGTTCGGCCAGACGCGCCTTGATGGCGGCAAACAGGCATTCGGCTTCTTCGCTGTCCGGGTTGGCCAGCAAGGACGGATCCTTTTCGGCGCGCGCGCCCAGGTGGATCAGCAGCGTAGCGTCGCCGCCGTCGTCCAAGATCATGTTGGGCGTGCCGCCATCGGCCCACTCAAAGATCTTGTGGGTGTAGTCCCAGTACTCGGTCAGGGTTTCGCCCTTGCGCGCGAACACCGGGGTGCCGGCGGCGGCAATGGCGGCGGCCGCGTGGTCCTGGGTCGAGTAAATGTTGCAAGAGGCCCAGCGCACGTCGGCGCCCAGGGCCTTCAGGGTCTCGATCAGCACCGCCGTTTGAATGGTCATGTGCAAGGACCCGGCAATACGCGCGCCCTTGAGCGGCTGCTGCGCCCCATACTCGGCGCGGGTCGCCATCAGACCCGGCATTTCGCTTTCCGCGATCTCGATTTCCTTGCGGCCCCACGCCGCCAGGGACGGGTCGGCAATCCTGCTTTCGGTGATGCTCATCAGTCGCTCCGCTTGCTGGCTGACACCCGGGTCGAGCCGGGACGTCTGATGTCTATATAAAGATATCTTTATATCGTTATCAAGGGGAATCGAGGAAAAGGAAGGCTGGGGAGGCGGGGGCCTCCCCAGACCCCTCCGATCCTGGGGGGGCTCATGCGCAGGGCCACCATCAATGTGGGGTCTGGGGAGGCAGCCTTCCTTATGACTTCCCCCGTCGGCGCTCGGCCAAGGTGTCGGCAATCGCGCTGATCGCCTGGGGATCGTTGAGCGCCATCATGGTGGCCGTGCGCTCGCGGGCATCGGCCAGAGCCAAGCGGCGAAGGGTGTGCTTGACCCGGGGAATGTTGTTGGCCGACATCGACAACGACATGACCCCGAGACCCAGCAAAACCCCGGCCAAGCGCGGGTCGCCGGCCATTTCGCCACACACCGAGACCGGGATGTTGGCGCGGCCCGCCGCCAGCACCGTAAACTGGATCAGGCGCAGGACCGCCGGATGCAGGGGGTTGTAAAGGTGCCCGACCGAGGGGTCGGAGCGGTCGATGGCCAGGGTGTACTGGATCAGATCATTGGTGCCGATGGCGAAAAAGTCGCAGGCCCGGGCCAGGGTGTCGGCGCACAAGGCGGCGCCGGGCACCTCGATCATGATGCCCAGCGGCGGTAGGGGATCGGCCAGCGGCACGCCGCGCGCTCGCAGATCGGCCACGACCTGATCGTGGACCTGCCGAACCTGCACCAGTTCCTCGATCGAGCCGACCATGGGCAGCAAAATGCGTACCGGGCCATGGATGCCGGCGCGTAGGATGGCGGCCAGTTGGGTGCGCAGCAGATCGAGCCGGCTCAAGGACAGGCGGATGGCCCGCAGGCCCAGGGCGGGGTTGGGGGAGTCGTCGAGGCCCAGCGACACCGCGAGCTTGTCGCCCCCCACATCCAAAGTGCGAATGGTCACGGGCAGGCCGCCCATGCGCTCGATGAAGGTGCGCAGGAAGGCCACCTGCTCGTCCTCGCCCGGGAGGTCCGGGCGATTCATGAACATGAACTCGGTGCGTAACAGGCCAATGCCCTCGGCGCCGCCTTGGTGCACGGCGTCGAGTTCGCCGGCCAGTTCGACATTGGCCATCAAGGTGATGCGCGTCCCGTCGCGGGTTTCGGCCGGCAGGTCGCGCAGGCGCCCGAGCAGGCGCCGGGTGCGCAGGAACTCAGCGCGCCGGCCTCGGAACTCGGCCTGGGTCGCTTCGTCAGGATCAATGACAACAAGTCCCGCCTCGCCGTCCAGGCACACCGTGTCGCCGGGGCGGACATGGCGCAGGACATCGGCCACCGCCACCACCGCCGGCAGGCCGAGCGAGCGAGCCATGATGGCGGTGTGGCTGTCCGAGCCGCCGCTGCCTAGGATCAGGCCCGCCACCTCACGCGGGTTGAGCAAGGCGGTATCAGCCGGGCTCAGGTCGTGGGCCACCAGAACCGTGTTGCGGGTCAGGGGGGCCAGTGCCCGGCTGGACGTGCCGGTGAGGACGCGGATCAGGCGCCAGCCGATATCGCGGATGTCCTCGGCCCGCGCCGCCAGATAGGCGTCGGCCATGGCGGCGAAGGTCTCGGCCATGGCGTCCATTTCGTGGCGCACGGCGGCCTCGGCGTTCACGCGCTCGCGGCCGATACGCTCCAGGACTCCTTTGATCAGGCGCGAGCCCTTGAGCATCTGCTGGTAGGCGTCGAGCAGATGGTCGAGTTCCTCGCCGGTGGCGCCCGGCAGGTGGCGGGCCTTGCGGCGCAAGGTGGCGATCTGCGACGAGCCGTGCTCGGCGGCCTCGATCACCCGCTGGCGCTCGGTCTCGACGCGGCTCGCGGGGATGCGATATTCGGGAACCGCGACCGCCCCCGCCTCATGAACATGAACCCGTCCCACGCCCACGCCCGGGCCTACGCCCAGGCCTTGCAGCCGAATGCAGCGCGGGGTGGCGTCAGCGTCGGTGTCAGTCGCCTTCATGGAAACGGTCCGCGACCAGGGCACACAGGGCCTCCAGCGCGCGGTCGGCGTCGGGGCCGTTGGCTTCCAGGGCGATGGTGGTGCCCGGGCCGGCCGCTAGCATCATCAGGCCCATGATCGACCGGCCCGAGACCGACTGACCCCGGTTTGAGACCGTGATCTCGGCCGAGAACTGTTCGACCGTCTTGACAAACTTAGCCGCCGCGCGGGCGTGCAAGCCCCGGCGATTGATAATCTCGGCCTCGACACGAACGCTGTCAGGGGAGGCCAGAACCGTGTCGGTCCCGCAAGAGAGGGTGCTCATGAGTGGACAAGGGCTCCAAGGGAGAAAACCCGTCAGGGGTTTTGCGCCAACAGGCGCGAGGCCACGTTGATGTATTTACGGCCGGCTTCCTGGGCGCTGGAGGTCGCGTCCTCCAGGGGCAAGGTGTCGCGCACCGTGACAAGGCGGATCAGCATGGGCAGGTTGACGCCGGCGATCACCTCGATCCGGGCGCGCTCCATGACCGAAATCGCAAGGTTGGAGGGGGTGCCGCCGAACATGTCGGTGAGCAAGATCACCCCTTTACCGCTTTCTACCTCGCGAATGCACGCCATGATGTCCTGGCGGCGTTGTTCCATATCGTCTTCCGGGCCAATGCAGACCGCTTTCACCCGGTCTTGTTTGCCCATGACGTGTTCGGTCGCGGCGATCAACTCTTCCGCCAGACGTCCGTGGGTGACAAGTACCATGCCGATCATGTGATCGTTCCCCAACCCCTGAGCCTGTGTCCAGAGGGTGCCGGATCTTGGCACACCGGTTCCCTGGATCTTTCCGAACGGTCGTCGCCCCGTCTTTTGCCTGTAAGCGGKGGCCTCCCGACCTCCGCGTTATTTCTTACCAAATCGCCCGAGGGGTCTGGGGAGGCCTGCCTCCCCAGCCTTCCTCCTCCACCATCGTGCCAAGCGCCCCTCCTGTGATTGTCCCGAGCCCTGAGTGCCCAGGATCCTCTAGCGTCCGAGATCGCGATGACTAAGGCGCGTGCGAACGCCAGCCTCGGTCAACCATGCCGCCAAACGCTCGGCCGTGTAAACCGACCTATGATGTCCACCAGTACAGCCAATGGCAAGGGTCAGGGAGCTTTTGCCCTCGCGTTGGTAGCGCGGCACTAAAAGGTTGAAAAGGGACGTGGTTCTTGCAAAAAACTCGTGCCAATCCGGGTCGCGCTCAATAAACGCCCCCACTCCTGGATCCCGGCCCGTCAGAGGCCGCAAGGTGGAATCGTAATGCGGGTTATCAAGAAAACGGACATCCAAAACGAGATCGGCCTCGCGCGGGACTCCATGGCGAAAGCCAAACGAGGTCACGATCACGATCATGTCGGAGCGGGCATCAAGGGCAAAGTCGTTCTCAAGAAGGGCCTTGAGCCGCCCAGGCGGCGTGTCGGTGGTGTCGAGGGTGCGAAAGGCCCGCGGCCGCAGGGGGGCCACAAGCTGGCGTTCCAGGGCGATGCCATCGGGCAGGGGGCGGTCGAGCGCCAGCGGATGACGGCGGCGCGTTTCGGCGTAGCGATGCACCAAGATCTCGTCGTCGCAATCGACGAAAATCAAGCGCACTTCCAAGCTGGTATCGGCCTCCAGTCGGTCCAGGGCCTGAACCACCGTGGCCACATCAAAGCCCTGGGTACGGCAGTCCAGGCCCAGGGCCAGGGCTCCCGGTGCCGGGGGATCCAGCAAAGGGTCGAGCAGGCGCAGCGGAAGATTGTCGATGGCCTCGTACCCCATGTCTTCCAGGGCCCGCAGCACGGTCGAGCGCCCCGCCCCGGACAGTCCGGTAACGACCACCACCCGGCGGCGGGTTTGGAGGGGATCGGGTTGAGACGAACGAGGGGGCATCGCGGCGACTCTCGCGGGTCAGCAGGGGCGTGGGGCAGCAGGAGCGTGGGTCAGTAAGACGGGGTGTGGCTCAGGTAGGACAGGGGGCTCTCCTCGCGCCGCAGGGCGAGCGCTAAGTCCACCTTGTGGGGAGCTGACAGTTCCCAGGGGTCGCAGCGCACCAGGGGAACGGGCGTGTTCTCGATGACGGCCCAGGCCGGGTCGGGCAGGCGTTCCACGGGGCCGCCGGGCACCAAGTCCACGACCAGGGCCAGGGGGACGCTGCCCCCCACGGCCGGCACGGACACAATCCCCACGCCCCGCACCTCGAGAAGACCGGCCAGGGCCGATGGCGCACTGACCCGCAGGCCGGCCTCCTCCACATGGGGGACGACCCGGTCATCGGCAATCAGGCGAAACCCGCGATCGAGCAGGCGCAAGGCCAGATCGGACTTGCCCGCCCCGGAGGGCCCGCGCAACAAGATGGCAACCCCGCCTTTTTCCAAGGCGGTGGCGTGCAGGGTGGTCGGCAAAGAGGATGTCAAGCTCATGCGCGCACTGTGCCCCAGGGCAGGCTGGGGGTCAAATCCTGTCTCGTTTGGGGAGGGAAATGAAGAGGGGGCTGGGGCATGCCGTATGCGACGGGCCTGCGCGGATGTGCGCGTGCCTTGACTCCAGGGGGGGGAGCCCGGAACCATGCTCCGGCCACGCCATGGGAAGGGAAAGAGGATGTCAAGCACGCTGTACTCTTCTTGGGTCATCAGACCATCGGCCAGCAGGCGATTCAACGTGAGGAACCGGCCGATGACCGCTGTCACCGACGCGGGATCAATAAAAGGCCGGGTGGTCGGGGCAACAACGGGGCCCACCGGCGGCACAAGGGGAGCGCTTGCCGTGGCGGCGGGCGCCGGCGCTTGGGAACGGGGAACCAGGGAGCGCGGGCCCTCTCCGTCGTTGGCCGGAGCGGCAGCGGCAGCGGCCATTTGGCGCGGTGGCACAACCGGTTCGGCCATGGCGGCGGCGGTCGCGGGCAGCATCGCCAGAATTTCCAGGTTACCCTGGGCAATGTCGGTCAGGGGCCGGCGCTCCAAATGGAACCAGGCACCAACCGTGGCCTCGTCCTGGGGCGCCAAGTGGACCAGGATCTTGTAGACCCGCACCGCTTCGACAGGCCGGTTGGTGTTTTGGTACAAGAGGCCGGCAGCCAGGAGGGCGTAGGGATCCTGGGCTTCGGCCTGCATGGCGCGATCGACGAAGATTTCGGCCTGGGCATAATCGCCCTTGGCCAGGGAGGCCAGCGCCAAGTCGGCCAAGGCGACATCGGCGGCGGTACTCCGGGGCGCTCCGGCCCCTCCCACGGAGCCACAGGCCGAGAGCACCAGTGCGGCGCCGAGAGCCAGTCCCCAGCGGGTTTTGCGTCCCATGATCGTTCTCCTCCCCTAAGACAAGGGGGGCTCGGCGGACACACCCCCATCCGTCCCGTCCAGGAAAGCAGGGCGGCGTTAAAAAAGGGAGAATCTGGCGCAGGGTTCCGGGCTGGACCGGATGGCGTCAAAAAGAAAGGCTGGGGAGGCAGGCCTCCCCAGGCCCCTCTTTCCTTGGGCGGGAGGGGTTATCCGGCGTCTTCCCAGCCCAGGAAGGGGTCGGGGGCATCGGCCAGGGCGAAGCCGAGGTGGACGAGGCTCTCCTTGAAATGAGGGGGGGAGGCGCCACCACCCGCAGCACATTGCCCTTGGGATGGGGGATGGCCAGGGCCCGGGCGTGCAAGTGCAGGCGCCGCGCCACCGGCAGTTCAGGCAAAAAGGCGCCCTGCCCGCCATACTTGCCATCGCCCAGAATCGGAATGCCCATCTCCAGGCAGTGCACGCGCAATTGATGGGTGCGGCCGGTGCGCGGGCGCAGATCAAGCCAAGCGCAGGCGCCGACGGCCTGATCAATGACCCGAAAATCGGTGATGGCCGGGCGGCCGTCCTCTTCGTTGACCACCATGCGCTCACCACGGCCGCGCGCCTCTTTGGCCAAGGCGCCGCGCATCGTGCCTTGTTCCAGCGGGGGGCGCCCCACCACCAGGGCCCAGTAAACCTTGAGGGTGTCGCGGGCCCGAAACGCCGCCGTCAAAAAGCGGGCTGCCGCCTGGGTGCGGGCGAGGACGAGAACACCACTGGTATCCTTGTCCAGGCGGTGGACCAAGCGGGGGCGCTCGCCTCCTCCGGCCAAGGCATCAAGCATGGCATCCAGGTGGTGGTCGGTGCCGGTACCGCCTTGCACCGCCAGTCCCGGCGCCTTGTTGAGCACGATCAGGTGATCGTCGCTGTGCAAGATGGCGGCCTGCAAGGCGCGAATCTCGCTTTCGCGCACGGGCCGGGGGCGGGGCGTCGGGGGCGGCGGCGGGGTATCGGCATCGGGCAGCGGGGGAATGCGCACCGCCTGCCCGGCTTCCAAGCGCAGGTTACTGGTGGCGCGGCGGCCATCCACCCGCATCTGGCCGGTGCGCAGAAGTTTTTCCAAGCGCCCCTGGGTCAGGCCCGGCATCTGGCGGCGCACCCAGCGGTCGAGGCGCTGGCCGGCTTCCTCGGGCGGGACGGTCAGGATGACCACGCTCATGACTGTTTCTCCGTTGTCGTCGGGCCCGGCCCGGGGGAACGCTCCTGGCGACGACGGTCCCACCAAGCGAGCCGCCGCCGGACCTCGCGCTCGAACCCCCGCTCGGGCGGATCATAAAATCGCTGACGCGCCATCCCCTCGGGAAAGCAGTTCTGACCGCTGAAGGCGTCGGGCGCGTCGTGGTCGTAGGTGTAGCCCTTGCCGTAGCCAAGATCCTGCATCAAGCGGGTGGGCGCATTGAGGATGGTCAGGGGCGGCATGAGGGATCCGCTCTGGCGCGCCGCCTGCCGGGCGGCCTTGTGGGCGGTATAGGCGGCGTTCGATTTGGGCGCCGTGCCCAGGTACAGCACCAGATTGGTGATGGCGAGATCCCCTTCGGGCGAGCCCAGGCGGTCGTAAGCCTCCCAGGCGGCGATGGCATGGCGCAGGGCATCGGGATCGGCGAGGCCGATGTCCTCGACGGCAAAGCGCGTCAGGCGGCGCAAGAGATAGGCCGGATCCTCGCCGGCGTCCAGCATGCGCGCGGTCCAATAGAGGGCCGCGTCGGTATCCGAGGCGCGCAAGGATTTATGCACGGCGCTGATCAGGTTGAAATGCCCCTCGCGGTCCTTGTCGTAGTGGGGAGCGCGGCGTTGGATCACCTTGCCCAGGGCCTCGGGGTCCAGGCAGGGCGAGGCGGGCAGATCAGCCAGGGCCTCGGCCATGTTGAGCAAAAACCGCCCATCGCCATCGGCCATGGCCTTGAGCGTGACCCGCGCCGCCTCGCTCAAGGGCAACGGCCGCCCCAGCACGCCCTCGGCTCGGCTCAACAAGGTGTCGAGAGCCGGATCATCCAAACGGCGCAACACCAAAACCTGACAGCGCGACAGCAAGGCGGCATTGAGTTCAAAGGAGGGGTTTTCCGTCGTCGCCCCCACCAAGATCACAGTTCCATCCTCGACCCACGGCAGGAAACCGTCTTGCTGGGCGCGGTTGAAGCGATGGATCTCATCGACAAACAGCAAGGTCCCCTGCCCGCTCTCGCGCCGGTTCCGGGCCTCGCTAAAGACCCGGCGCAGGTCGGCAACCCCCGAGAACACCGCCGAGAGGGGCTCGAAGGCCAAGGTGCAGGCCTGGGCCAGCAGCCGGGCCAGGGTGGTTTTGCCGCAGCCCGGCGGTCCCCACAAGATGATGGACGCCAAGTGTCCCGAGGCGATCATCCGCCCCAGAGGAGCCTCGGCGGCCACAAGATGATCTTGCCCCACCACCTCGGCGATCTCCCGGGGCCGCAGGCGGTCGGCCARGGGCCGGGGGGCATCCCGATCGAAGAGACTTGGCGGACGGCTCACGATCACCTCCAGACTGGACACAGGCGTCCAGCCTAGACCATTTCCCACGCCAAAGGGCACCCCCCAGGATGGGAGGGGCCTGGGAGGCCCCGCCTCCCCAGCCTTCTCTTTCTCTCCCGCCCGCTCAGGCGGCGGACACCGTCCGGTTCACCGCCTCGCGCATCTCGTCAAAAAACTTCTGAACGGTCCCGCGCAAGGATTCGTTGTCCTGGGCCAGGGTGTGGGTGCAAGCCATCACGGCATTGGCAGCCCGCCCGGTCTCGACCGAGGCATTGCGCGCCCCGTCAATGGCCTGGGCCAMCCCCTGGGTCCCGCTCGCCGCCTCCTGAACATTGCGGGCGATCTCGGCGGTGGCGGCCGACTGTTGCTCGACGGCGGCAGCAATAGCCGCCACGATCTGGTTCAACTCGCCGATGCGCCCGACGATGCTGCCGATCGCCCCCACGGCCTGCTCGGTGGAAAGCTGGACCGCGCCAATCTGAGCGCTGATTTCGTCGGTGGCCCGGGCGGTCTGGTTGGCGAGGCTTTTGACCTCGCTGGCCACCACCGCAAATCCCTTGCCCGCCTCGCCGGCCCGCGCCGCCTCGATCGTGGCGTTGAGGGCCAGGAGGTTGGTTTGGGAGGCAATGTCGTTGATCAGTTTGACCACCTCGCCGATGCGCCCGGACGCCTCGGCCAGACCGCGCACCGTTTCATTGGTGGTCCGGGCTTCGTCGGCGGCGACTTCGGAAAGGCGGTTGGACTCCTCGACCTGCCGGCCAATTTCCCGAATGGAAATGGAAAGCTGCTCGGCGGCCGTAGCCACGCCGTGCACGCTGGCGGTGGCTTGTTGAGTAGCCGCCGCCGCCGACGCTGCCAGCGTGTTGGAGTGCTCGGCGGTGCCGGTCAAGGTGCGGGCGGTATCTTCCAGCCCGGTATAGGCCGTCTGGACCGCCTCCAGCACGGCGGCCGAGCGCTCCCGAAACGCCGTCATCAGGCTCCCCACGGCCTTTTGCCGGTATTCACTGGTGGCGATCCGGTCGCGATTGGCTTGCTCCAGGGCCTGACGCTCCACGGCGTTTTCCTGAAACAAGGCGAGGGCCCGGGCAATGGTGCCGATTTCGTCGCGACGCTCCTCCCCCTCCGGGGTGCCCGAATAATCCCCCCGAATGACACGCTCGACGAACACGCTCAGGTGGCTCAACGGATTGGTGACAAAACGCGACACCACCCAATACAGGAGCCCTAGGGCAAGCAGGGTCAGGCCGCCCGACAAGCCGGAAACCAGGGTTGTTGTCGTCAGAATGTCGCTGTGCATGCGCTCCTTGGCGGCTTGCATGTCCAAGACATTTTGCTCGGCCCGCTGGGTCATGATGTCGCCAAAGGCCACACGAGCGGCGCGCGCCTCGGTCAGAAAGGCCCGCGACGCCTCCTCCCGCACTCCACCGCGCGCCAGATCCATGGCTTTGCGGGTGGCCGTTACATAGGTTGCAAAGCGGGCCTGGATTTCCTCAACCGCCGCCCGGCGCTCCGGGGTCGAGGCCATGCGATGGCCCTCGGCGAGAAGACGCGACACTTTATCAACGCTGGCCTCAAAACGCCCCGCCGCCGCTTGGTGGTCCTGGTCGGATCCGTCCAGGAGCAAGGATAAGGCCGAAACGGTGGCATTGTTGGTTTCCGCCCGGATGTCCATGGCCATCACGGCGCGCTTGGCATCCACATCGATCAACGTGCTGGCCTGCCGTTCCAGTTGACCAAAGCCGGTCATCAAAGCGCCGATCAACAGAACCAGGGTCAAGACCACCAAGATCAGCGGAAGGAGAATTTTCTGAAAAACGCTCAGCTTTTGTAGCCAGGCATTCATGGCTGTCCTCAACGAGCAGGAAACAGGGCACCAGCCCGGAAAATTTTATGGATTTTCTCCCCAGGTAGTTTTTACTCAAAACAAAATTCTGGGAAGATCTTCCAATTTTTATCATGGACTCTGAGCTATCACCAAGCAAAAGGAACATACCCCCAAAAAAATAGGGGGGGGCGTCTACTCGGCCTATCCCTGGATAGGGTTCGTCCTTTTTTTAAAAAAATAATCAAAAAAGCCACCCATCTTTATTGCCTTTGGTCAGGCAACACGGGACTGCCGCCACGTCAGGGCGTGCCGTGCACGATCCCCCGCAAGGCGGCAAGATCGATGGGCCCAAGCTGCTCGGGGAGAAGATAGCTCTCGGCATACAGGCGATAGATACCGCTCTCCAGCAGGAGATCGAAAAGATCCGGGTCAATGTGGCGATCACGGGCCATGAAGGCCATGATCTTGAGGGCCTCCCCCAGAGACTTGGCCTTTTTGTATGGGCGATCGGCGGCGGTCAGCGCTTCAAAAATGTCGGCAAGAGCAATGATCCGCGCTGGCACCGACATTTCCTCGGCCCGCAGGCGGCGCGGGTAGCCCGTCCCGGCCAGGGTTTCGTGGTGGGCGCCTGCGTATTCCGGCACCCGACGTAAGGACTTGGGAAAGGACAGGCGGCGCAGCATGGCAATGGTCTGCACCACGTGATCGTTAATCTTGAAGCGTTCCTCTTCGGTCAAGGTGCCGCGACGGATGGAGAGATTGTATAGCTCACCGAAGTTGTAGAGATAGGCCGGAATATCCATCCGGGCGTCGGGCAGGAAGGTTTCGCCGGACGGCCGGGAGACCCGGTGTTCAGGACGATCGGCGAGCAGGGGTTCCTCGACAGGAGGGGCCGGATGGTCGGGGGGCAAGCGATCCACCTCCAGATGAGCCAGCCCCAGGGTATCATCAAAATAGCGCGTCCAGGTCCGCCCGGCGATGACCTGGAGGCGCTCCAGGTCGGCCGGGGCCATGAACTCGCCCCCAATGTTACATTGGGCGACAAAGGCAAACTCGTCTTGCAAGGTGGCCTTCAAGGCGTCGCGCTCACGGGCCAAGCTGGCTTCGTCGGCCTCGCCTTGGGCGAGGGCGCGCCAATACGCGATATCAGCCTCGCGCCAGAGCACCTCGAAGCGGGTGCGCACTTCGTGAATCCGGTTATACAGGGTTTCCAGCTTGGTCGCCTTGTCCACCACGTACTCGGGGGTGGTGACCTTGCCGCAGTCGTGGAGCCACGCCGCAATCCTGAACTCGCGCCACTCGTCTTCGGAGGTGAGGGCAAACGCGGCAAAGGGCCCTTGGGCCTGGACCGAGGCAGCCTCGGCCACCATCTGGGCGATCTCGGGAACGCGCGCGCAATGCCCCCCCGTGTGGGGCGACTTGGCGTCGATGGCGCCGGCGATCAGCTCGATAAAGGATTCCAGGAGATTTCCCTGGATTTCCAACAAGCTATAATTGTCGATCGACACAGCGGCCTGAGAGGCCAAAGCCTCGACGATGCGCCGCGTCTCGGCCGAAAACCCGGTAATCGCTCCGCTATCCGCATCCCGGGCATTGAGCAGCAGCAAAACCCCGATCACCTCGGCGCCGCGGGGAATGAGAGGGACGGCCAGCAAGGACCGGGTGCGGTAGCCGAGGCGAAGATCCAGTTGGTAAACCAGCGACAAATCGAAGGGGGCTTGGTCGTAGGCGTCATCCACCACCAAGGAGCGTCGCACCTGGACGGCGGCGGCCACGATGTCCTTGTCGTTGGGGCGACCGGCCTCGGTGCGCAAGGGGACGGCGGGCAGATCCGGCAGGGGCAAGAGGGTGCCGCCGCGACGCAACCCCAAGGAGTCGATGCGGGCCAAGCGCGGGATAAGGGCGTTGTCGTCCAGAAAATACAACACCGCCCCGTCCGCCCCGGAAAGTTCCAGCGCCCCCTCCAAGATGGTCTCTTGCAAGACGGCGCCATCGCGCACGCCCCCCAAGGTGATGCCGATGCGCACCAAACGCTCCAGCTTGGCGCGTTCGGCCGCCAGTTCGCGAGTGCGCTCGCGCACCCTGACTTCCAGCAACTCGGCGTGGCGCGAGATTTCCTCGTTGGCTTTTTCAAGAGCGAGCTTTTGTTGCTCGATGAGCAGGTTGGCGTCCTTGAGCCGCTCCTCGGAGCGATCGGAAATCTGCACCAAACGCCGCACCTGCTTGAGCAGCCTTTCGTAGCCCACGGCGAGGCTCTCAAACTCCTGGTGTGAGGTGGCAAGCGCCGCGCGGGCCCGGTCGAGAATGGCCTGTTCCTTGGCGAACAGTTCGGTGCTCATCGGCGCTTTCCTCATGATCCAGGGGCTCCCCCCGCGGCTTCAGACCTCCTCCCCTCAAGACATGAGGGGTCTAGGGAGGCCCGCCTCCCCAGGCTTCTCTCTTTGACTGAGGAAGCAACCGACGCGTCGGCCACGCCCTCTAAAGCGGCAACTCTTCCATTTCAAAACTAGCGTGACTGAGTTCGGCGCCAAACTCTTCCCCCAATTCCTTGAGGTTATCGTCATCTTGCTCATAGGCCCAAACCACGGAGACTGCGTTGCCACGCCGCCCGGCCTCGTCGAGAATTTCAAAAAGCTCCATCAGAACCTTTGCCGTTGAACTATTAAAATAGATCAACTCAAAGCGAAACCGCACGGCGGCGCTGTCCAAGGCCTCCAAATGGGCCTCCAGCTTGTGCAGAAGAGGCCCATAGAACGCGGAGACATCTTCGGGATACGACTCCCCGGCCATGGAAAAGGTATTCGCCGTGAAATCAAAACGTATGTCGGGCGAGCGGGTGGTTCGCTCGATAACAATCGTGTCCATCAGAGTGTCACTCACATCCGAGCGTTCAGAGCAAAAAAGCTGTAACCTTGGTCCACATGCGTGAAGTCGAACTCCACCCCCCCCGCTGGCCAGCCGGGCGATGTCGAGAAACCCAACGCCGGCCCCTTTGCTGCCCTCGGGCGCGCCATTTTTCAAGGTCTGCTTGTAGAGAGCCATCAATTCCTCGCGACTGAGGCCGGCAATCGCCGTCAAATCGGTCCGCAGGCGATCCACGTCGTGATCGTGGATCAAATTCCCGCAAGACACGAAATAACCCTTTCCATCTCGCCCAACAAGCAAGATGCCATACCGCAGCACCGCCCCCGTCTCCAAACCATCGGGCCCGGTTTCTTTCTCGGCAGAGTATCGCACGACATTTTGCACCTGTTCCACGAAAACAGAGAACAGGTTTTTGGCAACCTTGCGTTCGGTCTGGTCAAAGGCCAGCTTGGCACGCAAGGCGGTGCCGATCCCTTCGAGAACTTCCTGTGTCAGATAGCCGCTGTAGCAAAAAATGACACCGTCTGAATTTAATTGATTTTTAAGGGCATACAGATTGGAGGCAAGTAACGTCATTGCGTTTCCCCTGTTCTTCCGGTCTCCCGGGCGGAAGGGGCCGGATCATTTTTTTCAGCCTCAAAGGCCAGGAGATACTCTCCCAGGGCCTTGTCCATGACCTGGATATGCAGCCGCAGCCAGTCTGCCAGGAAATCCATGAGACCATCGGTGGCGTGCTCATCACCGCTGGCCAATCGCGCTTGAAGGGCCGTCGTTTGCTGGATCAAGAGATCGTGTTCGCGCTTGTGCTGGGCGCTGCCCGGGTAGTCGTGCACCTGCATGAGCCGCTCTTCATGCCGGAAGTGCCAGTGGGTATAGGAGGCCAGATCGCTGATCAGCCGCGCGAGGCGCTCGGTATCGTTGCGCGCCAACACGACGCCCACCCGGTTGACCAGTTCAAAGAGCTTGAGGTGATCCTCGTCGATCTCGCGAACGCCGGTGAGCAGCGCATCGTCGAGAGTGAGAGCCCAGGACTCGTCGGCCACCAGGGCTTCGCCGTAGCCCTTGAAGCCAATGAGAGACACGTCGTCGCGGCGCATCTCGTCGCCCTGGTGCGCGCGCAGGGCCTCCAAGATCACGGCCTTGCGAGCTTCGGGAGGCAGACTGTCGAGACCGGCCAGAACCTCCCGCAGGCGACGCTTGCCAAAAGCGCGGCGGCGCTCGCCGCCCACCTGATCGATCAGGCCATCGGTTGAGAGAATATACCAAGCCGATGTGGAAATCGGCAGGCGCACATTCGTAAAAGTGGCGTCATGGGGAACCTTGCGATACCCCAGGCCATGGCGGTTGCCGGCGATCTCCTCGACCGTCTCGCCGTCTTGGACAAATAGGGAAAAGCGCGCTCCGGCAAAAATCATGACGCCGGCATCGGGATTGAGGAAACAGGCCCCAGCCTCCATGCCGTCGTCCACCGCCGACAAACGCGGGGCGCCCTCGGCGGCGGCGCGGTCTCGGATCAACACGCCTTGAATGAGCTGGTGCATGCGGGCCAGCAAGGCGGCCGGATCGCCGGGCGGCGCCTCCAAGATGGCCCCGTGGAAGGCACCGTTGGCAATCAGGGTCATGAAAGCCCCGGGCACGCCATGGCCCGTGCAGTCCCCCAACAGCAACAACACGCCGTCTCCCCAAGGTCGGCACCAATAAATATCGCCGGCCACCACGTCGCGAGGCTCCCAAATCACGAAAACCTCGGGAAAACACCGGTGCAAGGTGGTTTCGTCGGGCAAAATGGCCCGCTGTATCGAACTGGCGTACTGGATCGAACTGGAGATCACGCCATAGGCATCACTCAGTTCGTTCATGGTTTGATCAAGATCCTGGCGCTGGGCCTCCAGCCGGGCTTCCCGGGCGCGCACTTCGCGCACAAAATGCAGGAAACTCGCCGCCATGGCTGCCACTTCGTCGTCGCCCTTGGTCGAGAGCGGCAGGGGATCGCCCACCACGTGGGAGTGCATGCCCCGCTGAAGGCTGACCATGCGCGCCACCACTCGACGGTTGACAAAAAACAGCAAGGCCGCCGCCGACAGCAAGGCCAACACCGAGATCCAGACCATCACCTGGGTCAACCGGGCGAGGCGCTGTTCCAGAACCGTCGCACGATCAAGGGAGGACCGGGTCAGGGCCTGGGCAATCTCGTCTACGGCCTGGACCAGACGGTCCATGACAACCAAACGGCGCAGGGCACCTTGAATGCGGACATCAAGCCGTTGGCGCTCCAAGCGCAATCCGAACACATCGGAAAGAGCATCAAGGCGCCCCAGGGTCCGGTCGCGCAAAAGCTCCTCGTCGTGCCCCAAGGGGGCGTCGGTCAGAGCCGCCAGGGCATCCATCTGCCGGCCGTAGGCGCGCGAGAGGTCAACAATCTGGCGCGGATCGGGCGAGGACAGCGCGGCCAGCATCAGACCGCTGGCCTCCATCAAGGTCCAGGCCTGCTGGGCGGCGGAACCATCGCCTTTGCCCTGGGCGGCCGCCGAGATCTGGGCGCGGAGCTCGACCAGGGCCTGAGTTCGGCGGGCCAGCTTGGCATCGGCCTGACTGCGCTCCAAGATCAAGGCGGTCAGCCGATGGAGCGTGCCCTCCATCTGGGTGATGATGCCCTCCAAGGCCACCCGCTCCGGGCTCGGCAGCCGGGGCTCCCCCAGGGTGTCGAGGGTGGCGCGCAAGGCGACGGTCAGCGTTTCGATCTGGCCGCGCACGGTCTCGATGGCAAAATCCCCCTCCAGGTTGGGCAGGCGGCGGGCATCGGCGTCGATGGTCTTGACCAGCCGCATCATTTCGTTGGCCGAGGCCAGCGCCGGCAGCGCCTCGGTCACGATTGGCGTCAGGTCCCGGGTCAAGCCCCAAAACGCCGCCAAGGCCCCCCCGGTCGCCACCAAGGTAAGAAAGGTCAGGCCGGTGAGCCCCGTGCGCAGCACCAAGGCAATGCGCCGACGCACCGGTTTGTCGGAGGATAGCAAAAAGGTCTCGGGGCCGGTGGTGGGATTAAAGGTCATCGGGGGCCTCGGGACCAAAGTCGAGGAAGGGGCAAGACCGACCCTCGGCATCGTAATCAATGACTTTGACGCGTCCGGCAATGATCGCAAAGCGCAGGTCGTCGAGGATAGCCTGCCGCTCTTCCGTAATGAGCAGGATATTATTGCCATCCAGGGCCCAGTCGATGGCCCCTTCCTTCAAGCCCAGCCGCCGCACCCCGGGCTGCCAGCGCCCCTCAGCCAGATCCTTAAGCGCCAGAAACACCGCCACGTCGGTACGCTTCAGCATGGAGGTCAGCACACGCCCGGGAACCTGCCCGTTCTGATTGACATCCACCCCAATGGCAAAGGCGCCGGCGGCCGTTGCGGCCCGGATCACCCCGTCCCCGGTTTGCCCGGCGGCGTGATAGACGACATCGGCGCCCTCGGCGACCAAGGCCTGGGCCAGTTGTCCGCCGCGCTCGGGGTTGCCCCAGGCGAGATTAGTGGTCCCGGTCATCCGCCAGACCACCTTAACGTCGGACCGTTGGTCATGGGCCCCTTGGGCGAACGCACAGCCAAACTTGCGGATCAAGGGAATATCCTTGCCGCCGACAAACCCGAGAACCCCCGACCGCGTCACCTGAGCCGCCAGCGCCCCGACGAGATAGGACCCCTCCTCCTCGCGAAACATCAGGGACTGGACGTTGGGCTGGCTGACCGCATCGTCCAGCACCACAAAACGCACCCCGGGATGATCCGGGGCCACCGCATCAAACAGGGCGCTAAACGAATAGCCCACTCCGACTATCACCGTATGCCCCGCGCCCAAGGCGTTGCTCACCAGGACCGAAAGACGTTCGCGCTCGTCGGCGCCCTGGCTGCGGGTCGCGACCTTCCCCGGCGTATAGATTTCCACAGGAACGCCATAGAGCGCGGCAAACGACCGAGCCCCGTCCAGGGCCAAGCGCTCGAAACCGCCGCTGGTGATGTCCTCGGCTTCGAATAAAAGGGCGGGGTCCAGTTGCCCTGCTCCTGCCTTGCCCTCCGCCGAGGTCACGCTTGCCAAGGTTAGCAAGACGCCGAACACGAGCCCCCCCCATGTCCTTCGTCCCTGGGCACGCTCCCTCGACGCCTTGCGTCGCGCGCTTGACATGACCCTCCCCCTCTCTTTCTTTCCCCCTTCCCTTTTTACGACATCCCTGAAACTATAACAATCTGCATCGTTTTTAGGCGAGGGGCCGCAAGATGGGTGGCGCGGGGCCCGAGGCGGCAGCCCCGCATCCCCCACGGGACGGCTTCACTCCCCCCCTCGAAAGGCACCCAGGAATGTCCTCCGCCCCTGCGCCCCTGCCCCTTCAGGGAATTCGAATCCTTGATTTGTCCCGGGTTTTGGCCGGCCCGTGGGCCACGCAAGCGCTGGCCGATCTTGGCGCCGAGGTGATCAAGATCGAGCGACCGGGCGGTGGGGACGACACCCGGACCTGGGGCCCGCCGTTCCTCAAGGACGACCACGGCCACGACACCGCCGAAGCCGCCTATTTCCTGGCGGCCAACCGGGGCAAGAAGTCGGTGGCCATTGACCTCGCCCATCCCGAGGGCCAAGCCCTGATCCGCGCCCTGGCCAAGCGCTCGCACGCGGTCATCGAGAATTTCAAGGTCGGCGGCCTTGCCCGCTATGGCCTGGATCGTGACAGCCTGCACGCCGTCAACCCGGCCCTGGTCTACTGCTCGATCACCGGCTTCGGCCAAACCGGCCCGGCCGCAACGCAAGCCGGGTACGATGCCATGATCCAAGCGCGCAGCGGCCTCATGAGCCTGACCGGCCTGCCCGACGACCAGCCGGGCGGCGGCCCCATGAAAATTGGCGTGGCCCTGGTCGATATCCTGACCGGCCTTTACGCCGCCCTCGGGCTGGTGGCGGCCATCCGCGAGGCCGAGCAAACCGGCGTGGGCCGGGCGGTGGATCTGGCCTTGCTCGATACCGCCGTGGCCTGCCTCGCCAATCAGGCCATGAACCATCTGGTGGGCGGCCTGATCCCGGGACGCCTGGGCACGGCCCACCCCAACATCGTGCCCTATCAGGCCATGGCGACCCAGGACGGCCACCTGATGCTGGCGGTGGGCAACGACGGCCAGTTCGAGCGCTTCTGTGCCGTGGCTGACCTGCCCGCCCTGGCCCACGACCCCCGCTTTGCCCGCAACCGCGACCGGGTGGCCCATCGCGACGCCCTGCTGGCCCTGCTGGAACCGCGCTTGAAGGAGCGCCCCACGGCGGCTTGGTTGGCGGCGCTGGAGGCGGTGGGGGTGCCGTGTGGGCCGATCAACACCTTGGATCAGGTTTTTGCCGATCCCCAGGTGCTCGCGCGCGGCCTGCGCTTGGAGGTCCCTCACCCCTTGTCCGGCACGGTGCCGCTGGTGCGCTCGCCGCTGCGGCTGTCGGGCACCGAAACGGCAGCGCCGGCCGAGGCTCCGCCGCTGTTGGGGCAGCATACCCGTGGGGTGCTGGGCGATCTTCTGGGCCTTACTGCGGCGCGGCTGGATGCCCTCACGGCGCAAGGGGTCATCGGGTAAAGAAAAAAGGCAAGGCTGGGGAGGCGCACCTCCCCAGACCCCTCGTTCCGTTTGGCCTTTCTTGCCCCCGTGCGCCCTTCCCCCCCCCGCGCGGCTGGTGTAAGACGAGCGCCGCTCTCAAAGCCGCAGAAACGGATACCGCCCATGAGGACCTATACCCGCGACGCCCACGCGATTTACCGCCAGTCCTTCGCCCTCATCCGGGCCGAGGCCAACCTGTCGCGGATCCCCGACGACCTGGAAAAACTGGCCGTGCGCGTGGCCCACGCCTGCGGCATGCCCGATATCATCGACGACCTGATGTTCTCGCCCGGCGCCGGGGCTGCCGGCCGCGCCGCCCTGGCCGCCGGCGCCCCCATCCTGTGCGATTGCCGCATGGTGGCCGAGGGCGTGACCAAGGCACGCAGTGCCGGCCAACAACCCGGTGCTGTGCACCCTCAACGACCCCGAGGTTCCGGCCCTGGCCAAGCAGCTCGACACCACCCGCTCGGCGGCGGCCCTGGAACTGTGGCGCCCCCATCTGGCCGGATCGGTGGTGGCCATCGGCAATGCCCCCACCGCCTTGTTCTATCTTCTCGACATGCTCGACGCCGGCGCGCCGCGTCCGGCCCTGATCCTCGGTTTCCCCGTGGGCTACGTGGGCGCGGCGGAATCCAAGGACGAACTGGCCGCCGACAGCCGGGGCGTTCCCTTTGTCGCGGTGCGGGGCCGACGCGGCGGCAGCGCCATGGCCTCGGCCGCCCTCAACGCCCTGGGCACGGAGCACGAGGTATGAGCCAGATTCCCGGCCGGTTGTTGGGTCTGGGCGTCGGCCCGGGCGATCCCGAGTTGATGACCCTAAAGACGGTCCGCCTGCTGCGCGAGGCCTCGGTGGTGGCCTACCCGGCAGCCCGCGGGCGCAAGGGACGGGCCTTGACCATCGTGGAAGAGTATCTGCGGCCCGAGCAGACCCTGCTGCCCATGATCTATCCGGTGACCACCGAAACCCTAGCGCCGCCCCTCGACTACGAAACCTTGATGGTGGACTTTTACGATGAGAGCGCCGCCCAGGTGGCCGCCCACCTTGATGCCGGGCGCGACGTCGCCGTGCTGTGCGAGGGCGACCCGTTCTTCTACGGCTCGTTCATGTATCTGCACGACCGTTTGGCCGAACGCTACGCCACCACGGTCGTCCCTGGGGTCAACTCGGTGGTGGCCTGCGCCGCCCAACTGGGGGTGCCCCTGGTCTATCGCAACCAGACGCTCACCGTGTTGTCCGGCGTCCTGCCCGAGGAAGACCTGAAGGCCCGCCTCGCTAGCGCCGACGCCGCCGCTATCATGAAGCTGGGCACCCAGTTTCCCAAGGTCCGCCGGGTCATTGCCGACCTCGGTCTGACCGACCGGGCCCTCTACGCCGAACGCGCCACCATGGCCGATCAGCGCCTGATGCCGCTGTCCGAGGTGCGCACCGACGAGGTGCCCTACTTCGCGCAAATCCTTATCCCTGGCCTGCGATGGGCACCATGAGCGACGCTTCCGCCGTGCGCGGCCACCTTTGGGTGGTCGGCCTGGGCCCCGGGGATCTCGCCTGGCGCACGCCCGAGGCCAGCGCCGCCCTGGCCGCCGCCGACCACATCGTGGGCTATGAGACCTACGTGCAGATGGCTGGGCCGTTTCGCCCCGACCAAACCCTGCACGGCTCGGATAACCGGGTCGAACTCGACCGGGCCCGCCACGCCTTCACCCTCGCCGCCCAAGGGGCGCGGGTGGCGGTAGTGTCCTCGGGCGATCCGGGAGTGTTCGCCATGGCCTCAGCGGTCCTGGAAGCCCTGGACGGCGCCAGCGATCCGGCATGGCACGCGGTGGAACTGACCATCGTTCCCGGCCTGACCGCCGCCCAGGCCGCCGCCGCCCGGGTCGGCGCCCCCCTCGGCCACGATTTTTGCCTGCTCTCGCTCTCGGATAACCTCAAGCCCTGGGAGGTGATCGAAAACCGGCTGGTTCACGCTACCGCCGGCGATTTCGTCATGGCCTTCTACAACCCGATCTCCAAGGCCCGCCCCTGGCAGTTGGGCCGCGCCTTCGAGATCGTGCGCGCCCATCGCACCGGCGAGGCCGTGGTGGTCCTAGGCCGCGACATCGGCCGCCCCGACGAGCGGATCCGCCTCACGACCTTGGCGGACGTGCGACCCGAAGACGTGGACATGCGCACCGTCGTCCTGATCGGTTCGTCCACCACCCGACTCATTCCCCGGCCCGAGGGGGGAGAGGCGTGGGTGTATACGCCGAGATTTTACGGGAAGTAGTTCCGCTTTTAAGGCTGGGGAGGCGCGGCCTCCCCAGACCCCTCGTTGATGGCGAAGAAACGGCTAACTTCGCCCCTCTCTCGAGAAATCACGACATTGCGTAAACTTTGTCATTGAATTGAACCTCAATCTCCTTATTCTCAAAGGGTGAATTCTGGAGATTGAGCAAAGAGCGCCACGTCTCGGCCTTGGCCACGACGATAGCCTGCCCCGTTCCTTCCAGGGCGTTGGTGATCGTTACCCCTGGAAACTGCTCAAAGTCGCGTAAGAGCGGCTTTTTCAGCGCATCGTAGAAGGCGTCGAGGCGCTGACGACGCTCCGTATACGATGAGATGGATCGAAGCGCCTCCAAATCTGGCGAATGTGTCCAGTTAAGGATCAACGTGACATCCTGTGACGCTGGCTGGCGCTCCAATCGAAGCTTTAGGGCGTTCCCGTTCATGGGTCCAAGCTCCGCTGGATTAAGATACCTGCTATTTTTAGCTTAGGCTCATAGGCTACTCAAATCAAGTCTTCCTGCCCCGCTTCTTGGGGAAGCGGTGCCAGGAGCGACAAGGGTGCGCAACCTAACGTCCACGGCATCGGGATCGCCGCCTTCCTGCTCGCGAAGCAGGGCGGCCGCCCCGGCCACGATAGGACTTGCCATGGACGTTCCCGACATCCTTCGGAACTTCCCTCCAAGCCAAGCACTGACTACCTCCACTCCGGGAGCAGCAAGGTCAGGCTTCCTTTCCGCTGGATGAGCAGCGGGATTTCCTGAGTTGCTAAACGTGGCCACGTTATCGCTCTGATCTGTCGCCCCAACAGAAACGACCCCAGGATAATTTCCAGGACTACTGGTCGCGCTAAGCGAGGCTTCATTTCCAACCGCTACGACCGTCAAGATCCCATCAGCGATCCTAGCCTGCTGGATAGACGCAAGAAGATAATTGCTATACTCTTGCGTTCCTGCTGATATATTGATAACACCCAGATTATAACTTCCCTTTTTTCTCAATTCGACCAGCCAGTCATACCCAGCAAGAATTTGAGCAAAATACCCGAATGCTCCTCCTGAAGATTTTTCGGTTAAAACTGAGGCCACCGCCAATTGAGCCCCTGGAGCAATACCACACTTCCTTCCCGCAATCAGGGCGCAAACGTGGGTTCCGTGCCCATCGTGGTCCCTGGCCTCGGCAGCGACTTTCTCTCCACGGGCAGAAAACTTTTGGAAGCCAACAACACGCCCCTCCAACTCTGAATGCTTCGCCTCGACCCCAGTATCCAAGACACCAACGACCTCTCCCTTTCCGGTTGGCCGGTTCGCAGCGTTCCCGATATTGACCTGACGTAAATGCCACAGGTCGCTCGGCCCCACACCGGGAAGAAGGCTCCGGGCCGCTGGCTTATTGAGCCGCACGACCTGATTGGGCAGAACAACGGCCCCCTTCTTGATCAAGGCCGCCTTCTCAGCCTCGCTCCCGTTGTCGAGGAAAAAAACATCCAGCGCCTTGAGCCACCGGATCGTTCCGCTCGCTTTTGGCAAAGCAGCGACCCCTGCTCCCCCTGCCGCAGCGACAGGCGGGAAAGGAGACATCGTCGCACTGTTACGCAACTCCCCATTCCACCCCAAACTCCCTAGACTCTCGCGCAAAAACTGCTTCGTGCGCCGCCGTTGCTCTTTTACGCTTAAAAGAGAGGCACCTCCAGAGAGTCCGACAGAACGTTGAACAGCCACACCTTGGCCACCCCCGGAGGGGCTATGCCAGGGAGGAATAACAATTGAAATTGTGGCCGGATCAAAAGACTGCGGCGACGGATCGCGACGCCCTCGCAAAACAAGATCAATCCCCTTTTTAAGATATTTTCTCTTTAGGGATTTATAATGCCGGCGCGCCGCATTTTTATCGATTTTTGCAACTCTTGGCCGCGTATAATATTTTACAGGACGCTCAGAGCTCTCCTCTGAATTTCCCACGGCCCCACGACGAGGAACAGACGAAGAAGACCCAGTCCCCATGCCAACTCTCCTTAAATAAGGAACAGTGACAAATTTCCCGTTTAACTAAAAAACCTTCTCCAAAGATGACGTCGGTGACAAGTCCGTTCTTTCGAACACAAGGAAAATAACCACAAAACAACACCTATAGAGATTGCGCCCTCCTTATGAGAGCACGAAAAACTTAAACGACCATTCTCCTAGCGAGAACCTCCTCACCCTTCCCCTTTGCAAACACCCCCTCCCCCACTTCCGACACAGCGACTCGTCCCCCTTTGCCGAGCACTCGACCATGCTTTTCAAAACTGGGAAGCCCCAAAAAGGAAGGCCCCCAAAACCTTTTCGGTCTTGGGGGCCATGGTGCCCAGGGACGGAGTCGAACCGCCGACACTGCGATTTTCAGTCGCATGCTCTACCAACTGAGCTACCTGGGCTCAGGACTTCACAAAGAAACACCGGCGCATGGTGCCCAGGGACGGAGTCGAACCGCCGACACTGCGATTTTCAGTCGCATGCTCTACCAACTGAGCTACCTGGGCCCAAGGCGCTTGGGCGTCTTCGTCTGGATCGTCGTGGTGCCCAGGGACGGAGTCGAACCGCCGACACTGCGATTTTCAGTCGCATGCTCTACCAACTGAGCTACCTGGGCGCCGCCACGATCAGGCCCGACACAGAAAACGAATGGTGCCCAGGGACGGAGTCGAACCGCCGACACTGCGATTTTCAGTCGCATGCTCTACCAACTGAGCTACCTGGGCCTCGTTCTCCCTATCGGGGAGGGCGGCTTTCTAGCCCATCCCCGGGGGTGTGGCAAGCCCTTAATGGCGTTTTTTGTGATGGTTTTCTTCCAGGCGGCGGACAAACTCGCCGATCAGGGTGTCGTACAGCTTTCCTTTGAGAAAGTGATCTTCAACACCACCATCAATGCTTGGATTGTCGTTCACCTCAATGACAAAGCAGCCCCGCTCGGTTTCCTTGAGATCCACGCCATAAAGGCCGTTGCCCATCAGGTTGGCGGCCCGCAGCGCTAGGGCAACGATCTCGGCCGGGGCATCGGCGACATCAAAGGTGCGAAAACCGCCGTATTCCTCGGAGCCATCGGCGTTGTGTTTGACGATCTGCCAGTGGTGGCGGCTCATCATGTACTGGCTGACATAGAGCGGCTGACCGTTGAGAATGCCCACCCGCCAGTCAAACGCGGTGGGCATGAACTCCTGGGCCAAAATGAGGTCGGACGACGCCAGAAGCCGGCGCCCCAGGCTGACCAGGGCCTCGCGGTCCTCAACCTTGACCACGCCGCGCGAAAAGCTGCCGTCGGGAATTTTCAGCACAATGGGATACTTAAAGTGGTCCTCGACCTGCACCAGGTGACGGCGATCCACCACCAGGGTGCGCGGCGTGGGCACGCCATTCGCCGCCAAGCGCTCGGCGAGATAGACCTTGTTCGAACAGCGCAAGATGGAGGTCGGGTCGTCGATGACCGGCATCCCCTCGGCCTCGGCCTTGCGGGCGAAGGCGAAGGTGTGGTGGTTGACGTTGGTGGTCTCGCGGATAAACAGGGCATCGAACTCGCCCAGCCGGGGCAGGTCATGCCGGGTGAGCAGGGTGACGCCCACGCCCTGGCGCACCCCGGCCCGCGCCAGCTTGGCCAGCGCCTCTTTGTCCGAGGCCGGGGTGGGGTCGGCGGGGTCGCACAGGACGGCCAGGGACCAGCGGGGCTGGGTGCGCACGCGCGGCGCCTTCCAATCGCCCTTACCCAGGACCCGGGCCAACTGCTCTTGAAAAAACGCCTCACGCCCTTGAGGAAGGTCACGGGCCGAGAGGGGCCGGATATCCTTGATCCGCCAGTCCAGGCGCGGACACGGCGTCACCAGGACCTCGACCAGGGGCACGGGGAAGGCCTCCCAGACCTGCCGGGCGAACCGCACAAAGCGCGGGTCCGGGGTGGCGCCGAAGGCCACGAACAGGCTGAATGGGGCGCGCTCCACCCCTACCCCCAGCGCCCCCAGGCGGGCACGCAGGGCGGTATTGAGATCGCGCAACAAGAACTTGCGGATCACCCGGCGATTTAGGCTCACCAGGGTTTCCACCGAAGGCAGCACGGTGTGCCCCCGGGCCTCGGCCAGCAAGGAGGCATAGTAGCCCAGGCCAAGGTAGGCGCAGTCGCCCGACAGGTTCAGCACCCGCACCGCCGGATGCCCGGCTTTGCCCCGGTCGGGGTCGGCGATGTAGGCCCGTGGGGTCACCACAAGCCCGGCCACACTGGGCGGAAAGGTCTCGGGCTTGCGTTCGGAAAGAATGAGGAGCATCGACAGCTCACGGCTCGGGAGGGTCGGCCGGGTAGAGCACCACGCTCGCGCGCAATCGCGACCGGCCAAAGCGCGCCATCGATTCAAAATCGCGACGGGGGATGGGAAGCCGCAGGCATTCCAGCGAGGAGGAGGTCTCTTCCGATAAATCAACGTCGGGATCGTTGACGTAAATACAGTGGTCGTCAACGGCGGAAACGACAACCCAGTGCGGCGCTTTTTCCCGCAGCAGCCGGTATTGACTGACCAGGACGATAGGCACGCCGCCTTGCGCCACCACGGTGGTGACGTCGGCAACACTGAGCGCCCGGGGGATGACAGGCACCCCGGCCCGGTGGCAGTCCCCCTCGAACTCCTCATGCACAAGGCGCAGAACCTCGCGCTTGCGAGGGTCGCGCACACTTTCCACGAACAAGGGCCCGGTTTCGCTGACATAGACCTCGGCGCGAAAGCCTCGCCGGTGGGCGGCCAGAGCCAAACCGTGGGGACCGCACCCCCCGTGTCCGCTGGTCATGAAGATGGTGGTGGCCTCGCGCCAGAGGCGGATTTCCTGGGTCTGGTCCATGGGCTGGGAGGCATCAAGGGCGTGCATGGCCATCATCAAACAGGCGGCGCCGCAGGAAAACGGCAAGGTTTGATGATAGAGCGGCACCTTGGAGTCGATATCACGCAGCGCGCCCAGCAAGGACTTGCTCATGCGCAGCGCGTCCGAAAGATCCTCATAATACTTCTGGTAGATCGCAAAATCCCGGTAGCCCCGGGCGCGGTAGAGGGCAATGGCCCCGGCGTTGTCGGGCCGCACCTCCAAGCGCATGGCCGCCGCGCCAAAGGTCCGGGCCCGGGCTTCGGCGGCGTCCAGCAGCACCCGGCCCAGCCCCCGCCCCCGGAAGGCAGGCGCCACAGCCAGGGAATACAGACGCGCCAGCAAGGTTCCGGTGCGCACCAGGACCAGGGCATAGCCGGCCAGCGGGCCTTCCTCCTCGCCCTCGACCTCCCCCACTACCCCGACAAACAAGGCGTTGGGGCTCTTGAGCAGGCGCTGAAAGCTGCGTCGCGACATCCGATCGCCGGTAAAGCAGGCTTCCTCCAGGGCCACCAAAGCCGGAAGGTCTCGAGCGGTCAAGGCACGCACAACCCCGGTCATGGGGGTGTCCTCCTTTTGGGAGCTCTCAAGACTCCACGTCGTCGGAGTCGGCCGGCTCTTGGGTGGGGATACGATAGGCCCCGGTCAGCCAGTGGGCAAGGTCGCGGTCGGCACAGGCCCGCGAACAAAAAGGACGGTAGCGGGGTTCAACACGGCCGCCACAAATCGGGCAGGCCGCCACCTTTCACCCGCACGGGAGGAGGAACCTCGTTATCCTCGACCATGTCGCCTTCAATGCGCAGGGCCCGGGAGAAAAAAGCACCATCGCCATCGGGGCCGTCCTCGGCGGCCATCAGGTCGAGCAGCACTTCCGGGGCCGCCGAGACAATGGCGGTGGCCAAGCTGTGGTCGGGCCGCTCCAAGAAGACGTCGAGCCCGTTCGGGCCGCCTACGGCGATATCCACGCACACGGGCCAGCCTACGGGGCGGATCGACAAGCAGCCGGTCAAGCCTTCCAGGCGTCCCGACAGCGGGCCTCCCCAGGCGCGAACCCAACGGCGGAACACGGGCGCGGTGATCGCCCGCATCACGGACAAGGGCAGCGGGCGCGCCAACTGGCCCGCAATCATCAAGGGTGTCAGACCGGACGCGTCGGTCATCGGGTCGTCCTCCGAGGTCTCGCGAAGGGGGGAAACTAGCGGCCGCATGAGGCCGTGGCATTGATCCAGGTTAAAAGCACGCTCGTCCTCCCGGCGCAAGAGGCGTCTGGGGCATGCCCCCGGAAAGGAGGGGTCTGGGGAGGCCCCGCCTCCCCAGCCTTCCCTTTATCGTTCCCCTGACACCAGTTCTCCCTCCCCCGCTCTGGGGTCGATGTCGGGCAGGCGGGCCAGAACCTGCCGGCCAAGGAGCGTCAACGTCTCGCGCCACTGGGCCGCGTCGGAGCCGGGACGGGCGCGGGTCTGCGGTTCCCCCAGCAGCGCTTCAGCCTCGGTCATCAGGGCTTCCAGTTCCCGGTAGGCCGAGCCGGTCAACATGCCATCCCCGAAATGCGCCAGAATGCGCTCCATACAGGCAAAGACCACATCGAGCCGGGCTGCCGTGGGTTCGCTTAAGGAGCGCCGCGGCGCTTGGGCCAAGGCGTCGGACAAGGTGAGGCCTTGGGCCCGGACTTGGGCCATCTCTGTGGTCAGGCGGTCCAGGGCCAGTTCCACATCCAACCCCAGCGGGCCGTCCAGCGGCGCGAAGACCACCTGCCCCTCGTCGAGGACCCGGGCCGACACCGCCCGGCTGCCATGCTCTTCCAAAAGGTCATCCAGGGTTGCTTCCAGGAAGCTGGGCATCTGCCCCGGGATAAAATAGTCCCGAAACGTCGTGGGGACGGGCGGCAACGCCGCACCCTCAACCGAGCGGATCGGGGCTTGGGTGGGGGGGGCGAGTTTTGTGGTCATGGGACCCGTCCTTTTGCTTCCTCAGGTCCCGCGCCGGCGCACGTCTCCGGCGGCGGATGGCCTCACTGTGACGGGCAAGCTTTGAGAACAGGTAAACAGCAAGAGGAAAGAAGTCGTCGGCTGTTCGGGCGTTTGTCTCAATAACACGGGAGGGGGAGGGCTTGCCTCGGTGACGCGCGGCAGCCCCCCCCCGTTAGCCGCATGGGGTCTTACAACCGCTTGAGAGGGATGTCGTGTTTTTTCAGGGCGTAGCCGATCTGGCGGGGGGTCATGCCGAGCAGGCGGGCGGCTTTGGCCTGGACCCAGCCGGCTTTTTCCATGGCGGCGATCAGGCGGGCCCGCTCTTCGGGCTCGGCTTCGTCGCAGGAGGGCGGCGGGGTGGGGTCCGGGAAGTCCCAGCCGTGGTCGGAGGGCTCGGGATCGGGGGCATCAGCCTCGGTGACCGGAGCGTGGGCGAGTCCGCCGATGGCCTTGCCGGTGCCGCGCCGCTTCCACAAGGTCGCCGACAGGCACTGGTCATGCCGACACGAGAGGCCAAAGTCCTGGATCACGTCTTGCTGGGCCAAGGTGGCGGCCCGGTAGACGCAGTTCTCGAGTTCGCGGACGTTGCCGGGGAAGCTGCAATGCCCCATCACATCGAGCGCCGCCTCGGAAAACCGCAAGGATCGCGCGTTCTCCTCATTGTATTTGTCCAGAAAAAACTGGGCCAACAAGGGAACATCCTCGCGTCGTTCGCGCAGGGCGGGCAAAAAGATCGGGACCACGTTAATGCGGTAATACAAGTCAGCGCGGAACTCGCCTTTGACCACCGCGTCTTCCAGATCCTTGTTGGTGGCGGTGACCAGCCGGACATCGACACTCAAGGTTCGGTTGCCGCCCACCCGCTCGAACTCGCCTTCTTGGAGAACGCGGAGCAACTTGGCCTGAAAGTGGGGGGTGATTTCGCCAATTTCATCCAGGAACAAGGTGCCGCCGTGGGCTAGTTCGAAGCGCCCCTTGCGCTCGCTGGTTGCGCCGGTGAACGAGCCCTTTTCATGGCCAAACAGTTCGGATTCCAGGAGATTTTCCGGCAGCGCCGCGCAATTGACCTTGATGAAGGGTTTGTCGGCGCGCGGCGAGAGGTAATGGATGGCCCGGGCGATCAGTTCCTTGCCGGTACCGCTTTCACCGCGCAGCAAAACGGTCGCCCGCGACGGCGCCACCTGTCGCACCTGGGCCGAGACCCGCAAGATCGCCTGCGAGCGGCCCACCACGTTTTCCAACACCTTGCCAGTCAGGGGTTTTTCCGGGCGGGGCAGGGCTTTTTCCAGCCGGGCTTTTTCCAGAAAGAGCCGGTCGCGATCGGCCGCCACCTTGCGCTCTAGGGCCACCGTCTGGCCGATCAGATTGGTGACCATGGTAAGAAAGCGCACGTCGTGCTCAAACTGAAAGCGGGTGGTGCCGTCGCGATGCCGTTCGATTGACAAGGTGCCAAAGGGGCGGGTGGTGGTTTTGATGGGGACGGCGATAAGCGACTGGATGTCGTCTTCCACCGTGTAGGCCTGGGCGGCGTACTTGGTGAAGCGGGGATCCCCGGCCATGTCGTAAATGATCAAGGGCATAGCGGTGCCGGTGACCTCGGCCATCGCTTCTAGGGGGAAGCAGGCCTCGCCCTCGCGGGCGCCGGTCAGCGACATGCCGGTCACCGCCACCACCTCCAGGAGGCCGGCGTCGTCTGACAACGTAACAACGCCGCGGCGCATTTGAAGATAAGACGACAGGATGTTGAGAACATCCCGGAGCGAGCGCTCCAGATTGAGGGTCGAGCCGAGGATCTTGCTGATTTCGTACATTGTAATCAGCGCAAGAGAGCCATCGGCGCCGCCCTGAGAGGAGGGACGCGGCGTGTGACCGCCATGGGATGTGTCGGGCATGACTGGCGACTCCTTAGTCCGCCTCGGTGACGCCGGGCCGCCGCGCGGGCGGACCCGTGGGTCAGCGTTCTTCAAGAGTAACGGGTTTCTTGCGTCGTGCAACCACAACCAACGTCCTGGGGGACATTCGGGGGGGGAGGGCAGATCTCAGGGGGAAGAAAAAGAGACGGGCTCGGGAGATGGGGGCGCCCCAGACCCCTCTCTTTCCCGGGATGTCCCCTGCGATTGCTCTGCCTTTTGTCATGAACGGGGTGGCACAGTGGAAGCGGGCGCGCTACCCTAAGCGCCTGACGTGGCTCCTCCCTCTCCGGGAGGGGGAGGAGTCCAACCCCCTGTCAAGAAGGGTGGCCGCAGGACGTCGCCGTCTCGGCGGGGTCTGGACGGTTTGAAAGCATGCGGATGAGTTCTGAGGTGGATGCGAAAGCGGCGGTCGTTCCCGATCCAGCGCAGGAGCAAGGGGGGCGCCTGCACTTCGGCATCGGAGCGCGCCTGTGGAGTGCGTTTTTAACCATTGCCGCCCTCTCGGCGGCCGTGGCTTTGATCGCGTTTAATAGCTATGGTCAAGCGACCACCACGCTCGCCGTCATCACTCAGAACCGGCTGCCCGGCATTCTGGCCATCGCCCGGCTGGCGGAGGAGTCCAACGGTTTGCTGACTGCCTTGCCCAATGCCTTGTTGGGCAACGATGCCAGCTCCCTGGCCGATCGTTGGCGCGAGGTTTCCCTTGCGGAAAGCCGCCTGCACGACGCCGTGCGTGTGGTCTCCACCCTGCCCGAGGCGGAAACGTGGCTGGCCGGTTTTTCCGAGTTGTCCGGGCGGATCAGTGCCACCTTGCAGCTTATCTTGTCATCCCTGGAGGCCCACCAGGAGGCCCAGCGGGTGGTCGCCCTCGAGTCGGCCCGCTTGGCCTTGCTGCAACAGGACTACCGCCACCTTCTCACCGGGCGGGGCGGCCTCACCGCCGACGAGATCGGGTTCCTGGTCACGGCCAACGAAATCACCTCGATGCTCAACGAGGCCATGCTCAATAGCGATCCGCTGCGGGTCGCGAGCCTCGCGGAGCAGGCCAAGGCCACCATGGCCCATCTGGACGCGTCTTTGGTTGGTCTCTCCCCCGGGCCCACCCGGCTGGCCGCCGCCTCCTTTGCCCAGCGCCTAGCCCCCTTGGTCACCGGCCCCGACGCGCTCGCCGACGAACGGGCCCTGGCTCTCAAGGCCGCCGACGTGGCCAACAGCCAGTTCGAGCGGGTGCGCACCTTGTCCACCCAGTTCAATGCCCGGGTGCAGGGCATGTTGGCCGGGATCAAGGCCAGCGTGGATGCCGACCGGGCCACCGCCGAGCGGCAATCGCGCCTGTCGCGCACCTTGATCGGGTTGGCCGGCTCGGCCGGCTTGCTGGTGGCGGTCCTGGTGGCGTGGCTCTATGTCGGGCGCGGCATTGTGGGGCGCTTGAACCGGCTCTCCGCCAGCATGCGGCGGATCGCCGGGGGGGCATCTCAACACCCCGATCCCGCTAACCGGCGACGACGAAATCTCGGGCATGGCCCACTCCTTGTCTGTGTTTCGCGATGCCATGGCCCGGATCGACTATCTGGCCAGCAACGATCCGCTGACTCACCTACTGAACCGCCACGGCTTCCACCAAGCCGCCAGTCGTCTTTTGGCCAATACGGGACGCACGGCGTTTTTGTACCGGGTCAATCTGCGGCGTTTTAAGGATGTCAATCAAACGTTTGGCTATCACACCGGGGACAGCCTGCTCACTGAGGTGGCAACCCGCTTGCGGCTGATCGTGAGCGGCGAGGACATCGCCGCGCGCCTGGGGGCCGATGACTTTGCCTTGCTGACTGTGGACGATCTTGACACCGAAGCGGCCTGGAAAACCTGCGAGGACATTCGCGATGCCTTGTCCTTACCGGTGATGGTGGGGCATGGCTCGGTGGATCTGCATCCGTGCATTGGCTTTGCGTGCTGGCCAGAGGACGCTCAGGACCTTGTGTCCTTGGAGCGCTGCGCCGAGTTGGCGGTCCAACGGGCTAAAGACGATCCGGGCCACCCCATTCGGCGCTTCGAACTGGCCATGGCCGAGGACATGGAAGCGGCGGCCCGCGTGCGCCAGGATCTGCGCGCCGGCATTGAGTGTGGGGATCTTCATTTATTGTATCAGCCCAAGGTGGCGTTGCGCTCCGGGCGTCTGGTCGGCATGGAAGCCCTGGTGCGCTGGGATCATCCGCGCCACGGCCGCATCAGTCCCGACACCTTCATCCCCGTGGCCGAAAGCTCGGGCCTGATCATTCCGCTCGGCGAGTGGGTTCTGCGTGAGTGCTGCCGTCAGATGCAGGTGTGGCGGGCCGAGGGCCTGACCGACTTGCGGGTGTCGATCAATATGTCGCCGGTGCAGGTGTTCAGCCAGGATGTCGCGGCCATGGTCGCCGCCGTGCTGGTCGAGACCAATTTGCCGCCCGAGGCCCTGGAAGTCGAGATCACCGAGGGGGTCTTTGTTCACGACGAGGAGCGGGCTCGCCAGCAGTTCGAGGGCTTGCGCGAGATGGGGGTGGCTCTGTCCATCGACGATTTCGGGACGGGCTACTCGGCGCTCAGTTACCTGAAGCGCCTGCCCGTGAGCGCCCTCAAGATCGATCAATCCTTTGTGCGCGAGATCACCACCAAGCCGGAAAATGCCCGTTTGTGCCGGGCTATCATCGGGGTGGCCCATGACTTCGGCCTGGATGTGGTGGCCGAGGGCATTGAAACCGCCGAGCATTTGGCTTACCTGCGCTCGGAGGGCTGCGATTACGGCCAAGGATACCACTTTGCCAAGCCGCTGGAAGCCGAGGCCTTCAAGGCCCTGGCGCTTCAGCAGCCCTGGCTGATCCGGGAGAACGTGTGATGGTGAGCCGGCGGCGCCTGCTGGCCGCAATGGCCGGCGTTGGGGTGGCGGGGGGCTTGGCGGGCGTTCGAGGCGCTTGGGCCGATATCTCCTCGTCGCGCTCGCGCTCCCAAACCACCCGGCGCTGGCGGGTGGCCATCGTCTATGGCCGCTCCGAGGCGGGCAAGTTTGATAAAGGCTTCAATCAGTTGGCCTTTTCCGGCCTGGAGGCCGCTCGCGAGCGCCATGACCTGATTGTGCGGGAGTTCGAGCCGGTCGGTCCCGGCGAGGAAGCCTCCATGATCCTCCAGGCCGCCGCCGACGCGGACCTCGTGATCACCGTGGGGTACGGCCTGCATTTCGCCGCCCAGGAAGCCGCCGGGCTCAGTCGCGACGCCCGCTTTAGCGTGATCGACGCCGTGGTCGATCATCCCCGCTTTCAGTCCCTGGTGTTTCGCGAACACGAAGGCGCCTTTCTGGCCGGTCTGCTCGCCGCCCAGACCAGTCGTTCCGGGGTTCTGGGCTTCGTCGGCGCCGTGGCCACGCCGGTGATCGAGCGTTTTCGCGCCGGGCATCGGGCTGGGGCGCGTTACGCCCTTCCCTCTGTGGCGGTCAAGGACGCTTGGCTGGGCACCACCAGTGAAGCCTACCATACCCCCTTCAAGGGGCTTCTCGCCGCCGAGCGCCTGATCGCCCAGGGGGCCGACGTGGTGTTCGCCGCTGCCGGGCGCTCCGGGTTCGGGGTGTATCAGGCCGCCGCCGACCAGGGGGTGCTGGCGATTGGGGTGGACGCCAACCAGAACTTTCTCCACCCGGGTACCATGCTGACCAGCATGGTCAAGCGGGTGGATATCGCCGTTGCCCTCACCATCAATGCCTTGGTGGACGAGACGTGGTCGCCCGGGGTTCGCTCGCTCGGTCTCAAGGAAGACGGGGTGGCCCTCGCGCTTGACGGTCATAATCGCTCGCTGATTTCCGACGATCGTTGGGAGCAAGTCTTGAAGGCACGGGAAGACTTGATTGCCGGACGCCTTACTTCTCCCGAAAAAGGCGAGGGATAGAGACCTTTTGGTCGATTTCGCCTCGAACGGTACGAATTTTGTTGCCAGCTTGTCCTCCATCCCTTTTCATAAGCAAAGCTGACTCGGCGTGCCCTGGGGCACAGAGAGCGGTCCGGTTGAGAATCCCCCTGAAGTTTTGAACTAGCGGTGCCATCATGCACGTTCTCCTGGCCGACGATCACTCCATCATCCGCAACGCCTTGAAGCTCAWTTTGCAGGACGTCGAGCCGTCGGTCTCGTTCGAGGAGGTGCGCGGCTATGACGCCCTGGAAGAACGGGTCGCCCGGCCCGATCCCGCCCTCGACATGATCGTCATGGATCTCCATATGCCCGGCTTTCAGGGCCTGCCGCAGATCCGGCGCATCGTCACCGCCGCCATGCCCGCCCCGGTCGCCGTGTTCTCCATGATCGAGGCCGTCAACGACATGCGGGCCGTGCTGCGGCAAGGGGTGCGCGCCTTTATCCCCAAATCCACCGACGATGCCCTCATCGGAACCTTGCTGAAGCTGGTGGCGCATGGCGGCACGTACGTCCCGGCCCAGGTTAGCGGCCTGGAAACCGGCAAACCGGAAAACGGCGCGTGGCGTTTGGAAAGCGGCATCTCCGGCCTATTCCCCCCCGAGACCCCCGACGCCGAGGATCCGCGCTTGGCCGCGTTGACCCGCCGTCAGCGCGAGGTCCTGGATCTCATGGGCCAAGGCCTTTCCAACATGGAAATCGCCAGCCGTCTCGGCCTCAACTTGTCCACCGTTAAAACCCACGTGACCAGCATCCTCAAAACCCTTGATGCGGACAACCGCACCCAGGCTGTCTTGCTGGCCCACGGCCTCGATACCACCGGCGGATAAAACGAGGGGCCTGGGGAGGCGAGCCTCCCCAGCCTTCCTCTTTCAGACAAAGCTACGGCAGCAAAGCCAAAATGCCGGTGGAGCGCAGGGCTCGATCCTCGAGGTCCAGGCTGCACGGCACCTCGTAGCGGCCTAAGGGAGCGAGGCCGTGGGTGGGCAAGTAGGCCCGGCCAGGATCGCCCAGCAACACCCGGGTGCCACGTCCGGCCAAGTGGCGCAGCCAGGGTAGGACCCTGTCGGTCATCGGGCGCTCGTAGCAGATATCCCCAGCGAGAACCACGTCCCAGCCGCGGTCCAGGGCCCCCACAACGTTACCTTCCAGCACGGTTGGGGTGAGGCCGTTCAACTCGGCATTCAGGCCAATGGCGGCCCGGGCGCACGCGTCAATGTCGGCGGCCTCGGCGCTGCGGGCTCCGGCGTGCAGGGCGGCCAAGGCGCAAACCCCGCTACCAGCCGCGAAGTCGAGAACGCGCAAGTCGCGCACGCACTCGGGATGATCCAGAACATAGCGGGCCAGCGCTTGGCCGCCGGGCCAGCAAAAGGCCCAATACGGAGGATCCAGGCCTTCTTGCTCCAAGAAGGTCTCGGTTGCCTCCCACAAGGGGGTCACCGCAGTGGCCAGCCACAAGGGGAGAGCCGGGAGCAAGGGCGGCGCGGTGGGCGCCGCGTGGGTCTTGATGAAGTCCCGCCAGCGCCCGAGGGGAACACTCACCGCGACACCTGCCCAGCGACGAAAGCCGCGAGCAAGATCCAGCCGACGAAGCGATTGCTCTTGAACAGGGCAAGGCAAACGTCGCTGTTGTTGATGTCAAGCGCCCAGAGCTGCCACATCAGATGCCCAAGGGCGGCCAGCAGCAGGGGCCAGAACAAGGGACCGAGCCCCGCCAGGGCGCCGGCGATGCCGATCAGGACGATCATGATCAGGGAGAACCCGGCCAGCGCCGGCTTGGTCCGCGCGCCCAAGGCCAGGGCCGAGGACTTGACGCCGACGATGAGATCGTCCTCGCGGTCCTGGTGGGCGTAGATGGTGTCGTAATGCAAGGTCCAGAAGAAGCAGGCGACATACAGCAAAATCGCCGGCCAGCCCAGGTCGGCGCGTTCGCCGGCCCAGCCCATCAGGGCGCCATAGGTGAAGGTCAGCCCCAACCACGCCTGCGGCCAGTAGGTGAAGCGCTTCATGAAGGGGTAGGTGAAGACGAGGACCAGCGAGGCCACGCCCAGCCAGATGGCGAAGGTGTTGAAGCACAGCAGCACGGCAAAGCCGACCAGCAACTGGGCCAGCAAGAACCACGCGGCTTGACGCCGGGTGACTTGGCCCGAGGGGATGGGGCGCTGGGCGGTGCGCTCCACCTTGGCGTCGAAATCCCGATCGACGATGTCGTTATAGGTGCATCCGGCCCCGCGCATCACCACGGCGCCAATGGCAAAGAGGACCATCATGCCCAGATGGGGCCAGGGGTCGGCCGCCAGGGCTTGGCTCCACCAGCAGGGGAAGAGGAGAAGCCAAGTGCCGATGGGCCGGTCAAGGCGCATCAAGCGCAAATAAGGGCGCGCAGAGGCCGGGGCACGGCCGATCCAGCCGTCCTGGGGCATGTCGCCAATGAGTGTTTCGCGGATCATCATGGGGGCTTACAGTAGAAGGAAGGCGAGGCCCGATCAAGGTCCGCTGGAAGCATCCCCAGGGGCATCGGGGAAGGGATGGCGTGACAAAGAACAGAGAAGGCCGGGGAGGCACGGCCTCCCCAGACCMCTCCTTTCCCCGATGCCCCTGGAAGAATCCCCGAAGGAGCATCGTTTATGTCGGAAAAGCCGTCGCGGCGGCCGCCGCCGCGTCTTTATAGTGAGGCCAGCCTGAGCGCGGGCGAGCCCATGGTGTTGACCATGGCCCAGGCGCATTACCTGCGCTCGGTGTTGCGCCTGAACGAGGGGGCGCCGGTGGTGGTGTTCAATGGGCGCGATGGCGAGTGGCTGGCTTATCTGGAGGTCGCCCGGGGCTCGGGCGGCTGGTTACGGCCCGAGGTGCAGACCCGCCCGCAAAGCGGCGGCGGCGGTCCTTGGCTGTTGTTTGCCCCGCTCAAGAAAGATGCCACCGACTTTGTGGTGGAAAAAGCGGTGGAACTGGGGGTCGGGCGCTTGTGTCCCGTGATGACGCGGCGCACCCAGACCCAGACGGTGCGCGTGGATCGCCTGCGCGCCCAGGCGGTGGAGGCGGCCGAACAGTGCGAGCGCCTGGATGTGCCCGAGGTGGAGGCGGCGCGGCCTTTGCCCGAGGTGTTGGCGCAGTGGCCGGCGGGGCGACACCTGTGCATCCTGGGCGAACGGCGCCAGGGAGTGGAGGCTCGGGCGGCGTTCGAGGCCTTGCGGGGCCAGCCTGTGGCCTTTTTGGTCGGACCCGAGGGAGGGCTCGACGACAGGGATCTTGACGGCGCGGCCCAGCTCGCTTCTTGTACGGTAGATCTGGGGCCGCGCATCTTGCGCGCCGAGACCGCCGCGGCCGCCGTGCTTGCCGTGTGGCAGGCCGTTGCCGGGGATTGGGGGCCGCTGTCGCCCGCCCCTCTGGCCTCCTTTTGAACCGGACGTGCGCGCATGCCAACACCCTCCGCTTCCCGCGCCCCGCTCACCCGCGAGGCGATGCTTGCTTACCTGGAAAGTGGCTGTCGCCCCTCCGACCAATGGCGGGTGGGAACCGAGCACGAGAAATTTGCCTTTACCATCAACGATGGCCGCCCCTTGCCCTACGAGGGCGAGCGCGGCATCCGCGCCTTGCTGGAGGGGTTGACCCGCTTTGGCTGGAAGCCGGTCTATGAGGGCGAGGCGCTGATCGCCCTGACCTGTCCCGAGAAAGGATCCGTCACCTTGGAGCCGGGCGGGCAGGTGGAACTGTCGGGCGCCCTCCTTGAAACCTTGCACGAAACCTGCGCCGAGGTCACCGACCATCACCGCCGCGTCAAGGCGGTGGCCAGCGAAATGGGCGTGGGGTTCCTGGGCATGGGCTTTAACCCCAAGTGGAAGCGCGAGGACATCCCCTGGATGCCCAAGGGCCGCTATCGCATCATGCGCAACCACATGCCCCGGGTGGGGTCGCTGGGTCTCGACATGATGGTGCGGACCTGCACGGTCCAGGCCAACTTGGACTTTATGTCCGAAGCGGACATGGTGAAGAAGTTCCGGGTGTCGCTGGCCTTGCAGCCGGTGGTCACGGCCTTGTTCGCCAACAGCCCGTTTGTCGAGGGCAAGCCCTCGGGCTATTTGTCGATGCGCAGCCACATTTGGACCGACACGGATCCGGCCCGCACGGGGATTTTGCCGTTTGTCTTTGAAGAGGGCATGGGCTTCGAGCGCTACATCGATTACATGCTTGATGTGCCCATGTATTTTGTCTACCGCGAGGGCCGGTACATCGACGCCGCCGGTCAGTCCTTCCGCGATTTTCTGGAAGGCCGGTTGCCGGCGCTGCCGGGCGAGATGCCGACCCTCGACGATTGGGCCGACCACCTGACCACCGCCTTCCCCGAGGTGCGGCTCAAGCGCTATCTCGAGATGCGCGGCGCCGACGGCGGTCCCTGGAACCGGCTGTGTGCCTTGCCGGCTCTGTGGGTTGGTTTGCTCTACGACAGCAACAGTCTGGACGCGGCGTGGGATTTGGTGCGCGACTGGACCCCCGAGGAGCATGCTCTCTTGCGTGATCAGGTGCCGCGTTTGGCTCTGAAGACGCCCTGGCGCGGTGGCACCTTGCAAACTCTGGCCCTGCGCATTCTGGAAATTGCCGAGGCTGGCTTGCGGGCCCGCGCCCGCCTGAATTCCAAGGGGCGTGACGAAACCGGCTTCCTGGATGCCTTGTGGATTATTGCCGAGTCGGGCCGCACCCAGGCCGAGGACTTGCTCGAAAGCTGGCATAGCCGCTGGAATGGCGACATCGACCCGGTGTTTGTCGAGTGCGCCTACTAGGGCGGGGGCTCGCAAAGAGAAGGCTGGGGAGGCGGGCCTCCCCAGACCCCACGGTCCCTTGACGATGCAAAAGTCGGTCGATTCTGCCAGGGTGTTTGGGGTTTTTGGAACGCCAAAGAAACGATATTGCGGATTTTCTGCTTCAAAAGCAATGAAACGCTAGACCGGCAGGACCCCGTCATGGTGTCTTGCCGCTTCGTTTTTCCAAACCCCCCCGATGGAGGACGTTGGCATGAGTGAGGGAAGCCCCCAAATCCGTCCCGTGGTGGCGTCGCGGCCGTGCGCCACGATGGACGAGGTCCGTGCCGAGATTGACCGTCTGGACCGACTGTTGGTGCCCCTGATCGCCGAACGGCTGGCCTATGTCGCCCAGGCTGCCCGCCACAAGCCGACCCGCGCCGATGTGGTCGTTCCCTGGCGCATCGAGGAGGTTGTGGCCAAAGTGCGGGAATGCGCCATGGCGATCGGGGCCGATGCCGATACGATAGAACAGATCTGGCGTTCCTTGATGGCGATTTCCATCGACTGGGAAGCATGGCACTTCGACCGTCGGGAAGCTCGCCCCAGCGGAAGATGATTGGGTTTGTGTTCGTTCTATGTCAGAATGCACCATCGTTTTGGCGCAAAAGCCCGAGGGATTTGATCCGTTTGGTTGCGGGTCTGGGTCCCGGTGATCCGATTCGCGTCCCCTTCATGTCCCCCGCCGGCTGGCCGGGGAGGTGGGAAATCCGTCCATGCTGAAGCAACTGCCCATCAACATTCGTCTGTTCGTCGGATTCTTCCTTGTCCTGTTTTTGATGGGCGGGGTGGGGCTGATGTCCTACAGCATTTTTACCAAAGTGGACCAAGAGTTTACCGAGGTGGCCCGCTCCTCGGAGGTGGCGGTGTCGGCGTTGGCCATGAACCGGCAACTTCATAGCCTGAGCGGTCATTTAACCGAATATCTGGAAACGGGCGATCCCCGGTTGGCTCAGTCGATTCAGACGGACCGGGCTAGTGTGCGCCAAGCGGTGGAATCTTTTCGTCAGCGGGCTAAGGAGACCCCCCAGGCGCCCTTCGCCGAGCGCCTGCTGGAGGTCAATGTCGAGCTTGAACAGGTGTTGGGTCCGGCCATCCAACTGGTCTCGAAGCGCGTTGACTTGATTGACAACGCCATGAAGCCCGCTGCCGAGGGGCTCACCTCCTGGGCCGCCGCGCAGCGCGACCAAGCCTTCGCCCAGGGCAACACCGAGGAAGCGCAGGCCGCGTCCCGGGTTCTGGAATTCATCCTGCGCGCCCGCCTTGAAACCGAGGACTATGTTGATACCCGCGACGAAAAGCACTTTGTCGCGATTTGGGAAGCCCTGTTCGCTGTCGGTGAATCTTTGGACCGTCTGAGCAATCCCGGCGCCGGTCGCACCCATTATACCGCCTACGAAGAAAACCTGAACACGCTCTCGGGGATTTTGGGGGAGATTGCCCAGGTCGAGGAGCGGCTGCGGGGCCTTAGCTACGATATCACCGAAGCGGCCGAGGCGGCTAAGGAATCCGCCTTGCTTGAACAAGGACAGATCCGCGACGCGACCGGTGCCAGCCTCAAGTCGGCGAGCGACGTGGTGATTTGGTCCAACCTTTTGATTCTGGCTCTGGGGCTTGTGCTGGCGACCTTGATTGGTCGCTCCATCAGCCGCCCCATTGAGGCCATGACCCGCGTCTTGACCCGGTTGTCGGAAGGCGACGCCCAGGCGGATATTCCCGGTATCGGTCGGCGCGATGAAATCGGCGCCATGGCCAAGGCCGCCCAGGTCTTCAAAGACTATAGCCAGCGCATGGAAATCTTGCGCCGCGAGCAGGCCGAAACCGAAAAGCGCGCCGAGGGCGATCGCCGCGCCGCCTTGCGCCGCTTGGCTGACGAACTGGAAGACAACGTCAGTGGCGCCATCGGCACCATCGGTGCCGCCACCAGCCAGATGGAAACCCACGCCCGGGCCATGGCCGGCATCGCCGATGACACCGCCCGGCGGGTGGTCGAGGTGTCGCAGGTCAGCGAGGATGCGGCCCGCGATGTCGAAAGCGTGGCGGCGGGCACCGAGCAGCTCAATGCCTCGATCAGCGAGATCAGCCGGCAGGTGCACCACTCCACCAGCATCTCGCGCTCGGCGGTGGAGCGCGCCTCCAAGGCCAAGGCCGAGGTCGCCGAGTTGAAGAGTGCCGCCGAGCATATCGGCCAAGTCGTGGCCCTTATCACCGACATTGCCGAGCAAACCAACCTGTTGGCCCTCAATGCCACCATCGAGGCGGCGCGGGCCGGCGATGCGGGCAAGGGGTTTGCCGTGGTCGCCAACGAGGTGAAGACCCTCGCCAACCAGACCAGCCGGGCCACCGAGGATATCCGCCGCCAGATCAGCGACATTCAAGGCGCGACCGCCGAGGCCGTCAACGCCATCTCGTCGATCGCCGAAATCATTGCCGATCTTGATCAGGTCTCGGCCACCGTCGCCGCGGCCGTGGAGCAGCAAGACGCGGCAGCGCGCGCCATCGCCCAGAACACCCAGCGCGCCGCCACCGGCAACCAGCGCTCCAGCGCCACCATTGGCGAAGTGGCCCAGGCCGCCGACAACACGGGGCGCGCCGCCAACGAGGTTCTGGACGCGGCCCAGGCCCTGACCCAGCAGGCCGCCGACCTTAAGGCCCAAGTCACCGGCTTCCTGCGCCACATTCGCGAAGGGAACTGATCCCCAGCCCGAAGAGGAGGGTCTGGAGAGGCCCCGCCTCCCCAGCCTTCCCTCGGGCCCCTAACTGCGGGCTCGCAGGCGGGGCGTTACGGCATGGGTCAGCCAGTTGCGGATTTCCAAGCGCCGGGTCGGCGTGGACAAGACATCGGCGTCGATGCCCAAACGCCACGCGATATCCTGGCGCTCGGGCGTTTCGGCCAGAGCGCGTAACGCGGCGCCATGGTCCAGAGCGGCGGCCTCGTCGGCGAACAGCCCCTCGGCCAGGAGGAACGGACGCAGGCGGTCAAGCGTGCGCGCCACCTCGGGCAGATCGAATTCGGGATGATACTGGACCCCCCAGAACACCCCGCCGGCGTGGCGGATCTCGGCGGCCTGAACGGCGCTATGGCCATTGGTGGCCAGCACTTGCGCCCCGGTGGGCAGGCGGTCCACCTCGTCCTCGTGGACCGCCAGCGCGTCCCAGGCGGTGGGGCGGCCGGCCAGCAAGGGGTGGCGGATGCCGGCGTCGGTGGCGGTGATCTTGCGCGCTACCCCGACCTCGCGGCCATGCGGGGCCTTGCGCACCGAGCCGCCGGCCGCCACCGCGGCGATTTGCAAGCCCCAGCAACTGCCGAAGAAGGGCACGCCGGCTTCAAAGACGGCGCGGGCCAGAGCGATCTGGGCGTCGATTTCGGGGCCGCCCGTGGGGATATTGAGGGCCGAGCCCCCCAGCACAACACCATCCAGGTCGCGCAGACCCAGGCCCTCGGGCAGGGCGCTTTCGCCATCGGCCGGACGCACGATCACAAACTGGCTGCCGGGCCATTCCTCCTGCAAGACCCGGCCATACTGTTCGGCGAAGGGCAGGGCGCCCCAGGTCGCCATGCGGGCCACGGCGGCCCGGGTGTTGCCTTCAATAACCAAAAACAGAGGGGTTGGGTTCACGATGGGGGACCTTTCAACGGCGGCGCCTTGGGGGATGGGGTTACAGGAGGGGGCGTCGAGCGGCAACGCCAGCGAAGCGTCCTCGATCTCCAGGATCCAGAGGTCGGGGTCGATGCGACGCTGGCGTTCCAAATACGCGCTGGCAACGCTTTCGTCCACGGGCTCGGGGCCGGTGGCCTTGAGCCAGGCGGGTTGCCCCGTCCCGTCGCGCACCGGGGCAAGAACCACGAACCCTTGGCCCAGGCCATTGAGCTTGAGAAATAGGGCGCCGGCGTCCGGGTCGCCGCGCTTGAGCACAAACGCCGGCCGTCCCTCGGCGTGGCAGCGACGCGTCAAGGCCTGGACGGTGATTTGGGTGCGCAGGCGAGGGGGCTCCATCATGGGGTTTCCTTGGTGAAAGGAAGAAGGGAAGGCTGGGGAGGCGGGGCCTCCCCAGGCCCCTCCGTTCCGGGGGCTTGGGGGTGACCTCAGGCGCCAATCGAATGAGGGGTCTGGGGAAGCCTGCCTCCCCAGCCTTCCCTTGTTTTTATTGTTTGCCGCCCCCCCACCGGCCACGGGTTCGGGTGGACGGGCCCCTGGAGCAGGGGGTAAGGTGTCCCGGCCTACGGGAGACTGATCTGGATGACGACAAGCGTTTCCGCCATAAAGGTTCTTCTGGTCGACGACAATGCGGAAATGCGTCTGCTCATGCGCACGCTGCTGGAGACCGCCGCCATTGAGGATGTCCGCGAGGCCGGCAGTGCCGCCGAAGCGCTGGACATCCTGGCCACCTGGAAACCCGATATTGCTCTGGTTGATTACCAGATGCCCGGCCAAAGCGGAGCGGCCTTGACCGAAGCCATTCGAGCCGCCAGCGATCCGCAGCTTGCGCGCCTGCCCGTGATCATCATCACCGGCCATGGGGTGGCCCAGACCATCCAAAGAGCCTCGGCCGCCGGCGCCAACGACTTCATCGTCAAGCCTTTTAACGCCAAGGTGCTGTTGGGGCGCATCGATCGCTGCCTGCGCAATCCCCGCACCATCGCCGAGATGGTCCAGGCGCGGGCGCGGGGCGTGGACGAGTCGTGACCTTCTGGAAGTTGCACTGGCGTCGTCTCGGGGCCATGGGAGGAGCGGGGCTGGTTGGGGTGTTTCTTATCAGCGCGGTTCTTGACGAACGTGCAAGCGTTCTTGAGACCGCCCAGTCCCACTGGCAGCATCATCTAGAGGCGCGTGCCCGGCACCTGTCGGCCGGGGTTGCCGGGGTTCGGGGGTTGGCCGGCGCTCTTGCCGCCGATGCGGCCTTGGCCCTTCCCCCAGGCGGGGCGGCTGTCGATCCGGGGGCCCTTGACCGAGTGGCTCGCCACGTCGCCGCCCTTGTCCCTCACTTTCCCGTCATTGCTCGCCTGGAAGTGCGCGATGGCGCTGATACCGTGGTGCTGACGCAAGAGGGCACGGCGAGTGCTTCCCCCGATTCGGCGGCCGGCTCGCCTACCCCGACCGGGTCGCGCTTGCTGGTGATCCCCGATCAGCGGCGGCTGCGTCTTGTTCTTCCGTTGGAGGGGCAACGGGGCTCGGTCCTTGTCTGGCTCGATGGCCAGTGGTTCCTTGACGATCTGGGCGTGCTATCTGGCTGCGCCCTCTTGTGGATGGAGACGCAAGAAGCCGCCCGGGTCGGGGCCTGCCCCGCCGAGAGCCGTGGCTCGGTGGGTAAAGGAGCCGGGCTCTCCTGGATGAGTGTGACCCAGCCCGTTCCCGACACCCCCCTGGTGCTGGAGATCCGCGAACCCTTGGACGAGCTTTTACGTCCCTGGTACCGTCATACCACCGTGCTGGTGCTGCTGGTGGCCTTGGGGGGGGGGCGCCCTGCTGGTCTTGCTTCCGGTCCTCATGCGCCAGCGCGCCCGGGCTACCGCCGCCGAGGCGGCCTTGCGCCGGCGCGAGCGCCAATTGTCCCACGCCTTGAGTGGCTCGGGCGTGGGCTTTTGGGAATGGGACCCCGAGAGTGCGGTGCTGCATGTGTGCGATGGCAAAGATCACGTGGCCGAGGGCACGTGTGTCAATGCCTTGGAGCGGATGGTGCCGGGCGACCGCGAGCGGGTGCTGAAGGCCTTCGCGGCCCACGTGGCGGCGCCGCAGGCCCAGGTGGACCTACGCTGCCGGTTCCGGCTCGACACGGGGGGCGAAACCTGCCTGCGCTTACAGGGTCGCGCCCTGGCCGCGCCGGGCGAGCCCTTGCATCTGACCGGGCTGTGGTCCGATGTCTCCTTGCAGACCGCGCACGATCTTGAGCGCCGCCGCTTGTCCTCGGCCATTGAGAACAGCACGCTGGCGGTGCTGAGTTGCAATGCCGCCGGTCTGATTGAGGCGGCCAACCGCCGGGTCGAAGCCTTGACCGGGCGCGATCCGGCCGACTTGCCCGGCCGTCCCCTTTCGCTGGTCTGGTCCGACGAGACCCCGGCTGCGACGCAGGCCGCCCTCGCGGTGGCCCTGCAAGAGGGCTTGGCCTGGGAGGGCGACGTGATCTGCCGCGCCCTTGACGGCCGGCGCCTCTGGCACCGGGTGACCTTGACGCCGGTGCGCGATGCCGAGGGGGGGCTGACGGGCTTCGTCTCGGTGCACGAGGACATCACCGAGCGCCATCGGTTACAAGAACGCCTGAGCTTTCATGTGTCTACCGTCAATGCGGTGCTGGAGGCCTCGCCAAGCGGGATCTTGGTGGCCGATCTCGAGGGGCGGCCCCGCCTGACCAACCAGCGCCTGCGCCAGATGTGGTCCCTCAGCCCGATGGAGGTGCGCGACGAGACCCCCTGGGCCTTGTTCGCCACGCTCTCCATCCGGGTCGCCGAGCCCCGTGAAAGCCTGGAGACCCTGCGCGCGCTCACCGCCAGCCCCGGCGAGGTCGAGGCCGGGGTGGATCTTGTTTTGGCCGACGGACGCATCTTTGAGCGGGCGTCCATGGCCGTGGCCGGCGAGGATGGCGCCACCTGGGGGCGGGTGTGGTTTTTTACCGACGTGAGCGGTCAAAAGCGCATCGAGCGGGCTTTATCCGACCAACTCGAATTCCAGCAAACCCTTCTCAACACCCTTCCCAACCCGGTTTTTTACACCAACCAGGAAGGGCAGTTGCTGGGCTGCAATCGGGCCTTCGCCGATTTCCTCAAGGAACCGCCCGACCTCGTGTTGGGCGAACCCCTATGCGACGCCCTGGCCGACCAGAGCCAAGCCGCCTTGCTCGTTGCTCCGGGCTCCAGTCCGCTCGAACGCGGTGGGCGGCATTTTTTCGACATGGCCCTCACCGACAAGCAAGGCGGGACGCGGACCCTGGCCGTCGCCAAGGCCATCTTCAGCGACACAGTGGGGCAGGTCAGCGGCGTTGTCGCCGTGATGACCGATATTACCGACCTCAAACAAACGGCCGAGGAGTTGCGGCGATCCAATCAGGAGCTGGAGCAGTTTGCCTATGTCGCCTCGCATGACCTGCAAGAGCCGTTGCGCACCGTGTCGAGCTATCTGGGGTTGCTCCGGCGACGCTACGGCGGCCGTCTTGACGAAGACGCGCAGCAGTTTATTCGCTACGCCATCGAGGGGGCCCATCGGATGCAGGCGTTGATCCAAGATCTCCTGCAATTCTCCCGCCTGGATACCCGGGGCGTGCCGTTCGAGCGGGTGGACGTTGCTGCCTGCGTCAATCACGCCGTCGAAAACCTGCGCGGCTCTCTCGAAGAAACCCAGGCCCGCCTGCGCATCGGTGACTTGCCTTGGGTGCAGGCGGATGCCGTCCAGATGACCAGCTTGTTTCAAAACCTCATCGGCAACGCCCTGAAATACCGCGCCCCGAGCCGGACGCCCGAAGTGGAGGTTGGCGTGGAACGGCGCGGCGAGGTGTGGGAGTTCTTCGTGCGCGATAACGGGATTGGCATCGATCCGCGCTTTGCCGAAAAGGTCTTCATGATCTTCCAGCGTCTGCATAGCCGCGAGGCGATCGACGGCACTGGGATCGGCTTGGCTTTGGCCAAAAAGATCGTCGAGCGCCATGGCGGGCGCATCTGGCTGGAGGGAGCCGAAGACCAGGGAACCACCTTCCGCTTCACCTTGCCCGTAGCCCCAGGCGCACAAACGCTCCCCGCGCGCGAAGGAAACCCCTAAAAAGCGAGGGGTCTGGGGAGGCCCCCGCCTCCCCAGCCTTCCCTTTCTGCTTAATGCGCCTCGGCCCAGGAGCCGCCCACCCCCACGTCCACTTCCAGCGGCACCGTGGTGCGGCCCTTGTCGTCGGTCAGGGCTACGGTGTCGCGCATAGTCCGGCGCAACAAAGGCACCAAGGCGTCAAGCTCGGTCTTTGGCACCTCAACAATCAGTTCGTCGTGGACCTGCAACAACAACCGGGCGGTCAGGCCAGCCTCGGCCAAGGCGTCGGGCAGGCGGATCATCGCCCGCTTGATGATGTCGGCCGCCCCACCTTGGATGGGCGCGTTGATCGCCTGCCGCTCGGCCATCGCCCGGGCGACCGGGTTGCGGTCGCTGATGCCGGGGGTGGGGATGCGCCGGCCGAAGGGGGTTTCGACATAGCCCTTGGCCCGCGCCTCCTCCTTGACCCGGTCCATGTAAGCCTGGATCTCCGGGAAACGCGCCAGATAGGCCTCGATGAACGCCCCGGCCTCGCCTCGGGTGATGCCCAACTGGCGGGCCAGACCGTGGGCACTGATGCCGTACAGGATGCCGAAGTTGATCGCCTTGGCCCGCCGGCGCAACAGCGGATCCATCCCCTCAATCGGCACCCCGAACACCTGGGAGGCGGTGAGGGCATGAATGTCTTGCCCGTGGGCAAACGCGTCGCGCAGGGCCTTGATGTCGGCCACGTGGGCGACCAGCCGCAACTCGATTTGCGAGTAGTCGGCGCTCACAAGCCGGTGCCCGGGCGGTGCGACGAAGGCCTCGCGGATCTTGCGGCCATCTTCCGAGCGGATCGGGATGTTTTGCAAATTGGGGTCGTTGGACGACAGGCGGCCGGTCGAGGTGGTGGTCAGGCCATAGGTGGTGTGAACGCGCCGGGTGGCGGGGTCAATGTCCTCAACCAGGGCATCCGTGTAGGTGCTCTTGAGCTTGGCGTACTGGCGCCAGTCCAGCACCCTGGCCGGCAGCACGTGGCCGTCGCCGGCCAGGGTATCGAGAACCTGGGCATCGGTGGACCATGCGCCGGTCTTGCTGCTGCGCTTGCCGCCCGGTAGGCCCATTTCGTCGAACAACACCTCGCCCAATTGCTTGGGGCTCGCCACGTTGAACGGATGGCCAGCCAGTCCGTGGATCTCGTCTTCAAGATCGCCCATCCGCCGGGCAAAGGTCTCGGACAAGGCCCGCAGCCGTAAGGGATCCACCATAACCCCGGCCTGCTCCATGGCGGCGAGCAGCGGCACCATCGGCCGGTCCAGGGTCTCGTAGACCCGCACCAGACGCTCGGCCAGCAGGCGCGGGCGCAGCACCTTGTGCAGGCGCAAGGTCACATCGGCGTCTTCGGCGGCGTAGGCCAGGGCCTTGTCGAGCGGCACCCGGTCAAAGGTGATCTGGGTCTTGCCCTTGCCGCACACCGCCTCGAAAGGAATCGTCGTGCGGCCGAGGTGGCGCTCGGCCAACTCATCCATACCGTGACCGTGCAAGGTGCCATCCAGGACGTAAGACAGCACCATGGTGTCGTCGAGAGGCGCCACCGTGTCGAGGCCGACGCCCTTGAACACATGCAGGTCGAACTTGATGTTGTGGCCCACCTTGAGCACCCCCGGGTCGGCCAGCAGCTCGCCCAGCAGGGCCAGAGCGCCGTCCCGGTCGTCGATGGCGAAGGGGCCGGTGGCGGGGCCGTCCAGGGCGAGGGTGCCGCTGTGGGGTGGTTGGTGGGCAAAGGGAATGTAGCAGGCCCGGCCCGGTCGCGTCGCCAGCGACACCCCGACCAGGGTTGCCGTGCGCGCCTTGAGCGAGTTGGTTTCCGTGTCCACCGCCACCACCCCGGCGTGGCGGGCTTCGGCGATCCAGGGCTCCAGGGCCGCGACCGTGGTCACCAGATGATAGTCATCCACGGCCGGGGACGCGGCCGCTGTCGCCGGGGTGCCGGCCGGGGCCGGACCGCACACCGCCTCGACCCGGGCCAGCAAGGAGCGAAAGCCGTTTTCGCTCAAAAAGGCGCGCAAGGTCTCGGGATCGGGTTTGGTCAGCCCGAGGTCGGCCAGGGTCTCGCTGATCTCCAGGTCATCGCGCAGGCGCACCAACTCGCGCGACAGGCGGGCGTCGTCGGCGTGCTCTTGCAGCATCTGGCGCCGGCGCGGCTGGGGAATCTCGCCAGCCCGGGCCAGCAAGGTATCAAGGTCGCCATACGTGCTGATCAACTGCGCGGCGGTCTTGAGCCCGATGCCCGGCACCCCCGGCACGTTGTCCACCGAATCGCCGGCCAGGGCCTGGACATCGACCACCCGGGTCGGCGGCACGCCAAACTTCTCCATCACCTCGGTCGGGCCGATGGTCTTGTTCTTCATGGGGTCGAGCATGTCCACGCCGTCGCGGACCAACTGCATCAGGTCCTTGTCGGAGGACACAATGGTCACGCGGGCCCCTTGGGCGCGGGCGTGGCGGGCATAGGTGGCGATCAGGTCATCGGCCTCGAAGCCCTCGCGCTCCAGGCACGGCACGTTCAGGGCGCGCACCGCCTCGCGGATCACGGCAAACTGCGGCACCAGATCTTCCGGGGGCTCGGGCCGCTGCGCCTTGTAGGCTGGGTACAGTTCGGTGCGAAAGGTCCGCCGCCCCGCGTCGAACACCACCGCCAGATGGTCGGAGGCCGAGTCCGCCATCAGCTTGAGCAGCATGGTGGTAAAGCCATAGACCGCATTGACCGGCGTGCCATCCGGCCGGGTCATGGGCGGCAGGCTGTGATAGGCCCGAAAAATATAGCCCGAGCCATCGACGAGAGTCAGATGGGGTGAAACGGCCATCGTGGCCCTCCTCGTGATGAACGGTCGTCGTTAGGGGCGCGGGGGCGCAAAAATAAAAAAACCAAGGCTGGGGAGGCGGGCCTCCCCAGACCCCTCGTTTTACAAGGATGCGCGCGGGCCCAGAAAGATCCAGGCCAGAAAACCGACCCCCGGCACCATCAAGGCGGCCATCCACAGCCCCTTGGCCAGCTTCGAGGTGGTGCGGTTGACGATCACATTGGTGCCCGCCCAGACAAAGCAGAGCAGAAGGAGGAAGAATCCCAGAACCTGCATGCGCCAAGCCTCCATGAAACCCGGCGCGGAGCTCGGGCCGGGCCGGACCATCAAGGCGTTCCCACCCCGGCCTGTCAAGGGCAGCCGGTCAGCACCAAGGCACTCGCCGGACACCCGCCAGCGCAGCTTACGAGGGCGAGACCGGCCAGCAAGGCGCCGCTGCTCTCCCCGCTCAGAACCGCGCCGGACCCGTCGATGACCGGCAGGGCCGACAGACGCAGGCGGTCGAAGGCGCCCCCGGCAAAGGCAATCCGGGAGAAAGACGCCAAGCTGCCCTCGGGAGCGCTGGGGCAGGCCCGCAGGGTGAGCCGGCCCAGGCTGGTATCACCCCGCCACGCCTCCAGCGCCAGCCCTTCGATCCAGGCCACCCGGCACGAGCCATCGGCCAAAACAGCGTCCAGGCAGCGGGTCCCCTGGGGATCATGGCTTTGGCGCCAAGGCAGCGGCACCACCCGCTCGCGCGACAGGCCGCTTACGCTCAAGGTAACGCCAGCCACCGGCGCCGCCCACACGAGTGCCAAGGTTCGAGCCACGCCGCTGGTGGTGGTCGTCACCTCAAGGCCGCTTTGGTCCTCGGGAAAAGCACCGGCCGGCGTCGCCTCCGACCACACCCCCAGCCCGGCCCCCGTCGCCGACACCGCCAAGGTGCCGCCGCCTGCCACCAGGGTTGGGCCGCCCGCTGGCAGCGACACGGTGGTTTGGCCGCTGTCCAGGACCTCGGCGGTTCGTGGTGTCCAGACCACCCCAGCGGCCTCGCTCAACGCGTCGGCCGTGGTCGGCACACTGCCCACAATGCGAAACGGGGAGGCCGGGCACCCCATCCCTTGCCGCAACGTGCCGACCCCAAGCGCCCCGACCACGTCGTCAAAGCCACCCGTTTCTGTCGCCAGCGGGGCGCCGTACAGCGTGGGCTCGGCCCCAGCCCGCCGATTCAGGCCCTCGGCCACCGACGGCGGCGGGCTCAGAGCCCCGTTCGCCCCCTCCGACACCACCGCCACCAAAACCCCCCGGCCCTCCGCCCCAACCCGCGAGATCAGGACAAACCCCGGATCGGGAAACGCTGCCGTACAGTCCAGAGCCCCGGGCGCAGTCGCCGCCGGCGTCACCACATACACCAACGGACGATGCCAGGGATCGCGCGCCTGGGTCGGGGCCGCCCCCATCGATACCCAGGGCAACGCGCCTCGCGCCGCCGCGCACGCTCCCGGTGCCCCATCGGCCACCCCATCGCCCGTGGTGTCCGGGCAGGGCAGCCGCCCCTCCAGTCGCGCCCGCTGAGTCAGCAAGGCCAACATCCCCGCCACCTCCGCCCGCGCCTCGCGTTCCCGGTCCTGACGTGCCCGTGGCCCCGCCAGCGTCAGCCCCGCCCACGCCGCCACCCCCAGCACCGCCACCACAATCGCCATCTCCATCAGCGCCACGCCCGGGCGCGTCCGAAAAAAAATCCCCCTCACCTCATTTTCCCTCTTGGCAGCCCCAGCCCCCCTGGCTACATTGCGCCTCCCGACGCGCCCGTAGCTCAGCTGGATAGAGCGTTGGCCTCCGAAGCCAAAGGTCGTGGGTTCGAATCCCGCCGGACGCACCATTCTTATAAAGCAGCCCAAGGCCCCCGTCTCCCGGGGGTCTTTGCTTTTGTGTTGGGAAAACAAAAAATGCGGGGCTCTGCCCCGCGCCCCGCAAGGGACCAAGTCCCTTGACCCTATTCCTTGTAAGGGGGGGGGTGAGGGGGAGGGTCACGTTTCCCCGATTGTCGAAGCGTTTGACCAGAGCCTTGGATGAGGTGTCGATGTCCCAGGCTCCCCGCACGTTGTTGCGCAGGTCGTTGTTTTCGTAAGTCCCTGCGCCCTTGTTATAGACCCAGATTCCCTCGTAGGCATTTTGGGAAATCTGGTTGCGCCGCACGACCGGGTCGGCCCCTTCTATCACTTCAATCCCGGCGCTAGCATTGCCGGTCACCTCGTTGTCTTCGAAGGTCCCTCGGCCCTGCTCATAGACAAAGATTCCGCCTGCTTTTCCGTCGTGGATGCGGTTGCGCCGTACCCAGGGGGCTGCGTTGTTCTCGACTGCTAGGCACGCCAAGCTATCGCTGGACAGGTCGCAGGCGTCGAGTTCCAGTCGCCCCTGCCTGATCCAGACACAGTAACTTTTTATGTTTCTCATGACGCTGCGCAGGGTCAGGTTGCGGACGAGGCCGATGTTGGTATCGAAAATCAGGGTCTCGGCGTCTGTCGCTTCAATGATGATGTCGTCGCGTTCGCCGTTACCGATCAGTTCCAGTGGTTTATCGAGAGTGATGCTCTCGCGGTATAATCCAGGGGCGACGAGAATGCGTGTCCCAGGGGCCGCGGCCTTGACCGCCTCGGTGATGGAGGTGTAGTCGCCGCGTCCGGGCATTTGATGAACGGTCTTGAGGATAATGGGCGCCGCGTCTCCCCGGTCGTTCTCGGGGCGTGCCGCTCCTGTCTCCTTGGCGGTGCCGATGACGGATGGGGGAACCCCGATCTCTGGCGACGCCACGGGGTGGGGAGGGGGCGGGCGGTTATCCGAGGTACCGATGGCGCCTCGGCTGCGGATCAGCGCCTCTTCGACTCTGCGGGCCAGTCGTTCAATGGCGTCACGATAGGCCGGGTCGGTCTCGGGGGTTCCCCGCAGAGAGTGCCAATCTTCGGATTGATGGCGTTTCAGGATCTCCGCCACCTCCCGTGCCTCCGGGTCGGCAAGGAGAAGGGGCGACGCGTTTTTCTGACCTGTCAAAAAATAGGAAATCGGCAAAATCAAATCATCGCGCTTGAGCGCCTCTTGCCGCTTGGCAAATGCAAGAACCTCCTGCCGACAGGCCACACTCGTCAAAAAGGAGGGAGTCATCACCGGAAAGAGCAGGAGAGTTTCGTCGAGTGACTTTGTGATCCGCCTCTCCCAGTTCTCTCCAAAACCGATATCCTTGCGGTCTTGAAAAATGGGGAGGTCCGCCCCGGTGACAAAGCGGATACTTCTTTCCAGTCGCTCCCGGAGCCGTGTGATCCGCCCTCCTTCGTGATCGTCGTCGAAACGGGTGTAGCTCCAAAACCCTGCCAGGATCATTTCTTGTGCCGCGTGTTTTGCTCAAACCGTCTTGCCCAACGAGAGTATGAGCGACAGACCACCCTGCGGCAAGGACACGACTTAAGGAACGGAGGGGTCTGGGGAGGCTCGCCTCCCCGGCCTTCCTACCCCTTTCTTTTTCCCTACCCCACAACCAGGGAGAATGAATTTCCCGTTGCCCCTCTCTTTTGGAGCCGGTTGTTCTTGATGGGCTTGCCCTTTTGGGAGGAGCAACCTATCCTTTTTGCCGGCCATAAGGAGTCGGGGAGAGGGCGTTGGAGACCCAGGAGACGGAGTGTCTCCGCCAGGAGATCCTGGAGGAGTTGGGAGACGATTGGACGCCAGAGGTCTTTCGGCCTGGCACGTTCGGATGCCACGAGGCCTTGCATATGGCGTCTGTGCTGATGGGAGCTGTTGATCGGGATTTGCTGGGGCATCCGGCCATTGCCGTTAAGCCCGAGTGGTTTGCCCTGGCGGCCCAGGCGCATCGCGCTTTATTTCGGTTGTATCAGGAGATTGGCGCCGCGCATTTGGACGGCTGCGGCCCGTCTGGTGCGCAGGAGACGGCGAACGCGGGACAATAAAAAAACGGTGGCAGAGAACTGCCACCGTTCCAAACCTCGTCGAGGAGGCGCGCCTTAGATGGCGCGCAGGTTCTCGGCCGAGGTCTTGCCGCGGCGCGGATCGCGGACGGTATCGAAGCTGAGCTTCTGACCTTCCTGCAGATCGCCGAGGCCGGAACGCTGAACGGCCGAGATGTGGACGAAGACGTCGGTGGAACCGTCCTCGGGCTGGATAAAGCCATAACCCTTGGTGTTATTGAACCACTTAACGGTACCAATGCTCATCAAAACCTCCTGGGATCGCTTCCCGGTCGGTGTTGCCCGGTGCGGGAGTGCGGCTCGGGCCTCAAAATCACGTCGGGGAAGGCCCGCGAAGGCAGGTCGAAAACCCAGAAGTAAAGTCGATGGGCCGATTATTCCCGATTTTTGTGTCCAGGACAAGCCCCTTCGCGGGATCTTTTTGTTAAAAGGACGGGGTGATCCACGCGACGGTGTCAGGCCTCTTGACCGGGGGCATCGGGGCCTGATCTAGGGGAGAGGATTTTCTGTCCCTTGGGGAGTTTCCGCATGAGCGATGCCCTGACGCCCGACGCCCTGTTTTTTGCCGAGGGTGGCCTTGATCCCGACCAGACGGCCCGGTTGGTGGCCCACGCCCTGGAGGGGGCCGACGATGGCGAGTTGTTCTTGGAGCGGCGCCATGGCGAAAGCCTGTCGCTGGAGGATGGCAAGATCCGCCAAGCCGGGTACGACAGCTCCCAGGGCTTTGGCCTGCGCGCCGTGAGTGGCGAGGCGGTGGGGTTTGCGCACGCCAGCGTGTTGACGCTGGACAGTCTGGCCCGCGCCGCCGAGACGGTGCGCGCTGTGCGTCAGGGGGCTTCGGGCCGCGTGGCCCTGGCACCGCGTGTGGCGCCCCAGCGGCTTTACACCCCCGACAACCCGCTGGAAGGGGTGCCGTTTGCCGCCAAGGTGGACCTGCTGGCGGCGATGGACGCCTATGCCCGCGACCGGGACCCCCGCGTGGTCCAGGTGATGGCGTCGCTCACCGGCTCGTGGCAGGCGGTGCGCATTGTGCGCGCCGATGGCCCGGGGGCCGGGGACATCCGTCCGTTGGTGCGGCTCAACGTGGCCGTGGTGGTTGAGGACGCGGCCGGGCGGCGGGAAACCGGCTCCCATGGCCTGGGGGGGCGCCTGCTCTATGACGGGGTGATGGTCGAGAGCGTTTGGCAAAAGGCGGTGAACGAGGCCCTGCGCCAAGCCCTGGTCAGTCTGGAGGCCATTGACGCGCCGGCTGGGGAAATGCCCGTGGTGTTGGGGCCGGGTTGGCCCGGGGTGTTGCTGCACGAGGCGATTGGTCACGGCCTGGAGGGCGACGGCAATCGCAAGGGGACCTCGGCGTTTTCCCAAGGGATTGGCCGGCGGATTGCCGCCCCGGGGGTGACCATCGTGGACGACGGCACCGTGCCCGGACGGCGCGGCTCGCTCAATGTCGATGACGAGGGCACGCCGACCGCGCGCACCGTGATCATTGAGGACGGGATCCTGACCGGCTATCTGCAAGACCGCCTCAACGCCCGCCTGATGGGCATGGCACCGACGGGGAATGGCCGGCGCCAGTCGCACGCCCATGTGCCGCTGCCGCGCATGACCAACACCTTCATGCTGGCCGGGACGGACGCGCCGGCCGACATCATCGCCTCGGTCAAGAAGGGGCTCTATGCCGTTAACTTTGGCGGCGGGCAGGTCGATACCACCTCGGGCAAGTTCGTGTTCAGCGCCTCCGAGGCCTACCTGATCGAAAACGGCCGCCTGGGGGCGCCGGTCAAGGGCGCGACCCTGATCGGCAACGGCCCGGATGTGCTGACCCATGTCTCGATGATTGGCAACGACCTTGCCTTGGATCCGGGCATTGGCACCTGCGGCAAGGAAGGCCAGGGCGTCCCGGTGGGTGTCGGCCAACCCACCCTCAAGGTCGATCTCCTGACCGTCGGCGGCACCGCCGAAGCCGCCTAAAAGAACGTGGGGCTTGGGGAGGCCGCGCCTCCCCACCCTTCTAAAAAACCACCCGGGTCACAATCAAACCAACACACAAACACCCACACAACACCACCTGAAACCCGGCTGTCCTCTTCAAACAGAGGTTAAACACGCAGGGATCCTCGGCCTGCCAAAACGCCCGGATCGCCTTGCGGGCCAACGGCACACACGCCAAAACGGCCAAGCCCCCCCACAAGACGGGCGTCGAGAGAGCCATCAGGCCAACAGAGGCCACCGCGCCCCCCATAAACCACGCATACAGCCGATTGATCCCCGGACGCTCCAAACGGATGGCCAGGGTGCGCCGCCCCGCCCGGGTGTCGCCTTCGCGGTCGCGGGTGTTGTTGACCAACAAGACCGCCGCCGCCGTCAGACCGACGCCCAGGCCCAGGAGCAGGGCGGCCAGGGTGACGGTGCCGGTGATCAGGAAGGTCATGCCGGCCACGGCGACAAGGCCGAAAAACAAGGTGACGAACACCTCGCCGAACGGGCCGCGGGCAATTGGCCAGGGCCCGGCCGAGTAGGCGTAGCCGGCCAGCAACGAGGCGAGACCGGCCAGCAAGATGGGCCAGCCGCCCTTGACCACCAGCACGAGACCGCACAGGAAGGCAAAGCCGAACACGAGATGGGCGGCTCGCTGCACCGTCTGGGCGCTGACCCAGCCCGCTTGCACGACACGCAACGGCCCTTTGCGGTCGGGCTGGTCGGTACCATCCAGGCTGTCGGCGGCATCGTTGTGGAGATTGGTGGCGATCTGGATGGCCACAGCGGTCAACAGCGCGGCCACGCTGACCCCAAGGGCGGTCTGGCCCGTTTCGGCCCAGGCAAGAACGATACCGGCCAGAATCGGCGAGGCGGAGAGAGGCAAGGTGTGGGGGCGGGCTGCGAGGGTCCAGACACGAAGCCAGGAAGGCCGGGGCCGCGACGGGTGCATGGCAAAGTCCGATAAGGGTCAGGGGAACAAGAACAACAGGGCTCAGGCGGGGCGCTGGCCGCTGTGAATGGCGGCAATACCGAGAAACAGGTTTTCCCAGGTCACGCCAACGAAGCCGGTGGCTTCCATCATGCCTTTCAGGGTCCGCTGGTCGGGGAAGGCGCGGATGGATTCCACCAGATAGTCGTAAGCCTCAGGCCGGCCCGAGACGAAGGCGGCGATGCGGGGGATGACGTGGCGGGAATACCACGCATAGGGCGTGGCCAGCGGCTGATGGGGGGTCGAGAACTCCAAGCACAGGAAGCGGCCGCCGGGCTTGAGCACGCGCAGCGCCTCGCGCAGGGCGGCATCGCGGTCGGTCATGTTGCGAAAGCCGAAGCTGACGGTGATCAGGTCGAAGCTGGCATCGGGAAAGGGCAGAGCCTCGCCGGCACCGGCACTCCAGGTGATGGCCGGGGTCGGGGTGCGGGCGCGGCCTACCGTCATCATGCCGAGCGAGGGGTCGCAGACCACCACCGACCAGCCCCGGTCGGCCAGGGCGCGGGCGATATCGCCGGTGCCGCCGGCCAGATCGAGGGCCCGTCCCCCGGCGGGTGCCGGCCCGGCCACGGTGGCGAAGCGTCGCTTCCACCAACGATGGGTGCCGCCGCTCATCAGGTCGTTCATCAGGTCGTAGCGCGCGGCCACCATGTTGAACATGGTCTGGATGCGGGTGAAATGACGTTGGGGATCGGAGCGGTCGGACTCGGGGAGCGTGGGGGTGAACTCGGACACGGCGGGTCCTCCTGGGGGCGGGAAGAGAAGGCTGGGGAGGCTGGCCTCCCCAGACCCCTCACAACGTTTTCGCGGGGTCTGGGGAGGCCGCGCCTCCCCAGCTTTTCTTTCCTACGGACTGTCGTCGAAAAAAGCCGCAACCGCCGGATCGGCCCGCAAGAAGGCCCAATCGGCCTCAGTCGGCAGACGGGGCCGGTCGCGCTCGACGTTCACCAGACACAAAAAGCCCAGCGGCTCGGCATCGGCGCGAAACTGGTGCCAGGTGTGGGGGGCGATGAACACCAGATCATGCCCCGCAACGGCGCGCACCTCGGGATAGACCAAGACGCGGCCGCGACCGCGCAGGATCATCACGGCGTGGGCGTGCTCGTGGCTTTCCAAGGTCGTGTGGCCGCCGGCCTCGACCTCGAAATAGCGCAATTCGCCCTGAAGGGCCGGATGGTGAAACAGAACCTGCCGCGAGACCGCCTTGAACGGGGCCTCGCCGGTTTCCTTGTAGGGCAGGAAGTCCACGCCCTGCCAGCGGAAGGGCGCATCCTGCGAGCGTACGCGGGCCGGGTCTGTCGTGGGGGTCTCGCTCATGCGACCTCCTCGGCGCCCGGCCCCGGGGGGGCGGGCAAGGCGGCCACGGCTTCGACGAAGGCGCGGGTTTCCTCGGTCAGGCGCTCGCGGGCCAGCAGGAGACCACCGCCAATCAGCAAGATCACGTCGGCGCCGTAGCACTCGACCATTTCCGGGACCCGGTCTTGGGTCATGCCGCCGGCCGGCACCGGCACGGCGCCCTTGAGGCCGCCCCAGGGCTTGGTGGCGTTGCGGGCGATGGCGCGGCAGGTCTCGCGGGTGAAGCCGAAGCGTCCGCCGTGGTTGGTGTAGATCACCGCATCCGCCCCCAGGAGGCGGAACAGCTTGCCGTGCAGGAAGGCCGGGGCGATGCGCGAGGCGCCGGTCATGGTCGGGTGGGAGAAGAAGGCCGTGGTCGGGTTTTCACGCACCAAGGTATGGAAGGTGGAGAAACCGGCGATCATCGGCGCGATCATGAAGGTATCGAGCCCCTCGGCCTGCCCCAGGCGGATCTGGGCGCGCATCTGGTCGAGGTTGCCGTTGAGGCTGGGCAGGTAGCGGGTCTTGAAGCCGGTGCGGGCGTTGCTCTCGCGCACGGCCCGGGCGATGGCCGGGACCCGCTCGGCATAGGGGCTGAAGGCCTGATCGGCGTGGCCGTGGTCGTCCTTGATGAAGTCGGGGCCGGCGTCGGCGAAGCGCCGGGCAAGATCGGCCAGCCGGGCGACCGGCAAGCCCTGGGGCTTGAGGGCGCCGCAGGTCATCGCCCGGCCCGGGGCCTTGTCGGCACGCAAGCCTTCGAGACCGACGTTGGGGCCTTTGAAGGCCGCGAACACTTCCTCGGGGAACTCGGCATCCCACAAGACGGTATCGTCTTGGATCGAGGTGTTGCCGTAGAGCATGTTGATGAGCTGGCCCGCTTCCAGGCCGGTGGTCTCGACCGCAAGGCCGATGCGCACCTCGTAGACGCCCTGGCCCAGGTCGGTGATGGACTGGACCTGACCGACGATCTCCTCAAGGACGCGAGGGTCGTCGATGGCGGCCAGCGGCATCTCGACGCTTTGCTCGACGGCGATGCCCTGAGCCCGGCTTTCAATGGTCGCCGCGGTGGCGGTCACATGGTAAATTGCCGTAATTCTGGATGTCATCCCTAGGCCCAATCCCGGATCTGGACTCGAAGGTCGGCAAGGTAGCCCGGTTTGCGCGCCCCGGGCAACGGTCCCTTTCGGGGGAAGGAGGGCGTGACATCAGGCGAGGAACAAGAGAGGTCCGAGGAGGCCCACTTCCCCGGCCGGCTCCTGTGTTGGCCTCGCCAAAAGGGTGGACCCCGCAGCGCTTAGGAAGGACCGTCATGACCGGACTCATCGCCGATATCGGCGCCACCAATGCCCGCTTCGCCCTCACGGCCAACGGCGGCTGGCGCGACGAGCGGATCTTCCCCTGTGACGACTTCCCCGATTTTGTCGCCGCTGCCCGCGCCTACCTCGACGCCACGCTGACGCCTTCCGAGCCCCGGCCAACCCGAGCCGCCGCCTGCCTGCCCGGTCCGGTTGAGGGGGATCAGGTGTCGGTGACCAATCGCCCCACATGGTCGTTCTCCCGGGGCGAGACCGCCGCCGCCCTGGGGCTGGAAGCGTTCACTGTGGTCAACGACTTTGTGGCCAATGCCCTGGCCGTGCCCCACCTGCCGGCGGCGTCGCTGGTGCGGCTTGACGAGACCCAGGCCCCTTACACGCCGGGTGCGCCGGTGGCGGTGCTGGGCCCGGGAACTGGCCTCGGGGTGGCGGTTTTGCTGCCCGGGGGGCGCGAGGCCCTGGCGACCGAGGGCGGGCATGTCACCTTGGCCGCCACCACCCGGCGCGAGGCCCAGGTGATTGCCGCCCTGGCCGAGGCCTTTGGCCATGTCTCGGCCGAGCGGGCGGTGTCGGGGCCGGGTCTTGTCAATCTAGCCGCCGCCGTGCGCCGCCTTGCGGGCCTGCCCGCCGTGCGCCGCCTTGCGGGCCTGCCCGCCGTGCCCAACGAGCAGCCGGCCGACGTGATGACCGACGGGATCAACGGCCGCTGTCCGGTGCGGGCCGAGGCGGTGTCGCTGTTTTTTGCCTTTCTGGGCACGGTGGCGGGCAATCTGGTGCTCTCGACCGGGGCCTGGGGGGGGGTGTGGCTGATGGGGGGGATTTTGCCGCGCTGCGTCGAACCCCTCAAGGCCTCGCCGTTTGTCCGGCGTCTTGCCGGCAAGGGCCGCTTTCAAGACCGTCTGGAGGCGGTGCCCCGGGTGTTGGTGGCCCATCCCTATCCTGCCTTCGTCGGCCTTGCCGGGCTTGTTGACCAGCCATGACGCCCGCCGCCCTGGACCGGCTGGGGGCCTGCCCCGCTTGCGATACCGTGTATCTGCGCACCGAGATCGCTCCCGGGGCGAGCGCCCATTGTCTGCGCTGCGGCAGCCGTCTTTATACCCGCTCCCGGTTCTCCCCCTCGCAGATGCTGGCCTTGGTGCTGGGGGCCCTGATCCTGGGGGGCATCGCCAACACCACCCCCATCGTCGAGATCCAGTTTCGCGGGCTGGCCAGTTCCACCACTTTGATCGGCGCCATTGTCTTGTTGGTCGAGGAGGGGGAGCCGCTGGTGGGGATGCTGGCGGCGCTGACCACCGTGGTTTTTCCCGTGCTGGATCTGGGCTTGCTGGCGGCGGTGCTGCTGGGCTGGAGTCGTGGCGAGCGGCCGGTCTGGTTTGCTCCGGCCTTGCGCCTGATCCTGGCCTTGCGGCCCTGGGGCATGGTCGAGGTGTTCATGCTGGGGGTGCTGGTCGCCTTGGTCAAGCTATCGGCCCAGACCCAGATCCTGCCCGGTCCGGCGCTGTGGGCCTTTGCCGCGCTGACCGTGCTTTTGGTGCCGATCCTGACCTTTGACCCCCGCTTCTTGTGGAACCGGGCGGGGGAGGCGGGAGCGTCTTCCTCCGGGGAGGCCGCGCCGTCTCCCCAGGCGCCGCCGGCCTTGGTGTCGGCCCGGGCTGCCGGTCTGGTGGCCTGCGAGACGTGTGGCCAACTGCATCCCCGGGCCCATGTCGGCCCGTGCACGCGCTGCCACGCGCCCATACACCCGCGCAAGCCCGCCAGCCTTCAGCGGGTTGGCGCCCTGCTGCTGGGGGCGGTGATTTTGTATGTTCCGGCCAATTTGCTCCCGGTAATGCAAACAACGACCCTCAAGGGGGAAAAAAGGGATACCATCCTGAGCGGGGTGGTCTATTTTTGGGAGACGGGATCGCCGGAACTGGCCATCCTGATCTTTAGTGTCAGTGTTCTGATTCCCTTGGTAAAGATGGCGGCGTTGGCCTTCTTGATCACCTCGACGCATCGGCGCTGGGCCGGGCGGCGCCATACCCGCTTGCGTCTGTTCGCCCTCGTCGATGCCATTGGCCGCTGGTCCATGCTCGACGTGTTCGTGGTCACCTTGATGGTCGGCTTGGTCCGCTTTCAGGCCCTGGCCCGCATTGAGGCTGGTCCCGGCGCGGCGGCGTTCGGGGCAGTGGTGATCCTCACCATGCTGGCCGTCCACAGCTTTGATCCCCGGTTGATGTGGGATCCCGACGAGACCGACCATGGCCCCTGATGACTTTTCTGTGCCCACCGCCGTCCAGCCCGATGTCCGCCCGCCCCGGCGTTGGCGGGTCTCCTGGGTGTGGAGCGTGCCCGTTCTGGCCGCCTTGGTCGGCCTGTCCCTGCTTTACAAAACCGTGATTGATCGGGGCCCCAGCATCGTGGTGACCTTCCAGGCCGCCACGGGGATCGAAGCCGGCAAGACCCGGGTCAAGGTCAAGGATGTGGAAATCGGTCAGGTCACTGCGGTGCATCTGGCCCCCGACCGTTCCCATGTTGAGGTCATGATTGAACTGGCCAAGGAAGCCCGCTCGTTCACCGCCCGCGACAGCCGCTTTTGGGTGGTGCGCCCGCGCTTTGCCGGCTCGGGCATTTCGGGTCTGGAGACCCTGATGTCGGGGGCCTACATCGCCGCCGAGGGCGGACGGGCCAGCGACACCGCCGAGCGTTTCACCGGCCTGGAAACGCCCCCGGTGATCGCGACCGACCTGCCGGGGCGGCGCTTTCAATTGGAGGCCGAGGACTCCGGCTCCCTTGATGTTGGCGCGCCCGTGTTTTTCCGGCGCCTGCCGGTCGGGCAGGTCGAGGGCGTGGTCCTCAACCCCCGGGGGCGCGGGGTGAGCATTGGCATCTTCGTCCACGCCCCTTATGACCGGTTCGTGACCGTTGGCACCCGCTTTTGGCATGCAAGCGGTATTGATTTTAGCTTGGATGCCCGGGGGCTGCGGGTCGATACCCAATCCCTGGCCGCCATCTTGATGGGGGGCATCGCCTTCGAGACCCCTGACGATCCCGGGGCCGACGACTTCATCTCCGAGGGGGCCTCCTTCCCGCTGTCGCGCAACCGGTCGAGCGCCTTGGAGCCGGTCCACGAGGGGGCCTTTAGCGTCCTCATGCGCTTCAATCAGTCGGTGCGTGGCCTCGAGGTCGGCGCGCCCCTGGATTTGCGCGGCGTCGAGGTCGGTCGGGTCAAGGCCATTCGGCTGGTCTACGAGCCCCGAAGCCGCGATTTCGTGCCGGTGGTCGAGGGCGAGATCTATCCCGACCAGTTGGAAACCCTGGCCGGCGGCGCCCGCGACCTGCTGGCCCACGGCACCGAAAGTCTGGCCCAGCAGATCGACCACGGCCTGCGCGCCCAACTGCGCTCGGACAGCCTGCTGACCGGCAAGCTGTTCGTGGCCGTCGATTTCTTCCCCGACGCCCCCCCGGGTGGCCTACGATCCCAAGGCCGACCCGCCGGAACTGCCCACGGTCAAGGGCGACATGCAGGAGATCACCCAGCAGATTCAAGCCGTGCTGCGCAAGGTCAGTAAGATCCCCTTCGATACCCTGGGGGAGGATGCGCACGTCTTGATGACCACCTTGAATGCGACGGTGGCGCGCTTGGACACCACCTTGGCCCGCACCGACAAGGCCGTGCTGCCCGAGGTGCGTGACGCCTTGCGCGAACTACGCCAGACGATCGAGGCCCTGCGCGGTGCCACTTCCCCCGATGCCCCCCTGCAACAGGACTTGCGCCAGACCCTCCAGGGCCTGGGCGACGCCGCGCGGGCCTTGCGCACCCTAGCCGATACCGTTGAGTCCCAGCCCGAATCCCTTCTGCGCGGCCGCCGGGAGTCCAACTGATGACCTTTCGCCCTTTCTTGCTTGTTTCCCTGGTGGTGGCCCTGCTTGGGGCCTGCGCCGAGTCGCCGCCGCGCCGCCTCCACGTGCTGGCGGCCGACTTTCCCCCAGCGACCGGGGGCGAGGCTCGGGTGTTGGTCGAACTGCTGCCCGTGGTCTTTCCCGAGCGTCTGAACCGCCTCGATCTCGTTCTCGAGCCGAGCGGCGCGCCCTTGAGCGTGCGCGAGAGCGAGCGCTGGGCCGCTCCCTTGCCCGATGAAATGCGCCAGATCCTGGCCGATGCCCTGTGGGCGGGGCTCGGCGCCCAAGATGTCTACCGAGCGCCCGTCGATCCCCGCTCGACCCGGCTGCCCTTGCTGCGCCTCGCCGTGCGGATCGAGCGCTTCGAGGCGGGCGATCAGGCGCGGGTCGAAGCGTCCTGGACCGTCCGCCGCCTGCCCGATGGCCCGCCGCTGGCGTGCCGCCGTCTCGTGGAAACCCCCGTGAGCGCTCCCACCGCCGACGCCGCCGTGGCCGCCTTGGGGCGGAGTGCCGGGCAGATCGCGATCCTCCTTGCCGCCAGCCTTGATGCCTTTACCCGGGGCGAGGGAGGAGCGTGTGAGGCCGAGCCGCGGCGGTAAGAAAGAGAAGGCTGGGGAGGCGCGGTCTCCCCCAGGTATCTCGTTTTGCGTGTCACAAGGAGGTTTTATGATCGCCCAGTTGCTCCCCCTGGGGTTGGCGTTCATCATGTTTTCCATCGGTCTTGGGCTGACCCTCCAGGACTTCACCCGGGTGTTCCGCTTGCCGGTGCCGCTGGGGGTCGGGCTGCTCAACCAGATGGTAGTGTTGCCGCTCTTGGCGGTGGGGCTGGTCGCGCTGTACGACGGCCGTCCCGATTTTGCCCTGGGCTTGATCCTGATTGCCGCCTGCCCGGGGGGGATCAGCTCCAATCTCCTCACCATGCTGGCCGGGGGCAGTGCGGCCCTGTCCATTTCCATGACCGCGATCACCAGCATGGCCAGTCTGCTGACCTTGCCGCTGATCGTCGGCGTGGCGCAAAGTGTGGTGCTGGGCCAAAGCCACGAGGTCACCATGCCCTTGGGCCAGGTTCTGGGCAGCGTGTTCGGCGTGTCCGGGGTGCCCATGGCGCTGGGCATGCTCCTGCGTCACCGCGGGCCCGCCCTGGCCGCCCGTCTGCGTCCCTGGTGCCACCGGTTGTCCACCGGCATTTTTGTTGTGATCGTGATCAGCGCCTTTGTCGGGCTGCGCCAGGGCATGATGGATCACGTCGCCGAGATTGGCCCCCTGGTCCTGGCCTTGAACCTGGGCACCATGACCTTGGGCTTGCTCACGGCCGGGGCCTTGCGTCTGGGTCGCGCCGATGGCATTGCTATTACCCTGGAATGTGGCTTGCAAAACGCGGCGTTGGCCATTTTCATTGCGACCTCGGTGCTGGGGCGGCCCGACATGGTGGTTCCCGCCATTCTTTACGCCCTGGTGATGAACTTGACGGCTCTGCCGTTCGTTGCACTCATGCGGCGGCGCACCGTGCTTTCGGAGACTCTCCCATGACCCGCCCCACCTGTTTTGTTCTTGTTCATGGTGCGTGGCATGGGGGCTGGTGCTGGGAACGAGTTGTCGCCCTGCTGCGGGCCCGGGGCCATCAGGTGACGGCCCCCACCTTGACCGGTTTGGGCGAGCGCTCCCATCTCCTCGCCCCAGGGATTACCCTCGCGGTCTTCGTCAACGATATCGTCAACCATCTGATCTGGGAGAGCCTGACCGACGTCGTGCTGGTCGGGCACAGCTTCGGCGGGGCGGTCATCAGCGGCGTGGCCGACCGCGTGCCCGAGCGCTTGCGTCACTTGGTGTTTCTGGATGCCCACATCCTGGAAAGCGACGAAACCACCTTCGACCGCATGGATCCCGATATCGTCAACACCCGTATCCTGGCCGCCGCGCGCGCTAGCGGCGGGGTGAGCCTGCCGGTGCCCCCCGCCCGGGCTTTCGGCGTGCGCGATCCCGAAGCTGCCGCCTGGATCGAGGCCCGCATGACCCCCCATCCCCTCGACAGCTATCGCTCCAGCGTCTCGTTGTCGCGCCCGGTCGGGGCCGGCGTGCCTCTGTCTTATGTGGTGTGCAGCGATCCCTTGTATGGCCCCCTCGAGATCTCGCGGGCACGGGTGCGCAGCTATGGGTGGCCGATCGTCGATCTGCCCACCGGCCACGATGCCATGGTCACCGCTCCCCAGGGGCTCGCCGAGACCTTGGAGCAAATCGTCGGCTAGCTGCCGCAGGGGGAAAGGCGGGGGGGCCGCTTCTTCCGCCGACAGTCCCGTCAAAGCCACCCCGGCACGATCCCAAGGTGTTCGGGCAGCGCCGTGACGCCCGGCAAGGCGCGGGCGCGGGCCGCGCTCAGGGCGATTTCGGCACAGGCGCCGGCATCGCTGGCCGCGTTGTGGTGATGCAGCCGGATGCCGAGGTGGCCGGCGACGTCGGGCAGACGGTGGTGGGGCAGGGCGGGCCAGACGTGGCGGGCGACCTTGACCGTGCACAACGAGCGCACGGTGGGCCGGGGCAGGCCGTACACCTCCAAGATGGCCCGCAGCACGCTCATGTCGAAGGCCGCGTTGTGGGCCAAGAGCAGCGCTCCGCCGAGATGTGGGGCGATCTCCCGCCAGATTTCGGGAAATTCGGGCTTGTCCACGACCATCTCGGGCCGAATGCCGTGGATTGAGATGGCGAAGGGGTCAAAACGCAGCTCGGGGGGGCGGATCAAACGGTGGGCGGTGTGAACCACCCGGTCGTTGGCGACCCAGGCCAAGCCCACAGCACAGGCGCTGGCGCGGCTGGTGCTGGCCGTTTCAAAGTCGATGGCGATGGCCGACACCGCGCCCACCTCGTCCGGGCGGGGGATGGGGGTTTCGGGGATGCCGGCACCTGAGCGTTTCATGGCTCTGCTCCCGCCGCTGCGCCTTTACTCTTTAACGGAGTGAGGGGTCTGGGGAGGCCTGCCTCCCCAGCCTTCTCTGTGAACGAAAACCCGGATCAGTCACGGCAGACGCCGTTCGTCTTTGTCTTTTCGGGAAAAGCGGTGCCCACTTTTCCCTGACAAACTTAGCGCTCAGGCATGCCCGGAAGAAAGGGCTCGCCAAAGCCATGAACCGGCTTGTCGGCCCCCACCGAGACCAACTCGGCCACGTCCAGGAGTTGGCCGCGCAGCATGGGCCACGTGAGGCGCACAGTTTCCCCCTTGGCCCGGATCAGCAACACCCCGCCCAGGGGCTCGAAGGCGCGGTCGAGGAGGCCGTGATGGCGATCGCGCAGGCCTTCTAGCAAGCGGATCTCCTCGACCTCGGTCCAGATGAAGCGGTGGCGCCGCAGGGGCGGCACGAACAGCCCGAAGATCTCTCCCGGGGCTTGCAGGCGTACGCCGGCCAGACTGACCTCAATGCGCAGCACCGCGTGGCCCCAGGCCTGCCCCCCCAGGCCCAGGGTCGGCAGCAGGAGCACGGGCAGCCAGGGCAGGGCCCGCGCCCCTCCCACCCCGAGGATCCCCAGGGCGACGAGGCCAAACAAGGCCGCCGTGACGCCATACGCCCACGCCGAGGCAAGGCGCCCCGGAATCACCAAGGGGGTGACACCAGGGCGTGACCGCCGGGCAGGGGCGGCGGGAGGGCGGGGCGAGGGCGGCACGTCAGCGGTCCTGGGCCAGTTCGGTTTCTTGCGGTCCCAGCAGGTGGCGCGACAGCCGGCGCTCCATCAGGCGCAGGGCCCGGGTGAGCAAGGCCACCAGCACCAGATAAATGACGCCCGCCGTCACGAAGGCCTCCAGAGGGGCGTAATGCCGGGCATAGAGGTTGCGTGCCACCCCGGTGATGTCGAGCAAGGTGATGGTCGAAGCGAGGGCGCTGCCCTTGACCATCAGGATCATTTCGTTGCCATAGGCGGGCAGACCGATTTGGAAGGCGCGCGGGAGAATGATGCGGCGGATCAAAAGCCAGCCGCGCATGCCGATCGCCTGCGCCGCCTCAACCTCGCCGCGCGGGATAGCCTGGATGGCCCCGCGCAGGATTTCGGCCGAATACGCTCCCGTGTTGAGGGAGAAGGCAATGATGGCGCACCAGTAGGGCTCGCGCAAGACGGACCAGAGAATCGGACTGTGGCGCACCCAAGACAACGTGGAGAGGCCATAGTAGACTAGGGCGATCTGGATGAGGAGCGGCGTGCCCCGAAAAAAGAAAATATACGCATACGGGACCGCTCGCACCGCTGCCAAGGGATGCACCCGCAACAACGCCGTGGGAATGGCAATAAAAAAGCCGATAAACACCGCCAGGGCCACCAACGACAAGGTGACGGGAAGGCCCTGCATGAGCATGCGGGGCAGAAAATCGGCGATCAGATCGACTCTCATGATCCCTCTCCGCCCAGGACTCTCTCTTGAGGCATGACACCACGGTCCCTTCCTGCTTCTCTCATCCTGCGCGCCCCGTCGCCCCCAGGTGGCCGCGATTGGCGCGGCGCTCCAGGAAATGCAGCACCACCATGGTCACGACGGTCAGCAGCAGATACAACCCGGCGGCCGCGAGCAAAAAGGTGAAGTACTCCCGCGTTGAACGCCCAGCGGTATTGGCGGCGCGCATCAACTCCTCAAGACCAATGACCGAAACCAGGGCCGTGTCCTTGAGGGTCACCAGGAACAAGTTGCCCAGGCCCGGCAGGGCCACCCGCCACACTTGGGGCAAGATGATGCGCCGGTAGGTGAGGACCGAGCCCATGCCAAACGCCTTGGCCGCCTCCACGTGTCCTCGGGGAATGGCCATGACGGCGCCGCGAAACACCTCGCTGGCATAGGCCCCAAAAATCAGCCCGAGAGCGGCCACCCCCCCCAGATAAGGACTGAAGGAAATATCCAGGCCTAGCCCCAAGCCATCATTGAGGAGAGCCCGGGCCGCCGCCTCGGCGCCGTAATAGATGATCAGCACCACCAGCAACTCGGGCAGGCCCCGGAACAAGTCGGTGTAGGCATTGCCAATAGCCCGAGCGAGGCGACTTCCCGACAGTTTCAGGGACGCTCCGATCAGGCCCAAGATGATGCCCACAATCAACGCGCCCAGGGCCAGACGCGCCGTCATGCCTGCCCCGGCAATCAACAGGGGCCCATATCCTTGAAAATCCATGCTCGCCTCGCGCGCCCTCCCGGTCTGACTGGGCGCAGTGTGAGGGGTTTTGAGCGCGTTGGGAAGCGCTCTGCGTGAAAGAGGGGTCAGGGGAGGCCGCGCCTCCCCAACCTTTCCCTTTTTGTTTTTTTGCAGGGGGCTTGCCGCGTGGCCCCACGGCACTAAGATGCCCGCCGGCCTTTTTGTCGCGACTGGAGTAAAGACCGTATGAAAAAGGGCGCCCCCGTCGATCCGCCCCCCCAGGACATCCGCGAGACCCCGCTTTCCGAGGCCCTGTCGGAGCGCTACCTAGCGTATGCCCTTTCGACCATTGTCTCGCGGTCGTTGCCCGATGTGCGTGACGGTCTCAAGCCGGTCCATCGCCGTTTGCTCTACGCGATGCGCTTGCTCAAGCTCGACCCCGGGTCGGGCTTCAAGAAATGCGCCCGCGTTGTCGGCGATGTCATCGGTAAATATCACCCCCACGGTGATAGCGCCGTCTACGAGGCCCTGGTCCGCCTTGCCCAGGAATTTGCCGCGCGCTATCCCCTGGTCGAGGGCCAGGGCAACTTCGGCAACATCGACGGCGATAACGCCGCCGCCATGCGCTACACCGAAGCCCGCCTGACCCTGGTTGCCCAGGTCCTGATGGAGGGACTCGACGAGGATGCCGTCGATTTCCGCCCGACCTACGACGGCGAGGACGAAGAGCCCCTGGTCATGCCGGGCGCTTTTCCCAATCTGCTGGCCAATGGCTCCACCGGCATTGCCGTGGGCATGGCCACCAACATCCCGCCCCACAATGCTGCCGAGGTCTGCGACGCCGTTCTCCACCTCATCGACCATCCCGAGGCCGATACCGACGCCCTGCTGACCTACGTCAAAGGGCCCGACTTCCCCACCGGCGGCCTGCTCACCGAAAACGCCGAGACCCTACGCACCGCCTACCGTACCGGGCGCGGCGCCATGCGGGTGCGGGCCCGCTGGACCAAGGAACCCCTGTCGCACGGTCTCTATCAGATCGTGGTCACCGAGATTCCCTATCAGGTGCAAAAGGCCCGGCTCATCGAGCGCATTGCCGAGTTGATCACCTCGCGCAAGCTGCCGATTCTCGCCGACGTGCGCGACGAATCGACCGACGTGGTCCGCCTCGTTCTCGAGCCGCGCAGCCGCTCGGTCGAGCCGGAAACCCTGATGGAGCAGTTGTTCCGGCTTACCGATCTGGAAATCCGCTTCAACCTCAACATGAACGTCCTCGACGGCGACGGCGTGCCGCGCGTGATGTCCTTGAAGGAGGTTCTGGCCGCTTTCATCGCCCACCGGCTGATCGTTCTGGAGCGTCGCAGCCAGCACCGCCTGGGCAAGATCGCCCACCGCTTGGAGGTGCTGGCCGGCCAGTTGATCGCCTACCTCAACCTGGATGAGGTGATCCGCATCATCCGCGAGGAAGACGAGCCCAAGCCCGTGCTGTGCCAGCATTTCTCCCTGACCGACGTTCAGGCCGAAGCTATCCTCAACACCCGCTTGCGCTCCTTGCGCCGCCTGGAAGAAATGGAACTGCGCCGCGAGCACGAGGAACTCTCGGCCGAACAAGCCCGGCTCCAGGCCTTGCTGGCCGACGAAACCCTGCGCCGCGCCGCCATCGCCGACGAAATCCGCCACGTACGCACCACCTTCGGCCCCAAGACCGCACTGGGCGCCCGCCGCACCGGGCTCGCCGAAGCGCCGAGCGCCGTGGTCGTGCCCATCGAGGCGCTGATCGAGCGCGAGCCCATCACCATCTATTTAACCCGCATGGGCTGGCTGCGCGCCGTCAAGGGCCACCAGACCTCCACCGACGATGTGAAGGTCAAGGACGGCGACGTCCTGGTGTGGACGGTCCAGGCCCAGACCACCGACAAACTCCTGGTGTTCGACACCACCGGCCGCTTCTTCACCCTGGGCGCCGACCGGGTGCCGCGCGGTCGCGGCTTTGGCGAGCCCATCCGCCTGATGGTGGACGTGCCCGCCGATGCCGAGATCGTCGCCCTGTTCGTCCATGCCCCCGAGCGGCGCCTGATCCTGGCCAGTTCCTCGGGCCGGGGTTTTGTCGTGGAAGAGCGCGAGGTGCTGGCCCAGACCCGCGCCGGGCGTCAGGTCCTGACGCTTGGCGAGGGCGAACGCGCGGTCTTGTGCCATCCGGTCCAGGGCGACCACGTGGCTGTGGTTGGCAGCAATCGCAAGTTGCTGGTCTTCCCCCTGACCCAAATCCCCGTCATGACCCGGGGCAAGGGGGTGATCTTGCAGCGCTACAAGGAAGCCACCCTGTCCGATCTCAAGACCTTCGATCTCGCCGCCGGCCTGACGTGGCCGTCCGGCGAACGCACCCGCCACGAGACCGACCTCACCCCGTGGCTCGGCGACCGCGCCGGCCAAGGGCGCAATCCGCCGCAGGGGTTCCCGCGGAATAACCGGTTTGAGGGGGTGTAGGAGTTAAGAAAGGAAGGCTGGGGAGGCGGCGGCCTCCCCAGACCCCTCGGGGCCTAGGTGTTTCGGCCGTGTTTGGCGTGGTACATGGCCTGATCGGCGTGGGCGAGGAGGGCGGCGGCGGTGGTGGCGTCGGTGGGGAAGCGGGCGCTGCCAATCGACAGGCCGATGCGCAGCGTGTGGTCCTTGTAGGGGATCGGGGCGGCCAGGGCGGCCTGACACTTCTCGGCGATCAAGGCGAGGTCGGCGGCAAGGTCGCTTCCGGTCGTGGTGGGGGAGGGTTGAGCAGCAGGGCGAATTCATCGCCGCCGATTCGGGCCAGCAGGTCCTCGCGCCGGATCACTTGAGACAGGCGATGGGCGACCTGACGGAGCACCTCGTCGCCGGCCTCGTGACCGAAGGTGTCGTTGATCGGTTTGAAGCCATTGAGATCGATGAAGAATACCGCGACCGGGCCGCCATGGCGGCGGGCTTCGGCCAGTGCCCGCTCCAGGCTGTCGTTGAACTGTTTGCGGTTGGGGAGGCCGGTCAGGCTATCGGACAGGGCGAGGCGCTCCATCTCGGCCCGGCTGGCCAGCAGCGCACTGAGCAGGCGGTTGAAGGCGGCGGTGAGGTGGCCGACTTCGTCATTGCCCGCCACCGGCAGGCATTCGAACGGCTGCTGGCCCAGGGTCATCAGGTCGGCGTGAGCGGCGGCGCGGCGCAGGTGACGGAACTGATGGCGGGCGGCGGCGATCAGCACCAGCGACAGGATCAGGCCTGAGATCAGCGCGGTGCGCAGGGTAAATTTCTGGATTGTGTCGGCCGGCTCGAAAATCTCCTTGGTTGGGATGCGGGCGACGACAAACCAGCCGGGACTCGGCACCGAGGCGATGGCCGCAAGCTCCTGCACGCCATCGGTCCGGGTGTCGATGCCGACGCCGCGAAACCCCTGCATCGCCAAGTCATGCTGGCGATGTTGTCCCTCGGTCGGGACTGAGCGCAGTTCGCTCTCCATGTCCGAGGCGGCGAGGAAGATCCCGTCGGCGGGGGCGACCAGCGTCAGTCCACCGGTTCGCCCGACCTGGGTCCGCGCCAAGGTGTCGAGAAAGGTGGCGCCGCGCAATGGGGTGATGCCGACCAGCACCGCGTCGCTGCCGTCGAGGCCCAGCGCCATCGCCATCTCGGCGCTGCCACCGGCAAAGCCGGGCCGGGCCCGTTCCACCACGAAGGTCCCGCCACCGGCGCGGCGCAGGGTGTCGGGGCTCGCGATGGCGTTGGGAGGGCGCTCCACCGCACCGGCCCCCCTCCTTTTTGAAAAGCGTGCTTTTTCAAAAGGAGGGGGGCGGGGAGGGCCATGAACAGAAGAAAAARGGGGGTCTGGGGCATCGCCCCAGGCGGGGCCCGGGGCGGCAGCCCCGCGTTACCCGTCCCAAAGCCCCCCCTGGCTGTGATATACTCGCTCTGCGCCCCACCCAAAAGGGGAAGAAGGCTGATGACCCCCGCCAGTGCTGCCTTACATACGGCCCGGCCCCACACGCTGAAGGGGGGGACCAGTGTTGCGGTGTTTGCGCAAAGCGGCGAGATTTTTGCTGGGCCGGACAGCGCGCTCGGCTTCTATCATCGGGAAACCCGCCACCTCTCCCGCCTTGAGATCGGGATCAACGGCGCGCGCCCCCTGACGCTGGGCGCCACGGTCAGCGATGACACCACCGTACTCGTGGCCGAGATGACCAACCCCGACCTTGAGGGCCTGGGACGCGGCCAGATCCATCTCCGCAGCGCCCTGGTCCTGGAAGCGGGGGTCCTGCACGGCTGTCTGAAGGTTCAGGCCTTCAGCCCGACCCCGCAAGCGCTGGAAATCTGCCTGGAGTTTGCCGCCGACTTTGCCGACCTGTTCGAGGTCCGGGGCTTCTCCCGCCCCCGGCGCGGCCAGAACAATTCTCTAGAACAAGGTTCGTTTCACGTTACCCTGGCCTACACCGGCCTGGATGGCGAACGCCGGGCCACGCGCCTGGATTTCAGCCCGCCCCCAACCCGCCTGACCGGCGACAGTGCAACCTTTCACCTGGACTTGGCCCCGGGCGAGCGGGCCGTCCTTTCCCTGCGCGTGAGCGTTCTGCCGCCCTCGGACGCGCCCCAGAGCTTTGCCCAAGCCCTGCGCACCGCCCGGCGCCGTGTGCGACTGGAGCGGGCTCGCGGCGCCCGCGTGGAAACCTCCTGCCCCAAGGTCAACGCGGTGCTGGAGCGTGCCCTCAACGACCTCGCCGGGCTGCAAACCCCCACCCCCCACGGCTCCTATCCGGCGGCGGGCCTGCCCTGGTTCAATACCTTGTTTGGCCGCGACAGCCTGCTCACCGCGTGGTTCCTGCTCTGGCAGTCGCCCGACATCGCGCGCGGTGTCTTGCAGGTCTTGGCGGCGTGCCAAGCCACCACCTTTGAGCCCCGCACCGACGCCGAGCCCGGCAAGATCTTGCACGAGCGCCGCGACGGCGAAATGGCCGCCCTGGGCGAGGTGCCCTATGGCCGCTATTACGGCAGCGTGGACGCAACGCCGCTGTTTGTTGCGTTGGCCGGGGCCTATGTCGAGCGCACCGGCGACGGGGCGTTTGCCCGCGCCCTGTGGCCGGCGGTGGACGCGGCCTTGGCCTGGATCGATCACCACGGCGATCGCGATGGCGATGGCTTTGTCGAGTACGGGCGGCGCTGCGACGACGGCTTGGTCAACCAGGGCTGGAAGGACAGCGACGACAGTGTGTTTCACGCCGATGGCCGGCTGGCCCAAGGCCCCCTCGCGGTGTGCGAGGTGCAGGGCTATGTGTTTGCCGCCAAGCGGGCGGCGGCCGGGCTGGCCCGCACYCTTGGCGACGCAGGACGCGCCCGCCTCCTGGAAACCGAGGCCGAGACCTTGCGCCAAAAGGTCGAAGATGCGTTCTGGATCGAGTCTCTGGGCACCTACGCCCTCGCCCTGGATGGCGACAAGCGCCCCTGTTGCGTGCGCACGTCCAACGCCGGCCACCTGCTGTTCGCCGGCCTGCCCAGCCCGGAGCGCGCCGCCCGCCTTGCCCAGACCCTCATGACCGATGCCAGCTTTTCCGGCTGGGGCCTGCGGACTCTGGCGGTTGGCGAGCCCCGCTATAACCCGCTCTCCTATCATAACGGCTCGGTGTGGCCGCACGACACCGCCCTCATCGGCCTGGGGCTGGCGCGCTATGGCCACAAAGACGCGACGGTGCGCTTGCTGGAAGGGCTGATTGCCGCTGCCACGGCCTTGGAGCACCAGCGCTTGCCCGAACTGTTTTGCGGCTTCCCCCGCCGCCGGGGCACCCCGCCCGTCACCTACCCTGGCTCCTGCGTCCCGCAGGCTTGGGCCGCCGCCGCTCCCCTGGCTTTGTTGGGGGCGGCGTTGGGCCTGGGCTTTGATCCGATGGCCGGTCGGGTGAGGCTGGAGGATCCGCGCCTGCCGGCGGGGCTGACATTCGTCAGGGTGCGGGGACTGAGGGTGGGGGGAGAGGCGCACGAGGTGGGGTGGGAGCGTTGTTGAGGGGGGCAAAAGAAAAGGAAGGCCGGGGAGGCGGGCCTCCCCAGACCCCTGCGGTCCGTTGATCAGGGCTCGATGAGTTGGCCGTCTTGCATGCGGGCTCGGCGGTCGGTCAGGTGGTGGACCACCGCCAAGTTATGGCTGACCAGAACCAGGGTCAGGCCGCGTTCGTGGCGCAGGCGTTGTAACAGGTTGAGAATTTCGGCCTGGACCGACACGTCCAAGGCGCTGGTCGGTTCGTCGAGCAGGACCAGGGGCGGATCGAGCATCAAGGCGCGGGCAATGGCGACCCGCTGGCGCTGCCCCCCGGACAGTTGGTGGGGCAGACGAAACCGCACCTGGGGATCAAGGCCGACATCGGCCAAGGCTCGGCAGACCCGCGCGTCGCGCTCCCGGCCCAGGCCATGGATCAACAACGGCTCGGACAAGGCCTGATCCACGGTATGGCGGGGGTGAAGGCTGCCGTAGGGGTCTTGGAAGACCATTTGCACCCGGCGGGCCAAGGCCTTGGGGCTGAGGTCACTGGGGGCGACGCCGCCCAGGCGCACTGAACCCGACCAATCCGGCGCCAGCCCGACCAAGGCGCGCAGCACGGTGGATTTGCCGCACCCGCTGTTGCCGACCAGCCCGAAGCTTTCCCCCGGCGCCACACTGAACGACACCCCGCGCACTGTCTCGACTCGGCGGCCCGCCGTGTGATGCCAAACCCGGAGATCGCGCACCTCGATCATGGCCGTTCCTCCTCCAGGGGGSCATCACGCCACGCCGGATCGCGGGTCAGGGTGGGGAGCCAGGTCCGTGGATGGTGCGGGTCCGGTTGGGCAGCGAGCAGGCCTTGGGTGTAGGGGTGGCGGGCGTGCGAGAGTTGGCTGGCTGGCAGGGTTTCCAGGATGCGCCCAGCGTACATCACCGCCACGCGGTCGCAAAACTCGGCCACCAGGGGCAGGTCATGGGAGATGAACAGCAAGCCCATGCCGTGCTCGCGGCCCAGGGCCTCCAGCAGGGACAACACGTCGCGCTGCACGGTGGCGTCGAGGGCGCTGGTCGGCTCGTCGGCAATCAGCAGGTCGGGCCCCAGCGCCACCATCATGGCAATCATCACCCGCTGGCCCATGCCGCCCGACACCTGATGCGGCCACGACGCCATCACCCGGTCCGGGTTGTCGAGGCCGACGGCGGCCAGAGCGGCGCGGGCCTGCTCCCGGGCGGCGCGCCGGGACACGTGGGGGTCCTTCGCTTGCAGGGCCTCGATCAGTTGCAGGTCGATCCGCATGACCGGGTTCAGGCTATAGCGGGGGTCTTGGAGGATCATGGCGATGCGCCGCCCGCGTATCGTGCGCCAGCCTTTGTCCGACACGGTGGTGAGGTCCTGGCCGTCGAAGGTCAAGCGCTCGGCCCGCCAGCGCGCCGAGGCCGGGAGCAGTCCCAGCAGGGCGCGACCAGTCAGGGATTTGCCCGCCCCGCTCTCGCCGACCAGGGCCAGCCGTTCGCCGCGGTGTAGGGTTAGGGAGACGCCGCGCACGGCACTGACCGGGCCGGGGAAGTCAATCCAGAGGGTGCGAAGGTCGAGTAGGGGGGGCATGGGCTCGGGGCTTTTTTTAAGGGAAGGCTGGGGAGGCTCGCCTCCCCAGACCCCTCCGTTCCTGGGGCATGGTCAACGAGGGGTCTGGGGAGGCGAGCCTCCCCAGCCTTCCCTTCTTCCCCGAGCCAAGGCACTAGCGCTCCTCCATTCGCGGATCCAAAACATCGCGCAAGCCATCCCCCAGCAGGTTGAAGGCCAAGGCCACGACAAAAATCGCCACCCCCGGCACCGTGGCCACCCACCAGTGGTCCAGCATCACCTTGCGGCCGCTACTCACCATCGCCCCCCACTCCGGGCTGGGAGGCTGGGCGCCGAGGCCCAGGAAGCCAAGGCCGGCCGCCGCCAAAATGATCCCGGCCATATCGAGGGTCAACCGCACGATCACCGAACTCAGGCACATCGGCATGACGTGGTGGACCACCAGCCGCGCCGTTGAGGCACCGGCCAGCCGGGCGGCAACCAGATAGTCGGCCCGGCGCACGGCCAGGGTTTCAGCCCGCGCCAAGCGGGCATAGGGCGGCCATGACGTCAGCGCGATGGCGAGCACCGCGTTTTCCAAGCCGGGTCCCAGGGCGGCGACCAGGGCCAGGGCCAGGATGAGCCGGGGTAAGGCGAGAAAGATATCGGTCAGGCGCATGAGCACTGCATCCAGGCGGCCGCCAACCGTACCGGCCAGGGTGCCCACCACCAACCCGAGCGGCGCGACACTGATCGCCACCAACCCGACGATCCCCAGGGTGGGCCGCGCCCCGCACAGCAGGCGCGAGAGCATGTCGCGGCCCAGTTCGTCGGTACCCAGGGGATGGCCCGGGGTCCCGGGCGGCAGCAAACGCGCCGCTAGATCCTGGGCCGCCGGATCCTGCGGCGCCAAGGCCGGTCCCACAAAGGCCAGCAGGACCAAAACGACCAGGACGCCAAGCCCGGCCATGGCCAGCGGCTGGCGTCCCAGGCGTCGTGCGCCCCGGGCCAGCCGCCCGAGGTCGGCCTGCACGCGGGAGGTGGGGGGATCGGTAAACAGCCAAGCGCGCGGTGGGCTCATTCGAGACGGGTCCGGGGATCAAGCCAGCGATAGAGCGCATCGGACAGCCTATTGAGCCCGATAAACACCACGCCGACCACCAAGGTCCCGCCCAACACCGCATTCATGTCGGCGTTCAACAGGGAATTGGTGATGTAAAAGCCAAGGCCGGGCCAGGAAAACACGATTTCGGTCAACACCGAGCCCTCCAGCAAGGAGGCATAGGACAGAGCAATCACCGTAACCAGGGGCACGGCGGCGTTGCCCAGGGCGTGCCGCCACACCACCCGGGCCTCGGACAGACCCTTGAGCCGAGCGGTCAAGATATACTCCTGGCGCAGTTGCTCCAGCATCAGACTGCGGGTCATGCGGCACAGCGAGGCCATGCTGAACAGGCCGAGAATGCCGGCGGGCAGGACCAAGTGGGCCAGGGCATTGCGCGCCACCTCGGGCTCGCCGGCCAGCAGGGCATCCAGCACCAACACGCCGGTGCGCGGAGCCACCAAGCCTTCGTAGAGCACATCAAGCCGCCCCGGCCCCGGCACCCAGTCGAGCCGGGCATAAAACACCGCCAAGCCCATCAGGCCCAGCCAGAACACCGGCACGGAATAGCCCAGCAAGCCGAACAACCGCAGCCCCTGGTCGATCCAGCGCCCCTGGTGCCACGCGGCAAGGACCCCGGCTGGGACCCCCAGCCCCACCCCCAGCGCCAGGGCCACGCTTGCCAGTTCCAAGGTGGCGGGAAACACCCGCGCCACGTCTTCCAGCACCGGCCGCCCGGTCAGGATCGAGGTCCCCAAGTCGCCCTGGAACACCGCCGCCCCATAGCTCAGAAACTGACGCCACAGCGGTTGGTCGAAGCCCCACTGGGCCCGGGCCGCCGCCAGAATCTCGCCCCCGGCCCGGTCGCCGACCAGGGTCAGGGCGGGATCGACCGGCACCACCCGGCCAATAACGAACGTCACCGCCAGCAAGCCAAGCAGCGTGACCAGGATCGAGGCCAGCCCCCGCGCCGCGCCGTGGATCCGTCCGCGTCCTGGGGTCACGATCCGCCCTTGATCAAGCCACGGTAGTAGACCACATCGAAGTTCGGCCCGACCGCAAAGCCCCGCACCCCGGCCCGCTCGGCAATCACCGCGATGTCCTGGAACATGATGACATAGGGGGAGTCGGCCAGAACCGCGCGCTGTAAGTCCTGATAGCGCTGGCGCCGCGCCTCGGGATCGGGCTCGGCCAGGGCGGCTTCGGTGCGCGCGGTCAATTCGGGAATCACCCAACTGTTGCGCCACGCCAGCAAGGTGGTGGGGCTGCTGTCGCTGTTGTCGGGGTTCCAGACAAAGCCCTGGGCGTTGCCGTGGGGGTCGAGGTAATCGGGGGCCCAGCGGCCGATATAGATATCGTGCTGACGGGCGCGATAGCGGGTGAGAGTCTGCTTGTTATCGCCGGGCCGGATTTCCAAACGAATGCCCACCTGCGCCCAGGTTGCTTGCAACACCTGGGCAATATCGGCGGTGGGCGACGTGTTGCGCACCTCCATGCTCACGGGAAACCCCTGAGCAAGGCCGGCCTGGGCCAGCAGGGCGCGGGCCTTGTCCAGGTCCAGGTGATAGGGAGTCTCGTCAAGCGCCCCGGGGAAGCCCTCGGGCAGGAAGGTTTGGTGCGGCTTTTTCGAGCCCTGGAGAATAGCGCGCTCGATGCCGTCGTAATCCACCAGCCAGCGCAGGGCCTCGCGCACCTCGGGCTTGGCCAAATACGGGTTTTTCTGGTTGAGACCGAGGTAATAGAGGGCGCTCTGGGGCACGCGGCGCAGGCTCACCCCCTCGGTGCGGGCCAGGGCCGCTTGGTCGTCGGGCGACAGGTTGCGGGCAATGTCGGCATCGCCCTTTTCCAGCATCAGGCGTTGCGCCCCGCTCTCCGGCACATGGCGCAAGGCGATGCGCTTCATGGCCGGCGCCCCTTGCCAGTAGCCGTCAAAGCGCTGGAGCAAAACCATCTCGTTGGGCCGCCACACCCCGAGCATGAATGGCCCCGAGCCGGCGGTGTGGGTCTTGAGCCAGCCGTTGCCAAGATCGCCGTTTTCCTCGTGGGTCAGGATGGTTTGCCGGTCAAGCACCGAGCTGACCCAAGAGCCCAAGCCGTTCAACACAAAGCTGGGGGCAAAGCGGCGGTCGGTCTCCAGCACCAGGGTTCGGTCATCAAGGGCCCGCACCTTATCGGCCACCGTGTCGGGGGTCAGGCCGAACTGGGTGAGGATAAACGCTGGCCCCTTGTTCAGCCGAACAACACGGTGCAGCGACCATGCCACGTCGGCGGCAGTGACCGGGGTGCCCGAGTGAAAGCGCACGCCATCACGGATGTGAAAGGTAAAGGTGCGGCCATCGGCGCTGATCTCCCAGCGCTCGGCAATGCCGCCCCGGATCTCCTCGGGATTGTCGATGTTGTAATAGACCAGCCGGTCATAGACGTTGGCCGCGATTTCGGCGCCAGAGAACTCGTAGGCCTCGGCCGGATCCAGGCTCATCAGTTCATCGAGCTGCCAAGCGATGACCGCCATGTCGGGCGGGGTACGCGCCTCGACCGCCTGCCCCCCTCCCCCCAGTCCAACCATCAAACCGGCACAGAGCACCAAGCAACGCAAACCGCCGACACGGATCATCAGGCTCTCCCCGGGCGCACGACCAGTCCCTTCATCCCTCCGGGAAGGTGAAGCTTCCGTGCCGGGGCGGCAACTGGTTTGTCACAGGAAAGGGAGGGAACTGCTCCGGCAAGAAACCCGCAAAAGCTGTAGACATAGAGGGATCTTCGTTCAGCAACACCCCCATGGGGACAGCTCGCCCCCTCAACTCCTCGGCAGCCTGAGAAGTGGAAGAGGCCTCTCTAAGGACCAACAGACCTCTACGAACCCAGTATTGCGCCTGCTCCTTGTCCATTCGATTCCAATGAAAATCGGCCAAACTCCCCATGGCTTCCAGCGTCTTCTGGTCTGAGGGGCCGTACTTTGCTAGGCACACCTCAAAAACCTCTTCCAAGAGGTCTTTAGTATTTTTATAGTCTTTATCATTTTCATAATCTTTACCAGAAATTAAACTCGTGATTTCACGACTCATCTGAGCAAGAGTGTCCGCATCAGCTCTCTCTGAACTCTCCCTGTGATCCCCCTCCCTGATTTCTTTGGGAGCCGGAAGATTTTCCCCCCGAGACTGGAGGTCCTCTGCTTGGTCGCCTGGACTGGAGATCACGGCCGGCTCAACAAGATCCCACTCCAAATCGGCGTCGATCAGGCGGGCAAGTCGAGCATAAGCCGCGCTCAAGGATCCAGGGTCATTGAGCTCGGAGGGACGCTCGTGGACAGAAAGCTTTTCACCAAAACTCCAACGGGCCACATAGGGCAGGTAAAGACCATCGAGAACTTTTTTTGCCTTGCCGCTCTCCCACAACCACCCCCGAAAGAGTTCTTCGATTTCTCCTGCAATTTTTATCCTCCACTCCTCGGATTGATCTCCCTCAGCTCGACGATCATCCCGACTGAGGAGTGGCAGCGCTCGAAGAAACCGACGGTCCTCGGGCAGTTTTTCTTGAGCCGACCGCGCCCGGCGGATCACCTCCGCACACCCCAGAACGCTCTGTTTGTTGGCCGTAAAGATTGCAACCAGGATATCCGGGAAGATGATCGTGCAAATGCCGCCGACATCGGAAATCCCCGTCCGACTATCAATCAAAATAAAATCATAGCTTTCCAACCATTCCTGCCTCATTCTGAGAAGAGACTGACCAAAACTTATCTCTTCATCATCAAAAAGAACATCATAATTCAAAGATTGAACCAGTTTAATATAGTCATTTGTTTCTCTACCCGCCGAAATGAAGTGAAGAAAACCTTCACCTTTTACGTTAACGGGAACATCTATAGAAATTAAACAGTCTCTCCAACAAGTCTCTTTCCTATCCCGGAAAGAACACAGGAGATCAACGACTCCAGGTCGATATTTTCGCTCAAAATCTTTCTTGAGGCCCGCCCAATAGTGCTCAAGCCCAGGAGCTTCCAGATCGAAATCAACGGTCAAGACCTTCCGGCCCCAACAAGCCAGCAAAAACGCCACATTGGCCAACGCCATTGAGCGCCCCACGCCCCCTTTATACGAATAAAAAGTCAGTACCATTCCCATCTACTCGCCCCTCTCCCTTTACAGCTTAAAAGGAAATTCCTCTGGAGTTGTATTAAGGAGAGGACAATAGAGCGGATTTACCCAACTCCCCACCGCACTCAACGGTTCTATTCCGTCGACCAGAGCAGAAATACGTTCAGCAAGACAGTCTACATCCTTTTGAAAGTCTATATATGTTTCATGTTTGCTCCAGCTTTCGTGGGAATGTCGATATTCTCTAAAATCATAGCATACTCTGCCATTCGGCCCGGAAACCAACGGATTTGCAATACAATCCTGCCACCTGATGGGAAAAATCCTTTTAAGCGTGTAATTTTTCCCGTCCTTACTCAAATTGATATCACCGTTTGAAAGATCCCTCGCCTCGAACGTCCTCCACTCAACGGAACACCACGGCGATCTAAAATAAGCATCACCACAAATTGAAACAAGACATCTTGAGTGATACAAGCACTCCAACAGTGCATTACTTGGGACTAAACCAACCTCAACGTCATAGTCAACGAATATTTTTGCCTCTTCCCCCATCACGTCAGTTAGTCGTGATTTTAATTCTTTATAAAAATGCGTCCTCAACCAACCATGCAAAAGATCTCCCCGCTTATAACTTATAAAAGCATGATAAACATAATCTTCTCTTATTCTAAACGGAGGTTTATTTTGATCACTCATTGTCCCCTCTCAAGACAAAGAACCAAACCCATGGCAGCTTAAAGCACTCCCCATAATCGGTTATCGTAAAAATAATATTTTGTCAAATTGATTATCTAAAGTTGCGCACTCTACTTTCGCCTTCCCTTGACGAGACTCACGGAGCCGAGCTTCTCTTCCTCAGAAACAAGGGATCTAGGAGACGAGCCCCCTTCCCATCAGCACACTCACGGACGATACACGCCCCCCAACACCTTTCCCCGACGCCTTCCTCCCAGCAACACGTGATCGACAAGGGCTTATGACAGTGGACATTCCGCGGATCTTCACGGTGAGCGAAAGCGCTCATCGCATCCACAACCCCCTGACCGCAGAGCAACTGGCCACCCTGGGCACGGCGCTGCGGATGGCACCGGGAACGCGCGTGCTCGACTTGGCCAGCGGGTCGGGGGAGATGCTGTGCACGTGGGCCCGCGACCATGACATTCGCGGCACCGGGATCGACCTGAGCCCGCTGTTCACCGAGCAGGCGCAACAGCGGGCGCGGGAGCTGGGCGTCGCCGACAAAGTCACCTTCCACCATGCCGATGCGGCCGGTTACGTCGCCGAGGAAAAGGTCGAGGTGGCGGCCTGCGTTGGCGCCACGTGGATCGGCGGCGGGGTCGAGGGCACCGTGGCGCTGTTGTCGCAAAGCCTGCGCCCGGGCGGCCTCTTGCTCATCGGCGAACCCTACTGGCGGCATCTGCCCCCCAGCGACGCGATCGCCCAGGGCTGCCGCGCCTCGTCCCTCGCCGATTTTCTTGTGCTGCCCGACCTTATCGCGTCGTTCGGCCGCCTCAACTACGATGTGGTGGAAATGGTCCTGGCCAGCCCGGAAAGCTGGGACCGCTACGAAGCCACCAAATGGCTGACGATGCGCCGCTGGCTCGACGCCCATCCCACCGACACCTTCGCCCCCGAAGTCCGCGCCGAACTTACCTCGTCCCCCGAACGCTACACCCGCTACGGCCGAGACTATCTGGGCTGGGGCGTCTTCGTCCTCATGGCACGCTGAGAGCCCAGGGCGGGAAGCTTCTTACAACTTCCCGCCCCCATACCCTCAGGACTTGCCGCGAAAGCTGAGATCATTCGTGTGAATGAATTCGCCTGCGCGGCGTCAAGTTTACCGACCACAAGGTGCCGGGACCGCCTGCCCTCGGCATGATCGCCGATGCCTCGCCGGCCGGCCAGCCTACATCCGTTCATCAAGGCCAATGTTACCGAAAGCGCCCCTCTGATCGACACCATGACCCCATGTCGCCCCCCCTGGGTTCACCGCGTCATCTCCACCCTCAAGACCTGGAGACTCGGCGTCTACCATGGTCTCGTCGCCAGCACCTCCAATTCTTCCTCTACAAATTTGCCTTCCACTTCAACCGACGCAAAACCGCACATACCGCGTTCCGCACCCTGCTGGGTAGACCTCGCACTTCACACCATCCCCTATAAGGGGTTGATCACGCCGGCAGTAAAGGAATAAGCACGCACAGCGTGCTTTGGATAATCTTTCCGGTTGATTTTTTTCCGAAAAAATTGTAAACGTGGATAATGAATCAAATTTAGTACTTAGCTAAGTTCGACGGACACATCTCGGATCTCGAGACCAACGTCACTTTTGGAACGGACCCTGAAAGAGAGACACCGATGTCAACACTCGCAACACTATTGGGAAAAACAAAAAGTTTCATAAAAAAAATTGCGATTAAAATGCGAGTACTTCTGTCTATTTGTTACAATTTTTTTGTCAATCAGAACACCGCCTATAAATTTTTTGAAGCAATAGGTCTTTTTATTGGTATTTTTCTTGGATGCAAAGAGTTATATAATTATTTTAGTCTGCAACCAGACTATCGAACCATGATTTTTAATGCCAGAAATTCTAATAACATTGATAAAATTAAAAATATTGTGAACCTCACTAAGGATGATCCAAAATATCATGACGCGTTTTTGATTTCTAGCGCTATAGCAAGCATCATGCGCCCAACAGAAGGGTATCAGGACCCGATTTACTATCTTAGCAACATCCAGATTGACAGCAACTTATTCTTAGATTCATTGGATCTTGCGATTTACCACCTTCAGGGCGGCAATCAATGCAATTCGAACAACGTAATTCCCTTTATAAAATATCTATCAGAAAAAGGCGCTAGAGGACCTAAGCTTTTAGTGGCAAAATTCATTGATAGCAATATCAACCGTATAAATTACCCAATTGGAGACAGAAGAAGACTTCCCGGCGCAGAAAACGTAGCTGTTACATACTGCATTCATAAGCCAAATTACTCCACGCCTGGGCCCAAGGGGGCAACGGCGGCGTGGGGACCGGTAAAGGGCGGTACGGGCCACGACCTACGGGCCGGCGGGATCKSACCCCACCCCGGCCGACGAAGGCACCGCGCACCATGGCATAACAGACCAGCGCGCCCTCGGACTCCACGCGGTGGTCGATATACACCCACTTGTCGTCCCAGGAGAGCATGCGGCTCTTGAGGACAAAGCGCTGGAACGGGCGCAGGGGCCGACGAAACTGGACAATGCAGCCCCCCAGCACCGGCGACCAGCGTTCCTTGACCACGGCGCGCCACAGGCCGGAACGGATAATCAGATCCAGCCGACCCAGATCCATCAAGGCAAGATAGCGGGCGTTATTCATGTGAATGTTGATGTCAAGGTCGGTGGGCACGACCCGGAAATCCAGCACACTTTCCTCGGTAAGGACCAGCCGCGGACGGCGCAGACTGGCCAGGATCACCCGGAGCAACCGAAGCCAGAGGTTCATGGGCCTTCTCCTCCTGAAGAGGGATTTTAAGGGAATGGAGGGGTCTGGGGAGGCTCGCCTCCCCAGCCTTCCTTTTTCCTTCCCCTAAAACGCCTCCTCCTCAAACCCCATCACACTCCCCGCCCCCGCCATCAGCGACGAGAACAACGCCCCGGTCTGCGGCAGGATCTTGTCCATATAGAAACGAGCCGTCGCAACCTTGGCGCGGTAGAAGCCATCGGGATCGTCCCCCTCATGGGCCAGAGCGACCTCGGCCATGCGGGCCCACAGGTAGCCCAGCGCCACCAGACCAAACAACCGCAGATAATCGGTGGCCGCCGCCCCGGCCTCGTCGGGATTGGCAAGACCGGCGCGCGCCACCTGGGCCGTAGCTTGTTGCAGCCGCACGAAAGCCTTGGCCAAGGGCTGCACCAACTCAGCCATGGCCTCATCTTCACCCTTGGCCTCCAAGAAGGCCGAAACCGGGTGGAAGAAACGGCGCAGCGAGCGCCCGGCATTGGCGGCCAGCTTGCGGCCAACGAGATCAAGGGCCTGGATGCCGTTGGTGCCTTCGTAGATCTGGGCGATCCGGCAATCGCGGACGTACTGCTCCATACCGTGCTCGCGGATGTAGCCGTGGCCGCCGAACACCTGCACGCCCAGGTTGGTGGCCTCGAAACCGAGATCGGTCATCAGCGCCTTGACGATGGGGGTCATCAGGGCGACGAAATCCTCGGCTTCCTGGCGCACCGCCGGGTCGGGATGGTGGTTTTGCAAGTCGAGCTGGTGGGCGGTCCAGGCGGCCAGGGCACGGCAGCCCTCGTTGGTAGCGCGCTGGATCAGCAGCATGCGCCGCACGTCGGGATGAACCAAAAGGGGATCGGCCGGCTTGTCGGGATGCTTGGCGCCGGTCAGGGCCCGGCCCTGGAGCCGCTCGCGGGCATAGGTCACGGCGCCTTGATAGGAGGCTTCGGCCAGACCCAGGCCCTGGATGCCGACCGACAAGCGCTCGGTGTTCATCATGGCGAACATGGCGCGCATGCCCTTGTGCGGCTCGCCGACCAGCCAGCCCTGGGCGTCGTCGAAGTTCATCACACAGGTGGCCGAGGCCTTGATGCCCATCTTGTGCTCGATGGCGCCGCACGACACGCCGTTGCGCGCGCCCAGGCTGCCATCCGGGTTGGGGATAAATTTGGGCACCAGGAACAGGCTGATCCCCTTGATGCCCTTGGGGGCGTCGGGCAGGCGGGCCAAGACGAGATGGACGATGTTTTCGGTCAGGTCATGCTCGCCGGCCGAGATGAAAATCTTGGTCCCGGTCAGGGAGTAACTGCCATCGCCACGCGGCTGGGCCTTGGTGCGCAACAGGCCAAGGTCGGTGCCGCAATGGGGCTCGGTCAAACACATGGTGCCGGCCCAGGTGCCGTCCACCAGTTTGGGCAGATAAAGGTCCTTCAGGGCATCGTCGCCGTGACCGTGCACGGAAACATAGGCGCCATGGCTGAGGCCGGGGTACATGCCGAACGACAGGTTGGCCGCGCAGATCATTTCCTCGACCAGCACGTTGACGCTCTTGGGCAGGCCCTGGCCGCCGTAGGTGGGATCGCAGGCGATGGCCGTCCAACCGCCCTCGCGGAAGGTGGTGTAGGCCTCGCGGAAGCCCTTGGGGGTGCGAACCTCGCCGTTTTCCAGGGTACAGCCTTCCTCGTCGCCGGAGCGGTTGAGGGGATGGAGCACCTGTTCGCAGACCTTGGCGGCTTCTTCCAAAATGGGGTCGATCAGGTCGCGGGTGAATTCCTCGTACCCGGGGAGGCTGGCGAGGCTTTCGCCATTCATCAACTCGTAGAGGACAAAGCGCATGTCGCGCAGGGGAGCCCGGTAGCTGGCCATGGGGAGGTTCCTGTGTCTTGGGGCAAGGCAGAGCGGGGGACGGCAAGGGAAGGCTGGGGAGGCGGGCCTCCCCAGACCCCTCGGTCCTTGAGGCTCAGTTGCGCAAGGGTTTTCCGGTCAGCAGCATGGTTTCGATCCGCGCGAGGGTGCCCGGGGTGCGGGCCAGGGTCATGAAGTGATCCCGCTCCAAGGTGAGCAGGGCGTCCTCGTCCAGGGGTTCGGTCACGTCGGTCGCGCCCCCCGAGAGGACCCCAGCCAGGGCGCCCGAGACCACCTCGTCATAGGGGGTGGCCTTGCCCAGGCGGCGGAAGGAGCCGACCGCCATCATCATGGCGGTGTGGGCGGCCGGGCCGGGCAGCGTGTACGTCGGGCGCTCGGGCGGGGTGTAGCCCTCGACCAGGGCCAAGGCGCGGGCCTTGGCGTCGGCCAGCAGGCGATCGCGGTTCATGGTGATGCCGTCGCCCGGGCGCAGGAACAACAGCTCCTGGGCCTGGGCCGCCGACTTGGCCACGGTGGCGGTGGACAGGATCTCGAAGACCTTGCCCACGGCCGGCATCGGTCCCTTGGGCAGACGGCCCAGGGAGGACCAGCGGTGCAGCATTTCGGTACAGCCGCCCCAGGCCGGCACCAGCCCAACGCCCACCTCGACGAGGCCCATGTAGGTTTCGGCATGGGCCTGCACGGCATCGCAGTGCAAGAGGATCTCGCAGCCGCCACCCAAGGCCATGCCCGAGGGCGCCCCAACCACCGGGAACGGCGCATACTTCAGGGCGCGGTAGGTTTCCTGCCCCTGGGACACCATGCTTTCGATCTCGCCCCAGGCGGCGATGTTGGCGGCAAACACGGCGAGGCCCAGGTTGGCGCCGACCGAGAAGTTGCTGCCCTCGTTGTGGATGACCAGGGCCTTGAAGTCCTTTTTGACCCGGCGCAACGTCTTGCCCAACAGATCCATGATGTCGGGGTCGATCGAGTTCATCTTGCTGGTGAACTCGAAGCAGGCCACGCCGTCGCCGATGTCCCACAGGGCGGCCGAGCCGTTTTTCAAGATCGGCTTGCTGGCGCGCTTGATGTCTTGGAGCAACAGCACGCCCTCGGGGCGCACGAGGTCGTGATAGACGCCCTCAAGACCGAGGCGCTGACGCCGGCCCTCGTGGTCGCGGTAGAAGGTCCGCCCCTGGGCCAGGGTGAGGGCGGGCGGCACGGCCAAGCCCTCGGCGGCGAGGCGCTGGGCCAGAACGTCGGGGCCGATCTGGTCGATCAGCTCGAAGGGCCCGAACTTCCAGTTGTAGCCCAGCCGCATGGCCTCGTCGATGGCGGCCACGTCATCGGCGGCATCGCCCAGCAGGGCGGCGGCATAGGCCAGGGTCAATCCCATGACCCGCCACGCATACTGGCCGTGGGCGCTGGGATGGGCTAGCAGCGCGCCAACCGAGCGCCGGGTCTCGCCCAGAGCCGGGACATCGGCCTTGCGCGCCGGGCGGTAAGTGCCGGTGGTCAGGTCAAGGGCTTCCTTGCGCTTCCCCGCCTCGCGGTTGATGCGATAGAAGCCGCCCTTGCCCTTGCGGCCGGTGTAGCCCTCGGCGATCAGGCGCTCGACGATCGGCAGCGGCTTATTGAAGGTGTGGAAGGCATCCTCGGACGGCAGGGCGGCGGCGAGGCTGGCGTTGACATGAGGCATGAGATCAAGGCCCACCAAATCCAGCAAGCCGAACACGCCGGTCTTGGGGATGCCCATTGGCTTGCCGATGATCGCGTCCACATCCTCGACCGCCAGCCCGCGCTCGAAGGCCTCGACCACCGCCGCTTGGAGCCAGAACACGCCAAGCCGGTTGGCAATGAACCCGGGCCGGTCCTTGCAGGGCACGACGCTCTTGCCGAGGCGAACATCGGCAAAGCGCGAGACGGCCTCCACCGCCTCGGGCCGGGTGGCCGGACCGCTCACCACTTCCAAGAGGCGCATGTAGCGCGGCGGGTTAAAGAAGTGGGTGATCAGGAAGTCGCGGGCGAAGCTGGGGGGCAGGCCCTCGGTCAAGGTGGCGAGCGGCAGGGTCGAGGTATTGGACGACACCACCGAGCCCGGCTTGCGCACCGCTTCCAGGCGAGCATAGAGCGCCTGCTTGACATCCAGGCGTTCCACCACCGCCTCGACGATCCAATCAACGTCGGCCAACTGCTCCAGGTGGTCCTCGATGTTGCCCGGCGTGACCAAGGCAGCGGCGGCCTTGCTCATGAAGGGAGCCGGGTCGGCCTTTTGCATCCGGGCCAGCGCGCCCTCGGCCAGGGCGTTACGATTTTCCGCCCCGGGCGGCACGATATCGAGCAGCAGCACGGGCACGCCGGCGTTGGCGACATGGGCGGCGATCCCGGCCCCCATGACGCCGGCCCCCAAGACGGCAACCTTGCGGATGTCGCTCATCACATCGCCTCCAAGATGGTGGCGATGCCCTGGCCGCCGCCGATGCACTGGGTCGCCAGGGCGTAGCGACCCTTCTCGCGCTTGAGCAAGCTGGCCGCTTTGCCGACGATGCGCGCGCCGGTGGCGCCCAGGGGATGGCCCAGGGCAATGGCGCCGCCGTCCAGGTTCACCTGATCGGACGACAGCTTGAGATCGTGCATACAGGCCAGGGCCTGGCTGGCAAAAGCCTCGTTGAGTTCGACCACATCCAGGTCGGCAACACCGATCCCGGCCCGCTCCAGGGCCTTGCGGGTGGCGCCGACCGGGCCAATGCCCATGATCTCGGGGTCGCAGCCGCACACCGCCACCGCCTTGACCGCCGCCAAAATCTCCAGGCCATGCGTCCGGGCGTAGTCCTCGGAGCACACCAGAACGGCAGCCGCGCCGTCGGTCAGGGGCGAGGAGGTGCCGGCCGTCACCACGCCCTCGGCCTTGAAGGCGGGCTGCAAGCTGGCCAGTCCCTCCAAGGTGGTCTCGGGGCGCGGACAGCCATCGACCTCGACCCGTCCCTTGCGCCCGGTGATGGTCACGATCTCGTCGGCGAAGTTTCCGGCAGCGGCGGCAGCGCAGGCGCGCTGGTGCGAGCGCAGGGCAAAGGCCTCCTGGTCGGCGCGGGAGATGGACCAGCGCGCCGCCACCGCCTCGGCGGTATCGCCCATGCCCATGTAAGCGCTGGGCATCTGGGCGGCGAAAGCCGGATTGGGCAGGGGGTTGAAGCCCATCATGGGCACCCGGGTCATGCTCTCGACCCCAGCGCAGACAAATGCCTCGCCCGCGCCCAGCGCGATGGCGCCGGCCGCCACGTGAACCGAGGTCATGGACGAGCCGCAAAAACGGTTGAGGGTGGCGGCGCCCACACTCTGGGGCAGGCCGGCCATCAGGCCGACGAGACGCGCCACGTTGAGGCCTTGCTCGCCTTCGGGAAAGGCGCAGCCCAGCAACAGGTCTTCAATCGACGCCCCCGGCACGCCCAGGCGCTCGACCAGCCCCTTGACCACCTGAGCCGCCAGATCGTCCGGGCGCACCGAGGCCAGGGCCCCTTTCTTGGCGGGGGTAAACGGCGAGCGCACATACCCGGCGACAACCACCTTCGTCATCGAATCTTCTCCTGGGATAAGGGGAGAGGGAGGAAAGCCGTCTGGATCAAGGCCGCACACCCCGGGAGGCACGCGGGCGTCGGCCCTGGCTCCCCGGGCGCACAGCCCCGGGGCCAGAGGACGCAAGCCGCGATCACCGCCCCTCAGGTCTCGTCTTGAACCTCGGCCGGATCGATTTCCAGGCTCACCCCCTTGGCGCGCAGCGTGTCGAGACTGGCCCGCTCGATGTCGCGCAATTCGGTGAGACTGGTTTCCACGGTCTTGAGCTGGTCCTCCAGATGGGCGATGCGCCCCTGGACCTTGCTCACCAAAACCCGGAGTTGCTCGACCTGGGTCGTGTCCACGTCGTACAGGTCGAGGTACTCCTTGATGTCCTTCAACGAAAACCCCAGCCGCTTGCCTCGCAAGATCAAGATCATCCGCGCCCGGTCCCGATGGGAATAGACCCGGGTGGTCCCCACCCGCTGCGGCGCGATCAAGCCTTGATCCTCGTAAAAGCGGATCGTGCGCGGCGTGATATCGAGCGCCTTGGCCAACTCGGTAATCGAGTAGATCTTTTCCATGGTCGTCCATTTTCCCAGGGGCAACGAGATAACGTAAAGGGAAACGAGCTTCCCTCAACGTCACCTTGATAGCACATGAACAGGACGCTGGCAGGGCCATCGTGGCGAACTTTCCATCGTTCTTAAGAGGTATTCGGAACCCGAAAGCTGGTTTAAGCGACAAAAAAGACAGCGATCAGGACGCCCCGGCCCGCGCCTTTTCCTCGGCCACCAGTTCCTTTTTCGACAACTTGCCCACCATCGTTTTGGGTAAACTGTCACGAATTTCGATGCTCTTGGGCATTTCAATGCGCGAGAGCTGATCGGTCAGGAAGGCCCGCAGATCCTGGGGCGTCGCCTCGGCCCCGTCGCGCAACCGAACAAACGCCTTGGGCGCCTGGCCGCGATACTCGTCGGGGATGCCGATCACCACCACCTCGGCGACCGCCGGATGACGGTAGAGGGCTTCCTCGACGACGCGGGGATAGACGTTGTAGCCGCCACAGAGGATCACGTCCTTGATGCGATCGACGAGGTAGAAATAACCATCCTGATCGTAATAACCGATATCACCGGTGCGAAGGGCGCCATCGATAAAGATATCCCGGGTCTCGTCGGGGCGCTGCCAGTAGCCCAACATAACCTGCGGCCCCCGCACGCACAGCTCGCCCTTTTCGTTGGGCCCCAGCAGGGTCTTGGGGGCGAGAGGGTCGCGGATCTCGACCAGAGTACGCGGCATGGGCAGGCCGATCGAGGCCACCCGGGGCTCGCCCGAAAGAGGATTGCAGGTCACGACCGGCGAGGATTCAGACAAGCCATAGCCCTCGACCAGACGACAGCCCGACAGGGTCTCGAAGCGCGATCGCACCTCGACGGGCAAGGGGGCGCCGCCGGAAATGCACACCTTGAGCGACGACAGATCCCAGGTCCCCCGCCCCATGGCACCGTTGATAGCGGTGTAGAGGGTGGGCACACCGGGGAACAGGGTCGGCCGCTTGCGCCCAATAAGCTTAAGCACCTGCTCCAGATCGAAGCGCGGCACCAAGATCAGTTCGGCGCCAACGCGCACGCCCAGGTTCAAGACCACGGTCATGGCAAAGACATGGAACATGGGCAGCACGCCCAGCATGCGCTCTGCACCTTGCTGGACTTCGGGGATCCACTGGAACAACTGCTCGGTATTGGCGGTCACGTTGGCGTGGCTCAACATGGCACCCTTGGGCACGCCGGTGGTACCGCCGGTGTACTGCAAGACGGCGACATCGGTGTCTGCGGTAATCTCGACCGGGCGGGGCCGGCCATCGTTGGCGATCAGGCGCTCGAAGGGCACGTGGCGGAGATCTTGGGGGATCTCGGCCATTTCGGAGCGCTTCATCACCTGGAAGAGCAGGCCCTTGACCGAGGGCAAAATGCTACTCATCGGGCAAACGACGATGCGCTCCAGACAGGTCTCCTCCAGCATGGTGGCGACCTTGGGGTAGATCTGGCGCAAATCGAGGGTGATCATCACCGTGGTGCCTGAGTCCTCGATTTGATGACGCAACTCCCGCTCGACATAGAGCGGGTTATAGTTCACAACGATTCCGCCAATCTTAAGAATCGCATAATAAAAGATCACGAAATACGGTGTGTTGGGCAAACAAAGGCCGACGCGCGTCCCTTTTCTGACGCCGAGCTGCTGCAAGCCTCGGGCCGCCCGGTTCACAAGATCGCCCATCTCACGGTAGGTATAGCGCTTGCCCAAAAAATCCACGGCGGGCTGCGCGGGCCACGCCTGCACCGCCTGATCGAACAAGGCGGCCACGGGCCCAACGGGAAGGGGGGACGTCGAATGCTGCATGGTGTTCCTCACGGGTCCAACCTCGTCCAGCGACGACTTTTTCTTAACGGAGCGATGCGCCACGGCCCGGCCTCTTTTCCTGGAGTGACCCAAAAAAGGAGAGGTCTGGAGGCGTTCGCCCCCAGGCGGGGCTCGGGGGCGGCCCCGCGTTCCCGAGCCCCGCCCCATCGCCCCCCAGAACCAAACCGAGGCGCCTCCCTGCGGACTAGCGCGCCGCGTTTAAAACGACCCGGACGCGCCGACTTCAGGAGACATCAGAACTTGTAGACAAAGCTGGCACTGAAAATATCAACGTGGCTGTCATACTCACCCCTCAAGGTGCCGGCACTGGCCACGGATCCGGTTTCGTTGATCTTGGCTGCATCGGCAAAAATGTGGGTGTACCCGAGGTTGATGTTATCGCCATTGCCGAAGTCGTAGGTATAACCGGCCGACACCCAGTAGCGGTTGGAGTCAGGAATACGAGCCGTGCGGTACTTGTCGTAGACAGCCCCCTGATCATACGCCACGCCGAAGTTAAAGGCGTGAGTCTGATTCAAGTGATAGGTCGTCCCCACCGAGAAGAACCACGTATCGCGCCAGTTTTCTTCGGTAATGCTCTGAGGGCGCCCATCCGTGTACTTGATTCTGATGTCGTCGAAGTCCGACCAGTTCGTCCAGGCAATATCCGACATCACCGCCCACTGCGGCGTGATCTCGTGGTAAACACCCAGCGACACCGTATCCGGGGTGGTCAGGTCGGCCTGAGCGTCGGTATCGCGCAAGGTTGCCATGGCGGCCGCCAGAGCTGCCGGCACCCGATACTCGGCATTGCCCTTCAGCGTGTAGTTCATCTCCGAGCGCCAGTTCACGCCCACCCGGGTTTGCGGCGTGAATTCATACAGGGCCCCGATATCAAACCCCACCCCGAAGTCGTGCCCATTCACCTTAGTGCGGCCATCGGCAAACCCCAGGCTCGACAGGTTCAAGGCCTGGGACAAGGTGACATCCACATAAGCCAACTGGATCGCCCCACCAATCGACAACTGGTCATTGATGCGATACGCAATGGACGGGCTCAAGTTGATATTGGTGATCGAGCTTTCCAACGCATGGTAACGCCCGACCCAGTCCTTTTCGTAATTAGAGCGCAACCCATAGGGCGAAGTCAGGGCCAGACCAAATTTCAAATCCGGCTTGGCATCCCAAAACAGGTAGGTCGCCCCGACCGCCGCATCTTCAATGGCATCATCGCCTTGACTGCCTACGGTCTGCCGACCATTGGCAAAGGTGTTCGATCCACTAAACTTCGACACGGGGGCAATCCAGGTGGCCGAGCCCGCCGTTTGGTTGCCCGAGAGGCGCGTCATGCCCGCCGGATTATAGTAAATCGTTGAAAGATTATAGGCCTTGGCCGTCGATCCCGCAAAGGCGTTGCCCAGCCCCTCGGAGCTTTGTTCTCGCAACTGGAAGCCCGCCGCCTGGGCCTGGGAGCTGATCCCGACCGCTACCAGCACCCCCAGCGCCACGCCTGCCCCGCCCTGCCGAGATCCCCTCCGGCGTTCCTGGCTTATCGTCATCTCAGGTTTCCTCCCGCGGCGTTTCCTTATGGTTTGATCGCCGCCCTTGTTACGTTGACCCTAGACCATGATGACGTTGACGTCAACTGCATAACGTGAACGTCAACGTTAGGCGCTGGCACCAATTCCCCGTCATCCTCCTGACGACCAGGGTACCCTCACGCCAGAACGCCAACCAACTTCATGGCCACGCCCTTGGACCCGCTCACCTTGATTTTTCCCATGCTGTACCCCAGCAACGGGTCAAGGCGACCGTCCATCAGTTTCAAGAGATTGTCCGGTGTCAGCCGGATACTGCACGCGACGTCGTCGCCCCCCGGGGCGTCATCGTCGTCGAGCACCATGACCGGGGCCGCGGTGCGGGCATCAATGCGCCAGCACCCTTCTGGCCCCAGATCGAGGCAAACCACTGCCCCCAGCCGCGCCAAACGCGGCAAGGCCTCCCGCAGCCGTTCTTCTGCTTCGCCCATTTCTCCCCTTCCGATTGACATGCCTTCCTGGAATAACGCCAACGTTATTCGCTGGTCGTGCACGTCATCCTACCGGAAGGTTTCCACAAGTCCAACCATGAAGAGCACGGCGGTGATTTTCCCGCCCTATAGTGCAGCGCAGCATGGGCGAGGGGCCTGGGAAGGCCCGCCTCCCCAGCCTTCCTTTTAGAAGCGGCGCAGCGCCAACACCGCGTTCAAGCCCCCAAAAGCAAACGAATTGGACAACGCCACATCGACCACCGCCTGACGCGGAGTATTGGGCACATAGTCCAGATCACACTCGGGATCGGGCGTCGTATAGTTCAAGGTCGGCGGGATCACCCCGGTTTGCAGGGCAAACACCGTGGCGACCAATTCAATCGCCCCCGACGCCCCCAAGGCATGGCCGTGGAAAGACTTGGTGGAAGAAACCATCAGTGCCTTGGCATGCTCGCCAAACACATGATGAATCGCCTTGGTCTCCACGCCGTCGTTAGCGGCGGTCCCGGTCCCATGGGCGTTGATATAGCCCACCGCCTCGGGAGCAAGGCCGGCATCGTCAAGCGCGGCCTGCATGGCGCGGCCCGCCCCCTCCATGGAGGGACTAAGCAGGTCGCCGGCATCGGCGCTCATGCCAAAGCCCACGACCTCGGCAAGAATCGTGGCGCCTCGCGCTTGGGCGGCCTCCAGGGTCTCCAACACAAAGACACCGGCCCCTTCGCCCAGGACCATACCGCTGCGGTCCTTGCAGAAGGGACGACAGGTGTCCTTAGCAACCACGCGCAAGGCCTCCCAGGACTTGACGCAGCCCATGGAGATGGGCGCCTCGGCGCCGCCCACCACGGCGATGTCGGCAAGACCGCCGCGCACCATGTGGAAGCCGAGACCGATGGCATGGGTGGCGGTTGCGCAGGCGCTCGACACCCCAAACGAGGGCCCCTGAAGCCCGAGGTCCATGCTCACCTGACTGACGGCAGCACTGCTCATGTAGCGCGGCACCGTAAAGGGCGGCACCCGGTGCTTGCCCTCTTCATAGAGGCGGCGGAACCCTTCCTCGATGGTCAGTTGCCCGCCGGCGCCGGAGCCGATGATGCACGCGGCCCGCACCGCCGTTTGCGGCGTCAGCGTCAGGCCACTCATGGCCCAGGCCTCGCGCCCGGCCAACACGGCAAACTGGGAGAAGCGATCGAGAACGGTCAACTCGGTGCTGGTGAAGCGTTCCTCGGGGACGAACCCCTTGACCTCGGCGGCGGTGCGGATGGTCAAGCGCTCGGTGCCGATGGTCTCGATGGGCCCGATGCCCCCGCGGGCCTCGGCCAAGGCCGCCTGAAAGGCCGGCACCGAAGCGCCGATGGCGGAGACCACGCCCATCCCCGTTACGACAACACGGCGCATGCCCTTCTCCCCTCTTTCCTGCAAAAAGCTGTCTTTGGCTTGGTGCTAATCGCGCGCGGCGACCAGGGCCTCAACGGCGGCAACAATGTCGCCGAGGGTCTTGAAGTCTTGATCCTGGGTATTGGCGTTATACGGGACCTCGATATCGAAGGTTTCCTCAACCGCAAAAACGATCTCGACAAAATCGAGAGAGGAAATGCTGAGGTCTCCCAGGCGAGCATCCCGGCTCAGACGGTCGCGCTCCACCGCCGTCTTTTCGACGATAATATCGTAGATCTTGTTTTCAATGTCACTCATGGCTCGACCGGACCCATCCAGGGGTTGAGAGAAGGAAGATCACGTGGGGGAGGGACAAGCCCGCCCCCGCTTTTTCAGCTCGGCCACATCCTTGAACAAGGTCTTCAACCGGCGCGTCAGCATATAGGTTTCGACCATCTGTTCCTTGGGCACGGCGGGATAGCCGAGCCAGACGCTTTTCGGAGGAACATGACCACTCACCCCCGAGCGCGCGCCGATCACCGCAAAATCACCAATCCGGGCATGGTCGGCCACCCCGACACCGCCCGCGAGCACCACGCCGTTGCCAATGACCGCCGAGCCGGCAATCCCCACCTGCCCGCACAGCAGGCACGAGCGTCCGACCTCGACGTTGTGGCCAATCATGACGAGGTTGTCGATCTTGGTACCGGCGCCGATGCGGGTGTCGGCGAGGGTGCCCCGGTCGATGCAGGTGTTGGCGCCGATCTCGACGTCATCGCCCACCACCACGGCGCCCAGGGAGTGGATGCGCACCAGGGCTTGGTTTTCCCCGGCCACTTTCCCGGAGGCCTTGGCGCTCTCCACGGTGCCCGGTTCAGGCGTCACAAAGCTGAAGCCATCGGCCCCTAGACAGACGTTGGCGTGAAGGATGGCGCGATCGCCCACCACCACACGCTCGCCAATCCGCACGCCAGGATACAGCAGGCAGTCCGCCCCCAGGCGGGCCCCGGCGCCGATGCTGACGTGGCTCTGAATGCGGCAGCCGCGACCAAGGCGCGCGCCAGCCCCAACGACCACAAAGGCCCCGAGGGCAACGTCCTCGCCAATCTCGGCGCTTGGATCGACCACGGCGGTGGGATGAAGGCCCGGCGCCAACGATGGCGCCTGGGCAAAGGCGGTGGTCAGGTGATGCAAGGCGTAGCGGGGCCGGCCCACACTCACCCATGCGTCAAGAACGCCGTCCGGGACCTGAGCGCCGGTTGCCACCAAGCCGACCCGGGCGGCACTGCCCGCAAGACGCTCCACCAGCTCGGGCTGCATGGCCACGGCCAGATCGCCCGCTCCGGCGTGATCGGGATGGGCCGGACGCTCGAAGTCAAGATCGCCGTCCCCGTGGACCTGACCATCGAGGAGGTGGGCCAGCGCCGAAAGTTTCATGGAAGAAGGTCGCTCCCGTTGGACACCTGAGAGGCGGGGGCCCCCTCGCCTCGCCGTTTCGGGATCTGGAGGGGGCCCCGGCCAGGGGCGCACCATACCGGCTCCCCTGCCTTAATGCAATCGCCCGTGCCGACCCAAGACTTAAGGAGCGATCACGGCCAGGATCAGCGGCAGAACCACCGCAGCGGCGGCGGTTTGTCCGGTGATGATCGCCGCCATCATCGGGGCATCCCCGCCCATCTGGCGCGCCAACACATAGGCCGAGGCCGAGCAGGGCAAGGCCGCATACAGCACCGCCACCGCCAGGACCGCCCCCTCCAGCCCCAAAGCCCACCCGGCGGCCCCCACCACCGCCGGGGTCAGCAGCATTTTGACAGCGGACGACAGCCCCAGCGGCACCAGGGCGCCCCCCAGGGCCCGCACACTCAAGCCCGCCCCCACCGCCAGCAACCCAAGCGGCAAGGCGGCGCTAGCCAGCATCTGCAAAAAGCCACCCACCACGGGGGGCAGCCGGGTTTGCGTCACCTGAAGGGCGAGCCCCACCACGCAGCCCAAGATCAAGGGATTGGTGGCCAGCCCGCGCAGGAACCCGCGAAGGGTGGCGCGCTGGCCCCGGCCAAAGCGCACCATGCAGCTCACGGCCAACACATTGACGAGCGGCACCACCACGGCGATGCACAGAGCGGTCAGGGTCACGCCCTGAGGACCGAACAAGGCCGCCGCCACCGCGAGGCCGATATAGGTGTTCGGACGGATCGCCCCTTGGAACACGCTGGTGAACCCCGGATCCTCCATCCCCCGGCGCGCCAGCCACGGCCGGCAGGCCAAAAGGACGGCGGCGCCCACCCCGACCCCCAGGGCCTCCAGGACGGCCAACCGCTCCCAGGGCACGCCGTCCAAGGAGGCGTTGGCAAGATTGGCCACCAGGAGCGCCGGGAAGGTCACATAGTAGGTCAAGGCTTCGGCCGGTGCCCAGAAGGTGTCGGGAATCAGCCGCAGGCGCCGCAGGCCCGTCCCCAGAAGGATGACGAGAAAGACGGCGACGATCGCGCTCAGAGAGGGTGTCATGATCCTCGGCTTTTACCCCTGCCCCCGGCCAGGGGCAAGACCCGCTAGGATAGAAAGGCTGGGGAGGCGGGGCTTCCCCAGACCCCTCCGATCCTGGAGCAGGACTCACGACAAGGTTTGCAACAAGTCCAGCTCGTCTGGCACCAGGGCCTCATCGACAAAGCGGGCCTTGATGACCAGCACCTCGTCCCACGCCGCGAGAAAGGCATCGACACACAAAGGGTCAAAGTGAGAGCCCCGGCCCTCCACCAGGAACTGGCGGGCTTGGTCCAAGCGCCAGGCCCGCTTGTAGGGCCGTTCGTTGGTCAGGGCGTCGAACACATCGGCCACGGCGACGATGCGCCCGGGCAAGGACAGCGCCTCCCCGCTCACGCCGTAGGGGTAGCCCGTGCCATCCACCTTCTCATGGTGGGTCAGGGCAATTTCGGCCCCCAACTGGATCAGGTCAGACTCACTCCCGCTCAAGATGGCGTGGCCGATGGTGGTGTGATTCTTCATCACCGTGAACTCATCGGCAGTCAGGCGGCCGGGCTTGAGCAAGATGGCGTCGGGCACCCCCAGCTTGCCCACGTCGTGCATGGGCGAGGCCCGCAAGATCAAATCGCAAAAGCCCTCGGGTAGGCCGAGATGGCGGGCAATCAGATGCGAATAGCTGGCCATGCGCTGGATATGGCCACCGGTTTCGGGATCGCGGAACTCGGCCGCCCGGGTCAGGCGGATAATCAACTCGTGCTCGCGGTTGGAAATCTTGCGCGTCGCCAGATCCACCTCGTGGGCCAGATGGTGGTTCCAGTCCACTTGCCGCAGGTGGGAACGGCGCAGGGCCAGAAGGTTGGTCAAACGCACCCGCATTTCCGTCGCATCCACCGGCTTGGCCAGAAAGTCGGTGGCCCCTCGCTCCAGGGCTTGGTGGCGGACCGAGCGCTCGCCCGCGGCGGTGATCATGACAATGGGCACGTCGCGCCCCTCGGGATGGCGGCGCACCCGGCTCAGGAACTCCAGGCCGTCCATGCCGGGCATGAGGTAATCCAGGACGATCAGGTCGGGCATGCGCGCACGACACGCCTCTAAGGCAACCAGCGGATCAGTCTCGCAGACGATCTCGATCTCCTGGCCGGTCCGTTGGGCGATGCTTTTATAGATGATGAGGTTGGTTTCATCATCATCCAGAAGAAGAACCCGCATTGGTATCCCCTTGATTACGCGCGGCCCCGGCTGCCGCCAGACGGGGAAAGGCTGGGGAGGACGGCCTCCCCCGACCCCTTATTCCCTGGCCCCCTGCCTTACTCTGGCGCCAGCCCCATGGAAGCACGATAGAGGGCTTTTTGCGAGGCTCGACCGTAGCGCTCGGTAATGCCTTCCCAGGCCAGGGCGACGGCATCGAGGGCCGGCTTCACCGCGATCTCGCCAGCCAACACCCGGACCATCTGGGCCTCGAAAGCATCGGTATATTCCTTAAAGCCAGGCAATCGAAGATCGAGCGCGGCGTTGGGAGAATCGAGACTGGTCTTGATTACCCCCAGGTATTCAGCCGCCGCGCGCCGCGAAAAGACCCGGGTCCAGGCGTCAATTTCGGCGAAATGACTGTAGCGATAGGGATTGATGCCCGTTCCTCCGTCCAGGACATCTTCCAGGCTGTTGGCCACGCTGGAAAACCACAAGATGAAGTCCCAAGCGGCCTCCGGGTGGGGAGCATTGCGGGGCACGGCGGCGACCCAACCGCCAAAGGCCAGATACGGCACGCGCCGCCCGCGCGGCACATCGATCCACTGGCTCAGACGGGGATTCCAGACCTGGGCGGCCCCGGGCAGCACAAAATACCCGACCTTGTCGGCGACCTTCGAGCGGGCCGGGTCCTCGGCCGCCGGGCCGGTATCGCCCCAGTCCAAGGTCAGGGCGGCCTGACCGTCGATAAAGGCTTGGCGGCTCTCGACAATGCCAAAAGACCGCGCCTCGGGCGGGCAGAATGCCAAAACCGCCACATAGTCCTCAATGGCCCGCACCCAGCCCGGATTGTTGACTTGAGGCACCATGGTGTCGGGATCGAAGAACTGCGCCCCGGAGACCCCGGGGGCGTTGGTATAGGCAGCAGCGCGGGCAAAGGCGGTCCAGAACTGTTGCTTACCCCGGGCAAAGGCCTCGGCCGCGCCAAACAGCGGCCGCCCGTCCGGCCCCGGTCGTCCGGTAAAGAACTCGGCGATATCGCGATACTGGTCCCAGGTGGCCGGAGGCAACAGATCGTAGCCATAGCGCGCCAAGAAGCCGGCCCGGCTGACCGGATCCTCGAACAAATCGCGACGGTAGTATCCGCTAAAGAGATCGCCATCGACGGTAATCGACACCCAATGATCGTTCCACTTCATCAAGCGGTCGCGAAAAATGGGGTGGATATCGTCAAACGACTCATCCTCCGCCACCCAAGGCGGCAGTTCGCGCAGGTAGGGAGCAAAGTCCCCGGCCCAGGCGGGCGCGTAAAAAATCACATCAAAGGGCGGCGCCTCGCCCTTGAGGCTGGCCAACACGCTTTCATACAACGCCCCAAAGGGAATGCGCTTGACATCCACCCCGGCCTGACGCTTGGCCGCCCAGGTAGCCCCATGAACCTCGGCGGGGCGACCGATGGCCGAGGCATCTTGCACCGCCACCCGCAAGGTGAAAGACTCGGCCGCTTCTCCCACCCTGGCCTCCAGTCCCCCCACTAAGAGGGCGATCCACAGGAGGAAGACCGTCGTATGCCGTCCCATTGCGTCCTCGCCCGTTCAGTCTTTGCCCATTCAGTCTTTGAATGACCGCCCTGATGCGGTTGCGGATTCATTGGGGTGGAACAAGACCTGGACCATCGGGTATAACCCGCTCTCAGGTCCCGGGCAACCGAAATGGACGCCGTCTTGCGGAGACCGAAGACCATAAAGACGCAAACGCGCCGACGGATCGGCGGGGAGGCAGCACATCATGGCAGGCATGGGAAGAACGGCGGGTCTTGTGCTTCTGGCCCTGGGGCTGCTCCCGGGAAGCGGCGCGGCCCAAGAACCCCCGGCGACCAAGGGGCCGGTCATCGGCTTTTCCCAGGCGACGACCCTGGAACCCTGGCGGATCTTGTTCAACGAGGAACTTCGGGCCGAGGCCGCCAAACATCCCGAGGTCACCGTCTTGATCGCCGACGCCAACGACAGCGTGGACAAGCAGGTGGCGGACATGGAGGGCTTCATCCAGCGCAAGGTGAATGCCATCTTGATCACCCCCAAGGAGTCAGCCCAACTCACCCCGGTGGTGATCAAGGCCGCCGACGCGGGCATTCCGGTCTTCGTGCTCGACCGCAACGTGGAGACGGACCGCATCACCCAATTCATCGGCGGCGACAACCGGGCCATCGGCGCCGCCGCCGGGACGTACGCGGTCAAGCTGCTGGGCGGCCCCGGTAAGGCTCAAGGCACGGTGTTCGAGGTGTGGGGGGGCATGAAGACCAAGCCCAGCCGCGACCGTCACGACGGTTTTTACGATGTGGTCTCGCGCGAACCCGGCATCCGCTTCGCTGGCACCCCCGTGGACTGCGACTGGAAGCAGCATCTGGCCTACGAGGCCATGGTCCAGGTCCTGGAAAAAGAGCCGAAGATCGACCTCGTCTATGCCCATAACGATCCCATGGCCTATGGCGCCTATCTGGCGGCGCGCGACGAGGGCCGGGCCCAGGGCATCGCCTTTCTTGGCATCGACGGCATTCCCAGCGAGGGGGTGCGCTGGGTGCGCGACGGCGTGTTGTCGGCCACCTTCCTCTACAAAACCCCGGGCGACGAGGGCCTGCGCCAAGCCTTGCGCCATCTCGCAGGCCAACCGATTGAAAAGACCATTACCCTGCCCACCCAGGTCATCGACAAGGCCAAGGCCGAGGAAATCCTGGCGGGGCGGCGCGATTTGCCCTAGGAGCGGAGGACAGGCAGATCCCTCGAAGAGAGAAGGCCGGGGAGGCAGGCCCCCCTCAGCCCCCTCCTTCCCTTGACGCCAGGAGATCCATGGGACGTTTCAACTCCAGAACCTGGGCGGCCCTCGCGATCACCGGCACGGCAACCTTGTCGGTGCTGGCCACCATCATCGCGGTGGCCACCTTCAACAACCTGGGCAACGCGGTCCAAGTGACCACGGGGCAGACCATCCCCGCCCTTGGCGCCGCCTTGAGGTTGCAAGAAACCAGCGCCACCTTGGGGGCCTCCGCCCCCCTGCTGGTGGCCTCGTCAACCCGCGAGGACCTGGAGCGCGAAGCCCGGCGCATGGGCGACGAACTGGCGGCGGGCATCGCCGAGCTTGACCCGTTGCGCGAGATCGGCCGCGATCACGCCGCCAACGCCATCGAGGCCTTGGGCAACGAGCTAACCCGCTCCCTCAAGGCCATGGAGCGCGCCACCCACGAGAGCGTGGCGCTCGCCGATAGCCGCCGCGCCTTGCTGCGCGGCATCGCCGAGGCCCAGGAACAATTGCTGCAAACCGTGGGCCCCATGGTCTATGGCGCCCGGGCCCAGCTTGATCTGCTGGCCCGCCGGGCGGTGCGCACCAACGCCCGGGCCACACGCACCACCGTGGAGGAAAGCGCGGCCCGCCTGGGCGTGGTGGTGGAAATCCAGTCCCTGGCGCGCCACCCGCCCGAGAGCCCCGAAGCCGTCCGCGAGGCCCTGACTCGGGCCCTCGCCGTGCTGGGCCCCGACCCCGCGCTGGAAGCCTTGACCCAGCCCGAGCGCGCCCGCCACGACCCCGTGTGGCGGACCGACCTCCTGGCCTGGAGCGATACCGCCTTGCGCGCCGAGGTTGGGCGCATGACCGAGCTTCATGCCTCGCTGACCGGGGCGGTGGACGACGTGGTCACCCGCCTGATGGCCGGGGCGGTCAATGACTTGGGCTATATCGTCGATATCAAGGCCGAGGGGAACCTCATTGTCGGGGTGCTCAACGCCGCGACCAATGCGGAGTCGGAAAGCGCCGTGCACTCCTTGCAGGCCCGCTACAATCAATCGTTGGGCGTGCTCTCCGACGCCGCCCAGATCTTCGAGCGCAGCGATCTCGCCCAACGCAACCCGGTTCTGGTCGAAAGCCTGTTCAAGACCCGCGACGCCCTGAGCCGGTTAGGCCAGGGGGCGGGGAGCGTTTTTGACCTGCGCCGACGGGAAATCAACACGGCCGAGCGGATCCAGGGCCTTCTGGCCGACAACCGCCAGACCATCCAGCGCCTGACCCGGGTGGTCCAGGATCTGGTGGCCTCCATGGAAACCGAGGTGCGACAACGCAGCCAGGAGCTTTCCCAATCGGCCCTCTCCAGCAAGGCGTTTTTAGTCTTGTTGTGCACCGGGACCTTGATCTTGGCGGCGGGGATTGCCGTGCTGACCCTGCGCGAGCTTGAGCGCAACGAGCGCGCCTTGCGCGACGCCCGCGACGCCGCCGAAGTGGCCAACGACGCCAAGTCCGACTTCCTGGCCACCATGAGCCACGAAATTCGCACCCCCATGAACGGCGTCATCGGCATGGCCGGGCTTTTGCTTGATACTCCCCTAGACAGCGAGCAGCGCCGCTATGCCCAGGCGATCAGCGACTCCGGCGAGGCCTTGCTCAGTATCATCAACGACATCTTGGATTTCTCCAAAATGGAGGCCTTCCGGCTCACCTTGGAGCCCGGCGAGTTCGAGATGACGGCCCTGGTTGACTCGGTGGTAGAGATTCTCTCGCCGCGCGCCGCCACCAAGGGCCTGGAAATCGCCCAGGCCATCGCCCCCGAGGCCCGGGGCTGGTTCCTGGGCGATGCCGGCCGTCTGCGCCAGATTCTCCTCAATCTTGCGGGAAACGCCGTCAAGTTCACCGAGCAGGGCTGGATTTCGGTGGAGGTTGGGGTCTCGGGACCGAGGACGGCGCCTTTGGTGCGCTTCGACGTCACCGACACGGGGGTTGGGATTCCCGAAGAGGCTTTGCCACGCCTGTTCACCCGCTTTTCCCAGGTGGACAGCTCGGCCCGGCGCCGGTTTGGCGGCAGCGGCCTGGGCCTTGCCATTTCCCGACGCCTCGTTGAGTTGATGGGAGGAACGATCGGGGTGCGCAGTACCGTGGGTCAGGGGTCCACGTTCTGGGTCGAGGTCCCCTTGCGCCCCGTCACCGAGCGGGCCGATCCCGATGCCGAAGCCTTTGCCCTGTTGCGCCGCAAAAGATTCTTGATTGTTGACGACCTCCCCATCAACCGAAGCCTGCTTACCAAGCAGTTGGAGGCCTATGGGATTACCGCCGATACCGCCGCCAGCGGTCCCGAGGCCCTGCACCGCCTCAAGGAAGCCCACGCGGTTGGCCAGCCCTTCGATATCGTCCTGCTCGACCAGATGATGCCGGGCCTCACCGGCACCGATGTCGCCGCCGCGGTGCAGACCATCCCCGGGTTGGGCAAGGGGTTGGTCATGGTGCTGCTGACCTCCGGCGGGTCACTGCCCCCCGAACACAATGACCCAAGCAGCCTTGGCCTCGCGCTGGTCTGCCTCAAGCCCGTGCGCCTTCAAGTCCTGTTGCGCCAAGTGCTCCGCCTGGAAGAGGGCCCGGGCGGCAGTGACGCGCTCCCCCCCCGGTCGGCCCGGTGCTCGGCCTTCACTTCGGCGACCGGAGCGGGCGCGGGCTCGGCCTTCACTTCGGCGACCGGGCGGCGCGGGCTCGGCCTTCACTTCGGCGACCGGAGCGGGCGCGGGCTCGGCCTTAACCTCGGCAACCGGAGCCGGCGCCGGCTCAGCCTTCACTTCGGCCGGCTTGGCTTGCAGCGCCGGGTGGACCACAGCCCCGTCACGGGTCACGCAGGTGCCAGAGACCGTCTCGTCCTCGAGCTTCAGCGCCAGGGTCTTGGCGGCCTTGTCCACCTGCGGCGTGATAAAGTTGAGCAGGTTCTTCGCAAACAGCGGGCTGGCATCGGTGGCCAGACGGCCGGCCACGTTGGTGTGGCCCACGATCTTGACCCGGTTGTGCACCACGATCTCATCAGGACGCGACAGCGGGCAGTTGCCGCCGGCCTCGACCGCGAGGTCCACGATCACGCTGCCCGGCTTCATCTGGTTGACCATCTCCTCGGTGATCAGCACCGGGGCGGGACGGCCAGGGATGAGGGCGGTGGTGATGGCGATATCGGTGCGCACGAGTTCCTTCAGCACGGCGGCGGCCTGCTTCTTCTTGAACTCGTCGTCCATTTCCTTGGCGTAGCCGCCAGACGTCTCGGCCTTTTTCATGGCCTCGTCGTCTACGGTGATGAACTTGCCGCCCAGGCTTTCCACCTGCTCCTTGGTGGCCGGGCGCACGTCGGTCGCCATGACAATGGCGCCCAGACGCTTGGCCGTGGCAATGGCCTGCAAGCCCGCCACGCCGGCGCCAAACACCAAGACACGTGCCGGCGGCACGGTGCCGGCGGCGGTCATCATCATGGGGAAGGCGCGGCCGAACTCGTAAGCGCCATCGATCACCGAGCGATAGCCCGCGAGGTTCGACTGGCTCGAGAGAATGTCCATGGACTGAGCGCGGCTGATGCGCGGCATCAGTTCCATGGCAAAGGCGGTGATCTTGCGCCGGGCCAGGGCCGCCACCAGGGCCGGGCTGGTCAGGGCCGACAGATGGGCCAACAGGAGGGTTCCCTCCTTCAGGAGGGCGACTTCGTCGAAGCCCTCCTCGGCCAGCATGGGCGCGCGGATCTTCCAGACCATGTCGGCCTGGGCGAAGGCTTCCTGGGCGCTGTCGGCGATGGTGGCCCCGGCATCAACCAGCGCCGCGTCGGTGATTGAGGAGCCAAGACCGGCTCCCTTTTCAACAATCACCGAGAAGCCCAGGCCGACGAGCTTTTTGGCCACCTCGGGGGAGATGGCGACGCGATCCTCGCCGGGGCGTCGCTCCTTCGGAATGGCGATCTTCATCAAGTCACCCTTGGATTGAACGTGAAACTGCGGGCGGTAACCATAGTGTCGTGGCCCCAGGGGGGGGACCATGCCCGTTCAACCGCGCCGAGACAAGGCCGCTCGACGCGGGGGGCCTCACTTTCGCCGGATTGACGCCGCCGGATCCATGGATCCGCCCTCGTCCTCCCCACGCTTTGCCATGATCGTTGGACCGCCCGACTCCCTTGACACCTTGTTGATCCTTGTCGCGGATTTCCCTGGGTCGCTGCAAGCAAATAGGACACCGGGGACAAGAAGAACGTCCCGGGAGGGAAAGAGCAGGCTGGGGAGGCGAGGCCTCCCCAGACCCCTCCGATCCTGGGGCATCCCTCACGGTGAAGGGCCAGCAGGACCGTGGTGTCGGAGGCCCCGCCTCCCCAGCCTGCTCTTCCCCCCGTCTTTCCCCCGATTGCCCTAGGGATTTGCTGTTTGCGCCGGGGCCGGCTCGGAGTATGGTCCTGCCGCCTTCCGGCGCGTCGCGCGGTTCAAGAGCGCCGGCCCCGCAGGTTTCCCCACGGTGAGAGGCAGGCATGGCCAACGACAGTTCCGGCTCCGGCCAGGAAGCGGCGTCCCGGGCGTTCGAGGCGTCCGGTGATCGCTTTCTGCCCCCCGATCCTTCTTCCACCTCGCGCGAGCGGATCCCTCCGCGCGCTCCCGTGGCCCCGCCCCGTCAGCCCGCCGCCGATGAGGCCGCCGCTTATGACGAGGACAGAACCGGGCCGGGGACCGCGCGGGCCGACACCCTGCCGCCCCTCGATTCCCCCTTCCGCGCTCTTGGGGAGGTGTTCGGGCGCTCCTTGTCCTATGTCCTCACCACGCATCAAGGTTTCGCCACCGGGGTGTTGATCTTGTTCCTGCTGGGGGTCCTGAGTTTGCAGGTGGTCGGCTTGCGGCGCGGCCATTCCTTTGGCGCCGACGAAGCCTGGGGCTTGGTGATTGCGGGCTATGGGGCGCTGGGGGTGGTGCTGGCTTCGGTGGTCGGGCTTATCGTCTTGCACTGGCTGACCGTCTGGCTGGGGGGCACCTTGCGCCCGCGTGCGGCCAAAAAGCCCCGCCGCCACACGCCGATGGGAGAAAAACTCTTTCACGTCATTACCTTTCTCGCCAGCGTGTGGACCGGCTACACCAGTTGCTACGGCTTCCAGATCGTCTTTTTCTCGCCCGACGAGGGTTGGCGCTATTGGGTGGTGCCGGCGTTGGCCGGGGTGATCGGAGCCGGATTCGTCTTTACCTTCTGGACCACGCTCCTCGAACGCATGGAGATGGCCAACCTCTGGCAAAAGACCGTCCTCTTGGGGATCATCGCTCCCATTGGCGCGGCCATCATTTTTGGCATGTCCACGGCCACCAGCGTTCTTGGCGTCGGGGGCGATGCCGCCAACACCTATCATCTGCGCGTCTCAGCCGATGCCTTGCAGCAGTCCCTCAATGAGTTGCGCCAAGCTCGTGTCGGGCAGTATGACCGCTTGGTGCCGATCGCCCGCCAGATGTCCGATCGCTTCGAGCGTCTGGCCGTCCAGGAGGAAACCCACGGCACTTTGACCTCGGCGGCCGGGGCCGGCTCGGTGTCGGTGTTCCTGCGCGACTTGTCTCAGGTGGCGGGGGGGATTGCCGATCACATTGAGCAGACTCGCACCGCCGAGACCCAGGAAATCCGCGACATCAACGAGTCCCTGCGCCGCTTACGCGAGGCGCTGGCCGACCGGGGGGATGTGCTGCGCGCCAACTACGAAACCCTGATCCGCGACCTGAACTCCGTGCAAAGCCGCATCGGCAGCGTCGCGGCGACTTCTCCCCTCGACTACTTCTCATTCCAGATCGCCACCATGCGCGACATGCGCCCGCTTTCGGCCGATAGCATCAACCGCGGCTTCGCCGTCAGTCAGCGCGAGGTGGTGACCAATCTGCAAAACGACAAGAACACCTTGCTCGACGAGATTGCCGCCTCGCTGAAGGCCATGGGCGACCAGGGGCAGGTCGTGGTGCCGCCGTTTGCCCCCATGCACGATCTGGAAGCCATTCTCGTGTACTGGAAGCAAATCTGGCTGTCCTGGGCCATCGCCATTGCCACCGACATGGGGCCGTTGCTGTGGATTCTCGTCGCCGCCGTGATGCCCACCGGCTCCTATCTCGTGAAAGCCCACCAGGAAGAGGACCGCGCCGGTTTTCCCTTTCTTGAAGAAGAAGCGATACAAGACTAACGCGGTTTTTCCGCCTCCCTTTCGACCTCGTGAGAGGGGGAAAGGGGAAGGTCCGGTAACAGCCTGAGGCTCTTTGGATCCCCAGGACTGCAAGAAAACTCGTTGGGGAGGTCCGCCCCCCCCCCTCTGCCTTTCTTCCTTCCGAGCCGTCAGGCTGCTTCCAGGTCATTTCGAGAGACTGGTGGGGGCTCAAGGAGGGGGTATTATCGGTCGCAATGCAGTTTGGAGTGTTTTTAGTTCCAGATTGACCTCTTCTGATCTAAAATAAGGCTGTCACTCTCTTGAGAGTCGTTGCCCGATTTGGGAGGTGTCTGGATATTCTTTTTGTTCTTGGATAAACTTTCTCCTGAAATGGGTATGTGGGTTAATTGATGATATGGAGATCGAGCGATGAACGAGGTTCCCGCGTCTGGAGACGGTCAGGTTCTTAATAAAAAAGGTCTGTGTTTTGCTGTTTATATACTTTATATAATAGGGTTATTTACGGGTGTTACAGCCTTAATTGGCGTTGTTATTGCTCATATTCAGGCGGGAAGCGCCGCTGGTATCGAAAAAAGTCATTTGGATTTCCAGATCAGGACGTTTTGGTACGGCTTGCTGATTATGGTCATCGGTGGCGCGCTTTCTCTTGTCCTGATCGGCTATGCCGTTTTGCTTTTCTGGCTGGTCTGGTTGATCGTTCGTTGCGTTAAGGGCCTCCTCTTGTTGAACGAAAACCGTCCCATCGCCAATCCGACCAGCTTCATGTTCGGCTAGATCCGTCCGGCTCCTTGGAAGGGGCGTTTTGCGGCAGAACGGCGAGGGCCAGCACATGGCCAGACGGAAGGCAGTGTTGCTCCAGGTGGCAGGGGTGCCCCGGGGGGAGGAGGCCCTCTTGCCGTAAGAGCCGGGGAGGCTCGGTTCCAACAGCAAAACGCTTGAGGCCCAGCGCCAAGCCGCCGCCCAAGGCCTTGACCACCGCTTCCTTTAGCGTCCATAGGCGCAAAAAAGCCTGGGGGCGCTCTTGATGCGGCAGGGCTTGCAGGGCATCGGCTTCTTCGCGGGCAAAAAAACGCCGGGCCAGCCTCGGCTCGGGGGTTCGGGCCAGAGTTTCGGCATCAACCCCCACCCGTCCCCCGTCCGTGGCCACCGCACAGGCCACGAGACCTGTGGTGTGGGAAAGATTAAAGTCAGGGCCTCCCCCGACCAGGACCGGCTTTCCCGCGGATTCAGCCGTGAAACGAAGCGCCCGAGGGTCCTGACCCAACACGGCCCCGAGCATGGTGCGTTTAAGCCCATGGGCCGCGATAAACTCTCGCCGGGTTGGTGAGAGTTTCAGGCGATCGGCACGGGCTCGCTCTTCGTCGTCAAGCAGATCTGCCAGACGGGCCAGGGAAACCGGATCGAGCGTTGACAGGGACAGCGTTTCCAGCAGAGCCATTGTTTTTGATCAAGACGAGAGAAAGGGCCCCCCAGCCCCGGGGCAGAGGTTAGATCAAGCCTCTCTATCGTCATCGACTGGCCTCATGCAACAGCCAGTCGCGCAGCAGGCGCACGGCCGGGCGGTCCAAGGCCTGGGCGGTGGCGACGATCCAATAGGCGAAGCGTGGCACGTGGTTCTCGGGGAACGGGCGGACCAGCCGACCCGCCTCCAGGTCGGTCTGAGCGAGAAATCCCTTGGCGAGCGCCACCCCCAGGCCTTGCGCCGCCGCGTCGAGGACCATGGAGGACTGGTTGAAGCGCGGCCCCTTGGAGGACGCCAAAGGGGCATGGCCGGCCGCGGTCAGCCACAGCGGCCAGTCCGGGCAGGCGCCGCGTTCGGCCGGGTTGTCATCGTGGATGAGGACGTGGTGCTGGAGGTCGGGCAGGGTTCGCAGCGGCGTGGGGCCTGTCAGCAACGCGGGCGCGCAGACTGGAAACACTTCCTCCTCGCGCAACAGGGCAACCGACAGGCCGGCATACTGCCCCGTGCCAAAGCGTACCGCCAGATCCACCGCCTCGCGCTGGAGGTCAATGACCTCCATGCCGGCGATGACGTGCACGTCCAGCCCCGGGTTGGCCTGAATAAATCCTCCCAGCCGGGGCAGCAGCCACTTGTCGGCAAACGAGGGCGTGACGGCAACCCGAACCGTAGCCCGTGTCTCGGCGGACTGCGGCATGGCTCCCAGGGCCTGAACCAGTCGGTCGAAGCCTTCGCTCAAGCCCGGCAGCAAGGCTTGACCCGATTCGGTCAGGGCCAAGCCCCGGCCCTGGCGGCGCACCAGAGGCACCCCCAGGGTGTCCTCCAGTTGCCGGATTTGTTGACTGACCGCCGCCGGCGTTACCGACAACTCGTCGGCCGCCAAGGTGACACTCAGGTGCCGGGCGACCGCCTCGAACGCGCGCAAGGCGTTGAGCGGCGGCAACCGGCGGCGGCTGTGAGCCGCAGGCACCCGGGAGGGATCCATTATGAGGGCTTTCCTCTTGTGAACGGCGGTCCCTCCTGGGGGATGTCGGGCCGCCCCGCCCTTGGGGAGTTAGATCCGGTCCAGGGCCTGGTCCAGATCGGCGATCAGGTCGGCGGCGTCCTCGATGCCCACCGACACCCGCACAAACGCGTCATGCAAGCCCAAGTCGGCTCGGCGCTCGGGCGGCAGCGAGCCATGGCTCATGGTCGCCGGATGCCCGATCAGGCTCTCCACGCCGCCCAGGCTTTCGGCCAACGTGAACAGCCGCAAGGCCTCCAGGAAACGGACCGTGCCGGGGCGATCGGTGGCCAGTTCCACACTCAGCATGCCGCCAAAGGCCCGCATCTGCCGCCGCGCCAAGGCGTGCTGGGGATGGCTGGGCAGACCGGGGTACAGGACTCGGGCCACCTTGGGATGGTGCTCCAGGTGATGGGCCACGGCCAGCGCGTTCGTCGAATGACGGTCCATGCGCAGCGCCAGGGTCTTCAGGCCACGCAGGGCGAGAAACGACGCAAACGGATCCAGGACCGCGCCTGTGGCGTTCTGAAGAAATCCCAGCCGCTCCGCTAACTCGGCGTCCTTCACCGCCACCACCCCGGCGATCAGGTCCGAGTGACCATTGAGATACTTGGTCGCCGAGTGCACCACGATATCAATGCCCAGTTCCAGCGGGCGCTGGATCCACGGCGTGGCGAAGGTGGAATCCACTACGGTAAGCAGGCCCCGCGCGCGCGCCAAGGCGGCGACCGCCGCCAGATCGGTGACAGCCAGCCGGGGGTTGCTGGGGGTCTCGATCCAGATCAGCTTGGTCTCGGGCCGCAAGGCGGCTTCCAGGGCGGCAAGGTCAGTGGGATCCACAAAGGTGGTCTCCAGGCCCTGCGTGCGGGCTCTCACCTTGGCAAACAGTCGCCACGACCMCCCATAGAGATCCGCCCCGGCCACGATGTGCGCGCCGTGATCGAGCAGGTCGAGCACCGTTGTCTCGGCCGCCAAGCCCGAGGCGAAGGCAAAGCCGTGGGTGCCCCCTTCCAACTCGGCCACCGCCCGCTCAAAAGCGGCGCGGGTCGGGTTGCCCGACCGGGCATATTCCCATCCGGTGTGCTGCCCCGGTGAGCTCTGGGCAAAGGTGGAGCTTGCGTAAATGGGCGTCATCACCGCGCCCGTCGTCGGATCGGCGCCATGACCGGCATGGACGCTCAAGGTGGCGAAGCCCCGGGGGGATGAAATAAGGGAGGCGGTCATGCGGCTTTTCCTCTCAGGGCGTTCAAATAATCAATCCGGGTGATCAGGCCCAGGAAGCGACCGTCCTCGACGACCAGGGCCACATGGTCGCGGGCAAACAGGGCAACAAGCTGCTCATGCGAGGCGCTGGGCGGTAGGGTCTCCAGGCGGGTCACCATGGCGTCGCGGATCGGGGTGTCGAAGGCGATGCCGCGCTGCAAGGCCAGCAACAGGTCCGATTCGTCGATCAAGCCAATGCAGCGCTCGCCCTCCAGGACCGGAAGCTGGGACACATCGTTGAGCTTCATGCGTTGGTAGGCGATGCGCAGGGTTTCCTCGGGGCCGGCGTGGATCACTGCGCCGTCCTCGGGGCGGCGGGCAATCAGGTCGCGCAGGTCGCCGGTGCTCGGGCGATCCGACAGACCCTGATCATTGAGCCAAGTGTCATTATACATCTTCGACAGGTATTTGTTGCCGCTGTCGCAGACAAACGTCACTACCCGCTTCGGCTCGGTCTGGGCCCGGCAATAGCGCAAGGCCGCCGCAATCAGGGTCCCCGACGACGAGCCCACCAACAGGCCCTCGCGCCGCAAAACCGTGCGCGCCGTGGCAAAGCTCTCGGCATCCGAGATCGTGTAGGCGTGACGCACCCGCGACAGGTCGGAAACCGGCGGCACAAAGTCCTCGCCAATCCCTTCCACCAGCCACGACCCCGCAGTGCCCACGTGGCCCGAGCGGGTATACTCGGCCAGAATAGAGCCTTCCGGGTCGGCCAGCACGATGTCGGTGCCAGGCGACACCCGGGCAAAAAACCGCGACAGCCCGGTCAAGGTGCCGCCCGAGCCGACCCCGGCCACCACCGCATCCACCCGGCCTTCCAACTGCGACCAGATCTCCGGGCCTGTCCCCGTTTCGTGGGCGCGTGGGTTGGCTGGGTTGTTGAACTGGTCGATGTAGACCGCCCCGCTGTCGCGGGCTAGGCGCTCGGCCAAGTCCTGGTAGTAGGCCGGGTGGCCCTTGCCCACGTCCGAGCGCGTCAGCACCACCTCGGCCCCCATGGCGCGCACGTGAGCGATCTTCTCGCGGCTCATTTTGTCGGGGATCACCAGGGTCAACCGGTAGCCCCGGCGCGCCGCCACCAAAGCCAGGGCCAGACCGGTGTTGCCGGCGGTCGCTTCCACCAAGGCCCCGCCCGGTTTCAGGCGGCCCTCTCGTTCGGCCGCGTCGATCATCGACACCGCGATCCGGTCTTTAATCGAGCCTGAGGGGTTTTGGCTCTCCAGCTTGACGAAAAGGTCACACGGTCCCGTGTCCAGCCCGGCGAGGTGGACGATCGGCGTTTGCCCAATCTGGGAGAGGAGATCGGCGGAAGACATCCGGGAACACTCCATAAAATCCATCGAGTAATAGGATGTTGTTTTCCGCCCGCCGCGTCAAGGCAAAAAAAATCCCCCCAAAAGGGGGGGAATGGAGGGGTCTGGGGAGGCCTCGCCTCCCCAGCCTTCTTTTTATTTCAAGGGGTTGAAAACCCGCCTAGATCGTGTACACGAAGGAGTCGTAAAGAAGGTCGTTGAGAATCTGCTCCTCGACCGGGACATTGGGGGCCCGGTTCACCACCTTGGCCGGAACCCCAGCGACGGTCTCGCCAGGGCCGACCGGGCGCAGGACCACCGACCCTGCCGCCACCCGCGCCCCCGCGCCGACTTCGATATTGCCCAGAATTTTGGCGCCGGCCCCAATCAACACCCCCTTGCGAATTTTGGGATGGCGATCGCCACTTTCCTTGCCCGTCCCGCCCAGGGTGACGTTTTGCAGCAGGCACACGTCATCCTCGACCACGGCCGTCTCGCCGACCACCAGACCGGTGGCGTGATCAAGGAACACACCCCGGCCAAAGCGCGCCGCTGGGTGGATGTCGGTCTGGAACACATCCGAGGAGCGGCTTTGCAGGTAGAGGGAAAAGTCGCGCTCGTCATGGTGCCACAGCCAATGGGCCAGCCGGTGGGTCTGGATGGCGTGGAAGCCCTTGAAATACAAAAAAGGTTCGATAAAGCGCTCGCAGGCCGGATCCCGATCGACCACGGCGGACAAGTCGGTGCGCAGGTCCTCTGAAATCTGGGGGCAATCGGCGACGGCGCGGTTAAAGGCATCGATGATGATACCGAGGCCCACCACGTCATTCTTCAGCCGGGCGGCAATGCGATGAAACGCCGCCGCCTCCAGCGAGGGTTGATTGATGATGGAATCGACAAACAAAGGCGCCAGCATGGGGGCATGGGCATAGGCCTCCCGCGCTTCCTGGCGCAGTCGCAGCCACAACGCGTCGAGCTTCATGGCGGTGGGCGGGCCCGTATCCACCTGCGTGATCACGCTCAACCGGTCAAGAGCGCTGTTCAACATGGGATCCTCCGTGGGAGGGATGGCGGGGGCCGGGGAGGGAGGGGCCTCCCCGGCACTGGGAGTGGTCAAAGCGCCGGCGGGGGATGGCCCGCCCGGATCCGCCGCAGCGCGGCCGCCAGAGCCTCTAGATCGGAAGGCGTGTTGTAGAGTGCAAGGGAGGGGCGCACCGTTGCTTCCAGGCCAAAGCGGCGCAAAATCGGTTGGGCGCAATGGTGTCCCGCCCGCACCGCAATGCCCTCGCGGTTGAGAGCCCGGCCCACTTCCAGCGGTGGCATGTCGTCGAAGACAAAGGACAAGACGCCCGCCTTTTCCGCCGCCGTCCCAACCAGACGAAGGCCCGGGATTTCCTGTAACAACGCCGTCCCATACTCCAACAGAGTATGCTCGTACCGCGCGATCACGTCCATGCCGATGGCCTCGACGTAATCAAGGGCGGCACCCAGGCCGACCGCATCGGCAATGTTCCCGGTGCCTGCCTCGAACTTGGCCGGCACCGGCTGGTAAACGATGCGCTCGAAGGTGACGTCGGCAATCATGTTGCCGCCGGCTTGCCAGGGCTCCATGCTGTCTAGCACCTCCTGGGTGCCGTACAGAACCCCGATGCCGGTGGGGCCAAAGACCTTGTGTCCCGAGAACACATACCAGTCGCAATTGATCTCCCTGACATCAACCGCTTTGTGTGAAACCGCCTGGGCCCCGTCCACCAGCACCCGCGCTCCCACCCGATGCGCAAGTTCGGTCATCTCGGCCACCGGCACCACCGTGCCCAGGGCGTTTGACACCTCGGTCATCGACACCAGCTTGGTGCGCGGGCCCAGCATGGACTTGTAAACGTCGAGCCGGACTTGTCCGTGGTCGTCCACCGGCACCACCCGCAGCACGGCGCCGACCGTATCGGCCAAGCGCTTCCACGGTACGATGTTGGCGTGGTGCTCCAGCCAGGTGATGACGATTTCGTCACCGGGACCCAGGTTGGTTCGGCCCCAGCTTTGGGCCACAAGGTTGATGGCTTCGGTCGCTCCGCGCACAAAAACAAGGGTCTCGACTGACGGCGCCCCCAGGAAACGGCGGGCTTTGTCGCGCGCCGCCTCGTAGGCGTCGGTGGCCCGCGCCGCCAGGGTGTGGGCGGCGCGGTGGATGTTGGAGTTCTCGTGCTCGTAAAAATGCGCCAAGCGATCGATGACGCTTTGCGGCTTTTGCGTTGTGGCCGCGTTGTCGAGCCAGATCAGCGGGCGGCCGTTGATCCGTTCATTGAGGATGGGAAAGTCCCGGCGCAGCGTGGCCGCATCAAAGGCGCCGTGGGGCGTTTTGTGCTCGGGATCCAGGCGCGGCGACAGCGGGGCCGGGACGGAGGAGGAGGGCGACGGGCTGGTCTGGGGACCCGCCTGCTCTAAGAAGCCATACACCGGGGCCGCCGTCGCGTCTGGCAGGGTTCCGCCGGGCAAACCGGCCGGTGCCGCCGGGAGTAGGGGGGTCAAGAGGCCGGTGAGGGCTGCCTCCCCCCGGAATCTCAGGGCCGAGCGCAGGCAGGCCGGACAGGCCTCCCCCCGGGAGCGACGGCGCCGCCTTCCGGCAAGCCCTCGACGAATACGATGCCGAAGGGGGCGGCCCCGGGTCGCCTGGCCCGCTATCGCCGCCAGTATGAGACCCTGATCAAGGCCATGGGGGCATTGGGGCTGCGGCCTTTGCTGCCCGAGGCTCTGCGCTCCCCCATTATTGTGACTTTCCGGGCGCCGCAGGACCCGGCCTACAGCTTCCCGGCCTTTTATGAGGCGATGAAGCGGCGGGGTTTTTTGATTTATCCGGGCAAGATGACCGCGGCCGAGAGCTTCCGCCTGGGCTGCATTGGCGCCCTGGCCGACGGAGTGATGACCGCCTGTGCGACGGCGTGCGCAGACAGCTTGCGGGAAATCGGGGTGACAAGGGGGTGCTTGCCGGCCTGATCAGGGGCCGGCTCAGGGCGGCGGCGCCAGAAAGACCACGCCGGCAGCGCTCCAGGCCGGCTCGGCCAACGGGACGGGGCGGCTCACCACGCGCCGTCCGGTGGCCTCCCCCGGACGCCGTTCCATGATGGCCCACACGCCGCCGGTATGGCGCACGAGGAGAACCGCGCCCTCGGGGGTCAGGCGGGTCAAGGCATCGAGTTGGGTCCCCGTTTCGGAGGACACCGCCGCCAAAGGCGTTGCGCTGCCATCGGCCAGGGCCACGGACACCACCTGCGGGCCGGCTTGAAGAAGCAAGGTTCCCGCCGCTTCGTTCCAGCCATAAAGCCGTTGATAGGTCGCCGTGCCGGGCACGGGGGTCTCCTCGCCGGTGTCGAGATCCAAAATCCTGGGACGACCGTCGCGCAACACGGCGATCTGGCGCCCATCACGCCCAGGCCGAGGCGACGTATAGCCACCGCCCGACGTCACGCACTGCGCGTCATTCGTCCCGCGCTGCCGCCACACCGCCCCGCCCTGACCCTCGTCGCCCCGGGTGTAGAGCGCCATGACCGCCTGGATCTGCTGCAACAAATCACTCCCGGCCGCGCTCACCAGGGGGAAGAACCCCAGCGCCCAGGGCGGCAGAGCCTCCTCGGCGGGGGGCTCCGGGGGCTCGGCGGCCCGCACTCCCCCCCGCAAAAACAAAACCAAGGGTCAGAACAACGGCACTGAGGGCTCCCCACCCCCCAAAAGGCATGCCGCCGATGCGCAGGGGCTTTTTCTCCCCCTTCCAGCGCTCTTTCATAAGATCGTTCATGCTTTTTCCGCCTCCCGCAAAAAAAACGATCCGCCCAATGTTTTCCCGGGGCAGGATCTCGACCTCCTGGACGTCGGGAGAGGCGGGAAGAACAAGGAGGTCCTGGCCGGACAAGGGCAACAGGTAGCCCGCCACCCACCCATCGGCCGGGGCCCGCAGGTGAACGCTGCCCCGCGGCAAGGTCCCCCCGGGCGCGGGCAGCGTCGCGGCGATAATGGGAAGAAAAAAGCTCAAGGCCACGGTGGCGAGGGCGGCGCAGGCGACGACCCGCGGCCAAGACGGGATCCGCAAGCGAGCCTGGAGCAGCAGACGCCCCAAAGGCACCAGGGCCAGCCCCAGCCCGCCCACGGCCAGCCCGCTCACCACGAGCCACGCCCCATCCTCGCGGACCAACAAAGAGGCAACCGCCGGAGCAGACGCGGCCCCCCAGATCGGAGGGGTGGAACCGATCTGCCCGGCGGGAAGAAGAAGGGTCAAGAGGACCACCGCGCCCAGCGTCAACCACGCCAGAAACCGCCGCCCGCCCGTCGCACCCCCGGGGAAAATCCGGGCCCGCACAAGCCGCCCCCCCCACGCCACGGCGAGCAAGGGCCCCACGACGAGCACCGCGCTCTGCCCGATGGTGAGAAGCAGTCCCACCGCGAGCAGATACGTCTCAACGGAAACCTCCCCGTCAAACGGCAGGCCATGCAGACGGTACTGCAACAACCGGACGAGATAGGCCATGACCCCAAGACCCCCGAGCACGGCGGCCACGGTTTTCCCCACCAGTTTCACGTGGTCCAGGGCCGAGGGCTCAGTCATGAGGCCCCACCAAAATCCATGCGGCCCACGCGGCGGAGCCGTCGTTGGCATGTGCCAGACGATAGGCTTGCACGGCGTTATGCAAGGCCCACGCCGGAGACTGCCCCTCGCGCACCCCGGCCAGCAGAGCGGGAACAAGGGTGGCGGTGGCGGCGTCTTCCACCTCCCATTGGGTGAGAAGCACCCGCTCGGCCCCAGCGATGAGGAAGGCGCGCGCCAGGTTCAGGAGTTCATCACCGGCCACCTGGACCCCCTGGAGGGTTTCGCAGGCACTCAAGATCACCAACCCGGCCCGGGGGGTCAGGCCGGGCTTGAGATCGCGGCTCGTCAGCGCGGAGCCGGAGAGAACGATTTCCAACGGCTCTCCCTGACCCACGTCCCCGGGCGCGCCCGGCCGCCGGGCGCTGTGAGCGGCGATCAAAATCAAGGGGTAGTGGGGCAGTTCAGCCCGCAGCCGCGAGGCGGTGGCGTCGGCTTCACTCAGAACGGTTGCCCCGGGATACAGGGCCGCCGCCGCCTTCAGTTCCCCAGCCACGGCCGGCAAGGGCCGATGGGCGGTGCTATACCCCACGGCCAGCAGCGGCCCGTCCGGGGGAAGGGGCCGCGCCGATCGCTGCGCCCCCACCGACAAGCTGGGCAAGACAGTGAGGGACCACGCCTCGGCCCAAGCACCCGGCGTGGGCCCCAGCATGGCGAACGGCACCTGCGCCAGAATCTTATGGGGCACGATGCTCAAGCGGCTTGCGGGCGGCAGGGCGTCCAGTGCGGCGGCAACGGGGCCGGTGAGCAGGTCGTTGAGGGCGCGACGCGGCGCCTCGAAGGACTCGCCAAACACCAAGGGCTCGCGCAAGGCCTGAACAGCTTGGGCCACACTCGCGGGATCGGCGACCTGAGCCCCGCTGTACACGCGGCCCTGCGGGGTCAACAGCCAGACATAAAGCTTGGCGCGGGTTAGAAAATACACCAGGAACGCTGTGTCCCGCGCGCGGGCCAGGGCCAAGGCGTCGGCGGCCGAAACCGTGGGGGCACTGGCGGGACTGGGGGTTTCCCCGGCAAAGCCCTCCCCCTCGCTACCGGCGCCGCCCACCCCGTCCAGCAAGGCCCGGGCCCGGGCCTTTTCGGCGATCTCCAAGGCCGCCTCGGGCCGCTGGGTGTCCATCAAAAAGGCAACAAACTCCTCGTAAAGATCGGCGGGCGTGCCAAAAAAGGCGATCTTGGTTTCGTCGGTCGTCAGACGCCCCCGCAGGGTCTCAACGTTGGTGATGGCCTGACGAAACGCCGCCTCGGCCCCCGTCGCGTCGCCCCGGGCCCGGGCAAGGCGCCCGGCCATGCCGTGCAGCGGCCACGTCTCGGCGACATGCGCCGCCTCGGCGGTAGCCAGGGCCTCGGTGATGCTGGCCCAGGCCTCGGGCAGGTGCCCCTGGGCGCGCTGGACCATGGCCCGCGTTCCCAGCAGGCTGGCGGTCGGCCCGGCGCCTCCCGCCACCGAGCGCCACACGCTCAGGGTCTCTTCCAGACGGCGGGCGGCGGCGTCCCACTGCCGGCGCCGGATCTCAAGCGTCACGCCGTGCTGCAAGGCGATCGCCAAGCTGGTTCCCTGGCTCTCGCGCAAAACTGGCGTGGTCTGGCTCTCCCAGGCGGCGCGGTAAAGGACGGCGGCTCGATCGTAAAAGGCCAGGGCCTCCTCGTCGCGCCCCTCTTTTTCGGCACGAAACCCCCGATCCTTGAGGCTCAGGGGGTCATCCTCGGCCACGGCCAGCGCAGGAGGGGGGGAACCGCCAAAGGCTGAACGGAACCAATATGCAAGGACAGGCTCAACAAGCCCGCCTCGGCCATGTCCTGGTGAAACGCCGTCGCCCCGGGATGGGTTTGCAGGCGGGTATAGGCGTCGCGCGCCTCGGCAAAGAAGCCATCGGCGCTCAGGGCGTTGGCCCGCAGGAGCATCGCATCGGCCTGAAGCGTGGGCAGACCGGCCGCGGCGGCAGCTTGGGCCATCTGATCGGCGGCTTGGACCGCGTCTTTAAACGCACCGCGCTGGATCATCGCCTGGATCGCCCGGCGGGGATCTCCCCCAAGCGGCGAGGCCCAGGCCTCCCCCACGTGTTGGGCCACCTGCCATAACCGGCGGTGCCGCGCCTTGGCTTCCTCGGTGGGCGTCGGGGTCGGGGGGCCCTCCTCGGGGGTCAGATGGATCGTCCCTTGCTGCGGCGGCGCCGCCAAAGGCCCGGAGGAAGGGGACTGATCGCGCCATGTCCCGACCAAGCCCTCGGGTCGGCGCGCCACAACGGCCTCGGTCATGCTGTCGTCATGGGGATTGAGCAAGGACAGCCGCAGGGTGTCCCCGGCCTGCTGCCCCTCGATCCGATAGGAGACCATGATGCCCTCGACCCCCTCGGCGAGCGGCGCCCCCGTGTCGGGAGCAACAGGCACAAAGTGCCCCGAGAGCCAACCGGCCACCCGATCCCCGGCGAAAAACAGATCAGCCGATCCTGTCACCTGCCCGGCGGCCTCGGGGAAATCGCGCAAATCCATCACGACCCGCCAGCGGGAACGCTGCCCGGGCGGAGCCGCCGGTTCGGCATACCGGATGGCCCGCCAGGACACGGGCAGGCCGGCCTCCCCGCCCAGAGGCCACTCGACCTGGAGCTCGGCCTGATCTGGGTCGAGTCGCAAACTGGCGTCGCCCTCCTGCCCCAAGGCATCGCGCCAGTGAAAGCGGAGCGTCTCCCCGTCAAGCGTGCCCTGAAGAGTGGCCTCGTTATAGAAGGTACTGCCCCGAACCGTGGCGCCCTGCTGGTCGAGAACAAACACCCCATAGGGACCACGCCAAACGCCGGTAAGCGGACCTTCGACAGCGGCGGCCGGCCCGAAGAAGGCCAAGGCGGCAACGCCCAGGATCCAGGCTTTCGCGTGGTACGCCATCTGCGCCTCCCCACCGCGCGGACACTCCCTGGATTTTTTTTACGATGCCCAGCAGGGCAATTCAATTAAATTGCTTAATTATAACACAGCTCTATTTTTGAGCGAATACTCGCGTTTCCCCACCGCCGCCTCATCAACAAATCCAGCGATTTCACGGAAACGTCATCGTGGCGTCCCGGAGCTGCAATGAGTAATTTCTATTGTGCGCCGACATCCCGGTGCGCAAAGCGTGTGCAGCACCCTCCTGACGTTGTCTCGACCCCCGACTCTGCCCAGCCACGAGGAACGACATGACCCAGAGCCTCTTTGCCTCGCCGTCGCTCACCCGTCGTCGCCTGCTCAAAGCCGCCGCCGTGGCGGGAGCGCTGCCTCTGGCGGCGCCCGGGATCCTCAAGGGCGCCCGCGCCAGTTCGGGCAGTGTCAACGTGTTCGCCTGGGGCGACTACATCAAAGACAACATGAAAGAGGCCTTCGAGAAGGCGACCGGCATCACCATGAACCTCTCGACCTACGGCTCGAACGAGGAGTGTGAGAACAAGCTGCGCGCGGCGGGTGGCGCCGGCTTCGACCTGATTTTTCCCTCGATCGACACCGGGCCCAACTATTACCGCGACGAATTGCTTCAGCCCATCGACGAAACCAAGCTGAAGGTCGATCAGATCATTCCCTCGATTTACCGCAAGTCAGTAACCCTGGGAGCCACGAACCGGGGCAAGCGCTATCTGGTGCCGTTCAACTGGGGCACCGAGGCCCTGACCTTCGACACCACCAAGCACCCCACCTTAAAGTTCGGCACCTTGTCGTATGGCGACCTGTGGACCGAAGGCCTGATCGGACAGGTGGCCTGCCGGCAGAAGTCAGTTCTGGTCAGCATCGTTCTCTATCTTGATGCCACCGGGCAGATCTCCGCCGGCGGCGGCCTGGATCTGGTTAAAGACGAGGCCTCGGCGCGCAAGGCGTTCCAGGCGGCCTATGACTTCGCAGCCAAGCATAAGAAGAACATCGGCGCCTTCTGGAACAACGCCACCGAAGCCACCGCCGCCTTCACCGATGGCGGCTGTTCCATCGGCCAGACGTGGGATACCACCGGCGTTCTCCTCCACCGTGATGTCGATCCCAAGTGGTCCTACATCATGCCCAAGGAAGGCGGTCTGGGCTGGATTGATACCGCCGGCATTCCGCGCGGCGCCGCCAACGTGGAACAGGCCTACGCCTTGCTGAACTTCCTGATGTCGCCCGAGATCGGCGCCATGATGGCCAACAATACTGGCTACAACTCGGCCGCCGTGGGTACCGAGCCCCATCTGTCGGCGGCCAACAAGACGGCGTTCTCGATGGCCTACCCCGACGCCCGCGCGATCGATGGCCTGTGGTGGTGGCCGGCCCAGACCAAGTTCTTCGGCGAACTGCGCGCCGAGTTCGTGGAAAAGCTCACCAACGCCTGATCTTGTCCCCCAGGCCGGGACACCGCCCCTGCTCGGCGCGCCCCCCGGCCTGCCCGATCTTCGGAGCCTCCATGACCGGCGCCCCCCTTCTGCATGGCAAGGATGTGGACCTGCGCGCGGTCGCCATGCGCTTTGGCGACTTCCAGGCCGTCCAGCCGACCGACCTGCATCTCGAGGCCGGCGAGTTCTTCTCCATCCTGGGTCCGTCGGGCTGCGGCAAAACGACCTTGCTGCGCCTGATCTCGGGGTTTTTGACGCCCACCAGCGGGCGCATCCTGATCGGCGGACGCGACATGGCCGGGGTGGGCCCCAACCAGCGGCCCACCGCTCTGATTTTTCAGAACCTCGCCTTGTTCCCCCTGATGAGTGTTTGGGAGAACGTGGCCTTTGGCCTGGAAGCACGCGGCGTCCCCAAGGCCGAGCGCCGACGCCGGGCCCAGGCGCTGCTCGACATGGTGGCCCTGGGCGACCAGGGCGACAAACGGCCCGCCGACCTCTCGGGCGGCCAGCGCCAGCGCGTCGCCATTGCCCGGGCGCTGGCGGTGGAGCCCTCGGTCTTGCTGCTCGACGAACCCCTGTCGGCCCTGGACCTCAAGCTACGCCAGCACATGCGCGCCGAACTGCGGGCCATGCAGCGCCAGATCGGCATCACCTTCTTGTACATCACCCACGACCAGGGCGAGGCCCTGACCCTCTCGGACCGGCTGGCGGTGATGAACAAGGGGGTGATCGAACAAGTCGGCCGCCCCGATACCCTCTATGACCAACCGGACACCGCCTTTGTCGCCACCTTCGTGGGCGAACACAACGTGGTGGCCGGCACCGTGGTGCGGGCCGGCGGCGGCCAGGCCGAGATGGCCACCGCCTTGGGAGTCCTGCGCGGGCAAAACCCGAACGCCCTCACACCGGGCGACGCCGCCTTGCTGTTTGTCCGGCCCGAGCGCTTGCATCTGGCCCAGGCCGACAGCCCCAACCGTCTGGACGCGACCTTGGTTCGGCGCGATCTGGAGGGGGCCTTCTGGCACTTGCACCTAGACGCTCAGGGGGTGCCGCTGGTGATGCACCGGACCAACACGGGCCTGTTGCCCGACCCCGGCCCGCTCGCCCTCAGCTTCGCCCCCGAGGACGCGCGGATCTTGCGCGCGGGAGCCCTGGCCGATGACTAGCTTGATGCGCACCGTCGGCCGCCCGCTTGGCGCCGTGTTCTTGCTGCTCACGGCTTTGTGGGCCGTTGGCCTGATCGTCTTGCCGCAGGTGGTGATGATGGAGCGCTCCTTGTGGCTGGAGGAGCGTGATACCTCGGGGGAGCAAAAAATCAACGCCCTCTACACCAGCCTCGACCTCAAGCGCTTCGACCTGGAAGATGCCAAGGCCGAGGACACCAAAAAGCAAATTGCCGACGAGATTACCGCCCTGGAACGCGAGGTCGCCGCCCTGGAAGCCCAGGAAAACGCCCCCCGCAAGGTCTATACCACGGCCAACTACACCCGCATGTCCGGGCTGCACTTCACGATTTTTGTCAAAACCATCGCCTATGCCCTAGCGGTCACCTTGCTGGCGCTGGCCGTATGCTACCCTGTGGCCTACGCCGTGGCCCATCTTGCTCCCCCGGCCCGGGCCGGGCTACTGCTAGTCGGCCTCGCCATTCCCTACGCCATCAACGAGCTGCTGCGGGTGTACGCGTGGCTGATGATCCTTGACACCCAAGGCGTCCTGAACAGCCTGCTGGCGTGGCTGGGCGTTGTCGATTTTCAGGCCCGCACCTGGATTCCCTTTTTAGAGTCCTCGGGTGCGGTGTTTGTCGCCATGGTCTACACTTACACCTTGTTCATGGTTTTCCCGATCTACAACACCTTGGAGACCCTGGACCGCAACCAGATCGAGGCCGCCCGCGACCTCGGAGCCTCCACCGTGCGCATTCACCGCCGCGTGGTGATCCCGCACGCCAAACCCGGGATCGCCGTGGGCTGTCTCATGACTTTCATGTTAGCGGTCGGGTCCTATTCGGTGCCCCAGGTCATGACGCGGGGCAAAGCCGGCGACTGGTTTAGCCAATTGATTTATCGCCAGTTCTTTGAAAGCTTCAACTGGAACGTCGGCGCGGCCTATTCATTCACCCTGTTGCTGACCTGTATCGCCTTCATCTTGATCATGATGAAGCTCTTCAAGGTTGGCATCCGCGACATCGCAAAATAAGCAAGGAGGGCCGTATGTCGCGCACCAGCCGATGGATCCTCAATACCTACTTGGTCTTGTTCTTCTTGTATCTGTTTTTGCCGCTGGGCGTGGTCGCGGTGGCAGCCTTTAATGCCTATCCTTACCCCTCGGTCACCCAGTGGCGAGGCTTCACCCTGCATTGGTTTTCGGCGCTTCTTGAAGACCGGCGGCTGTTGATCGGCCTGGGCCACTCCGGGCTGATCGGGCTTGGGGTGGTGGCCGTGGCGCTTCCACTGGGCTTGGCCGGGGCGTTCGTGTTGACCCATCTCAAGTCTCGCTGGAACACCGTTGTGTACGCCGTCCTCGTCTCGCCCATTCTGGTCCCCGGGATCTTGCTCGGCATCTCCACCTTGGTGTTCTGGAGCAGCGTTGGCGTCGCCGCCGGCCTGCTCACCGCCACCTTGGCCCAGGCCACCTTCATCGCCTCCTATGCCATGCTGATGATCCTGGCCCGCCTGCAACGCCTGGATCCCAGCTTGGAAGAGGCCGCCCTTGATCTCGGCGCCTCGCCGGCCCTGGTCTTCTGGCGCCTGACGCTGCCTTTCCTGCGCCCCACCCTGATCACCGCCGCAGTCCTGGCCTTTCTTCAGTCCATCGAAAACTATAACACCACGGTGTTCGCCATCGGGGCGGACTGGACTCTGGTCACCGAAATCGGCTCGCGCTTTCGCTTTGGCCTGTCCCCCGTGATCAACGTCATCGGCGTGCTGTTTATCGGCCTAACCGTGGGGGCGGCCACCTTGTACGTCCTCAGCCGCCGCAGGACCCCGGCATGACCGGCGGGGGCGTGATTTTGGTGGTGCTTGATGGCTTGGGCGACGCCTGTGCCCGGCGCGAGATGGGCTATCTTGAAGGCTTGGTCGAGGTCGGTCGCGCCCGGCGCTGGACCCTACGCGCCGTCTTGCCCAGCTTGTCGCGCCCGGCCTACGCCAGCGTGCTGACCGGCTTGCCGCCGGCCGATCACGGCATCACCGCCAACGCGGCGGCACGAACGCTCAACGTGCCGCACGTGTTCTCCCTCGCCGCCAAGGCCGGTTTGGTCACGGGAGCGGTGGCCTATGCCTGGATTCACGAGCTGTGCGTTAGCGCGCCCTTCGATCCCCTGGCCGACGGCGAATACGATGGGCGCGCCGGCGCGGTCCACCACGGCCGCTTCTATCAGGCCGATGACTTTCCCGACCGCGAAGTGTTCTGGCAGGCCGCACGGATGATCGAGCGGGCTCGCCCCCAGATCATGCTGGTCCACCCCATGGGCTGCGATGTCCACGGCCACCGCCACGGCGGCACCTCCCTCCCCTACCGCCGCGCCGCCGCCGCCCAAGACGAGCTGCTGGGCCAGTTTGTGCCCCTCTGGCAAGCCCAGGGCTTTCGCGTGCTGGTCACTGCCGATCACGGCATGGATGACGAGGGCCACCACGGCGGCACCGCCGAGGCCGCCCGCTTGGTGCCCTGTTATGACCTAGCCCCCGACGCAGGTCCAAGCTCCCCTGACCTTCAGGAGCAAACCGCCCTGGCCCCCACCGTGTTGCGCCTCCTCGGGCTGCCGGTGCCGCCCGGCATGACCACGCCGCCTCTTGGCTAATCCGGCCTTCCCTTTGCGCAAACAAAAAACCCGCCCCGGAATCACCGGAGCGGGCTTTCTTAAGAGGGTTTTTTGACAGACGGCTTTGAAGGCCTGGCGGCGACCGACTCTCCCACGCCTTAAGACGCAGTACCATTGGCGCTGAACAGTTTCACGGCCGAGTTCGGGATGGGATCGGGTGTTTCCTGTTCGCCATGACCACCAAGCCATCGAAGCCGTCTGTGATGTCGTTATGGGAATTTACAAGCGCTAGGGCCGGCCTGGCCGCTGCGCGTTTATCAAGCCGATCGGACGATTAGTACCGGTTAGCTTCACGCATTACTGCGCTTCCACACCCGGCCTATCAACGTGGTGGTCTACCACGGTCCTGATAGGGAAACCTGGAGATACCGCCTATCGCTCGCGCAAGAACGAGGAGTTCATGGCGAAACGGGGCCTGCGCTCGAAGGTCCATTTTCGCCGGGCACCGGGCAAACCACTGTCACAGGCCCACGCTAAGGCCAACGCCGCCCGCTCCAAGGTGCGCTCGGCCGTCGAGCATGTCTTCGCGTGCCAGAAAGGGCCGATGGCCCTCTTCGTCCGCACCATCGGCATCGCCAGGGCCAAAACCAAGATCGGCATGGCCAATCTCGTCTACAACATGCGCCGCCTAGTCTGGTGGGACGGGAGAACTGCGCCCGCATGACGGCCGAAAGGCCGAAGAGGGGGCCGTAACGGCCCAAATACCACGGAATTCAGACCGAAATAGCCCCCAGTCTCAGCTCGGGCGCCCCGTTTTCCTATCCAAACCGTCCAAAAACTCGGTTCTTCGAGGTGTCCGCCTGAGTGATGCCGAGAAGGACGCCCTGATTACCGATCAGGCGGCGTTGATTGAGCGCTTGGCGGCGCGGGTGGAGGAGTTGGAGGCACTGGTCGGCAAGCCTAGGAAGACCTCGTCGAACTCCCACCTTCCTCCCTCGAAGGACAGTTCGGGGCGTAAGGGGGGTGACAAAAAGCCCCCGAAAAAGTCAGGCAAAACCCGGTCCTCCCGCCCCGGTGTCGCCCGACCGCTCACGGAAACCCCGGATAAAACGGAGCGCCGTATAGTTGAGGTGTGCCCGCATTGCGCAAAGGCCGTAGGCGAGAGGCATCAGGTCTGCCGTCACCGCTATGACCACATCGACCTCCCCTCGATCCGGCCGGTGGTGACACGCGTTGAGCTGTTTGGGGGACGGTGCCCGGCTTGTCGCCGACGGTTTCGGGCACAGGCGCCGGCCGATCATCCAGTTGGGACCCCCTTTGGGCCAGGGATCCAGGCCTTGCTGACGTATTTGCACCACAGTCACCACGTCAGCTTCGAGCGCCTCGCCCGGATGCTGAAGGAGCTGTTTGGGCTGAAAATCTCGGAAGGGGCGATCGCCAACGCCTTCCGCCGTCTCCAAACCAGCCTGACGGCGGCCTGCGCGGCCATCAAGACGAGAATCATGCAGGCGGCTGTCATCGCCTCGGACGAAACCACGGCGCGGGTCGAAGGCAAAACCCACTGGCAGTGGGTGTTCGTGACCGATACGGCCGTTCTGCACGACATCAAGCCCAGTCGGGCGCGCGCCGTCGTGACATCGGTTCTGGGCTTGCACCGGCCGGAGGTCTGGATCTCGGATCGCTACGCTGGGCAGCAGGACCTGGGCCAGGTTCACCAAGTCTGCCTCGCCCATGTTTTGCGGGATGTCCAATACGCCATCGATTGCGGGGATACGGTCTTCGCCCCCCGGATCCGGGATCTTTTACGCTGGACCATCCGCATCGGCAAACGAAAGCCAAGGCTCAAGGACACCACCTTGGCGACCTACGCCGGCAGAGCCGAGCATCGCCTAGACGTGCTGCTGAGCGTTCCGGCCGCCCATCCCGCCGGGCGGACCCTTCAGCACCAGATCAAGGCGTGGCGTGGGAAGTTCTTCGTCTTCCTGGCCGACCGCCGGGTGCCGTCGACGAACAACATCTGCGAACGCGAAATCCGGCCCTCGGTGGTGTTTCGCAAGGTGACCAATGGCTTCCGCTCCGCTTGGGGAGCACAAATCCACGCCGGATACCGATCCATCACTGGAACCGCTCGCCTCTCAGGGGCTTCCGATTACGACGCCGTCTGCGACCTCGTCAGAGAAAAATTCGCCCCCACTTGATCGCCAAACAGCTAACCCCGTGAGCAGTTACCCAGGATCGGCCGGAACACCTCGAAATCCACCGTCTTCGACAACCTCTCCAGCGGATCGCCCTCCGCCGAAAGCTCGGCCAGACGACGCTCGACATCCCAGAACCCGATCTGAACCGCCATCACCAGCTTCCCAACCGCCGATGGCCCATAGAATCACGAACCAGACCCGGATGCCAGTTTCCGGAGGTGTCCAAATGGAATGGTTAGATGAATTATAAAAAATAGAATATAAGTCTTTTTCTTGCCCACTTCCCTCACTTGGCGTAATCATCGCACCCAGCATTGCTTTGATCCAAGAAGGCGGTTTTTTACGTATCATAACAGATTTCGGCTTTATGAGCCTCGCGACGCCACGGCGACCGGAAACAAGGTGATCCCCCCTATGAACTCTCAGAAATCCATCGTCGGTAGCCTAGAGAGCGTTTATATCAACAAATTTTTGGGCTATGTCCTGACAGGTTGGGCGTTTAGCGATGCGGATCCTTACGCAAAAGTCGAAATCCGCGTTGTCACTGAGGGGCAGACGGTCGCCGCTGCGTTGGCCCGCCTTTTTCATCCTACTCTCGCTGCGGAAGGCCGAGGGGCCGGTTTTTACGGCTTTTCCCTTTTGCTTCCGGCTGTCCACGCCCCTGTTAGCAATCCTCGGATCTACCATGTTTTTGGCAACGGACAGCTAATTGATAGCGTTGGTCTGCAACCGCTCGATCCAGCGATCGCCCCCGGAGGCATGCTCTGGACTAAACCGGAGGATCAGCCCGTCGATATTCTTGGTGATGTGGCTCTTCTTGCCGGGGGCGGGGTCTTTGATGGTCAGTGGTACCTGAGCGCCTATCCAGACGTAGCAGAGTGGTGTACTGAAACAGGCCAGCCCCCGTACTATCATTACCAGATGATGGGCCGTTCACAGGGACTGCTCCCCCATGTTCCTATCAACGTCAATTGGTATACGGAACGATATGGTGTCTTCATTGGTAAGATGTCGGAGATCGTTGCCCGCAGCCCTCTCGATCACTACTATCTAGCTGGTGGGATCCTTGGTTTCGATGCTGTACCAGGGTTCGACGAGACGAGTTATCTCGCCATCAATGGCGATGTCCGCGCACTTGTGGAAGCGCGGGAGCTGATTAGCGGATATAGTCATTACCTAATGTTTGGAGCAATCGAAGGTCGAGCAACCGCGCCTTGGTGTTCCCTTCCTCGCCTTGCCACTCAAGACCTCATGCTGACCCGTGAGTTGGTCGCCATGGTCACGGAAATTTCGGTTGGCGCTTTGCTTTCCAACGCAGCAGGGCGTGACTGGGCGACCTTGCACGCTCACAGTTTTGTCCTAGATAGCGGCCCCTGGCATTTTGCTGAGGCTCTATACCAAGCGCACCGACTAGATGCGAGTGGTGCCATCTCTGCCCGCCATTGGAGAGAGCACGGCTTTATTGAAGACATCTCCGGCACGGTTCCTCGGATCGCCGGATACTGTGAACATCGGTACCTTGTTGCCAACCCCGATATCGCGGAAGCCGTTGGAAAACGGCAAATTCCCTCCGGCTATCACCATTTTCTCTGCTTTGGACACGAGGAAGGTCGTAACGGCGGGGTGGCTAGTAGCGAGCCTCCGGTCAGGCTTATATCAACGGCAGCTCTTCTGGCTCGTCTCAACGAGATAAAAGACTGGCCAAAAATCTCTATCATTATGCCGGTTTACGATACTCCGGAGCGATGGCTACGTGCGACTATAGAATCTGTCCTAGGGCAGATCTACCCCTATTGGGAACTTTGCATTGCTGACGATAATTCTCCGCATCCCCGCGTTCAGGAAGTCTTACAGGAGTTCGCGGTACGCGATTCACGCATCCGGATCACTACCCTTCCTATCAACCAGGGGATTGCCGGGGCCTCAAATGCTGCTTTGATGTTGGCCTCTGGGCCCTGGATTGCCCTCCTTGATCACGACGATCAACTTACCCCTGATGCTCTGTTCGAAATCGCGCTTGCCGTACTTAATCATGCCCCAGACGCTGTCTACTCGGATGAAGACAAGATGAGCGTCGAAGGACGTCTTTTTGATGCTACTTTTAAACCTGATTGGTCGCCTGAGTTCCTAACAAGTACAATGTACATAGGCCACCTAACCGCCTATCGCACGGCTATCGTGCGTAAAATAGGCGGCTTCCGTAGCGATTTTGATGGTACGCAAGATTACGATTTAGCATTGCGTGTTGCTCAAGTCACAAATCGTTTTATTCATATTCCAAAGATTCTTTACCATTGGGTGGCCATTCCTGGTTCAACCGCTGATGTTTTGTCGGCGAAAAGCTACGCGATAGAGCGACAAAAAAAAGCCATTACTGAATTTGTTGAAAAAAATGCTAAGACCTCCTTTGAGGTTATGCCTCACTATTCTACGGGTAATTGGCGGGTTGTATATTCTCCTCCCTCTCCCCCCCCTCTTGTCAGTATTATCATACCAAGTGCTGGACGTATGGGAGATATCTTCGGATTTCAAGTTGATCTTCTGAAGAACTGTGTCATGAGCCTTATTGGTAGCGAATCTTACGAAAATTATGAAATAATAATTGTTCATAATGGCGAGCTTAGTAAATCGACATTAATGTTTTTAAAAAACATTCCAAATGTTATGGATGTTAACTGCAATGTTAAAAATTTTAATTTTTCTGAAAGAGTTAACATTGGCGTTTCTTATGCGCGCGGCGAATACATCCTTCTTCTCAATGATGACATCCAGGCTCGTTCACAAAAATTTCTCCGGGACATGGTGGGGCTTGCTTCCCAACCTGGCATCGGCATCGTCGGTCCACGCCTCCTCTTTGCGAATGGTAGCATCCAGCATGTTGGTATTAGCTTGCTTGATGGGATCCCAACCCATCCGCTTATCGGCGAACAGCGGCTAACTTTTGGTCCTCAGGGGATCGGACAACTTGTCCATAACGTGAGTGCAGTGACAGCCGCCTGCCTTTTGGTTTCGCGCGCATTATTTATCGCTGTCGGTGGCTTCGATATCGGTTTATGCTTGAATTACAATGATGTTGATTTCTGCACTAAAGTTCTGGCTAAGGGATTGAGGATTGTTATCGATCCTGCTATTGAGCTGTACCACTTTGAGTCTTTATCAAAAGAAGGAACATTTAATTGGGAACTACAAAAGTTTGTGTCGCGTTGGGGAATTTTGTCTGATCCCTACCAAAATCCAAACTTTTCAACGGCCCGCCCCTTTTATGAAGTTGTTCAAAAACAAGAAGAGCGTCCCGTGCGAGATGTGGAATATCAAGTTCTAGCTCGTATTGAAGCAGCACGACGCCTGCCTCTTGTCGAAGAAAAGATCCGTTTTTCATTCTTTATGAGTATCTATAAGCAGCCTATTCGTTTCTTGCGAGAGATCGAAAAGACGATTCTTAACCAATTTTATCGTAATTTTGAATGGGTCATTGTTAGCGACGGCGACTACCGTCCGGAACTTCTGGATTGGCTGCGTTCAGTCAATGAACATGACAATGTCACAGTAATCGTCAGCCCCGAAAACCAAGGGATTATGGCCGGCTATGGGAAAGCCTTCCAGGCGACCACAGGAGACTATGTTCTTCCAGTTGATGCTGATGACTTTTTAACGCTCGACGCCCTTCAAGTCATAGCTAAATATATCTACTCAAATGGATATCCGGCTGCACTTTATTCTGATGAATTCAAAAGTAACGAACATTCACGTCTTTTTTCACCTTTTCATAAACCAGATTTCGACTGGGTTCTTCACACCAACATTTGCTTTACGTGTCATCTTTGTGCTTTACGTCGGGACGTCGGCATTGAAGTGGAAGCTTACACGGATCGGAAGGCAACGTGGAGCCACGATTGGGATACCTTCACTCGTGTCGAGCGGGCTGGCTATAAGATCGTTCATGTCCCCCATCTTCTTTACGCTTGGCGTATCAACCCAGGATCAACAGCGTCAATCGAGAGCGGGACAAAGCCTGATACCATCAATAGTCAGCGCCACGTTATCGAACAGCATCTCGCTCTGACAGGGCGGAATTCACGACTCACTGTTACGATGAACACGCTGTTCCCTCACACCGGTATCTGGCGCCTCCAGCCCGTATCCCAGGCGTCGTACCGTATCGCGCGGGTGATTGCTGCAAGCAATATCTCAAAGATGACGGTTGAAGCCATTGCCACTCTTTTATTTCATCGTCCTCGATCGGTTGTGTCGGTCCAGATTGTCTTTGATACTCGCGAAGATGCACAAATTCTGATCGAACGCCTGAATCAAGCAGGATGCGGCTGGGCTCTGGGGAATGTGACTCTAGTGGTGGGAAGTCCGGTGGTCGCCGTGGCGGAGGTCTGCGCGAATGCCGACTATGTCGTTTTCTTTGATGCACTTTGCGCACCGACAGAGGCCTCTACGATACGGGAGTTGGCAGGACTGCTCGACGGGGTTGATGAAGCGGTGGCAATCGGTGGTCGGGTTTTAGATTGTAAAAATCGTGTCGCCTGGGCCGGCGGATTTTTCGGTCTGGGCGGCTTCCTTGCCACGGCGGATTATGGCCGCGCTGCCGACGATGCTGGGTATCACGGCATGGCCTTCTGTCAGCGCTTCGTGGACGGTGTCGCGACATGCCACTGGGTTGCCCGGGCAACATTCTTGAAAACGCTTTTAGGACGAATCGGAACGGAGATATCCGTGGCCGAACTGGCCGGAGCGATCGCTCTCGGAGCACACACTGAGGGACGGCGCATTCTTTACACGCCGTTTAGCACTTGGAGGCTGACACAACACAGGCGGGTTCAGCCTCCGGCTCCATCCGAGACTCTGCTGGCTGCACTTGGAACGGCGGTTCCCAAAATTAGCCGTTGGTACAGCCCGCGTCTTTATACCGATTCTGACCTTTGCTATCAGCCGCGCGGGTATGATCACCCGAGCTCTTCTGAACTGGCTCCTGAAGAAACACAACGGTCACCATAAGATCGGTAACTGCTCACGGGGTTGGCTGTTTGGCGATCAAGTGAGGGCGAATTTTCCTCTGACGAGGTCGCAGACGGCGTCGTAATCGGAAGCCCCTGAGAGGCGAGCGGTTCCAGTGATGGATCGGTATCCGGCGTGGATTTGTGCTCCCCAAGCGGAGCGGAAGCCATTGGTCACCTTGCGAAACACCACCGAGGGCCGGATTTCGCGTTCGCAGATGTTGTTCGTCGACGGCACCCGGCGGTCGGCCAGGAAGACGAAGAACTTCCCACGCCACGCCTTGATCTGGTGCTGAAGGGTCCGCCCGGCGGGATGGGCGGCCGGAACGCTTGGACACCTCGAAAAACCCTGGCTCTGAGCGGTGTCTGCTGATTCAATAAGCCCCAGGCCGTGTTGGAGGGAACGATGGGTCGGCAGCCTGGGTTCTTCGATCTTGAAGAGCGGTATGCGGAGTTGTCGAAGGCGGGCGACCCGCTGGAGAAGCTGCTGAGGGTGGTGAGCTTCGAGGCGTTCCGCTACCGGCTGGACAAGGCGTTGAACCGCAGCGACCGAGCCCGGGGCGGCCGTCCGCCCCATGACGCGGTTTTGATGTTTAAGATCCTGGTGCTTCAGGCGCTGTACAACCTGTCCGACGATCAGGCGGAGTTCATGATCAACGACCGCCTGACGTTCAAACGCTTTCTCGGCCTAGGGCTGGCGGACAAGGCGCCGGACGCCAAGACGATCTGGCTGTTCCGCGAGACGCTGACCGAGGCCAACGCGATCGAGAAGCTGTTCGCGGTGTTCGACGCCAAGCTGAAGGAAGGCGGCTATCTGGCGATGTCGGGGCAGATCATCGACGCCACCATTGTGGCGGCGCCGCGTCAGCGCAACGACGACGACGAGAAGCAGGCGATCCGCGAAGGGCGCATCCCTGACGGCTGGGAAGAGACCCCGCACAAGCTGGCCCAGAAGGACAGGGATGCTCGCTGGACCCTGAAAAGGGCCAGAGCGAAGACGCCGAAGGCGGAAGGCGCCAAGGGCAGGTAATGGACGCGCTCCCCGTCATCGCCGCGCCACCAGCCGGCCCGATCACGAACAACGGTATCCCCGCCGAGGGGCGAGAACCGCGCCTCGGCTTTCGTCACGAACCCCCGGAGGGCCGATAGGATGGCGTCCGTTTCCGGTGCGGCAGAGCCCTTCTGGAGCCCCCTCCATGAAGTGAACGCCCCCACCGCCGCCGCCATCGCCTCGCCCGCAGAGAAGGGGAGGATCCCCACCTCAACAGCAAGCTCACCGGCCAGTCCGACTAGGGCGAAGGCCCCCGCCGCCCGGCCTTCCATCCCTTCAGCGCGGGCGAACACATCGGCCTTGAGTGCCTCGGCGTAGAGCGCGGGCAGGTCTTCCTCGCAGGTCAAAAGCGCCTCGACAAAAGCCGCGCCAGCGACGCCATGGCTCAAACTGGTGGCGCGCTTGATTCCGTCGGCGAAGGCGCGTGGTTCCTGACCATGGCAATTGTCGAAAGCGCCGTGCGCCCGCGTCGTCGCCGGGATGGACAGCAGCCGGGCCTCTTGGCCTGACTTCACCGTTGCCCGGCCTTCGCTTGCGTGCGCTGCCAGGGTCCGCTCGCCGCTCGACAGCAGCACCACCCGCCAGCGCGCCGCGTCTCGGGCGCCGCCAGTGCGTGCGGCCCGTGACCGGCCTGTTCCGTTCGCGACGCAATAGGCAATGGAACCGACGGTGTTTGGATCGCTTTCGCTGATCTCATCCAGGATAAGCGCGGTGTCATTCAACGTCGCGGCAACGGCCTCAAGACCTGCGACCGTCGCGTTCCAGGTCCGCACGAAGTCGGGCGCTCCCCAAACGCTTGCAGCAGCTTGCAGGCACGTCGTCTTGCCTTTCGACGTGTCGCCAACGAGGTGAAGCCCGATGCCCCCAGCGTCGTGTTGCCGGGCCAGCTTTAACAGCGGCCCAGCCAGCGCCGCCGACAGCGACAAGATAAGGAGTGGGTTCCCGGCGCACGGCGCCGCTACTTCGGCCTTCCAGCTTTCCAGGGTCCCCCGGGCACGAAAAACGCCCAGATGAGCGGCTTCGGCTTGGAAGCGCACGGTGTCATCGCCAAGGGTCCGCGTGGGTGTGACAAAGGCGCGCCCCTTGGCTCCGTCGTGCCAGCCCGTGACGGGCGTTGCGGTGATCACGTTCTTGGGCACTTGCGCCATCAGCCAAGTATTGAGAAGGTTCCTGTTTCTGGGATCAATCAACAAGCCCTGATCCAGAAGCTCGCCGCGCAAGTCTTCGGCAGTTCCCTTCAACAGACGCATCGGCGCGCACCATTCGCGCCATTTTCCGGTACTATCCTTGAAGCGCAGCAAGCGCCCGTAGTTGGTCCCGTCCGTCCCGGCTGTTTGAGCTACCGCGTGAATGGGGGCACAAATCCATTCATCGAACCCTTCAACACCTTCCTTTGTTTTTTYCAGCCCGTGAAACCAAAGGCCGGGTTTCAGCTTCTTCCCCCCGATAACCACCCATTCATCATGCGTCGCGAAGCCGGGTCGGGGGAGCGCGTCGGTCTGGCTGGCCTGGGGTTCCTCCTCTTCCTCTGGACCCTCTCCTGCCAGCACGGCACGGATGAATGACAGCGTCGGCCCCAGGTCGGCCCCCGGGGGCACATCGTCGGCAACGTCCCATCCCTGGGGGAAACCATCGGGAATGGGGACAATAACAACGCGCTTTGCGCCCGCGCCCCGGGCTTTTTCCGCCACCGTTGCCGCATATTGGCTTCCCGGCCCGTCGAAATCCGGCAGGATCACAACATTTCGACCAGAAAGAACGCTCCAGTCGGCTTTTTGCGGGCTTTGCGCCCCGTTTGGGCTGGTGGTGGCGACGGCTTCGGGAAAAAGGGCTTGCGCAGCGTCGGCGGTCTTCTCGCCCTCGACCACCAGGACCGGCTTCCCCGGGCTTGCATGGATTTCGTCGGCGCGCAGGATCGGGCGCAGGCCGTCGGGCATCTTCCAGCGCCACAGCAGACGGCCCTCAGGGTCACGCCACACCGACAGGGGGCGTACCTGCTTTCCCTCCGGCCGCTCGTAGCGCGCCAGCAAAAACACGGTGCATCCGAAGCGGTCCCTATATTGCCAGACCTTCGACGGCGCCCCGAGTTTCGGGTGTCGGTCTGGTGGCTGGTGCATGTCATCGGGGACGGGGACCACGGACAGAAGATCGTCATGGGAAGATCCGGCGCCACGGCCACCGTCCAGGGTGGGCACACCATCCAGGCCACGGGATCTTTCTTCGTCGGTAAGGGGGCGAAAGGGGTCATCGGTCATTATCAATCCCCAACATCCGGGCCAGCAGAGCCGCGCCCTCGCCCTGATTGACGCGCGCGTAGGCGGCTACCAGGGAAACGGGGTCGGACCCACCTTCGCCAGTGGCGAAATCCTTCCAAACCCCGACCTTTGGCCCCCGTAGGCAAATGCGAAGGCTTTGCCCTGGTGTCCCATGAATGTCGCCTATGCAGAAGTCGGCGCCGTCTATCTTTCCCTGGGGGAAAAGGCGTCGGAGGATGCAGGGCAAGGCGGCAATGGCAGCCCTGTTAATAGCCTGGAAATCAAGCAAGGCCCGCCTCCTTTGCGATATTTATTAACGTTTGCTTTTGCTTGGGCGTTAAACGCTTCTGTTGTGAAATCCATAGGCTTAGACTTTCAAGAAACTTTCGCTCCCAATCGGTGAGTTCGATTTGACCGTGAAGAAGCGCCCTAATCAGGTCCACATCGCCGGGTGGCCGCCGTGGTGGTGGGGGTGGCCGCACTGGACCCGCCAGAACCCGGGCTAAGTCGTGCCAATCACCTCCAGCGGTATCTAGCGTTCGCCGGATAGCTGCAACCGTAGCAAGAACCTCACCGTCCTTGTCGCTACCAAGAAGCGGGATCAGTTTTTGCAGCTTTGACGCGATATCTTGAAGGTTTAGCACTTTCTACGCCTTCGATTAGGCAAGGGGGGAGCGTGCGCGCCCACAAGGGCGCGTTGCCCAAGGTGTAAAAATGTCCGGGAGGGGTAGGCGTCAGGCGTCAGCAACAAACGTCGTATGTGTTTTGGTGTCGCTTTCCTCTTCGGTGTCCTTGGTTGTATCCCGGGCTATTTCTTGAAGTGCCTTTCCGCCTATCGTGGCGGTCAGGTTAAGAACGCCGCTGTGCTCGCGTTCCTCGCGGTCGTTGCTGGTCCCGTGGGCCGAAAACCGGGAAATCTGTACGCCGTCCCCGTCGCGGTAAGTGATCCAAGCCTCCGGCGCCGTCCGGGATACGCCAATCCCGACGACGCGAGCGGCAAGGGTGGGGTTGGCGATCACGGCGTAGACGGCATCCCCAAACAGATGTTCGCCGGTAAGTCCGTCGCGGGCCATGGTAAGCTGGACATCGCCGTAACCGCAAAGAGAGCTCCCCTCGCGCGACAAATTCCAAAAGGTCCAGACGCGCTCTCCAAGATCCTTTTTTACGCCACCCAGAAGACATCCGATAGTAAAGAAGGAAATCGTGAAGGCGGTTGCTTCGACGCCACCACCGGGGCCGCTCCCAGAAGATTCGGGAAAGTTGGCATGGACCTTTAGGGCGCGCTCTAACTCGTATGCGTCCCCCGGCGTAATGCCATATCTTTGCTTGGCATGGTTCCGGTAAAACTCTCTTGTATTCAAGGTTGCAGTCTCCAATCAGGTTGTTGTTGTAGTTCCAACATCTAATGTTGTGAATTTACCGACATCTCATTGGGAGCGCAAGGGGGAAAATGGGAAAATCTCAACTGTTTTTGCAGACACAAAAAAACCCGCCCTCGGGGTCGGGGCGGGTTTCCGGCGATGGTAAGGAGAGGGGCGGGTCAGGCCATCAAGGCGTGTCCGAACCAGCCGACGGCCACACAGCAGGCAGCGGCCAGGGTGAAGAGGGCGGCGCGGCGACGGCGGCGTGCCCGAGCGGCGGGGATGTATTGGGAAAATTCCTGTCGAGCGAATGCCTCGAACCGCCCCAGGTCCTCGTCGTCAAACATGGGCCACGCCCTCCCCGCCCTGCACGCGCGCCCGGCTCAGTCGGTCGGACAGGTCGCCCAGCATCTCGGCCAAAGCCCAGAGGGCCGCAGACATATCGGCCACCGGCTCGCCATCGAAAGCCATATGTCCCAGGGCTTGGGCGATGCTTTGCGCGCCGGATAGGGCGCAGACGATATCTTGGCGGTCTTCGTCACGCATCGGCTTGACCCTCCCCCTGGGCGCGTTCGGCCTTCAAGCTAGCGATATACTCGTCAACGCTGCGCTTTGCCCTTGCCACGCTTTCGGGGTCGTCGGGGTCCGCGAAGACCTGGACAAGACGCCGCTCGCACGCCTCCACCTCGGCTTTCGCGATGGCCTCGGAAAAGGCGTCGTCAATCGGCCGTAGAAGTGCTTCGAACTTAGTGAGCGCCGCATTGATGTTATTAATTGACGCTCGCGCTTGGCCGCAAAGATAAAACAAAGCATCGCGAAGCGAAGTGCTGTTACTGTCGCCCGAGTCCTCACAGTGACAGGGTGCGGCAAGTTCGATTGATGAAATAATCGACCGCAGTTCGTTAAAATCCTGGTCGCGAATTGCTTCCGCCGCGAAAAGGCGTTTTACGGGAAAACTCGCGGCGAGACTCTGGGGCACGGAAACGGTTAGGGTGGGGGTGTCCATGACGACATCCTTCTTCATGTCGTTGGGGAAAGTCCCCGGGGAGCGGGCCAACGCCTCCCGGGGGCGCCTTGATTCTCGCGCAGCGCGACTCGGCGGTCTAGGTGAAAATGTCGCGCAAGGGGCGATTATCCCGAGACGCGCAAAACCTTCGCCCCCGCCCAGCGATACCGGGCCAGCGGGCCGTTGATGTTCGCCAAGGTCACGGTGTCGCCATCAACGTGACTGGCCGAAAGGCTCGGCTGGGCAAACGCCACCCCGTCCCGTGCGCAGGCGCGGGCATAAGCGGCAACGGCACGGTCAAACAGGTCTTGGTGGGAGATTTTCATTGGTGTGGCTCCGAGCGGGCGCACCTAGCGCCCCGGTCCCGCGCACCCTCACCACACCATGCAGACGGCCCCAGCGGCGCGGTCATGGCTGGGGCAAGGAAGGAGTGTAGCGCGGATCGGCCGTCAGCCCAACAGCTTGCCCAGCCATCCGCGCCCTTCCAGCGCCCTCACCAGCCGCTCGCGTTCATCGAGCCGGCCCCGCAGTTCCGCCGCTTCGATCTCTGCCGCCCTGGCCCTGCCCTCGGCGCCGTCGAGCCGTGCGCGCAGGTCAGCCACCTCGGACAGCAGGCGGTCCCGCTCGGCCCGCAGGTCGGCCACCAGGGCCAGAGTGTCCGGGGTCGGGGTGTTTGCTGTCCGGGCGTCGATCGGGCGTTCAGCGGCCGGTGATCGGGTGTTTGCTGGCCGTTCATCCGGCAGTTCACCAGGGGGAACGTGAACAAGAGCGCGGCCCCTGTTGTCTAACGTCACCAGCCAGCCTCGGCGCCGCGCGCGTTGACGTGCGGCCTCTGGCGTACAGCCAAGGCGAACAGCCAGGGTGGCGTAGGTGAAGGGCGGGGCGTTCATCATGAACGGGGAGGGTACACCCGATCACCGGCCGGTCAACGGGTGTTCGTTCGGGTGGTCAGCCGATCAGGTCCAGCCGGCTTTCGATCCGTTGAAGGCGGGCGTCCAGGCGGTCAAGCCGCAGGTCTTGCCGGGCCTCCGCGCCCCATTGCGCCGCCGTGCGCGACGACAGTTCCGACACCCGTTCCCGCAGGTCGTTTTGCCCTTCCTGCAAGGCGGTGAGTGTCGCCTGGATGCGCTTCAGGTGTTCAAGCAACAGGTCGTTCGTGACGTTCTCGGCCATAGCTATTCCCTCGATCAAGACGCGGGGCGCAAGTCAGGGCGCAGGGGGACCACCTCGGCCCGGTACTTGTCCATCACCTCGGCGTGGTGGTTCACGTCGCCGCGATAAGCGCCCTCGGGGTTCACAGTGATGATTTTGGTTCGACCGCGCTTCACGCGCGTGATGGCATGCACGGATTCCAGTCGGGTCAGGGCAAAAGACATGTCCGTTTTGTTGAACCCCAAAAGATCGCCAAGTTCTGCGGCCGTTTTTCCGCACTCGAAGGACTGCCAGCGAAGCCAGCGGCAAACCTCCTTCAAGACGGCAAGAGCAATGGCGCGTTCGGCCGGGGTTGCTGTCGTCTCTTTCAACCGATCCCTGATTGCGTCGTGGTATTCGTCCCCGGTCATGGCGTTGCCGCTCCAAAGATTAAACTCGGCTTGTTCCGGTTTGTTCGCCAGTTGCTTAAGGATCCCGCTTGCCTCTCGGGCCTTTTGGGCTCTGGTCGGGTCATCCTCGGCCAGGGCTTCCTGATCAGCCAGCAAAGCCGCTTGCCCGTAGCGTCCCCGCTTGCGCAGTTGCCGGGCCGATAGGTCCTCTGGGGGCTTGGGCGCATTTGTCGGGGCCTTGCCAGTCAGGATGGTCCTGAGCGACTGGGGCTTCATCCCCATGCGGGCTTGCGCATCCTGGACGGTGCGCGCGGTAGCGATGTCCTCCGGGGCGTGCYCCTCGGCCACCAGCCGCTTCTTCGATATGCTCAAGGTGCCCTCCCACGCTGATAGTTTGCTCAGGACAAACAAGTGTTTGCTCACAGCAAACTATCTGTCAACCCCAAACCCTTGTCCCGCTTGAGAAAACCCCGGAATCTTCCAGCCGTATCCATATCCTTAATATATAAAAAGGGAAACATATCAACGGGATACTATACCGTTACCCCAAAACGCCAAGTTATCCACAGGCACGACACACCCAAAAGGCTATACTTGGACTCTGCCCCCACGCCCTGGCCCGGGCTAGTTTAGAACGCCCCTGTCGGATAACGGCCCTTCTGGATAGCGTTTTCAAGGATTACGGGCACCATCGGGAAGTCGCCGGCAGAACAGCCGCCAGGGCCACCAGAAGAGGGGCCGACAGATGCTTTGCCGGAGGGGGCGCGATTACTGACCTCGGCGCGATCCGAAGGCGCGGGAAGGGGTTTTCAGAGGGGGCGGGCTGGCAGGACAGCGGTCACGCCACCCTGGCCGTTGGGTGAAACCGTTACGTAACGGGCAACGGGGGAGGTTCTGGCGCAAGGCTTTTCTTCCCCCCTCGCTTTGATGGACGTAGACTACGCTCCCGATCCCACTTAATAAGCGCGTTTACGAAATCAGCACCACCAAGTAAAGACACTAGCTCGGGGTGTTCTAATATATAACTTCCGCATAAAATATTGTCAGGTTCATTTATCATTCTCAATATCACGCTACGGACCAGATCCTCTATATCGCCTTTTAAATCACATTGTAATTCGTCGTCTTCTGGCAATTGTTCTGATAGCCACCTGTAATAATCCACCAGGATCAGCGGCAGGCTTCGCCCTTGCGGGCCAGCGTTTGCGTTACGTAACGCATCCTTGACGCGCTCGCGGTGTCGTTTCTGTCGCTCGGCATTGCTAAGGGCCATGGCTTTGTCCGTTACGTTACGGGTTGTTACGTAACGGATCGTAACGTAACAGACGCGGCGCGGCAAGCGTTACGTAACGATCACCACCCCAGGTCAATCGTCAGGAAGCCATCGGGCCGAAGCGCGGCATCGTTATAAACGAGCCCGACACTCCCACCCGCCTGGGCACGGGCCAGGGCCATGACGGCAGCCACGGCAGAGTCTATGCGCCCACGGGCGCGGGCCTTGGTAAACTTGCGGTTCCCGGCAGGGTCTTGTTCCAGCGCCACGTTGCCAACGGCAGACCGCAGGGCCAGATTGCCGCCATGCCGAAAGCCACCCGACAAGATGGCTCGTTCCATTTCGTTGACCGGCCCGGCCATGCTGGCGAACCCCTGGCCGAAAGGGGCCACGGTCAGGCCCGCGTCCTGCAAGCGCGTCATGAACCCGACGCTCCCCCAACGGTCGCAGGCGATTTCCTGGACCTGGAAGCGTTCGGCCAGTTCCAGCACGTGTTCAAAAATCACGTTCTGGTCAATGACGTTGCCCTCGGTGAGACGAAGGCACCCGGCCTTGACCATCTTCTGATAATCCGCTTGGTCCCGCTCGCCTCGGGCCTGGATCCCGTCAGCCGGGAAGAACCCGGTCACGTCGATGTCATAGCCYCCGGTGCCATCAGGCCAGCAGATGGCTACCGAAGCCATGTCCGTAACCGCCGCCATGTCTATTCCGAGGAACGCGGGCGTGCCTTCCAGGTTCTCAAGRGGGGTCCGGTCTGGCGCCGCGTCATAAACGGCAGGGTCAATCCAGGGTTCCGCAGCGCCGTTTTGCCAGATGTTCAGGTGGAATCTCTTTATGTCGGCCACGTCGCGCGGGATAAACTCGGCCCTCTTGACCTTCAACCGGATCTCTTCGGCAGACAAGAACCCGGCTTCAATCGCAGGATTCGCCTTCGCCCACGTCTCGGGCGCCTTCCAGTCGTCGCCAGGATCCGCCGCAAAGATGATCGGGGCAAAGGTCGGGTCTTCGATCTCGCCGCGTGCCACGGCCAGAGAGTATTCCCAAAGGTCCGCCGCGAGCGTCCCCTCGCCTTCGCCGGCAGTCGAAATGACGATGGTCAAGGGGTGTTCACGCTTCACCATACTATCGCGCACGACACCGAACAGTTTTCGCGCTTCACTTGCAGGCCAGGAATGGGCCTCATCCGCCAGGAAGAAAGAAACATTTAGGCCATGCTTCGAGTAAGCCTCTGTCGAAATGGCCGATAACTTCGACGCGCTCTTGTCGTGATGAAGGATCTTGCGGCTTTCGATTGGCCGAACGCGCGACAGCAACGCGGGATCTTGTCGGACCATTTGCCAAGCGCTGTTGAACGCGATCCCGGCATTCTCACGATCCGCCGCCGCACAGACGATTTGCCCACCCGGCTCGCTTTCCGGCCCGAGCAGGTGAGCCAGGGCCAAGCCGGCGGCAAGCGTGGTCTTGGCATTGCCTCGCGGGATCCAGATGCAAGCCTGCCTGACCAGCCGCCCACCATCGGGCGCGGTAGGGCCATAAATCCGGCGCAGGACGGCTTGCTGAAAGGGTGCCAGGGTGAACGGCTGTCCAGCGAACCGCCCCTCCCACAGCCGCAGACGGGCCAGGAAACGGCATACGCGATCCGCCCGGCCCGTGGGGTCCTCGTACAGGGCCGGGTCAGGCGAGAAGATCGGAATCCCAGCCACCAGTCTTATCCTCTTCCTCGACGGCCTTCTTGCGGTGCGGCGAAATGCCCAGTTCACAGGCCAGAAGTCTGGCCTCACGCATCGCCGCTTGTTGGAGCCGGTGCGCAGGGTGGACCGTCTGGCCCCGCTCGCCCTCGACAAGCCGCCCCTCGCGCATCATGACTTCCTCGCATTCACGGACCTGACCAGATGCGATGCAATAACTTTCCATCATTGCGAACACATCGTCGGTCAACACACCGCGTGCGTGAAGCTGGGGGGCCGCTCGGCGCCATTCAGCTTGAGCAAGAGGGGGGAGCCAGGACGGCGCGGCAGGACAGCCGCCGGCCAGAGGGGCGTTTTCGACAAGCAAGAGTTTCGGTTTTCTGCCCTTCATGGTTGTTCAAACCCCTGCAAACTGCGAAACCCCAATTTCCGAGAGAGTGCGCGCGTGACCCCCCACCCGGTCCTCCAGGGGTAAGCAAAAGATAAAAGACCCGCCCTAGGGGTATTCAGCGCACCAAGTGCGCCAATCAACCCGTTTTCCGCCTGTTGCCGAAGCCACCGTCCTCGCGCGCTGTCTTGGCGCTATGGCACGCCTTACAAAGCGGTTGCAAATTGCGACGATCCCAAAACAGCCGATCGTCGCCCCGGTGCGGGATGATGTGGTCCACGTCAGTCGCAGGCACCACGCGCCCCACCTTGGCGCACTCGCGACACAACGGCTCGTCGGCCAACACCAGGTCCCGGAGCCGCCGCCATTGTGCCCCGTAGCCCCTCTTGCTCGCGGACTCCCGCCGATCCGGCTCCCTGGCCGGTGCGCATGGGCAGCGTTGCCCATGGGGCACCAGCTTCTTGCACCGCGCGCATATCCGAGGCGGGGCGTAGGGCATCAGGACGCCACCGTCACCCGCATCTCCACCGCTGTCGGCCATTCGCCAACGGGGAGGATCCGGGCGCCGTCACAGCGCCAACGTTCGGGCGCGACCGTCACCCAAACTTCTTTGTCAGGGCACCACACCTCGACGCACAAAATCCGATCGGGTGTGAAGGGCAGTTCCAGAACGTCCCACGAGCCGGGGTCTGGAAAAACAAGCGTGCTGTGCATCGGCGCGAGTCCTTACTTTTTACCTTGGGAGGCGCGATCAAGCGCCCGATCGACTTCATCGGCTATCTTTTGCCCGAAGCGTTGTTCGTCTGGTCGATCCCGCCGGGTGTGCCCCCAGCCAGCAATCAGCACCGACGGCCGATGCCGCAGAACCGCCTCGGCCATCACGGCGTCACGCACCCGCTGGGCCCGAACCATGCCGGGCAGCAGGGCCTCGGGCAGCATGCCGCAATGACTGTCGCGCAGTTCGGTCTCGAGATCGGCCTGGGCCTGGGGGGGCAAGGGACGGCTGACATCCAGACCCGCAGGAAGCTGCCCCGCGCGCACCACGGCCCGAATCGTCTCGCGCGGCAGATTGCCGGGCGTGACCGGCAGCCCCGCCGTCCACGCCGCCCGCAGCACGGGAGCGTACCACGCAAAATCGGGCCAGCCCCGCTCCTCCCAGGCCAACGCCGTGGCGGCGCTCTCGGGCGCAGCCTGGGCCGCCATGATCGCCGCTTCCTGCCCCTGATCGAGCATCTCCATCACCAGGGCCGGGCGGCGCCCCTGGTCGATCAAGGCTTGATAGAGGAAGGCCTGCCCGGCGTGGTGGTCCGGGTTGTCGTGGCGTTCCCCCAGCAACACCACGTCGGCCTCGGCCAGCCGGGCCACCAGGGCCGCTGGTGTTAGGGGCGTGCCAGTCCGGGTGTCGATGATCCGGCCGCTTGGCGGGGACTCGCCTCCCCCCACGCTCGGGCCCGGCCCCACTGCGCAGCCCGCCAAGGCCCCGCTCACGCCCACGGCCGAAAGCCATCGCCCTATCCGTCGCCACATGCGCCACGCTCCTTGTTTGGGGGGATCTTCTCACTGAGAGATAGGGTGGCTGGGGCTTCCTGGGAACGGGGGGCGAAAGGAAGGCTGGGGAGGCTCGCCTCCCCAGACCCCTCCTCTCCTTGCCAAGCTGCCGCCCTTGGGGCACTCTTGACCAAGGCAGTCTTGCGCAATGGAAGAGGCCAGATATGAAAACGTGGCTGCTGGGGCTCATGGCCGCCGCTCTTCTCGCCCCGGCCCTGGCCCAAGCCCAAGATCGCGGCCGCCTTTATGGCAAGGGAACCGCCGCCTTCTGGAAAGTGGGCGAGTTAAACAAGGAGTTGACCTCCTTGTGTCGGCGCGGCCTGTTCAATCAGGTCAACAAGGAACGCCTGTACATCGGCTACGTCGGAAGCGAAGACGGACGGCGCACCCTGACCGGTATCGCCAAAAAGGACTACAACCTCCGCGACCCAAAGGCCAAGGCGGAAGACAACGTCACCTATCACTTCCACAACGATGGCTATTCAACGTGCCGCGTTTACATTGCCCGTGACCTGAACCAGCCCCCGGGCCGCCCCTAGAAACGAGGGGTCTGGGGAGGCAAGCCTCCCCAGCCTTCTTTTTCCTCTACCGCTCGTAGCCCAACAGCAGCGCCAGCGCCAGCAGTCCCAAAACAAGGACCACCGACAAACTGGTCGGCCACCCCCGCCCCAACAGCCCAAGAGGACCGTGGCTGTGGCGCAAGCCCGGCGCCACGGCCGCCCCCACGGCGGCAGTCCACCGCTCCAGCCCCGCCCCCGCCTGCTCCCAAGCCCGCCACAGTGCCTTGGCCAAGCGCGGCCCCAGCCAGCGATAGAGCCAATCCACATCCAAGCTCACGGTGCGGGTGCGCTTCATCAGCGGCAGCAGGACGAAGAAGGCCAGACCGGCAAACAGCAAAAGTTGAAGCTGAGTGACCACATGGGCCGGCGTATACGGCTCGTAGGCCACGGGATAGGGCAGCAGGCTATAGAGGGCCGAGGGCCAGATCCCGATGGCGACGCACAAGACGGCGAGAAGGATCATGGCCAAACGCAAGGGGAGCGGCGGATCAGCCGGGCGCAAGCCGCTGTCCTTCTGGAAGAACACAAACCACGGATACTTGATGCCAGCATGCAGGAAAACCCCGGCACTGGCCGCCTGAAGCGCGACCCACACCCAGACCAAATGCTCGCCCAGGGCCCCCTCGCCCACCATCGACTTGGAGACAAAGCCGCTGGTCAGGGGAAAGGCCGAGATGGCCAGGGCGCCAATGATGCCGCAGGTGGTGGTGATCGGCATGGAGCGATACAGGCCGCCCAGATCGGTGCACGTGCGCCGCCCGGTCATCATCAACACCGCACCGGCGCTCATCAACAACAGGCCCTTGTAGAGGATATGGGCGAAGGCATGGCTGGCCGCGCCATTGAGGGCCATTTCGGTGCCAATGCCAATGCCGCACACCATGAAGCCCACCTGATTGACGATGGAATAGGCCAGGATGCGGCGCATGTCGTTTTCAAGAAGGGCGTACAAGATGCCATAGAACACCATGAACAGCCCGACCCAGATCAATACCTCGGCCCCGGCGAACGCCTTGAGCAGCACCAGCACCGCCGTTTTGGTGGTGAAAGCCGACAGGAAGACCATGCCGGAATAGGACGCCTCGGGATAGGCATCGGCAACCCAGGCCGACAGCGGGGGCGCGCCGGCGTTGAGCAGCACGCCGCCCAGAATCAGCCACGAGGCCGGGCTGTCCAGGGACAAGGCGGTCAGGACGATGGAGCCCGTCGAGACCGCGTGCCCGGCGATGCCGGCCATCAAGACGGCGCCGCCCAGCAGGTGCAGTACGGCATAGCGCAGCCCGGCCTTGCCGGCACCCGGCTGGTCCGAGGACCACAGCACCACCGTCGAGGCCACGGCCATGATCTCCCAAAACACGAACAAAGAGATCAAGTCGGCGGAAAAGGCACAGCCCACAGCGCCCCCGGCATAGACCAGGGCGGCGGCCAGCTCGGTGACGCGCGGCTGGGTCAGGGCAAACAAGGTGCCGGCAAAGCTCATCAGGGCAAACACGGTGCCAAACAGCCGGGCCAGCGCCCCACCTTGGAGGGGCTCCAGGAAAAAGCCCAGGAACTCCAGGCGGATTGAGGCATCAAGCGGCACGTTCCAAATGGCCGCGAGGGTCAAAAGAGGCAGCGCCAACATCCAGGGGGCGCGGGCCCAAGCCGGGAGCACGGGCAGCAGCACGCCGCCCAGGATCAAGATCAGGCCGGGCGGCAAGGCATCAATCATAGTAGCCGTCCTCGCGCTTCAAAAAAAAGCCCAGGAGCCGGGCAACAAGCACCATCACGACACAGGCGGCAAAGCCGAACACGGCATGAAAGCCCAGCCAGCCGTCGATCCCGGCATGGGCGGTGACACCGGCAAAGGGCTCGGCCGCCACCGACAGGATCAACACCCCAATCCCGGCGCCGGCCAGGCGTTTGACGGTCTGGTTGAGGCCACTCATGCCACACCTCGCGCAAGGTCAAGCAACAAGTCGGGAACAAAGAACACGGCCGCCGTCGCGATGGCTGTCAACGACAGGGCCACCACCAGCAACAGCGGCGCCTCGTGCCCGGGGGCGTGGTCCTGGCCCCCCGCCGGGGCGCGGAAGAAGGCGCGGTGAACAATGGGCAGGAAATAGCCGGCATTGAGCACGGTACTCCCGGCCAGCACCAAAACCACCCCCCAGGCCTGGCTGTCCATGGCGCCTTCCAAAAACAGCCACTTGGAGAGAAAGCCGGCAGTCAGGGGAACACCGATCATCGACAAGGCGCCAACGGTAAACGCGGCGAAGGTCCACGGCATGACCCGTCCCAGGCCATCCAACTCGCTCACCCGGGTTTTGTGGGCGGCGGTGTAGATGGCGCCGGCGGCAAAGAACAAGGTGATCTTGCCAAAGGCATGAGCGACGAGATGAACCGCCGCCGCCACGATCCCGGCCGGAACATAAAGGGCCGCCGCCAAGACCACATACGAGAGCTGGCTCACCGTGGAATAGGCCAGCCGGGCCTTCAGATTGTCGCGAGTCAGGGCGATGAGCGAGGCGACGACCACGGTGAAGCCCGCCGCCCAGGCCAGCCAGTCGGCCGAGCCGGTGCTGGCCAGCCGGTCCACGCCGAAGACATAGACGATCACCTTGACGACGCTAAACACCCCCGCCTTGACCACGGCCACGGCATGGAGCAGGGCCGACACCGGGGTCGGCGCGACCATGGCGGCGGGCAGCCAGCCATGAACCGGCATCAAGGCTGCCTTGCCGATGCCAAAGACATAAAGCGCCAGCAAAACACCGATCATCGGCCCATCGGGCACCTGCCCCAAGAGACCACCCGGCGCAAAGTCCAAGCGCCCGGTCAGGCTGTAGGTCCACAAGATCCCGACCAGGAACAAGGCAATGGAGGTAAAGAGCAAAGTCCCCAGATAACGCCGCCCGGCCCGCCGCGCCTCGGGCGTGCCCTCGTGGGTGACCAGCGGATAGGTGGCCAGGGTCAGGGCCTCGTAGAACAAGAACAGGGTAAACAGGTTCCCGGCCATGGCCACCCCCAAGGTGGCGGCAATGGACAGGGCGAAGAAGGCATGAAAGCGGCTCTGCCCCGGAGCGTTGTTGGCCCGCATATAGCCAATGGAATAAAGGGAGGCGACGATCCACAAGCCCGAGGCAAGCAGGGCGAAAATCAGGCCCAGCGGCTCGACCTCCAGGGCCAAGGGCACCCCGGGCAGGACCTCAAGAAGGGTAAACGCGGGCCGCCCGCCCGCCAGAACCGGCGTGACCAGCGGGACAACCTGCAAAAAGGTCGCCACCGCGATGAACAGCAAGACGACATCGCGCACCAGCGGCCGCCGGGCCAGCAGCACCAGGAGCGCCCCCAACAGCGGAGTGGCGAGGATCCAGGCCAGAACGCTCATGGGGTGCCTCCCGCCAGCAGGGCCCGGGCAGCGGGCGCGGCCAAGCCCACGGTCGGGACGGTGACAAAGCCCAGGGCAATGTTGGCCGCCGCCAGCCCCAGCACCGGCAGGCGCATGGACCAGGGGCCCTCGCCGGGATCGCTCGTCGGTTGGACCGGGGGTGGCTGGAAATAGGCGATCTCGATCACTCTCCAGACATAGGCCAGGGTCAGGAGCGAGCCCAGGACGATCAGCACGGCCACCGACCACCAGCCCTTGTCGAGGGCCGCCAACACGAGCTGCCATTTGCCGATGAAGCCGGCGGTGCCGGGCATGCCGACCAGGGACAAGGCGGCGACGACAAAAGCAGCCAGGGTCCACGGCATGGTACGCCCCGCCCCGGCCAGGGCATCAAGCCGCACCGAGCCCAGACGCAAGACCACCAGACCGAGGGCCAGGAACAAGGTGAGCTTCAACAGGGCATGGTTGAGCAAATGGATCAGGCCGGCCTCGACCCCGAGCGGCGTGACCAGGGCGACCCCGGCCACCATCAAGCCGATCTGGGCGACCGAGGAGTAGGCGAGCATGCGCTTGAGATCCACCTGAAACAAGGCGGTGAGCGAGGCAGTGAGCATGCCCACCAAGGCCAACACCAAGATCACCCCATCCAGGGTTACGGGGGCCGGCCACGCCAGGGCGCCAAAGGCGGGCCCAAGCACGGTGAAGCACAGGCGCAGCAGGACATAGAGGGCGACCTTGGTGCCGGTGGCGGCGAGAAAGGCCGAGATAACACTGGGCGCATGGGTATAGGCGCCGGGCAGCCACTTGTGCAGCGGGAACAAGGCCAGCTTGATCGATACCCCGACCACCAGGAAAGCCGCCCCCACGATGAGGGTGCGCGGGTTGTCGGCACTGACCAGCCGCTGGGCCAGATCCATCATGTTGAGGGTGCCGGTGATCATGTAGAGAAGACCGAGCCCGATCACATAGAAGGTGGCGCCCACGGTCCCCAGCACGAGATAGGTGTAGGCCGCGTGCACGGCCCGGCGGCTGTGGCCCTGGGCGACCAGGGCATAGGTGGACAGGCTGGAAATCTCAAGGAACACGAACAAGTTAAAGGCGTCGCCCGTGGTGCACATGCCCAGCGAGCCGGTGAGCGAGAGCAGGAAAAGGGTATAAAATAAGGGGCGCCGACCCTCGGGAATTTCGCGCGCCACGCTGGCCCGGGCGTAGAACATCACGACCACGCCCACGCCCGAGACCAACAGCAGCATCAGGACCGACAAGGCGTCGAGGCGCAGTTCGATCCCCCACGGTGGCGGCCAGTTGCCAACGTGATACGAGATCACCCCGGCCTCCCACACCTGAGCGGCCAAGCCCAACGCCACCAGGAAGCAGATCACCGAGACAAAAAAGGCCCAGGCCCAGCACAGGACAGGCCGACGCAAAAGCAGGCACACCGGGCCGGCCATGAGGGGCAGGACCATTTGCAGCGCAGGCAGGTGGGCGGCCATCGTCATGATGGCTCTCCGACGGCGTCCTCGGCCCGGTCGAGGGCCAGCACCTCATCTTCCTCAATGGTACCATAGGCTTCCTTGAGCCGGACCACCAAGGCGAGGCCGAGGGCGGTGGTGGCCACACCCACCACGATGGCCGTCAGGATCAGCACACTGGGCAAGGGGTTGGTGTAGACGGTGAAGGCCTCCGACAAGATGGGCGCCGTGCCGCCGTCCACCACGCCCATGGAGATGTAGAGCATGAAGACCGACGTTTGAAAGATATTGAGGCCAACCAGCTTTTTGACAAAATTGCCGCTGGCCATGACGATATAAAAGCCAATCATCATCAAGACGATGAAGATCCAGTAATTATATAATCCGGCGACATGATCCCAGGTCATCGGCCCCGCCCCGCAAAACTGAAGAACAAGATCAGCATCACCGAGCAGACGGTGATCCCCACCCCCAGTTCAATCATGAAGATGCCCAAATGCTGGGCGTGATGCACGTCGTGGGCCAGCAGGGAATAGTCCAGGTACTGCCCGCCCAGCAGCAAGGAGACCACCCCGGTGCCGGCATAGATCAAAACGCCCAGCGCACTGAGTGGCAGCAGCACCGAGAGCGGCACCACCCGGCGTGCCCGCTCCAGGCCGACCAGCAGCGCATACAAGATCACGCCCACGGCAAAGAGAACGCCGGCCTGAAAGCCGCCGCCCGGTCCCAGATCGCCATGAAACTGAACGTAAAGGGCAAACAGCAGGAGGATCGGCGTCATGATCTTGGCGCCAATGCGCAGGATCGGCCGCTCTTGCATCACTGATCTCCCCCCTTGCGGCGCCCGAGGAACGGCGCGCCGATCAGCAGCAGCACCGACATGCCCGCCGTGAAGATCACCGTGGTTTCGCCCAAGGTGTCGAAGCCGCGATAGCTGGCCAGGACACTGGTGACGATGTTGGGCGGCCCCACCTCGTCGCCGCTGGCTTCGACATAGCGATCGGCCACATGGTGATGAATCGGCGCCTCGGCATCGCCATAAAACGGCATGTCCAGGGTGCCCCACATCAACAGGCCCCCGGTGACAAGCACGGCCGCCAGGGCCGGAATGTTCCAGGTGGTGACGGCCTTCGTCTTGGCACCGGTCAGGGCCAAGGTGCCAAGGAACAGCAAGGTGGACATGCCGGCTCCCACCGCCGATTCGGTGAAAGCCACGTCCACGGCGTCCATCAAGGTGAACAAGGCAGCCGAAAGCAGGCTGAAAATCCCCGACAGCATGGCCACCGCAAACAAGGAGCGCAGGCGCAGCATCAAAACCGCCGTTACCGTCAGGAAGGCAAACAGGCAAAAATCAAGGATCAGTTCCATCCCAGGCCTCCTCAGCCCAGCACGGTGGGATCGGTGGGAGCCGCCCGGGTCAGCGGTCCCCCAGGCTGATCTTGGGTCTGGTCCTGGTCCAGTTGGGGCCGCACCCCGGCGTTCCAGGCCGCCCCGGCCAGGGCATGGGTCGAAATCGGCCCGGTCAAGCACAAGAAGCCAAAGACCAGAGCAAGCTTGACGGCCACCAGCGTGGGCCCGGCCTGAAGCATGAGCCCGACCGTGATAAGGCCCGCCCCCAGGGTGTCGATCAGGCTGGCAGCGTGCATACGGGTGTACAGATCGGGAAAGCGCAACACCCCCACGGCGCCCAAAATGAGAAAAACGCCGCCGGCCACGAGGGTGATCCACGATGCGCCATCGACAAGAAGGTCCATGGGGGCCTCCACAACAAAAGGGAAAGGGTCAGCCGTCTTCGCGTTTTGCGGAGGGGCCCGGGCTGTCCGGCCCTGCCAGCCCGCCCGGGCTGTGAAACTTGAGGATGGCGATGGTGCCGACAAAGTTGATGAGGGCATAGACCAAGGCAAGGTCGAGGAAGTCCGGCCGTCCGGTCAGAAAACCCATCACGCCGATGAGCAACACCGTCTTGGTACCCATCATGTTGACGGCCAGGATCCGGTCATAGACCGTGGGGCCCAAGGCGGCGCGCACCAAGGCCAGCGCCATTCCGACCAGCACGGCGGCGGCAGCGACCACAAACATCAAGATCCCTCCACCGCCGTAACGCGGCGATCCATGGCGCCGGCTTCCAAGTCCTCCAGCCCCCCGGCCTGAAGAGCATGCACCAAGATGCCCCGCTCCCCCAGATCAAGGGAGAACGTGCCCGGCGTGAGGGTGATGGAATTGGCGTAGATCACGCGGCCAAGGTCGGTGCGCTGGCTGGGCCTAACCCAGCCGAGACTGGGCGAGATCCCAGCGCGCCCGGCCAGGACGGCCCGAGCCACCGTGAGATTGGAGAGCACGACCTGCCACGCCAGCCAGGGCAGGTAGCTGCCAAGACGAGCCAGAAGAGCGAGGGGCACCCCTTCGTCATCCACAATCTGCATTTTAAGGGCCAAGGCCACGCAGACCAGCGCCGACAGCACGCCGAACCCCAGAAGCAAGGGATCGTCCCAATACCCAGACATCAAAAGCCACAGACCATAAAGGCCGAGGCCCAGCGCACTCGCCTTGACCACGGGGCATGTCTCCCTTGCACGCAGGTCCGACCGGCGCCGGACGGGCTCCTCCTACCCTGGAATAGCCATAAACCGCCATTCCTTATCCTGGTAAATGTTCGATATTTTTTCCTGACTGTCCAGAAGGATCGCCCCAAACGCCTGGGAAAAGCGCTTTTTCAGAAAAACACCGCCTCCATTTCAATCGGAGAGCGAGCCCGAGGGCAGGACACGGCGATTTCAACCCCGGAAACGCTCAGGATGACCGCCACGCCGTCCGCCTCCCCCAGATCCTGCGCCATCTGGTGATAGAGATCGAGAACCGAGGCGGTTTCCCTGAAGGCCGTGACATGGCTCAAAGCCTCCCCTTTTTCCTCGTGCTCGATTCGGACCGTGACCCTTTGGATGCACGTGGGGCACTGTTTGCTGCACAGGGCCATGGCGGAAGCCTCCCAAGACTGACGTGTCTGCATTACACACCTCGGCTCACATATGATTTCGAATCGGAATGCTCAAGGGAGATATATCCTTTGGTCTGAAAACGAAAAAGATGCGAGACCTCCTTCTTTCCCCCAAACAGGATAAATGGCCGAGGGTACCCCCGGACAGCACAAGCGCGAACGATGATGGTAACGACGGGCCCATGCCTCTTGCCCGACCACCTCCAAGCGGATCGGAATCTTGAGCACCCCGGGTGCTTCACCCMAAAAATTAGAGATCAACATCTTATTGGCACCAATTAAAATTATTTTTGTTGATTAAAAAATTAATTACTACGCGTTTCTTCAAAAATAATCAAAATACTTTATCATTACTGTTTTGTAATATAAAAATTTGACCGCCACCTTGTTTCGCAAAAAATATTGCTTGTAAAATAAACCCAATAAGCAATAATGCAATATTTATTAATTTTTATTTTCCTTAATTTCTTTTCATTTTCTCAAGAAGCGAAAAAATAAGACCGGTCACCCTCATTTCCCTTACGTCACCCGCATTTCTCAAAATCACCAGGGCTGAAAGACGCACGGAGCGTGTCTTTTTTCTTGAGGCAGTTTCTGTCGAGTCGCCCTGTTGAACCGGCGTTATCAATCCATTTTACCCGTTCAACACGAGCCTTTCCTGCATGAACACTCCGGGAACAATAAGAGCCTTTCTGTCTTGACGCGCACCTTTCTACTCCTGATGCTCTCAACTCCCCCCGACAAGATCCCTCTAGGTTCACCGCCCCCGGAGAGCTGCCTCGGTTTTTCTTTCCGGCCGAAAGTTCATACCGACCTCTTAAAAACCGGCGTAAAATTATGGCCTTTATGGGACTTGAGGGGTACATGCCATGAGCTGGAAATTTACTCTGGGGGCAAGAATGGCCCTCCCGGTCCTCCTGATGGCCCTGGGGCTGATCATTCTTGCCGGCGTCGCTCTTACCCGACAGCACCAAAGCATGCTTGAAGAACGCGAGACCCTCATCAAGGATCAGGTCAACGCGGCCCTGAGCATCCTTGAGGGATACTATGCGCGTATCAAGCAAGGAGAAATGAGCGATGAGCAGGCAAAAAAGGAGGCAACCCAAGTCATTCGCAGCATTTCATTTGGTGACAATAACTACATTTTTGTCAATGACAGGGACGCACGCGGCGTTATCAACCGAGGGGCTCCCCAGGCCGAAGGCAAGGACTTTTCCCAAGCCAAGGACGCCCGGGGTTTTGCCCATGTCCGGGCCATGGTGGAACGCACCCAGGGAGGGCGCTCGGCCCTTATCGAGTATTATTGGCCCCGACCGGGCAGCCAGAAGGAAGTGCGAAAACTGGCGTACGTCACCCCCTTTGCGCCCTGGGGCTGGATCGTCGGCGCCGGGGTCTACATGGATGACTTGGAAGGCGCCATGCTCTCCCAAACCCTGGCCCTGCTCGGGGTGGGCGGCCTGATCCTGGCCCTGGCCGGGGCGGCGTCCTTCGTCGTGGTGCGCTCGGTGTCCTCCCCCCTGCGGCGCATGACCGCCGCCATGACCCAACTCGCCCAAGGATCCCTGGAGGTCTCCATTGAAGGGGGCGAGCGTGGTGACGAGATCGGCGCCATGGGCCAAGCCCTGGAAGTCTTCCGCGACAATGCCCAGAGCAACAGGCGCCTTCAGGACGAAGCGCGGGCTGCGGAACAGCGCACGCTTGTTGAACGCCGCCAGGCCCGGGTAACCCTGGCCGACACCTTTGATGCCCAGGTGGGCGAGATCCTGGCTGGGCTGTCGGCAGCCGCCGAAGAACTGGATCGCACGGCCCAGGCCATGAGCGACACCGCCCACATGACCCAGGAGCGCACCACCGAGGTCAACCGCGCCCTGCGCGACACCTCGGCCAACGTTCAGGCCGTGGCCAGCGCGTCCGAGGAAATGACCGCCTCGATCAATGAGATCTCCTCTCAGGTCACCCGCTCGACGGCCGTGGTGGGCGAGGCGGTCGCGCTGGCGCGCGAGACCAATACCAGCGTGCGTGCTTTGTCCGATGCCGCCGAACGGATCGGCCAAGTCGTGACCTTGATCACCGACGTGGCCAGCCAAACCAATCTGCTGGCCCTCAATGCCACCATTGAAGCGGCCCGCGCTGGTGATGCCGGCAAGGGGTTCGCGGTGGTGGCCGGCGAGGTCAAGGCCCTGGCCAACCAGACCAGCAAGGCCACCGATGAAATTGCCCGCCAAATCACCGACATCCAGGCGCAGACCGGGCAAAGCGTCCAGGTTCTGGAGCGAATCACCCGAGCCATTGCCCAGGTGAACGACATCTCGGCCAGCATCGCGGCCGCCATCGAACAACAAGGCGCGGCCACGCACGAGATCTCGCGCGCCATCCAGCAGGCGTCCACCGGAACCCATCACGTGGCCCACAATGCCGAGGGCCTGCAACAAGCCGCCGATATCTCAGGAACGTCGGCGAAGGATGTGCGCGCCGCCGCTGGCCTGCTGGCCCACAAGGCCAACGACCTCCGGGGGCGCGTCAGCGGTTTTGTCGCCGAACTACGGCGTGACTGAGCACGAAAGAAGGGGAATCCCCCCAAGGAGGGGCCTAGGGAGGTGTTTAGACCGGAGACATGCCTGACCGATTGAACGATGGGATCGCTGTCGCGGAGATCGGCGTGCGCGACAGCGAACCTGGCGAAATAGATAGCCCACACATCTTCTTTTTGCGTTGGGCGGAAGGCAACATTGCATCCATAAAAAGCCTGGGATATCTTCAATATATTCCCCTTGAGAGAAATATATTCACCCCTCCTCACCCGACGAACGATATCCGTTTCATGCTACTTAGAGTCCGTCCGCGAAGTTTATTTTGATTTCCTGAGTCTTGTGATTCTGCGCAGCATGAGGATGAACCAGAACAGGCGGCGGACCTCTTTCAACACCGGCAAGGCGCCGTCGCGGTCCTAGATATTTGGCGGGCTGGATGTGAGGCGACCAGGATCATGCCGGCGGCCACCCCGCTTCGCTGGTGGGATCAATGGCTCCACCCGCGCCCACTCATCATCCGTCAGGTCGCTGGGGTAGCGCAGCCCATGCTGCTCATAGACCCGCCGGTTTTCCTGCGTCCACATCCTGCCCCCCGAGGAGTCGCCTGGGAGACAGGAAATAACAACCGACACATCGAATAAAATAACTTTCCGGACAGACTCTTAGGGCAGACGCCACGGCACCGGCACCCGCTTCCCCTCAATCACGGGAAAGCGGGCATCAATGGCATAATACTGCAACAGGATCGGCGGGGTCAGCACGGCGTCGGGAGGCCCCTCGGCGACCAACGCGCCGGCATCGAGCAGCAAAACCCGGTCACAAAACCGCGCCGCCGCCACTAAATCATGCAGCACCACGAGAACAGCCGTCCCCGCCCGGGCATGCCGCCGCAAAAGATCGAGCACGGCCAGGGCGTGATGGGGATCCAAGGCCGCCACCGGCTCGTCGGCCAGCAAAACCGGCGCCTCGACCGCCAAGGCACGGGCCAGCAGCACCCGGGCCCGTTCGCCCCCCGACAACCGCGTCGCCAGACGCCCAGCGAAAGCCTCCAAGCCGGTAGCGGCGAGGGCCCGGTCCACGGCGGGGTCGGTCTCGTCGCCGCCATGGGGAACCCGGCCCAGCGCCACGACCTCGCGCACCGTAAGCGGCCAGGACAGGCCCCGCTCCTGCGGCAAATACGCCACGCGCCGGGCCCGCTCGCGACGCGACAAGGAGGGCAGGGGCACGCCCTCTAGCAAAAGCCGCCCCCGCGCCGGTATCACCCCGGCCAGGGCCCGCACCAGGGTGCTTTTTCCGGCGCCGTTGGGGCCGATCAGCCCCACCAAGTCGCCCGGCGCCAGCCGCAAGGAGACGTCGCGCACCAGCGTGCGGCCGTCGAGATCAACCTGGAGGGACTGGACATCCAGACAGGTCATGCGCCGCCTCGCGCGGTCTTGAGGATCAGGATCAGGAAAAACGGGGCCCCCACCAAGGCCGTGACCACCCCGACTTGCAACTCCGGCCCCACGGAAATCAGACGCACCACAGCATCGGCAACCACCAGCAGCACGGCACCGCCCAGGGCCGAGGGCAGCAGCAGCCGGCCGGGCCGGGCGCCGACCACAGGCCGTAGCAGATGGGGAACGATGAGGCCAACAAAGCCAATGGCCCCGGCCACAGCCACGCACGCCCCCACGGCCAGGGCACTGCCCAGGATCACCTGCAAGCGCAGGCGCGCCAAGGGCACCCCCAAACTGGCCGCCGTTTCGTCACCCAGCGCCAGGGCATCGAGATCGCGCCGGCACGCAAGGAGCAAGGCCACCCCGGCGACGACAAAGGGCAGGCACACCATCACGTCCTCGCCACTGCGATCGCGCACCGAGCCCAGCAGCCACAACACCAGTTCGCCCAAGGCGTAAGGGTGAGGCGCTAGGTTAAGGGCAAGAGAAATCAGCGCCGTGGCCCAACTGGACAAGGCGATGCCCGCCAAGATCAGGGTCAGCGGGCCGGCTCCGCGCACCACTAGGACCAGATGGGCGCTGGTGGCCAGGGCGGCGCCGAGCAGTCCGGCCACAGGCACGGCCCACGGCCACACTGCCCCGGCGCCAAAATACAGGGCCGCCACCGCACCCAGCGCCGCGCACGACGACACCCCGGTCAGGCCGGGCTCGGCCAGGGGATTATGGAAAAGGCCTTGCAAGGCGGCGCCGCCCCCCCCGAGAGCCGCCCCCACCAGGGCCGCGAGCGTGATGCGCGGCAAGCGGATCTCGGTCACGATAATCCCGGCCGGGCTGGAGGGGTGGCAAAGAGCCTGCACCAAATCAGACCAGTCGAGGGCCGTGTAGCCAAGCCGCAGGGAAAGCACGGCCACCACGCCTAAGATCGCCCCCAGGACCACGCTCACGGCGGCGGGGGAGGCCGACGACCGGACGGAAAGCGTCATGGCAAGCCCCCTCCCCCCTCGGGCGCACGGGCCCGGGCAAGTTGGCGCGCCGCCTCGCTCAGGATCCAGGAGGAACAGACCCAGGCCCGCCCTTCGACCACCGTGACCGGGGTGGTGGCGCTCAAACGGCGAAAGACGGGATGGCGCCCAAGGGCCGTCAGGCGGGCCTGAGCTCCGTTGTCAAAGGAGCTCAGGACCAGCCGCTCCGGCGGGTGGGTCTGCAAAACCTCCAAGTCGAGCCGCCCCCACCCCGAACGGCCGAGGGCGGCGGTCAGGTTGCTCAAGCCGACCACCTCCATCAAGGTGTTGACGAAGGTCCCTTGGCCGGCGCTGCCGCCGCCGGGTTGGAGATAAACGGCGATCGGCGCGCGGGACGGTCGGGTGTCCTGCAAGGCTCGATAGAGGTCCCGGCCCCGGGCGACGAGGGCTTGGCCAGCCTCGAGACGCCCGATCAGCGCGGCAACCCGCAGGGTCTCGGCGTCGATCACCGCGAGGTCGTCGGTGAGGCCCACGGCGTGGGTGGTCACGCCCAACCGGCGCAAAAGGGACAAGGCCGGCGTGTTCAAGCCGGCCTCGCCCAGCACTACCTCGGCGCCGGCGGCCAGGACCTCCTCGGCCGTGCCGCGGTTGCGCGGATAGGGCGCGGCGGCCTCGGCCAGCCAGGAGAGGTAAGGGTCGGTGGCCTGGGCCGAGAGGGAGACAATTTGCTCCGGCACGGCCAGGGCCAAGACGAGTTGGTCGGTGCAGACCCCCAACGAGGCCACGCGTGGCAAGGGGGCGGCGTGGGCGAGGGACGCGCCGGCGAGCCCAAGGCACAGAGCCACCCAGGCCGGGAACCCTCGGCGGGTTTGGGGGCGTGGACAAAGGGAAGACTGGGGAGGCTTGCCCCCCCACCTCCCTCGGTCCCGGGGGAGAAGCCTCACAGCTTGAGACGCAGGCCGCCGTATCCGGCGATGCCCGGCGCGCCATAGCTGAAGACCTCCTGATAATCCTGGTCGAGAGCGTTCTCGACCCGGCCAAACAGTTCGACCTTGTCCTTGACCAGGGCATAGGAGCCGCCGAACGACACCAGGGTATATCCGTCCAAGGTGGTGCTGCCCGGGGTGTAGCTCAGGTCATAGGTGGTATCCTGGCGCGCTCCGTTATACTGGAGGCTGGAGAACACCTGGGCCCGCTCGTCGAGGAAACGATAGGACACGTCGAGGCTGGCCAGATGATTGGGCCGGCGCACAAGATCCTTGCCGTCGGCATCCTCAGCGTTCTGAAACGTGTAACTGGCCGCCACGTGCAGGTGCTCCAGGGGCTCGGCCTGGGCCGTCAGTTCGACGCCGTTGATGGTCGAAACCCCCGAGACGTTCTCCGCCGACACGCCTGAGCCCTGGATCAGCTTGTCGATCTCGGTGTGAAAGAAGGTAGCCCCCAAGGTCAGGCGCTTGTTGAGCAGGGGTTGATCGACGCCCACATCCCAGCCGAAGGATTTTTCCGGCCGCAAGTCGGGATTGCCCTTGAACGTCGAGGTATACCCGTACAGCTGGAACAAGGTCGGGTTCTTGACACCGGTCCCAACCGAGGCGCGCAGTTTGGTTTGGATCAGGGGCACGACATAGGCGGCCGTGGCGCGGGTGGTCGTGGCGTCGTCGAACAGCTCGTTGAAGTCCTGGCGCACCGACCCCGACAGCGACAAGGCCTCGAACAGGGTCAGGCGGTATTCGCCGACCACCCCCGTGGTTTCCACCTCCGGGGCGACCTTGGACCACGCACTCTTGTAGTAGGCCGACTCCGCTTCGTGCTCGACCAGGGCGGTCAGGACATGCTGGGCCGGCACCAGGGTATCCGTGGCAAACGACACCGAGGACTGATAGCCGATTTTGGTCTTGAGACCGTCTTGGGTGTAATTCCAGGCGTTGTTTTGATCACCGGTGGCGTTGAAGCTGGCCACCGACAGGTCGATTTTGTTGCGCCAGTGGTCGTCGAAGGAGCGCAACTCGGCGGAGAGACGCCCGAACGCTTGCTCTCGATACTCCTTGATATCAGCATCGACAGCCCGCATCAGCCCCAGGGCCGGATCGGCGCCGAAGTCGTCATACTGCAAGGTGGCACTGACCAGTCGGCCGGCCACCTCGATGTCGAGCGTGTCGGTGGGCGAAACGCCGCCACGCAACACCAGGGCAGTGTTCTTGTAGCCATCGGCCTCGGTGCCAGAGCGCGCGGAGGAAATGCCCTGGGTGGCGAATCGACTGGCTGACAGGGCATAGTGGGCCAGATCGGTGGCGCCACTGAGGCCCGCCTGGACCTGGGAGGTCCCGAACGATCCCCCCTCGACCATGCCTCGCACCGTTGGAACGCCCTGGCCTTTGCGGGTGACAATGTTGATGACGCCGCCCACCGCATCACTGCCCCACAAGGCGCTTTGCGGACCGCGCAGCACCTCAATGCGCTCGATGTCGGTCGCCACCAGATCGCCAAAGTCGAAGGCCGAGCCCGAGCCGGGGTTGTTGACCTCGATCCCGTCGATGAGCACCAGGGTCTGGTTGGCCTTGGCGCCGCGCAGATACAACTCGGTCTGGCTGCCTGCCCCGCCGGTGCGATTGACGGAAAGGCCGGGAACACGGCGCAGGGCATCGGAAATCACGCGGATCTGGCCCGATTCCAGGTCGTCGCGGGTCAACACACTCAAGGCGCTGCCCACCTGCTCGCTCGCCACAGGCACGCGGCTTGCGGTGATGACAAGCTCGGGAATCGTGACGGTATCCTCGGCGGCGGTTGCCGCGCTGGCAAAACCGATCGTGAGCGTCACCAGTGAAAAGGTAAAGGACCGTTGCCGGGCCAGCGCCCGGAACGGAAGGGAACCATGGGTCATGTGACACCATCCTTGCCCAGCCATGGAAAGGCCCTCCTCAGAGAGGAAAGCCGGCGCAGGGGAGGTCGTCGCAAGACAAGCCTTGGCGGAAAAACGGACTCATGGCGTTCCTGGCCTCCTTGAATGCCTTGCGACAACGTCCAGTCGTCGCCATCCAAGATGGCCTTGTTCCGAGGGATCACCCGTCCAGCGGAGCGGCGACGCGTGCGCGGGCAGGTCTCCTGGCTTCGCGGGTCATCGCGGGTCTCCGGCCTTCCCAGTTGCCCAGTGGCCGATAAAGGAGACACACTCGCCGCTGACAGTTGCGGGGACAGCTCCGGACTCCACCTCCTGACGAGGTGCCACCGGATTCCCTTTCAAGCCCCTTGCGGGGCACCAGCGCAAGCCGAGGTGTGCGACACGCTCGGGGTTAGGTCAATGCTTTTTTTGAAGGCAGAGGTGGCGCGGCCCAACAGGATGACCCGGTCCCCGCCCGTTCCCCGATTGCCCTATGATCGCAGCTTCCCGTGTCCTGGAAGGCGAGATACAGTCGAAACAATTCGGTCAGTAGAAGAGGAGCCGAGCCCTCATGAGACTGTCACGCCGTTTTTGGGCAAGTCTGGCAGGCGTCGGCCTCCTCGTCGCCGCAATCGCGGCCCTGTTTCGCCCCCCCCTTGATCCCACCTGGGAGCGCCTGACGCGGACCCGCGTGGTCCGGGTCGGGTATGCCTGGGAACCTCCCTACGCCTACCGCGACACCGCCGGCCACGTGACCGGAGAGAGCCCCGAGGTCGCCCGGGTGATCCTGACCCGCCTCGGGTTCACCTCAATTGAATGGATCCAAACAACCTTTGCCAGCTTGATTCCAGACTTGCAGGCGGGTCGCTTCGACCTGATCGCGGCTGGGATGTTTGACACCCCCGAACGGGCAACCCAAGTCGCCTTCAGCCTCCCAACGGCCTGCGTCGGGCTGGCGCTGCTGGTGAAACAAGGCAATCCGCTGGGTTTGCATAGCCTGGAAGACCTTGCCCGCACCCCCCAAGCCCGGCTTGCCGTTCTCAGTGGCGCCATGGAAGGGAAAATGGCGCGCGATGCCGGCATTCCCGACCAACGCCTGCTCGGTTTTCCCGATCCCCCCCTGGCCCTGGATGCCCTGCGCCAGGGGATGGTGGATGCGTTGGCCCTGACCAGCCCAACCATCGATACCTTAGCCCGGGCCACCCCCGACACGGAGCGGGCCCACCCCTTCCTCGCCTCTAGCAAAAAGAATGGGTGCTCTGCCTTTGCTTTCCGTCAAGAAGATAGTATATTTCTGAATGCTTTCAACCGAGAGATGGACTCGTTCATCGGCAGTTCCGAGCACGTTCAATTGGTTCGACCGTTCGGGTTTGCACGCACGGACCTTCCCGCCCCGCGCGGGGAACACCCCTAGAAGGTAATGAGCGACAGAGGGCTGCACTCTTCCCGACAGGCCCCCCAAAAAACCTTCTGGTGGAATTTTACGCAGACGCACACAGCCTAAGGGGACGGACGCGATGGAAGTCCTGTGCTTCCCCAGCTCTTTTCCAGGATGCCCTTCATGGTCCCTCTGGCCCCCCTCCCTGACCCTCCCTCTGCCCCCCTGGGCAACCGACGACGCGGCTTTCTGGTCACCCTGGTCCTTGTTCTCCTCGCCCTGGCCTCCGCATTTTTGTTGTGGCGGATCAACGACGGATGGGAAAACTCCTATGCGGCCTACGGCCCCACGGCCGATAACGTGCGCCAGACCCGTCAAGCAATGACCCAGGCCTTTTTGCTCCAGGTGCGTCGGCGCGAGGACCGGGCCTTTAACGGTCCCTCGGTGGAAGCCCTGCTCGACAAGGCCGCTCTCAAGCTTTCCGATGCCATCGCCGGGGAAAGTAGTCTTCTTGGCATCGCCGGCCATCCTCCCGAAGGCGTCCTTCTGAAACAGCTTCAGGAATACCAACGCGTCATTTTTGACTTGGATCAAAGTCTGCGCCGCTCCCTGATAGCCCCCCGCGACGCAACACGGCCCCTCTCGGAAGAAAGCCTAGTGGTCCAGTTGCGTCTGTTCTACGAGGCGGACCGCCTGGGCGAGCAGATTGAAACCGAGCTGACGCATGGTTTGGCCCGAGCAGTGGGCAACCGCCTCCAGGAGCATCGGGCCGAAATCGCCCTTTGGGGCGCGGTGCTGCTGGGCGCCTTGGCCCTGGTGGCCCGCCTGGGCCGGGTGGGAATGGCCATGGCGCGTCAGGAGCGTCTGATCCAGGCGATTTTGGACAGCACCTCCGATGGGGTGTTCGTGAAGGATCCCCAAGGTCGCTACCGCATGGCCAACCGGGCCATCGCCGCCATGATCGGCCATGCCCCGGGGGAGATTCTGGGCCATACCGACGACGCCCTGTTTCCCGCGGCCACGGCCCAGGCGATGCAGCGCTCGGATACCGAGGTGATGCGCGAGCGCAAGTTGGCCAGCTTCGAGACCATTTTCGTTGACCCCGATGGCCAGCGCCGCACCGTGTGGACCACCAAAGGACCGCTCGCCGACGATTGGGGCAAGATCGCGGGGGTTTACGGCATTAGCCGCGATGTGACCGAGCGCAAAAACGCCGAGCAGCGCCTGCGTGAACGCGAAGATCAGCTCCAGGCCATTATCGATAATATCAATGAGGGCGTGGTCACCTTCTCGCTGGACGGCAAGGTCCTGTCATGGAACCGGGCGGCGCTGGCCATGCACGAGTTTCCCCCTTCTGCGTCCACCACCGGCGACCTTGAGATTTTTTTTGAACTCTATGAGTTGCTTGATACCAACGGTACCCCGCTCCCCCCGTCGGAATGGCCGATGTCGCGCATTATCCGGGGCGAGCATCTGCGCGACCTTGAATTTACCAGCCGACGCCGCGACGGCACCTGGAGCCGGACCTTCAGTTGCGGCGGCCGGCTGGTCATGTCGGCGGAGGGAAGCCCGGTCATGGGCGTGCTCTCCCTGGCCGACATCAGCGAACGCAAGAGGGTTGAAACAGAACTGCGCACCAGCGAAGCCCGGTTCAAGCTGTTCATGGACAACAGCCCCTCCATTGCCTGGATCAAGGACAGCGCCGGGCGGCACGTTTACTGTAGCCGCCCTTTCCTCAAGCGCCTGCACCTGGGACCCGACGACTGGCAAGGTCGCACCAACGAAGAACTGTTCCCCGGCGAAATTGGCGCCGACCTCAGCCGCACAGATCACCTTGTCCTGGCGCGCGGCCACGCCCTGGAGACCGACGAACGGACCGTGGGACCTGATGGCGAGGAACTCTACTGGCGCAGCATCAAATTTCCTTTCCAGGATGGCACGGGGGACTGGTTCGTAGGGGGCATGGCCCTTGACGTGACCGAGCGCCGTCGGGCCGAGGAAGCTCAAACTCGCAGCGACGAAGTCGCCCGCGAGCGCGCCGAGGAACTGGAAGCGGTGATGCAAGCCGCCCCGATTGCTATTTTGCTGTCGCGCGACCCCAGTTGCCGCGAAATCCTGGGCAATCGAGCCGCCAATCTTCTGTTCGATGCGGCAGAAGGCGAAAACCTCGCCACCTTGACCTCGGGACGCTCCTACCGGCGCGCAGGCCAGGACTTGGGGTTGGATGACTTGCCAATGCAACAAGCCGTAACCCAGCGTCGGGAGATCACGATCGATGATCTGGAAGTGACTCTGCCGGGCGGACGCCCCTTGCTCCTGATGGGCGGTGCGGCCCCCCTGCTCGGTCGCAACGGCCAGATGCGCGGCGCGGTCGGGGCCTTCCTTGATGTCACCCGACAGCGCCAAGCCAGCGAAGCCCTGGAAGAAAGCAATCTAAGATTTATAAGAATCTTCCACAGCCAACCCCCTCGCCATCAGTCTCGCCACCCCCGAAGGACACTTGGTGGACGTGAACCCGGCGTGGGAAGCCCTCTTTGGGCATTCAAAGTCCGAGGTGCTGGGGCAGAAGTCCCTTGATCTTAGCCTCTACCTGACCCCCTCCGACCGGCAGGAGTTGGTGGGTCCCGTGCTGCGCGGCGATCCGGTGCGCAATCTGGAGATCTCCTTCCATCGGCGCGACGGCGGGATTTTCACCGGCCTGTGCTCGACCGACCTCGTCCACCTGGAAGGCCAGCCTTTGCTGCTGGCCATGATCGCCGACATTACCGAGATCAAGGACGCCGAACGGGAACTGGACCGCTACCGCCGTCACCTGGAAACCTTGGTTGAGGAACGCACCCGCGATCTGGTGGCCGCCGAGGCCCAGGCCCAGTTGATCTTGGAATCAAGCGCCGGGGGCTTGGTGGGCGTCGATATCCGGGGGTTGATCACGTTTATCAACCCGGTGGCCTGTACCTTGCTGGAAACAACCGCCCACACCGCCTTGGGCCAATCCCTGCACGCCCTGATTCACGGCCGGCGCGCCGATGGCTGCGGCCCCTTCCCGGCCGAGGATTGCCCGCTGCTGGCCGCCCTTCGTGATGGCCGGGCCTCGGAGGGACGCGAAGATGTGTTCTGGACCGCCCAAAGCCACCGCCTGACGGTCCTTTACGCGACCCGTCCCCTGATCCACGGCGATGAAATCAAAGGAGCGGTCCTGAGCTTCATGGACATTGGCGAACGCAAGGCGATGGAAGAGTCCCTGCGCAGCACGCGCACCGATCTCCAGGTGGTGCTCGATACCATGCCCTCCCTGGTAGCCTACTGGAATCCCGACTTTACCAACCGCTTCGCCAACGGCGGATTCAAGACGTGGCTGGGCCTGGAACCGACCTCTATGACGGGCCGCACCTTGCTCGACATCCTGGGTGAGGAGTGCCAGCGCAACACCCAGCCCTACATCGAACGCGGCCTGAACGGCGAAACCAGCAGCTATGAGACCACCTTGCTCCACCAGGGAACCGGCGAACTGCGCTTTGTGCGCAAATCCTTCCTGCCGGACTGGGAGGGCGACACGGTGCGCGGCGTGCTTGCGGTGATTGATGACGTGACCACCTTGAAGGAGGCCGAGCGCCAAGCCGACGCCGCACGCATCGAAGCGGAACGCCTCGCGCGGATCCGCAGCGAGTTCCTCGCCAACATGAGCCACGAAATCCGCACGCCGATGAACGTGATCTTGGGGTTCGCCAACCTTCTTGACCGGGCCTCCCTGGGACCAGAAGAACGCGATCTGGTGCGCAAGTTACGCCAAGCCGGGCATTCCTTGCTGGGGATCATCAACGACATCTTGGATTTCTCGCGCATTGAGGCGGGGCGCCTGACCATCGACGTGGTGAGCTTCTCCCTGGCCGAGGTGCTCGGGCGCATCGCCACCATCATGGCCGCCGCTGTCGGCAGCAAGCCGATCGAGCTGATCTTGGAGCCGCCCCCGCCCGACGCCGATATCTTGGAAGGGGACCCCCTGCGCCTGGAGCAAGTCCTGGTGAACTTGGTCAGCAATGCCTTGAAGTTCACGGCGGAAGGCAGCGTGAGCGTGGGGACGCGCCCCGTGGAGAGCAGCCTTGGGATGATTCGTTTACGCTTTTCGGTGCGCGATACCGGGATTGGCATTCCTTTTGCCAAGCAAGCCGAAATCTTTTCGGCTTTTGCCCAGGCCGATGGCTCAACCACCCGGCACTACGGGGGGTCGGGGCTGGGTCTGAGCATCTCCAAGCGCTTGGTTGAACTGATGGGAGGCACGATCGGCGTGGTCAGCGCCCCTCACGCCGGCTCCGAATTCTGGATCGAGGTCCCGTTTGGACGGGTCGCGGCACCGCCGGCCCCCCTGCCCGCTCCTGTCCAACACCTGCTGATCGTCGAGGACCATCCGCAAGCCCGCGCCGCCCTGGTGGCCTCGGCCGAAAGCCTGGGCTGGTCCGCCGACAGTGTCGCCCGGGGACAAGAAGCCCTGGCCCGAGCCAACGCCGCGGTCTTGGCCGGCACGCCCTTCGAGGTGATCCTCTTGGATGCGGTGATCCCCAACGAGGACGCACTTGCCACCTGCCGAGCGCTGCGCGAGCTGTTGGGCTCGGTGGCCCTCGTCCTTCTCCTGCCGGCCGGTGCCCAGCCCTGCGTTTTCGCCCGGGCCCACGGGCCCGACAGTAGCCTGAGCAAGCCTGTCACGCCGGCCTCCCTGCGCGACGCGGTGCGTGAGGCCTTGCGCCGCCAAAGCGGCGGGGACCAGGGAACGGAGGCGTCGGCCCCCGATCCATCGGCCCGGCTGGTAGGAAAAAGACTATTGGTTGTTGATGACTCCGAAATAAACCTTGATGTCGCCCGCCTGATCCTCCAGGCCGAGGGCGCCGAAGTGGTGGTGGCCAATGACGGCCAGGAAGCCCTGGAGAAGCTGCGCACCATGGGCGACAGCGTGGATGTGGTGCTGATGGATGTGCAGATGCCGGGCCAGGACGGCTATGAAACCACCCGACGCCTGCGCTCGGATCTCGGGCTGGTGGCGCTGCCGGTGGTGGCCCTCAGTGCCGGCGCCCTTCCCACCGAGCGCGACGCCGCCCTTGCGGCCGGAATGACGGGCTTTCTCGCCAAGCCTTTTGAGATCGACGACCTTGTTGCCACGATTCTCACCCTCTCGTGTTGTGGCAAGGACACACTCAGGCTGGTCAAGCCCCCGTCGACGGCCCTTGATCCGGGCCGGGGCCTGCGGCTATGGGGCGACCTTGGGGCGTATCGAACCGCTTTGCGGCGCTTTTGCGACGAGTACGCCGACGCCGGCCGGTGCATGGCCAGCCATCTGGCCCAGGGCCGGGCAGAAGAGGCCGCCACCTTGGCCCATCGTCTGAAAGGGACGGCGGGATCGCTGGCCCTGGAGCGGCTGGAGCGAGAGGCGGCACGGGTTGGCGACGCTTTGAAAACGCCGATCGCGCCTCCCCCCCTCGACCCTCTGGCCGATGCCCTGGACGATGCCCTCACGGCCATCGCGGCCTTCACCGAGCCCGGACCGCAAAAACCCGAGAACGTGCCATAAAAAGAAAGGAGAGGTTTCCAGAGGCCACGCCTCCCCAGCCCTTCCCCTTCCCCTTCCCCTGCACCCTTCCCCGGGGATGACCTTCCTCTGCGCCCTCCAAGGGCGTAAGTTTCGACCCGCTCACCGCGTGTGGCGGAGCCGATGCGCGGTGAGGTCGCTTCGAAAAACCCTTTAAAACGCTTTAATGAGCAATTTACTCTTTTTTAATTGATTTTTCCTGCCTTTCCCCGCCCTCCCCCCAGCCGATCGGCGCGCCGTGACCCAAACCAAGCGCAAATTTTCCCCTTTTGTTATGGAAAATACCAAAAATGGAGGATGCGCTGCAGACAGATACAAGGCAACGTATGCGGAAGGGTCAAGGTACTGACAGCTAAACGGCAATAAGTCTACATTATGGACGAGTGGGGATTCGACGGCATGGGCCAGATCGATCAGTTCGAGCATGCATTTGATACTCTCGTCGCAGCCTTCGGCGCGGCGTTTTATCTGGTTGATCCCCGACGAATCGTTTTGGCTCGAAACGAAGCAGCCCGAGATCTTGATCGCCAAGGCGGTGTCCTCGGCGTGGATGCCCAGGGGGTCCTGATCACCCGCTCAGGGCGCGGCGATCAGGCTTTGGGGGAGGCTTTGGAGCGTCTGTTGACGTTAGCGGAGCAAGATCCGCACCGCCCCCACGCCACCGCCCTCCTGGTGGGCGGGGACGAGACGGCTCGTGGGACCTTGGTCCACATCCTGACCTTGGCCGACGTGCCAGGCCGGGTGATGGTGAAGGTTCCTCGGGTGGTGGTGGCGCCGGACGCCACGTTGTTACCCGACGTGCTGCGCCAAGTGTACGGCCTGACCCGGGCGGAAGGGCGCTTGGCGGCGGCCATGCTGACCGGCCAGACCAGTGGGGCCGACTTGGCCGAGACCCTAGGCCGCAGTGAGTGGACGGTGCGCACCCAAATACGGTCCTTGCTGGCCAAGTTGGGGGCAACGACCAAGACCGAGGCCATTGCCCGCATGAGCGCCGAGGTCCTGCCCATGGACTTCGCCGCCTATGTGAACAACCAGCCGCTTCAGAAGTCGGGGGTGTCGTCGTCCGATCTGGCCAACCGGGCCAGGGCATCAAGAGCGCCTTGAAGAATGTAGGCCGCGGCGGCCCGATCCACCACCTGGGCCCGCTTGGCCCGGGAGAGATCGGCCTCCCCCACCAAAAAACGCTCGACGGCGGCGGTAGACAGGCGTTCGTCCCACAGCACGAGGGGCAGATCCCGCAGGGCCAGAAAATTCTGGGCGAAGGCCCGGGTGGACTGGCAGCGTGACCCCTGCGAGCCATCCATTTCCACCGGCAAGCCCAACACCAGGCCGACCGCGCCCCGCTCGTCGATCAGGGCTTGCAGGACCTTGGCATCGGCCCCAAACTTGGTCCGGCGCACGGTGGTGACCGGCGTGGCGATCCGCCAGGACACGTCACAGGCGGCCACACCGATCGTTCGCGTCCCGAGATCAAAGCCCAACAGCGCCCCTCGGCGCGGCAGAGCCGCCAGGAACTCGGGCAAACTGACCTGAGGCATGACGCCTTCCCTTTCTCACACCGGGCGTTCTCGCCCTTCAAGATGACCCCAGCCTGCCTTGGCCCGGGAATATGACATTGCGAGGGGTTTAGGCCATCGGCTAAACAGAAGTCCGACCCTCGCCCTCAGACGGAGATGTTTATCCCATGGCGTTGGACAAGACCACCGTTGCCAACATTGCTTCCTTGGCGCGCCTTGAGGTTGCCCCGGAGCAGCAAGAAGCCCTGGCCGGCGAACTGTCCGGTATTCTGACCTGGATCGAGCAATTGAGCGAGGTCGATACCCGTACCGTTGCCCCGATGACCTGCGTTGCCGATTTGGCGCTCGCTTGGCGGGAGGATGCGGTGACCGATGGCGGCTATCCCACGCGGGTTCTCGCCAATGCGCCCGAGCAGCAAGACGGGTGTTATGTCGTTCCCAAGGTGGTGGAGTAAGAGTCCATGGAATCGTCCCTTCCCACCGACCTGACCGAGTTCAGCATCGCCGACGCGCGCGCGGGCCTGGAACGCGGCGACTTCTCGCCCCTGGAGCTGGTGGAGGCCCATGTCACCCGGCTCGACCAGGGCCGGGTTCTGAACGCCTACATCACCGAAACCGTCGATCTGGCCCGCGCCCAGGCCGAACGCTCGGCCCAGCGCCTGCGTGATCGCACCCACGGGCCCCTCGAGGGCATTCCGCTTGGGATCAAGGACCTGTTTTGCACCGAAGGCGTGCGCACAACCGCCGCGTCGCGCATCTTGGACACCTTTGTGCCGCCCTACGAGAGCACGGTTACGGCCAACCTGTTCAAGGCCGGCGCCGTGATGCTGGGCAAGACCAATCTCGACGAGTTCGCCATGGGCTCGTCGAACAAGACCAGCGCCGCCGGCCCTTGCCTCAGCCCATGGACGCGCACCGGCGACGACGCCCCCCTGGTCCCGGGCGGCTCGTCGGGCGGCTCGGCGGCGGCGGTCTCGGCCCGCCTCGCCATGGGGGGCCACCGGCACCGATACGGGCGGCTCCATTCGCCAGCCCGCCGGAGAGCCATGAACARAAGAAAAAGGGGGTCTGGGGCATCGCCCCAGGCGGGGTTCGGGGCAGCAGCCCCGAGATCCCTCCCCTGCGGCAGCGGTGTTCCGTCGTCGCTTGCCTGCGTCAGCGGGGCGGCAGGGCGAGCCAGACACGGGCGGTATGGCTTCGGCCTAGGGCATCGACCACGGTGACGACGGCGGCTCCGGGGCCTGGGGGGATCCACAGGGCTTGGCGGGCGTGGGCGGGGGTGGCGAGGGGGCGGCCATCGACCAGCCACACCAAGGGGCGCCGTCCGCCTCGGGCACTGAGGACCAGGGGGCCTTCCAGACTTTTGAGGTCCAAGGTGGCGCCATCGGGGGGAAAGACCACCCGGGGCGCCTCGGGGTCGGCGAGGAAGCGGGGGCGCATGCCTTCGAGGCGACGCAAGGGCGGAGGCAGGTCGCCGGTGCGGGTGGGGGCGGCAAAGGGGTCGTCGGGGCGGCGGCGCGGTCCCGGCACCGGTCCGTCCAGCCGCTCGAAGGCGCGAAACAAAATGGGCAAGGCGGTGCCTCGGCCAAACGCTCCGGGGCTGGGGGAGCCATCGGGCCGCCCGACCCAGACACCCAGCGTCACCGCGCCATCAAAGCCGAGTGCCCAGGCATCGCGATAGCCGTAGGACGTGCCGGTCTTGTACGACAGACGTCGTCCGGCATGGCCGCCCCGCCCCAGGCTGTAGCCGGGCGGCACCGGACTGCCGGCCAGGATGTCGGCGACTTGCCAAGCCGCCACCGGGTCGAGGAGGGGGGAGGGGGGATCGGCCTCGGCGGGGCGGGGCAGGGCCGAGGGCCGGGGCGCCTGTCCGCCGGCGTCGATGGCGGCCAGGATCCCCACCAACTCTTCCAAGGTCAGGCCCAGGCCGCCCAGGGCCAAGGGGAGGCCGGGGCGGGTGCTGCCTGCTGGCAGGCGCAAAGGAATACCGATCTGGGCCAGGCGCCCAGCCAGGGCCAGCGGTCCCACCCGATCGAGCAGCATGACGGCGGGAACGTTGAGGGACTGGGCCAAGGCGTCGCGCAAGGTCACCTCGCCCCAGTGGGTGTCGTCGAAATTGGAGGGGGTGTAGGCGCCAAAGCGCATGGGGCGGTCGGTGATGATGCTCTCGGGGTGGGCGAGGCGCCGCTCGAAGGCCATGCCATAGATCAGCGGCTTTAGGGTCGAGCCGGGCGAGCGCACCGCCTGGGTCATGTCGATGGCGCCGGCCCGGTCCGGGGCGAGGTCGTCGGGCGAGCCGACCGAGGCCAGGATCCGCCCCGTGGCCGACGCCACCGCCATCACGGCCAGGGATTGGGCCGGGCCAAGGTCGGCGAGGCTCTCGCGGGCCAGGGCTTCAAGGCGGCGTTGCAGGCCGGCGTCTACGGTGGTGCGCACGGCGGTGCCGGGGGGGTGGGCGCGGGCGAGGCGTTCGGTCAGGTGCGGCGCGAGGCGGGGCAGGGGGAGGCGGGTGTGCGGCAGGGGTTCGGCCCGGGCTTCGGCGGCTTGGGTCGGGCTCAGGATCTCCAGCGCCTCCAGGCGGTCGAGCACGCGGTCGCGGGCCTGCCGGGCGGCCTCGGGGTGGCGGTCGGGCCGCAGGGCCTCGGGCGAGCGGGGCAGGGCGACGAGCAAGGCCGCTTGTCCGGGCGTCAGGCCGCGCGGCTCCTTGCCCAGCCACGCCAGGGCCCCGGCCCGCACCCCTTCCAGGTTGCCGCCGAAGGGGGCCAAGGTCAGGTAGGCGGCGAGGATCTGGTCCTTGGTCCAGCGGGCCTCCAGATGCAGGGCCCGGACCATCTCACGGGCCTTGGTGGCCAGGGTGCGCTGGGGCTGGGGATCGAGAAGGCGCGCGGTCTGCATGCTCAGGGTCGAGGCGCCCGAGACCACCCGTCCCCGGGTCAGGCGCTGGCCGAGCGCTCGGGCCAGGGCCAGGGGATCGACCCCGATGTGGTGGGCAAAACGCCGGTCCTCGATGGCGATGAGCATGCGCAGATACAGGGGGTCCACGGTGTCCGGGGCGGTGGGCAAGCGCCACGCCGCCGGGGTATCCCGGGTCAGGAAGGGGCGCAACACGCTGCCGTCGGCGGCCAGGACCACGCTGGAGGGGGTCAGGCGGGTCAGAGGGGGCGGCCCCTCCCGCACGGCCAGGACCGCCAAGGCGCCGACCAGCCCCCCGCCGAGCCCGGCCAGGACCCGCCAGCGGCGCCGGGTTCGGCGCTTCTGTCGAGGTCCTGTCCCGCTCTGCGTGCGGGGGGGGACCCTCACCGGGCGCTGACCGTGATCTTGCCGGCGGCCTGATTGCCCCGCAGGCCGGGCCGGGCCATGACCTCGGCCGCCACGCCGGGCAGGGTGTAGGTGCCCGGGGTTTGTGCCCGCACCACGTAAGCCAGGGTGAAGGTCGGGGTGTCGGGCCGCACGGTGAGGGCGGCGACAAAGCGGTCGTCGCGACGCTCGGCGTGATCCACCGGGGTGAGCTCGGGCAGCCACTCCAGGCCGGTGCTGTCCTGGCCTTGGCCCACGGCGGGATTTTCCAAGGTCACGCCGGCTGGCAGCAGATCGACCACCAGCAGGGCCTGCCCTCTCGGGTCCAGGGTGCGGGGGTCTTGCACCTTGCCCTCGACCACCGCGACCAACAGGTCGTTCTGGCGCAGGTCGCTCAAGGAGGCGGCCCGGCCCTCTAGGGTCATGTAACGGCGGGTGATCTCCAAGCCGGTGCTGCTGGCCGGGGGCGGGGCCAGGGGCTGACCGTCAATGACCGCCGCCACCCGCAAGGGACGGTTGCTGTCGTTGACCAGGGTCGCGCTTTTGGCCAGGGCGGCGGCGCTCAGGGGCACGCTGACCTGGGCGCGTTCGGCCCCCACCGGGGTCCCATCAAGCGAGGCAGCCACCGTGCCCTGGCGCTTGCCCAGGGCCTGGGCGGCGCGCAGCAGCCACGCCCGTTCCTGGGTCGAGGGGGAGGGCAGGGCGTGGGCGGCCAGGGCCAGGGCATCGGCGGCGGCCAGGGGGTCGAAGCCGGGCAGGCCCGCTTCCAGGCCGAGGGCTAGGGCGCCGGCCTGATCGCGGATCACGGAGCCATAATTCCACTGCACCGGGTCGCCATCGGTCGGGTCGAGCACCTCGGGGAGCGGCGGGGCGGCTGCGGTCGAGGCTTTCTGAATCCCCGGTAGCCCGGTGGGGGCCAAAACGGCGCTGGCGCGCGTCGCATCACCCAGGAGGCTGAGGGCTGCCGCCGTCTGGGCTCGCGCCAGCAAGGTGGGCAGGCGGGGGCCATAGGTATCGTGGAAGTGCCGCAAGGCCCCCAGGTCGCCGGCCCCGGCCCGGGCCAGGACCCACTGGGCATAGGCGGCGGTGGGGAGTTCGATGTCGGCGAGATCGCTGCCGGCGGCCAGGGAATCAAGGAAGGCCAGACCGCGCTCCAGGGCAAAGGCCGGTACCGCGACCCCGGTCTCTCGCGCGCGCAGCAGGAAATCCACGGCATAGGCCGACAGCCAGGGCTCCAGCGGGCCGCTGCTGCTCCACAGGGCGAAGCCGCCGTCGGCCCGCTGCAAGGCGATGAGGCGGGCAATGTCGCGGGCCAGGGCATCGCGGGCCGCCTCCTTGCTCCCGTCCTTGCCCCCCTCCTTGCTCCCGTCCTTGCCCCCCTCCTTGCTGGTGCCTTTGCTGGCGTCGGTGGCCTCAAGGGTCACGGTGCCATCCAGCACGGCAAGCGCGACCTGGGCCCGGCTCACCGTCTGCTCCAAGCAGCCATAGGGATACGCGGCCAGGGCGGTGGCGTGGGCGCGGGGCGCCAAGTTGGGCACCGAGGCCAGATCCAGGCTGACCTTGGTGGTCGCCGGGTCCAGGCCATCAAGCAGGGCCACGCCCAACTCGGCCTGCCCACGCGGCGCGAGGTCCAGGGCGTGAACGGCGGTCACGCGGGGCGCCGCTGGTCGCACGCCCAGCGTCCAGGTGCTCGCCCGGCTCTGGCCATCGGGGCCGGTCAGGGTCAGGGTGATCTGGCCTTGCCCCGGGCGCAGGCCCTTGAGGATAAAGCGGGCCGAGCCCCGGGCGTGCCGGGCCAGGGGAACGCTCTGGGCGGTCTCCGCCGGTTCGGTGCCCACGGCGCCCTCGGCCTTGACGGCCACGGTCCAAGCCCCTTCGGGCCCATCTTGGTTGTCGAGGGTCACGCCAAGGGCGGCCGTGTCTCCGGGGGCCAGGAAGCGCGGCAGGCTGGACAAGGCCACCACCGGGTCGCGCACCACCACGGAGGCCTCGGCCTTGCCCACCGCCTCGGCCGAGAAGGCCACGGCCATCAGGCGCAGGCGCCCATTGAAGTCAGGCAGGTCGAGCCGGACGGTGGCTTTGCCCTTGGCGTCGGTGTTCACCATGCCCGAGAACAGGGCGACGGTGCGCACCGAGGTCTCGGGCAGGCCGGCGAAGGCCCGGCCCTGGTCGCCGCCTTCGCGCAGGCGGCCCGGCCGGGCGTCGGGGGCGCGCAGCAAGCGGCCGTAGGCATCACGGAAGTCAAGGCCCAAGGCCCGCTTGCCCAGGAAGTGGGTCACTGGGTCGGGCGAGGTGAAATCGGTGAGCTGCAAGATGCCTTCGTCCACGGCGGCCACGGTCAGGTGGACCGGCCCCTGGGCGCCGCTCACGCTCACCGGAACCTCCAAGGTCGTGCGCGGCTGGACCTTTTCGGGCACCTCAAGCGCCACGTTCAGCAGGCGGTTGCCCGGATCGACCGGTAGCCACGAGACGCCCATGGCCCGGCCCGGTCCCTGGGGACCGGCGCCATTGCCCGGGCGGAAGGCGGTGGCGACCACATACGCCCCCACGCCCCAGGCCTCGGTGACCGGCAGTTCCACCGTCAGGCCGTCGCGCGGCAGGGACACGCTCAGGACATCAAGCACACGATCCGAGACCACGGCAACCAAGGCTTCCCCGGCGAAGGGGGCCTCCAGGCGGACCCGGGCGCGATCCCCCGGGGTATAGGACCGCTCGCCCTCGCGCACGACTTTGAGGGTGTCCGGGGTATCGCGTTCATCGGCCGCTGTGGCCCACCAGCCGGTGCGGAAGCGGACTGACGACGCGGCCAAGGAGCCCGAGGCATCGGAAACTTCCAACCGGTAGGCGCCGACCTGGGGCTGGGCGGTGATTTGGGCCACGCCATCGGTCCCCGTGGTGATCCGGCCCGAGGCTCGGGGTTCATCGCTGACCGTGCGGCGGTAGGACCACGTGCCGTCGCTCTCGAACCACGTGAAGTGGCTTACTTCCTCGTACAAGATCCAGTCCACGGCCCGATCGGCCAAGGGCTGTCCGTTGGGCGACAGGGCCACCACGGCGAACCCGGCCTCGCGGCCCTCGTCGAGGGTGCCGCCGGTAAAGGCCGGCCGAATCCCGAGGGAGACCGGCTGGGTGCGCACCGGCAAGATCACCGTGCGGGCCGCGCCCCGGCCGCCGGCATCGACCACCTCGGCGCGGACCAGGGCACGCAAGGGGTGGGAGGTATCGGGCAGGGGCTCGTCGAAGGCCACCGTCACCTGGGCGGCGCCCGAGGCGTCGGTGCGGGTATCGGCGAGGGCGAGGCGGCGGGGCTCCAGGGTCTCCTGGGCCAGCCCGAAGTGATAGGCGGCGTAGGCCGGGAAGGGCTCGGGATCCACATCCAGCGTCACCGCCGCGCTGACCGGCTGTTGCGCCGCCGGGGCGCCATAGAGATAGTCGGCCTGCACGCCCACCGTGACCGGGGCCGGCGTTTCGGTGGTCTGGTCAATGACCGGGGCGTCGGGCGTGAGGGCGAGGCTCATGGTCAGGGGGGCGAAGTCCTCGACCTGGAAGCGGACCCGGCCAACGGCCGGCGTGTCGGGATCCACATGGGCCGTGACTTCCCAAGCACCGGTGCGGGCGTCGGACAGCAAGGGCAGGTCAAGGGTGGCCGCGCCCAGGGCGTTCTCAGCGATCACCCGGGTATCGACCTGCACGCCATCGGGACGCATCACCTTGAGGGTCAGGGGCAGGCCGGGCAGGGCGCGGGCGCTTTCGTCGCGCAACAAGGTGGTCAGGTGCACGGTCTCGCCTGGGCGATAGATGCCGCGATCGGTATACAAGAAGGCATCGAGCGGACCGGGCACCGCCCGCCCACTGACCCCGCGATCCGAGAGGTCGAAGGCCGGGCCGGCGAGATCAAGATAGGCAAAGTCGCCCTCGGGGCCATGGATCATCACCCACGACGCGGTCCGCCCGCCGGTGCCAGACAGTTGTCCTGGCTGAAAGCGGGCCATGCCATTGCGATCCGTGGTTGCCTCGCCCAGCTCCTCGTTGTTGCGGGCGACCAGAGTCAAGGTGGCGCCGGTCAGGGGCTTGCCAGTGGACAGCGAGCGCACGAACACGCTGAGGCCATCCTGGCCGGTGGCGGTCTGCACGCCGATGTCGGTGATCAGCAGCCATTGGAATGGGCGCTGGCCCCACGGGGTCGCCTCGCCCAGCCGGTCCTCGGCGGTGAGAAGGTAGAGGCCGGGCTGGGGGTGGGGCAGCAGGCGGTCCATGGAAATGGCCGTGGCCACCTCGTGGTTGGGCTGCCCCTCGATATCGAGACGGCCCTGCCAGACCCGCTCGCCCGCTTCCTCGGCCAGGGTTTCGACATCGCTTTCCGAGACGCTGGTACGCAAGCTGGGATCGCGCAGCACAAACGCCAGACCGCGTTCGTTGACCCGCGACAAGGTGAGCCACACCTGCGACAGATTGACCGTGCGCAACGAGACCTCGCGCACCCCTCGGGCCGGCAGAATGTAGGCGTCACCAGCAAAGGCAGCGCGCGGCGCCCGGTTGGGAATGGCTTGGGTTACCGACAACTCGGTGGCGAGCGGCGCCCCCGCCTGGGTCGGCAGTCCCGGGCGCAGGGTCACTGTGACCTCGCGGCCATGGGGCAGGCCATCCAGGCACAAGCGCTTGCCCGTGACGCTCAGGCCAACGTCCACCGGCGGATCGACGGTGACATAATCGCGCAACGGGTTCTGGGCGCTCAGGGCCGGGGCGCCGGTCAGTTCCAGGCATAGGCGCGCGAGGTCGCGGTCGGCCTCGACCTGGGTCCGGCGCACCGCAAGACCGCCGCCGGTCAGGGCGGCAATGGCATTGGCGGCGCGTGGGCTGGGCAAGGTGGTGTTGGCGCGGCGGTAGAGCAACAGCGCGGTGTCGTCGCGGTCGGCGGCCAACAGCAGGTCAGCGGTGCGCAGCAAGCCCTCGGCTCGGGCCCCGGCGGCCAGGGACTCGGAGGCATGGAGGTAGGCCGCCAGATAGGCATGGGGCTCGGGGCCCTCGGCCTTCTGGTAAAGGTCGGCCAAGGTCAACCAGCGCCCGGGGTCGGTGTAGCCGGTGCGCAGGGCGGCGCGCAGTCGGGAGACTGCCGTCTCCCAGTCGCCCCGCGCCGCCGCTTGGCGGGACTCCCGCACAAAGCGGGCGGCCGCCTGGGGATCGCTGGTGGCGTTGGTCAGGATCTCGGTGCGCAGGGCCGTTGCCTGCTCGGCCAGCACCCGCAAGACCGTCGCTTCCTCCACCGAGGTTTTGCTGGGGGCCGCTTCGGTGGTGACCGCGCGGCCGGCGGCCGGGGCGTCGCTCAGGACCCGACCACTGCCGCCGGCCGGGGTTTGGGCCGAGGCCGGCAGGATCAAGAGGCTGGTCATCACCAGGGAGAGCAAAATGGCGCCCCGGCGACCTCGGGGGCGGGACCGCGAGGGCAACGTCCGTCCCTGCGCTGTCGCCAAGCCAAGGTCGATGGTTGCGTCACGCGCCATGAACGCCTCCCGCTGCCGTATTTGTGTTGAAGCCGACGGGGATCCCCCCCCCTTGAAGCGGGGGACATTACTTTAGGATTATGGCAAAAACCAGCCTTGACCCAAGGAAAAGTCGCGTCACGCGCGAAACAAACCGGCCTGGACCTGCCTGTTCCGGCGTGGGAAAAAATAAGGAAAGGCCGGGGAGGCGGGGCCTCCCCAGACCCCTCCTTTCCTGGGGCTTTGAGTTGGCCGTCTTGCGCCCGCGAACGGCTCTCGCTATAACGAGCGGACGGTCTCCCCGTAGCTCAGCAGGATAGAGCGTTGGATTCCTAATCCAAAGGCCACAGGTTCGAATCCTGTCGGGGAGGCCATCCCGCCAGCGACGGCAGGGAGGGAGCCGATGAAGGGGTGGCACGCCGTCTTGTTGTTGGGCCTGCTGCTGGCACAGCGCCCCGTGTGGGCCGGGGACGGGRCCGACCGGCTGGCCCGGATTGAGGCAACCCACACCCTGCGGGTCTGTATTTGGCCGGACTACTACTCCATTACGTATCGCAATCCCCGGACCCAGACTCTGGAGGGCATTGATATCGAGATGGCCCAGGCGTTCGCCGCCGATCTGGGGGTTGCCGTGAGCTTTGTCGATAGCTCCTTTGCCGCGTTGATCGAGGCGATGACCCAGGATCGTTGCGATATCGCCATGCATGCGGTGGGGGTGATCCCGGCTCGGATTGCGTATATGGACTTCAGCGAGCCGACCTTGGTGAGCGGTATAGTCGCCGTGACCACCCGCAACCATCCCTCCGTGCGCACCTGGGAGGACATCGACCAGCCGGGCCACGTGGTGGTGGTGCAAAAAGGGACCTACATGGAAGGCGAAATGCGCCAGCGCCTGCACGCAGCCGACCTGACGGTGGTCGAGGCCTTCAAGGAGCGCGAGCAGGAGGTGCGTAGCGGCCGCGCCGATGTGTTTATGACCGATTATCCCTACGGCCGGCGTATGGTCGATCACACCGACTGGGCCCGCCTGATCGAGCCGCCGGCTCCGGTCGCCCCCACGCCTTACGCCTACGCCGTGCCCCGCGGCGAACCCGTGTGGCTTGCCCGGGTCAACGCTTTCGTTCATCACGTCAAAACCGATGGCCGCTTGCGCGCCGCCGCCGCCCGCTACGGCCTCCTCTCCATGCTCCCCTAAACAACCGAGGGGTCTGGGGAGGCTGCGCCTTCCCGGCCGTTCTCTTCCGCCGCCCTTTGCTTGAACACAACCAGCGTCACATCATCGAGCGCCACCTGATCGCCTTGATGGGCGCGCACGTCATCAAGCACCGCCTGCACGACCGCGCGGGCCGGGCCGTCGGCGTGTTTTTGCACGGTGAGGTGCAGGCGCTCAAGGCCATAGAGTTGGCCGGCGGCGTTGACGCTTTCGGTAATGCCATCGGTATACAAGACCACCATGTCGCCCGGGTCGAGCAGCACGGTGGTTTGGCCGAGGTAGGCGCCGATGTCGTCCTCCAGTCCCAGCGGCATGCCCAGCATCAAGGTGTCCACATCGTCGAGCCGGCCATCGGTGCGGCGCACGATCACCGACTCGTGCTGCCCGGCGATCACCAGTTCTCCCCCGGGGTGTCCATCGGACCGGGGGTGGTGGTCAATGAGGGCCAGAGTCACGGTCTTGCCGCTGCCCAGGCGGCGCATGCTGGCCATCACCGCGCGGTTCAAGGTGGTGATCAAGGTGGGCAGGTCGGTGGGCCCGCTCTCGGTGAGCGCCCGGATGGCCGATTGGGTGAGCAGCATGACCACCCCGCTTTCCAGGCCATGCCCAGTGACATCGCCAATCCCGAAGCGAACCGTCCCATCGGCCTGGGTCAACACGTCGTAATAATCTCCCCCCACCTCGTTGGCCGGCTCCATGAAGGCGGCAATATCCAAGGAGGGGATGGCCTTCAGATCCTCGTCGCGGGGCAGCAACATGCGTTGCAGGCGGCGCGAGACATCCAGTTCGGCGCCTAGGCGGAGGTTTTCTTGGGACAGGCGGTCATTGAGGGCGCGGATTTCTGCGTGGGCTTGATCCAGGCGGTGTAAGGCCCGCTCGGTTTCTTCTTTCTCCCGGGCCAGGATCGCCCGCTTTTCCATTTCCAAGGCGGTGAGGCGGCGGCTGTTGTGCTGCCAAGCTTCGACGGTGCGGGCCATGATCCCCACTTCGTCCCCGGCCGCGGTTCCGCGGACCACATGGTTCTGTGCGCCCTGCGAGAGGGCATCAATATCCTCGACCAGTTCACTCAAGGGGCGCTGTAAAGAGCGCGCGATCACCACCACCGCCAAAAACCCCGCCAGCAGTACCGCGGCCCCCACCACCGCCACCGTGATCACCACGGTGCGCGTGGCGCTCTCCAAGGCGCGGCGCGCCGCCAGATCCCGCTCCCGGGCCAGGGAGACCAGGGCTTCGGTCGTGCGGTACAGGCGCGGCAGGGAAATGAAGTCGATAAACAACGAGCGCTGCATCCAGCGCCGGCTGGCGTCGATAAGGTCGGCCAAGGTGGCCTCGGCGTCGGCCAGATGGGCGTCGATCAGGTGCACCGTGTGCTGGTCGGCGGCCGGCAGGCGGGAGACGGCGAGGGGTAAAGAGTGGCGCAGGCGTGCCAAGATGTCTTGCATCTGCACGCCGGTGGACAAGCGTAAATACACCTTAAAATCGAAACGAAGGCTCTCTAAGACAGCAAAGGCATTGTGGTGGTTGGGCAGATCGGGAAAACGCTCCTGCAGCAGGGCCATCAGCCCCTGGGCCTCGCTTAGGGTTTGGGCCAGGGCTAGGTGATCGGCTTCGATGCGTGTGTTGAGGGGCGGCAGCAGGGCTTGGTGGGTTTGGGCATCGTCCACGGCATGGCGCAGGGCGGCAAGGGCCTCGGCGACATCGGGACCGGGCAGGGACACCGCGTCCAGGGCACGCACCAGCATCAGATGCTGAAACGCCATGTCGTCGCCGAGCAGCGGCACGCGGGTCTTGGCGTAGGTGTCATACAGGGTTTGGTAATGCCCCGAGGCTTCCCGGACCCGGGCGATGGTGTCCAGATGATGGCGCAACGCCTCGGCCGTGGTCCCGTGGTGGTCCACAAGGCCAAGAATGCGTCCTCCGGCCCCCACGGCCACCGCCATGGCGATCCCGTAGAACAACAACACCAAAAAAATTCGCCGTCCGACCGGGAGGTAACGCAACAGGCTGGTCGCGTCGGCCAGCACGCTCACGAGAAGTCCAGCGTCAGGGACGGCATCAGGCGTTGTAGGTTGACCAGCGAGCGTCCCTGCCACGCGACCTCGCGCGAGCCCAGCACCGTGACGCATCCGCCCTGGCGTTGGCGGGCCTCAATGACAAACTTGGAGAGCATGGCAATGCCGGAGCTGTTGAGGAACTCCAGAGCGCGCAGGTCAAGGGTCAGGACCTCGTTGTCTTCAAGGGCCGTGCGCAACAGTGCCGCGACCGGCTCGTATTCCACGAGGCCGTTCAGGCGCAAAGTGCCGGAGAGGGTGACGACACTCTGGGCCGAGTCGTAGTGGACATGGAACAAATCACCAGTAATTTCGGTCATGGAGGACGGATCTCGGGAGAAGATGCAAAGGGATTCAGCACGGAACAAAGGCGCGGGACGCAAAACGAGGACGGCTCTCAGACCATGAGTTGGACGATGGTTGTCACCTCGGTCACCCCTTCTTCCTGGGGGGCAAAGCGCCAACCGAGGCAAGCCCCGTAGTCATTCCTCATGGTGACCAAGCCCAGCCCCGATCCGGGGACCTCGGGATGGAGGGCTTTTTCCTCAACGGCGGCGAGATACGCTTCCAGGGGGTCGGTTTCGGCCAGACGCGCGACCAAGGCGCGAAAGGGCTCCACCCGGTCGGCCGCCATCGGGTTGGTCGAGACCACGGTGATGCGCGTGGGTTCCAGGATCAAGCGCAAGGTGATGGGCTCGCGGGCTTGGGGCAGGCTGTATTTCATGGCGTTTTCGAGCAGCTCGTTGGCCACGTAGGCCACCGCCGCGCGAGCCTGGGCCTGACGCGAGCGCGTCGCCGGATCATTGGCCTCGGCCGGAAAAAACGTTGTCACGTAATCGCCGAGGAAGTCGGCCGACAAGCCGTTGTTGCGCCAACGCTGACGCAAGGGCAACAGACTGGGGGAGAAACTAAGGGACAATGTCTCCAAAATGGCTCCGGGGGCCGGGTCATCGGCAACGCCAATCTGTTCGATCATGCCTGGGTCCTGGTGTTCGGGGGGCTCACGACGCGCACACCTGATCGCGTCCTTCCGTCTTGGCACGGTATAGCCGTCGATCCGCCATACTATACAAGGTGGAGGGGGCGTCGGCCTCCAGGGGAACCAAGCTGGCGACGCCAATGCTGACTCCTACCACCCCGGCCGGCGATCCCGCATGGACCAACCCTTGGCTCCGCAGGGCAAGGCGGACGTTATCGGCGACCTGACACACCCCATCGAGCGGGGTATCAGGCATGAGAATGGCAAACTCCTCGCCGCCCACTCGGGCCGGTAGGTCGGGGGCGCGCCGACAGGCATCGCGCAAGATCCCGGCGAAGGCCACCAGCACCTCATCGCCGGCCAGATGCCCGTAACGGTCGTTGTAGGCCTTGAAGTGGTCGAGGTCGCAAATCAGCAGTCCCAGGGACTGGCGTGCGCGCAACGCCCGGGACCACTCTTTTTCCAACATGCGGTCGAACATCCGGCGGTTGGCGATGCCGGTCAGGCCATCCAGACGGGTCAGGGCCTCCACCTCGGTGTAACGGGTCAACCATTGCAGGTCGATATCGTCGCTGTGCTGGGTAATGGTCTGGACCAGCACTTCCAGATCCTGTTTCTGCTGGGACACGGCCTCCAAGACGCAGGCCAGGCGACGTTCGGCCACCACGCGTTCACGCACTTCGGTGCGCAGGCGGTCGTTGGTCGCCCTGAGTTCGATCTCAATGGCGTCGCCGTGTTCTACGGCGGTGGTCAGAGCGATTTCGAGATCGGAATTATGCTGTTCCAGGGATTGGACAAGGGCGCGCAGACGCTTGATCTCCACCGTCATGGTGCGCAGAGACAAGGAGGGAATATCGGTCTGGAGATCGTCCGGAAGCGAGCGGATCATCCGGTGCCCCCTCCCATGCCAGTGGCTTCCCGGGGCCGGCGCCTCCCGCGCCCCTGTCCTATAAGAAACGCTCCCTTTGTCGGAATTCAAGAGGGATCCGGCCGAAAAGGCTTCTTCCGGGAGAGGACTTTTGGTTTACCAGAAAATACGACCAACAAGCTGTATCCTTTTTGGCTGGAATGGGGAAGGGGGTTAAGCCAGCGGGTCAAGCTCCTGAACCAGCCCCCGATAATTATTCTGCCGGAGGTCGCGCAGCAGCTTGGTGACGTCCTCAGGATTGGCTGCCCCCGCCTTGGCGGCTTCGGCGCCGAGCCGCAGACTCGATTCCAGGGTTTCCGGCACGGCCAGCGCCGCCCCCAAGCCCAGCAGATGCGCCGAGGTGGCGCGATCGCGGGCCCGCACGTGCACCGGCAGATGGGGGAAATGGCGTCGGGCGCTTTGCACGGTTCGTTCGGCGACCGCCGCTGTGTCCAACGTGATGACAAGAAGCCGTGCCGAGTCGGCTCCCAGGGCGCGCAGAATCTCCGGCCGGCTGGCATCGCCGTAGTAGACCTTGAGGCCGTCGCGTCGGCCGCGCTGAACGTTGTCGGGGTTGAGGTCGATGGCGCGGCAGGGCACCCCGACATGCACCAAAAAGCGCGCCACCGTTTCGCCCACCCGGCCGAAGCCGGCAATCAGCACCGGGGCGGCAGCGGTGTCGTCGGGGGTTAGGGCGGGCACCGGCACCGGCGTTTTCAAGCGCGGCGCCAGCAGGTCGCCGGCCAGGGCCAGCAAGGGCGTGCAAGCCATGGACAGGGCAATAACCGAGACCAGCGTCGCCCCCAAGCTGGGCGAGAACAGGCCCTGGGCGATGGCGAAGGCAAACAGGACAAAGCCGAATTCCCCGGCTTGGGCCAGCACCAAGCCCAGGCGCGCCGCCTCGGCCCGATCCAAGCCCCACAGCCGCCCCAGAGCGCCCAGCATCAAGGCCTTGATCGCCAGGACACCCGCCAAAATGGCCCCCACCAGCGGCAAGGTGCGCAGCAAGGCCCCCAGATCCAGCTCCATGCCCACGCTCATGAAGAACAGGCCCAGCAGCAAGCCGCGAAACGGCTGAAGGTCCAGTTCGACCTGATGACGGTATTCGGAATCGGCCAGCAGCAACCCAGCCAAAAATGCCCCCAAGGCCATGGACAGGCCGACCGTTTCCATCAGCCAGCCCACCCCCAGCACCAAGAGCAGGGCAAAGCCGGTAAACACCTCGGCACTTTGATTGGCCGCCACCAACTTGAGCAGCGGGCCCAGGATGACCCGTCCGCCCACGATCACCCCGCCCACCACCGCGATGGTCCGCGCGATGGCGCCCACGATCTCCCCGGCCGGCATGGCCGCCGCCGAGTGGGCGAGCAAGGGCACCAACGCCAGCAGGGGGACCACGGCCAAGTCCTGCAACAGCAGCACCGAAAAGGCGGCCCGCCCCCAATGGCTGGCCAGTTGATTGCGCTCGGCCATGATCTGCAAGCTGAAGGCGGTGGAGGACAGGGCGAGGCCCAGCCCCACCACCAAGGCACCTTCCCACGCCACGGGCAGGGCCACAAAGGCGAGCCCGCCAAGAACGGCACCGGTGAGCCCCACCTGGGCCGTGCCCAGCCCAAATACCAGCCGGCGCATCACCCACAACCGGGAGGGCTTGAGTTCGATGCCGATCAAGAACAGGAGAAACACCACCCCGAAGTGACCGACTTGGGCGACAAGCTCGGGTTCGGTGATTACGCCCGCGCCTGAGGGGCCCAAGATCACGCCGGCCACCAGATACCCCAAAATAGGCCCCAAACGCAGCCGGGTGAACACGGTGGCCGCCGCGATGGCGGCGGTGAGCAAGGTCAGGATTTCGATCAGGGCGGTGTCATGACCCATGGGCGGCTCCTTGACGGGCGAAAAACCAAAAGGGAAGGCTGGGGCAAGGTGGTAAGTCGGTGGAAATGCGCGGGCTCTCGGCGCATAACAGCGCCACCCCGTTTCGCCTCGCTCGCGCAAGGAGGAGTATCCCGATGGTATCCCAGCGTTTGTCGTCGTTTTGTCTGGCGTGGGGGGCCTGTGTCCTGGCCGCGCTGCTGGCGGGCATGGCCCCGGCATCGGCCGCTGAGGTCACCTTGCGCTTTGCCCACTTCTGGCCGGCGGTGTCGGGACCCCATCGCGACGTTTATCAGGCCTGGGCCGACGCCGTGACCCAGGCCTCGGGCGGGCGCATCGCGGTGGAACTCTACCCGGGTGCCACCTTGACCAAGGCGCCGGCCCAGTACGACGCGGTGCGCTCGCGCCTTGCCGATGTCACGGCGACCATCCAGGGCTATACCGCCAATCGCTTTCCCCTTAGCCAGATTGTCGAACTGCCGGGACTTGTGAAAAACGGCAAGCACGGGGCGTGCATCCTGCAAGCCCTGTACGACGATGGTCTGATCAAGGACGAGTACCGCGACACGCATCCTTTGTTCTTCTTCACCCATGGCCCCGGTCATTTGCATACCCGCGAGCGGGTCGTGAAAACCCCGGCGGATCTCGCCGGCCTGCGGCTGCGCCGACCCACGGTGGTGACCGGGGCCTTGCTCGAAAGTCTGGGGGCCAAGCCCGTGGCCTTGCCGGCCCCCGAGACCTATCCGGCGATGCAGCGCGGCGTGATCGACGGCGCGGCCCTGCCGTGGGAGGCCATGGGGTCGTTTCGCCTGAACGAACTCGCGCCTTATCATACCGAGGTGGGGGGACTTTATACCCTGGCGTTCGTCGTCACCATGAATTCCGACGTGTACAACGCTCTTCCCCCTGACCTGAAGGCGGTTTTGACGGCTCACAGCGGGGCGGCCTGGGCCGAGAAGGCTGGCCGCGTGTTCGACGGTCTCGACACGGTGGGGCGCGACGAGGCCCTCAAAGCCGGCCACACCGTCGTCACCATTGAGGGCGGCGCCGATAACCCGGCCTGGAAGCCGGCCCTCGATCAAGCGACCGACGCCTATCTGACCGACCTGGAAACCCGTGGCTTGCCGGCCCGGGCCGTCTACGCCCGCGCCAAGGCCTTGGCCGCGTCCTGCTCCCCCTAAAAGGAGAGAGCGGTCTGGGGAGGCTCGCCTCCCCGGCCTTCCCTCCCACGCCCACGAAGGAAACTGCCCATGACGACCCTGACCAACGCCTTCGATGCCCTGGCCCTTTGGATGTTCCGGTTGGCCGGGGTCTTGCTCCTGATCATGGGAGGCGCCGTTTTGGTTGACGTCGCCGGGCGCGCCTTACTGCGCCTGAGCGATGGCCGCATCGACATGACCTTTGTCGGCGGCCCCGAAGTGGTGGCCTATACCCTGATGTTCACCGTCTTGTTCGGCCTGCCCCATGCCGTGGATCGCGGTCAGGTGGTGGTTGATGTCTTTACCGAAAAAGTGGGCGAACGCACCAAGGAGCGGATGGCCGCCTTCTATTACCTGGGCTTTGCCCTGCTCGGTGCCGGTCTGGCCTTTCGGTTGATTGTGGGGGCGCTGGACGCGCTCAACTCGGGCCTGACCACCCAGGTCTATCAGGTGCCCATGGCCGCCCTCTTCGGCCCGGCCGCCTTTGCTACCCTCGTTCTGGCCCTGCGCGCCTTGTTGGTTGCCGGGCGCACGTGGCGGGCGGCGGGGGCTTTGCCCCGGTGAGCGCGCCCGTGATCGGGGCCTTGTGCGTGGCGGCAATGATTGGGCTGATTGCCCTGCGTTGCCCCGTTGCCCTGGCCCTGGCCGCCACCGGCTTTGTTGGCTTTGGGGTGATCGTGGCCTTTGGCCCGGCCCTGGCCTTGTTCGATGGTCCGATCGAGACCGTCTCCACCTACGCCTTCAGCCCGATCCCCTTGTTCTTGTTCATGGGGGTGCTGGCCAGCCATGCCCGGCTCTCGGCGGATTTATTCACCGGGGCGCGGACCTTGTGTGGCGGCTGGCGCGGCGGCATGGCCTTTGCCGCGCTGGGGTCGTGCGCCGCGTTTTCGGCTATTTCCGGCTCGTCGCTGGCCACCGCGGCCAGCATGGCCCGGGTGGCCCTGCCAGAAATGCGCGCCAACGGCTATGCCCCCTCGCTGGCGGCCGGGACTCTGGCGGCAGGCGGAACCCTGGGGATCATGATCCCGCCCTCTATCGCGCTCTTGCTCTATGCCCTGATCACCGAGCAGTCGGTGGGCGCGATGTTTGTGGCCGGCATCGGGCCGGGCCTGCTGGGACTGTTCCTTTATGGAGTGGCGGTGGTGGTCGTGGTGGGGCTCAAGCCCCATCTGGCCGCCCCAGGGCAGCCGACCACGGGACGGCAAAAGCTCGAGGGTCTGGCCGGCATGCTGCCCTTTGCCGGTATTTTTGCCCTGATCCTGGGCGGCCTGTACGCCGGCTTGTTCACGCCCACCGAGGCGGCCGCCGTGGGGGCCGGGGCGACCTTGGCCCTGGCGGTGGTGCGGGGGCTGACTTGGGCTGGCCTGCGCGCTGCCTTGCGCGAGACCCTGGTGCTGACCGCCTTGATCTTTTTCATGCTGATCGGCGCCGACATCTTCGGGACCTTCCTGTCGGTGTCGCGGCTGGCCGCGTCCCTGGCCGAGACGATCACTGCCCTGGCCCTGCCGCCTTATGCCGTGCTCTTGTGCGTGATGGCGCTGTTTATTGGCCTGGGCTGCGTCATGGACGGCTTGGCGATGATGCTGCTCACCGTCCCCGTGGTCTATCCGGTGATCCTGGCGGCGGGCTTTGATCCGGTGTGGTTCGGGGTGATGACCGTTGTGACCATCGAGATGGGCCTCATCACCCMCCCGGTCGGTATGAACGTTTTTGTCCTCAAGGCCATGGCGCCCGACGTGCCCATGCGCCGCCTGTTCAAGGGGGTCCTGCCCTTTGTCGGGGCCGATCTTGTGCGCCTGCTGCTGCTGATCCTTTTCCCCTGGATCGTCCTGCACGGCGGCTAACCCCCCAAGAGGGGTCTGGGGAGGCCCGCCTCCCCCAGCCTTCCCTTTCTTCCCTAATGCCCGCAGCAGCACTTATGCTCATGCTCATGCTCATGCTCATGCGCGTGCTCATGCCCCTTGCCCTCGGGCCGGCACGCCGCCTGGGCCTCAGGCAGACGCCCCGTGGCCGCCAGATGGACCGCGTGGAGCGGATCGCTCTCCTGCGTGAGAAGGACGCGCACCCCCCGGGCCTGCATCTTGGCCACAAACCCGGCCCCGGCCTCGCTGGTCAGGATCACATCAAGTTGATCCAAGGGATGGGGGGCATCGCCCTCGACATCGTGCATGGCCATGCCCGGCGGCAAGTCGAGGCGTTCGAGTTCGCTCACCGTGCCATCGGGGGCGGTTTCGTAAACAAGGAACCGCCGCGACCGGCCGGCATGGGCGGTAATGGTGCGAAAATTCTGACTACTGACACCGATACGCATGGATGCTCTCCTGACAACGCCGGCTCTGGGGCCGTGCTCTTGCTGTAGCGCCTTTAACGCGGCGGCGGCATGTCCAAACGCAAGGGACGCAGAGTGTTTTCTTGAGAATTCGCAAGAGCAAGGCTGGGGAGGCGGGCCTCCCCAGACYCCTCCTTCCCTTTTTTACACGCTGGCCACCTGTGCCAGGAAGCGGTCGATGGCCTCGCGCAGGGCCTGGCTCTCGCGGGTTAGGGCGGCCACCGCCTCCACCAGACCGGCGGCGCGCTCGCGGGTGTCGGCGGCCCGTTCGCGTAGGCTTTGCACATTGCGCGCCGCGTCGTGGGTACCGCTGGACACCGCCTGCACGGTGGCGGCGATGTCACGGGTCGCCACGCCTTGTTCCTCGACGGCGGCGGCAATGGCGGTTCCCGTGTCGCGCACGGTGGCGATGGCCTCGGCAATACGCCGGATCCCCGCCACCGTATCGCGGGTTTTGCCCTGGACCGCCGCGACCCGCTGGCCGATCTCCTCGGTGGCTTGGCTGGTCTGGGTGGCCAGTGATTTGACCTCGCCGGCCACCACGGCAAAGCCCTTGCCTGCTTCGCCGGCCCGCGCCGCCTCGATGGTGGCGTTGAGCGCTAGCAGGTTGGTTTGGGCGGCAATGGCGGTGATGAGATCGACCACTTCGCCGATGCGCTCGGCGTCCAGGGACAGGGCATCCACGGCCTCGACCACCGATTGGGTCTGGCTGGCCGCCTCGTCGCTGATCCCGGCCGAGCGCTGGACCTGCTGGGCAATCTCTTGGATCGAGGCCGCCAGTTCGCCCGCCGTCGCCGCCACTTGGTCAGTGTCGCGGCTGGCCTGATCCACCGCCAACGAGGCAGCCCGCGCCTCGCCCCCCGTGCGATCGGCCAGCCCATCCACCGCCTGGGCGAGGGTGCGCAGGTGATCGAGTTGGGTTTGGGTGGCGGCCAGCAACTCGTGGGCAGTTTCCTCGAACACATGATTAAAGCCGGCCAGGGCCTGGGTGTGTTCGGCCAGCCGGGCCCGCTCGCGGGTGTTGTCGCGTTCCAGGGTCTCGGTGGCCTGCATGGCCTGACGGAAACTCTCCAGGGCCCGGGCCAGCCGGCCGATTTCGTCGCCACGCTCCCCATCGGGCACGCGGTGCTCCAGATCCTTGCGTTCCAGGTGTCCTAAGGTGGTGATCAGCCGCCCCATGGGGCCGGTGATGCTGCGCCCCAGCAGCCACGCCAGAACCACGGCCAGCCCCACCACGGCGGTGGTGACGCCCACGGCCATCAAGGCGTTGCGGTGCAAGGCCCGTTCGATCTCCTGGCTCATCGCCTCCTGGGTGGTTTCGGCGTGGGTTTTGACCTGCTGCAAGGTCTCGACCAGCCGGTGTTCGGCCGGGATCAGGTGGGTGGTCACGGTTTCGGTGCGTGAGTCGAGCAGGGTCCGGGCCTTATGCAGACCATTGCGGTAGGTCTCAAGGGCGGCGCGGGCGCCATCCAGGCGGGTTTCTCCCGGCGTGCCCCGGGCGATGCGCTTCATGGCGCTGATCTTGGCGCCCACGGCGTCCAGGGCCGGGCCGACGATGCTGAAATCGGCGCTCTCGGGGTGGATGAAATAGGCATCGGCGGTCATGCGCGCCGTGATCAGGCGCATGCGGGCTTCTTGGGCCATGTAAACCGTGTTGGCCGACCCGGTGGCCACCGCGTCGGCGTTGACCTCGGCAAACACTTGCTCCAGGGCCTGTCCCAAGGCCCGGACCTCGGCAAACTGAGCCTCGGCGCTGAGCTGGACCGTGGCCAGGGCGCGCAGGCCTGCATCAAGGCTGTCCAAGGTTCCCTTGAGGTCGGCCAGGGCTGCCCGATCCTCCGGCGCGACGAGGGGCGTTGCCCGGGCCAGGATCGCCGAGACTTCGGCCACGGCGTCTGGAGTTTTTTGCAAGGTCTGGAGGGTGCTGGTGGCCAGGAACAGGGCGAGGGCCCCTTGAATGTCGCGCTGCAACAACGCTTGGGCGTGATCCAGGGCAAAGCGGGCCTCGGTCAAGCGGCGCACCGTGTCTACCTGATCGCGGGCCACGAACAGGCCCAACACCCCGCCGCTGCCCAGGCCCAGGAGCAACACCACGATCATCCCGAACCCCAGGGTGATCTTGCGTCCGATAGACATGTCGCGGGCAAGGGCGGTCAGCCGGCCGGTCAGCGTCGCCATCTCCAAAAATCCTTTCGCTGGGACCGTCGAGGAGAGCGGCAGTACACACCCATTTGCGCCGTTTTTCCCGTTCTTTTTTGCCTGTTGGTGGATTTTTTCGATCACAATCAAACCATTATGGTTCCTGTGCCGAAAAGACCGATGTCTGCTAGGAGATTTTGAGGGAAGAAGGGGAGTGCGGACCAGCGGGAATGAGGGGTCTGGGGAGGCCGCGCCTCCCCAGCCTGTCTTTTTACCCTGGGCGGACTTCAGGCCGAGGCCAAGCCGTCGGCGTCGAGCGCCAGCAGATCAGCCGCTCCGGCCTTGATCGCGGCCAGATGGCCCGACGTGGCGGGAAGAAGCTGGTGCACGAAGAACGAGGCCACGGTCTGGGCCTGCTTGGCCCGCCCCGGTGCGTCCTGCGGCGCCCGCTCGGCCTGCTCGACCAGCAGCCAGCCGCCCACCACCAGCCCGGCCAGGGCCAGGAAGGGGGTGGCCGCCGCCTGGGTGGTCACAGCGTCGGCATGCTCCAAAATCCAGGCGCGGGCCGCCTCCAAATCATCCATCCCGCGCTCCAGGGCCGTCGCCAGGGCCGGGGCCGCCTTGTCCCGGGTGACGCGCATGTCGCCCAGGAGACGGGCCAGGGCTTGGCCGCCGTCGCGCACCGTCTTGCGCCCGATCAGGTCCAGGGCCTGAATGCCATTGGTGCCCTCGTAAATCGGAGTGATGCGCACGTCGCGCAACAACTGGGCGGCGCCGGTTTCCTCGATATAGCCCATACCGCCGTGCACCTGGACGCCCAGGTCGGCGACCACCACCCCCATGTTGGTGGACCAGCCCTTGGCAAGCGGGGTCAGCAGGGCGGCGCGGGCCTCGGCCTCGGCCCGGGCCACGGGATCTGGATGGCGCTCGGCCCCGTCGAGGGCGGCGGCGGTGGCCAGGGTGATCAGGCGCGCGGCCTGGGTCAGGGCCCGCATGGTCAGCAGCATGCGCCGCACGTCCGGGTGATGCACGATACTCACCGACCCCGGGCCGCGCGTCACCACGTTGGGGCCCTGCACCCGTTCGGTGGCGTAGGCCAAGGCCGCCTGGCAGGCGCGCTCGGCCACCCCCACCCCCTGGACGCCCACCCCGAGCCGGGCGTTGTTCATCATGGTGAACATGTACTCGATGCCGTGGTTTTCCTCGCCTACCAGCGTCCCGATCGCCCCGCCCTGATCACCAAAGGCCATCACACAGGTCGGGCTGCCGTGGATGCCCAACTTGTGCTCCAAGGACACGCAGCGCACGTCGTTGACCGCGTCCAGGGTGCCGGCGTCGTCCACCAGCCGGTGCGGCACGATGAACAGCGAGATCCCCTTGATGCCCGGCGGGGCATCAGGCAGGCGCGCCAGCACCATGTGGACGATGTTGTCCGTCATGTCCTGGTCGCCGTGGGTGATGAAAATCTTGGTGCCGAAGATCCGGTACATCCCCGGGCCCAGGTCCGGCGCCCGCTCGGCCCGGGTGCGTACGGCGGCCAGATCGGAGCCGGCTTGGGGCTCGGTCAGGTTCATGGTGCCCGACCACTCACCGCTGATCAGGCGCGGCAGCCAGAAGGCCTTTTGCGCGGCTGTGCCGTGGTGGCTCAACAGTTCCACGGCGCCCGCCGTCAGCAAAGGCGCCAGGGCAAAGGCCATGTTGGCGCTTTGCCACATCTCTTGCACGGCGGTCGCCACCAGCCACGGCAGGCCCTGGCCTCCGTGTTCGGGATCAAAGGGCACGCCGTTCCAGCCGCCCTCGCAGAACTGGCGGTAGGCGTCGGGGAAGCCCTCGGGGGTGATGACCCGCCCGTCCTCCAGGTGGCAGCCCTGGCGGTCGGCCACTGTGTGCAGGGGGGCTAACACCCCTTCGGCGACTTTCCCCGCTTCTTCCAAGATGGCGGCCACCAGATCATCGCTGACCTCCTCGCAGCCCGGCAACGCGGCCACCTCGGCGAGGCCGGCCGTGCGCAGGGCCAGGGTTAGGTCGGCAATCGGTGCTTTGTAGACAGTCATGCGCTTTTCTCCCGATGGGGCGGCCGGGCCTTCCCCTCCCGGCGCTCAGGCCGAAGGGTGCACAACCGGGGGCCTTCCGGCAACAGCGCAGCGCAAAATGGGCGGGGCGAAAAAAGGAAGGCTGGGGAGGCGGGCCTCCCTAGACCCCTCCAATCCTGGGGCTTCCTTCATGCGAGGTGGGGTCTGGGGAGGCCCGCCTCCCCAGCCTTCCTTCGGTCTTCCATGAACCGACCCCGAGACGGCTGGTCAGGACGCCCGGGGTGTGGTACCAGAGTCACGTTTTCATGCTCCCCGGAGGACGCCGCTCATGGCTCATCGCGTCTTGTCCGGCCTGCGTTCGCGCGGCCCGGCTCGATCTTCCTTTGTTTCGATCTCGTCGGCGGGGGCGGCTCTGCTCCTGCTGGCCGCGTGTGCCTCGGATCCCACCCCGGCCCCGACCGTTTCCCAGGCGACCCCGACCCTGCCCGCGTCCGCCGCCACCACCCCGACGCAGGTTGCCGCTGCCTCGTCCGCCCCGTGTCATCCGTCGCGCGACGACGCCGCGATCGCGGTGCGGGCCTTGCAAAGCCATCTGATGGTGGCCGGGCTGTCGTGTGGTCAGTCCGCGTCCTACAACCAGTTTGTGACGAAGTTCCAGTCCGATCTGGCCAGCCACGGCCAGTCGCTCACCGGCTACTATAGCCGGCAGTACGGCGGCAAGGGTGCCAATCAGTTGAATACCGCCGTCACCCGCATGGCCAATGAGGCTGCCACCCGCTTCATGCAGGACCGCTCCGGGTACTGCGGCGAGGCCCAGGCCGCGTTTGAAGCCCTTCAGGCTGTCCGCTCCGGTGGTCTGGTGGACTTCGTGGTTGCCCAGCACCCGTTCGCCGTCCAGGCTCCGGCGTGCTCGACCGCTACGGCCGACAACACCCCGATCACGCCGACCAAAGGCAAGGGGACCCCGACCAAAAAGGCGGCCAAGGCTCCTGAGAAGAAGCCTGTGGCGAAGAAGTAAAAAAAGGCTGGGGAGGCTTGGCCTCCCCAGACCGCTTTGTTCCTTAGAACAGGCCTTCGAGCAGGCCGCGTTCCCGGCGTTCGATGGTCGGCGTGTGTCCCTCGGTGACGGGACGGCCGAGCGACTGATTTTCCCGCAAGCGCTTCAATTCGGCCTCGGCATCGACGGCCTTGCCCGGATCCTCCTCCGGCGCCCGCCAGAACACCAGGCGGTCGGTAAATGTGCGCTCTTCCTTGGCCAGGACCGAGGTCTCGCGATTGACGATGTCGCGAATACCCGGCACGGCCCGGTCGGTTCCCGCCTGACGCAACAAGACATTTTCCCCCGGCGTTGTTCCGCTCAAGGGGGCGGCGCCGGCTTGTCCCATCAAGGCGGTGCGGGCGACATCGCGCGGCGAGATCTCCTGCGGCCGCTCGGCGCCGGGCTGGGGCGGGCGAAGGTTGAAGTCGGGCGGCAGGGCCAGGGGGGCCCGGGTGACAACCTTGAATTCATCGGGAGGCTGGCGTTCCAGGCCGAGGGTCTTCTTGGTTTCGCCGCACGCTCCCAGCGCGAGGGCGGCGACCACGAGAAGGGGCACGGCAACAGACGCGCGCGAAGGGGTGAACGGGCTCATGGCGGGAGTCTATCTCCTGGAGGCAACCGGAAGAAAAAGGCGACGCCGGGCTCTGGACGTTAGTCCCCGGCGCTGCGCCGAGGGCCAACGTCGCGACGCAGCAGGGCTTCCCCAATCAGAAGCGCCGCCCCCGTGCTGATGGCCGCATCGGCAAGGTTGAAGGCTGGCCAGTGATAGCCAAACCCATGGACATCAAGAAAATCCACCACCGCGCCGTACAACACGCGATCGATTACGTTGCCCAGCGCGCCCCCGATGACAAGGCCCAGGGCGAAAACCTGCAAGGATGTCTCGGCACGGCGGAGCCACACCAACAAAAACACGGTAATGCCTGCGGCCAGCCCGGACAAGATCCAGGCGTTCCATGGGCCGTCGTTGTTCATGACCCCGAAGCTTACCCCCGGTTCCACACCAGCACCAAATTGAAAAAGGGGGTGATCTCCAAGACCCGGGGTGGGTTCATCACCACGTCCAGGATCCAGGTCTTGAGGAGCTGGTCAAGGCCCATCAAGATCCCGGCCACCCCGAGGCCGCTGGCAAGGCGGCGTCGGAGCAAGGCGGCCCCCAGACCCCTCATGCCGAGGCCTGGGTCAGGACACTGTCGCAGCGCCCACAGGTCCCAGGATGGGCGTGGGTGCCAACATCGGGCAGGATCTTCCAGCAGCGCTGGCACTTGTCGCCCTCGGCCACCTGCACGACCACCGCCACGTCGGTGACGTCCTCCAGGGTGTGGGCGCCTTCGGGGGCCGGGGTTTGGGCGCTGTCTACCAGGGAGAGGCCCGAGGTGATGCACAACTCGGCCATGTCGAGGCCGGCGCACGCGGCCAGCCGTTCGGCCGAGGCATACACCACCGGGTGGGCCTGAACGCTGGCGCCCAGCACCTTGTCGGCACGGGCCCGCTCTAAGGCGCCGGTCACCACCCGGCGCAGCCCGCGCACCTGAGCCCAGCGCGTCGCCAGGGCCTCGTCGCGCCAGCCGGCCGGCGTCTCGGGGAAGAGCTGGAGATGCACCGAGTCGGTCTCGCTGGGGAAGCGGGTCAGCCACGCCTCTTCCGCCGTGAAGCAGATAAACGGCGCGAGCCACGTCACCAGACGGTTGAACACCAGATCAATGACCGTGCGGCAGGCCCGGCGCGTCGGCGAGGTGGGACCGTCGCAGTAGAGCACGTCCTTGCGGACATCGAGGTAAAACGCCGAGAGGTCCAAGGTGCAGAAGGTGTTGAGCGCCTGGAACAACTCATGGAAGCTGAAGGACTGGCAGCAGGCGCGCACCTGCTCGTCGAGTCCCGCCAGATGGTGCAGCACCCAGCGCTCCAACTCCGGCATCGACGCCACGTCGGTGACCCGCTCGCTCTCGTCGAAGCCCTCCAAGGCGCCGAGCAAGAAGCGCAAGGTGTTGCGCAGGCGGCGGTAGGTCTCGGTGGTTTGCTTCAGGATTTCGGGGCCAAAGCGGATGTCATTGGTATAGTCCGACGACACCACCCACAGGCGCAAAATGTCGGCGCCCAGGGTCGAGACCACCTTTTGTGGGCTTTCGGCATTGCCCTTCGACTTGGAGAACTTGTCGCCCTTCTCGTCGAGCAAGAAGCCATGGGTCAGCACCGCGTCATAGGGGGCGCGCCCACGGGTGCCGCAGCTTTCCAGCAAGGAGGTGTGGAACCAGCCGCGATGCTGGTCCGAGCCCTCCAGGTACAGATCAGCCGGCCACTTCAGGTCCTCGCGGGCTTCCAGCACGAAGGCATGGGTGCAGCCGCTGTCAAACCACACCTCGACAATGTCGCGCACCGGCTCGAAGTCGGCCGGGTCGTAGTCGGGGCCCAGGAAGCGACGCGGATCCTCAGTGTACCACGCATCGGCGCCCTCGGCCTCGAAGGCCTGGGCAATGCGTTCGATCACCGCCGGATCGCGCAGGGGCTCGCCGGTCTTCTTGTTGACAAACAAGGCAATCGGCACCCCCCAGGCCCGCTGGCGCGACACGCACCAGTCCGGCCGGCTCTCGATCATCGCGCCAATGCGGTTGCGGCCGCGCGGCGGCACCCAGCGGGTGTCCTCGATCGCCTGAAGCGCCTTGGCCCGCAGGTCGTTCGTCTCCATCGAGATGAACCACTGCGGCGTGTTGCGGAAGATCAAGGGCGCCTTGGAGCGCCAGGAATGGGGGTAGCTGTGGGTCAGGCTGCCATGCGCCAGCAAGGCCCCGGCCTCGGTCATCGCCGCCAGCACCGCCGGCGCCACCTTGAACACGTGCTGACCGGCAAACAGCGGCACATGCGCCATATACAGGCCGTCGCCGTCCACCGTGTCGGGCGGCTGGATTCCATGGGCGCGCCCCAGGAAATAGTCGTCCTCGCCGTGGCCCGGGGCGATGTGGACAAAGCCTGTTCCCTGATCGGCGGTCACGAAGTCGCCGGCCAGCAGCGGCACGTCATAGTCATAGCCCCGGCCGCGCCAGGGGTGGGCGCACACCGTGCCGGCGAGCGCGGTGCCCGGCAGGGTGGCACTCACCTCGTGGCCGCTGATCTTGGCGTGGGCCAGAACATCGGCCAGGAGGTCTTCGCCGACCACCAGGGTTTCGCCAACCCGGGCCAGCGCGCCTTCGGCAACCGCCGTCACCTTGACCACGGCATAGGAGAGGCCCGCGCCATAGGCGACCGCCCGGTTGCCCGGCATGGTCCACGGCGTGGTCGTCCAGATCACCACCGAGGCCCCGGCCAGCGCCGGCTGGGCGGGGGTGACCACGGGAAAGCGTACCCAGATGGTGGTCGAGGTGTGGTCTTGGTATTCCACTTCGGCATCGGCCAGGGCGGTCTTTTCCACCACCGACCACAACACCGGCTTGGCGCCCTTGTAGAGCCCGCCGTTCATCAAGAACTTGCCCAGTTCGCGCACGATGCGCGCCTCGGCGGCATAGGCCATGGTGGTGTAGGGGGTCTTCCAGTCGCCGACGATGCCCAGGCGCTTGAACTCCTCGCGCTGAATGGCAATCCATTCCTCGGCGAAGGCGCGGCACTCGCGGCGGAAGGCCACGACGTCCACGTCGTCCTTGTTTTGGCCCTTGGCGCGGTAGCGTTCCTCGATCTTCCACTCGATGGGCAGGCCGTGGCAGTCCCAGCCCGGGACATAATTGCTGTCCTTGCCCATCATCTGCTGCGAGCGGGTAATCACGTCCTTCAAGATTTTGTTGAGGGCGTGGCCGTTGTGCAGGTGGCCGTTGGCGTAGGGCGGGCCGTCGTGCAGGACAAACTTGTCGCGCCCGCGCGCGGCATCGCGCAGGCGGGCATACAGGTCCAGCCGTTCCCAGCGCGCGAGAATCTCCGGCTCTTTGTCGGCCAGGCCGGCTTTCATGGGAAACGCGGTGGTGGGAAGGAAGACGGTGGACTTGTAATCAGCGGTCATGGCGCTTGATCTCAACCATCAGGGGCACGGAAACCACCCCCGCCGGACGCCCGCCCGGCCGGGATGGTCATGGATAGCCCACAAGCGCGCGCGCCTTCAATGCTTAAAGGAGGGATGGGACGAGGGAAGGCTGGGGAGGCTCGCCTCCCCAGACCCCACCGTCCTGGGGAGAGAGGGGTCCTGGGGAGGCGAGCCTCCCCAGCCTTCCCTTACCCTCTAGAGTTCCGCGCGAAGGTCCGGACTGGCCCCCTCGCCGTCGCTGCGATAGGCGGCCAGAACGTGAATGCGAATGGCGCTCGACAGGTTTCCCGTGCGTCGGGCGTCAATATCGGTGACCAGATCGTTGACCGAGATCCCGCGCCGGCGCGCGAGATCTTTCAGGGCATCCCAGAAGGGTTCCTCCAGGGAAACACTGGTGCGATGTCCCGCAATGGTGACGGATCGTTTGCGTACCATCGGGTCCGGGACGACGTTATCCATGCGTCTGCCAAGCTCCTCGGAAGGTGAGTGATGAAAACAAGGGGGAGAACAAAAACCTATCCCGCCGCCTGACGGGCGCGCTTGGCCGCCTCGAAGGCCTTGCGCCCCCAGGTCACCAGCACAGCTTCGTCATCGAGCACGAAGGGCGGCACCCCCCGGAATTTGAGCCCCCCCGTGGTTTGCGGCGCCGCGAAAAAATCCTGGGAGGCGGTTTCCCGCTCCCAGGCGTCGTAGTCGGCCCGATTTCCGGCATCGACCCGAAAGTGCAACTGCCCCCCCGAGACCAAGCCAAACAGCACGCCATCCAGGTAGAACCCACAGGCGTCGGTCATTTCGCACAGGTCCACCCGGCCTAGCGCGGCGCGCAGCAACGGAAGCAGGGCGTGGGCGATGCGGGTTTGTTGGAGATCCTCGGACGAAGAGGACTCCCCTTGGGAGCGCCGCCCGGCCGAGAACTCAGAGTTGCTTGAAAAAATCATTGCCCTTGTCGTCCACGATGATGAACGCCGGGAAATCCTTCACCTCGATCCGCCAGATCGCCTCCATGCCCAGCTCGGGGTATTCCAGAACCTCAACCTTGCGGATGCTGGTGAGCGCCAGTTGCGCCGCCGCGCCGCCGATCGAGCCCAGGTAAAAGCCGCCGTGCTTGTGGCAGGCCTCGGTCACCGCGGTGGAGCGGTTGCCCTTGGCGATCATCACCATGGAGCCGCCGTGGCTTTGGAACAGATCAACGTAGGCGTCCATGCGCCCCGCCGTCGTCGGCCCGAACGAGCCCGAGGCATAGTTGGCCGGCGTTTTGGCCGGGCCGGCGTAGTACACCGCCATGTTCTTGAAGTAGTCGGGCAGCCCCTCGCCCCGGTCGAGCCGTTCCTTGAGCTTGGCGTGCGCAATGTCGCGCGCCACAATCATCGGGCCGTTCAGAGACACGCGGGTACGCACCGGGTACTTCGACAAGGTGGCGCGAATCTCGTCCATCGGCCGCGACAGGTCGATCTCGACCACGTCGCTGGACAGGCGATCGGTGCGCACATCGGGGAGATAGGCCGCCGGATTGGTTTCCAGCGCCTCCAGGAACACGCCCTCGGCCGTGATCTTGCCCACCGCCTGCCGGTCGGCCGAACACGACACGCCGATGCCCACCGGGCAGCTCGCCCCATGGCGTGGCAGGCGAATCACCCGCACGTCGTGGCAGAAATACTTGCCGCCAAACTGGGCGCCCAGGCCCAGGCGGCGCGTCAGCTCCAAGATGGTAGCTTCCATTTCCAGATCGCGGAAGGCATGCCCCGCCTTGGAGCCCTGGGTCGGCAGGCCGTCCAGATAATGGGCGCTGGCCAGTTTGACCGCCTTCAGGCAGGTCTCGGCGCTGGTGCCGCCAATCACCACCGCGAGGTGGTAGGGCGGACAGGCGGCGGTGCCCAGGGTGCGGATCTGCTCGTCGGCAAAGCGCACCAGCGAGGCGGGATTCAGCAGGGCCTTGGTCTGCTGGTACAAGTACACCTTGTTGGCCGAGCCACCGCCCTTGGCCATGAACAGGAACTTGTAGGCGCTGCCCGGTGTGGCGTAGAGGTCGATCTGCGCCGGCAGGTTGTTGCCGGTGTTGACCTCCTCAAACATCGTCAGGGGGGCCATTTGGGAATAGCGCAGGTTGTTGTTGGCATACGCCCGCGCCACGCCCTCGGTCAGGGCGAGGGCGTCGGTTTCGCCGGAAAAGACCTGCTGGCCCTTTTTGCCCATGATGATCGCCGTGCCGGTGTCTTGGCACATGGGCAAGATGCCGCCGGCCGAGATGTTGGCGTTCTTGAGCAGTTCCAGCGCCACGAAGCGGTCGTTGGCCGAGGCCTCGGGGTCGTCGAAAATCGCGCGCACCTGGGCCAGATGGGCCGGGCGCAGCAAATGCGCGATATCGTGGAAGGCCTCCTCGGCCAGCACGGTGAGGGCCCGGGGCTCGACGACCACCACGGGCCGGCCCCGGAACGTATCCTGGCCCACCAAGCCGTCGGCCGCCTCAAGGCGCCGATAGGCCGTGGTGTCGGGGCTCAACGGAAACATTTCCGCGAAGGCGGGATCAATCATGCCACGGGCTCTCCCAGACAATAATAAACCATCCCCGGAGACCCTGTGGCCCCTGGGGATCAACACGACGGGGGCCTGGGATCAGGGCTTCTTGCGGAAGCGATCCAAGGTAATGACGTTGTTGGGATCGGTTGAGGGATCGGGAACGGCGGGCGCGGTGCCACTATCGGGGGTCTCCGAGGGCTCGTCCTCCGACCCTTCTTCCTCGACCCCGTCATCCAAGGTGACGTGGAACTGCAAGCCGAAGGTGGCATGCGGGTCGGCAAAGGCCGTCACCGACTCGAAAGGAACCTCAAGGCGCTCGCGCCGTCCCCCAAAGGACAGGCTGACCACAAAGCCCTCCTCGTTCACCGCCAGATCCCAGAACTGGTTTTGCAAGACGATGGTCATGGCGTCGGGGTGCTGGCTTTTGAGACGCGGCGGGACCACGGCGCCCGGGTGATCGGTGCGAAACGTGATGTAGAAGTGGTGCTGCCCTGGCAAACCCTGGCGTTCCGTCACCAAAAGGGCCTCGCGCATGACACCGCGAAGGGCTCGTTCGACCATTTGGTCATAGGCGAATTGGGTGATCCGGTCTTCCACAGGCGCTCCTTGGGTCCCCTGGTCATGCCATGGGTCCGTCGGGGGCGCGGCCGGCTCATCCGGCCCGGGCGCCAGCGTCACGTCGGACCCCGGCACAGCATAGCGTCTGGGTCCGCGAGCGCAACCAAGCTCATGCAAGACGTCGTGCGTTTTGCGCATGGGCCGCCCTTCCCGCTGCATGCCGACTTATTTATGGGCACGATCAGGGCGTCCTTTCCGCAAGGTCACGCCACGCGCTGGCCCCCCGCGCGAGGACCGGCGCCGCACCATGCTTGGAAAAGGAACAGAGAAAGGAAGTGGGGGGGCTTCTGTTGCCCGGTGCCCCCCCGAACCGCGCTTACGGTGTTTTACGCCGCAGCGGCAAGTTCAACGTTGTCGTTGGCACTTGTCAGAGTTGGCCCGATAACGGTGGGTACCATGCCGAACACAGCTCAGGCCTTTACCACGCACGTCGATCCTATTTCGCCCCCAGATCCCGCCCGAAAGCCGGAAATGGTGGAGGCGCCGGGTACCGCCCCCGGGTCCGCAACGCTTATTCCGCGTGAGGTTTAGTGTCATAGCCGGCTTGCACCGGCCCCATCCATATAAGGGGCAAACGACGCTTTGGGAAGAGGCTTTGGCCAGGGCCTTGTCAAGGAAGGGGGCGCGAGAGATCGGGAAGGCTGGGCAGGTGCGGCTGCCGCTCGTTCAAGGCCGGTTCGGGCCGTAACCATCGCGCAGGCGCTCGAGACACTCCTTGGCTGCCACGAGGTCACCCGCCTTCAGTAAACGCTCCAGGTCCTCCAGGCTGTCTCGCAGATCCAAGGGGGGCTCGCTGGCCTCCATGACCGGGCGAAGAATCCAGCCGCTTTCGTGTTCCAAGGTCTCGCTGGACTGGAGGGAGCGGCGATCCAAGGCAATGACATGCCGAGGCTCGATCTCGCCGATGATCTGGGGCGAATGGGCGGTGGCAAAAAATTGAACCCGGGGAAACGTGCGGCGTAAATCACCGACGACCCGGCGCTGCCAGCGGGGATGGAGGTGGAGATCCAAATCATCAATCAGCACCACGCCCGGCGTCTCTACCAGCGCCGCCTCGCCCAGATGCGGGTTCAGGCGGGCGATTTTCTGGGCCAGATCGGCGACCAGGGCAACCATCACCCGCTGTCCGTCACTGAGTTGGGCCAAGGGAAGGGCGCCGCTCTCCTCGCACACCACAATCACCTCGCCGCGCTCCGCGTCGAAATACAGATCCTGTCCTCCCTCCAGGCAGGCCAGAATGGCTTGCTTAACCGCGACGAACAGCGCCGTGTCCTGGCGTTGTTGAAAACTGATCCACGACTGCCGTGCGATCCATTTTTCGAGCTGAAGAATGGAAATCCTGGGATCAACGCTGTCGCGGTAGCCCTCTAGTCGCGAGAGACCGTGTTGCTGAGGCAAGGTCTCGGGGAGCTTGATGATGTTCTTTTTTTGGGAGGGACGAGGTTCTTTCCAAAGGCGCTGGGTGCCGTAATAGGAGATGACGGGGAGAACGATTTCCTTTCCGGCCAGGACGTCATTGCCTGCTTCAAAAGCATGGCTCTTGATGAGTTTTGCTCCCCTGACCGTGGCTCTTCCTGTTCTTGATGCGAGAGCGCAAGACCACTCCACTGGGAAGCGGGAAACATCGCCAAGCGCAATGACCTCCACGGGGAAGCACGCCTCAAAATGGATACCGCCTGGATGCTTGCAGGCCACCAGTCGCACGTCTTCTTGCTGGATGTGCCGACTGTCATACCCTCTCAGTCCCAGGAACCAACTGCTGGCTGCCACGCTGAGGGCTTCAAGAAGGGAAGTCTTTCCCGACCCATTGTCACCGATGAACAAATTGAAAGAAGGATCAAAGGAAAAATTAATTTCCTCAAACATGCGATAATTTTTTAACCGAAGTTGATCAATTCGCATGCTCGCCTCCTCGTGCGTTCCGGTTCTTAAAGGGCGGGCCGGACTCCCAGGAATCGAGGGGTCTGGGGAGGCCCCGCCTCCCCAGCCTTCCTTTTTCTACCCGGCCCCCACCCCCAAGCGCCGACGCCACAGCGCCCGGCGGGCCGTTTCGGCGCCGGCGACCACACCCCGACTGGCCCGCCACCAGAAACGCTCGGCCTCGGGATAAGGGGCTGTCTCGGGCTCGGCCTCTGGCGCAAGCTCCCCCAACACCGGCTCGGCGAGGGCCGAGACCGCAAGGCCGGTGGCCCAGGGCCGCAACAAGGTGTCGTCGAAGGGCCGGACCAGCCAAGGCGTCAGGGCGAGAAAACGCAGGGCGGCCCGGCGGGTGAGGGCATAGCCGGGCAGGGGGCCCGATGGCAGGGGATCAAGCGGCCACGGCAGGCCGGGACCCGGGGTGTGCAGCAGCACCACGTCTAGAGTTGCGGCCTGGGCGTCGAGAGTGCTCAGGGCCGCAGCGAGGCCGGGCAGGCAGGCGGCGCGGCTGTCGAGGATCAGGCCGACCGGGGTGTCGGTCATGGCCAGGGTAATGAGGGCGCGGCGCTGGGCGTGCCAGCGGGCGAGGGCGGTGGCACCAAGCGGCGCGGCGGCGAGCCAGCGCCGGGTGGCGTGCAAGAGCAGCGGGTCGGCTAACTCCCCCCCCGCGGAGAGATCCAGCGGCCAAGAAGGGGGCACGGTTCAAGCAGGGAACCGTTTGGGAGCAAGAAAGCTCTTATAGGTTTTGGCGAAGGCACAAGGGCCCCGAGGGCCCCCCGTTTGCTTTGGCATGAGGGGTCTGGGGAGGCGAGCCTCCCCAGCCTTGGTTTCTTTGAAAGACTGGGGGAGGCGTGACCCAATGGCCGGCGTGCTGTTGGCGCCCAGGCGCTATGTCCAAGGCGATGGAGCGGTTCATCGCATCGGCACCCATGCGGCCCGGCTCGGGCGGCGGGCTCTGCTGATCGGTGGGACCCGGGCGCTGGCCGCCTGCGCCAGCGCGATCTCGGCCTCGCTGGGCGCGGCCGGGCTCACGGTGCACACCGAACCGTTCGGCGGGGAATGCTGCGATCGCGAAATCGACCGGCTGGCGGCGGTGGCGCGCGACCAAGGCGCCGATCTGGTGATCGCCGCCGGCGGCGGCAAGGCCATCGACACCGGCAAGGCCGTCGCCCTGGCCCGGGGCCTGCCCATCGTCGTGTTCCCCACCATTGCCGCAACCGATGCCCCTTGTTCGACCGTCATCGTGGTCTATACCGAAGACGGGAGGTTCGATCGCTATGTCCAACTGCCGCACAATCCCGATTGCGTGCTGGTCGATACCGGCCTGATCGCCCGCGCCCCGGTGCGCACCCTGGTCGCCGGCATGGGCGACGCCCTTTCGACCTACTGGGAGGCCGACACCTGTGCCCGCAGCGGCCGGCCCAACCCACTGACCGGGGGCGACGCCCCGCTGCGCACCGCCCTCGCCCTGGCGCGTCTGTGCTACGACACCTTGCTGGAATACGGGGTTCAGGCCAAGCGGGCCGCCGAGACCGGCGGCGTGACCCCGGCTCTGGAAGCCATCGTCGAGGCCAACACCCTCCTGAGTGGTCTGGGCTTCGAGAGTGCTGGCCTTGCCGGCGCCCACGCCATCCACAACGGCCTGACCCGCCTCTCCGCCTGCCATGACCGCCTGCACGGCGAGAAAGTAGCGTTCGGCACCTTGGTCCAGCTGGTGCTGGAAGGCCGCCCCGATACCCAGGTTCGCGAGGTTTTAGCCTTCTGCCGCTCGGTCGGCCTCCCCATCTGCCTCGCCGACCTCGGTCTTGCCCAAGCCACCCGCGCCGACATCCGCACCGTCGCCGAAGCCGCCACCGCGCCCGGCGAGTCTAGTCACGCCGCGTGGTTCACTGTTACGCCTGAGCGGGTTGAGGCTGCGATTTGGGCGGCCGATGCTGTGGCGAGGGAGGGGTGAGGGGAAGAGTAAAAGGTTAAGGCTGGGGAGGCGCGGCCTCCCCAGCCTTTATGCAGGCGCAGCATCTGCGCGATTTTATCCGCAATTCCCGTTTTGCGGGATTGGTTGTTGTTCTCACCATGCCGCCTCTGTAGACTGTTGAAGTCGATGTGGGAGAGGCGTGATGTCGGCCAATGAGGCTTTCAGCCGGGTCAAGATTGATGCTCAGTTGAAGGATGTCGGCTGGAGGCTGTCAGACGGGAAGAGCGTCCGATACGAGTATGTCCTGCCCGACAGAACCAAGGCCGACTATGTGCTGTGTAACCGGCACGGTCATTCCCTGGCTGTCGTTGAGGCCAAGAAGGCGTCCATCAATCCCGTGGAGGCCGAGGGGCAAGCCCTGGCTTATGCCCGGCACCTTGGCGTCCCGTTCATCTTCCTCGCGAATGGCGAAGAGGTTTGGTTTTGGGAATGGGAGAAAGAAGCCCATCCCCGCAAGGTCGCCACGTTCTCGTCCCAGGCTGATCTTGAGCGGGCCGAAGCCCTGCGAAAGTTGCGCGTTGACCCGATGACGGTGGCCATTGACACTAAGATTGCTGGTCGCGATTACCAAAAGGCATGCATCAACAAGCTGTGCCAAGAGATCACCCTGGGGCGGCGCAAGATGTTGGTCTCGATGGCAACCGGCACCGGCAAGACCCGTACAGCCGCCGCCTTCATCAAGCGGCTGTTTGAGGCCAATGTGGTCAGTCGGGTGCTGTTTTTGGTGGACCGCATTACTCTGGCGAAGCAGGCTGAGGATGCTTTCGCCGAGCATCTGCCCGGCTATCCCGCCTATGTGCTGCGCGGTGGTCGCCGTTTTCAGGACGAAAAGCGCATCACCATTTCCACCCTTCAGACTTTTATTGGTGAGTATGCCAATCTTCCCGCCTCGTATTTTCAGCTTGTTGTCGTGGACGAGTGCCATCGTTCGATTTATGGCAAGTGGTCGGGTACGCTGCGGCACTTCGACGGCATTCAGGTGGGGTTGACCGCCACTCCGTGCGTGATGATGGATCCCGATGACCTGCCCGATCCCGAGGATGGCCAGTTTATCCGCGACACCTTGAAGTTCTTCGAGGTGGCCGAGCCGACCTTCACCTACTCCCTGAAACAGGCCATCCAGGAAGGAAACCTGCTCCCCTACCACATTTATCGGGCGCTGACGGTCAAGACCGCTGCCCGGGGTGGGTTTGAGGTGAGGCGGGACGAACTTGATTGGTCGGCGATGGACAAGGCGACGAAGGCCGAGTTCGAGGTCCATTTCAATGGTGCGGATTCCATTATCGTGGATCCATCGGTGTTGGAGCGCAAGTTCACCATCCCGGAGCGGAACCGCGCCATGGTGCGCGAGTTTCGTCAAGTGATGGAGAAGGGCTTTATTGGCAAGGATGGGTTGAAGCGCGCGCCCCTGTGGGGCAAGACCATCGTGTTTGCGGTGACGAAAAAGCACGCGGAGACGCTGGCCCACATGTTTGACCAGGAGTTCGCGGACAAGAAGCCGACTCCTCAGACCCGTTACGCGGACTTCGTGGTATCGGGGCTGGGTCAAGACGACACTGTGGATGGTTTCACCAAGATCAAACGGTTCAAAGACGAGGAATTCCCGAAGATCCTGGTGTCGGTGAACATGCTAGATACCGGCTTTGACGCGCCCGAGGTGGTCAATCTGGTGATGGCCCGATTTACCAGATCCACCATTCTTTATCAGCAAATGCGCGGTCGCGGCACGAGGCTGGCCCCGCATATCAAGAAATCCGCGTTTACGATGTTTGATTTTGTTGGTGTCACCGACTTCCATGGTGACAACGAGGATGCCGGTGAGGGTGGGGTCGTCATTGCGGCCAAGCCCCGCGATCCCGTGGCACAGCCGCGCATGTTGCTCACCTTGGATATCTACGATCACATTGACCCGTCCACCCGTGAGTGGTTCACCGTGGACGAGGACGGCAACCTGATCCGCACCGACGAGGAGGAAGCCAAGGCGACCGAGTTGGGCTTGTGTTTCGAGGCGTGGCTGGTTGGGCGTTCGTTTGATACCGAGCAACTGCGCTGGCTGCGGATGGTGGAAAGCCAAATCCGCGCCAATGCCGGCGAGATGGAGGCGTTCGAGGCGTACCGGTTCACGATAGCGCCCTTTTCTCTCAACGGTGGTTATCCGCGAGCGCGTCAAGTGTTTGGTGGTGAGGAGGCCCTGAACGAGATGCTTGCCAGCCTGAACGCTGCTGTGTTTCCTACCCCTCCCGGTGGTGGCGACCCTGCCCCGGAACAGCCTGCGGCGCATTGAGACAGGACCCGACGATGCCCCTTACTCCCGAGCTTCGGCGCGGCATTGACCAAATTCGCGACTACCTCTATGGCGGCGGCTTCCCCGACCCGCTGACCAACGCCGAACAGCTTTCGTTCCTGTTCTTCTTCTATCTTGTGGAAGGGATGGACGCTGATAGCCTGATGCGGGCGAAGGCGACCAAGCGCGATTACACCTCGATGTTCGCGGGCGATTGGGCGATCAGGAACCCCCTCAATGCGCCTGGGCAGGCCGCACTCCCGGCCGAGCGGATGAAATGGTCGCAGTGGAGTGTGATGGCGGGTGAAACCCTGGTGCGGTGGGTCCGTGACGAGGTGTTTCCCTTCTTCACCGAGGTGGCCGAACGCTCGGCAATGAACTTTATGACCGGGGCGCGACTGGGCATTGACGAGCCGACCGTGCTCACCCAGGTGGTCGGCCTGATTGACAGGCTGCGATTGGATGAGGCCGACGCAGACACCAAGGGCGACCTGTTTGAATATGTCCTGAAGCAGGTCAAGCAGGCTGGTGAGTTGGGCCAGTTCCGCACGCCCCGCCACATCATCCGCGCCATCGTGGAGATGGTGGACCCCAAGGTGACGGAGACCATCTACGACCCGGCGGCAGGCACGGCGGGCTTCCTGGTCGCTGCCTACAACCACATCCGCCTCGCCAATTCCTCGCCGGCTGGCATTTTCGAGACAGAACTGGACGGAAAGTTGGTGACGCGCGGCTGGGGTGACCGGCTTTCAGCGGCGATGACCAACAAGCTGACCAACGCCACCTTTTACGGTAACGATGTGGACCCTAAGATGGTTCGCCTCGCCACGATGAATTTAACTTTGCGTGGCCTGCCCAATGTGCAAATCCTCAAGCGCAATGCGCTGACCACCACGATGGAGCGGACGGAGAAGGTCAAGCTTGGCCTTCCCCTGGATGGCTATGATGTTGTGCTTGCCAATCCGCCCTTCTCCGGCAAGCTGGACAAGGACCGGGTGGTGGACGATGTGAAGGTGGGCACGACCACGGCCACCGAAATCCTTTTCTTGAAATATATGCTGAATTCCCTGAAAGCGGGCGGGCGGTGCGGCGTGGTGGTGCCCGAGGGCGTGTTGTTTGGCAGCGCCGGGGCGCATAAGGAACTGCGCCGTCAATTGTTGGAGAACAACACCGTGGAAGCGGTGATGAGCCTGCCCGGCCGCGTATTTCAGCCCTATAGCGGTGTGAAGACCTCCGCGCTGCTGTTCAGAAAGGGCGGCACCACCGACAAGGTTCTGTTCCTCCACGCCGACGCCGATGGCTACAAGCTGGACGCCAACCACGACACCCCGGTTGAGGCCGATGATCTGCCGATGTTGGTGGAGGCCTACCACCGCCGCGCCGAACTGTGGGACCAGTGGCAGGCGCGCGACGAGAAGGCCGAATGGACAGAAAAATGGTGGATTGCTGGTCTAGACGCCATTCGGGCCGCCGACTTCAACCTATCGGCCGGGCGCTATCGTCCCCAGTCCCAGACCCAGGTGGAGCACCGCAATCCGCTGGACCTGCTGGACGAGCTTCGCGCCCTTGAAGGCGAGATCCTGTCGGAACTGGATGCGCTGGCGGACAAGTTGCAGGAGCGGGTCTAATGTCGGGCGCTCCAGTTTGGTCGCGCGTCCGCCTCGTTGAAGTGGCCGATGTCGCGTCGGGTGTAGGCTTCCCCACTGCCTACCAGGGCGAAAAGGAGGGTGATTTCCCATTCTACAAAGTCAGCGATATGAACTTGCCGGGGAATGAAATTCATATGAGATCGCACAACAATGCGATTTCCGAGGAAGTCCGCAAGAAACTGCGCGCAAAGCCATTCCCTGAGGGTTCGGTCATTTTTCCTAAGATTGGCGCTGCCATTGCCACGAACAAAAAGCGCGTTCTGACGCGCCCTTCTTGTGCAGACAACAATGTGATGGCGGTAATCCCGCGTGAAGGCGTTCTTCTGCCGGAGTTTCTACTTTACCTGTTCAGCAGGAAGAACCTTTCGGATTTCGCCTCCGACTCCAACCCGCCGTCCATTCGCAAGACCGAGGTGGAAGAGTGGGAAATCTCTATCCCCCCCCTGGACGAGCAACGCCGTATCGTGGACATCCTCAACCACGCGGCCAGCATCCGGCGGCTGCGGGAGGAAGCGCGGGCCAAGGCGCGCGAGATCATCCCCGCGCTGTTCGTGGAGATGTTCGGCGATCCGGCCACGAACCCCAAGGGGTGGCCCGAGACGAATGTCGGAGAGGTAGCTGATGTCCAAGGCGGTCTTCAACTTACTAAGAAGCGAGATGCTCTGCTGCTGGAGATGCCCTATCTTCGGGTCGCAAATGTCCATCGCAATCTGCTTGTTCTGGACGAGATAAAAACCATTCGGGTGACGGAGGTAGAGAAAGAGAGGGTCAAGCTACACGGTGGCGACCTGCTAATTGTAGAGGGGCACGGCAACCCAGAGGAGATTGGGCGTGTGGCAGTCTGGGATGGGTCGATTCCCGAATGTCTTCACCAGAATCATTTGATACGAGCGCGCTGTCGCGAAGGTATTTCTTTACCAAAATTCTTGTCCGCCTTCCTAAACTCACAGACTGGAAGACAGCAGCTACTTCGCCAGGGTAAGACAACTTCGGGGCTGAACACTATTAGCACTTCTAATGTCAAACGCGCCTGCATCTTGTTACCACCCATCGCTCTCCAGCAAGAGTTCGCCGAGCGGGTTGCAGAAGTGGAGGGTATTTTGTCCCTCAATGACCGCGCGGCCACGGCAGCGGAGCAGACGGCGCAGTCGCTTCTGGCCCAGGCGTTCGGACAGGCCGCGTGACAGGGAGGGGCGTGGAAGGGCGGCAGCATCAGGCTTTCCGCATCAGCCCTGCGTGTAACAAGATCGGGTCGCCACAGAAACAGCCCCGCGTGACAGCCTGGGCTGTTTCAGATCACGGCTGGAGCTTCTTGCCGTCGTGGCCTTTGGCCGTTGCAAGCTGCCTGCCAGCACCTGTCCGGGGATTAAAACCCTCCGACACGCCTCCCCCCTCAAAACAACCCGAGGGGTCTGGGGAGGCCGCGCCTCCCCAGCCTTACCCTTTTCCCTTCTTCGGGTCCCTTAAATCCGCCCCGCCTCATACTCCGGCGCCAACCCGACCTCGATCGCCCTCTCCAACGCATCCCCCCCCCGCAAAAGACCATCCCCCACCAAGAGCGCTCGCATCCCCTGGGACCGGGCGCCGAGAACGTCGGTGTGGGGACTGTCGCCCACGGCGAGGATGCGAGCTGGGGAAGCAGCCGGGAAACGCTGGCGAACCAAGCCATAAACCCCCGGCCACGGCTTGCCGACAAAGCGCACGTAGCCGGCTGGCAGGCGCGCCGCCAGGGGGAAGGCGAAAAAGCCGGGCTCTAGGCTGAGGCGACCGCGAAACGGACAGGTGACATCGGGATTGCAGACGACCAAGGGGCGCGGGCGGCGCTCCAGGCTTTCGGCCAGACGGCGGGCCGGGCCGTCGTCCTCCCAGTCGTTGGTATCCACCAACACGAAGCCGGCGGCGTCGTCGAGGTCGGCGGGGGCATCGGTGCCGGGGCGGCTGCCGGGGCAGCGGGCGACCACGGCGTCGGGATGACTGCCAAGCACGGCGAAGCCCTGACCGGCGTTGGGTAAGGCGGCCGGCAGCAAGGAGCGGCCCGACACCACGGCCTCGGCCCCCACGGGAAAGCCCAGGGCGGCCAAGCGCGCGGCTACGTCTTCCGGCGGGTGGGTCACGTCGTTGGTGACAACGCAAAACGGCAGGCCGCGCGCGCGCAGGTCGGCCACGGCGTCCAGGGCCCAGGGAAAGGCGCCATTGCCCTCGTGCAGGACGCCATAGGCATCAAGCACCACCAGATCAACGTCGCCCTGGTCCAGAACCTCGGCCAAGCCGCTTACCCGCTGCGAGGCGGCGGGCGGGGCAGGGAAGGGCGGGAGGAAGGGCCGGGCGGCGGTATACACCGCCCAGGCCGCCTCAAACGACACAAAAAGCATGGCCGGATCAGGCGATGCGGGCCAACGCTTCCGTCACGCGGGCATGCTGGGCCTGATAGTCGGCCCGGCGCTCGCGCTGTTCCGCCACCACTTCTTCGGGGGCCTTGGCGACGAAGCCCGGGTTATCGAGCTTGCGGTCCAGGCGGTCGATTTCGCCGTCCAGGCGCTTCAGTTCCTTGGCGAGGCGCTGGCGCTCCTGGTCGAGGTCGATGATGCCGTCGAGGGGCAGGATCAAGGTGGCTTCGCCCAGCACGACTTGGGCCGAGCCCTTGGTGGCGGCGGCCTCGGTCGGGGTCAGGCTGGCCAGTCGGGCCAAGGTGGTGAGCAAGGGGGCATGCGCCTCCAGGCGGGCCAGGGTCTCGGCGTTGGCGCCTTGCACCAGGAGCGGCAGGCGGGCGCCGGGCGGCACGTTCATTTCGGCGCGCACCGAGCGCACTGCTGAGACCAGGGCAACCACCCAATCCATGGCCGCCTCGGCATCGAGAGCGGCCAGATCATGGCCGGTGGGCCAGGGCTGGGTCATCAACTGACCGGCGCGCGGCGCGATGTTGCCCCACAGCTCCTCGGTGATGTAGGGCATCAAGGGGTGCAAAATGTGCAGCACCGTATCGAGGACCCAGGCGGCCATGGCCCGGGTTTCGGCCTGGACGCTGGCCTCGGCCTCGCCCTGGAGCAGCGGCTTGGCCATTTCCAGGTACCAGTCGCAGAAGGTATTCCAGACGAAGGCGTAGGCGACCTGGGCGGCGTCGTTGAAGCGGTAGGCCTCGATGGCCTCCGCCACCTGGGCGGCGCAGGTCATGGCCTTGGCGGCGATCCAGCGGTTGAGCGGCAGGCGGGCTTGGCGGGGATCGACGTCGGGCTGGGGCTCGCAGCCGTTCATCTGACAGAAGCGGGCGGCGTTCCACAGCTTGGTACAGAAGTTACGGTACCCGGCGACGCGCTGCTCGCTCATCTTGATGTCGCGGCCCTGGGCGGCCATGGCGATCAGGGTGAAGCGCAAGGCATCGGTGCCGTACTGGCCCACGAGGTCGAGCGGGTCGATGATGTTGCCCTTCGACTTCGACATCTTCTGGCCCTTTTCGTCGCGGACCAGGGCATGGATGTAGATGTCGCGGAAGGGCACATCGCCCATGATGTACTCGCCCATCATCATCATGCGGGCGACCCAGAAGAAGATAATATCAAAGCCGGTGACCAGCACGTCGCCGGGGTAGTAGCGAGCCAGTTCCGGGGTCTGGTCGGGCCAGCCCAGGGTCGAGAACGGCCACAGGGCCGAGGAGAACCACGTGTCGAGGACATCGGTGTCCCGGGTCAGGGGTTCGTCCTTGCCGTAGTGGGCGCGGGCCGCCGCCTCGGCTTCTTCCTCGGTTTCCTCGACAAAGATGGTGCCGTCGGGGCCGTACCACGCCGGCACCTGATGGCCCCACCAGATCTGGCGGCTGATGCACCAGGGCTGGATGTTGCGCATCCACTCGAAGAAGGTGTTTTCCCACTGCTTGGGCACAAAGCGCATGCGCCCTTCTTGCACCGCCTTGACCGGGCCGGCGGCGAGGGTGGCGGCATCGACAAACCACTGGTCGGTCAGCCAGGGCTCGATGATCACGCCCGAGCGGTCGCCGTAGGGCTGGGTCATCGGGTTGTCCTCGACCTTCTCGACGAGGCCCAGCGCCTCCAAGTCGGCGAGGACGCGCTCGCGCGCCACGAAGCGGTCGAGGCCGCGATAGGGCTCGGGCACCGCGTCGTTGAGCTTGGCGTCGCGATCCAAGATGTTGATCAAGGGCAGGTTATGGCGGCGCCCGACCTCAAAGTCGTTGAAGTCGTGGGCCGGGGTGATCTTGACCGCGCCCGAGCCTTTCTCCGGGTCGGCGTGCAGGTCGCCAACCACCGGAATGCGCCGGCCGGCCAGCGGCAGCAGCACCTCGCGGCCGATCAGGTCCTTATAGCGCTCGTCCTCGGGATGGACGGCGACCGCCGTGTCGCCCAGCATGGTCTCGGGCCGGGTGGTGGCCACCACCAAGAAGCGGCCCTCTTCATCGGCGAGGGGGTAGCGCAGGTGCCAGAGCTTGCCCACGGTTTCGCGCTGCTCGACCTCCAGGTCGGAGATCGCGGTGTGCAGCTTGGGATCCCAGTTGACCAGCCGCTTGTCGCGATAGAGCAGGCCGTCCTTGTGCAGCTTGACGAACACCTTGCGCACGGCGCGCGACAGGCCCTCGTCCATGGTGAAGCGCTCGCGGGCCCAGTCGGGCGAGGCGCCCAGGCGGCGGAGCTGGCGCTGGATGGTGCCACCGGACTCGGCCTTCCACTCCCACACCTTGTCGATGAAGGCGGCGCGGCCGAGGTCGTGGCGGGTCTTACCCTGGGCGGCCAACTGGCGCTCCACCACCATCTGGGTGGCGATGCCCGCGTGGTCGGTGCCGGGCTGCCACAGGGCATCGCGGCCGCTCATGCGGTTGTAGCGGATCAGCACGTCTTGCAGCGTGAAGGTCAGGGCGTGACCCATGTGCAAGCTGCCGGTTACGTTGGGGGGCGGCATCATGATGGTGTACGGACGGGCCTCGCTCGTGGGAGCGCAGGCAAACGCGCCCGACTGTTCCCAGCGGGCATAGAGCCGCTCTTCGACGTCGGCGGCGTTGTAGGTCTTGTCCAGCATGATGGGCCGGTCCCTTATTTCACGGCAAGAGGGGGATAAACCCTGCCAGGGCCGGCCGGGGCACCCCCCCAAAAGCAAACCGGCCCCGAAGGGCCGGTCATCATAAGGGCGTGCCGGAGTGAATCAAAGCTTTTCGGAGCGGGCTACCAAGCGCTCGATCTCCTTTTGCACCAAGCGCTCGGTCATGCCCGGCAGGTTCTCGTCGAGCCAAGTCTTGAGCAGCTCGCGCAGGATCTCGCGCACGATCTCCTCAATGGTGAGCGAGCCGTTGCCCAGGGCGGCCGAGCGTTCGCGCGCGACGGCCGTAGCCAGCTCGGCCAGCAAACCACCGGCGGTATTTTCTGTATTGAGCGACATCAGTCGGTCGTCTTGGGGCTCAGGCTCAAACATGGGGATCATCGGCGGCGGAGGGGGAGGGGGCGGCGGCGGGGGAGGAGGGGGAGGAGGCGGCGGTGGTGGTGGCGGAGGGGGCGGCGGCGGCGGGGGTGGTGGCGGCGGGGGTGGTTCCGGCACGGCCATCGCCTCGGTCAGCTCCAGCACGTCCTCCTCGGGCTCGGGGAGAGGCAGGGGGAGAGGTTCCTCGTCCTCTTCCTCAGCCGGAGTCTCCCAGAAATCATCCGCCGGTACGGACTCGGGTGCGGGATCCTCAGCCTTTTCTTCATCCTCGGAAAGGATCTTCCGGATGGATGCCAGGATGTCCTCCATGGAGGGTTCCTGATTGGTTTTCTCTTCGCTCATGATCCTCGGCTACCCGGCCTGAGTGCTCTTGACATGATGTTAGCATAAGGCAAGGTCTGTAAAAACTCCGTTACTCGGCATTTTTACGCGTCTGGGATCTTTCTTTCAAAGAAAAACCCGGGTCGCTGGGAAGGCGGCCCGGGCCGAAAGTCAGTGCGACTCCAAAGGAGTGGTTAGCGAACCGATCCGCTGTCGATGCTGATGTTCTCCTGGGTCACGTCGTCGGTGATGTCCTTGTCTTGGCCCAAGGCCGCATCACGATCGGCCCACGCATTGCCGCCCAGCCACTGTCCGCGCACGTCATCATAGTGGCGCTGGGGGTCATGCAGCGGGGTATTCAGGGCCAGGGTGTCGGCCGTCATCTGCCCAATCGCTGCCAGAAGCTGGTAGGTGTACACGGCGGTATCGCGCTGGGCGCCGGCTAAGTTGACGCGGGCTTGCAGGAGTTCCTGCTCGGCATCAAGCACGTCCAAGGTGGTGCGCGAGCCGACCTGGGCTTCGCGTTTCACGCCATCTAGGGCGATGGTCGCGGCGTCGATCTGGCTTCCATAGGAGGTGACCCGGGCTTTGGCGCTTTCCAGGCTCTGCCACGTCGAGGACACTTTCTCGATCACCGTATCGCGCTGTTCATCCACCTGTACCCGGCGCTGGCCGGCTCGGTGCTTGGCGTCCCGGATGGCCGAGTAGGTCGCCCCGCCCTCATAGAGGGGCATGCTGACCACCAACGAGGCGCCCACGGATGTGGTGTCTAGGTCCTCAACCGAGCTTCCCTGATCCCAACTAACTGCGGCCTTGGCGTTCACGGTTGGCAAGAGCTGCCCCCGGGCGTCGCGGATCGAGGCCTTGGCTGCGTCCCAAGTATATTCCGCCGAGGTGATGTCCGGGTTGGAGCGTCGAGCCACATCCACGGCATCTTCCATCGTCTGGGGCAGCTTCACCTCAAGGCGCGGCGTTTCCAGTTGCTTTGGGGTGTGGCCCACCACTTTTTCATAGTTGGCCCGCGTGGTTGCCAAGGTGCCCTCAGCGGCAATGCGCGAGGCCACCGCTGCCGCTAGCCGGGATTCCGCCTGGGCGACGTCGGTGCGGGTGATTTCGCCGACCCGGAAGCGGTCCTGGGCGGCTTCCAACTGCCGCTGAAGGACTTCTTCGTTGTTTTTGTTGAGGTCCAAAACCGCCTGATCGCGGATTAGCGTGAAATAGGCGGTGACCACATCGAGCAAAACGGTTTGCTCAACCGATTTCAGTGCGGCGCGCTCGGCGGCGACATTGGCCTCGGCCTGATCCACGGCGGCAACGGTGCGAAAGCCCTGGAAGATATTTTGCTGGACCGTCACTCCCGCAGACAAGGGGCTCAGGGTTTTGTCTGTATAGGTTTTCAGATCGTAATTGATCTTTTCGTACCCGGCACTGCCTTCCAGAGTCACGGTGGGCCGCCAGCCCGACAGCGCCTGCGGCACCAACTCGTCGGTGGCGCGTCCCAAAAGGCGTCGGGCCTGAAGGGTCGGGTTGGATTGGTAGGCCGACACCAAGGCTTCGGACAACGTTTCGGCGTGGACGGGAGCGACGAGGCCGACTCCGCCAACCAGGAGCGTGGCAACCGCGATGGACACAGGTTTCATCATGATTTTTCTCTCGAAACGCTCCAAAATTCGTTCGCGGGACAGCGACGGCGCTTCCCCGAGGTCAGGGAAGCGCCCACCATCTCAGGAAGTGTGCACGATCACGGTCTCCATGCAACGCAAAAAGGACCGTCTCTCGGATGGTTAGCATGGGGCGGCTCAGAAAATGAACGCGGGCGCCGGGGCAAATCCCTTGAGCAAGGGGGCGTCGGCGTCGAAGAGAACGCGCTGGCTGAACGCGGCGCCATGCCGCTCGACCACAGTCAGGCGTCCCACCGCGCCCTGGCGGATGACGGCCACCAGCCGGCCCTTGTCGGCCAGTTGGTCCCGCAGGGCTACCGGGACAGCCGGCACCGCGCCGTTGATGAAAATCAGGTTGAACGGGGCCTGACGCGGGCAGCCCTCGGCCAGAGGGCCGGTGATGACCACCGCGTTGTCACGGCCCAACTCGCTCAGGGTCGCTTCGGCCTTGGTGGCTAAGTCGGGGTCGGATTCCAGGGCGACCACCGTGCTTGCCATATGGGACAGCACCGCCGAGGAGTAGCCGGTGGCGCAGCCCACATCCAGCACCACATCGGTGGGAGCCACCGCCGCCACCTGGAGCATGCGCGCCAAAATCAGCGGCTCCAGCAAGGAGCGCCCGCCGCCCACCGGGATATCCTCGTCCACATAGGCCACGGCCCGGCGCGCCTTGGGCACGAATAGTTCGCGCGGCACGGCCTCCAGGGCTTCCAGCACCAGGGGATCACTGACCCGGCTGGTCTGGATCTGGTTTTTGATCATGTTCACGCGGGCCGTATTGGTGTCCATCTCGCTCCCCCCGGCGTCCAGTATCCTAGTCGGGTTTTATAGTGCGCCCAGCCGCGCCTGACAACGACTCCCCCCGATCCGATCTTTTTTTCAAAGGGGGGAAAAACCCGCTTGACCCTTTGGAGACCGCTGCGTATAAGGACGCCCTCGCCGCGACGGACATCGCCGCAGCGAGCGAAGCCGGAGTGATCCGGTTTCGGCCCAAGACAGGGCCGGATGGCAGAGGGGTTATGCAGCGGACTGCAAATCCGCGTACGTCGGTTCGAGTCCGGCTCCGGCCTCCAGTCGTGGGTTGTCGAAAAAGTACGTGTTCCGGAGTAGCTCAGCGGTAGAGCAACCGGCTGTTAACCGGTTGGTCGGGGGTTCGAATCCCTCCTCCGGAGCCACTTTTTCGAAGAATCAGGTGCGTTGTCTTATTCCGGAGTAGCTCAGCGGTAGAGCAACCGGCTGTTAACCGGTTGGTCGGGGGTTCGAATCCCTCCTCCGGAGCCAAATTCCAAAAAAGCCGATCCTCGACAGAGGGTCGGCTTTTTTTGCTGCGGGGGGCCTGCCTCGGCGAGGCGGGGCAAGCGCTCCCTATTCCCCGTCAGCCGTTGGGCAGCGCCGATACATCTTTTCCGAATTGGTCATGATGTTCGATTTGCGCAGGGTATCGCCCGAGACGTTGAGGACGGCATCGTAGCCCTCGGTCTCGAACAGGCGGCGGACCTTGAACAGCACCCGGTAGCTTTGGCCGGCGCCATAGCTGAAGCTGCCGCGGGCGAAGCCCCAACTGCCGTCCGCCTTGCGCCAGCGATAGCCGCCCGAGGAGAAGATCAGCATTTCGGCGCTGGCGGTGTCACAGCGGCCATTCACGGCCCAAAAGCCGTCGAGGGTGGCCGGAGGGTCGTCGAACCAGGGCAGGGCGCCGGCGGTGGCCTGGGCGTGGGCGGGGCTGCCGGGGGCGACCAGGGCCAGGGCTAAGGCAAGGGCAAGGCGTCTCATGCGGGGGTCTCCTCGCGCCAGGGGCTGGGGCCCTTCACCGCCCGCGCCTCGAAGCGCTCAATCATCAGGGTCTGCGACCAGTAGGTGGTTGGAAGGCCCGCTTTCAATTTAAGGTGTGCTACAAACTGCGCCGGCTCAGGCAGGCTTTCCCACACCTGCGGCAAGAACAGGCCCCGCCGTCCGCGATCGGACAAAATCAGGCCGTCAATCCCCGGGCGCAGGCGCTCCAGCAACTCGGCCTCGCTGGCGACGGGAAAGGCCCGGGGATGGGTGAGGACCGACACCGACACCGACAGATCCGGCAACTCCTCGGCCCGCACCTTGGCAAACCGGGGGTCGCGGGTGGCCGCCGCCCAGGCATTGGCCACGATGTCGCGCGCTAGCGGCTGATGGGCGACCATCGATCCGATACAGCCGCGCAAGCCGCCATCGGTGCGGGTCAGGGTGACAAAGGCCGCCCCGTTCTCCCGCAGCGCCGGCGGCTCCAGATCCAGGGCAGGCGGCAGCGGCGCGCCCGTGTTCAAGCCCTGGCGCACCGCCTCCACGGCCAAGGCAATCAGCCGGTCGGGGTGGTCCCGGGTCACACGCACCGCCAGATCGGTGTCGGGGACGCTGGATAAGGAAACTGCGTTCATTACGGCCTCGGTTGGGGCGAAAGGGAAAGGGGCGCAAGGGCCCAGGCGCCGTAGCCCACCACGCGCTCGCGTGAGCCGGCGGTGTCGCCTGACGAGCGCAGATCAAGGCGCTCCAGACGGCCGCCGTGCGCGCGGGCCAGGGCCAGCAGGCCAGCCACCGGAATGTGGCCGCAGGCCTCGCGCGGTCCCAGGGCCTCGGCGTCCAGGGCTTCGATGGTTTGGGCCGTCGCGTCGTCGAGCGCGCGGGCCTGATCATAGGGGAGATAATGGCTGAGGTCGGAGGAGACCACGATCAGCGTCTCGGGACCGCCCCACAACTCGGCCAGGGCGGCCGCCATTTGCGCCACCGATACCTGCCCACACACCACCGGCACCAGGGTGAAGCGCGTTAGCATCCGGTGCAGGAAGGGGAGGTGGACCTCCAGCGCATGCTCGGGCAAGTGGGCGTCTTCAAGGGTGCCGGCGTAGGGCAGGGCGCGCAGCCGGTCGGCCCAGGCGTGGTCAATGGCCACCGGTCCCAACGGCGAGGCATAGCCTTGGGCCTCGGTCAGCGCGAGGCCGCGAAACGGCACCCGGTGCGACGGTCCCAGCAGGACCACCCGCTCGATGGTGTCGCGTCCCGGAGCCAGCCGGGCATAAGCGGCGGCCGCCGTTGGCCCGGAATACACATAGCCAGCGTGCGGCGCGATCAGGGCCTTGGGTGCCGGCGCGTCACTGCCCGGGGCCTCGGCCAACAGATCATCGACCGCGCGGGCCAGGGCGGTTGGGGCGTCGGGATAGAAGATGCCGGCCACCGCCGTGGGGCGCAGGGGGAGCATCGCGGATTCGCCTTTTTAGCGCTTCAAGGATACCTCACTTTAGCACAAGTTTCCGGTGTGACCATCGTCTTGGTCCAAGGGAGGTGGGGGCTTCGGCGGAACGAGGGGGGGCGTTGGCAAAAAGAAAAAAGAAGAGAAGGCTGGGGAGGCGGGCCTCCCCAGGCCCCTCGGTCTCTTAAAAGTCAGGGGAGGGGCATGGTGGTGGATCCGGTCCGGCAAGATGCGGTGGTGTGTTCGGTCTGCCCGCGTGCCTGTGCCCTGAGGCCCGGTCAAAGCGGCCTGTGTGTGGTCCGGGCCAACGAGGGCGGCCGGATTGTGCTCACCGCCTGGGGGCGCTCGTCTGGCTTTGCCGTCGATCCCATCGAGAAAAAGCCGCTGTATCACTTTTTGCCGGGCACGCCGGTTCTTTCCTTCGGGGGCATTGGCTGCAATCTGACGTGCTTGTTTTGTCAGAACAGTCATCTGTCTCGCGCCCGCGATCTCGACCGTCTGGGGCGCCCGGTGGCGCCGGAAGACTTGGCCGCTGGCGCTCGGGAACACGGATGCCGCTCCGTCGCCTTCACCTACAACGACCCCGTGCCTATGCTGGAATACGTGGCCGACGTGGCCCGCGCCTGCCATGCCGAGGGCCTGCGCACCGTGGCGGTGACGGCCGGCTATATCACGCCTGAGGCCCGCCCCACCTTTTTCGCCGATATTGATGCCGCCAACGTTGATCTCAAGGCGTTCAGCGAGGGCTTTTATCGCCGGATGGCCTCGGCCCACCTCGCCCCGGTGCTCGATACCTTGGCGTGGCTGGCCCGCGAGACCGCCGTTTGGCTTGAACTGACCACCTTGTTGATCCCCGGGCTTAACGACAGCGACGACGAGATCAAGGCCCTGGCCGCCTGGGTCGCCGCTACCTTGGGGCCCCATGTCCCCTTGCACCTCAGCGCCTTCCACCCAGCGCACCGCCTGCGCCACCTGCCGCCCACCCCGCTCGCTACCTTGCGCCACGCCCGCGCCCTGGCCCAGGCCGAGGGTTTGGCCCATGTCTACCTCGGCAATGTCCGCGATCCCGACGCCGGCACCACTTTTTGCCCTGCGTGCCATGCCCGGCTCATCGGCCGCGAAGGCTTTCGCTTGGTGACATGGTCGCTCGATGCTGCGGGACGCTGCTTGGCCTGCGGGCATCGTCTTGCTGGGGTTTTTGAGGCCCGGTAAGGAAGGCCGGGGAGGCGCGGCCTCCCCAGACCCCTCGATTCCTGGGGGGTGGGGGTGTGTGGGGTGTTATAGGGTTGAGGTCTGGTGCTTTGGCGGGTATTTTGTTCTCCTTGCGGGTGGGAGGAGAATGGGAATGGGCGAGTATTTCTATCTTATTGGGGCGTTTGTGTTAATCGTTGCGGTTTTTCGCGCGAAATCGTTTAAGGCGAAAAATATTTCCAACAGTGCTCTTGTCAATGGTTCCGTCAAGGGGAGCGTGACGCAGACGGTGACTGTGTCGCCTCCTTTGTCCTCTCCCCCGGCTGGTGATCGTGTTGCGTGGGTTATTGGGATCATCGGTGTTTTGATTATGGCGGGTCAGTTTTCCTATGATGTTTTTTTCACAAAATAGGCTGGAGATCCCGTCATGGTTTTCGGCTGGAGATTTGGTGCAAGAAAAATTGTTGGGTCGGCTGTTGTTAATGGTCCTGTTTCGGGGATTGTGATTCAGACTATTGGCAGCGGGCCTCCTCCCGTTGTTCTCAGTCTCCCGTGGCAAGGCCTGCATATCGACACCGCTTCTGCTTTCAATCTTTTGTCGTGGAAAACACGGCTGGTCGAAAATGTGATTGGCCGAGACACCGAGCGAGAGGCTCTGCTGTCCTGGGCCCGGGATCGTTCGCGCCCGGTCGCCCTTCGTTTGCTGACCGGGCCTGGAGGGGTCGGCAAGTCGCGTCTGGCGGCGGAAGTGGCAAAAGACCTGCGACAGGAACACTGGAACGCCGGCTTTATCCGCCTTGATAAAGACTATACCCTCTCTCTCCCCCAAGCTGGTTTGTTCCTGATCATTGATTATCCCGAGGAGGATCAGGAAAAACTGCGCCATCTCCTTAAAGAAATCGGCACTCTGGAATCGCCTGCACGTCTAAGGATCCTCCTCCTCAGCCGCCAGCCCAAGGTTTGGTGGGATCGCCTTTTGAGGGAAACCGGAGCCGCCGGATGCTGCGATATCAACGACTTTTCTGCAGGCACCCTTGACGCCCCCGATACCTGCCGCCTTGTCCAAGAGGCTTTTGCCCGGCTGACCAAGCTGTTCGGCACGCGGGCGCTTCCTCCCAAGGCGGCAGCCATCGAAGCTTGGCACGCAAAAAATCCCCAACACCACGGTCTCCCGCTGTTTGCCACGGCTGCCGCCCTTCATGCCGCGTGGGAGAGAAGCTCAACCTTTGACCTCAGTGGTGCCGAGATTATTGCCGCGCTGGTTGACCGGGAGCGCCGCCGTTTTGATGGTGCGGCACGGGGCGCCGGCTGGCCCGAGGCCGAAGCCGCCTCCCGACTGCATGCGCTCGCGGCGTTGCGCAATGGCCTTGACGCCACCGCCCTCACAACCCTCGCCGAGGCCGCGTCAAACCTTGGACTGCCCCCGGCTGATCGCGTTGTGGACCGGGTTCGGGACCTGGGGTGGTGGATCTCCAACCAAGTACCGGCGCCGCAGCCAGACATCATTGCCGCCGAACTTCTTCATCAAGTCATCGGCGAGCGCCCGGACGCGGCCCCCGATTGGGTTGCCCATGCTCTCACCACCCGCGAGACGATTGATCTCAACCGCCTCGCCCGCCTTTCCCATGACATAGCCACCCTTCACTCCACGGCCGATGCGTTCATCCAATGCCTTGTCGCTGCCCTGAAAAAACACCCGGAGAGGGCGATGGCATGGCAAGACCTTCTCCACTCACCCACACCCTTTCGTCTGGCACCGGTTGGCGTCGCCCTTGGCCGGATCTTGTTGGATCAAGAGGGTTTGAGCGAGCCGGAGCAGGCCAGGATTCTCAACAACCTCGCCAATAAGCAGAGCGAAACCGGCGACCGACAGGGCGCCCTCAAAACCGCTCGACGCGCTGCAGAGATCTACGAGACACTCGCCACCGAAAACCCGACCGCCTATCTCCCGCACTTGGCAACGAGCCTCGACAACCTCGCCAATAGACTGAGCGGGGCCGGCGACCGACAGGGCGCTCTCCAAACCGCCCGACGCGCCGCAGAGATCAGAGAGACACTCGCCACCGAAAACCCGTCCCCCTATCTCCCGGACTTGGCAGGGAGCCTCAACAACCTTGCCATCGTTCTGAGCGAGGTCGGCGACCGACAGGGCGCCCTCCAAACCGCCCGACGCGCCGCAGAGATTTACGAGACGCTCGCCACCGAAAACCCGCACGCCTATCTCCCAGACTTGGCAGCCAGCCTCAACACCCTCGCCAAGAGTCAGGGCGAGGCCGGTGACCGACAGGGCGCCCTCCAAAACGCCCGACGCGCCGCAGAGATCTMCGAGACACTCGCCACCGAAAACCCGCCCGCCTATCTCCCAGACTTGGCAATGAGCCTCAACACCCTCGCCAAGAGTCAGAGCGAGACCGGAGACCCACAGAGCGCCCTCCAAAACTCCCGACGCGCCACAAAGATCTACGAGACACTCGCCACCGAAAACCCGCCCGCCTATAGAATTAAAATAATTTAAGGAGAGTTTCTCGCCTTCAGGAATGAGGGGKCTGGGGAGGCGAGCCTCCCCAGCCTTTCTTTTTCGGGCCTGACGGGAGACAGCATGAAAGCCAGCCTTCAAATCTACGGCACGGATGTCCTGCGCCGTGCAGGGTGTCGTGAGCTTCGGTTGCCGCTGTCCGACGCGTTGGCGCGGATGAAGGCGTGGGCGCAGCGGTATGGCGGGGCGGTTCGGGCCCGGGATCAGGGCGCGGTTCTTGCGGTTGGACGGGAGATGGCCGACTGGCTGGACCGGGATGGCTGGTTGACGGCATGGACCGAGGAGGGGGGGGCCCGTGAGCTGGAAATCTTCAGTCACACGGCTACGCCGACCTCTGAGGAGGCGGCTCTGCTTGATTTGCCATGGGAGGTGCTGGCGACGCGGGACGGTTTTTTGGCGGCTGATCCCAAAGAGTGTTGGCATCCGGCACAGCATCGCCCGGCCCCAGGCCGCAGAACCGCATCCAACTCAGCCGGTCGCGCACTAGGTACGTCGTCCGACCCAGCGCCAGACCGTGCAGCGACTGCAAAACCAGCATTTTGAATTTCAAAACCGCGTCGAAGCCGGGCCGACCGCCCTTCGAGGGCGCACTCCGTCGCCGGACCGCACGCTCCAGAACCGGCCGGAACAGTTCGAAATCCACCGTCTTCGACAGCGTCTCCAGCGGATCGCCCTCCGCCGAAAGTTCCTCCAGACGACGCTCGACATCCCAGAACCCAATCTGAACCGCCATTGCCGCCCCCCAATAGCCGATCGCCTATGGAATCACGAACCAGACCCAGACGCCAGTTTCCGGAGGTGTCCAAATGGTGGAACCAGTGGATCACGACAGGCCCTATAGGGGAATTCCATGCGAGTCACTTCTGATGTCGGGCGATATAAAAATTCCCGACGGACTCTACAATGGGACCCAATCAGGAGCGTCGTCTCCGATGCGTTCCGTATTATCAATAGGGACAGCTTCTGGTTAATGGTGTGATAGTGATGTAATTTATCTTTAGGTGTGCTATGGTGCACCTTAGGAGGTTATTGGATGCTCTGAAGGCGTTTTTTGTTTTAAGTAGACGTGCGGATGTTTTGCGGGAGAAACAACGGTCGGTCGGTGGCGGGGGTCTTGGCCGCCGAGCAATTTTGTCGAAAAACTTTGGAGTTTTATACTGTGCTGAGATTTATCTCTAGGTTGTTTTGTCGTCGAACCAAAAGGCAACATCGGGTGCGGGGGGCGGACGCGATAGCTGTAGGCCTGCGGCGTAACTCTAGCCGCGACCCAGCCCCGGAACCAGCGGAAGAATTCCGCCCCATCCAAAACGATCTGGTGGCGGCCTGCTACAAGGCGCTGGCTGACGTCGAAAGGCGTGCTAAGGAGAAAATGGCAAATCCTGGCTATTGGCACAATGTTGGCTTTGTGGAAGGTGCTGCTTATGACTTATGCGTCTTAACGAACGAGATCATGCCCCGCTTCGACGACCTAGGCCGCCAGCGGCAGGTTGGCGAGATCTACATGCTCCGGGCTAAGGAGGTTTACCGCAGATACTTCGATGATTATGACGAAGACGGTTACGGTCTGAGCATTTTCAATATATTCATCGAGATATTTCATTCGGCCGATAAGACGTCAGTCCCCTTTTATGACAACCTTGCCCTATCGAACACCCCCTGGAAGGAGCGGGTCGATGTACGTCCCGACGCGCCGACTGTATTTGATGCTCCCTGGGATGGTGTCATCCTTGACCGGATGATGTTGTCTGTGACGAGCGCCGATGCCCGCGCGGTGATGGAGCGGTTGATGGTTTGGTGTCGCGACCTATCAAATAGTATTTTCTCAGTATTGTATGGTCCTATGGTTGACGAATATATGCGAGAATATGAGACGTTGTTGTCAAAGGGCAGCGATGTAAATTTTTTGGCGTTTTTAGTTTTTCGGCGCGCGTTATTTTCTATCACTCTGCTGAATCTTTCGGGATTGGCTCTCCATCCCTTGCGCCTGGAGGCATTGCGAATACTGCAGGCGGTGGTCAATATCCACATAATTCTTCCGTCGTTAAGCCAGATCGACCCCTTGGCTGCGATGGCGGCGAGAGCGGAAATGCTTTGTCACGCGGCCCAGATTGATGCGCAGTTCGTCAAGGTAACCAATGACAGTTCAGACCTCGCGCGGGCCGCTATGATGGCCATTCATCACGGACTCTATTTTTCAGGTATTGACCTACTGGACAACCCGATAATTGATATTAAGAAAGAATGCTGCTGCCTTAGGAAAAAACTGATCTACGGCCTCAGTATTCCCCATTATATTCCAGATATTGTTGAGGAATTGCATGATCTAGTTGGACGGAGCGCGCTGGAGCGCACCGAGCGACTGCCAATCATAACACCTACCGGCTGGATGGTGTTGTGGCGCCGCCTAGCCGAATTGGATTGCGACTTCAGTAATCAGGCAGGCGGTCCGCCAGACAGAGAGGTGCGGGCGGGACGTCTTCAGCGGGGGTTGGCCACCATGGCCGATGTAACCAAGATCGCTGTTGAGCAAATTGCAGGTACTGGCTACCTATTAAGAGAGGATTTCCGCCTAGATGAATCCTGCATTGAAGGAATTATCGGCGTCGTATCCATACTTTTAACCGAAGCTAGGGAAAATCTTATTTTTTTGACACGCAGACCCATGAAGAATATTTTATGGAGAATTTGCGCCCTGCGCGATTATATCCGCACGGGCAGCACCGACTTAACATGTACTCCTTCCGGTTTGGACGGGGAAGAAGGGGCCTGCGTGACTATCGTCGTATACTTCCGGATTCTGGACTATTTCAGCGCATGGAAGAGCCGGACCTATATGTTGACCATGCTAAGCGTCGATATGCGTGCAGACATGCAAATGCAAGAAAAAATAGACGTCTTGAAATTCATAAAAGAGGGTGGAGACCCGAGTGAGGCTTTTGAATACATCAAGAAGCAGAGACTGGAAAACGCCCAAAATACAAACCAAGAAAATTTTTTTAAATATGTACAATTTGATGTGTCACTCGACAGTGGGGCTGCCTGTTTTCGTCCCATCGGCGCTAGCGCGGAGATCGACCGCATGATTTCCGATTTTCGTGGCTGGATACTTGGGCAGGAAGGAGCCGAGGAGCGTGCGAGTTTGATCCCTCCCAAGATCATCGACGTAATCATTTTCCAAGGATCGAGCAATCCGGTTGGCGAAAGCTCTGACCAAAAGGATAAGTTTTGGGCGAAGCATAAATGCAATCGGGTAGCGAAACAGCTTTTCGCGGCGATAGATATGACTAAAATATTTTATATTGTTCCAGACGGAGAGATGTTTCGCCTTCCGTGGGACGCAATTATTCAAAGCTTCGATGATAACAAGAGGGGCCCTTATCTCTATTCTTCGGTCGCCTACAGCTTACGTCAATGCGCATCCTGGTCCAGAATTGTTTCTCCGGAAGGTTCCACAAGGGGAGTTGTCGTTGATAGCCCGGACTATGATCTCGCCGGGAAGCACCCTTGCGCCCTGGATCCCCTTGTCCATGCCGCTGACGAGGCGGAGAGCGTCGCCCGCTATTTTGAAATTGAGCGCCTCACCGGCCGAAGAGCGCACAAGCAAGCTCTTGCGGCCTTGAGCAATCCCCTGTTCCTACACATCATCACCCATATGGGTGTGCGCGACGAGCGCTTGATTAAGCCCGACGAAGATGCGTTGTTCGTCGGAGTGTACAGCGGCACACCGACAAAAAAGGAGGCCGAGTTGCAACGAATGATCGCCCTAACCGGGGCCGGTCGCAGTTTGGTTGGCTCCGCAGAGGAGTACGCCGATTTTTTCGGCAATGGAATTTTAAATGGTGACGATTTTCAAAGGCTTAATCTTCACCAGACCATGCTTGTGGTCCTTTCCGGCTGCGAGAGCATACAGGTCACTATCGACCATGCCGGGAGGCTGCACAGCTTCGGTCTCGACGTATTCCGAGCGGGCGCACAAGCCGTTATCGGCTCGGTATGGAAAAGTGACGACAGGGCAACCGGGATATTCATGTCCAGGCTTTATGAACGCTTAGCCGATGGCGCAGTATTGGGCGCAGCTTTTCATGACGCCAGGGAATTGGCTCGCCTTCAGACCGAGCGGTTCGATCAATGGAGCCCGTTTGTACTATTGGGAAACCCCAACATCACCTTAAAGGAACATCATGAGGCTAAAAATAATCTCACCACGCTATAGCGAAGCGCAGCTCCGCAGCATGCTTGCCGAAATCGAGGTGAGTTCGGAGAAGTCCGGTGCCATTCAGGTCTTGGGGCGCCCAGGCGCGACACGACAACTCGAAACCGAAGTGATTCTCAAGCTGGTCGAGGTTGGTGGCGAGACGTTAACCGCGCTAATAGCCGGGCTGTCCGCATGGTTAGTTGCACACAGGGGCAAGACGATCGTTATCCAGGATCAATACGGAAACAGGATCGAAGCGCCTGCGGGTGTTTCAGACGCAGATCTTGACAATTGCCGACGTGTTCTGGAGCGTATGCAATCGCCGACGATCCGCTTAGAATAGTCTCTTGGAAAGTATTCGAATTTTCTTGTTCACCTAACCGAGAAAATTCTTCGCTCCGATTTTCCCTATTTCCAGAGATCTAGTCGGGATTGTCTGGTGGGGTTCTGCGGATTATAAGTGGATCACCTGCCGGTTTCCGCTTGGTTTTGCCCCTGGCGGCCTCATGGAGGGAGGGCGTAGCCCGACCGAAATGAGGCCCGCCTCCCCAGCCTTGCCTTCCCCTTCCTCCCTCTCCCTTCCCCTTCCCCTAAAGCGCCGACACCCCCTCCAACGACCGCAGAACCATTTCGAACGCGGCGTTGACGGTGGCGTGGCGGATGTCGTGGCGGTTGCCGGCGAAGACTTGGCGGCGGACGGTGACGGGGCCGTCGCTGAGGGCGCAGGCCATGAACACGAGGCCGACGGGTTTTTCGGCGGATCCGCCATCGGGGCCGGCGATGCCAGTGACGGCGAGGGCGAGGCCGGCGTCGGATTCGCGCAGGGCGCCTTCGGCCATGGCGCGGGCGACTTCGGCGCTGACGGCGCCGTGGGTGGCGAGGAGGGCTTCGGGGACGCCGAGCATGCGCATTTTGGCGGCGTTGGAGTAGGTGACAAAGCCTCGATCGAGCACGGCGCTGGCGCCGGGGATGGCGGTGAGGGCGGCGCTGATCATGCCGCCGGTGCATGATTCGGCGGTGGCGAGCATGAGGCCGGCGCCGCGCAGGGCGGTGAGGACGGCGTCGGCCTGATCGAGGAAGTCGCGGGGGAAGGGGGCGGGCAGGGGGGGCATGGGCAGCGCTCGGTCAGAGGAATGCCGGGTCAGGCGGGGACCAGGGCGTGAAGCAAGGCGAGGATCGCCGAGGCATAGACCGCTGCTGCCACGTCGTCCAGCATGATTCCCAGTCCGCCTGAGAGCTTGCGGTCAAAAAAGCTGACGGGCCAAGGCTTGGTGATATCAAACAGGCGGAACAAGCCGAAGCCGACGAGATAGCTTAGGGGATCGAGGGGGGCGGGCACCAGGGTAAACCACTGGCCGGCGACTTCGTCGATGACGATGCGGCCGGGGTCGGCTTCGCCGGTGGCCTGGACGTGGCGCTCGCTGGCCCAGATGCCGACGAGGGTGATGAGGACGGCGGCGATGAACAGGCCCCAGGGGCCGGTGGCCCAGGTGATGATCCAGGCGAAGGGCAGGGCGGCGAGGCTGCCCATGGTGCCGGGGGCCTTGGGGCTGAGGCCGGCGCCGAACCATGTGGTGAGCAGCCAGATGGGGCGGGAGGGCAGAGGGGGCATGGTCTGGGCCTTGGGCGAGAGGGGGGGGGAGGCCTCTTGTTCCGGCCCCCGATGTAGCGCACGGCGCTTGAAAGAACGAGACCCGAAAGCGAGAGGGAGGGGTGTGCGCTGGGAGGGCCTGGTCTGGGGGACTGTCCCTTGGCAGGTGATCTCGCACGCGGTTCCACCCGGAATAGCTGATTTTTGCTTGTGTCCGTGCCCCGCGAATTTTAAGACAAGCACTCGGCGGCATCTAACCTTCGCGGCCGGGCTTTCCTGTGGGGGAGCAAGAGCGACAAGAAGGGTGAGCGTATGTCGGAGTTTGACCCCCAGGAACGAGCCCTCTCCGCATGGCGTCGCCGGGTGCGCCGCTGGGTGCCCGAGCGGCATTTCCTGGTGCGCTCGATCCATGGCACGCGCGGCATCACCTTGACCAGCGCGCACCAGATTGGCATGGGCTTGGCTGGGCTGGCCGTTTTTGGCGTGCTGACCTCCAGCGCGATTGCCTTGGTGCGCATGGACGCGGTTCTTGGCGCCCGGGAGGCGCGGATCGCCGATGCCAATCAGGCCTATAAGGATCTGCTGGCCGAGGTCAGTGTTTACAAGGGCAATGTGGCCGACATTACCCGGGCCTTGGAGGCCAATCGCGCCCAGTTTCGCACGTTGGTGGAGGCCGCGTCGCCCGCTGCCCCGGCTCACTTGGCCGCCGGGACCGGGCGCGACAGCGAGGCGGGCTTGGACGAGGAGCAGCGCCGCTTCGACCGCGAGCAGCAAACCTTGGTGGCGCGGTTGGCGACCTTGGACCAGGGTCTGCAAGACCTGTCCCAAGCCCGTCTTTTGCTCAGTGAGTTTGACGGCCTGGAAGTGGAACTGCGCAAGGTGGTGCTCCAGCGCGATTTGGCGCAAACCGAGACCCGGGAGCTGCACGGGCGGATCGCCAGCCTGGAAGACCATGTGCGGGCCATGGAAGGCGTGCAGCAGGGCCTTGTCGAGCAGTTTGCCGACGTTGCCGAAGGCCGTATTGGCGAGATCCGCACGACCTTGGAAAAGACCGGCCTCAAGGTGGATCCCCTGATGTCGCAGGCGCGGGGCTCCGGGGCGGGGTCTGGGGGGCAAGGGGGGCCGTTCTTGCCTGTTGCGCCGGGGGCTGCTTCTGCCGCCGAGGCCCGGCTGAGTGATCACCTTGACCAATGGGCGCGGTTGCGCGCGGTGGTCCTTAGCTTGCCGCTGACCCGCCCGTTCGCCCCCCGATTATGACATCACGTCGATTTTTGGCGTGCGGCCCGACCCGATGAACGGTCTTCTCTCGCTACACGAGGGGGCCGACATGGGGGCGCCGCCTGGAACACCCATCAAAGTCACCGCGCCCGGAAAGGTGGTTTACGCCGGATGGCGCGGGCGGTATGGTCGTGTGATTGAAGTTGATCATGGCATGGGGATTTCGACCCGCTATGCCCACCTGAATTCTTTTGGTGTCGTTCTGGGGCAGTCCGTCAAACGGGGCGAGGTTATCGGCACGGTTGGTAATAGTGGCCGCAGCACCGGGCCTCACCTCCATTACGAAATCCGAGTCAACGGCAAGCCGTTCGATCCGGTGGACTTCATGAAAGCGGGGATCAATGTTCTCAAAGGCTAACAGGCAGGCGGCGGAGAACGGAAAAAATGCCAAGGCGGATGCTGCGGGGGATCGCAGCGTGCCCTCCATTATCAGCGCCGATCTTACCATTACTGGCGATCTTGCCAGCGCCGGCGAAATCCAGATTGATGGCCGGGTGGAGGGGGACATTCGCTGTGTCACCCTGATTATCGGCATTTCCGGCTCCGTGACCGGCGAGATCCGGGCCGAGCGGCTGCGCATGCACGGCTCGGTCAACGGGCAGGTCAATGCCAAGTCGGTGTTCCTGGCCTCGACCGCCCGCATGACCGGCGACATCGTCCATGAAAGCCTCGCCATCGAACCCGGCGCCTACATGGAAGGCCATTGCCGCCGCTTGCCGGTGCCGGCCGAAGTCGTGGTCGCCGACTCCTCGGCCAACAAGCGCCTGGAAAAAATCGACGGCGCTGCCCTAACCGTCGCCTCCTAACTTCCCCCTCTTTGTGGAAGAGGGGTCTGGGGAGGCCCGCCTCCCCAGCCTTACCTTTGTTAGTTTTTCCGCGCCCGCGCAAACGCCTCGGCCAACGCATTCCCCGCACTGGATGCCTCCGGCTTGCCCCCCTCTTGGCGGCATTCTTGGCAACCGGAGCAGTATCACGGGCCATCTTGCTCCGATCCTGACCCGGTTCATCCGACAGACGCATCGACAAGCCAACGCGCTTGCGTGGCAGATCGACCTCCATCACCTTGACCTTGACGATATCGCCGGGCTTGACCACCTCGCGCGGGTCCTTGACGAAGCGCTCCGAGAGGGCCGAGACGTGCACCAGGCCATCTTGGTGGACGCCAATGTCCACGAAGGCGCCAAACGCCGCCACGTTGGAAACCACGCCCTCCAGGATCATCCCGGGCCTCAGATCCTCCAGGGTCTCGACCCCGTCCTTGAACGCCGCCACCTGGAAGGCCGGACGGGGGTCGCGGCCGGGCTTTTCCAGTTCCTTCAAGATATCGCGCACGGTGGGCACGCCGAAGGTCTCGTCGGTGAAGCGCTCGGGATCCAGGCTGCGCACCAGGGCGGTGTTGCCGATCAGCTCATGAATCGTCGTCTTGGTGGCGGCCAGGATCCGACGCACCACCGGGTAGGCATCGGGGTGCACCCCGGAGCGATCCAGGGGATCCTCGCCGTCTTGAATGCGCAAGAAGCCGGCCGCCTGCTCGAACGCCTTGGGCCCCAGGCGCGACACCTCGCGCAACTGAGCCCGGCGCCGGAAGGGGCCGTTGGCATCACGCCACGCGACAATGTTGCGCGCCAAGCTCTCGCTCAGGCCCGACACCCGGGCCAGCAAGGGAACCGAGGCCGTATTCACCTCGACACCCACCGCGTTCACCGCGTCCTCGACCACGCCGTCCAGGGCGCGGGCCAGCTTGCTCTGGCTGACGTCGTGCTGATACTGCCCAACGCCGATGCTCTTGGGCTCGATCTTGACCAGGGCGGCCAGGGGGTCTTGCAGCCGCTGGCCGATGGACACGGCGCCGCGCAGGGTCACGTCCAACTCCGGGTATTCCCGGGCCGCCAGTTCGGAAGCCGAGTAAACCGACGCGCCCGCCTCGGACACCACCACCTTGACCACGCCCAGATCGGGATGGCGCTTGATTAGGTCGGCCGCCAAGCGGTCGGTCTCGCGGCTGGCGGTGCCGTTGCCAATGGCGATCAACTCGATCTTGTGGGCCCGGCACAACTGGGCCAGGGCGGCGATGCTCTGATCCCACTGACGCTTGGGCTCGTGGGGATACAAGGCCCCGGTTGCCAGGACCTTGCCCGTGGCGTCCATCGCCGCCACCTTGACGCCGGTACGGTAGCCGGGGTCGAGGGCCAGGGTCGGGCGCATGCCGGCCGGCGCGGCCAGCAGGAGATCGCGTAGATTGCGGGCGAACACCGTGATCGCCTCTTCCTCGGCCCGCTCGAACAGGCGGCCCATCAGGTCAAGCTCGATATGCAGGGCCATCTTGACCCGCCACGTCCAGCGGGCTGTCTCGATGAGCCAAGCGTCGGCCGGGCGGCCGGTGTCGCTGATGCCAAAACGGTGGGCCACGGCGCTCTCGAAGGCGGCGCGGCCCGGTCCGCCGTCCGCCTCGTCAATCGACACCGTCAGGGTCAGAACTTCTTCCTTGCGGCCACGGAACAAGGCCATGGCGCGGTGCGAGGGAATCTTGTGCAGGGGCTCGGACCAATCGAAGTAATCCGAGAACTTGGCTCCCTCTTTTTCCTTGCCCTCGACGACGCGCGACTTGAGGCGGGCCTCGGTCCACACCCGCTCGCGCAACGCCCCCACCAAGCTGGCATCCTCGGCAAAGCGCTCCATCAGAATCTGCCGGGCGCCGTCCAGGGCAGCCTTGACGTCGGCCACCCCCTTGTCGGCATCGACAAAGCCCTGGGCGGTGGCCTCGGGGGACTGGCGGGGATCGGTGAGGAGGGTATCGGCCAGCGGCTCCAGGCCTTGCTCGCGGGCGATCATCGCCTTGGTGCGGCGCTTGGGGCGATAGGGGAGGTACAGGTCTTCCAGGCGGGCCTTGGTGTCGGCGGTCTCAATCTGGGCGCGCAGGTCGTCGGTGAGCTTTCCTTGCTCTTCGATCGACGTCAGGATGGTTTTGCGCCGGTCTTCCATCTCGCGCAAGTAGGAGAGGCGTTCTTCCAGGGTTCGCAGCTGGGTATCGTCCAGGCCGCCGGTCGCTTCTTTGCGGTAGCGGGCGATGAAGGGAACGGTGGCGTTGCCGTCGAGCAACTCAATGGTGGCGGCAACCTGGGCCTCGCGGACCCCAAGATCGTCGGCGATGATCTGGGCAATGGAACGACGCACGGGCAGAGTCTCCCTACGAAAAGGCGAGGGCGGGGTTTACCCAAGCCACGCTTCAAAGGCCAGAGGGAAACGTGGACGCCGGTGGTCGGGCACGGAAAAAGAGGAAGGCTGGGGAGGCGCGGCCTCCCCAGACCCCTCGGTCCCATTGGGCAGAAAGAAGGGGGGGCCGTTTCCCTCGAAGCGCCCAGGAGGCAAACGGCAAAGCCCTATTTCCAGCCAGCGACGGCGTCACATTCTTTTTGTTCGGCAGGGTGGGTCTTTTCCCACTGGGTAATGCTTTGGGTTTCGTTATCGTCCATCTTGCTGTTCATACACGAACAATATTTGGTGATGGTTTCGACGGGGACGTTGGCGCTCGCATTATCCTGGAGGCATTGGGAGATCCATTTGGCATCGTCCGCGCCAGCGGCGGCGGGGCCGGCGGCACAGAGGAGGCCCAGGATCATCGCGGTGGACAGAGCAGCATACCTCATCGATCTAACCTTTCTTGAGAAGGCGAGGGGGAAGGGAAGCGCTTCAGTCCAAGGTGTACACTCTTTTGTCAGAAATCTCCATCCTTGGAATGGTTCTAGCGGGTAAAAGGAGGGAGACAGAGGAGAGAAAGACTGGGGAGGCGGGCCTCCCCAGACCCCTCGGTTCCTAGAGTTATTCGCGCAAGACCAGGGAGCGGAGGAGGGTAATGAGGGCGGCGCGCACGTCGATGGTGGGGGGCTGGCACCACGCGCCGCGCAAGGTGGCGTCCCAGGTGCCGGGGGGGGCGTCTTTGCCCACACGCAAGGGGGCGAAAAAGGCGACGCAGCCGACCTTGGCGCCACGCGCTTCGAGAAGGTGGGCGGTGCCAAAGGGCAGCTCGGCCGCGCTCTTTTGGACCTGCTTGTCCGGGATCCCGGTGCGTTGGGCCAAGGGGCGGCGATACAGGCTGTCGGCCAGGGCGGGCGGTTCGACTCGGGTCGGAAGGTGGGCGGTCTCGACGTAGCGGGCATAGAGGATGGCGCCATCGTCGAGCTTTTGCACAAACACGCCCCGGGCCGGCAAGGCGGTATAGCGCAGACCCCGATTGTGGTCGGGCGGTACGGCCAGCAACAGCCGGCTCAACTCGGGACCGATCACCTGCATGGGCTCCGGCGGGCCGGTCAGCCAGGGCTCGGTCGGGGTCAGGCCAGCCTCGGGATCGGGGCGGCTGGCGCAACTGGCCAGCACCAGGCCCAGCAGCACCACACCGGCCAGAGTCGGGGGCCGAAGCCCCCGAGCACGCGGGCTCATCCGTTGCGGGCCATGGCGCCCAGGCGCAGGCGCAGGGCATTGAGCTTGATGAAGCCTTCCGCGTCCTTCTGGTTGTAGACAGCGTCTTCCTCGAAGGTCACGTAGTCCATGCGGTACAGCGGGCGCGGTGCCTTGCGGCCGATGGTGGTCACGTTGCCCTTGTAGAGCTTAAGGCGGGCCGTGCCGGTTACGCGCTCCTGGCTCTGGTCGATCAGGGCCTGGAGCATCTCGCGCTCGGGGGCAAACCAGAAGCCGTTGTAGATCAGGCGGGCATAGCGCGGCATGATGTCGTCGCGCAGGGCCTGGGCTTCCCGATCCAGGGTCAGGCTTTCCACCGCCCGGTGGGCGGCCAGCATGATGGTGCCGCCCGGGGTTTCATAAACGCCCCGGCTCTTCATGCCGACGAAGCGGTTTTCAACGAGATCGAGGCGGCCGATGCCATGACGCCCGCCCAGCTCGTTAAGCTTGGTCAGGAGGGCGGCCGGGCTCAGGCGCTCGCCGTTGACGGCGACCGGGTTGCCTGCCTCGTAGTCGATCTCGATGATTTCCGGGGTATCGGGCGCCGACTCGGGGCTGACGGTCAGGCGGAACATGTCCTCCGAGGGAGCCACCCACGGATCTTCCAGCGCCTTGCCCTCATAGGAGATGTGCAGCAGGTTGGCGTCCATGGAATAGGGCGCCTCGCCGTGCTTGTCCTTGGGCACGGGGATCTGGTGCTGGAGGGCATAGTCGATCAACTTGGTGCGGCTGGTCAGGTCCCATTCGCGCCAGGGGGCGATGACCTTGATGTCGGGCTTGAGGGCATAGGCCGTCAGTTCAAAGCGGACCTGATCGTTGCCCTTGCCGGTAGCGCCGTGGGCAATGGCGTCGGCGCCGGTCTCGTTGGCGATCTCGATCAGGCGCTTGGCGATCAGCGGCCGGGCGATCGAGGTGCCCAGGAGGTAGGTGCCCTCGTACAAGGTGTTGGCGCGGAACATGGGGAACACGAAGTCCCGCACGAACTCCTCGCGCAGGTCGTCGATGTAGATCTCCTTGATCCCCATCAACCGGGCCTTCTCGCGGGCCGGCTCCAACTCCTCGCCCTGGCCGATATCGGCGGTGAAGGTCACCACCTCGCAGTCGTAGGCGTCGCGCAGCCAGCGCAGGATGATCGAGGTGTCGAGGCCGCCGGAATAGGCCAGCACCACCTTCTTGATGTCACTCTTGCTCATCGGAGGCCTTTCTCACTCAAACATTGAAGCGAAACAGCAGCACATCGCCGTCCCGCACCACATATTCCTTGCCTTCCGAGCGCAGACGGCCGGCCTCGCGGGCCCCCGCCTCGCCGCCGAAGGCGATGTAATCCTCATAGGCAATGGTCTCGGCACGGATGAAGCCGCGCTCGAAGTCGGAGTGGATCACCCCGGCCGCCTGCGGGGCGCGCGAGCCCTTCATCACCGTCCAGGCCCGGGCCTCCTTGGGGCCGCAGGTAAAGAAGGTGAGGAGGTTGAGCAACTCGTAGCCGGCGCGAATCACCCGGGACAGCCCAGTTTCCTCCAGCCCTAGGCTGGTCAGAAACTCGGCCTTGTCCGCCGGGTCGTCAAGCTGGGCCACCTCGGACTCGATGGCGGCACTGATCACCACAGAGACGGCGCCCTCGGCCTGCGCCTTTTCGGCCACCTTCTGCGACAACGCGTTGCCTGTGGCCGCTGCGCTTTCCTCGACGTTGCAAACATACAACACCGGCTTGGAGGTCAAAAGCTGCAACTGGCGGAACAAGCGCAGCGCCTCGGGCTCGGTCGGCGTGGCGACCCGGGCCGGCTGGCCGGCGCGCAGGGCCTCCAGGGCCGGCTCCATCACCGCCAGGAAGGCCTTGGAGTCGGCGTCGCCGCCCTTGGCCTTTTTGGCGGTGGCGACCACGCGCTTTTCCAGGCTGTCGAGGTCGGCCAGCATCAGCTCGGTCTCGACCGTCTCGGCATCGCGCAAGGGGTCAACGGCGCCATCGACGTGGGTGATGTCGTCGTCTTCAAAACAGCGCAGCACGTGGACGATGGCATCGACCTCGCGGATGTTGGCCAAAAACTGGTTACCCAGTCCTTCGCCCTTGCTGGCGCCCCGGACCAAGCCGGCGATGTCCACGAACTCCAACTGGGTCGGCACCATGCTGGCGCTTTTGCCCACCTGGACCAAGCGCTCCAGCCGGGGATCCGGCACCGCCACCCGGCCCACGTTGGGCTCGATGGTGCAAAACGGAAAGTTAGCGGCCTGGGCGGCAGCCGTTGAGGTCAGGGCGTTGAACAAAGTGGACTTGCCCACGTTGGGCAGTCCCACGATACCGCATTGGAAACCCATGGGTCAGCCGGTCCCTTTCTGGTTCTTGGAGTCGAGGGCCCGGGCCAGGGCGGCCGCCAGACCCGTGTCGGGAGGAGAAGAGGCCCCAGGGGCCAGCGGGGCAGCGCGGCGCGGGGCCTGGGCAGGCTCGGCCGGCTTGGGGGGATGGGGACGGGGCGGTGTCAAGGTCGCAGCGATCTTGCTCATAGCGTCCGACGCCCGGCCTTGTAGGACCAGCGCCAAGGTATCGGCCACCGCATCAAGCAAGGGATCCAGCCAGACCTGCTCGGCTTTGGCAAAGTCCGAGAGAACGTAGTCGCTCACCTTGTCCTTATGGCCAGGGTGGCCAACGCCCAGGCGGATGCGCCAGTACTCGGGACCCAGGTGGGCGTCGATATTGCGCAAGCCATTATGGCCGCCGTGCCCCCCGCCTTGCTTGATCTTGACTTTTCCGGGCGCCAGATCGAGATCATCGTGCAGCACCACCACGTCGGCCAGCGCGATCTTGTGAAAGCGCACGGCCTCGGCGACCGATTGGCCCGAGAGGTTCATGTAGGTCTCGGGCAACAGCAGCAAGGCGCGCTGACCTTCCAGGCTGCCCTCGGCGATCCGGCCTTGAAACTTGCTGCGAAACGGCCCCAGGCCCAGGCGGCGGGCCACGCGGTCCACAGCCATCGCCCCGATGTTGTGGCGGTTTGCGCTGTAGCGCGGGCCGGGATTGCCAAGACCCACAACCAGTTTCATGTCTTTGGCTCTGTTTGCGAGGGAAAACGCAAGGCCGGGGAGGCGAGGCCTCCCCGGACCCCTCGGTTCCTCAGGGACCCAAGACGCGGACGCTTTAGGAGCCCCCGCGTCGTCGAGGGGTTAGGCCTCGGTCGTCTCGCTGTCGGCCTTGAGGACCGACGGCGCGGCGATGGTGCACAGGGTGAAGTCGCGCTCGGTGATGGTCGGGCGCACGCCGGCCGGAATGGCGACGGCGCTGATGTGCACCGAGTCGCTGATCTCCAGGCCGGTCAGGTCCACCTCAAGGGCGGCGGGCAGCAGGTCGGGCTTGCCCACCACTTCCACCTCGTGGCGCACGATATTCAAAACGCCGCCGCGCTTGAGGCCGGGCGAACGGGTTTCATTGATGAAGTGGACGGGCACCTCGACGGTGACCTCGGTTTCGGCATCCACGCGCAGGAAGTCGGCGTGGATGGGCATGTCGGTCACCGGGTGCATCTGCACGTCGTGGATCATCACGCGGCCCGCGCTCTCGCCATCCACGAGGATGTCGAACAGGCGGGTGGAAAAGCCGGCGCGCTTCATTTCGCCAAGAACAACGCGCGGGTCGATCGCGACCAGCGCAGGCGCCTGCCGGCCACCATAGATCACGCCCGGGATCAGGCCTTCTCTACGCGTGGCGCGGGCTGCCCCCTTACCGGCCCGGTCGCGACCCTTGACGGCAAGGGTTCCGATATCGGTCATTATCTTACTCTCCAACGGAGCTAAAAAGGATTCGGCCCGGCCTCCAGGGGTGCCAGCACCGACCGCGCCGCCGGATGTCCGGCGGCGGGAGAGCGGGTGTACACCCGGATGTCCTGCTTGGCAAGGCCCGGGGAACGGGGCCTTGCGGGGGCGGCGAAGGCAGAAGGACAGGCAGGCGCCCATCCCCTTGCGAAGGACACAAAGGCCAAGGCGTGTCTGACCGAGGGGAAATGGATGCGACTCCGAGGGGCGCCGGGCGGAAAAAGCCGAGCCGCACCAGGGCTGTGGTTCTTGTGCAACAGTGTTTGCCGAATGACACGCCCAGGCTCAGGGCTCGATTGACCGGGGAGGGGGATTGGTGGCTAACTCGCCGTGGGCCTTGAGATGGGCGTTGGCGATAAAAAAGCGCCAAGCTCCGGAACTGGTGAAGAGGACACGGTTATGAAAAAGATTTTGGCTGGGACGACGGCTCTGGTTGCCCTGACCCTGGTGGGGGGCAACGCTTTCGCCGCTGACAAGATCGCTTTGTCGTTGGGCGGCAAGCAGGAAGTCTACTTCGGCGGCATCGGCTCCTTCGATGACGGCAACGTGAAGGACGGCGACGGTCTCGGCATGGACACCGACACCGAGGTGTACGTGACCGGCAGCACCAAGCTCGACAACGGCATCGCCATCAAGGCGATGATCCAGATGGAAGCCGAAGCCAACCGCAACGGCGCCCGCAATGTGGACGAGCAGTGGATTGAGGCCTCCGGTGCCTTCGGTGCCCTTCGACTGGGTGAGAAGGAAGGCGTGATGGACCGCTTCGCGGTGCGCGCCCCCCTGGCCGACGACTACCTCGGCTACTTCTCGATGGTGAATGCGGCCGATTGGCTGAAGACCCCGCTGACCTCCACCGGTGGTTCCACCGCCAACTACTTCGCGGCCCTGGACACCCGTCCGGCTGACGACACCCTGCGCGTGACCTACGTCACCCCGGCGTTCTGGGGCGTTCAGGCCGGCGTGTCCTACGCTCCGAACCGCGACATCACCCGTTCCAACCTGTCCACCCCGGGCTCGGCCTCGGGTGCCACGGGCGTTCCCACCGGCGAGACGGGTCGCGACGAAGTCCAGGTCGGTCTGGCTCTGAACAAGGAATTCTCCGGCGTGAAGGTGTTCGCCGACGGGTCGTTCTCGACCCTGGTGGACGATGGCGACGAGTGGCTGTACCGCGGTGGCCTGGGCGTGAACTACGCTGGCTTCACCCTGAGCGGCAGCTACATGGGGCGCTCGGGCGAGGACGTTCCCAACGGTTCCGCGACCAACCCGGGTGAATACTCCATTTGGGAAGCGGGTCTGCACTACGCCACCGGTCCTTACGGCGTGGGCTTCTCCTATGCCCAGAACGACGCCGAGTCCGGCGCCTCGCGCACCGTCTACAATCTGGGCGGCACCTACACCATGGGCCCGGGCATCAACGTGATCGGCCATGTGTTCTACGCCGACAACACGGTTGAGCGTAGCGGCGCCAAAGATTGGAGCCGCGACGGTATCGGCGCCGTGACCGGTCTGGTTCTGGCGTTCTAAAAGTCTGGAAGAGGCCGGGGGTCAGCGCCTCACTCGTTCCCCCGGTTTCTTCTTCCAGGGCCGCTTCGGCGGCTCTGGTCCTTCCTGCGGAGCCGGGGGTTGACCTCGGGTCCGAACCGTCGCGGGACAACGCGCCGGGTGCTGGTCCGTTCACGCTTCCTGTCTCTCTGCCCGGGGGAGGGGAATCGGGGACGGGGTAGCTCCCCCTGGCTCTCTTTGAACCGGCGCTGAACGACGGAAATTTCTAGTTTCGTACCTTTAGCAAGTCTGATCAAGAGGATAGGCAGATGAAGAAGATTCTTTTCGGGACGACGACCCTGGTGGCCGTTGGTCTCCTTGCTGGCGGCGCTTCCGCTGCCGACAAGATTAAGCTGTCCCTGGGCGGCAAGCAGGAAGTCTACTTCGGTGGCTTCGGCACCTTCGAAGACGGCGGCGTCAAGAACAGCGACGGCTTCGGCATGGACACCGACACGGAAGTGTACGTGAAGGGCTCCACCAAGCTGGACAACGGCCTGACCGTTTCCGCCCTGATCCAGTTTGAGTCCGAGGCCAACGAAAACGGTGGCCGCAACGTTGACGAGCAGCACATCGACGTGTCCGGCGCCTTCGGCAAGCTGGTCCTCGGTGAGCGCTACGGCGTGTTCGCCGATGGCCTCCGCGCTCCGAACGTTGGTGAAGTCTCCCCCGACGACACCATTTCGATCTGGCTGCTGAACAACGGCAACTCCGGGGCTCACTACGGCCTCGACACCACCTTGGATGACGACTCGCTGCGCGTCTCCTACTACACCCCGGCCTTCTACGGCTTTAGCGCCGGCATGTCCTACGCGCCGAAGCCCAACCAGCCGGGCATTGGTAGCCGTAGCGGCGCCAGCGTTCCGACCGGCGAATACTTCCGCGACGAAGTCCAGGCCGCCGTGTCCTACGACAACACCTTCGGTGGCGTTGGCCTCAAGGCCGATGGCTCGTTCATCACCGACCTGGCCAAGGACGAGTCCTGGGCCTACCGTGGCGGCTTGGCCGTGTCCTACGCCGGCTTCGAGGTTGGCGGTAGCTACATGGGCCTGACCAGCGACAACACCAAGAACGCCGAGCGTTCGGTGTGGGAAGCCGGCGCCTCCTACGCCACTGGCCCCTACGCTGTCAGCTTCACCTACGCTCAGTCTGACGCCAACATCTCCGCCACCTCCTACATCCTGGGCGGCGCTTACGAGATGGGCCCGGGCGTGAAGGTGGTCGGCAACGTGTTCTACGGCAACGTGGACGACGACACCGCCGCCAACACCTACCGTTCTGGCGCTGGCGCCGTCACCGGCATGGTTCTGTCGTTCTAATCCAACGACAGTCTCCGGTTTTCCGGCAAGAGGGGGTGGCCTGCGGGCCATCCCCTTTTTGTTGGCGCGAGCCCGGGCTTGCGGTGCGGCGTGGGGAGGGGTAGTGTCCGGCGCTTCAAACGATCCGGGAACGGCATCGCAAGGGAGACCGGGCATGGATGTGCTAGAAGGTGAGGCCCCGACCAGCGGGCAGGGGCCCGTGGATATCGATGGCGTCGCTGTCGATCAGTTGCGGGCCTTCGTGGCGCGTATCGAGCGGCTGGAAGAAGAGAAGGCGAATATCGCCAACGACATCAAAGAAGTGTACGCCGAGGCCAAGTCGTCCGGCTTCGATGTCAAGATTTTGCGCAAGCTGATTTCCATGCGCAAGCGCAGCAAGCATGATTTGGCGGAAGAAGAGGAACTGCTGGCCATTTATCGGGCGGCGGTGGGGCTCTAGTGAGCCAGTTTTTACGAAGTCTGAACCACGGCGCTCGGGTAAAAAAGAAAGGCCGGGGAGGCGCAGCCTCCCCAGACCCCTCGATTCCCCGGGGAAAACGCGTCGGGCGGGCGGTCTGGGGCGCGGTGGTTTTGGGAGCGGTGTTGGCGGTCAGTGGTCCCGGGTGGGGCGCTGATCCGTTGGCGTGGTCCAAGGTAACGCAGCCCACGGCGGGGCCGGCTCGGGTCATTGGCGGCGCGGCCCAGGGCTGCGTCCAAGGGGCGGTGACGGTCGCGGTGCCGGGGCGCGATGATCTGGTGGTCTTGCGGCCGCAGCGCAATCGGATCTGGGGTCATCCGGCCCTCGCGGCCTTTCTGGCTGATCTCACCGCGTGGCGGCGGGCTACAGGAGACGGGCCGGTGTTGCTGGGGGATGCCGGGCAGCCCCGGGGTGGACCCATGCCCGGGGGGCACCAGAGCCACATGAACGGCCTGGACGCCGATCTATGGTTCGCCGGCGATCGCGGGCCGCCGTGGTCGGCGGCGTGGCGGCAGGCACCCAAGGCGCGTTCCGCTCTGACTCCCGATGGTCAGCGGGTGGATCACCGGGTTTTCACGCCTGCTGTCGAGCGGTTGATTATGCACATGGCCGCTGATCCCCGGGTCGAGCGCCTGTTTGTTCACCCTCGGCTCAAGGAAGCTTTGTGCCGCTCCCAGGCCTCTCGCCCCGGCATGACCGCCGTTTTGGGGCGGGTGCGGCCGTGGTGGGGGCATGACAGCCATGTCCATGTCCGCCTGACCTGTCCGGCCGACTCTCCTGACTGTCGCCCGGGAAAGCCGGTGCCGCAGGGGGATGGCTGTGACGCCGAGACCTTGGCGCCATGGCTGGGTCGGGCCAAGACCGAGGCCGAGTTGGTTGCGTCCTCCAAGCCTTCCTCCAGGACCTTGCCAGAGGCCTGTTTTCGGGTGCTCGGAGGCGAAACCAATACCCTTTTGGCTGAATGATCCCCACCCTAATGCCCGGGACGGGCGTTTTTCCGGGTTGCCTCAAGGGGCACCCCCTGTGTACAAAAACAGCAAAACCGATACTCCGACGACGCTCTTGGATTGGAAAGGAGGCACGGGACGTGTCAATGAAGCGATCCGCGCATTCCACCGTCACCCGCCGCGGCTTTGTGGGCCTTTTAGGCGGCGCCGCCGCGGCGCTCTACTCCCCCAGCGCTTTTGCCAGCAAAACAGGGTCCTTCGAAAGGACCCTTTCTCTTGAGAACATTCACACCGGGGAGCGCATCCGCCGGGTCTACTGGGCTAACGGTYACTACGATTTCCAGACACTGCGGGAATTTGATCACGTGTTGCGCGACCATCGCTCCGGCGAAGTGCATCGCATTGATCGCTCCTTGCTTGACCTGCTCTACGCTTTGCAGCGCCGCCTGGAGACCGGGCGGCCCTTCCAGATCATTTGCGGCTATCGCTCTCCCGAGACCAACGCCTCGTTGCGGCGGCGCAGCGCCGGGGTCGCCCGCAACAGTTTGCACATGGAGGGCATGGCCGTGGATGTCGCGGTGGAAGACCGCCCCTTGCGTGACCTGCGCGGCGCGGCCTTGTCGCTGAAAGGCGGTGGGGTGGGGTATTACCCCAAAAGCGGTTTTGTTCACGTTGATGTGGGGGATATTCGCTCCTGGTGACGCAGCGGGGAGGCGGGAGGTTTGGTGCGGTGCAAAGGGCGGTTCACAGCGGCCCGGGATCTCGCTACCGTGAGAGAGCCGACCCCGCCTTCCAGCCAGCCCGCCTTCCAGCCAGGAGGACGCCCCCGTGACCCAATACGACGACGAGTATCAGCGCAAGCTGGTGAGGCCCTCGGACGCCGTGGCGCCGATTCGCAGTGGGACCAATGTGATCTTGTCCATGGGGGTGTCGCAACCCCCGGCGCTGATGGGGGCCTTGGCCGACCGGGCCCGCTCCGGCTCCCTGACCGATATCAGGGTCTACTACATGCACGCCAGCGAGGCGGCCGTGCGGACCTTGTTGGTGCCGGATCTCATGGACGTGGTGCAGCCCTGCCCGCTGTTCATGAGCGCCCACGACCGGTCGCTGGCCAAGAAGGGCTATGAGGCTGGCAAGCGGTGGGTTCACTATGTGCCCTGTACCTTCCACCACGCGCCTCGCTTGTTGACTGAACACATTTCTCCCGATGTTTTCTTGCTCACGGTTTCTCCCATGGACCGGGCGGGTTTTTTTAGTCTGGGCACCAACTCGGACTACGGCGCCACGGTCGTTCGTCGGGCGCGACGGGTGATTGTCGAGGTGAACCCTCACATGCCCCGGGTGTTCGGCGAGAACCTGCTGCACGTTGCCGATGTGGATGCCATCGTCGAACACGAAGCCCCCCTGATGGAAGTGATGCAGAAGGAGGGCACCGACGAAGACGTGGTGATCGGTCGCATGATCGCCGATCAGATCCCCGATGGCGCCACCTTGCAGATGGGCATTGGCGGGGTTCCCAACGCCGTCATGAACTTTCTGGCCAACCACAACGACATGGGCTTGCACTCCGAGCTGTTTAGCCCGCCCATGGTGGAGCTGATTCGCAAGGGCGTGCTCAATGGCCGGCGCAAGAACGTCATGCCCTATAAGCACGTCTTCACCTTGGCCCTTGGGGACAAGGCGATGTACGAGTTCATGAACGATAACCCCAGCATCGTGGGCTATCCGGTCATGTGGGTGAACAACCCCTCGGTCATCCGCAAGAACGACACCATGATTAGTGTCAATTCGGCGATCGAGATCGACCTCACCGGTCAGATCAACAGCGAGAGCTTGGGCGGCGTCGAATTCTCCGGCCCCGGCGGCCAGCTTGATTTCATTCGCGGTGCCTATGCCAGCAAGGGTGGCAAATCCTTCATCGCCTTGCATTCAACCGCCAAGGACGGCACCTTGTCGCGCATTGTCTGTGACCTGTCCGGGCCGGTCACTGATCCGCGCATGGAGAGTCACTACGTGGTGACGGAATATGGGTGTGTGTGCCTCAAGGGGCTGACCGTGAGCGAACGGGCCCGGGCCTTGATCGGCTTGGCTCATCCCAAGTTCCGCGATGCGCTCAAGGATGAGGCCCGGGCGACTGGCTTGCTTTGAGGCGATGATGAACCGGATTCTTCCCCTGCTGGTCAGTGTGGCGGTGCTGGCGCTGGCGGCGTTTGGCTGGGCGGCGTGGAGTGGCCAGCCCTTGCCCACAGCGGCGCTCTATCCCGATCCCCCGCCGCTCGTTCTGGCGCCCGGTGTGCCGCCCGATCGCGGCGACGGACCCGCCGCCCTGGCCTGTCCGCCCGGCCTGTGTGCCGGCGTCACGGTGGACGTGGAAAGCCCGGTCCTGCCCGTCGCCCCCGACGCCCTCTTCGCCACGGTGCGCGCCCTCGTGGTGGCCCAGCCGCTGGTTCGGGTCGTCGCCGAGGATGCCGCGGCTGGCCGTCTGGACGTGGTGCAGCGCACCCCCATCCTGGGCTTTCCCGAGAGTGTTGCGCTGCGGGTTGTTGCCGTTGGCGAGGGGGCGTCGAGCGTGATCCTCCTCAGCCGCTCACGGCCGGGAGCTTGGGATCTGGGGGATAACGCGGCCCGCGTGCGAACCTGGATCGCCGCCCTAGAGCGGGCCAGCCGCTAACAGATCGGATGTGGGGAGGTCCCCCCTCCCCACGTCTGGCGCCTCAGAAGCCGGGGGCCGGAACCACTGTGACGTCAATGTCTTCTCGCGTTCCCCGTACCCTGGAGACGGCACGCAGGCGCTCCCCGCTGCCGGGGCGGACAAAGCCCAGTCCCCAGCCGCCCTGGGCTGACGTCACCTCGCCCGAGGTCGCCAGGGCGTCTTCCCCGTCGCGGCCTAACAAAGCCCCGGCCGGCACCCGCCGCGCCGCCTGAACCGCGCGCAGATGAACCAAGCGCGGCCGGTTGGGATCGGTCAGGGCCGGCAGGGACAAGGCGCGGGTCCCCAGCCCTTCGCGGTTCGCAACCCACGGGCCGCTTAGGCCCAGGTCGGCGGGAATACGCCGGCCGGACAGTTCGGCGGCTCCCGGCACGCCCGCCGTCACCCGCAGGACCTCCAGTCCCAACGGTCCTAGGAGGGGGGCTTGGCCTCCCTGGCCGGCGTGCTCGCGTGCCCGTGCCACCGATCTGGGCGGGCCTTCGATCAACACGCGGGGCAAGGCGCCCAACCGGCCCCCCCACAGACGGAGCGGCCCGTCGCCCAGGTCGGTGTCCACCACCCGCCCCGGCTCCAGGCTGGGCAGCAGAAGAGCGGCGCGCGGCCCGATCACCCCCACCACCGACAGTGCCTCCGTCTCCTGGATCTCGACCCGTAGCCCCGGCGACAGCACGTGATGGATAAAGCTCAGGTGGCGCCGAACGGAGCGCCCCATCCCGGCCGGTGTCACCACCGCGATCCGGTCCTCGGCCAAGGCCCCGACCTGCACGGGCGCCACGAGATGCCCATCCTCACGCAGCAGCAGAGCCCAGCGCCAGCAGCCCGGCGCCAGATCGTCCAAGACCGTGACGCTGGCCCGGCGCAACAAGGCCCGGGCATCGGGACCGGTGAGGAGCAGGCGGCCCCGGTCGCTCTCATCGACCACGACCAGATCGTGTCGGGCCGTGCCAGCCAGGCGGAAGGCCTCGGCCTCGGGTTCGTCGGGCGGGGGCAGCGGGGGGAGGACATGGCCCGCCGCCCAGGTATCGACCCGTACCGGCACGACAGGGAAGCGCCCCCGGCTCAGGCCCACCGCGCCGATGTCGCGGCCATCCAGCGCCGCCACCACCGCCGCCCCCAGGACTGCGCTGGTGCGGCCCTGGTCGGTGCCCATCCCCAGGCCGGTGAACCGCTTGGCGTGCTCAATCGAGGCCAGACCCGCCCGGCAGGCGACGCGCAGATCATGCACCGTGACGTCGCCTTGCAGATCGACAAACGTGCGGCCTTCGGCGGTCGTCGGGGTCGGGCCGGGTAGTTCACCCCAGAACACCGCCCGGTCGGTGTCTTCTTCCGGGTCTTCGCTCTGGGGTGGAACGGCTGTCACCCCGGGCGGTGTCCCGGCACGGGTCCCGCTGGCCAGGGTTGCGGCCAGTCCCCCGGCGCCGGCGGCGGCTCCAACCAAAACCACCGTCTCGTCCTCGGTCGTCGTGGCGGTGGCTCGGAAGGCGCCGAGGCTTGGGTCCCATCCCCGGCCACCGGGCCAGAGCCCCAGTCCCGGCGACCAGCCCCCCGACACCGCGAGCACATCGCACGGCAGATCCTGGACCGGCCCGGTTCCCATCACCGGTCCCACCCGGGCACCGCGCACCGGGGCGGTTCCCCACGAGAGCCGCGCCCCCAAGGTCGAGCGTACCGTATGGCCGCTCAACACCCGCAAACCGGCCGCCTGGGCCCGGTGTGCCGCGGGTCCGGGATCGGGCCGCGGGTCCACGATAGCTTCGATCGTTGTGCCGACGGCGGCCAAGCGGGCGGCCAGGGCATAGCCGGCCCCGGTGACTGTCTGGATCACCGCCCGCTTCCCCGGCGCCACGCCGAAGCGCCCGGCCAAGGTGGCGGCGGCCGACGCCAGCATGACCCCCGGCCGGTCATTGCCGGCGAACAGCAAGGGGCGTTCCAGCGCCCCCGTGGCCAGGATGACCCGGGCGGCCTCAACCGACCATAAACAGGTTCCGCCGCCCTCGCCGGACTGGGCGATCAGGGCCAACCCGTCGTCGTACAGCCCGAAGACCGGGGCTCGGGTCAGGATCGTGGTTCCCGGACGCGCCGCCAGGGTGGCTTGGGCGGTCGCCACCCAGTCGGCGGCGCGGCGGCCCTCGATGACCGCCGTTCCCGCCAGCAGGCTGCCCCCCAGGGTGAAATCCTGTTCAGCCACCAAAACCCGCGCCCCCGAGGCCGAGGCGGCCAGGGCAGCGGCCAGTCCAGCCGGACCGGCCCCGACCACCAGCACATCGACCGTCAGCGAGCGGGCCACGGCCGCGCTGTGGGGGCTGGTGTCGGGAACGCGACCCTGACCGGCCAAGGCCCGAAACAGCGGCCGGGCCCACCGCCACACCCGGGGGAAGCCGAAAAGCGTGTGGTAATAGAAGCCCGCCGGCAGCCAGGGGGCGGCCAGATCCAGCACCGCCAGCGGATCCCAGTCCCGGCGCCCTTGGGACCAAGCAGCCAAGCCGGGCCGTAAGGGAACCATCGCGGCTGGAGTATTGATGATCCGCCCGCCGCCTTCATCCACCGTCAGCAGCGCCGAGGGATCCTCGATCCCGGCGCCAAACAGGCCTCGGGGCCGGTGGCGGCGCACCGAGCGTCCCATGACACGGATTCCGTTGGCGTACAACGCAGAGGCTAGGCTGTCCCCCTCCACTCCCACCAGAGGGCGGCCGTCGAAGGAAAAGGGAATCGGTCGGGCGGGATCAATCCCAGCCCCGGCAGAACGTCCGGTCATGGCGTGTCTCCTGCCGCAAGAACATCAACCACCCGGCCGTCTTGCGGATCGCGGGTGACATGCAGCCACAAGCCGCACCCATCGCCATGCCACCACCACTCCTGTTGCAGTTCGGGGGAGGCGTCGCGCAGGTAGACCAGAGCCGCCCAAGCGTCGGGGGGGAGGGGTGGATCGGCGTCGGGCCATGCCCGGGGTTGGGTGCCACCGAAATCGAACTCCCGCAGCGGACGACGGCCGCACCGGGGGCAGGTCAGGGTTCGCATGCTGTTTTTCCCTTTTCACGCGGTTGGCTGTCGCGCTATTGCAGCCACGGCCGGGGGCCGGCCCCGCCCTCGTCCAGAAGGGCGCCCCGTTCGAAGCGCTCCAGGGCGAACGGCGCGATCAAGGGGGGGGCGGTTCCCGTCGCCAGCAAGGTCGCGAACAGCTGGCCCGAGGCGGGCGTGGCTTTGAAGCCGCCGTAGTTCCATCCGGCATTGATATAGAGGCCGGGCACCGGGGTGGGGCCGATCAGGGGGGAACCGTCCATGGTCATGTCAACCACCCCGGCCCACGAGCGCATGATCCGCAGCCCCCGGAAGCGGGGGAACAACGCGCCTAGGCCAGCGGCGACCTCCGCCAGACGCTCGGGCGGCCCGGCTTGCTGCCAGCCCGGCGCCGCATCCAAAGAGCCGCCGGCCACCAGTTCGCCTTTTTCGGTCTGGCTCACATAGACGTGGGCGGCATTGGAGATGACGACAGGCGACAAAACCGGCTTGACCGGTTCGGTGACGAAGGCTTGCAGGACGTGGCACGCCAAGGGGAGGCGGATCCCCTCCCGCGCCAGAAGCGTCCCCGTCTGGCCGGTGGTACACAGGCCGACCACCGGAGCGCGAATGACCCCACGCGGGGTTTCCACCCCCTCCACTTGGCCTCCCGCGCCGCGCACGAAGCCAGTGACGGGACAGTGCTCGATCACATCAACCCCGAGGCGACTGGCGGCGCGGGCATAGCCCCACACCACGGCGTCGTGGCGGGCGGTCCCGGCGCGGCGCTGCATCAAGCCGCCCCGCACCGGCAAAAGCGCCCCGGGTACGGGGTCGAGGGCCGGGGCCAGACGGCGCAAGGCGGCCGGGTCCAGCCATTCGGCGTCCACGCCTTCGGCCAGCATGCGGTTGCCGCGAGCGATCAAGGCGTCTTCGTCGGCCCGGTCGTGGGCCAGGAACACCACGCCCCGGGGGCTGAACATGACGTTGAAGTCCAGGGTCTGGCTCAGGGTTTCCCACAATTTTAGGCTGTATTCGTAAAAGCGGATGGTCTCGGGCAGCCAATAGTTGGAGCGCACAATCGTGGTGTTGCGCCCGGCGTTGCCGCCGCCAATGAGGCCCCGCTCCAGGACCGCCACGCGCGAGATCTTGTGGGTGTGGGCCAAGGAAAAGGCGGTAGCCAGACCGTGAGCACCGCCGCCGACCACGATCACGTCGTAGGCCGGCGCCGGATCGGCCTTGCGCCAGAACAGGGCGGTGGGGGCGTCTGGGCCTCGCCTTGATCCCACCGTTCTCGGAACCCCCTTGATCATGTCGGCTTACCCCATTTTACCTATAAATTCGATAGACATTATCCCTGGGGGGGGAAGAGGGTCGATTCAGTTTTTCTAAATACTATTTGTCGATAAATTTTGTATACAGATCATTGCCGACCCCGGCCCAACGCTGTCATCATCGGGGCCGTGCCCGGGAGCCCCCGTTCCTCTCATCCTCGGCAACCTTTTGTAAAAACGGAGTATTCCCCCATGAAAGTGACTCTTCGGCGTCTTGCGCTGGTTGCCCTGGTCGGGGTTTCGGCCCTGAGTGGCGTGGCCCATGCCGACCAGCTTGAGGACATCCGCAAGGCGGGCGTCCTGCGAACCGCCGTGTTCGACGCCAACCCGCCGTTCGGTGCCATCGACGAAAAAACCCGGGAGTTGGTGGGCTACGACATCGATTTCGCCAAGGCTTTCGCTGACAAGCTGGGCGTCAAGTTGGAACTGGTGCCGACCAATCCGGCCAACCGCATTCCGCTGCTGCAATCAGGGAAGGTGGATCTGATCGTAGCCGACATCACCATTACCCCCGAACGGGCGCAGGTGATCGATTTCAGCACACCGTATTTTGTGTCGGGCCAACAGGTTGTGGTGCCGGTCGAGGGGGCCGCCTCGGTGGACGCCCTAGCCAGCGCCCGCATTGGCGCGGTCAAGGGCACGACGGGCGAGCAGCAGATTAAGGTCCGCCTGCCCCAGGCCAAGCCCGTGTCCTACGACGACCTGCCGTTGGCCTTTGCCGCCCTGCGCGCTGGCAGTGTTGATGCCATCACCCAGGACAACACGATTCTGGTCGGGCTCCTGGCCGGGGCACCGGACAAGGACAAGTACAAGATCCTGCCCGAGCTGTTGAGCCGCGAGGAGATCGGGATCGGCGTGCGCAAGGGCGAGCCGGCCTTGCTGGCTTTCGTCAACGCGACCCTCGTCGAGGTGGAGGCCAATGGCCGGGCTGCGGCGATTTTTGATCAGTGGTTCGGGTCCAAGACGTCGGTGCCCCGGGCGCGCGACTTTACGATCGTTGCCCCGAAATAAAAGCAGGCTGAGGGGGCGGAACCTTCCCAGGACCCGAGGGGTCTGGGGAGGCCCTGCCTCCCCAGCCTTTCTTCATTGCTTTCCCCCCCCCGAGGATTCCATGCCCGCCCCCCTGATTGAATTTCGCGACGTCCACAAGACATTCGGCGCCGCCCCGGTTCTAAATGGCATCTCCCTCGTCGTTCCCGAAGGTCAGACCGTCGTGGTGTGCGGCCCCTCGGGCTCGGGCAAGTCAACCCTGATCCGGCTCATCAACCGTTTGGAAACCCTGAGTGCCGGGGAAATCCTGGTCGGGGGACAACCCACCAGCCGCCTTTCGGGCGAGGCGTTGCGGGTCCTGCGCCAGGAAATTGGTTTCGTCTTCCAGCACTTCAATCTGTACGGCCATCTGACCGCCGAGGAAAACATCACCCTCGCCTTGCGCAAGGTGCTGCGCTGGCGTGACGCCGACGCTCGCGAGCGGGCCCGGGCCTTGTTGCGTCGGGTCGGGCTGGAGGACAAGGCCGACGCCTATCCCGAGGCCCTGTCGGGCGGACAGAAACAGCGTGTCGCCATCGCTCGGGCCTTGTCCATGCGTCCGCGTTTATTGCTGTTCGACGAACCAACCTCGGCTTTGGACCCGGAGATGGTCGGCGAGGTGCTGGCGGTCATGCGCGAACTGGCCGCCGAGGGCATCACCATGATGGTGGTGACCCACGAAATGGGCTTCGCGCGCGAAGTTGCCGACCGGATCTTGTTTCTCGACCAAGGCGAGATCCTGGAAGATGCCTCGCCGCGTGATTTTTTCCACGCCACCCGCCATCCGCGCGCGCGCCGCTTTCTCAGCCAATTGCTGTCCCCCCTGCATACGGCGGAGCCCGCATGAGCCTTTCCCTGGACTGGGCGGGGGTCCTGCAAGGGCCGCCCGCCAACTGGTTGGTGTCCGGTTTCGTAATGACCCTGGCGGTTAGCCTGATCGCCAGCCTGCTGGCCAGCGTTCTGGCGGTGCCTTTGCTGGCGTTGCGGCTGTCGCCGGTCGGGCCGGTGCGCGGCCTGGGGCGGGCGTTGATTTCCGCCGTGCGCGATAGCCCGCTGCTCGTGCAGATGTTTTTTGGTATTTCGCCCTCTATCCCCTGGTGCCCCGCCCCTTGCGCCGATGGCTTCAAGACAAGGCCGATGTGGTTGCGTTGCCGGGCGACGTGATCTTGCTCAGTCCCGAGGCCCTGACCGCCGTTTGGGCCCTGGCCGTGTTCACGGCGGTCTATCTGGCCGAGGAAATCCGCGCCGGTTTGGGCGCGGTGCCGGCGGGACAACGCGAGGCGGCTCAGAGTCAGGGACTCGGCTCTTGGCAGGCTCTTTGCCTCGTCTTGCTGCCCCAAGCCCTGGCCAACGCCCGCCAGCCGGTGATCGGGCAGTACCTGAACTTGATGAAACTCTCGTCCTTCGCCTCGGCCATTGGGCTGGCTGAGATCACCTACCAAGTCCGCCAGATCGAAAGTTTCAACGCCCACGCCTTGGAAGCCTTCGCCGTCGGCACCGCTCTTTACCTGGGGCTGGGTCTCATCCTGGCCCGGGTTCTGGACCACGGGCGCCCGCGCTGGCAAGGAGCGGAGGCTCGCCGCCATGGCCTTTGATTTCACCGTCGTTTGGAACAATCTAGACTATCTGCTGTGGGGAAGAACCCCGCAAGGCGAGATCGGCGGCCTGCTCCTCAGCGTGTTGATCGCCCTGGGAGCCGGCTCTTTGGCCCTGGTCCTGGGGGTGGGGCTGGCGTTGCTGGCGTGGTTTAAACCCGGCCCGGTCCGGCGCCTATTGTTTGCAGGCGCTGACCTGATTCGCGGCATTCCTTTGATCTTCGTGATCTTCTGGATTTATTTCCTGCTGCCCGCCTTGTTCAACCGGCCGGTGCCCAACGTGCTCTCGGTGATCCTCGCCCTGGCCGCCTTTACCGGGGCGGCGGTCATGCATACCACCCTGGCCGGTCTTCAGGCCTTGCCCCGGGGCCTGCGGGAAGCGGGGCTGGCTAGCGGCCTGTCCGAGATCCAGGTCGTGCGCCTGATCTTGCTCCCCCCGGCCTTGCGTAACTTGGTCCCGTCCTACGTCGGCTTGTTCGTGTCGCTGATCAAGGACACGTCGCTGGCGTTCATCGTTAACGTGCCCGATCTCACGACAGTTGCAACCCAGGTCAATAGCCGGACCTTGGTGTACGCCGCCGAGATTTTCCTGGCCACCGGGGTTCTGTACTATGTCTTGTGCGCCGGCTTGGCCGGGATCGTGCGCCTTTTGGGCGGCGACGGCGCCCGCCCTCGCGAGAGGGGGCGGGCCTAGCCTTTTCTATACCGCGATCAACGCCGCCGCGACCCGGCGATCCTCCTGGATCAACACATTATAGGTCCGGCAGGCGGCGCCGGTGTCCATGGTCTCGACCCCGAGACCGGCGGCTCGCAGGCTCTGGCGCAGCATCGGCGCCAGGCCTTCCATCCGGGGACCGCAGCCGATGAGCAGCAAATCAAGGTCCGCCGCCCGGGCTAGAATCGGCGCTAGGGCATCCGGGTCCACGGCGCTCAAGGTCGCGGGCGCCCAGGCCAGCACCTCGGTGGGAAACACCAGAACCGACCCGCTGACCGCCTCGCCACTGATGCGAAAGCCGCCCTCGCCATACGCCTCGACCACGCGCCGACCGCGCGGCACCTGAAAATTAAGATCCACCCGCGTCCTCCTTGTCCCGCCACCCCTTCGATGAGGGGTCGTGGGGRAGGCCCGCCTCCCCAGCCTTCTTTCTCTTATACCGGCTCACCGCCGGGGCTTAACCTTGCCCGTCACACGACGCGACGGCATGGCCCGGCGCGCCTCGGCCTCGGCCTGCGCCGCCCGCGCTGCCAGATCCGCCCCGGAGGCCTCCTTCCCCAAGCCCTCCTTCTCCTCGACCGGGACCGGTGCGTCCCCCTCGCCACTGCGCTCGAACCGGAAATAGATGAGAGCCGGGACCGCCACATAGATGGAGGAGTAGGTACCGACCACGATGCCCCAAATAATGGCGATGCTAAACCCGCGCAACACCTCGCCGCCAAACAAGAAGAGGCAGAGGAGAGCCAGCAAGGTGGTGCCGCCGGTCAGAATGGTGCGCGACAAGGTCCGGTTGATCGCCAGATTCAAGACCTCGCCCATGCCCATCTTTTTGTGGCGGCGGAGTTCCTCGCGCACGCGGTCGAAAATCACCACCGTGTCGTTGATCGAGTAGCCGGCCACGGTCATCACCGCCGCGACGCTGGTCAGGTCGAACTGCACCTGAAACAGGGAAAACAAACCAATGGTGGCGATGACATCGTGCAGCAGGGCGATGACGCCGCCGATGGCGTACTGCCACTCGAAGCGAAACCAGATGTAACCGGCGATGGAGAGGATAGCGAGACCCATGGCCAGAGCGCCCGCCGTGACCAACTCGTCGCCGACCTTGGGCCCGACGACTTCGGTGCGTCGGTACTCGACCCCGTCCCCCAGGGCGCCCTTCAAGCGGGTGAGAGCGGCGTTGTTGGCCGCTTCGCCCCCGGGCTGCTCGGGAACGCGGATCATGAGATCCCGTCCCTCGCTGCCGTAAGTCGTCAAGGCAATGTCGCCGGCGACCTGGGTATTCAGGGTCTCGCGGACCTGGGCCAGATCCACCGAGGCCGGGGTCCGGGCCTCCACCAGGATGCCCCCGGTAAAGTCGATGCCGAAGTTGAGGCCTTGCACGGCCACCGACAGCAAGCAGCCTAGCAAGAACACCCCCGAGGCACTGATGAACCACACCCGCTTGCTGATGAAGTCGAAGGCGGTGTTGTCGGGGAGAAAACGAACGGGACGCAGCATGGCCGTGACCTCACAGCGGAAGGGTCTTGGGCCGCGCCAGCCGCAGCCACACGAAGATGATGAAGCGGGTCACCGTGATGGCGGTGAACATCGAGGTCAGGATGCCCAAAGTGAGGGTCACGGCAAAACCGCGGACTGGTCCAGACCCAAAGTAGTAGAGCAGACCCGCCGCAAAGATGGTGGTGATATTAGAATCCAAAATTGCCGAGAGGGCATTTCTGAAGCCGGTTTCCAGCGCGTTGAGGAGCGTGCGACCTGCTTGGGATTCTTCACGAATTCTTTCAAAAATCAGCACATTGGCGTCAACAGCCATGCCAATGGTCAAGGCAATGCCGGCAATACCGGGCAAGGTCAAGGTTGCCCCCAGCACCGAGAGCGCCGCCAGAAGCAAGATCACGTTCACCGCCAGAGCGATGTTGGCGAAAATCCCAAACAAGCCATAGGCCACCACCATGAAGATCACCACGGCGAAAGCGCCGATCACGCTGGCCACCGCGCCGGCCTCGATGCTGTCAGCCCCCAGGCCGGGGCCAATGGTTCGCTCTTCTAGCATGGTGAGCGGAGCCGGCAGCGCACCCGCGCGCAGCAACAAGGCGAGATCCTGGGCGCCCTGGGTGGAGAAGCTGCCGGAGATGATCCCCGATCCGCCCAAAATGGGCTCGCGGATCCGCGGCGCGCTGATCACCTGATTGTCCAGGACAATGGCCAGGAAGCGGCCCTCGTTTTCCGACGTGATCTGGCCAAACTTGCGCCCGCCCACGGTATCAAAACGAAATGACACCACGGGCTCACCGTTTTGGAAGGTGGCCTGGGCGCCCACCAAGCGGTCACCGCTGACCTCGACCCGCTTACGGACCACCAACTGGGCGGGTTGGCCCGGCCGGCCGGCCTCGGCATTGGGCAGCAGGCGCGCTCCGGGGGGGATCCGTCCTTGGGCCACATCTTCGGGAGAAACCGCGTCGTCGAGGAGGTGAAAGGTCAGCTTGGCCGTGCGCCCGATGAGGGATTTCATGTGCTCGGGATTACTCACCCCGGGCAGCTCAACGATGATCCGGTCCTGGCCCTGGCGTTGAATGGTCGGCTCGCGGGTGCCGGTTTCGTCCACCCGCCGGCGGACGATCTCGATCGACTGGTCCACCGCCTGAGTGCGTTTGTCGGCCAGGGTCTTGTCGGTGAATACCAAACGCAGGACCCCGGCGTCATCCATGGTCACGGTAGTGCCGTTCTCCACCTGCCGGGCGACGCGCACTGCCGTGGGGCGATCCTCGGGGGTCTCCATGGTCACAACAACGCTCTGCCCGTCGCGGCGCAGGTCGCGGTAGCGGACCTTTTCTTCGCGCAGGCCGGCGCGCATGGCCTCAACCAAGCCGTCGAGCTGTTCTGTAATCAGAGAATCAACGTCAACCTGCAAGAGAAGGTAGGAGCCTCCTTGAAGGTCAAGCCCCAAGGTGATGGGTTGCCACCACGAGGGCAAGCGATCCGCCTGCTCGCGCAGGGCATTGGGGAGAGTAAACAAGATCCCTGCCAGGGTGACCACGATCACCAGCCAGGTTTTAAAAGGGCCGAAAGAGTGCATTGACGCAAACCTCTCGTCACGATCATCCATCACGATGGAACAGGATAACGCATGGCGTGATGACTGGGGATGGCCAGCACGCCGGGGCTCTTTTTTTCAATAAAAAGGCCGGGGTGGACCGGGGATTGCTCCCCTTTCCCCCCCCGGCCGGTCATGGCGTAGGCGTATTCGGTTCTGGTGACGATGCGTTTTGGGCGGCTGCCACGCGGGTATTTGTGTGGGGCTGGCCGTTGTCGTTGCGTTACTTTTTGGTCAGCAGCGACTTCAGGCGGCTGGCGCCGTTGTCCGAGCCATCGCCGCCGCCATTTTCGTTGCTCACTTGGCCCGGGGCGGGCTCGGTGCGCGACAGAACGTTGGCAACCATGTCGCGCATGACGCGCACGCGGACGTTTTCAGTGATCTCAACGCTCAATTCCTGCTCGTTGACCACCTTGGACACGGTGCCGATCAGGCCGCCCGTGGTCACGATCTTGTCGCCGCGGCGGATGGAGGCCAGCATCGCCTTGTGCTGCTTCATGCGACGCTGCTGCGGACGGATCAGCAGAAAGTAGAAGATCACGAAGATCAGGATCAGCGGCAAAAAGGATTGCAGGCTGCCCATCATATTCATGGCGTCGGGGGTCTGGGCAAACGCCGGGGAAATGAACATCGGGTCCTCGTGTGGTGCGCGTGCGACGATGGAGGGGAGCGCGCGCCGCCCTCCCGCCTGGAAGCCGGGACTATACCCAGCCCGGCCGGGCTTGCAAACACCCAAGGCCGCGCGCTACTCCAGGACTCACCAGCCCCTTGGGGCTCTTTTGGGGAAAAAAGGAAAGAAGCATGCCCGAGGTGTCTGGAAACGCCGACCTTCTTGCCGTCTTGACCCGGTTAGCCGAGGCTGTGGAGCGTCTGGCTCCGCCGCCGCCGCCTCGCCCCGACGGATCCGGCGCCGATGCTTTCGTCTGGCAGGCCCAGCGCTCGTTTCTCGATCCCGTGGCCCGGGTCAACCGGGTGGATCTGGGCTTGCTGTGCGGGATCGACCGCCACGTGGCCACCTTGCGCGACAATACCTTGCGCTTTGCCCGCGGCCTGCCCGCCAACAATGCCCTGCTGTGGGGGGCACGGGGCACGGGAAAGTCGTCGCTGGTCAAGGCGGTGCACGCCGACATCAACGCCACCTTGGACCAGGAGGGGCGCCCCCGTCTCGCCTTGATCGAAATCCACCGCGAGGACATTCCCACCTTGCCGCAGCTGCTCCAGATTCTGGCCGGCTTTGCCCGGCCGTGCTTGTTGTTTTGCGACGATCTGTCCTTCGATGGGCAGGACACCAGTTACAAGTCGCTGAAAGCGGTGCTGGAAGGTGGCATTGAGGGGCGGCCAGCCAACGTCATCTTTTATGCCACCTCGAACCGCCGCCACCTGCTGGCCCGCGAGATGGTGGAAAACGAGCAGTCCACCGCCTTGCACGCCGGCGAGGCTGTCGAGGAGAAGGTCAGCCTCTCGGATCGCTTCGGGCTGTGGCTGGGCTTCCACAACATTGATCAGGCAACCTATTTCGCCATGGTCCGCGGCTACGTCGCGGCCTATGGTTTGAAGGCCGACCCGGCCCAGGTCGAGCGCGAGGCCCGCGAATGGGCGATGACCCGGGGCAGCCGGTCGGGCCGGACCGCTTGGCAGTTCATCCAAGACCTTGCCGGGCGCCTGGGACAGGCCTTGCCGCCGGGCTGACCCTCTCGAACACGGCGAGGGTGACCTGTCTCTTTCGTCGTGTTCTGATGCCTTTACGAGGGCCGCCGCCTCGATAAAATAAAGCCCGATTTTGGGAACCATCCCTTTCCTCTTGCGGGAGCCGTCCATGACCGATACCGACAAATCCGCCGCCGCCCTTGGCATTCTCGACGACCTTGTGCGCCGGGCAATGCGGGCCGGGGCCAGCGCCGCCGACGCGGTGGTGGTCGATGGCGTCTCGGTTTCGGTCGCCTATCGCATGGGGCGGCCGGAAAAACTGGAGCGGGCCGAGGGCGGTGATCTAGGGTTGCGGGTTCTGGTCGGCACCCGCCAAGCCCTGGTCTCGACCGCAGATCGCAGCCCCCAGGGTCTGGATGCCTTGGTCGAGCGCGCCGTGGCCATGGCCCGCGCCGTGCCCGAGGATCCCACCTTGGGGTTGGCCGATCCTGCCCTGGTGGCTCGCGATCTGCCCGATATTGATGGCTGTGATCCCGATGAGCCCTCGGTGGAACTCCTGAGCGAGCGGGCCCGCCTTCTTGAAGACGCCGCGCGGGCCGTGCCCGGCGTGACCAATTCGGAAGGAGCCGAGGCGAGCTGGGGGCGCTCTACGGTGGCCCTCGTCGGCTCCAACGGCTTCGCGCATGCGTATCATACGAGCCAAAGCAGCCTCGGGGTCGCCGTCGTCGCCGGGAGCGACGCCCACGGGATGGAATCCGATTACGCCTCCAGCGCCGCCGTGTATGGGGCCGACCTGCGCGATCCGGTCGAAGTGGGGCGCGACGCGGGCGAGCGGGCCGTGCGGCGCCTTGGCGCAACCCGCGTGCCCACCGGGCGGCGGGTCATCGTGTTCGACCCCCGTGTGGCCCGCGGCTTGATTGGTCATCTGTTGAGCGCCATCAACGGGGCGAGCATCGTGCGTGGCACGTCGTTTTTGAAGAACAAGCGGGGGGAGGCCGTGTTTGCCCCCGGCATCGAGGTGATCGAGGATCCCTTGCGGCCGCGCGGCCTGCGCTCGCGGCCTTGCGATGCGGAGGGCTTGCCCTGTCGTCGCCGCTCCCTGATCGACGATGGCCGCCTGACCACCTGGATTCTGGATCTGCGCACCGCCCGCGCCCTGGGCCTGGAAAGCACCGGTCATGCCGGGCGCGGACCCTCCTCGGCCCCCAGCCCCACCACCTCCAACGTTTGGCTCGCACCGGGGGTGCTCACGCCCGACGCCTTGATTGGGGCCATTGACGACGGCCTCTATGTGACCGATCTCGTGGGCCAGGGCGTTAACGGCCTGACCGGGGATTACAGCCGGGGCGCCGCCGGTCTGCGGATCGAGAAAGGTCAACTCACCACTCCCTTCAACGAGGTCACCATCGCCGGAACCTTGCAAGACATGTTTGCCGCCCTGGTGCCGGCCAACGACCTTGTGTTCCGCCATGGGGTCGATGCCCCGACCGTCTTCCTGGGCGACATGATGGTGGCCGGCGCCTGAGGTTCTGAGGAGAAGCCTGTCATGTCCTTGAAGCCGACCATTCTCTGCGTGGCCCTCGTGATGATGGCCTCCCCTGCCTGGGCTCAATCGGCCCGGACCTTCCGGGTGTCCTGCGACGATGGCTTGTCGTTTCAGCTTTCCCTCAGGCCTGAGGCCAGCGGCGGGCCCGGTCGCACCGCCACCTTGACCCTCGGGGAAGATCCTCCGCAGTTGCTGTTGATCGACTCCCAGGCCGAGACCACGACCTACGAAAATGCCCGCTACCGTTTCCAGGCCCTGGCGGATCAGAAGGCCTTCCAACTGATCGAGCTGCGCAACGGGCGGACGACAGCGATCCACACGTGCCGGTAGAGGGGCTGTCTCGGTAACGTGCAGCAGCCCCCCCCGGCTGGCGGGCCCCCCGCGTTCCCCCAGAGCAAAAAAACGGGGGGCCTCCCGTGCCCCCCGGTAAGGGATGTCCTGCAATCAGCCGGTGTAAGCCACCGCGTGCTCGTGACCGCTACTGGCTCCAGACGGATCGTTGGTGTCGTTGGTCCCGGTGCCGGTGCTGGGCTCCGAGGACAAGGTTGCCGAGGTCACGGCATCCGACCCGTCGTAATGGGCTTCATACGTGCTGGTCAGGGTGCTCGTGCCCGTTGTGGTGTCGGTCGTCAGGTGTTCGTAGACGACGATCTGCTCGTAAATCGTATTGATCATGTCCTCCGACAGCGCGGAAGGTGCCAGCGCCCCTTCCGGTCCGGCCACCGTCACCGGGGGCACCGAGGCGGAAATCGCATTGAGGAAATCCTCCATGGTGTCGTGCTCGAACACCCCAACATCAACCGACACCTCCACCGAGGCCGCCGGCGCCGACTCTCCGGCGGCGGGCGTCGCCTCGACCTTGAACTGGAAGTCGGTGTCGGTCGCGGCGGTTACCTGAAGGCCCTCGAGATCGGCCGACGACAAGCTCCAGGTCTGCCCGCCATCGCTGGTCGTTCCCGCCGACAGCACCGAGCCGGTGGGCAGGTCGCTGACCGTCACCGTTTGCGGCGTGGCGCTGTCGCTCAGGCCCAGGGCTTCGTCCAGATGGGTGAGCGTGAGGGTGTCGCGCACATCCACCGTGAGGGTGTCCTGGGTTGTGGTGGTTGAACTGCCGTCGGTCGCCGTCGCCGCCACGCCAAGGGTGATCTCGCCAGAAAAATTCTCCGGCGGCGTCAGGGTCAGGCCATGGAGTTGATCCCCACTCAGGGTGAAGGAGCCATTGGCCGTGCTCGCCGTGTAAACCGTCGTCCCGTTGACCGCCAGCGACGCCCCTTGCGGGATGCTGGACAAGGTCACGCTCAGGGTCTCCGAGCCATCGGTATCGGTGAGCGCCGCGCCGGTGGTCAGGCTGATGGCCGTATGTTCGGCACCCCAGGTATCGACCGGCGCTAGGGTGGGCGTGTCGGCCACCGGGGTAACGGTAATGGTCAGCGGCGTCGTGGTCTCGGCGGTGGCGGTGCCATCGGTCGAGATCGCCTTCACCGTCAGGGTAAGGGTGCCCGAGAAATCGTCAGGCGGCGTCAGGGTCAGGCCCGAGAGCTGGGCCGGGGTCAGGGTGTAGCTCCCATCCGGGTTCGGGGTGCCGGCCGACAAGCTGGCACCAGAGGGCAAGCCACTGACGATCACGCTCAGGGTCTCGGAACTGTCGGTGAGCGAACTGACAATGCTAAGGCCGATGGGCATATCTTCCGCCCCCGTGGCCGGGGTGACGGTCAGGGTGGGAGCGTCGGCCACCGGGGTAACGGTGACGGTGAGGGGGGCCGTGGTCGCGGCGGTGGCGGTGCCATCGGTCGAGACCGCCTTCACCGTCAGGGTGAGGGAGCCCGAGAAATCGTCAGGCGGTGTCAGGGTCAGGCCCGAGAGCTGGGCCGGGGTTAGGGTGTAGCTCCCATCGGGGTTGGGGGTGCCGGCCGACAAGGTGGCGCCAGAGGGCAGGCCACTGACGATCACGCTCAGGGTCTCGGAGCTGTCCGGTCGAGCGAACTGGCAATGCTAAGGCCGATGGGGACTGTCTTCCGCCCCGTGGCCGGGTGACGGTCGAGGGTGGGGCGTCGGCCACCGGGGTGACGGTGACGGTGAGGGGGCCGTGGTCTCGGCGGTGGAGGTGCCATCGGTCGAGATCGCCTTCACCGTCAGGGTAAGAGTACCCGAGAAATCGTCAGGCGGCGTCAGGGTCAGGCCCGAGAGCTGGGCCGGGGTCAGGGTGTAGCTGCCATCGGCGTTCGGGGTGCCGGCCGACAAGGTGGCCCCGCTGGGCAGGCCGCTGATGACCACGCTCAGGGTTTCGGAGCTGTCGGTCACCCCTCCCGAGATGGTCAGGGCGATGGCCGTGTCCTCGGCCCCCGATGCGGCCGAGACCGTCAGGGTGGGGGTGTCGGCCACCGGGGCGACCGTGACCGTCACCGACGAAGAGACGCTGGCCGTGGTTCCGGTGTCGGAGTCGGTCGAGATCGCCTTGACCGACAAGGTGACATCTCCGGCGTAATCCTTGGGCGGTGTCAACGTCAGGGCGGAGAGCTGCGACCCATTCAGGGTATAGCTGCCCGTGCTGCTGCTCGACGTGTAGACCGTGACGCCGTTGACCGCCAGCGACGCCCCGTTCGGGATGTTGCCCACGACCACACTCAAGGTTTCCGAGCCATCCGTATCGGTGAGGGCTGCCCCCAGGTCCAGCCGGATTGCCGTGTCCTCGTTGCCCGAGGTCGCGACCGGTGACAGGCTTGGGGTGTCTACCACCGAGGAAACCGAAACCGTCAACGCCGTGGTCACGCTGGCCGTGCTGGCGTTGCTGGTTTCGGTAGCGTTCAGCGTCACGTCCATGGCGTAGGTGCCCGACCCGTTGGGCGGCGGCGTGAACGTGAGCAAGCTGGCCTTTCTGCTGGCCAGGGTCGCCACGTCGTCCGCCTCAAGGATCCACCGCGTCGCATCATTCAGGTCCACGTGGCCCAGGTCAAAGCTGCCCCCCGCCGGCATCTTGCTGATGATCAGCGACAGGGTTTCCGAGCCATCGGTATCGATCAACGCCGTGTCGATGTGGACGCCGACCGAGGTGTCTTCCTTGGTGGCGAGGGCGGTCTCGCGCACGATCAACACCGGCTGGTCGGCGGCCGCGTCCACGGTGACCGTGAAGGCCTTGTCCACGGAAACGATCTCGCCCGTGGCCTTTTCCATGGTCGAGGCGGTGAGCGTCAGGTCAAAGGAGCCGCTGACGTTGGTGGGGTTGTAGAACTTGAGGCCGGTCAACTGATCTTGGGTCAGGGTCCAACTGCCGTTGCCGTTGTTGATGCCCGCCGACAGCAAGGCATCCTCGGGCAGACCCGACAGCGTATACGAGATCACCTCGGAGCCATCGGTATCGGTGAGGGCGCCCGACAAGGTGAGCGCGATCCCGCCCGCCTGGTCCTCGGTGCCCGAGACGGTGGTCGCCGTGACGGTGGCCTCGTCGGTCACGGGGGAGAAGGTTAGGGACACGACTTGGCTGGTCAGGGCCTGATCACTGCCATCTTGGGTGACAGCGTGAACGGTGAGGCTCACCGTCCCGGCGACGTTCTCCTTGGGGATCACGGCCAGTGAGGCGAGGGCAGTCAGGGGGACGAGAACGCCGGTCACCGTCTGACCGTCCACCGTGATCGAGGTCTGCGTCGTGGTATTGAGCGGACCATCACTGGTCTTCAGCCCATAGCCCGCCGGCAGGCCGGAAATCAGCACGGTTTGAACCGTTTCCGGCGTTCCCGTGGTGTCGGTCACGCCGACCGAGAGGCCCAGGGTAAGAGCCTGATCCTCGGCCGCCGTGGTGGTCGTCACGGTGATGGTTGCGTTGTCGGCCTGGGCATCAAGCGAAATCGGCACCTGGGTCACGGTGGTCTTGGCCACCTCGCCCGTTTCCAACTCCATCGACACGCCCACCACCGTCAAGGAAATCTGGCCCGAGACATCGGCGGGGGGATGCAAGACCAGAGTCACCGGGGTGTTGTTCGCGTTGGTGACATCGGCCGGCAGGGTCACGGTGTAGCTGCCATCCGGGTTCTGCAACAGGCTCACGCCGGGCGTACCGCTGCTCAGCGTCGCGCCTGCCGGCAGATTTTCAACAACCAGATAGCGCAGTTCCGAGCCATCGTCATCGACCCGGTCCACATCCACCGTGAAAGTCAGGGCCGTATCCTCGGTGCCGGCCAGCGGGGTTCCCGAAGAGCTGGTGTTGCCCGTTTGGGTGAGGGCCGTCACGCCGGTGGCGCTCGCCACCGTGACGGTTGGCGCGTCGGCCACCGGCACCACGTCCACCGCCACGCTGCCCGCCTTGATCTCGCTGCCGCTGCCATCGCGGTAGGAGACCGTCAGGGGGAAATCATCGCCCGAGTTGGCGGGGGGCGTGATCGTGAGCCCGGCCAGATCGCCGGCCGCTACCTGGATCGTGCCACCGCCGAGGTCGCTGTAGGTCCCTTGCAAGGTGGCCCCGGTCGGCACACCGCTGATGACCACCAGGCTGGCCCCAGACGTCCCGGCCACACTGGCCAAAGACGTGCCCAAGGCCCCCGCCGTGTCTTCGTTGACGGTCAAGGTGGTCAGAGCCGAACTGCCGCCCGATCCGCCCGATCCACCGGTGCCGCCGCCCGGGCCGCCGCTGGCGGTAACCGTGAAGGTGTCGGTGATCACCCGGTCCGTTGCGTCCAGGTTGGTGTCGCCGTCGTTTTCAACGGCAATGGCCCGCACCGTGAACTCGGCGGTTCCCCCGGTCGGCAAGCGCACCCCGCCGGTGCTCAACGAGTCCAACTCGTCCTGGGTTAGGGTCCAGGTGCCATCCCCATTGTTGTGGCCCGCCGACAAAACAAACGTCGAGGGGCTGGAGATCAGGTAATGAACCGTCTCCGATCCGTCCGCATCCCCCGTGCCTCCGGTAATGGTGAGCGGAATAAACGCGCCCGTCGTGCCGCTCGCGTCGTTTGCCACCACCGTGGGATCATCGGCAACACCGGTCACCGTGACGGTCAGGGGGCCCGTGACTTCTTTGGTGGCTGTGCCGCCGCTGCTGCTGTCGGTGATGGTGGTGGTCACCGTCAAGGTAAAGTCGGCGTTGGAGTCCTCGGGCGGCTGGATGTAGGCGTTTTGGGCCTGGGCATGGGTCAGGACAAAGGCGCCATCGCTGTTGGCTGTCACGGTGTCATAGCCCCCGTGGCCATCGGCGACCAGGATCGTGGCCCCCGCCGGAACGCCGGTCAGCGTGACCGCACCGGTCCAGCTTTCCGAGCCGTCGGTATCCCCCGGGTGGGGATCCAGGGTCAACTTGATCAGGCTGTCTTCCAGGCCCGAGGCGCCGCTAAAGCCGCCTTCCTGGTCCACCACCGGTGTGACCTTGACACTGAGCGTCATGGGGGGGGGGGCGGTCGCCACGTCGCCCGAGCCCAGGGTGTTGTTGTCGTCCTTCACCTCGGTCGAGACCAAGGTGATGTCGAGATCAACCGTGCCGGAGTAGTCCTTTGGCGCAATCAGGCGCACGGTAGACAACTCGGAGGCGGTCAAGGCCCAGGAGCCATCGGCGTTGAAGTGCCCCTCGCTCAGGGTGAAGCCCGGCGGCAGCCCCCGGATCACCGCCGTCAACTCTTCGGACGCAAAGGCCCGGCCGACATCGGTGTCGGCGAGGCTGACCTTGCTCAACAAGTTGAGCGCGATGCCCTGGCTCTGATCCTCCGTGCCGTCGGCCTTGGTTGAGGTCCCGAGGGGGGCATCGGCCACGCCGCGCACCGTCACCGTGAGATCAGCGGCGGTTTGGGCCTGATCGCCGTTGGCGCCCTCGGTGGCCACCGCCGTGACCTTCAGCGTGAAGTCAACGTTGCTGTCCTTGGGCGGCGTAATGGTCAGGCCCGTCAACTGGCTCTGGGTCAGGGTCCAGGTGCCGTCGTGATTGTCGGTGCCCACCGACAAGACGGCGCCCGGGGGCACATTGCTGATGATGATTGCCAGCGTTTCCGAGCCGTCCTGATCCACCAGGGCCGAGCGGATATCAAGGGCGATCGGCGTGTCTTCCAGGCCTCGCGCCGCTTGAACCGTTAGGGTCGGCGTGTCCGCATCCGGGGTGATGGCTACCGTAAAGGTGGTCGAGGTCGTTTGCGAGATCAGGGGAGACTTGCCGGCGTAGTTGGAGGCGTCGCTGTTGGCGTCGATCCAGGTTGCTTCCGCCGTGATTGTCGTTGGGGTAAATTGCGAGTCGTGCTTGTCCAGGGTGACGGCCAGGGTCGAGAGATTGGACAGGTTGTTGACGACCCAGGTATCGCCAACCTTGGTCGCCCCCTCGATGGTCCAGTCCGCCGGAACCCCCTTCAGGACCAGTTTGGTCAGTGTTTCCGATCCGTCGCTATCGGGCTCGGTAAAGGTCAAAGACAGGGGGAAGGTGTTGGTGCCCGTGTTGCCGTGATCCTCGACCCCGGTGACATTGGCCGCGACCAGGGTATTGGACTTGGCTTCATCCGTCACGGCGTTGACCGTAATCTTGCTGGAGAACGTATTGACTTTGGTACTGGTCGCCGTATTACCGTCGATGACCGCCTGATCGTCCGTGTAAACCTTGAGGGTGAAATCAAGATCCTTGTCACTGTCGGTCGCCGGCGTGACGCGAACGTCCTGGAAGGTGTAGGTCAGCGGGTTGCCGGCGCTATCGCGCGAGGCTACCACCACCGCCGAAGCTGGGATGGTCAAGACTCCGCCCACGAAGCTCAACTTGGTCCAGGTGTCGCCCAGCTTGACTTCCCAGGTCGCGTTGAGCGTTTCCGTGTCGGCGGCGGTGATGGTCACCCGCGACACATCCAGGCTTTCCGAGCCATCCTTGTCCTTCAGGGTGAAGACCGGCTGATAGGTCAAGGTCGTGTCTTCGTTGGTCACCACCGAGTTGCTCGACACCGACACGCCATCGGCATCCGGCGTAACGTTGACCGACAGGCTGCCGCTCAAGGTCTGGATATCCGTCGTCCCCTTTTCCTGGCTCGTCGCGCTGACCTGGAGGTTGTACTCCCCCGAGAAGTTACTGGGCGCCGTCATCTTCAAGGTGGCCAGCTGGGTGGAGAGGTTGGGATACTGCGCTGTGCTCAGGGTTAGCGTGCCCGAGGTGTTCGAGGACGAATAGACCGTGGTTGATCCCAAGACGAGGCTGGCCCCCTTGGGAATATCGGAGATGGTGACGGTCAGAATTTCCGACCCATCGGTGTCTTGCAGACCCGCCGAAATATTGAGGAGGAAGCTCTTGTCCTCGACCCCGGACGCGGCGGCGGGCACGCTCAACGTCGGCAGGTCCGTCACCGGGGTGACGGTGACACTGAGCGTGTCGGTTGCCGTCTTGAATCTGCCGTTTTCCGCCTCGGTGGTCGTTGAAACCACGGTGAGGGTGATGGTGCCCGAGTAGTTGGTCGGCGGTGTCAGGGTCAGCCCCTCAAGCTGGGCCGGGGTCAGGGTGTAGCTGCCATCGGCGTTCGGGGTGCCGGCCGACAAGGTGGCGCCGGTGGGCAGGCCGCTGATCTTGAGCGAGATCGTCTCGGAGCCATCGGTGTCGGGCGTCGCCGTGGTGATGGTCAGCGGAATCGGGGTGTCTTCGGCAACGCTCGCCGGGGCGCTGGCGTCCACCGTCACCTGATCGGCCACGGCGATAACGGTCACGGGCACGGTGATGGTGGTGTTGGCCGTGGTGGTACCGTCCTGGCTGGTGGCGGTGACGGTCAGATTGAAGTCCACGTCCGAGTTGACGGGCGGCGTGATGGTCAGGCCCGAGAGTTCGGCCGGGGTCAGGGTATAGCTGCCATCCGGGTTCGGGGTGCCGGCCGACAAGGTTGCGCCAGCGGGCACGTTGCTGATGGTGATGGACAGGGTTTCCGACCCATCGGTGTCGGTCAGGACCGGCGCCAAATTGAGGGGGATGGCCGTGTCTTCGTTGCCCACCGCGCTGGCAGCCGGCAGCACCGGGGCATCGGCCACCGGGGTGACGGTGACACTGAGCGTGTCGGTGGCCGTCGTGAAGCTGCCGTTTTCCGCCTCGGTGGTCGTCGAAACCACGGTGAGGTCGATGGTGCCCGAGAAGTTGGCCGGTGGCGTCAGGGTCAGGCCCGAGAGTTCGGCCGGAGTCAGAGTATAGCTGCCATCGGCGTTCGGGGTCCCAGCCGACAAGGTGGCCCCGCTGGGCAGGCCGCTGATGGTCAGCGAAATCGTCTCGGAGCCATCGGTGTCGGGGGTCGCCGTGGTGATGGTCAACGGAATCGTCGTGTCTTCCGCCGCCGTCGTGTTCTGGGCGTCCACCGTCACCTGATCGGCCACGGCGTTGACGGTGACGGGCACGGTGATGGTGGTGTTGGCCGTGGTCGTACCGTCCTGGCTGGTGGCGGTGACGGTGAGGTTAAAGTCCACGTCCGAGTTGACCGGCGGCCGGATGGTCAGGCCCGTGAGTTGGGCCGGGGTCAGGGTATAGGTGCCATCCGGGTTGAGAGTCCCGGCCGACAAGGTGGCCCCACTGGGCACGTTGCCGATGGTGATGGAGACCAGGGTTTCCGAGCCGTCTGTATCCACCAAGGTGGGAGCGAGATTGAGCGGAATGTCCGTGTCTTCATTGCCCACCGCACTGGCGGCCGGGAACTTCGGAGCATCGGCCACCGGAGTGACGGTGACGTTGAGCGTGTCGGTCGCCGTGGTGAAGTCGCCGTTTTCCGCCTCGGTGGTCGTCGAAACCACGGTGAGACTGATCGTGCCCGAGAAGTCGGTGGGGGGCGTCAGGGTCAGGCCGGTGAGCTGGGCCGGGGTCAGGGTATAGCTGCCATCCGGGTTCAGAGTGCCAGCCGACAAGGTGGCGCCGCTGGGCAGGCCGCTGATGGTCAGCGAAATCGTCTCGGAGCCATCGGTGTCGGGGGTCGCCGTGGTGATGGTCAACGGAATGGTCGTGTCTTCCGCCGCCGTCGTGTTCTCGGCATCCACCGTGACCTGATCGGCCACGGCGTTGACGGTCACGGGCACGGTAATGGAGGTGTTGGCCGTGGTCGTACCGTCCTGGCTGGTGGCGGTGACGGTSAGATTGAAGTCCACGTCCGAGTTGACCGGCGGCGTGATGGTCAGGCCCGAGAGTTCGGCCGGGGTCAGGGTATAACTGCCATCGGGATTCAGAGTGCCGGCCGACAAGGTGGCGCCGGTGGGCACGTTGCTGATGGTGATGGACAGGGTTTCCGACCCATCAGTGTCGGTCAGGACCGGCGCGAGATTCAGCGGAATGGCGGTGTCTTCATTGCCCACCGCGCTGGCGGCCGGCAGCACCGGGGCATCGGCCACCGGGGTGACGGTGACGTTGAGCGTGTCGGTCGCCGTGGTGAAGTCGCCGTTTTCCGCCTCGGTGGTCGTCGAAACCACGGTGAGACTGATGGTGCCCGAGAAGTCGGTGGGGGGCGTCAGGGTCAGGCCGGTGAGCTGGGCCGGGGTCAGGGTATAGCTGCCATCCGGGTTCAGAGTGCCAGCCGACAAGGTGGCGCCGCTGGGCAGGCCGCTGATGGTCAGCGAGATCGTTTCGGAGCCATCGGTGTCGGGGGTCGCCGTGGTGATGGTCAACGGAATCGTCGTGTCTTCCGCCGCCGTCGTGTTCTGGGCGTCCACCGTCACCTGATCGGCCACGGCGTTGACGGTGACGGGCACGGTAATGGAGGTGTTGGCCGTGGTCGTACCGTCCTGGCTGGTGGCGGTGACGGTCAGGTTAAAGTCCACGTCCGAATTGACCGGCGGCGTGATGGTCAGGCCCGAAAGCTGGGCCGGGGTCAGGGTGTAGCTGCCATCCGGGTTCAGGGTGCCGGCCGACAAGGTGGCGCCGGTGGGCACGTTGCTGATGGTGATGGACAGGGTTTCCGACCCATCAGTGTCGGTCAGGACCGGCGCGAGATTCAGCGGAATGGCCGTGTCTTCATTGCCCACCGCGCTGGCGGCCGGGAACTTCGGAGCATCGGCCACCGGAGTGACGGTGACGTTGAGCGTGTCGGTGGCCGTGGTGAAGTCGCCGTTTTCCGCCTCGGTGGTGGTCGAGACCACGGTGAGACTGATGGTGCCCGAGAAGTCGGTGGGGGGCGTCAGGGTCAGGCCGGTGAGTTGGGCCGGGGTCAGGGTATAGCTGCCATCCGGGTTCAGAGTCCCGGCCGACAAGGTGGCGCCGGTGGGCAGGCCGCTGATGGTCAGCGAGATCGTTTCGGAGCCGTCGGTGTCGGGCGTCGCTGTGGTGATGGTGAGCGCAATCGGGGCGTCTTCGGCAACGCTCGCCGGGGCGCTGGCGTCCACCGCCACTTGGTCGGCGACCGCGTTGACGGTCACGGGCACGGTGATGGTGGTGTTGGCCGTAGAGGTACCGTCCTGGCTGGTGGCGGTGACGGTCAGATTGAAGTCCACGTCCGAGTTGACGGGCGGCGTGATGGTCAAGCCCGAGAGTTCGGCCGGGGTCAGGGTGTAGCTGCCATCCGGGTTCAGGGTGCCGGCCGACAAGGTGGCGCCGGTGGGCACGTTGCTGATGGTGATGGACAGGGTTTCCGACCCATCAGTGTCGGTCAGGACCGGCGCGAGATTCAGCGGAATGGCGGTGTCTTCATTGCCCACCGCGCTGGCGGCCGGCAGCACCGGGGCATCGGCTACCGGGGTGACGGTGACACTGAGCGTGTCGGTGGCCGTGGTGAAGTCGCCGTTTTCCGCCTCGGTGGTCGTCGAGACCACGGTGAGATCAATGGTGCCCGAGAAGTCGGCGGGAGGCGTCAGGGTCAGGCCGGTGAGTTGGGCCGGGGTCAGGGTGTAGCTGCCATCCGGGTTCAGGGTGCCGGCCGACAAGGTGGCGCCGGTAGGCAGGCCGCTGATGGTGAGCGAGATCGTCTCGGAGCCATCGGTGTCGGGGGTCGCTGTGGTGATGGTGAGCGGAATCGTCGTGTCTTCCGCCGCCGTCGTGTTCTGGGCGTCCACCGTCACCTGATCGGCCACGGCGTTGACGGTCACGGGCACGGTGATGGTGGTGTTGGCCGTAGAGGTACCGTCCTGGCTGGTGGCGGTGACGGTCAGGTTAAAGTCCACGTCCGAGTTGACGGGCGGCGTGATGGTCAGGCCCGAGAGTTCGGCCGGGGTCAGGGTGTAGCTGCCATCCGGGTTCAGGGTGCCGGCCGACAAGGTGGCGCCGGTGGGCAGGCCGCTGATGGTGAGCGAGATCGTCTCGGAGCCATCGGTATCGGGCGTCGCTGTGGTGATGGTGAGCGCAATCGGGGCGTCTTCCGCCGTCGTGGCTCCCTCAACCTCCACCGTGACCTGATCGGCCACGGCGTTGACCGTCACCGGGACCTGGATCGTGGTGGTTGCGCGGTCGCCATTGGCGGCTTCGACGCTGGTTGCGCTCACCGTCAAGGTGAAGTCAACGTCGCTGTTCTCGGGCGGGGTGATGGTGAGGCCGGCCAGTTGGGCCGGGGTCAGCGTCCAGCTTCCATCGGGGTTTTGGGTGCCGGCCGATAAGCTGGCGCCGGTCGGGACCCCCGTGATGGTCACCGACGTCAGGCTTTCCGATCCATCGAGATCGGTCAGGGCAACGTCAATGGCGAGGGGAATCGGGGTATCCTCGTCGCCCTCGGCGGCGGGGGCGACCACCTCGGGTGCATCCGCCACGGCTTCAATGGTCACCGGGACGGCGGTGGTCGTGGTTGTGGTGTCCCCGTCCGCATCGCGGGCTGTGACGCTGACCGTCAGGGTAAAATCGTCGTCCGAGTTCGGTCCCGGGGTGAGGGTCAAGCCGGAAAGCTGATCGGGGGAAAGTGTCCAGGTGCCATCCGGGTTGCGGGTTCCTGCCGACAAGGTGGCGCCAGCGGGGAGGCCCGCCACCACGACGGACACGAGAGTGCTGCCGTCTCCGGCCGGGGCCACGGTCAACGGAACGGCCACAGCGGTATCTTCATCGCCGCGCACCTCGCCAGCCACCACCACCGGGGCGCCGGGGGCGGTGTCTTCCTCGGGTGAGGTCGGCGTCTGCGGGAGGGGGGAGGAGGGGGGATCAGAGGCGGCCGGGGCGGCAGGAGCCTCGGCTTCAGAGGGCGACGGGGTCGGGGTATCGGCGGGGGAGGGGGTGTCGGCGACCGGCGGCGTTGAGGAAGAGGGGCCGGTTGAGGGGGCGGGGGAGAAGGAACATCGGCCGTGCTGCTCAGGTCGGCAGGCGAGGGAGGCGGTGTGGTTGGCTCTTCCTCGGGGGCGGCCGCCCCTTCCTCCCGGGAAGAGCGGGCGCGGGCTGCGGGCTCTTCCGACGCCGTTTCCTCCCCGGCGGCCTGGGCTTCTGGGCTCTGGCCCTGGGTGTCTGTCTGGACGTCCGGCGGGGCCTCGGTCGGTACGGTGCCGGCTTCGAGGCCGGCGCCGCCGTCGCGGGTGCCTCCCGTGTGGATCATTCCCAAAACGGTGTTGTCGCCGCCGACTTGCCCCTGGTTTTCGTCAATGGCCCGCTCGATGGCGTCCATCGGGTTTTCGGTTTCATCGTCGGCCAGGGGCGCGTCAATCGGGCGCTCTTCGTCCACCGCCTGAAGGGGAGTTGCGTCTGCGCCTTGCTCTCCTTGAAGCTCCAGCTCCTCGAATTCGACCGTGTCCTCGGTGTCGGGCTTCTGGGTCTCGTCGGCCATGTTCAACTCTCCTTGCCCCTGACTTTTTTTGCCCCTGGGTACTTTTTGGAAAGGGAGATTACCGTTCGGTGAAGGCCTGCGTGGCCGCGATGTAAATGGGCTTGAGCAGGTACTCTATCAGAGTTTTTTCCCCGGTGGTGATATCTGCTTGTACCACCATTCCCGGCAAAACGCGATTACCCGGACGACCAACCCAATCTTGGGTCATTCCTACCCGAGCTTTGTAAAAAGGTTGGCCGTTTTCATCGACGAAAGTTGTGGCCGAGACGCTTTCCAGGGCTCCCCTGATCGCGCCATAGCGGGCGAAGTCAAAGGCCGAGACCTTAATTTTCACTTCCTGACCCACTTTGAGAGCGCCTACATCCCGCGGTGAGACCCGACTCTCGACCAGGAGGCCGCCCGCCGTTGGCACGATTTCCATCACGACTTGTCCTGGGGTGATCACTTCGCCCGGCGCCTTGACACTAAGGCCCTTGACGATGCCCTCAACGGGGGCCCGCAACGCGAGGCGGTCCACCCGATCCTCGGCCCGCACCAAGATCTTGTCCACCTCGGCCAGTTCGGCTTGGACCTGTCCCAAACGATCGAGAACTTGCTCACGGCTGGTGGAGACGATTTCGTTCAGTTGTTCGCGCAGTTCCGTGAGGCCTCCCTCGAGGCTTTCCAGCCGTCCCACGACTCGCTCGCGCTCCGCCTGGGCCTCGGCCAGATCGCTCAACGCCTTGAGCAAGGTCACCTTGGTTCCGTGCCCGCTGTTGAACAACTGCTGATACATGTCCGCCTCGCTGCGCAGGGCATCAATGCGGCGCTGCCAAGCGTCGCGCTCCTGGATCAGTCCAGAAATTTCGGCCTGACGCTGGGTCAAGCGGGCTTCTAGGACGGCGCGTCGGTCATCAAGGGTCTTGAGCTGGGCCTTGAACAAGGCTTGTTGTCCCGCGTCCAGTCCCGCGTCGATGGTGCTCATCCCTGAGAAATCCGGGGCACTGTCGCCCTCGGCCACGGCGCGCAGACGTTCGGCTTGCCGCTGGAGAGCATCCCGGCGGGCGCGCATCTGGCCCGCGTCACCCAAGGCGGCCTCGGGCTGGAGGCGGACCAGCAGATCACCCGCCTCGACCTTGCTGCCATCCTCCACCAAGATTTCGGCGACAATGCCGCCTTCCAGATGCTGCACGCGCTGCACTTGCTGGCGCGGGACCACCTGACCTTGGGTCATCGCCGTCTCGGCAATGGGCTCGCGGGCGGCCCAGATCAACAAGGCACCAATCACGCCCACCAGAACCAGAATGACCGTGCGGCGGTGACGGTGGATGGGTTCTTCCTCCATGTCCGCGATGTGGGCGCCAGGGCGCGGCTTGCGGCTGCCCCGGCGCAACTCCGGGCTTGCCAAAGCCTGCGCGACGACTTTTTCAGGGCCGGACATAGAAAGACTCCCGGATGCAGAGGAAGACTCGGAAGCAGAGGCCTCGGTTGAAAGGGCAACGCTGGCCTCGGGCGGGCGCGGTTCTCCCTTCAGGTCGGGCACGGCGCCAAAGCGCACCACCTGCCCCTTGCTCAGTTCAAGGATCTTGTCGGCCAGCCGGACATGGCTTGGCCGGTGGGTCACCACGAACACCGTCGAATGCCCCTTGAGGCGCCGAATCACGGTCATCAATGCTTCGTCGCCGGCGGCGTCGAGGCCACCGGCCGGCTCGTCGAGCAGCACGATGGGAGCCCGGCGCAGCAGAACGCGGGCGAGCGCAATGCGGGTGCGGATACTGGGCGACGCCGTGGACTGGTCGCCCAGGCGGGTCTCTAGGCCCTGGGGCAAGGCGTCGGCTTCGTCAAGCAGGCCCACCACCCGGGCCGCCTCGGTCACCTGCTCGGGGGTGGCGGCGGCGTCAGCCAACTGGATGTTTTGCAACACCGTGCCGCGGAACACCGTGGCTTCGTCGGGGGCGTAGGCGATGGCCCGGCGATACTCCACCGGATCGAAGCGCCTGATATCCATGCCATCGACCTTGACCATGCCCGTTTGGCCCCGGACCATGCCGGCCACCGCCTTGATCAGCGTCGATTTGCCGGCGCCGTTGGCGCCGACCACGGCCACGACCTCGCCCGCCTCGACCTCCAGGCTGACCCCCAGCAAGGCCGGCTCGCTGTCTGGCCCATAGCGCATGCTAAAGCGGGTCACCCCCACCGCGCCGCGCACGCCGCGCACCGGGCGCACCGTCGCCCGGTCGGCCTGCTCAGGCACCAGTTCCATAAGGCGGTCAATCTGGCGCACCGACGAGCGCACCTGTTCCGAGCGAGCCAGGACCATGAACGAGGATTGGAACGGGGCCAGCGCTCGCCAGAGCAAAATCATGGAGGCGATCAGCCCGCCCACCGACAAGCCGCCCGCCATCACCAGCGAGGCCCCAAACCACAAGGTCGCCACCCCGGAACTCACCACCAGCGCTTGGGCAATCACTCCCAACAGGCCAATGTAGCTGTTGGTTGCGTGGGTGGCCCGGGCGGCGTTGATGGCGCGCACGCGGTAGCGCGCAAGCCACGTGGCAATGGAGCCGGTCGTACGCAGCAGCCGGTGATGGGTCAGAGCTTCGAGCGCCAGATCCTGACGGGCCGCCACCGACCGCGCGCTCTCGCCCACCCGACGGCGCAAACCGCTGCGTGCCACCAGACCCAAGACCACCAAAGCCAGCGCCGCGATCGTTGGGACCAGCCCCAAGGGACCGGCCAGCAGGTAGACAAGGCCGATGATCAGCACCGAAAACGGGACGTCGAGCACCGAACCGGCCATCGGGCCGACCAGGAACTCGCGCACCGTCTCGAAATCCTTGACCCGGGCCAACTGGGCCCCCACCGTCGAGCCCTCGGTCAAGGCCGGTGGCAGCCGCATCAGGCGCTCGAACACCGAGCGCCCCACCAAAACGTCGATGCGTGCCCCCACCCGGGCCAACAGGGCCGAGCGCAGGGAGCGCATCACCATCTCCCCGCCCACCGCCAGCGTGACGCCAATAATCAGCGAGACCAAGGTGATCGACGACCCGGCCCCCACCGCTCGGTCATACACCGCCATCACATACAAGGAGCCCGCCGTCGACAGCAGGGCAATCACGGTGCTCAGGAACAAGGCCAGCCACAAGTGGCCGGTGAAACGGCGCAAGATACCCAGCAGCCACGAGGTCTGGCCCGTCGGCACCAGGGCCTGTTCGGGATCGACAATGGACGTAAAAACAATCGCCTGACCGCGGGCGCGGGGCGGTCGGCCGCGCTGGAGACCCCGAGGGGTGAACAAACTCAACGCCTTGTCCCGCCGCTCGATTACCACGCACGCCGAGCGTCCCTTGGGCAGGAACAAGCAGGGAACTTCGATATCGGCCAGATTGTGCAGCTTGCTGCGGCGAATCTGACTGCGATACCCCAAATCGGCCATAACGCGGCGCAAGGCCGTTAGGTCCAACGGCCCGCCAAAGTAGGGCAGAGCCTCTGTCAGGTGGCGGGTGTCACCGGCCCACCCCAGCGTGCGCAGCAACACGGGCAGGCACAGGGCAAGGTCGTTGCGCGGCAGCACGCTCTCCGGCGGCAAGCCCAGGCGATAGGGTTCATCGTCGTCGGGCAGGACCAGGGGCTGGGAGTCGGGGGGCAGATCGCGGGGCATCTCGACAACGGCTTGGGGGATCATGAGATTGGTCCTCCGGCAGGGGGAAGGACCGGGCGACCGGGCAGGGGGCTTTCCTTCAAGGTGCCATCAACCACTTCAAAGTGACGATCGGCAATTTTCAAGGTCGAGGGACGGTGACTGACGATCACCAGGGTATGGGTTCCCTTGCGGCGGCGGATCGCATCCATCAGCAAGGTTTCCGCCGATCCATCAAGCAGCATGGCCGCATCATCGAACAAGATCAGACGGGGATCGTGGGTCAGCACGCGGGCAATGGCCACGCGCTGGACCACGCCGCGCGGCAGGATATCGGCGATGCGTCCGCCCAGGCGAGCCTCGAACCCCTGGGAAAGATAAGCGGCCACATCGTTCAGGCCAAGCTCTTCCGCCACCGCCATGGCCGCCGCCTCGCGGTCACGGTCGAACAGGGTCAGATTCTCGATCAAGGTGCCCTGGAGAAGCTGTCCCTGATCCGAGACGTACCCAATGTGGGCGTCGAGGCTCGACGGGTCCACGGTACCAAGGTCCGTGCCATCGAGCAACACCCGTCCCTTGTCCGGCGAGATCTGGCCCGTCATCAACCATAGCAGCAAGCTCTTCCCACTGCCGTTGCCGCCCCGCAGACTGATGCAGTCGCCGGGCTCCAGGGTCAAGTTAACGTTGTTGAGCACCGCATTGTCGGTGCCATGGGTCCCGTAGGTCAGGTTTTCCAGAACCAATCGGGCGGCGCCGCTAGCGGGCGGGAAGGGGGGGCGTTGGGTGGCGTCGGGGATCGCCAGCGTCGAGGCGACCCGGCGCTGCGCGACCTGCGTGGTCTGGTGGCGCTGCCACACCCCGAGAGCCCCTTGAATGATGGGAGTGATGCGGCCTGCCAGCATGGTGCAGGCCGCCAAGCTGCCCACGGTCATCCGGTTGTCCATCACCAAAAGCGCGCCCCCGGCCACCAGGATCACCGAGGTCGCCTGAGAAAACAGCGCCGCCGAGATCTGCACCGACGACGTGCGCAGCGCCGCCTTGCGCCGCTGGCCAATGGTGTTCTCCAGCAGGCGCTCAAAGCGGCGCAACATCTGGGCCTCGGCCGCCAGGGCCTTGACCGTGTGGATGCCGCCCAGGGTCTCGATCATAAAATTGTGGCGCCGTTCGTCTTGCTGTGAGGTTTCTTCGACAACACGCCGTAAAAAAATGCTCTGAATAACGGTGATGATGGCAAAAAGAAGCGCAAGACCCACTGGAATCAAAACCAGCTTCTGGCCCAGGAAATAGATCACACCCAGATAGATGCCCACAAAAGGCAGGTCCATCAACGCCAGAAAAGCCCGGCCTCCGACCTGATCGCGCATCTGGTCCACGGCGGTGAGCCGCTCCAGGTGTGTGCCCCCCCCAACCCGCTCGAATTCACTCATCGGCATGCGCAACAAACGCGTCAGGGATTCAACCTGCCCCCGAGACTCGAACCGAGCAGCGATGGTATTGGCGATATCCTCGCGCAGGTGGCGCAAAAACATCTCAACAACGATGGCCGCCCCCACGCCCAAGACCAGAAGGTCCAAGGTGGCGACATTGGCATTTGGCAAAATCCGGTCATAGACCTGGAGCATGGCCAAGGGCATCGCCAAGCCCACCACGTTGATCAGCAGTGAGGTCAGCAGAAGCTCGCCGATGCGCCGTTGACCTGCCACCAGTTGCGACGCGCGGGTGATGACAGAAGGGGAGCTTGCGGCAGGGGGCATACGGTCACACTCCCAGGGGGGACGATCCTCATCGAGGGATCGTTCTCATCCTGGAAAGATTGAGAGACAGATGTCAATTTTCAATAAAAAACGCGCCATCTGGCCGTCTTTCATACCAGTCAAACACGCAAAAGGTTAGGGGGGGAAGAGACAGGGGGCTTGTGGTGCTCTAGGCTACATCCCTTTGTTCGAAATGGTGTGTTCTTTACTCTCTGGAGGTGCCGGTTTGGTCAAAAAAAGCTGGGGAGCCGGGGTCCCCCCAGCCTCCTCGTCGCGGCTCGTGCGAAGGGGCGAGAGGCCGCGCTCCTCCCTTTAATGGGCATGGCGATGGTGTGCGTCCGGGACGTGCGCGTGGCGATGGGACAGGGCGGGGTGGGTGTGCGGGTGACAGTGGGGGAGTCCCTCATTCCCCGGCGGGTGCTCATGCCGATGGTGGCCATCAGGGTCGTTGGCGTGGTCGTGGGTGTGGACGTGGGTTAGGGCCGGGTGGTCGTGGGCGTGGGTGTGCTGCTCGGTCAAGTGCAGCCAAACGCCCCAGCCCATCAACCCCGCCGCCACCAGCAAGGGCCCGGAAAGAGGCTCTCCCAGGACAAGGACCGACATCAGGGCGCCAATAAACGGGGCCGTTGCAAAATAAGCGCCGGTTCGGGCCGTGCCCAACAAGCGCAGCGCCACGACGAACGCCACCAGGCTCAGTCCATAGCCCAAAAAGCCCAGCCCAGCCCCCGCCGCCACCAGACTCGGGGACGGGAGGGCGGCGTGTCCCACCCCCAGGGCCAGCACTACGTTGGTCAGGCCTGCCGCCCCCCCCTTGAGGCCCGCGAGGACCAGGGGATCGTTCAGGGAGACCTTGCGCGTCAGGTTGTTGTCGATGGCCCAGCCCAGGCAGGCCCCCAAAAGGGCAAGGACAGCCCATGGTGTCCCGTCCGGGCCGGACTCGGAGGCCCCAGGCCAGGACAAAATGACCGCGCCGGCCACAATGGCTCCCAAGCCCACCATGACCCGTCGCCCCGCGTTTTCGCGAAATAACCCCCAAGCGATCAAAGCCGTCAAAACGACTTCAGCATTAAGGAGCAACGACGCCGTACTGCCCGCCAAGCCCTGAAGACCCAGTAACAGCAGCACTGGGGCCACCACGCCCCCGGCCAGAATCGCCCCGCCCAGCCAGGGCAGGTCCGCCCGATCGGGAAGAGGCCCCCGACGCCGCCGCGCCAGGGACAGCAGACCGAGCCCCACTCCCGAGCCAAGATACAAAATCCCCGCCAGCAGCCAGGGATCCACCCCCGCTAACAGCGCTTTGGCAAAGGGTGTGCTGGCGCCGAACAACGCCGCGGAAACGAGCGCTAAAACGGGCCCGAGCGAGAGGGAAAACATGCCGGTCTCCTGCCACACCAAAAAATTTCCGAGGGGTCTGGGGAGGCCCTCGCCTCCCCAGCCTTTCTTCTCCCCCCCGGGCCTCTTTCCCTCCCGGCGGATTTACTCAGAACGGAATATCATCGTCCAAGTCCCCAGGCCCTCCGGCCGGCCCCGGGCTGCGATCCCATCCCTGACCGCCGCCCGAAGACGGCGGGGTTTTGTCGCGACCGCCGCCGCCGTAGCCGCCTCCGCCACCATAGCCGCCGCCATGGTCGCCGCCGCCCTCACCACCGCCGCCTGGGGCCCGATCCAGCAACACAATTTCGCTGCCAAAGCCCTGGACCACCACCTCGGTCGTGTACCGGTCCTGACCACTCTGGTCTTGCCATTTGCGGGTCTGCAAGGAGCCGCAGACGTACACCCGCGATCCCTTTTTAAGGTAGCGCTCGGCAATATCGGCGGGGGGACCGAAGATGGAAACGGCGTGCCACTCGGTTTTTTCCCGCTTCTCGCCGGTCGTGCGATCTTTCCAGGTCTCCGACGTGGCCAGACGCAGCTGTGTGACTTTGTTGCCATTCTGGAATGTACGGGATTCCGGGTCCTTGCCCAGATGACCGATCAGAATGACTTTGTTGACCGAACCGGCCATGCTCATCCTCATATCAATGTCGTAACGCAGGTACTGTGCCCCGCCTGCTGGTGCGGCGCAAGCGTGACCTGGGGCTGTGGGGAGGTTGCACCTTCCCAGGCGTCCCTTTGCCCTGACGAAAAAGAAAAAGGCCGGGGCGGGGACCCCGGCCTTTCGATCCGCTGACAGAGTTTCTTAGTTGTTCACGTAGTCGTACTTGCCACCCATCCACTGGTACACGACATAGCCCGGTGCCGACACGTCACCCTTGGCATCGAAGCCGATCTTGCCCAGAACGGTCTCGAACTGGCCGGCGTGCAGGGCCTTGGCCACGTCAGCCGCCTTGGTGCTGTTGGCGGTCGTGGCGGCCTGGGCCCAGGCCTGGATCGAGCCGTAGGTGTACAGGGTATAACCCTCAGGGTTGTAGCCTTCACCCTCGAAGGCCTTCACGACCGGGGCCGCCTCAGGGCTCTTGCGCGGATCGGGCGAGAAGGTGAACAAGGTGCCATCGCCCGCCGGGCCGGCGATCGAGCCGAACTCGGAGGCCACGGTGGCGTCGCCCGACATCAGAACAATGTTCAGGCCCTGGTCCTTGGCCTGACGCACGATCAGACCGGCCTCGGTGTAGTAGCCGCCGAGGTAAACGATCTGGACGCCCTCGTTCTTCATCTTGGTCACCAGGGCCGAGTAGTCCTTCTCGCCCACGGTGATGGCGTCGAACATCACTTCCTTGATGTTGGCGGCGTTCAGAGCGGCCTGGGTTTCCTTGGCCAGACCTTCGCCATAAGCCGACTTGTCATGCAAAATGGCGATCTTCTTGTCGGCGTAGTGGTCCTTGATGTAGTCGGCGGCGATCACGCCTTGCTGATCGTCACGACCACAGGTGCGGAACACCACGCCAAAGCCTTGTTCAGTCAGCTTGGGGTTGGTCGAGGCCGGGGAGATCTGCAAGATCCCTTCCTCGTTGTACACCGCCGAGGCGGGGATCGACGAGCCGGAGCAGAAGTGGCCGACCACGAACACCACCCCTTCGTTGGCGAACTGGTTGGCCACAGCCACCGCCTGCTTCGGGTCGCAGGCGTCATCGCCCACCTTCAGCACCAGCTTCTGGCCCATCAGGCCGCCCTTGGCGTTGATGTCCTTGACGGCCATGGCGGCGCCCTTGGACATCTGCTCGCCGAAGGAGGCGTTCTGGCCGGTCATGGGGCCGGCCACGGCAATGGTAATATCAGCCTGGGCCACCCCGGTGCCCAGAATCACGGTCGCGGCGGCAGCAAGAAGTCCGGTCTTGAATCCACGCATGTGAACCACTCTCCTCTTGTGTCGTTAACCAGTGTTGTGTCGATAACCTGTGTCTTCTTTATCCCCGGTCCCTGGAAGGGCAGGGAGCACTCCCGATCCCTCAGCCGCCGGAGGCCTTCTCACGCCAGCCAAACAGGCCAGTGCGTTCATAAAGCCAAGGATACTGCGAGACCATTTTATGAACCTGTGTCACGCGATAAGCGATCAAAATGATCACAGTAAGCAAAGTTGCGTCGATCACCAAGCCTGTCGGTGACAACAGGTCGCTCTTAAACAGGGCATAGGCAAAAAAACGATCCGCCACGCCCATCAGAACCCCGTAGGGCAGGGCATGCCATGCCGGGCGCCACGTCGTGGCCAGAGCCTGCCCCGTCATGAACGCACACCAGCCCACCAACCCCACGGTGAACAGGAGAAAAACCAGGGGCTGAGACCCCAGAAGGCTGGTCATGATCCGTGTCCCCCTTCCAGATACGCCGCGCGAATCTCGGGATTGGCCAAAAGCTCGGCCCCGCCTGCCGCTCAAGGTCACCTGCCCGTTGACCAGCACATACGCCCGGTGCGCCAGCCGCAGGGCGTGGAAGGCGTTCTGCTCGACCAGGAACACCGTCATGCCCTGGGCCTCGTTAATCTCGCGAATTGCCGTGAAAATCTGGCGCACCACCAAGGGGGCCAAGCCCAGGGACGGTTCGTCGAGCAACAGGACCCGGGGGCGGCTCATCAGGGCCCGGCCCATGGCCAGCATCTGCTGCTCGCCGCCCGACAAGGTGCCGCCGCGCTGCTCGCGCCGTTCCTCCAGGCGGGGGAACAGGGCAAACACCCGGCGCAGGTCATCCTCGAAGTGTTCGCGCGGCGCGGTGAGGGCCCCCATCTGGAGGTTTTCATACACCGTCATGCGGCCAAAAATGCGCCGACCTTCCGGCGAGTGGGCAACGCCCAGGCGCACGATCTTGTCGGTGGCCAAGGTGGTGATGTCCTGGCCGTCGAAGATCACCTTGCCGGCGCGGGCCCGTGGTTCGCCGCAAATGGTGTTGAGCAAGGTGGTCTTGCCCGCTCCATTGGAGCCGATCAGGGTCACGATTTCCCCGGCGGCCACGTCCAGACTCACGCCACGCAGCGCTTCGATCTTGCCGTAGTTGGTGTGCACGTCCTGAACACTCAGGATGGGCAGCGTGTCGGTGTGGGTGTCAGGCATGGTTGGCCCCCTTGCGCGAAGACGTGGCGCCCAGATCCTGGGCGACCTCGGCGGGAAGCTCCTCCTCTTCCGCTTCACCCAAATAGGCTTTGATCACCGCCGGATCCTCGCGCACCGTGCGCGGATCCCCTTCGGCGATCTTGCGACCATGGTCCAGCACCACAATGTGGTCGGAAATGCCCATGACCACGCTCATGTCATGCTCGATGAGCAACAGGCCGATGCCGTGTTCGTCGCGAATCGCCAGCAACAGCGTGTTGAGATCGAGGGATTCCTTGGGGTTGAGACCCGCCGCCGGCTCATCAAGACAAAGAAGGACCGGCTGGATACACATGGCCCGGGCAATTTCCAAGCGGCGTTGGTCGCCATAGGGCAGGTTTTGCGCCTCCCAGTCGGCCCGCTCGGTCAGGCCCACCCGATCCAGCCAATACCGCGCCCGGTCCCGGGCCGCGCGCTCCGCCTTGCGGTAAATGGGCAGTCCCAAAAGGCCAGCCAGCGAAAAGACCGAGGCGCGCATCAACACATTGTGCTGGGCCACAATCAGGTTTTCTAGAACCGACATGCGGCCAAACAGACGGATGTTCTGGAAGGTGCGGCCAATGTCCGCCTGCTGGGCGACCCGGAAGCCCTCCATGCGCTCCAGGTAAAACCGCTTGTTCTTGCGCGGGTGCTCCAGGGTCAGGCGGCCTACCGTTGGCTTGTAAAAGCCGGTCAGACAGTTGAACACCGTCGTCTTGCCCGCACCGTTGGGCCCGATGATCGAGGTGATCTCGCCCGCCCGGGCGGCAAAGGACAAATCGTCCACGGCGATCAGGCCGCCAAAACGCATGCTCAGGTGTTCGACGTTCAGGAGCACCGGACGGGGGGTGCCTGACGTCCGGGATTGGGGTGCCGTCATGCTCGGCCTCTTGCGTCTGCGGGGGCGGGAGTGGGCCGGGCGCCCATCAAAATCGTGGGGTCACGGTAGGACAACAGCCCTCCCGGACGCCACACCATGACAACCACCATGGCCACGCCGAAGAAGAGCATGCGGTATTGTTCAAACTCGCGGAAAATTTCCGGCAAAACCACCAGGAAGAACGCCGCGATCACCACGCCCACCTGCGAGCCCATGCCTCCCAAAACCACAATGGCCAAGATCACCGCGCTTTCCATGAACGTGAAGCTTTCCGGGCTCACGAAGCCTTGGCGCGTGGCGAAGAACGACCCGGCAAAGCCGCCAAACATGGCGCCCAAGGCAAAGGCCGAGAGCTTGACGTTGGTCGGGTTGATGCCGAGCGAGCGGCAGGCAATTTCGTCCTCGCGCAGGGCTTCCCAGGCGCGGCCCACCGGCAGGCGCCGAATGCGCTGGGTGAACAGGTTGGTCAAAACCGCCAGGGCCAAGATGAGGTAAAACAGGAAAATAACCCGGTGCAGGGGGGAGTACTCAATCCCTAGCAACTGATGGAAGGTCATGCCGCCATCGGGCGCGGTGCGGGCAAAGTCGAAGCCGAAAAAGGTCGGCCGCGGAACGCCGCTGATCCCCTTGGGCCCTTCCGTCACTTCGCCCCAGTTGAGCAAAATTACCCGGATGATCTCACCAAATCCCAAGGTCACGATTGCCAGGTAATCGCCGCGCAGACGCAGCACCGGAAAGCCCAGGACAATGCCAAAGAACGCGGCAAAAACACCGGCCAAGGGCAGGCAGACCCAGAACGACCAGTCAAACTGGGTTGAAAGCAGCGCATACGAATACGCGCCCACCGCATAAAAGGCCACATAGCCGAGGTCGAGAAGACCCGCAAGCCCCACCACGATGTTCAAGCCCCAGCCCAGCATGATGTAAATCATCCAGGTGGTGGCCACATCGACCGAATAGCGATTGCCAAACGGGCTCAAGGGAAAGGCGATCGCGGCCACCAGGGCAATCAGCGCGATCGAGGTCATGTTCTTGCGCAGGAAGTGGCCTGCCGGACGCATCAAGGTGGTCAGGCCCGAGGTCGCGTTGCGTCGCGAGGGATGCTCGCGCCACACCATCAGCACAAGGCGACCCACGGCGACCACCCCCACCGCCATTGCCCACACCTCCCAGCGCTGGGTGATGTGCAAGGCGCCACTTTGGTTGTCGGCCACCAAGCCTACGAAGGGGATGAACAAGAAGGCGGCGAGAAGGGCGGTCAGGCCCACTTCCTTGAGAAGAGCGCCCGGCGTCAGGGCCGACGGTCCGCCGGAGGAGGTGACTTGGGGAGGCATCATACCTTCTCCACTTCCGGTTTGCCGAGGAAGCCCGTCGGCTTGAAAATCAACACGAGCACAAGAATGCCGAATGTCGCCACATCCTTGTATTCAATCGTAAAGTAGGCGCTCCAGAAGGCCTCGATCAAGCCGATCAACAAGCCGCCCATCATCGCGCCGGGCAGCGAGCCAATGCCGCCCAGAACCGCCGCCGTGAAGGCCTTCATGCCCGCGAGGAAGCCGACGTAGAAATCGATCACCCCGTAGTACAAGGTGGTGATCATCCCCGCGACCGCCGCCAAGATCGCCCCCATGACGAAGGTCAGGGAAATCGTCCGATCCACGTTCACCCCCACTAGGGCGGCCATCTTGCGGTCTTGCTCACAGGCGCGTTGCTGACGGCCCAGCGAGGTGTTGGTGATGAGGTAGGTGAAGCCCATCATCAGGCCCACGGTCAACACCCAGATCACGACTTGCAAGAAGGTGATCTTGACCGCAAAACCATTTTGGGAAAACACCTCGAACCCGCCTTGAATCACCGGCTGAATCGGCTTCACCCGCGCGCCTTGCGTGATCTGGACGTAGTTTTGCAAGGCAATCGACATGCCGATGGCTGAAATCAACGGCGCCAGTCGGAACGACCCACGCAGGGGGCGGTACGCGATGCGCTCCACCGTCCAGCCATAGGCCGCCGTGAATACCATGGAAATCACCAGCATGGCCATCAGGCCAAGGGGAACGGACGCCATGTCCATCCCCCCGAGAACCAGATACGTGATGATCGTCAAAAATGCGCCGATCATGTATATTTCGCCGTGGGCGAAGTTAATCATACCAATAATGCCGTAAACCATCGTATAACCGATGGCAATCAGGCCATAGATCGCTCCGAGCGTCAGCCCGTTGATCAGCTGTTGTAGAAAATAGGCCACCCCGCCCCCTTATTTGTTTTGGTCGTGTGCCTTGACGGATCCCTCAGGACCTCGCCGTTGTTCGATCTCGCCGCGCCCTCGGCCTCTTCGCCGGGTCATCCTGAGGCGAACAACACGAGGCGCCGATCAAGCGTGTTACAACAGGATCACCGTTGCGCGCAATTCCTTGTATGCACAGGGTTTCAGCATCAGTTCCATCGCCGGGCGCGATTTTTCGGCCAGAAATTGGCCTTAGGAAGCGTGTTCCTGGGAGGGGGAAACCGCAAAAATGCGCGCGCCAGGAAATAAAGTTTCGTAAGTCGGCGTTATCACGGCACCATCTTGCCCTCAGGCCCGCCCTCCCGCCCCTGGGGGAAAATCGCGAACATCGGAATTCCCATCGGCGCGAAAACACTTTATCACCATGGCAGGGCCCCGCCGGGCCGCATCCGTCTGTGAGGGCCCCATGAGTTCTCAGGAAATCCACGTGCGCGGCGCACGGGAGCACAACCTCAAAAACATTAGCGTCACCCTGCCTCGCGACAAGCTGGTCGTCATGACCGGCCTCTCGGGATCGGGAAAGTCCAGCTTGGCTTTCGATACCATTTATGCCGAGGGTCAGCGGCGCTACGTCGAGTCACTGTCGGCCTACGCTCGGCAGTTTCTTGAACTCATGCAAAAGCCCGATGTCGATGCCATCGACGGTCTTTCTCCCGCCATCTCCATTGAACAAAAAACAACCAGCCGGAACCCTCGCTCCACCGTGGGAACCGTGACCGAGATCCACGATTACATGCGTCTTCTTTGGGCCCGCGTGGGGGTTCCCCATTCCCCGGCCACAGGACTGCCCATCGAAAGCCAGACCGTCAGTCAGATGGTCGATCGACTCATGACTCTTCCAGAAGAGACCCGTCTTTATCTTTTGACCCCCGTTGCCCGCGGCCGCAAAGGTGAGTTTCGGAAAGAATTGGCTGAGTTGGGGCGGCGCGGCTTCAGCCGGGTCAAGGTGGATGGCACGGTGTACGAGTTGGGCGATGTCCCCCCCCTCAACAAGAAACTTAAGCACGATATCGAGGTGGTTGTTGATCGCCTTGTGATTCGTTCTGGGGTGGAAGGGCGTCTCGCCGACTCGCTGGAAACCGCCTTGAACGTTGGCGACTCCGACGGACTCGTCCTGGCCGAGAATGCGACCACGGGCGAGCGGCACACCTTCTCCACCCGCTTCGCCTGCCCGGTCAGCGGCTTTACCATCGACGAGATCGAGCCGCGTCTGTTCTCCTTTAACAGCCCGTTTGGCGCCTGCCCCACCTGCGACGGCCTCGGCGTGACCCTCTACTTCGATCCCGCCTTGGTGGTTCCCGACCCCAGCCTCTCCCTCCAGGGCGGCGCCATCGCGCCTTGGTCCAACCACAGCCCCCCCTCGCCCTATTACGCCCAGGCCCTGGCCAGCGTGGTGGCCCACTATGGCTGCGCCATGGAGACCCCGTGGCGCGACTTGCCCGAGGCGGTGCGCCATGTCGTGCTCCATGGCTCGGGCAGCGAAATCGTGCCCCTGGCCTTCGAGGACGGGACTCGGGCCTACCGCACCACCAAGCCGTTCGAGGGGGTGATTCCCAACATTCAGCGGCGCTGGCGCGATACCGAGAGTGTCGGCGTGCGCGAGGAGCTGTCCCGTTACCAGTCCGGCGCGCCCTGCGAGGCCTGCGGCGGCTATCGCCTGAAACCGGCCGCCCTCGCGGTTAAAATCCAGGGCCGCCACATTGGCGAAATCTCCGAACTGTCCATCGCCGAAGCCCGCGCCTGGTTCGCCGGCCTCGACGAGCGCCTGGGCGACAAGCAGCGCGAGATCGCCCGACGCATCTTGCGCGAGATCAACGACCGCCTGGGCTTCTTGGGCGATGTGGGCCTCGACTACCTGACCCTGGCCCGCGGCTCGGGCACCCTCTCGGGCGGGGAAAGCCAGCGCATCCGTCTGGCGAGCCAGATCGGCTCCGGCCTGACCGGCGTGCTCTATGTCCTCGACGAACCCTCCATCGGTCTGCACCAGCGCGACAACGACCGTCTCCTCGACACGCTGCGGCGGCTGCGCGACCTCGGCAACACCGTCATCGTCGTCGAGCACGACGAGGACGCCATCCGCGCCGCCGATTATCTGGTCGATATGGGGGCCCGGGGCCGGCGTCCATGGCGGCAACGTCGTCGCTGCGGGGACCCCGGCTGAGGTCATGGCCCAGCCGCACAGCCTAACCGGGCAATACCTGACCGGAGCGCGGCGCATCGCCGTGCCTACCACCCGCCGCCCGGGCAACGGGCAGTGGCTGACGGTGCGCGGTGCCCGCGCCAACAACCTCAAGGGCCTGGATGCCTCGATCCCGCTGGGCACCTTCACCTGCGTGACCGGGGTCTCCGCGGGGGGAAGTCCACCTTGGTCATCGAAACGCTCTACAAGGCCCTGGCCCGCGCTCTCAACGGCGCCCGCGACCTGCCCGGTGCCCACGACGCCCTGGAGGGGCTGGAGCACCTCGATAAGATCATCGACATCGACCAGTCCCCCATCGGTCGCACCCCGCGCTCCAATCCCGCGACCTATACCGGGGCCTTTACCCCCATCCGCGACTGGTTCGCCGGTCTGCCCGAGGCCAAGGCCCGGGGCTACAAGCCGGGCCGCTTCTCCTTCAACGTCAAGGGAGGGCGCTGCGAGGCGTGCCAGGGCGACGGATTGATCAAAATCGAGATGCACTTTCTCCCCGACGTCTACGTGACCTGCGATGTCTGCAAGGGCAAGCGCTACAATCGCGAAACCCTGGAAGTTACCTTCAAGGGCAAATCCATTGCCGATGTGCTGGACATGACCGTGGAGGAGGCGGCCGAGTTCTTTCAGGTCGTGCCCTCGGTGCGCGATAAAATGGAACTTCTCGCGCAAGTCGGGCTATCCTACATCCACCTGGGCCAGCAAGCCACCACCTTGTCGGGGGGCGAGGCCCAGCGCGTCAAATTGTCCAAAGAACTCTCGCGCCGCGCTACCGGACGCACGCTCTACATTCTCGACGAACCCACCACCGGCTTGCACTTCGAGGATGTCCGTAAGCTGCTGGAAGTACTGCAAGCCCTGGTTGATCAGGGCAACACCGTCTTGGTCATCGAGCATAACCTCGAGGTCATCAAGACCGCCGATTATCTTCTCGACCTGGGCCCCGAAGGCGGTGGTGGCGGCGGCTCCCTGGTCGCCCAGGGAACTCCCGAGGCGGTCGCCGCCTGCCCGGCCAGCCATACCGGGCGCTACCTGAAACCCCTGCTGATCCCATAAAGATCGAGGGGTCTGGGGAGGCCGCGCTTCCCCAGCCTTCCCTTATCTTTCCAAAAGCCGCTGCTCATAACTCCCAGCCAAGTCCTCCAACGCCGCGATGATCACCTTGCTTTCGTCGTGCAACTGACGCAAGCACCCATAGGCCTCCCCCTGCCGCCCCTGACGACACGCTTCCAAGGCGTCATGGGCCAGGGCATGGACCCGCTTGTGGGGGGGGATGATGGCCTGCCAGCGCGGATGCCCCGTCAGGCGGGGATCAGTCTGGCTGTCGAACCAGCGACCGAAGCGGCAGCCGTGATGATCGGGCAAGGAGGGGGGCAGGGGCTTGGCTCCCACCACCATGTCGATCACATTCTTGCGAAACAGAATATGGTCAACCTTCGCCGTCTCCAGCATATACAGGGGCGAGTCGTCGCGCATCCAGTGGTTGACCCGCTCCAAGGCCACATCGTTGGCTTGGCCAATGGAGCCGGTGATAGCGCTCATCAGGGTTCCCGAATGATGCGAGCGTTCGGCAATCTGGTTGATGCCGGCGCTGATCTCCCGGGTTGCTTCGGTTTGCTGGGCCAGGATGCCGCTGATGTCGTCGGTGCGGCGGGTGACGTCGGCCACCCGATCCGAGGCCACCCGCATCTCGTCACCCGTGCGGGCGATGGCCTCGCTGCCCTGGGCCACCGCGTCACGGCTTTCTTCCATGACCGCGACGATGGTTGCCATGTCGGCCCGCAGGGCCTCGATCCGGGTGCGGATGTCGTCGGTGGCTCGCCCGGTCTGGGTCGCCAAGTTTTTCACCTCGCTGGCCACCACGGCAAAGCCCTTGCCCTGCTCGCCGGCCCGGGCTGCCTCAATGGTGGCATTCAGGGCGAGCAGGTTGGTTTGCTTGGCAATGGCATTGATCGAGACCAGGATCTCGCCGATCTTCTCGCTGGCGTTGCGCAGATCCGCGACCTTGCCCGCCGTGGCGAGGACCGTTTCGTTGATCCTCTCCATCCGCGTCACCGCCTCCTCGGCGCTAGCTCGGCCCCGGCTGACCGCCTCTTCCAAGCTGCGGGCGTCAGAGGCGGTGTTCTCGCTGCTGGAAGCGATCTCGTGCACCGATGCCGCCAGTTCCTCGGCGGCCGACGCTACGGTCTGGCTGGCTTGGCGGATGTCGCGTGATTCTCGATTGAGATCCGCCAACTGGATCATCGCATCGTTCACCACCTCGGCCATTTTGGCGATGTGGCGCAAGTTGTCGATCGTCTCGTCAGGCGCCGCCTCTTCTCCCGCCCGCAGGGTCCCCTCCTTCTGGTGCAGGACAACCGCAAGAATCATGTCGAGAAGAACGACTTTCTGGACGGCGGCGAGCAAAGGCCGGCGCCGTGCCCCTCCCGACAGGACAAACGTGGTGAAACGCTCCAGGGTCCGGGCTGAAAGACTCAACGTTTCCACAAGGTCAGACGCGCTGCGCGCCCAGGCTCGCGTCACCGTGCCTTGGTCGAGGGGGGAGCCCAGCAGGGCCAGCCAGTGGGCACTTTCCCTTTGCGTCAGGCTGGCCACGTCGGGGGCGCGGGCGGGAAAGCCGGGCAGGGGAGGGGGCCTGTCCCGCTCGCGACACACGCTGTCCACGATCTCCGGCAACACCGGGCATACGGCCCGAAGAAATTCCGGGAGGACCGCAAGATCGTTTCGGCTGAGGCCCACCAAATTCTGCAAGGCCTCAAGATCAAGGGCCAAAACATCCTGATCCATGGTTTCCCACTCCCGTTCGGGTTATTGTGCCGGATGCCGTGGCTCGTCCGGGGTTCTGCTTAAGAAAAAGTCTGGGGAGGCTCGGCCTCCCCAGACCCCTCATTCCTTATAGGGTATTTGAGTGGGGGCATTCTTTCCCCCGGCCGGGGTGAGAGATCAGGCTGCACGCCTTTGATGCCGGACGTACAAAGCCAGGGTCTTGTCCGCTCCCCGGATATGGTCAAGCCACCACTTGCCGAGGAAGGCGAGCAGATCGACCCCGGCTTCAGGACGACCGGCCCGGAAGTCGGCGTACAGCGCCTGCAACCGGGTGATGAAGCGCTCGTGCGCGGTGCAGTGAGCCCGCATCTCCGGGTAGTCGGCGCGCGCCATGATCTCTTCCTCGTTGACGAAATGGCGCCGTGTGTAGGCTTCCAGATCCTGGAAGGCCTCGTCCAAGCGCTGGAGTTCCTCGCCTCTCTTCATCCGCTGATACAAGGTGTTGGTCAAGCCCATGATGTGTTTGTGATCTTCATCAACCTTGGGGATGCCAAAGGCGAGGGCGTCTTCCCAATTCAGCAAGGTCGCCGGTTCGGCCTCGGGGGTCTCTGCGGGGCCGCCTCGGACTTGGCGCAGGAAATCCGTTACCTTCATCCGCAAGGTGGCGGTCTGGTCCGAGAGGCGATTGGAGGCGTCTTGAATGTCACGGGCCCCTTCGTCGGTATCCTCGGCGGCCCGGCGGACCTCTTCAATGGCGGCCGTGACAGCCTTGGTATCTTGGGCGGTCTGTTCGACACTGCGGGCGATTTCCCGGGTCGCTGCGCCTTGTTCCTCCACTGCGGCGGCAATCGAGGCCGAGATGTCGTCCACTTCGCGGATTACCGAGCCGACCGAGCCCATGGACTCGACCGAATCGCGGGTTGCCGTTTGGACATCTTGAATCTGGCGGCGGATTTCGTCGGTGGCGCGGGCCGTTTGCATGGCCAGTTGCTTGACTTCCCCGGCCACCACGGCAAAGCCTTTGCCAGCATCCCCGGCTCGGGCCGCTTCAATGGTGGCGTTGAGGGCGAGCAGGTTGGTTTGGGCCGCGATATCGGTGATCAGGTCCACCACCGCGTCGATCCGTCNCNCNCNCGCGCGCGCGTCGTCGTCGTCGTCGTCGTCGTCGTCGTCGAGGAAGTGTTGGGCTGGCAGGGGCGGGATGTTTTTCTCTGGGCATCCGCGCGTCCCAAACTCATGAAAGTGCCCGTACCAGACCAATTTGTTGTCGCGTTGCCCGACAATGCCGACCTTCGCGGTCAGGCCGTCGCGGCTGGTCTTTGCCTTCATGGATCGGACCAGTTCCCCGCTGTCGATCAGGCCAGCCTCAACCACGTTCGCCGTCGCCTGTTGGGCCATTTCCTCGGCGCCCTCGGCAAAGGTCGTCTTGAGCGCCTTGGTCAGCTCGTCGGGCAACTCGCGCAAAATCTTGCGGACCTTAGGCAGGGAAGCGTAAGCGCGGCGGGATTTAATGCTCATGACGTTCTCCTTCGAGGAAGCGGGCCGGCAGTGGGGGAATGCCCAAGACCACCACCACCGGCCCACCGATCCCGCCCCAGGCCGCAGCACCCGGAGCGGAAACGGATCATCACGCGGTCATCGAAATGCCCTTGATGGCGGCAGCCTGGACCAGATCGCCCCCCAGTCGGGCGCGGGAGAAAAACCTCACCAGCCCCGACACGGCCTGCGTGTAGTCATCCCGCAAGATCGAAAACTCGACCCGTTGCGCGATACGGTAAGCAACCTTGAAGTCACCAAACGCAATGGGCACTTCACCCGAAGCAATGTCCGGCATGTCCGGCAGTTCAACAACGGGCCTGCCAAGGATGGTCCCAGGGTTTCCTTCGCTCAAGGCATCACGCCAGAGATAATCACCGGACGAGTTCTTGAAAGAACGCACCTTGCCCAAGGTGGTGGTCCCATTCATGACCCAAGTGCCCTTGTTGCGATACTGTGCGGGCAGGGAGTGCATGACTTCGATCAGCTTATCCGCCGACAGGGCCGACGTGCTGCCAGCCGCCACCGTCTCGAAATCAGGATGCGACAAGAAGCCGCGCGGCTTGCCGGTGCCATCACCAGAAACGAAAGCCTGCCCTTCAAGTCTCGCGTACTCTTGAGAGAGAATAGCAGCAAGCTCGGACTGAAGATTGATTGCCGAGTCCTCAAGAAGACGGCGGGAGATATCCGTGTAGATACTCGCCTCGTGAACGTCGATCTTGACCTGTCCAACCGTAGGCTCGGAAGAAGTGCGCGTGCCCAGTTCCGCAACCCAAGCCGACGTGGGGTTGGCCGTGACCTTCGGAAGGATCAGCGCATCGGTCCCCGTGGGCGTCACGGTGCACAAGGTGCGCATGGGCGAGACTTCGATCAGCCGCTTCAGCAACTCGGCCCGGAACCCGTCGGGCACGAGGAAGCCGCCTTGGGAATCAGTGCTGGCCGACATCGCGCGCATCTCATGCGCCTCAACAGCGCTAGAACCGCGCCGGAGGTAGACCCCGAAGGCGCGGGTTTCCGGGTCCGGCCCGGCACCGGCACCACTGCCCAGCCCGACACGGGCGGAACGGGCCTCGATGCGATCGGCGCGTTGCTCGGTCTGCCCCACCTTCTCGGCCAGGGCGTCCACCTTCTGCCCGATGCTGGCAACAGCCTCTTCCACCTTGGCGACACGGGCGCCCAGGTCGGTTTCATTCCCGGCGCCGTCGTCGGCCCCGGTGTTCGGTTCGGCCCGGTGCTCGACGGGCGCGGCGTTCAACATGGTGATCGTTCCTTCTTCGGGGGTGCCCCGGACTTCCGTCGTCCGGGCGTCATTGTTCGATGGCACTGCAACAAGAGAGATTTCGACCAGTTCCGCCCGCGTGATCGTTCGACCACCACCGGCCCGTGGCTCGTCGGCCAGCCTGCGAAAGCCGATCGACAGGCCGTTAAGCGATCCGGCCCGCAGGTGCGCCAGCGCGTCGGCACCGTCGCGGGTGTCCGTGACCAGCCGGCCTTCGACCCGCAGACCGTGTTCGTCGGCTTCCAGGCGATCCCACGCACCAATCACCCGCGCGGGGTCATGCGCCCAAAGCATCGGCACGCGGTGCCCAGAGGCTCGGATATCGGCCAGGGAAGCGTCCAGGGAGCCAGGGGCGAAAGCGGTGCCGTGCCGGTCCAGGACGTTCCACACGACCCCGTACCCTGCGACAAGCCCGGCCTCATCACTGGGGGTAAACCGGCATTCCACCGCCTCAGGCATTGGCCCCTCCGATGCTCTCGGTGTTCAGCGGCACGCGCAGCACGTCGCCACCGGCAACCGGAGGTAGGTTCTCGCGTTGGCGTGCTTCTGAAGGGGTCATCAGCCCCCCGCCAATCGCCTTGACGTAAGCGTCCACCCGCCCCGCCAGATCGGCCATCTCAAGCGCTCCGGTAGTAAACTCCGCGTAATACCGTTCCTGTTCCTGGGGCTTGAGCAAGTCGCGGTAAATAGTTTCCGTCCACAGCCGCAGATATGGAAGCAAAGTCAGGCTCAAAAACTGTTGCCCAAGGCTTTCGGCATTGGCATGTGTGACGCGCGACATTTCAGACAGAAGCGAAAGTGGAACCCTGAAGATCCTCGATACTTCCGCCACCTGAAATGTGCGCATCTCTTGAAATTGAATGTCAACGCTGTTCCAAGTAAGCGGGTTGTATTTTGTCCCGTTCTCAAGAACAAGCGTCCCGCCAGAAGCGGAACCACCATGCCCTTGCGCCATACCAGCCTTGATCCGGCCAAGCGCTTCTGGCGACAACATGCCCGGTACTTCCAACACGCCGCCAGGGCGCGCGCCTTTTGCCATCAGCGTTGAGGCGTGCCGCTCAAGGGCCATGCCGAGGCCGATGGCGTGCCTGCCCTGGTGGACCAAGCTCAAGCCCTTGTTGGGGAGCGTGCCCAAGCCGCGAAGGTGAAGCACCTCGCCCGGCCCCAGGATCCGCTGTTCGCCCGAAGCCAGCGAAACCCGGTACTGGGGCGCCAAGTCTTCGAGGGTTTCCACCGACACGCTGCCCCTGGGCAATGGCGTGACCTCGATCACGGACCCATCGCGCCCCCGGATCACCAGGGCAAACGCCTCGCCATCCAGCAACAGCGCGGCGGTCAGGTCCGCTTTCATCTGAAACGCGGTAGTCCAGGGGTTCGGGAGTCGGGTCATCAAGCGTTCCAGCGGATGATCGTCCGCACGTCGCTTGTCGCCACCGTCGCTTTCGTACAGGTGGACGGGAAGCATAGCGACGGATTCAGAAATCAAGCGCACCGCTGCCAGCACCGGGGCGTATTCAAGCGCCGAGTCAGGCGAAACACTGATCCCCGCCGCCGTCTCATTCGCGGCCAGGATCAGGCGCTCTAACTCGCCCCAGCCCCGCGTTTCCTTTTTGCCTCGACCAAACCAGCGCATCAGCGAAGATAGCCGCCTTCCTTCAGCTTGGCGTCGAACACCGCGAACAGCTTCTCGATCGCGTTGGCCTCGGTCAGCGTCTCGCGGAACAGCCAGATCGTCTTGGCGTCCGGCGCCTTGTCCGCCAGCCCTAGGCCGAGAAAGCGTTTGAACGTCAGGCGGTCGTTGATCATGAACTCCGCCTGATCGTCGGACAGGTTGTACAGCGCCTGAAGCACCAGGATCTTAAACATCAAAACCGCGTCATGGGGCGGACGGCCGCCCCGGGCTCGGTCGCTGCGGTTCAACGCCTTGTCCAGCCGGTAGCGGAACGCCTCGAAGCTCACCACCCTCAGCAGCTTCTCCAGCGGGTCGCCCGCCTTCGACAACTCCGCATACCGCTCTTCAAGATCGAAGAACCCAGGCTGCCGACCCATCGTTCCCTCCAACACGGCCTGGGGCTTATTGAATCAGCAGACACCGCTCAGAGCCAGGGTTTTTCGAGGTGTCCGGTCGGTTGAGACATTTCTGCCCTCAAAGGATGGCGGGCGCGATGGTGCATTTCTCGGTCGTTGGTCCAACGGAGATTCAGCCGGTCGCTCGACAATCCAATGCAAATTCACGAGCAAGGCGGATGCCCCACTAAGCCTGAGCGCCGTGAAGGGCGAATTGACCAAGGCCGGAAAGCTTGCAGCCAGAGGTTTGGCTGAAGACTACATCCTCCTCACAAACCACGGCGTATCGGGTACGCAGGCGTACGCAATCGCTGCCGCGTTCGAAGCGGTGGGCGTGAAGAACTGTGTAATTCTTGGGCGTGACTGGGTAGCACAACAAATTCGGGAATCGTCACGGCTACGGGTGATGGTGCCGAGAGTCTATGGATTGGGAGATCTTTCCCAGATCCTTGATGAGCGGGCCTATGCGCAATCTCGCGCGGTCCTGAGCGCACTTGGGGACGATCTGGCATGTTTCGTTGTTACAGATGCGCATCGTCAAAGCGTGGACGCGCTACTCGATCATAATTTTGTCTTGCTGCTTGGAGATCCAGCTTCCGGCAAATCGACCATCGCGGCGAGCCTCGCTTTGGGGGCGCTTGATCATTGGCGCGCGCCGACGATCCGTGTGACCAGTCCTGAAGACATCATGCGGCATTGGAATCCCGATGACCCCAAGCAGTTCTTCTGGATAGATGATGCTTTCGGCGCCACGCAGTACCAACGCCATATTGCCGATGCCTGGAATCGGCAGATGCCCCTGATGGCCGCCGCGTTGCGCAAGGGCGCCCGATTTCTACTGACATCCCGCACGTACATCTGGCGATCAGCCCATCGTGATCTCAAGACCGGCGCGTTTCCGCTCTTCGACAAATCGCAGGTGGTCATCAATGTCCAGGGCTTAGCGACCGCCGAAAAGGCCCAAATCCTGTACAATCACATCAAGCGCGGTGATCAGCCTGCTTCGTTCAAGAAGGCCATCAAGCCACACTTGGCGACGCTTGCGGAAGATGCGTCTTTTCTTCCTGAGACAGCTCGTCGTCTCGGTTCGGCATTCTTTACGGAGAAAGTGACACCCGACGAGGAAGGTTTGCTCGATTTCGCACGGCGACCCGTCGATTTCCTGAAAGACGTGTTGCGTAATCTCGATCGGGGCGAAGCGGCCGCAGTCGCACTGATTTTCATGCACGGCGGGCAACTTGCGTCACCGATCGAGAATGATGATCGTATAGCGTTGATCACGGAACTTCTGGGCGTCACCGCCGCCGAAATCCGGCTCGCACTTGATTCACTTCGCGGCAGTCTTGCCCTACTCGTCGATACGACCGAGGGTCCAAAATGGACGTTCAAGCATCCGACTATCGGCGATGCCTATGCTGCGCTCGTCGCTAATTCACCCGAATTGACAGAAATCTACTTGCGCGGCGCAAAGTTCGAACGGCTGCTTGAGGAGGTCGTGTGCGGCGGGGTCGAGTTACGTGGTGCGAGCGTGCGGGTCGGCCCTTCGCTGTATCCGGCGCTTCTCAACCGTTTGCTCGTCCATCCCATTGACTACCGCATACGCTATTTTCTCGGTCAGCGCTGCGACGCTGCATTCTTGCGGTTGGTGGTGGACCAAGTGCCGGCTGTTCTTGATCTTCGTCCGGGCGCGTTTATGGCGTACTCCTCCGAAAATCGACTGTTGGCAAAGCTGCATCAGGCGAAACTCCTCCCCGAGGAGAAGCGCCTTAGCTTGGTCGAGCACATCGTCGATACGACCCTCACAGTCCCCGATGGCGGTATTTTTCGTGACGAATCCCTGCGTTCGCTCATGACTGATGCCGAGTTTGAAGATCTCCTGATACGAGTAAGGGGGGACGTTATTGATCGGCTCGACACCCACATTTCGGATTGGAAATCGAATTGCGGTGATAGCGACCCAGATAGTCACTTCGATGAGTTATCGAGCTTGCTGGGCGGTGTCGAGGACGCGCTTCAGATCGACGACTCCGACCGCGGTAAGATCGATAGTGGGAGAATCGCGATTGGAAAAGCAATTGAGGATCTGAATGAAGCCCGCGAGCCTGACATTGAAGATCGAGTGGAAACACCCGTCGGCCGAACGGCCAACGCACGCTCCAACATTCAGTCAATCTTCGACGACGTTGATCGCTGACGAGAACCGTGTGCGGCGTTGTTCTGGCAAGGCTTGGCGGATGCACATGCGTGCCAAAATAATCCCATCGCAATCGGCCTCGGCGAGGGCCGCCTTGGCATCAGCGGTAAACAATGCTCATGCCAATCCGGTCTGAATTCCACCGTCCAGGATTTGGCTGACAGGCGCGATCATGAGGCCGTCCTTTCCGACGAGCGCGAGATCGCCGATCCGTTCTTGCTGTTGCGGCACAAGGGGCTGTCCTTGGAGGTACGTAGAGAACAATTCTTCATCCAGGCCGACGAAACGAACGAGCCCAGGATCGGGAAGGAGTTTCGACAGCTCGTTGGCCTGATCGAGGTCAAGATCGAGCGGCCCAAACGGCGTAATCACCACACCCGAGAAATGGCGCTTCTGATCGTCGCCCTGCACCCGCACGCGCCGACGCGGCGTCAGGATTTTTCCATCCTCTCCGTCGGGCTTCAATAACCCGAGACCAATCGCTGTTTGTGCGACGTGGGTGCGAGCGACGGCCTGTACCAGGTCTTCGATCTCCTCCGGCGTCGGTTGCTCTCCCTCCGTTTCAGGGTCGAGCACATAGAGATAGGGATCACGCGACGGTGACGCCAAACCCCATCGCGACATGACGGCCCAACCTTTCACGCTCTTGGAACGCCAGCGCAGACCGCGAACAGTCGGTGTACGCTTTTGCACACGGACACCCGTAATTTGTCCCTCTGCTGTCTTGATCGGACCAGGTTTACCGCCGCGCGTGGCATTGCCCTTTTGATGCGAACCTTTTGCCTCGCCGATGGCGAGTTCGCCTGGTCGGGCGCATATCCAATCAGGCATTTCTGTAAGCGAGCGCGGTTTCCGGCTGACGCGCCAGTTTGGCGAGAGGTGGAAATTGTCGCCATCGATGGCGGCGAACCAGACGAAATCATGGTTGAGCTGGAGATAGGCGCGCGCGAAGAAGCGTCCGAAGAGAGCGGAGAACGCACGGCGCATTTCCGTACCGCGGCCTGGCCCCTGTTCGCGCCAGACGAGATTGGCGCCCGGCTCAAGCAGATCGTCGAGGAATGCAAAAAGCGACGTCGCTCGCGGCGCGGTCTGGAGAATTTCATTCCATGCGCATCGCGCGACGTCGTCCATGTCGAAGGACATCTGACTCATGGGACGACCGCTTGGCATCCGCAGATGGGCAGGGCACGCGCCTGGAGGATCGATGATGTAGCGTTGGGATCTCGTGCTCATTCCGGGGTGGGCCTATAAAAACGAATGCACGGTCAGCGCGCCCGCGACGCTGGAGCCGACCCATTTCTCGGCGTCTGCGGCCTTGAGGTCGATCGCATCGGTTTCGTAGTTGACGCAAACGAGCGTCTGGACGGCTGGCTCGTCGAGCTGTGTCAAAGCCTCCACGAGACGGCGCTTGTTGTCGCTATCTAGGCCCAAAAACAGGCTGGAATCCACGATGATCATCCAGGGCGTCGGCCTTGGGTCTGCCCGGATCATTCGGAGAAGGACGTCGAACAGCGCGAAGCTATGTTCGGAACCAGCCAATCCTCCTGTCTCATAAAAGAAATCACTGCCGGCGGAGCGGACCTCCGCGCGATACTCGCCGATCCGGCGAATTCGCGATCCGAAGGTCGAGCTGCAGAACAACTCTTCGCGCAGCGCGTCCCAAACCTGATCCTCGCTCATTCCAAGCTGCGGCGCGAGCGCGCGCAGATCCCGACGAAAAGGGTCTTTGATCCGGTTGGGTTTCAGGCTTTGACTATCCAAGTATACGATGTTGAACAGCGATCGAGGCCAGTGCGCCGCCACGTTCCCGTTCACCTCTATATGAAGCCGGGTCTGATGGAGTTTCGGGACACGTTTGAGGGCCACAGGCTCTTCGCTGAGCCGCACGGTTGTTCTCGCGCCGTTCACTGAGACGGCCGCCTCGATCGTCATTGACGGGGAGCCAGCCCCGAACAGGCGCCAGCGCTTGCGGAAATTCTCGAAGTTCGCGCCGCCTGCAAAGGCCGCAATGCTCTCGCAAAGACTGGATTTCCCGGAACTGTTCAGTCCGAAAACGACATTGTGCCGACCAAGGGAGATGCTGGTCCGTTGGCGAAACGGGCCAATGTTCTCGATAGAGACGTTGGTGATCCCGTGCTTGAGCAAGCTGTCGGCGCTGGCAATGCGCGCGAAGACCCATTCTTGGTGTTGCGATTTCCAGCGCTTCAGGTCGATGGCGGTGTGTCGGCTGGCATTGTCGTCAATCTGTTTTCCGTGGAGCTGGCACATCCAGATGCCGTTGGCCTCGCTCGCGCGTTCTTCAGATGTGAGGTTGCCGTCGTAGCGCGGCCCTCCTGCCGACGCGGCTGTGATGTGCGCGCCCACTCCAACCATCGTGAGGCCTGACTTGCGGTCTTCGGACGGCCCAATCGTCAATTGGCGGCAGTCGGGGTAGGAGCAGATGTATCCGGCGCGTTGCGCCATCAACCTGAGCGTCGGCTTCGTGAAATCGTCGCGCGCGCCTGTCGAGGTCATAGGTGACCTGATGCGCGCAGCGGATTGATGATTGTTACGCCGGCAAAGTCTTTCTCATTATCGGTGACGACGATGCATCCGTGAGCCTCGGCGACGGCGGCGATGATCGTGTCGAGCGCGCTGCGGGGCCGACCCTGCGATTTTCCCTCCGCCATCAGGCGCGCCCAGATCAGGCCGGCGTTTTCGTCAAAGGAGAGAATGCGGCCCGCGAAAAGTTCCTGGGGCCCCTCCGGTCCAGAGAACCATGCCTCAAGCTGATTGCGGCGTTTGCCGGCCGGCTTCTGCAGAACACCTCGACGGATTTCGGCGACGGTCAGCGAGGCGATAAAAAGGTCTTCGTCGTTTTGTTCCCCCATCCATGCGAGCAAGGATTCCGACGGGGCCGGCTTCGCGATGTCGCTGATGATGTTGGTGTCGAGCAGATAGCGCATCAGATTTCGACGTCTCGCCCTTCTTCACGGACTCGGACGAGATCGAGGTCCGCGCCCACGAGAGGGGAGCGTCGTAGCGCAGCCAAGATTCCACCCTTCTTCGGCGGCTCGCCGCCGATGGTCTGGCTTACTGCCGCGCGGAGACGCGACGCCTCTGGGCCGTCTTCCGCAAGGCGACGGGCCAAGGACCGGATAAGGTCGCGATCGGCATCCCGCGCCAGCACTTCAAAGCGCGCCAGACCGCGCTCGCTCAAGCGAGATCGATAGTTTTGAATGGCACGTTTTTGCGAGCTGCCCACGGCTACCTCCTAGATATTTCCAGTAATATAGCCGCACGGCACAATTTTTTCAAGGATGCTCTGAAAGGCGAAGGCGCAGCCTCTCGGACACCTCGAAGAACCGAGTTTTTGGACGGTTTGGATAGGAAAACGGGGCGCCCGAGCTGAGACTGGGGGCTATTTCGGTCTGAATTCCGTGGTATTTGGGCCGTTACGGCCCCCTCTTCGGCCTTTCGGCCGTCATGCGGGCGCAGTTCTCCCGTCCCACCAGACTAGGCGGCGCATGTTGTAGACGAGATTGGCCATGCCGATCTTGGTTTTGGCCCTGGCGATGCCGATGGTGCGGACGAAGAGGGCCATCGGCCCTTTCTGGCACGCGAAGACATGCTCGACGGCCGAGCGCACCTTGGAGCGGGCGGCGTTGGCCTTAGCGTGGGCCTGTGACAGTGGTTTGCCCGGTGCCCGGCGAAAATGGACCTTCGAGCGCAGCCCGTTCGCCATGAACTCCTCGTTCTTGCGCGAGCGATAGGCGGTATCTGCCCAGAGGCCGGACAGGCCTCCCCCCGGGAGCGACGGTGGCGTGGCGGTGTCGGTGCCTAGGGTGAGGCCGGACGGCAGCGTCCCCGCCACAGGGGCGACGGGTGCCAGCACCGCACCGAGGTCGGAGAAGGGCAGAGCCGGCGCTGTCGGCGGGGTCAGCGGGATCCCCGCTCCCCCCAAGGCCGGGGGCGCGGGCGAGGCCGTCAGCGGCGCCCCACTCGCCGGCGCAACGTCGAGCGGCCAAGCCTCGGGAAAACTCACAGGTAAACCCGACACCAGGGCCTGGAGTGCGGCCTCGCTGCCAACGCCGGGCCCCGGATCCACGGCGCCGGGGAACGGGGTTGCCCCCGGTCCCGGCCGGCCGTAGCCCCCGAGCGCCGGCCCCACCGAGGGACGCGGCGGCGGCTGAGGCGCGCCGGGTTCCGGCGGCGTCAGCGGCAGCCCGGGCTCAGGAGGAGCCAGGAAAAAGGCATTGGCCAGCCGCGTCAGGGTCGCGACAAAGTCGGGCCCCGCCGGGTCAAGCTCAGGCGTAGACATGGTACTTGTCCACTTCGACGTTCTCCAGCACGCCCAGCGCGTCCTCGGTCAGGACGGCCAGCGAGCAGTAGAGCGAAATCAAGTAGGACGCGATAGCCTTCTGGTTGATGCCCATGAAGCGGACCGACAAGCCCATGCTCTGTTCGCCCGGCAGGTTGGGCTGGAACAAGCCCACCACGCCCTGGCGGGCTTGCCCGGTGCGCAGCAGCAGGATCTTGGAGCGGCCGTTTTCGATGCGGACCTTGTCCGAGGGGATCAAGGGCAGGCCGCGCCACGTCAGGAAGGGCGAGCCGAACAAGGTGACGATGGCCGGCGGCACGCCCCGGCGCGTGCACTCACGGCCAAAGGCGGCGATGGTGCGCGGGTGGGCCAGGAAAAAGCCGGGCTGTTTCCAGACCCGCGAGATCAGCTCGTCCAGATCATCGGGGGTCGGCGGCCCGACGCGGGTTGACAGGGTAAAAGCCGGGTCAACGTTGGACAGCAGGCCGTATTCCGGGTTGTTGATCAGTTCGTTTTCCTGCCGCTCCTTGATGGCCTCGATCGACAGGCGCAACTGCTCGGCAATCTGGTTGTGGGGAACGGAATAGAGATCCGAGACCCGCGTGTGAATATCGACCACGGTGTTGACCGCGCTCAACATCAGCTCCCGCGGTTTTTCTTCGTAATCAACAAAGGTTTGGGGTAGGGCTCGCTCGTCGCGTCCCGAGCACTCCACCGCCACCGCCGACGGATCCTTGACCTTGTTCACGCGGAAAATGCCGGCCTCAACCGGCACCCACTCCAAGCACCGCACCAGCCAGCGCGGCGAGATGCTGGTCATCTGCGGAGCGGTTTTGGTGGCGTTGGCCAACTGGCGTGCGGCCACATCACCCAACGCGGTCGGGTGTTCCAAGATCTCGGTCATGGGAACCTCATGGTGTGGGCCGGACCGGGAGCGGGCAAGGTCCCCCCCTGAACCGCTGGCAGACCGGCAACGTGGATGAACCGGAATGACTGTCCCTTAAACAACTCGGGGAAGTTGTCCTGATTCGCCCCCACTATCCTTCTCGAAGGCCACGACTTCAATTAGGAATTTCTAAATACAACAATAAAAATCTCTAAAGTGTTTCGCCCAGAAACAAATTTTTCTAAAAAATCTAGTTTTTCGCGATAATAGAGAACTCTTTTTCTCTGGAAGAGGACTTTTCTTCTAAAGATCTATCGGGTGTTGGGGTAATGCGGGGCTGCTGCCCCGGGCTCCGCCTGGGGCGACCCCAGACCCCTTTTTCTTCTGTTCATGGCTCTCCCCTCCAGGCGGGGTTCGGGGCGGTAGCCCCGTCTCCCCCATTCAGGGGCACGCCGGGTGTTTTTGCCGGAGGGATGCGCCACTCACCGCTTGGACCTGCTCCACCCCTACGCCCTGGCGCTGGGCGGAGTCGCGGTAGATTTGGAGGCGCCGTGCATTGGTGGTCTCCGCCAGGGCCGTGGCCTCGGGACCGCCTGTCAGGACCCGCACCAAGCCGTCTTGCCCCTCGCAGAGGATTCCTTGGGCGCGGGCGGTTTCGAGGTCCATGGCCTGGGCCGCTCCTGCGAGTCCAAAGAGGTACACACCAAGAGCAAGGCCACCGAGGGCTTTCATGCGCAGAGTCCTTTTTCTGGGAGAGAGGGCACCCGAAGCCGCTCGCTAGAAAATGTCGGGATTTGCCTTGTGCAGATCCTGAACACTCTGTTCGAGGCGAATGCGCACATCTTGCTCGATTTTGACATTCAGATCGATGCGGATCGGCTTGTCGGGGGCTTCCACGCGCAGCGTGGGTTGGCAGGCCGAGCTCAACAGCAGGGCCAGGGCAACAGGACCGAGAGACGAGCGGGCCGGGCGCATGGGGCCTCCTGGGCCAGGGGGAAGAAAAAAGTGATCTCCGAGAGTTTGCCTGCCTGATACCGCAGCACGCAGATCCTCGCGAGGCGCCACCGAAGGAAGGAGGAAAAAACGCCCCCCTTATTTCTTCGTCCCTTCTAGTTTGGGGCTGAAAGGGTCCTCTGACAAGAGCTTAGAGTTCACACGAGGGCGGGCTGGGTCCTTGGAACAATAAAGTCGGGGGAGAGATGGCCTTCCCGGATCTCTCCTCTCTTAAGGATGGACCGACGGTGATTGCTGAGATCGCAACCAAGGTTTTAGGCTTTTCAAGCGTTCGGGGAGGGTATAGGCCCGCAACGATTGCCGGATCAATTGGCTTAACGCGCCGTCCAGGGCAATGGTGAGGTGGAAGGGGTAGCCATTATAGAGGTCAGGATTGGCGCCCTCAATCGTGAGACCTCCCTTCAGGCGTTCCTCCAGCGGACCGTCGAGGGTCAGGGAAAGGGATTTGTACTGGAAATTGTCCAGGGCTGCCAACAGCATGTCCAGGCCCTGAGGTCCCGCCGCGATGGCGCCGGGGGAACTGGGCGGGCGGTAGCGCAAGGTGCCGGCTTGGTCGGCGTCGAGCCGGGCTTGGTCGATCCAAAGGGTGCCATCGGCGGCACGCCGCAAGGGGATCTGGCCGCTCAGATGGCCCGAGGCGTCCAGCCCCTCCAGTGCCAGCACGTCGGCGATTTCAGCCAGAGAGACCCGTAAGACCGTCATGGGGAGCGTGAAGGCTCCCCCTTTGAGGGAGAAGGAAACTTTTTGCGCACTCACCGTGCCGCCGGCCAGGACAAAGCGGGCTTCATCAATCGCGAGTTTCCCGCGTCCGTCGAAGCGCATGGTGATCAGGCCGTCCCGCAGGGGCAAGCCCACCGATAGCAAGGCCACACGGGCCTCGAACCAGGGGCTTTGGACGGGCCACAGGCGATCCAGGCGGGTTTGGGCGTTCACACCGGTGACGGGGAGACCAAACAGCAGCCCGTCCAGGGTTTCGAGGCCTAGGGTGAGGGCCGGATGGAGGCCCCGGCGATCCCAGGCGAGGCCGCCCTCGACCCGTAGACCTCCCGTGACCTCGTCCCACACCTCACCAAGGGCCTGATGGAAATCGGTGGGGCGCATCCCCTGCGGGGAGAGGGGCACCACGGTGTTGGCAAGGCGCAGGTCGCCCGTCGCGCCATCGGCCGAGGTCCACCCGCTTACCGTCAGGGCTGGGGCATCGGCCGGGAGATCCACCCGGGCGGTCAGGGCTAGGCGGCGAGGGGCCTCGCCATCGGCCGGTTGTGGCACAAGGTCAACGCGCACGGGGAGGGGGCGGGACGCGCTGTCCTCGGTGCGCCGGGAGGTTTCGCCCGGTAGGCGCTCCAGGCGGGCCGTCACCCGCACCGTGGGCAGGCCCTCGCTCACCGTGACGTGACCCTCCACCCCCCGGGCCTCCCCCCCGCCCAAGCGCACGCTGTCGGCCACGAGGGCCAGGGCCGGCGGGGCTCCGGTCTCGTAGCGGATGTCGAGGCGGGGGGCGGCCAGGGTCAGGGGCCCCCAGGGGGTACCCAGGCGCACCGGGGCTTGGGTCATCACCGCCGCTTGGCCTTGGGTGGGGGTGCCGGTGGGACCGGTTTCCATCAGCGCCGGGCCATCGAGGCGCAACGTCAGGGGGGCCTCCAGGGTCCAGCCGGCGAGGCCCGCCGTTTCCTCGGGCAGCACCCGCACGTCCAGATGGGGGACGCTGAGACGGGGGCCCTCGGCCGGGCTTTCCACTTGCCCTTCGACATGGGCGATGAGCAGCGGCTTGTCCCCCTCGGGGGCCTTCACCGTGATCTGGCCCTCGGTCACGCTCAGACGCTGCGCCGGAATCGCAAGACCCAGGGGGGTGTCGCCGGGGGTCCAGGGATCGATGGTCACCTGCGGCGCCTCGAGAGCAATCTCCCGTACTCGGCCCGTCCACAAGGTGTCCAGAGCCAGCGTTATGTCGAGGCGTCGCCAGCCCAAGCGGCCGTCCGAGGTGCGCGCGTGCTCGATGACAAGGCGATCCAGACCCCAAGTGCTGACCTGGGCCTCAATCGCTGGAAGGCCGGCCAGCGGCAGGGCATGGGCCAACAGCCCCTCGGCGATCGACAAGCGGGTGGCCACCAAGGTGACTCCTCCGGCGCCCAGTCCGACCAGGGCCAGAACCCGGAGCAAGGTATGCGCAGAGGGATGGGGACGCAGGCGGGGCACGACCAGAGGCTCCGGCAGGAGGGTTGCAATGAGTTAGGCGCCCGTGGATAACAGGGAAGACCGCCCGGGCGGAAGCGTCCTCTCGGGCGGAGTGAGCAGCACGAGGCGGGACGCATGACTTCGATCCGATCTCCCCTGGTCGATTCGACCTTCGATGTGGTCAACTGGTTTCTTGACCGCGCCCTCAACGATGGGGAATACCTCCAGCCCCAGAAGCTGCATCGGCTGATGTTTCTGGCCCAGGCTTATTGCGCCGTAGCTCACAACGGGCGGCGCTTGATGCCCGCCGTGTTTGTCGCCGACGCCATGGGGCCTCTCGAGCCCAACGTTTACCGCGCCTTTGAGAACGAACGCCCCTGGATCAGCGAAGTCAAGATGTCCGAGGCGGCCAAGCAGGTTTTGGACAGCATTTGGCGACGCTTTGGCGCCCATTCGGCCGACCATCTCTCGCGGGCTGTGCGCCGCCACCCCCCTTATGTTGATGCCTGGACCGAAGGACCGCGCACCGTGATCACCGAGGAGGCGATGGTGGCCTTCTACGGCCAGTTTCAGGCCGGCAAGACCCCGGCTTTGCGCGACGACCCCGGCGCGGACGACGCCGACGCGGCGCCCGCCCTGGAAACCGTGCTGCGCCCCCGCGTCTTGCGCTCGCACAAGGGCCGCCCCGTCAATGCCATGCCCTGGGTCCCCAAAGCCCGCAAAGACCCCTAAAAGACTCGAGAGGGGTCTGGGGAGGCCTTGCCTCCCCAGCCTTCCTCTTCTCCCCCTTATCCCCGTGTTACCTTGGCTACCACCTCGACATGATGCGAGCCGGTGAACTGATCCACCGGCTGGACCCATGCCACCTCATAGCCCGCCTCCACCAGCACCCGCAGGTCGCGGGCAAACGTCCCTGGCGCGCAGGACACCAAGGCGAGATGAGCCGGCCCCGCCTCGGCCAGGGCCTGGGTCTGCCCTTGGGCGCCGGCCCGGGGCGGATCCAGGACCGCCGCCGTCACTCCTTGCCACTCGCCGCCCGCCAAGGGGTTGCGAAACAGATCGCGGGCCTGCGCCCGGATCCGAGTGCTTGCCCGGGACAGCGGGGCCACCGCCGTGGCCGCCTCGTCGTAAGCCTCGACCTGAAGTCCGGTCGCCGCCAGGGGCACACTAAAGGTGCCCACGCCGCAAAACAGATCGACCACCCGGCTGCCCGGGGCTAGGCCGGCCAGGGCCTCCAGCACCAAAGCCACCAGATGGCCCTCGCCTTCGCGGCTGGGTTGCAGGAAAGGGCCGGGCGGCAGCCGGAGTTCCTGCCCGCCCAGGGTCAAGGTGGGGGCGCGACGCTCGGCCACCGGATCCACCGTGCTTTTGCGACGCAGGGCAACGCGGGCGAAATCGGCCGTTTGCGCGAGCGCCACCAGGGCTTCGCGGACCGCTAGATCCGGGCCCCGTGGCGCGTCGATCACCACATCTACCCCGGTCTCGGTTTCGGTCAGCAGGGCCTGGACCTCTTCACCCGGTTCCAGAAAGTCCCCGGCGTGGTGACGCAGCACGGCCAGAGCTTGGTGCAAGGCGGGGGTGGGCAGGCAGCAGCTTGGGGTGTCAATCAGCCGCGAGGAGGCCCGCTCGTGAAATCCGGCCACGCCGCCGGCCTTGCGCCCGCGCAGTCCCACGGCCAAGCGCCGACGCGTGCCCAGGCCGACCGAGAGCAGCGGCCGCACCATGACATCGTCAAGACCCCGATGGGCCAGGGCGCGCTCGACCTTGGCCCGCTTCCAGGTGGCCTGCGCCGCCGGATCCAGGTGGAGCAGGTCGCAGCCCCCGCACTGGGCGGCATGGGGGCAGGGGGGCGCGACCCGGTTGGGGGAGGGGCTGAGAACGCTCTCCAAGGTGGCGGCCCAGCCGTCGCCCCGGCGCGGTCCCGGGATCAGGCGGATCTCTTCGCCGGGCAAGGCGCCGGGCACATAATAGTGCCGACCGGCGACCGGTTCGGTCACCCCGTCGCCCCGGTCGCCTAAAGAAGCGACGTGGGCGGTGATGGCGGCAGGGGGACGGCTCATGAGGGATCTCCTGGGGAAAAAGACTGGGGAGGCGCGGCCTCCCCAGACCCCGCATTCTGTTGAAGTCCCTCGGACGAGGCCAAGTGCCAAACGACCGAGGGGTCTGGGGAGGCCGCGCCTCCCCAGTCTTCTCCTTTCTCTTTTCCGAGATGTCACGTCCTCATTTCGTCGTGCGACAGCCGCTCCACCTGGGCCAGAGCCGCCAGCAGGACCCGGGCATCGGTCCCGGGGCGGAACGCCTCCTCGCTTAACACCCGGCGCCAGCCCCGCGCCCCAGGCACGCCATGGAACAGGCCCAGCACATGGCGGGTCAGGCGGGTGATAGGCTCGCCGCGCGCCACCAGGGCCTCGCCGTAAGGGATCAGGGCCCGCACGATTGCCGCACGGTCGGGGACCGGGGTTTCGGCGCCAAACACCCGTTGGTCAGCTTCCGCCAGAATATAGGGCGTTTCATAGGCTGCCCGCCCGATCATCACGCCATCGACCGGGGGCAGGCCCTCGGGCGTCTGGCCCTCGGTCAGGGCCGCCAGGGCCGCGTCCAGGCTGGTGATGCCGCCATTCAAGACGATCGTCAGGTCGGGGAAGTCGGCCTTCAGCCGGTGGACCACGTCATGGCGCAACGGTGGGACCGTACGGTTTTCCTTGGGGCTCAGGCCATGCAGCCAAGCCTTACGGGCGTGGACGATGAACGTCGTGGTTCCCGAGCGCCGCACGTGGTCCACAAAGCGGGTCAGGTGGTCGTAGGTATCAAGGTCGTCAATGCCGATGCGGTGTTTGATGGTCACCGGCAGGCCCGGCACCGCCTCGGCCAAGGCGCTCAGGCACTCGGCGACCAGAGCAGGCTCGGCCATCAGGCATGCCCCAAAGCGGCCCTTGCTCACCCGGTCCGACGGACAGCCCACATTGAGATTAATCTCGCAAAAGCCCCAGGGCCGGGCCAGCCGGGCCGCATGCGCCAGATCCTCGGGGTCGCTGCCCCCCAGTTGCAGGGCCAGCGGGGCTTCCTCGGGATCGTGCCCCAGGAGCCGCTCGGGATCACCGTGGCGCAGGGCTTGGGAGGTGACCATTTCAGTATATAATAAAGTATGGCGGCTGATCTGGCGCAAGAACCAGCGATCATGACGGTCGGTCCAGTCCATCATGGGCGCCACGCAAAGGCGGTGGGGCGTGGAGGGCAACACGGTCTTCCTGGGGTTAACGGGAGAGAGGCGTGATGGTGTCATGGGGCGCAGGGGCTTGTCACGGCGGGAAACCTGGAAGGGATGAGGCGATGTGGTTGTTGATAGTGAAAATCATCCCCCTGTAAAGCGGCCCCCCGGTTCCCCATCGTTGATGGTTTATGGGGGGAAACTTCCTCGAAAAAGTTGATTATAAGAATGAAAAACTCTCCCTTGATGCGAGAGAGATCAGTCTTTATTATCATTTTATGAAAAAGGTAAGGCAAGGAACAGGTGGATGATGGGGCAGGGAAGCCTTTTATCATTGTTTCGCTCTAAAGGGGATCAATCAACTCTGGGGTTTGACCCCTCCCCGGATCCCCTTCAGGCAGAGCATGCCCTGGCCCGCCAGCAGATACAGGTGATGATTGATGGCCGGTATGTTGATGTGCACGGAGGAAGCCTGGAACTGACGCGCGAGATTGCCCTGCTCTCGGACAAACTGTGCAGCGCTCTTGAAGCCCACCTGGAACGATCGGTTCTCCTTTCCATTAACGTCAACTCAACGGTGATCGCCGCCGCCGGGGCCAAGAAAGGACTGGTGGGGACCTTGGAGCGGGTTCAGGCCATGGCGGCCGCCTCCGAGGAAATGTCCTCGGCCATCGAAGGAATTGCCGAAGCCACCACCACCACCGCTGTCGAAGCCCAAGGCGTGTTCGATCTGGCCCGCGACAGCCGCCGGGACTCCGACCGGGCCATTCAGGCGATGGACGCCATTTCCTCGGCCGTGCGCGACGCCTCCGACAAGGTCGGCGCCATGGCCGAGGCGTCGGCGCAGATCGATAGCATGGTCACCCTGATCAACGATATTGCCAGCCAGACCAACCTGCTGGCCCTTAACGCCACCATCGAGGCGGCCCGGGCCGGGGAGGCGGGCAAGGGCTTTGCCGTGGTCGCCTCGGAAGTCAAGAATCTGGCCAATCAGACCTCGCGGGCGACCGAGGATATTCGTCGGCGTGTTGAGGCCCTGCGGGAAGAAACCCATAAGATCCGCACCTCCATGGCCGCGGGCTCCGAGGCGGTCCTTCAAGGGGCCGGGGTGATTACCGCCACCATTCGCTCCCTTCACGACATCGAACACCGGGCCGAGGCGGTCAGCCACGGGGTTGGCGAGGTGCTCGATCTCTTGGGGCAGCAACGCTCCGCGTCCGGCGAAATCGCCGAGGGAGTCACGTCCATTGTTGCGCTCGCGCACGAAAATGTAGACGAAATAGAGAATATCCTTAAAGCCATTGATCGCTTGGAAAAATTGACAGAGGAGCAGATCGAGGTTCTCGCCAGGACGCCGTTCCCCGCCCGCGACCTCCTGCGCGCCAAGGCCGACCATATGATTTGGCGCAAGCACTTGGCCGACATGCTGGTCGGGCGCGTCACCCTGAACCCCCGCGAGTTGTCCGATCATACCACCTGCCGCCTGGGTCACTGGTACGCCGCCGCGCCCGAGGCCCTCAAACGCACCCAGGCCTTCCGCGATCTCCTGGAACCCCACCGGCAAGTGCACGCCCTCGGTATTCAGGCCGTCGAAGCCTGGACTCGCCAAGACTACGCAAGCGCCGTTGCCCTCGTCCGACAGGTCGATGGCCCTTCCCAAAAAGTCCAGGACCTGCTGGATGCCCTCATCCGCCAAGTGCGCGACGAAGCCGCCGGCCGGCGCTGACGGTTGGGGCTTGATGGGGGGGTACCGCCCCGGGCCCCGCCAGGGGCGGCAGCCCCGCGTTCCCCCATCAAGTCCCCAACCGCTCAAGACAGGCTCTTGCGTATCCTGGGGAGCTTGGGCAACGATTGTGCGGCGCGGAGGCTTTTTTGATAACGCTTTGATTGTTTGTGTATTTTTCTTGCAGCCCGGCGTCGAGGCGCTCACCTTTGGGGCAGGAATGACGCTGCCCGGAGGTCACCATGAGCCACACCATCAAGCCCTTGCTGGAAATGTGGAGCCGCGACCCGGCCCGTCATGCGCCCCTTGAGGATGCGCAGGGGCTGGCCGCCGGATGTTTGATCTCGGCGTTGGGGCTGTCGTTTTTGGCCAGTGTCGGGCTATTGACGGGGGGGATCGCAGGCCTTGCCTTCTTGTTGCATTATGCGACGGGGCTTCCCTTTGGGGTGTTGTTCTTTTCTCTGAACCTGCCGTTTGCCTACTTGGCGTACCGTCGCCTGGGGCCGGCGTTTTGCGGCAAGAGTTTTCTGGCCATCGCCGTGACCTCGGTCCTGACCGACCTTCAGCCCCACCTGTTGACCATCTCCTGGATCCATCCGGCCTGGGCCAGTGTTTTGGGCGGGCTTCTTTTGGGGTTTGGCCTGTTGGCGCTTTATCGCCACCGGGCCAGCCTGGGGGGGATTGGCATTCTTGCGGTCTATCTGCAAGAACGGTTGGGCTGGCGGGCCGGATTGGTTCAACTGGCGTTTGACCTTTCCATCCTGGCCTTGGCGTTCCTGGTCGCCGCTCCGGCCATCGTCTTCTACTCGGCGGTGGGAGCGTTGGTTTTGAATTTGTTTGTGGCCATCAACCACCGCGCCGATCGCTACATCGCCCGGCGCTGATTGGTTTGCGGGAGCCGCTTGTGTGCCTATGTCACAAGGGATGGCGCGTGCGAGAGCTATGCTCGGGCCGTGCCCCTTGCAGACAAAGGACCCCCACCATGACTCAGTCTTCCTCTTCCTCCCGTCCCCTGGCCGTGCCCCGGGGGCCGCTGGTGCGCATGGCTCGCTTTGGGGGGCTGGCCGCGACTCTGGCGGGCAGTGTGGCCGTGAACGGGGCGCGGCAGATCGCCCAGGGCAAGCGCCCCAAGGCGAGCGATCTGCTGCTGACGCCGGCCAACGCCCGCAAGGTGGCGGATCAGTTGGCGCACCTGCGCGGCGCGGCCATGAAGGTGGGGCAACTGCTCTCCATGGATGCGGGGGATGTGCTGCCCCCGGAGCTGGCCGAGATCATGGGGCGGCTGCGGGCCGACGCTCACTTCATGCCAAGCGGCCAGTTGCGCCGGATGTTGAAACAAAACTGGGGGGCGGGTTGGCTTGATCGCTTCGAGACCTTCCCCTTGCAGCCGATCGCGGCCGCGTCCATTGGTCAGGTGCACCGCGCCCGCACGGTGGACGGGCGTGATCTGGCGATCAAGGTGCAGTATCCCGGTGTGCGGCGCAGCATTGACAGCGATGTGGCCAATGTCGCTGCCTTGATGCGGTTTTCAGGCGCGGTGCCCAAGGAACTGGACGTGGCTCCCTTGCTGGAGGAGGCCAAGCGTCAGTTGCATGAGGAAGCAGACTACGAGCGCGAGGCCCGCTATCTCGTGCGCTTTGCCGAGTTGTTGCGCGAGAGCCCCGACTTTGTGGTGCCGGCCTTCGCCTCCGATCTTAGCACCCATGAAGTTCTGGCTATGGAGTTTGTCGAGGGGGGTGCCGATCGAGACCTTGGTGCAAGCCCCGCAGGCGACCCGTGACCGCGTCATGACCGTGCTGATTGGGTTGCTGTTTCGCGAATTGTTCGAGTTTCAGCTCATGCAAACCGACCCCAACTTTGCCAACTACCGCTATCAACCGACCACGGGGCGGGTTGTGCTGCTGGACTTCGGGGCGACACGGGAATTCAGTCCCCTGATGGCGGACCAGTTCCGCCGGCTGATGCATGCCGGGTTTGCGGGGGGGCGTGAGGCGATGCGCGCCAGCCTTCTCGATATCGGCTTTTTTGCCGAGGACACTGCCGTGCATCACCAGCGCCTGATGCTGGAGATGGTCGAGATGTCTTTTGAGCCCCTGAAGCGCCCCGGTGCGTTCGATTTTGCCGATAATGATCTGGCGCTTCGCATGCGCGACGCCGGTCATGCCCTGGGGGCCGATCGGGATTTCTGGCACATTCCGCCCATGGATACCCTTTTTATGCAGCGCAAGTTCGCGGGGGTCTACATGCTGGCGACACGACTTAAGGCTAGGGTTGATTTGCGAGCTGTTCTTGATTCTTGTTTGTGACATCCCCAAGAGGCACCCGTGTAGCGGGTGCATAAGGGAAGCGGCCCAGCCTGTGCCAGAGGGGGGGGAGAGGGCAAAAAAAGGTAAAGGGAAATGTTTGACGCGAGTAATCGTGGCAACAGCTTACCTCGAAGTGTCGAGCAGGTCCCGTAATGCCAGTCCTGGTCAACAAGAAAGGGCCCAAATTCCTTTCGGGGACGTTTACGGGATGGAGGAGGCGGTGTTAGGGTGTTGTTTGGCACTACCCTCTCGCCGATTAACCTTCCCGTCAAACCCTCACCACCCATCGAGCTGCGGGGAGAAGGGGAGTCGGTAGGCGCAACTTGCCCCTTCCGTCCGGCCCTTTTCTCCCCGTGCGTCGGAGACGAAGAATGTTGAACCATTTGAGTGTGGGGCGAAAGCTCGGAATACTCGTTGGCCTGGGATTGATATCAACAGCTCTTATCTCGGTGGTCATGCTGTATGTGGTGCGTGACCAGATGTTGAGCGATCGCTTTTTAAAGTTAAGAGCTGTTGTTGAGATCTCCAAAAACCTAGCACAATCCTATGAAGATAGGGTTGTGGCTGGAGAATTCTCGCGGGAAGAGGCCCAAAACCGCTATCGCGAGGCGATGAACAAGCTTTGGTTCGACGATGGTCAAAGCTACGTCTCCACCGCGACCATGGACGGCACCCTGATGATCAACCCGGCCAATCCCAACTTGGTCGGGCGTAACTTGATGGGGCTGAAGGATGCGACGGGGCGGCTGATTATTGCTGATCAAGTCGAGTTGATGCGCAAGCAAAAAGAAGCAACCTATCGGTTTAAGTTTCAAAAACCGGGGGGCGGCGAGCCTCTTCCCAAAATAAATTATCTGATGCGCTTCGATCCCTGGAACATGTTCATCGCGTCTAGCGTCTACATCGAGGATGTAGACCGTCTCTTCTGGCGAACCACCTTGGGAATCATCGCTTTTGTCGTTGTTCTCCAGGCCGGGGTCGTGGCCGTGGTGACGGCCATCGCCCGCAACATTCGCAGCCCCATCAACACCATCGACACCCGCATGCGGCAAATGGCGGCGGGCGATCTTTCCGTGGTCATTGACGTGCCCGAGCGGCGCGACGAAATCGGCCGCATGGCCGATACGTTGCGCTCGTTCCAGCAAGAGCTGCAAAACGGCGAGGCGTTACGCGCCAGAACGGCCGAGGAGCAACAGCGCCGGCTCGAACGGGCCCTGGAGGTCGAAAAACGGATCGAGGCTTTCGAGGCGACCATTCGCGACGTTTCGGGCCAAGTCGGCAGCGCCGCCAAGGAACTCGAAGTCACCTCCAAAAATATGACCGGGCACTCCAGCCGGACCTCCTCCCAGTCCGGGGAAGCCGCCCAGGTCGCCCAGGTGGCCATGGAAAGCATCAATGCCGTGGCCGGCGCGGGCTCCCAACTCACCGCCTCGATCGAGCAGATCGGCCATCACATGCAGCAGTCCAAGGGCATGATCGAGCAGGCCGTGCGCGAAACCAGCAACAGCCACGAGCAGATTCAGGCCCTGGCCGCCGCCGCCGATCGCATTGGCGCCGTGGTCAAGCTGATCTCTGACATTGCCTCCCAGACCAATCTTCTCGCCCTCAACGCCACCATCGAGGCCGCCCGCGCCGGTGAGGCCGGAAAGGGCTTCTCGGTGGTCGCGAACGAAGTCAAAACCCTGGCCAACCAGACCGGCAAAGCCACCGACGAAATTACCGCGCAAGTGCAGGCGATCCAGGAGGCCACCCGAACCTCGGCCCAGTCCATCGAGGGCGTGGTGGAGACCATGCGCCGGATCGATACCCTGAGCCACGATATCGCCCAGTCCGTCATCGGCCAGCGGGAGGCCACCCAGGATATCGCCCGGCGTTCCCAGGATGTCGCCCAGCGCACCACCTCGCTGTCGGGCATCATCGACGACGTGGCCGAGGCCGCCAAAGATCTCTCGGTGTCCTCGGATACCGTGTTGAATGCGGCTCAAAATCTCCAGCGCAACGGCGATGTGCTCAATGCCGAGGTGCATGCCTTCCTCAACCACGTGCGAGGGACGTGATCGGCGGCGAAAGAAGGGGAGACGACTGGGGAGGCGCGGCCTCCCCAGACCCCTCGGTGCCTGGTTGTGCGGGCAAGGCGATGTCCCAGCGGCATTCACCCGAGTGTCCGGGGATGAGACGCGAAACGATAAAAATACAAATCTGGTAAGGGAAAAACGTTTCCTCCAAGATCGTCGGCATGCCCTTCGAAGGACTCCCCAGCAGGGGATGCCCTCTTTGGTGCAAGAACCCCCGTCAAACGAGCAGGAGGTCTGCCCCATGGATGTCGATTTCGATACTAAAAACCTGACGCTACGCGACTATACAACCTGGAAGGAGCGGGCCGACGCCGCCCGCATTGCCTTCGTTCCCTTCGGGGGAGGGCCGTATTACGGCTATGAGGTGGGGGTGATCGACGCCATGGATGAACTGGGCATTGTTCCCGATGCCTTGTTACCGGGCTGCGTCGGCAATTTCGTCGGTCTGTTCTATCTCATGGCGTTGGTCGAGGGGGGCGCCCCCACCGCCTATATCGACCAATTCTCCAAAGTGGGTCTTATGCGGGAGAAGGACTACCGCAAGGCCCCCATCCCGCCATTGTTTCCTATGCGGGTTGCCGCCTGGATGCGCGGCTTTGCCAGCTATTACATGAGCCCGCAGGCCTATCAGGATCTCTTTGCCCCCGAGTTGTTCCCGGATGTTGTCAAATCGGGGATGGACTATCTCCTGAACCCTACCGAGCGGAATCTGGGAATCTTCACCCGCAATTTTTCAGTGTGGCATCCCCTGATCCGCTTTGGCCTGGGTGGCTACTATTTTGCTCCCATCGGTCCCTTTGGCGAACTCTACGACCCCCAGAACCCGGAGGGGTGGATCGCGCCGGCCATTCAGTGGGGCAATGTGTATAATGACAAGGCGCCCATCTATATCATGAGCCTGCTAGAGGTGGGGAAGCCAACGGTGGTTCAGGCCACCAACTGCATCAACCATCCGGCGTTTGCCCCCTTGGATGGCCGGCGGCTGGCGTCGGGCAGCAATCTGCCCTGGTTGATCGCCGAGACAAATATCAATGGCACTTGGTATCGCGAAAGCGCCGTGCGCGATGTGGCGACCCTGACGCCGGCGGCCCTGGATTCTTTGCCGTCTCTCGACGTCATGATCTGTGTCCAGATCATGGACAGCAACGATACGGGGACGCTGACCCTCAACAACGGCAACCACAACAATTATGCCCTTCAAGTGACCGAGATGATCGCCACCATCGGCGATGACGACATCGAACAGGCCAAGACCCACCTCGTCCAGCAAGGGCGGGATGTGGAGTGGATCGTGATCGAGGCCCAGTCCGATGCCGAGCCCTTCTGGACTGTGGAGAACATGGAGCGCTGCCGGCGGGAGGGCTACGAGATAGCCATGGCGCAGTTTCTGGCCAGCCCCAAACTGCGGGGGCGCCTCAAACCGCGTTCCCGGCGCAACGCCCCCGTGTCGGTGCCCCAGCCACGCCATGTCAGTGTGTTGCATCAGGCGCATCTCGACGCGGGCCGCGGCGGCGCTTGAGGCCGCTTCCCGGGCTTGCCTCGGACTCGAGAGCAACGAGAAGGCTGGGGAGGTCAAGCCTCCCCAGACCCTTTGGCGGTGGCGCGGAGCGCCATGTCGGTTCCCGGGGGCTGCGATGTGCCATGCCCGGGAATCTTTCTTGAATAGCGAGAAAAACAAAAGGGAATTGCCATTTCCCCGGGTGTTAACCGGTCGGGCAGGGGAGGGGGTGATGAACTGAGGGAAGAAGTGTCTTCAGAGTTCTCCCGACACTTGGTCTCAAGACCAGCCCGTGGTCGGGCGAGGTGATCCTTATTCTTGGAGAAGAGGTCCTGCAAGAAGAGCCGCTTTAGCAGACCTGTCATCTTAGAAAAGAAAAAATGTAATGAAATATTTTGCATAGAATTGTACTACGAAAAAGAGTGTCGATCTTAAGAAAAAGCTGGAAAGCGAGAGGGAAGTGGGGCACACTCCCGTTAATGCCCGTTATGGATGATCTTTGATAAAAATGCGCGGAATGATCAATTTAGCGCGATTTTGAAGAAAGATCTTGACCAGCGGTGCGCCTGCCGAATCCCACAGGAGTCTGTCCCATGGATGTGGATTTTGACACCAAAGCCCTTGATCTGATGGACTACGCCGCGTGGAAGCAGCGCGCTGATGCCGCCAAGGTGGCTTTCGTGCCGTTCGGGGGGGGGCCCTATTACGGCTACGAAGTCGGGGTGATTGATGCGATGCACGACTTGGGCATTGTCCCCGATGCCATGCTGCCTGGATGCGTGGGCAATTTTGTTGCCCTGTTCTACCTGATGGCCCTGGTGGAAGGGGGAGCGCCGACGGCGTACATCGACCGCTTCTCCAAGGCGGGCCTGATGGCAGAAAAAGACTACCTGAAGGCGCCCTTGCCGCCGCTGTTTCCCATGCGGGTGGCCGCCTGGATGCGAGGCTTCACCCAGTACTACACGAGTCCCCAGGCTTATCAGGATCTGTTTGCGCCCGAGCTGTTTCCTGATGTGCTCAAGGCGGGTATGGACTATCTCCTGCACCCGACCGACCGCAATCTCGGCGTTTTGACGCGGAATTTCTGCGTTTGGCATCCGATGATGCGGTTCATGATGGGCGGATACTACTTCGCCCCCATTGGTCCCTTTGGCGAGTTGTACGATCCCCAGAACCCGGAAGGCTGGATTGATCCCGCCGTCAATTGGGGCAGCGTTTATAGCAAGCAGGCGCCGCTCTATCTTATGAGCCTGCTGGAAGTTGGCCAGCCTCGCGTGTCCCTGGCCACCAATTGCATTGATCACCCGGACTTCGCTCCCCTTGATGGGCGGCGGCTGGCCTCCGCGAGCAATTTGCCCTGGCTGATTGGCGAAACCAAAATTAACGACACGTGGTATCGCGAGAGCGCGGTGCGCGACGTCGCGACCTTGTCGCCGGCCGCTCTGGATGCCTTGCCGTCGCTGGAGGTGCTGATTTGCGTGCAGATCATGCACAGCAATGACACGGGCACGCTGAGTCTGGACAAGGGCAATCACGACAACTACGCCCTGCAAGTCACCGAGATGATTGCCACCATCGGCGACGACGACATCGCCCAAGCCCAAAATCATCTGGCCCGGCAGGGCCGGGAGGTCGAGTGGATTGTGATTGAGGCCCAGCCCGACGCCAAGCCTCACTGGACCCACGAGAACATCACGCAGTGCCGGCAGGCGGGCTATCAGATGGCCATGAGGCAGTTTCTTGCCAATCCCCGGCTGCGGCCCTACATGACCAAGCTCGACAGTCCGCAGCCGCTGACCGCATGGCCGCGCCGTCCGTCCCGCCCGGTCCCGCCGCTTTCCCTCGTCGAGGCCTCGCGCCTCGCCGCCGAGTAACCCCCAAAAAAAGACCGAGGGGTCTGGGGAGGCCCGCCTCCCCAGCCTTCCCTTTCTCCCCCTTCCTTGTGCCTCATGACGGCGTTGGAGGCTGTCGTGCTGATCTTTTATGCAGGGATCGCCCTGGCGGCCTGAAGCCCGGATCCCCGGGGCTTGACCCCGGGAACGGGGGGCGGCACCATAGCGCCATGGTCGGAAAATCAGGGGCGCCCCCGGGAGAGCCAAGCAGCGTGAAACGAAGCCGCATTGAGGCCGCATGGCGAGGCCAGGCCGAGTGTTCCGGGTGTTCCTTGCGCGATCTCGCCTTGTTCGCCGACTTGCAGGAGGCCGACTTCAACCTTATCCATCTGCCCATCGACGAGTTGGAAGTTGAGGCGGGGACCGTGCTGTATAACGCGGGTGATGAAGCTCGGGCCCTACTGACCGTGCGCACCGGGTTGGTCAAACTGGTTCAATACCTGGGCGATGGCTCGCAACGCATTGTCCGGCTGCTGCGTCCGGGCGATACCTTGGGGCTGGAGGCGACCTTGGGGGAGAGCTACGAGCACACCGCCGTTGCTCTGCGCCGAGTGTTGTTGTGCCGCATTCCCGTGGATGTGGTGACTCGCCTCAGTCAGGAGACCCCTCGGTTGCATCGTCAGCTCATGGTGCGCTGGCACAACACCGTGCGACAGGCCGATACGTGGCTCACGGCCTTGTCCACCGGATCGGCCAAGGCTCGGGTCGCGCGCTTTTTGCTCGACATTCCTCGAGAGCGCGGGGCCGGTGGCCAGCCCTTGTGCGAGATTTTGGGGCGGGAAGATATTGGGGCCATGCTGGGGGTCACCACCGAAACCGCAAGCCGGGTGATTGCCGAGTTTCGTCGGGCGGGCATTTTGGTCGAGCAGCGACCCAATGTTTTTGTGTGTGACGATGCCGCCTTGCGGGCGGTGGCCGGGGAGGACGGGCGGTCCTGACCTTGGGGCGTCGGGGGGCTGGGGGTGGCGGAAAATGTGCCCCAGGCGACGCCTCGTTCTTGACCCGACGTCCTGGAGCATGGTTGCATGGGCGCTATGGCACCTTCGCCCCCTCATTCCCATCGTGGTCGGCTCCGCGGCTTTCTGGGCTCCCTGCTGGGGATGCTCGTCGTCGCCTATTTTGGCTATCACGCGGTTCAGGGGGACCGGGGGGTTCTGGCTTTGGCCCGGCTCAATAAGGAAATCGAGCACGCCCGTAGCATTCTCGACGAGCGCAAGGCCGAGGAGGCCATCCTTCAGGCCCGGGTTACCCGGCTCTCCCCCGAGAGTCTTGATCGTGATTTGCTCGACGAGCGGGCGCGCAGCATGCTCAACCGCGTTCGACCCGACGAACTGATCATTCGTCTCGACGATAAATAGCGTTGGCTGAAGGCCATCAAGCGAGGCCCGGGCTGGGGAGGTGCGGCCTCGTCACCCCCCGCCCTTGTGCCTGCCGTTAAATCGGCATCAAGGCTTCGTCGCGCAAGAAGGTGGTGACGCCATCGAGGACCAAGCCGTCGAAGCCCAGGTCCATGAGGCTGGCAAAGCCCTTGCCCATCAGTTCCAGCCACGCCTTGTCCTGAATGTTGACCCAGTAGAGGCCCGACTGGCCCGGGAAATAGCCGGTCAGGAAGGCTGGATTGCCCACCTTCCAGTCATCTTTCCAGTAGGGCAGGGTGTCTTGCGCCAGTCCCAGGGTCAGGCGGGCCATGACCAGTCGCTGGCCGCCCAGGGCCTTGGACTTGAGTCGTGTCACATGCTCCTTGGTCAAGGCCATGTTGCCGTTAAAGAAGGGCTCGATGATCAGCATATCGTAATTGTTGTTGATCAGCGGCCGGAGCCAGTCCTCCATCCGCTCATAGCCGTAGGGATCCAGGGCCACCAGCAAGGAGCGGACCTGATCTAGGGTCTGAATTTTGGCGGCCGTTTCGTTGGCCGGTCGCTCGCGGGGGACGGTACCAAAAGGATGGTCGCTCTGGTCGGTGGTCGCCACCCACACGCCATCCGCTTGTCCCTTTTTGTGGGCTTCCTCGGCCGCCTTGGCATCGGCACAGCGCTCGAAGGCGATGAGCTTGAGGTCCAGGGCCTTGAGCCGAGCCAGCCCCGCGTCGTCCAGCGTGTTGGTTGGCGGCGCGCAATAGCGCTGGTCCAAGACGATGCCGGCAATGTTGCGCACAAAGCGCTTGTGCGGCGTGCCCAGGGGCAGTTGCGCCATTTGGGTGACCGAGTCGCCCGGTTTGCTGCGTAACACCGCCAGATCAAGGTCGCGCTGGGTTTGGGTGGCTAAAAACTCGCCCCCCCGGATGAAGACCTTGAAGTTGGGGTCACGTTTGTGGGCGTACTCGGTGAGGATGTTGATGACCTCGCGCACCGGGGCGCGCAGGTCGGGAATGTCGGTGGGCAGGATCTTGTAGGGCGGATCCTTGTAGACCCAGGGCGTGATATCGCGGGCGTCGATAATCACCGGCTTCAAGTGGCTGTCTTGGGCATGACTCGGACCCGCCGCGAGGCAGGCCAGCGCGAGGCCGGTCCCGAGGGCAAAACGGGAAAAGGGCTTCAGAGGCATCGGACTGTCTCCGCGACCAGATCAGCAAGGGCAAGGCAGGAGGTCAGGCCCGGCGATTCGATCCCATAAAGGGCGAGGTAGCCGTCCACGCCGGTTTGGGCCGGGCCTTGCAAAACAAAGTCGTGGGCCGGTTCCCCCTCGGCCTGAATCTTGGGGCGCACCCCGGCATAATCGGGATGCAGGCGATCGGGGGTAAGGTCGGGCCAGTACCGTTGAATAGCCTCGATAAAGGGCAGGACCCGCGCCGCGTTCACCGTGTAGTCGAAGGCGTCGGGGCCGGGGGGGGAGATCCATTCGGCATCGGGGCCAAAACGTCCACGTCCCCCCCATGTCGCGGGTATAGTGCAGGCCAAGCGAGTCTTCGCCCGGCGTCGGGTAGATCAGCCGCGAAAACGGCGGCTTGCCCGACAAGCTGAAATAATTGCCCTTGCAGTAGTGCTGCGGCGGGATCGCGGCGGGACTGGCCCCAACGAGGGCGCGGGTCAGGGTCTGGGCACCATGGCCGGCGGCGTTGATGACCAAGCGGGCCTGAAGGCTCAAGGGGTCGGCGCCGCCCACGTCCAAGATCACCCCCTCGGCGCTGGCGCGGCCACCGCGTACCGGGGCGTGGGTCACCAAGGTGGCGCCGTGGGCCTCGGCTTCGCCCAGAAGCGACAGCATCAGGGTGTGGGTGTCCACAATCCCGGTTTCGGGGGAGTGCAGGGCGGCGCTACAGCGCAAGGCGGGCTCCAGCGCCTGCGCCTGGGCGGCGTCCAGCCAGTGCAAGGAAACGCCAGCCGCCGCCGCCCGGGCCTGAACCGTTTTGAGGCGCTCGATTTCAGGGGCGCCGCCCTCGGGCGTGGCGACAATGAGCTTTTCGCACCGGACATGGGGAATGCCCATGGCGGCGCAATACGCATAGAGCGCTTGGCGTCCGGCCACGCACAGCCGAGCTTTCAGGCTACCCGGGGCGTAATACACCCCGGCATGGATGACCTCGCTGTTGCGCGACGATGTCTGGGTTCCGAAGGCCTCGGCGGCTTCCAGCACCAGGACCTCGCGTCCGGTCAGGGCCAGGGCCCGGGCAATGGCCAAGCCCACCACCCCGGCGCCCACCACCACACAGTCCACGTGTTCTGTCATGCCCTTGCCTTCCTCTGCTCAACCAAGGGGGGGACTAGCGCACGCCCGCCAGACGCCGGGTCTCGGCCAGCGACACCACGGCCCGGAAGGGGGCCACCAGCAAGACAGCAAAGGCCAGCTTGACCGCGAGGTCCCCCAGGGCCCAGGTCAGCCAGGGCAGGCCGGTGCCGGCAAACGCCAGCGAGAAGAACACCGTGGTATCGAGGACCGAGGCCACCGTCGAGGCGACCAGTGGCGGCAACCACCACACCCGTTGGCGCAGGCGGTTGAACACGGTGATGTCAAGAAGCTGCGAGCACAGGAAGGCCGAGCCCGAGGCCACGGCGATCCGGGGATCGGCCAGCCACAAACTGAGCACGACGGCCAGCGCGAAGCCGACCATGGCGACGCCACGCGCCATGCGCGGGCCGACGAGGCGATTGGTCAGATCCGTGACAAGGAAGGCGGCGGGATAGGTGAAAGCGCCCCAGGTCAGCCAATCGTTGATGGGAAACTGAACGAGATAGTTGGACGACACCACCACAACGGCCATGGCCGTCACGGGCAGCACCGCTCTGCGCTTGATGTTCACGGGGGGCCTCACGTCGGAGATTTTGCAGGGAAACCGTATTTCCGGTTCTTTTTCGTACTCTTGTGTGTCGGTCTGTGCAAGGAAGACAAGCCCTTGGCGGGGCGCCCAGGATCAGAGGGGTCTGGGGAGGCCCCCGCCTCCCCAGCCTTCCTTCTTTGTCACGCCCATGGTTCCATGCTATACGGAAAGGCTTCTCGCGCCAGGAAGCCGGCATGACCTCCCCTAAAGCTCTGTTTTCGTATAAGCCGCACTGGGCCATCCGCCTGGGACCGGCCCCGTTTTTGCCCATGTCACGCGCCGATATGGACGCCCTGGGCTGGGATGCCTGTGACATTATCCTGGTGACCGGCGATGCCTACGTCGATCACCCCTCCTTCGGCATGGCCCTGATCGGCCGGCTTCTGGAGGCCCAGGGCTATCGGGTGGGGATCTTGAGCCAGCCCGACTGGACCAGCGCCGAGGCCTTTCGCGCCCTCGGCCGGCCCACCCTGTATTTCGGCATCACGGCGGGCAACATGGATTCCATGGTCAACCGCTATACCGCCGATCGCCGGATTCGCCGCGACGACGCCTACACCCCGGGGGGCGAGGCCGGGCACCGGCCCGACCGCGCCGTCATTGTTTATGCCCAGCGGGCCCGCGAGGCCTACCGCGACGTGCCCATCATTCTGGGCGGCATCGAGGCCTCGCTGCGTCGTTTTGCCCACTATGACTATTGGTCCGACACCGTGCGCCGCTCGGTGCTGCTCGACAGCAAGGCCGACATCTTGCTGTACGGCAACGCCGAGCGCGCTCTGGTCGAGATGACCCACCGGCTGGCCCGGGGCGAGTCGCCGCGCACCATGACCGATCTGCGCGGTGTGGCCCTCGCCCTGTCCGAGCCCGTGGAGGACACTCCCGGGCGTCTGACCCTCTTTGATGCCTCCAGCGTTGATGGACCGCCGCTTCGTGGCCTCAAGGCGCGGCCCGGGGAGGAAGGGATCCTGCGTCTGCCCGATTTCGACACCGTGCGCGGCGATCCCACCCAATATCTCTATGCCAGTCGGCTCATGCATCTGGAGAGCAATCCCGGCTCGGCCCGCGCCTTGGTGCAGCGGTACGGCGAGCGCGACCTGCTCATCACGCCGCCGCCCCTGCCGCTCAGTACCCCCGAGTTGGATCGGGTGTTCGAGCTGCCCTACGCCCGCGCCCCCACATCCCTCCTATGGCGGCCAGCGCATTCCCGCCTGGGAGATGATCCGCCATTCGGTGAGTATTGTTCGCGGCTGCTTTGGCGGCTGCTCGTTTTGCGCCATCACCGCCCACGAGGGCAAGATCATCCAAAGCCGGTCCGAGGCCAGCATTTTACGCGAGATCGCCGAGGTTCGCGACAAGACCGAGGCGTTTACCGGGGTGATCTCCGACTTAGGGGGGCCGTCGGCCAACATGTGGCGGCTGTCGTGCCGCGATGCCGCGCTGCAACTGGTCTGTCGGCGCTGGTCGTGCCTGCATCCCGACATCTGCCCCAACCTTCAAACCGACCACGGCCCGCTGATCGCCTTGTATCGCAAGGCCCGCGCCCTGCCGGGCATTCGCAAGATCGTGATCTCGTCGGGTCTGCGCTACGACTTGGCCTTGCGCTCCCCCGCCTATGTGCGCGAGCTGGTCAGTCATCATGTCGGCGGTTATCTCAAGATCGCGCCCGAGCATACCGAGGCCGGGCCCTTGCGCTTGATGCTCAAGCCAGGGATGGCGGCCTATGACCGCTTCAAGGCCTTGTTTGAGCGGTTTTCCAAGGAGGCGGGTAAGGAGCAGTACCTAATCCCCTACTTCATCGCCGCCCATCCCGGCACCCGCGACGAGGACATGCTGGCCCTGGCCCTGTGGCTCAAGCGCAACGATTACCGGCTCGATCAGGTCCAGACTTTCCTGCCCACCCCCATGGCTCCGGCCAGCGCCATGTACCACGCCGAGGGCAATCCTTTGGTGCCGGTGGCCCGTGGCGCTCTGGAGCGGGTGGTTACAGCGAAGGGGTTGCGTCAACGTCGCTTGCACAAGGCATTCTTGCGCTGGCACGATCCCGAAAACTGGCCCTTGCTGCGCGAGGCTCTGCGCCACATGGGGCGCACCGATCTCATCGGGCCGTCCAAGCGCCACCTGATTCCTGCTGGGCGTCCGGCCTTTGCCAAGGGGCCGCGCGTTGGCGAGGGCAAGCCGGTCGTGCCCGCCGCGCCTCGGTCCCGGGAGGAGCGCGAGGTCAAAACGTTCCAGGGCCATCGGGGGAAGGACGGCGGAAAACAGGCGAGGGGGAAAGAGAAGGCGGGGGAGGCGCGGCCTCCCCAGACCCCTCGGTCACGCAGGCCCTTCGCGTGAGGCATACCCCAGCAAGGGAGGGGACTGCCCTCGCCGGCCGGGGGGCTCGTTTACCCGAGTGTCCAGCCCCCTTTGTGGCCCCTGGACCCAACGGTGTCGCGGAAGGTAAGCTGCGGCGGGATCAATCACAGCGGGAAGCATAGCGTGGAGGAAAAACGCGAACCCATCGCGCTGCGCATCGCTCAGGCCTTGGCCGAGCGGATCATTGCCGGGGGCATGGCTCCCGGGGCCCCCTTGCGCCAGGACAGCATTGCCGCCGAGTTTGGCGCCAGCCATGTGCCAGTGCGCGAGGCCTTTCGTCGGTTGGAAGCCCAGGGACTCGCCGTGAGCGAGCCCCGGCGCGGGGTGCGGGTGGCCACCTTTTCGCCGGCTGATGTCCGCGAGGTGGCGGAAATGCGCGCCGCTCTTGAAGCGCTCGCCTTGCGTCACGCCGCCCCCCATCTGACCCAGGCCATCCTCGACGAGGCCGAGGAAGCCATCCGGGCCGGCGATCGGGCGGGGGACGGTGCGGGCCTGGGAGGAGGCCAACCGCGTGTTTCATCGCGTGTTGCTGACGCCCTGCGCCATGCCCCGCTTGCTCCAGCTCATCGACGATTTGCACGTGGCCAGCGCCCGCTTTTTGTTCGCCGGGTGGCGTTCGGAATGGGAAGCCCCGTCGGATCGCGATCACCGGGCCATTCTGACCGCGTTGCGTCAGGGGCACCCGGAGACGGCGGTGGCGATTCTCGTGCGCCACGTGCAGTCGATCGGGCAGCGGCCCGGGCGGTCGTAAGGGGAGAAAGAGAAGGCTGGGGAGGAGGCTTCCTCAGGCCCCACCTTCTTCTTTAGGGGTTGGTCACCGGTTCGGGCACCTGGGTTTCCAAGGCGAGATCGACAAGGCGCAGGAAGATATTGGTTTCCTGGGCGCCGGCAATGGCGTAGCGGCTGTTGAAAATAAAGCCCGGCACGCCGCTCATGCCGATGGCATGCACGCGGGCGTTCTCGGCGATGATATCGGCAATGTCATCGAAGCTGGCGAGATGCGCGGCAACGCGGTCGGGATCCAGGCCTTCGGCGGCGCCGATGCGTGCCAACTCGTCCTTGTCCCCGATATCGCATCCCTCGACAAAATAAGCCGCGAACACACGCTCCAGCAGGGCTTCGCGTTGGGCGGGGGTCTCGCCCAGGCGGACAAGGCGGTGGCTGTCGATGGTGTTGGGGGTCCGGGTGATGCGATCGAAATTGAGCACAAGGCCCACCTGTTCGGCGCTGGCCTGGGCCGCCTCCAAAATACGCGCAGCCCGTCGCGGGCCACCGAACTTGCGTTCCACATAGGCCCGGCGGTCCATACCCGACAGCGGCATGTCAGGACTCAGCAAAAACGGCCGCCAGCGCATCAAGGGTTTGAGGCCATTGCGGGCTTCCAGGGCAAGTCGCAATCTCCGCTTGCCGATGTAGCACCACGGGCAAGCCGTGTCGAAAACAAAGTCGATCTCCATGGGGCGACGGGGACCTCGGGATCAGGACAAACCACTCTGTTGACATAGCTCCCTGACGACCTCGGGTCAACGCGCGATCCTTACCAGGGGCACGGGGCATCGTTCCCGTGCGCAGGACCAAAGGAAAGAAGAGGTCTGGGGTGGCCGCGCCTCCTCAGCCGTCGTCTCTTTTTTCTTCACCCGATGGCCCTGGGGAGAAAAGGTGGAGTCCGAGCCGGCGCATGCTATACCCCAGCCCACGCTCCCGCCCGCCCTCCTGTCGAGACCGACCATGATCATCGACCTTGGCCTCATCGCCTTCACCGTTTCCCTGTGGACTGCCATCGGCTTCCTGGGGCAGTTCTTCTTTTCGTTGCGTTTTCTGGTACAATGGCTCCAGTCCGAGAAAGCCCGCAAGTCCGTCGTGCCTGTGGCGTTCTGGTATTTCAGCGTGCTGGGCGGGGTGACGTTGCTGGTGTATGCCATCCACCAGGAGGATCCGGTGTTCATTTTCGGTCAAGGGCTGGGCCTTGTGATCTATGCGCGCAATCTCGTGCTGATTCACAAATCCCGTCGGCGGGAGGATGTGGCGTCGTGACGCGGGGCTTCGTCTCCTCGGGAGGGCTCTTTCAAGGGGCCGCAGGGCTGGTTGCAACACCCGTTGTCCTCGCCCTGGAGGTCGGTGTTGTGCTGCTGGCGACCGGTTTGGTTTTCGGCGTCGTGTTCACCGGCTTGCCCCGCGACGAGCTGGAGTCCGTGTTCTGGAGCCAAACCCTGGCGTTGGGCTACGACCCGCAGCAGCCCCCCTTGCACAACTGGCTGGCCCAGGGCGCCTTGGCCCTGTTTGGTCTGGGGCCGGGCAGTTTTGCCCTGATCCGTGTGCTCGGGCTGGGGGCAACTTTTTTGCTGGTCTGGCTGGCAGCGCGGGCGATGGCCCGGGGCGCCACCTTGCCGGCAGGCTTGGCTGTGCTGGGCTTGTTGTGCAGCACGTTGTTCGGCATCACCGCCTTTCTCAATCTCACACACAGTCTCGTGCTGGTGGCGGCTTTTGCCTTTTTGCTTTTTGTGCTGACCCGCTTCGACACCCCGGAGGAAGGCAGGATCTCGCCTTACTTGCTCCTCGGGATCGCTTTGGGAGGGGGGACGCTCGCCAAATATACCTTTGTCATATTTGCGGCGGCTTTGTTGCTGGCCGCCATGACCCATCCCCGTTTGCGGGAGCGGCTCCTTGATTTCAGGGTGGTCCTGACTCTTGCGGTGGCCGGGGTTATCGTCTTGCCCCATGGTCTGTGGGTTCTGGCGGCGGAGCGGACCATTCTTGATGATGTCCCGGGCCTTGTGCAGACCCACGCCGTGTCCTTGGCGGGGCGCTTGTGGGACTTGCTACGCACAGGCTGGCTTGATCCTGTCGCCGGGGTGGCGTTGCCGCTGCTCCTGCTGGGGCTGCTGGTTCCTGGGGTTCGGCCCGGCCGCTTGCCTCGCGCTGGCGGCGAGGACGAGGAGACCTGCGCGCATTGGCGGATTCTTCTGCTGGTCTATGTTGGGCTGGCCCTGGCGCTGGTGTCGATCGTGACCCTGATTGCCGGGGGAGGGCGGTTGCGTGAGCACTATCTGATGCCCGTTGCCCTGGTCTTGCCCGTGTGGGCCGCGTTGCGGGTGGCGGCAGCCCGCCCGGGGCCCCGATCCCTTGATCGCGCGGCCGGCGCCTTGATGATTCTTGGCGCCTTGGTGCCCCTTGGTACTTTGGGGGTGGCCGTCTTCGTGCGACCGCTCCACTGTGACCGATGTTTGACCGACCTGCCCGTCGCGGCTTGGGTCGAGGGGATTCAGGCAGAGGGGTTCACCGGGGGAACCTTGGTTGCCGCAAATCTTGACGCTGCCGCCAACCTCTTGGGGGCGTTTCCCGGATCCCGGCTGGTCTGGCCCGAGGCCGGAACCCGCTCCCTGGCCTGGGGAGGCGACACCCCGGGGGGGGAGCGACTGCCTGATCGTGTTGGATACCCCGTCTTTGGACCGGGACTGGGCCCGGCTGCGTCCCTGGATAACCGAGCATCTTGAAACGGGCGAACTGCCGGAAACGCCCGACGCTGTGGCGATCGAGGCGCCCTTGCGCGGCCCCTTAACCAACCGGACCGCTTCGTTGTCGGTGGTCTTGTTTCCCGGGGGAATTGGCCGCTGTCGGTGAGGTAAAAGGAGAAAGGCTGGGGAGGCGGGCCTCCCCAGACCCCACGGTCCCTGGGGGAGGGATCAGAGGCGCTCGAAGCTGAATGTGAGCCCCAGGTCTTCGGCCGTGTTTTTAATCGTGGCGAGGCAGGCCATTTCCCGGTCGTCGGGGAGGTTGATCTCGAAGCGGATCAGGTAGCGCTGGGTTTTGCCGTCGCTCAGGCGGTTTGAATCAAGCCGGACGATTCCAGCGCCAAATTCGCCGAAAACCTCGGCCAGACGCGCCACCAACCCCGGGCGATTGCCGCCGGCGAGCAGGAGGCGGTGGGTGATGGTGCTGCCCACCCCGGCTTCCTCGGGCAGATCGAAGGGACCGACCCACAAGGAATAGCCGGCCAGCGCCGGCAGACCGGCGAGGTCTTGGCGCACATCGTCGGCGCTGATGGCGTCGGGGAGATCGCAAACCAAGGTGAACTCGGCTGCTTGGCCCAGAGTCGCAAAGCTGGTGTCGGCGAGTTCAGCCCCGAGGTCAAACAAGCGGCCCGTAAGCGCCGCGACCAGCCCGGTGCGGTCGGGGCCAGAAACGGCAATGCGCAAGGTGTGGGTCATGCCCGCCTCCGTCCATGAGATCTGCTTTAGGTTTTTCAGAACCCCCGCCCCGGCGCAAGAGGCGGGAGGGGCCGCGATGATTCCAGGCCTGTAGACATCTTTTCGTATGACGGGAGGTCAAGAGGCTGGGAATCCGCCCGACCCGAGCGTATATTGAAAATTGCCCTGGCTGTTTGTTATATGACCGCGTGAATCTCCATTTGAAACCACCTAAAAGCGAGGAGGCGGGTTATGGCGGTCACCCCCAAGGTGACAAGTTCCACCACCACCTATGCCTCCGCCGCCAATACGCGGTTGGGCGACGGGATCCGTGCGACCGCCTCGCCGCAAGCGTTTTCCCCCATCACGGAGACGCCCGTCTCGGCAGAAGTTTCGCTCAAAGACCAGGGGTTACGCAACGATGAGTGGGGCAGCAAGAATTTTCTGCCCAACCGCGAGGAAACAGCCAGCCACGACAACGGCGCCTATTACTCCTCCCGCCAGGGGTATCCCCCCGTCCGCCTGGGGGCCATTTTAGCGAGTAACGATGTCTCGCGGATCGTTTTTTCGGTTCAGCTCCGCCCGACCACGGCCCCCGCGGCGCGCTATTTGTCGGGGGGGATTTATGCCTCTCGCGATGCGGCAGGCATTTATGACTCCAATACCCGCGTTGTTCATGCCCGGTTCTCGGGGCGCAAAGACCCCGGCGGCGTGGTCGATCGCTTGCTTTAAAATGAGGGAGCGATATCCTCCTGAAGTCCTTCCTTGATCCATCAAGCCTCTGTTCGCGGGCCCGTGGTGTTCTGGAACAAAAAAAGAGGGAAGGCTGAGGACGTATGCCTCCGTAGAGGGCTCGGGGCCACAGTCCCGTGTTGCCCATTTTGCCGTCAGGCCCCTGCGTGGTCCGCTCTGGGGCTGGCGTGAAAACCGAGAGAGGGGAGTGCGGCCCCTCTTGGCAGGAAAGGCCCGGGGGCTGGGGAGTCCTGAAGGGCGACGTGGTAGAAACTGGCATGAAGGTGGAAATATATACCCGCGAAGGATGTGTCCTTTGCCGTCGCGTCAAAGCGTGGTTTGCAGGTCACCAGATCCCCTTCCATGAGCACGACGTCACCCGGGGAGAAGACTTCTCCCGGATGCAGGAGCGCTTGCCCGAGGCTCGCTCCATTCCCCAAATTGTGATCGGAGAGCATGGCATTGGGGGCTTCGAGACACTCATGCTCTACGAAACCCCTATCTTGGAGCGCTTACGCGAGTTTTATCCCCTTGAGGGATGAACGCGGCCGCGTTTAACGCGGACCCAAAGGCGTTTGAGACGACAGGGGCGGTTTTCCTGTCGCGGCGCAGCTTTCCAGGGCGGCCAGGGCCTGGGGCATGTCGTGCAGCCGGAAAAAGGCACTTGATCCACGGGCCGTGATCCGCAGGGTCTGGGCCTGACGCAGGCGCGGGCCAATGTCGGGCCAAGGCGGCAGGTCAAGGCGCAGCAAGGATCCCGACCCCGTGGCGCGCAGGGTGAGGGGGGAGCCTTCGTTGAACGCCACGCTGCCCCTCTCTCCCTTGGGGCGAGCGCGTGTCAAGGCGGGGTCGCTGAGGCTCAGGAGGGCGTGGCGGCTCGGATCCAGGGACAGTCCCAACAGGACCCGCTCGGTGTCACGGTAATAGACGTTGAGCAGGAGGCAGTGTGAAAAGCTGCCGTCAGGCTGGCGTTCGTCCACGACGAACCAGCTTCCCACCTGTTGCAGATCGGCCCGGGCCTCGGGCACGGCGCCGAGGCCAAGAGCGACCAGGGCAGCGCAAAAAAGGGGGCTCCGGGGCATGGTCAAAGGGCCTTACTGACAAGAGAAACGGCCAGAGCCGGCGGCTTTCTGGCAGAATGGAAACAAGAAGGCCCGGGGAGGCGAAGCCTCCCCAGACCTCTCAGCAAAAAACATCATCATGGTGGGCGCCGTGCAGCCTCTCCTTTTTGGGCGTCGTTTTAGACGAAGGCAAGGGGATCGGCGATTTTGCGTGCACGCGCAAAGGTTCGGAATCCTTTGAAAACCCGGTAGATATAGTACAGCCCCACCACCAACAGGACAAGGCCGCCAAAGTCACGGCTGATCGTGAAGGAGAAGGCAACAAAGCCGGCGCCCAACCCGATCAGAGTCAGCACGAAGGTGCGCACAAGCCACGTGGCGTGGCTTTCATAGATGCTGCCAATGAAATCGGCCCGGTTGCGATACACAAGAAAGGCCCCGGCAGCAGCGAAAAGATCGAGAAAAATCCCGCCTCGCCCCCCCAGCATCATGGCCAGCCCGGTCATCATGCCCACGGCGAAGAGGGCATACGCGATCATGATATAGCCGCGCTGGGTCGCGCTCGACGCGCTGGGCGTCGGGGCGGCGGGGGCTTCCTCGACCGGCGGGGTGGACGACGGTGTTTCAGGGGTATCGGTGGTCATCGGAACATCCTTGTCCGGGAAAAAACGAAGCATACAGAGCACTGCCCACAGAGATCCTCGCAAGGATTGGATCAGGGGGAGTGCCTCTCAGGCACCGTGTGTTTCATCAGATCCAGTGACGGCGCTCTCGATCTTTGTTTTGACGCTCAACGTCTTCGAAAAGAGCTCCCCCTTTTCGGGGCTCGTTCTTAGAGAACTGGGGAGGCCGTGCCCCCCCAGTCCTGCCTTTTGAAAGACCCCACCCCATTCCCACACCCCATGGCACAAAGGCAAGGCAAAGAGACGCGACGGGGATCAGGGGGTGGTGTTGCGGCGTTCTCCCGCCGCTAACACGTCGGGGGCTTAGTAATAAGCGTTGGGGGCGATGATGGCCTTGTTTTCGTCGTAGGCCAGGAAGCCCTTGACCACGCGATACATCAGGTAGGCCAGCGCCAGCACCAAGATCAGACCGCCAACGGCGAACGACAACACCACGCCCAACACCGCCGCGCCGGCCGAGAATAAGAAGGTACGATCCAGCCACGTGATATGGCTCTCCCAGATCGTGCCCTTGAAGTCGTCGCGCTGCTTGCGAATGTAGAGAACGTAGGCGACCACCGCCGTGATCCCGAAGGTGAACATCGACGCCGCGAACAGAGCATAAATGATGAGCATGGTGCGGCGCTTCTGGGCGTCGGTGGCCACCAAGGGCGCTGCTTCGGCTACCGGCGCGGGAGCGGGGGCGGGCGCCGGGGCGGGTTCGGCCGCCGGGACGGGGTCGGCCGCCGGGGCCGGAGCCTCAGTCGCTGGGGCTTCGACGGCTTCGGCGGGGGCGGCCTTGGCCTTCGCTTTGGGGGCCGGCGTCTTCTTGGCTTCGGTGGCCGGTTGATCGTTCATGCGTCTTCTCCTTTGCGTTGTCAAGACGGGGAGGGGGCTCACACGTCCAGGCTGATCCAAGCCGGCGTATGATCGCTGGCCTTGGGTTCGCCGCGTGGCGACAGGTCCACGCCGGCCTCCAGCAACCGGTCGGCGGCTGCTGGGTTAAGCAATAGATGGTCGATGCGCAGCCCATGGTTTTTGGTCCAGGCCCCGCCTTGATAGTCCCAGTAGGTGAACAAGCCGGGCGCGGGGTGGCGGACGCGCAAAGCGTCGGTGAAGCCCAGGTGAACCAAGGCACGGTAGCGCGCGCGGGTTTCGGGGCGGCACAGGGCGTCCTCGGCCCAGCCGACGGGATCAAAGACGTCGTCATCGGTCGGGCACACGTTGTAGTCGCCGCCCAGCACCAAGGGGAGGTCAGGGGCCTGGGACAGGTGGTGCCGGGCCCGGGCGATGAGCCGAGTCATCCAGGCCAGTTTGTAGGGATACTTGATCGGATCGTCGGTGGGGTTGCCGTTGGGGAGGTAGAGGCTGGCCACGCGCAGGCGACCATCGACCAGGGCTTCCAGGTAGCGGGCCTGGGGATCCTCGTCATCGCCGGGCAGGCCGGACTCGATGTCTTCCAGGGGCAGGCGCGAGGCGATGGCGACGCCGTTGTAGGTCTTTTGGCCATGGAAGGCGACCTGATAGCCCGCATCCTCGAAGGCACTCACGGGGAAGTCAAGGTCCTGGCACTTGGTTTCCTGCAACAAAACAACATCGGGCCGCTCGGCCGCCAGCCACGCCAGCAAGGCGGGCAGGCGCGCCTTGAGGCCGTTCACATTGAACGTGGCAACGCGCAGCATCCGACGGGCCCCCCCCCMCATGCCGCCATGGGACGCATGGATAGTGGCGGCTCCTTCTCTTACCATACTGGTCAGAGCCATTACAGGGGGCGCGCGCGTCTTGTGGCCGATTCAAGGCGGCCGTAGGGCGAAAAAGGCAGAGGATACGAAAAAGAAAGACGCTAAAGAGAGAAGGAGCTGCCGCATCCACACGTGCTGGTGGCGTGCGGGTTGCGCACTATGAATGACTGGCTCATCAAGGTGTCGGTGAAGTCGATCTCGGCGCCGTCGAGCAGGGCCAGGGAGTCCGCATCCACGACCACGCGGGCCCCGTCACGGTCGATCACGTGGTCGGAGTCGAAACGCTCATCGGTGAGGCTGAAGTTCAAGGAGAAACCTTGGCACCCTCCGCTGCTGACGCTGACACGCAGCAGGAGGCCGGGCTCCTGCTTCGCCTCTTGCAAGGCCTTGAGGCGGGCCACAGCGGCATCGGAAAGGGTCAGAGAACCGGCGGGGGCGGTCTGGGCGGCGAGGGTCATGGGAAAGGGTCTCCTAGAAAGGGTCTCCTATTGGTCTTAAGGCGAGATGGGAGGGGCACGCCGAGGGATCAAGGCCTCCCTCAGCCTGTCCTTATATTGGCCGTCGCCCGCCAGGAGCCCCGCTCACCCGTTGGCCCGGGCCTCGGGGACATTGCCCCGCGGCATGCGATCACGGTCTTGCGCCCCCGTGGGGGATCCACGAAACTCTTGCCCCCGCGTCGGTCGCCGTCGGGGGGCTTTGGGGCAACTCCAGAGCCGTTCAACCCGCGCCGGGCGGGCGGTCTTGCGATCTAAAGGTGAATTTACGCTAAAGCCTCAATCAAAACCCTCTGTTTCTCCGAAAGACCGGCACAGTCTTGCGGGTCGTCAAGGATCTTTTTACCCGACTGGTCGAAGACTTGAGGGGGCGCCCGAAGAGGGGTGCCAGCAGACGGGGCATGAGGTGTGTGACGCTATCGCCGGCATGACCGACCTGTTCGCGCTCGACGAGCATGCCTTGAGTGTTTGACCCCTTGGTGAGACCATGAACATCTTTAACGACGTCAAAGAGATTGTCCTTGGGGCCGTGGCGGCTCTTCAGGCCGCCGGGACTCTGCCGGCCGACCTCGACGCCTCGCGCGTGACCGTGGAGCCGCCGCGCGACCCGGAGCACGGGGACATGGCCACCAATGCCGCCCTGGTCCTCGCCAAGCCCGCCGGTCTTGCTCCCCGCGCCCTGGCCGAGGCCTTGGTCCGGTCCCTGGCCCAGGCGCCGGGGATTTCGGAGGTGAGCGTCGCCGGCCCCGGGTTTATTAACCTTAGATTGCAGCCAGCGTTGTGGCAGGCCAGCGTGGGCGCCATCTTGCGCCTGGGGACGGCCTATGGCGCGTCATCAATGGGCGCTGGCGAGCGGGTCAACGTGGAATTCGTCTCGGCCAACCCGACGGGTCCCATGCACGTCGGCCACGGGCGCGGTGCCGTGTTCGGCGATGCCCTGGCCGCCTTGCTGACCAAGGCCGGGTACGCGGTCACCCGCGAGTATTATGTCAACGACGCCGGCGCCCAGGTCGATGCCCTGGCCCGGGCCCTGCACGCGCGCTACCGGGTGGCCCGGGGTGCGTTGAGCGAGGAGGGGTTCCAGGCCCTGCTGGCCGAGCGGGCCATCGAGTATGGCGGCGACTACCTCATTCCGGCGGCCGAGGCCCTGGCGGCGGCCGAGGGCGACCGCTGGCTCGACCAACCCGAGTCCGCGTGGCTTGCTCCGCTGCGTGATTTTGCCATCGACCGCATGATGGAGCTGATCCGCGAGGATCTGGCCTTGCTCGGCGTCCACCACGATGTTTTCACGTCCGAGCGCGCCCTGGTGCGGGCGGGACGGGTCGAGCGCCTGCTGGGGGACCTGGAAGAGCGCGATCTGGTCTATGTCGGCGTGCTGGAGCCGCCCAAGGGCAAGGTGCCCGAGGACTGGGAGCCCCGGCCCCAGACCTTGTTCCGCGCCACCCGCTACGGCGACGAGGTGGACCGGCCTTTGCGCAAGTCTGATGGCAGTTGGACCTATTTCGCCAGTGACATCGCCTATCACGCCGACAAGGTCGAGCGCGGTTTTTTCAATTTGATCAACGTGTTGGGTGCCGATCACGGTGGGTATGTCAAGCGTTTGTCCGCCGCCGTCAAGGCGGTGTCCGACGACAAGGGCAGTCTCGACGTCAAGCTCATCCAGTTGGTCAAGCTGCTCGACAACGGCGAGCCCGTGAAAATGTCCAAGCGTGCCGGTACTTTCATCACCTTGCGCGAGGTGGTCGAGGCGGTGGGCAAGGACGTGGTCCGTTTTATCATGTTGACCCGGCGTAACGATGCCACCTTGGACTTCGATTATGCCCGCGTGACCGAGACCACCCGCGAGAACCCGGTCTTTTACGTTCAGTATGCCCATGCCCGGGCCTGCTCGGTGCGCCGTCATGCCACCGAGGCCTTCGCCGGACGCGATCTTTCACCGGCAACGCTCGCCGCCACCTGCGATGTTGCCAGACTGGGCGCTCCCGAGGAGTTGGCCCTGATCCGTTTGCTCGCAGGCTGGCCACGGCTGGTGGAAAGTGCCGCCGAGGCCCACGAGCCTCATCGTGTTGCGTTTTATCTGGCGGATCTGGCCGCAGCCTTCCATGGTCTTTGGAACCGTGGTAACGAACACGCGGAGTTGCGCTTCCTGTTGCCCGACGACGAAGCCACATCCCTGGCCCGCCTCGCCTTGGTGCAGGCCGTGGCAACGGTGATCGCCTCCGGTCTGGAAATCTTCGGAGTCCACCCCAAAGAGGAGATGCGCTGATGGTGATCCGCCGCTCCAGCGACGACGACGACAAGGTCGATCTGGACGAGCAGCAGCTCCTTAAACTTCTCCCCGAGGAACTGCGCGACACCGACGAAATCTATCTGGACGACGACGATCCCGCGCCGTCAAGCAAGGCCGGACTCATCGCCATTGTGGCCGGGATCGGCGGTGGCCTTCTCGTGGCCGGACTGGCCGCTTGGTATCTGCTGGGCGGTGGGACTGCCCAGGTGGCTGACGACGAAAGCCTCGTGCCCTTGGTTACGGCCGAGACCCAGACCATCAAGGAACGCCCCGAAGAGCCGGGCGGTCTCCAGGTCGAGAACAAGGATAAGCACGTCTACGGTCGCCTCAGCGAGGATGATCCCTCTAGCTTGCCGGCCGAAACCCTGCTGCCCGAGCCCGAGCAGCCGCGCTTGCCGTCCCCGGCTCCCGCTCCGGCTTTGTCCGCGGCCGGGGTGACACCGCCCCCACCGGCTCCGGCCGTTGACGACGACGAGACAGCGCCTTTGGCTCTGCCCGCCGATGGTCTCSGCCCCCGGCCCGCGCTGGCTCCCGCCCTGACCAGCCGTCCGCAGCCCATGGCCCCGGTGACCAGTGTTCCTTCGCCCGCTTCCGTTGCGGCTCCGGCCGCAGCGGTTGCGGCTCCCGCCCCCGTGAGCGCTCCGCCAACCGCCAAAGTCCAGCCGGCCCCGACTCCACTCCCGGCCCCGGCGGCTCCAGTCCAAGCCGCGGCCCAGCCGACCCCGGCCAAGCCGGCGCCACAGGTTTTGACCGCTCCCGCCAAGGCCCAGCCGGCCCCGGTTCAGCCCCCCGCGACCCAGGCCGCGCCGGCCAAGACCACCGAGCAGGTTGCGGCCAAGCCGGGCCCTGCCCCCGCGGCGTCTGCGGCGGGCGGTCCGGCCGTGGTCCAGTTCGTGGCCCTGCGCACCGCCGAGGAAGCCGAGGCGGTTTGGCAGAAGCTGATGGCGCAACATCGCGATCTCGTGGGAGGCTTGCAGCACGAGGTGGTGCGTGCCGACCTCGGCGACAAGGGGGTGTTCTATCGCCTTCGAGCCAAAGGGGTAGCCTCGCGCGCCGACGCCAAGACCTTGTGTGACGCCCTCGCGGCCCGGGGACAGGGGTGCCTCATTGTCCGCTGAACCCTTGGCCCTCATTCTCGGGGTGTCGGGCCTGACCCCGACCCCCTGGGAAGCCGCGTTTTTGCGCGAAATCAATCCGTTCGGTTTTATCCTGTTCCGGCGCAACGTCCGCGATCCCGATCAGGTGCGCGCCCTCACCGAGTCCCTGCGGGCCTTGGTCGGTCGCCCCGACGCGCCCGTGCTCATCGACCAGGAGGGGGGCCGCGTCCATCGCCTGAAGCCCCCCCTGTGGCGCGCCCCGCCGCCCGCCGAGGTGTTCGGGCAGCTGTATGCCCGCGACCCGGCCCTGGGCCGCGAGGCGGCATGGCTCAATGCCCGCTTGATTGCCCACGACCTGTTGGCTCTGGGCATCGATACCGATTGCCTGCCGGTTCTTGATGTCCGCCATCCCGGGGCCCACGACATCGTGGGCGACCGCGCCTTCTCCGAGGATCCCGACGAGGTGACCACCTTGGGGGCGGCGGTGATCGACGGGTTGGAAGCGGGAGGCGTCTATCCCGTGGTCAAGCACATCCCCGGCCACGGTCGGGCCCAGGCCGACAGCCATGAAGCCCTGCCAGTCATCGATACCGCGTTTGATGATCTGGTGGCCCACGATCTGGTGCCGTTCCGGGCCCTGGCCCAGGCGCCGTTCGCCATGACCGCTCATATTTTGTATACGGCACTTGATGCCGATGCCCCGGCCACCTTGTCGCCCACGGTCATCGAGCGGGTGATTCGCGGCGCCTGTGCCTTCGACGGCCTTCTGATGACCGATGACTTGTCGATGAAGGCCCTGGCTGGGTCCATGGAGGAGCGCTCGCGGCGCTCTCTGGCGGCAGGGTGCGACTTGGTGTTGCATTGCAACGGCGATGCCTCCGAAATGGAGCAGGCGGCGCGCGGCGCCCGTCCCCTTGACTCCGCCGCCCAGCGACGCTGGGACACCGCCCGCCAACAGCGCCGCCTGCCCGATCCCGGCTACGATGCCGCCGGCGGTCTGGCGCGCCTGGGGGAGCTGCTCAATGGGTGACGTGATCTTTGAGGTCCTGACCTGGCTGCCCGGCCTTGTGCTGGCGATCACCTTGCACGAGGCGGCCCATGGCTACGTGGCCAACTGGCGAGGCGACCCGACGGCGCGCTTGCTGGGGCGCTTGTCCCTTAACCCGTTGCGCCACGTCGATCCCATGGGCACCCTGGGGTTGCCGGCGCTCCTGTTCCTCTTGAACGCGCCCTTCCTGTTTGGTTGGGCCAAGCCGGTGCCGGTGGATACGCGCAACCTGCGCCATCCCCAGCGCGACATGGCCCTGATCGCCCTGGCCGGCCCGTCCATGAATGTCTTTCTGGCCGTGGTGTCGGCGGTGTTGCTGCACGGGGTCTTCGCTCTGCCCGACGAAGCCCTGCGCTGGCTAGGGACGCTGTTGCAAAAGTCGGTGCTCATCAACTGCGTGCTGGCCGTGTTCAACATGCTGCCCGTGCCGCCCCTCGACGGTGCCCGGCTGCTGGCGGGAGTGCTGCCGCTCAAGGCCGCGCGGGCCTTCATGCGCCTGGAGCAAGCCGGCATGGCCTTGCTGTTTGGCCTGTTGTTTTTGCTGCCCATGGGCTTTCAGGTCCTTGGGGTGGACTTCGATCCGTTTGGCTGGATCGTCACGCCCCTGGTTCGGGCCCTGATGGGGGCGGTTTATGTCACCGCCGGAAATCCCCTTGCCCCTTGAGGCTGATCAAGGGGAGGAAGAGGACCGGCTCATCGATCTGGTCCTCAACCTGCAAGGGTTTGAAGGACCGATTGATGTCCTCCTGACCCTGGCCCGCGACCAGAAGGTGGATCTGACCCGTTTGTCCATTTTGCAACTGGCCGAACAGTATCTGGCCTTTGTTGCCGCAGCCCGTCGGCTGCGTCTGGACTTGGCGGCCGATTATTTGGTGATGGCGGCGTGGCTCGCCTATCTCAAGTCGCGCTTGTTGCTGCCGCTGCCCAAGGAAAGTGCCGAGGAGCCCTCGGGCGAGGCCATGGCGTCCGCCTTGCAGTTCCAGTTGCGCCGGCTGGAAGCCATGCAACACGCCGGGCAGGCCTTGATGGCGCGGCCCCGCCTGGGCCACGATCTGTTTGCGCGCGGCGCTCCCGAAGGGCTCGCCATGATTCGCCAGCCGGTCTATCAGGGGCGCTTGCACGATCTGTTGAGGGCCTATGGCGCCGTGCGCCGCGCCGCCGACCGGCCGCGCGTGTTGACCGTTGAGCCCTTCGACCTCTACAGCGTCGATGATGCCCTCAAGCGCATTGAGGCCATGCTGGGGCCGGCGGGAGACTGGACGGCGCTCGCCGCGTTTTTGCCCGAGCCGTCGGCCGTGGCCCTGGTGCGGCGCTCGGCCGTCGCCGCGACCTTTGTCGCCGCCCTGGAGTTGACACGCCAGGGCCTTCTTGACCTGCGCCAGGACGGCGGGCCCGACGCGCCGCTGTTCGTGCGTAAACGCCCGATGGCCCTGCATGACTGACGTTCCCCCCCTGCCGCCTCCCGAGGCCACGGACGAGACCTTCCAGCGCCGGCTGGTCGAGGCCTTGCTGTTTGCCTCCCCCCAGCCGCTCACCGTGGCCGATCTCGCGACCCGCCTTCCGCCGGGCGCCGATGTTGGCGGGTTGTTGACCGAGATCCAGGCCCGCCATGCGGGAGGCGGCGTGATCCTGGTTGGCCTCGGCGGGCGCTGGGCCTTTCGCACCGCCCCCGATCTGGCACCCCATTTGCGGTTGGTGACGCCCGAGCCTCGCCGGCTGTCGCGCGCCGCCCTCGAAACCCTGGCGGTCATTGCCTACCATCAACCGGTAACCCGAGCCGAGATCGAGGAAATCCGAGGGGTTGCCTTGTCCAAGGGAACCCTCGACCAACTCCTGGAAGCCGGCTGGATCCGTCCCCGGGGCCGACGTCAGACGGCGGGGCGACCGCTGACCTGGGGCACCACCGAAGGCTTTCTCGACCAGTTCGGCCTCGCCGACTTGGAGGATCTGCCGGGGGTAGAGGAACTAAAAGCCGCCGGCCTGCTGGATGCCCGCCCCGCGTTGGCGGCCTATGGCGCCCGGGCCCGCGATGGCGACGACGCCTTGGAGGATGTGGAGGACGAGGGGACCCTGACCGGACAGCCGGGAGCCGAGCAACTCGACTTGTTGCGGCGCGAGCCACGGGACTAAGGAAAAGAGGGGTCTGGGGAGGCGAGCCTCCCCAGCCTTCTCTTCTCTTCTAAAGGCTATCGCCAAAGTCCGCCCGGAACTTGGCGACCAGCGCGCTTTGCCAATCGGTGGTCGGCGCAAGCTTGCCAAAGAAGAAGCGCAGAATCTTGGGCTCCTCAATAAAGCGCAATCCCCCGACCAGCGCCCGATTTTCATAAAGCCAGCTAATGCGATCGACCGCGTACTTGAGCTGGGACAAAGTGAACACCCGGCGCGGTACGGCAAGGCGCAACAGCTCCATGTTAGAGTAAGTCTCGTTGCCCTCAGCGTCGCGCTGCTCGGAGACCGAGCCTCGCTCCATGCCGCGCACCCCACTGACCAAATACAACGCCGAGGCCAGGGCTCCGGCCGGATACTCGGTCTGGGGCAGATGGTCGAGGAAGCGCATGGCGTCGAGGTGACACCCCAAGCCCCCGGCCGGGGTAATCACCGGCACGCCCTTACGGCTCAGTTCCTCGACCATATACCCAATAAACTGCGGTCCCTGGGACACCATGTCCTCGTCCATGGTCTCCTCAAGGCCCACGGTCAGGGCCTCGATCTCGCGAATGGACATGCCGCCGTAGGTCAAGAAGCCCTCATACAGCGTCACCAACTCGCGCATCTTGAGGTAGGCGTCCTCGCTGTTGGTGATGATGCCGCCGCCCCGGGCACAGCCCAGCTTGCGCGCCGAGAAGTAAATCACGTCCACCAGCCCGGAGATCTCGCGGGTGATCTCGCGCAGCGACATGTCCTTGCAGGCGGCTTCGCGCGTCTTGATGAAGTAGAGGTTGTCGGCCAGCAGCGAGGCGTCAAAGACCACCAAGATGCCGTGGGCCCGGCACAGGGTGCTGACCTCGCGCAGGTTCTGCAACGAGTGGGGCTGTCCGCCAATCAGGTTGGTGCCGGTTTCCAGGCGGACATAGGCGATGGTGTCGGCCCCATGGGTGTTGATCAGGGCCTGGAGTTTGTCGAGATCGATGTTGCCCTTGAAGGGATGGGTGCTGGTCACCGCCAGCCCCTCGTCGATCAGGATCTCTTCGACCGTCCCGCCATTGAGCACAATGTGCGCCTTGGAGGTGGTGAAGTGATAGTTCATCGGCACCACGGTTCCGGGGCGGACAAACACCTTGGAAACGATGTTCTCGGCGGCGCGGCCCTGGTGCACGGGCAGAAAATACTCCATGCCGAAGATATCGCGGATCTTGTCTTGGAGCTTGGAAAAGGTCTCGGAGCCGGCGTAGCTGTCATCCGCTTCCATCATGGCGCCAAGTTGCTTGTCGCTCATGGCGTTGACGCCGCTGTCGGTCAGCATATCCAGGTAAATGTCGCGGTTCTTCAACAAGAATGTGTTGTTGCCCGCCTCCTGGATTGCCGCAAGACGCCGCTCGATGGGCGGCAGGGTCAGCTTTTGGACAATCCGAACCTTATGCATTTCCAGAGGGACGTTTTCCCCGGAAAAAAACTTCACCTTCGACATCGAGACCGCTCCGGCTGGGGGATGCACGCACCAAACGGGCTTTTCGCCACGTCGGATAAAGAGCGCACACCAAAACCCAAGGTCTGGGAGCGGTCAAGGAAATACGGCAAGTTTGAGGCAGGTTCTGTAGGGGAGTAAAAAGGAAGGCCGGGGAGGCGCGGCCTCCCCAGACCCCTCGTTTCCTTATCCCGTCCGCCAGACGATCAGATCGCCGTCGTCGGGGTCATGGGCTCGGCCCCAGGGACGAAAGCCGTTCTTCTCCAGCACGCGGGCCGAGGCGTGATTGCTCACAGCGGTGCGGGCGGTCACGATTACCTGAGGACAGGCCAAGCGCGCCCGCGCCAGCATTAGGGCCACGCCTTGGGTGGCGACGCCCCGCCCTTGAAACGCCGGCAAGATGCCGTAGCCCAGTTCCACCGAGTGGTTCTCGGGGGCATCGGCGTCCAAAAAGGAGGCGCAGCCCAGCACGCTTCCGTCATCGAGAGCGATGAACAAGCAAGGAGCGCACCAATACCAAGCCACGCCGGCCAGGGCCCGTTGGTGGGCGGCGTGGAGGACGACAGCCGGCACTAGCGGATCGTCCGGGCCGGCGAGGCGGGCTGAAACCTCGGCTTCTTCCAGCGGCACCAGGGTGATCGCAGGGGCGCGCTCCGTCCGGTGGAGGCAGAGCGCCATGTTATTCGGCCGGGGCTGCCTGGGATTCGGCCACAATGGGCCGTTCCGAGGGCAGGGAGGCCAGCAGGGCGATGACCACGAGGGTCAGGCCGCCCAGCAGCAGGAACAAGGCGGTAAAGTCACCGGTGGCGCCGCGCATCACCGACACCAGGGGCACCCCCAGACCACTAATGCCAAAACTCAGCACGTACTTGAAGCCAAAGGCGGTCGAACGCCAGCGGGCCGGGGTGTAGCGGGCCAGCAAGCCGTTTTCCGCCGGCAAGGCGCCGATGCTGGCGCACAGGGCGATGGCCATGGCGGCGCCGAGCGGCAGGCCGGCCAGCAGGGCCACCGCCGCCAGGGCCGGTCCCTGGACCAGATACATGCCGATATACACATTCTTGAGGGGAAAGCGGTCGGCGAGGTGACCGGCAAAAATCTGGAAGCATCCGGCCAAGCCATAAACGGCCATCACCGCGCCGCCAACGCCCAGCGCGCCGCCCCCCAGCAGATCGCCCATCCGGTCTTCAAACAATTTTGGCATGGCGGCCTGGGTGGCCTGGGCGATAATCCCACCGAGCAACATGACCCCGGCCAGCACCAGATTGACCCGCACCATGGCGCGGCGATCGGGGACGGGCTCGGGCTTGGTGTTCTCGGCCCCGGCGCTGACCCAGCCGCGGGCCTGGGCCAGCCAGAAGGCCAACCCGCACACCACACACAAGATCCCAGGAACGATCAGGGCCGAGCGCCAGCCGGTGAAGTCGATGAGGGCACCGGCTCCGATGCCGGCCACGGCCGGGCCGAACCCACCAAACGCCCCGTTGATCCCCAAGGCCTTGCCCCGGTTGACGGCGGTTCGGACCAAAAGGGCAAGGCCCACGGGATGGTAAATGCTGCCAAACAGCCCCATGAAGGTGAGCGCGATGGCCATCTCCGCGGGGCCCGAGGCGAGGCCGGCCCAGATGGCGCTGCCCCCCACCCCCAGGAAGAACAGGGTCATCATGCCCATGGCGCTCCAGCGGTCGCCCAGCCAGCCGGAGATCGGCGAGGCCAGACCATACAAGATCTTGCCCACGACGATCAGGCCCAGGGCCGCCTCATAGGAAATGCCGAACGCCGCCGGCAAGGTCAGGGCCACCACGAAGAACACGGGTTCAAAAACGTGGCTGAACGCGTGACCCACGCAGGAAAAGCCGAGCGACAAGCGCCCCTTCATCGAGCTGTCCATCAAACGGATCCGCTGTGTCTAAACGTTGAGAAGGAGATATTCCCGTTCCCAACTGGAAATAACGTGCTGGTAGGCATCCCACTCGGCCCACTTGACCGAGATGAGGACGCGGACAAAATCCTGTCCCAGCAGTTCGTGCAACTGACGCGCCCGGCCAAAGCGCTCAATGGCGTCGGGGAGGTGGCGCGGCAGGTTGTGGGCCCGGGTGTAGGCGCTGCCGGTGATGGGGGCCGAGGGCTCCACCTCCTCGATCATGCCCAGGTAGCCGCAGGCCAGCGAGGCGGCGATCGCCAAGTAAGGATTGGCATCCGCCCCCGACAGCCGATTTTCTACCCGTCGGGCCGAAGGCGAGGCATAGGGCACGCGCAAGGAGACGGTTCGGTTGTCGAGGCCCCAGTGCATGTTGATCGGCGCACTCTGGTCGGGCAGGAACCGCCGGTAGCTGTTGACGTTGGGGGCCAGCATCAGTAGGCACTGGGGCAGGTATTTTTGCAGCCCGCCGATGTGCCAGCGAAACAGGTCGGCGTCGGTGCCGCCCGGGGTGGTGAAGACGTTGCGCCCGGTCACCAAGTCCTCGACACTTTGGTGGAGGTGCATGGCGCTGCCCGGCTGACCCCGCAGGGGCTTCGCCATGAAGGTGGCATACAGGTTGTGCCGAAGGGCCGCTTGGCGCACCGTGCGCTTGAACAAAAAGACCTGATCGGCCAGTTCCAACGCGTCGCCATGGTTGAAGTTGATCTCCATCTGGGCGGTGCCCGACTCGTGATGGAGGGTATCAACATCCAACTCCTGCGCTTCGGCGTAGTCGTAGATGTCCTCGAACAACGGATCGAACTCGTTGACGGCGTCGATCCCGTAGGCTTGGCGTCCGGTCTCGGCCCGGCCCGAGCGACCGATGGGCGGTTCCAGGGGGTAGTCAGGGTCGGCATTGATGCGCACGAGGTAGAATTCCAGTTCGGGCGCGACCACGGGCCGCCAGCCCTTTTCCTCGTAGAGCTTCAACACCGAGCGCAACACTTGGCGCGGGGCGCAGCCCACCATGGAGCCATCGCGATAAACGCAGTCGTTAATGACCTGGGCGGTCGGCTCCTCGTACCAAGGCACCACGGCGGATGGTCTTGGGATCGGGCCGCAAATAAATATCGGAATCGGCAATGTCGATCGGGTCATCCTCGGGGTAATCCCCGGTGACAGTCTGGGTGAACACCGACTCGGGCAGGCGCAGGCCGCGATCGCGCAAGCCCGACAGGAATTTCTGCGCCGGCAGGATCTTGCCCCGGGGGATACCCGACGTATCGGGGACCAGGCATTCAACCTCGGTGATCCCACGCTCCCTGGCCCAATGTTCCAGGTCGTCGATCGTTTGGGGTTCTGCGGTTCTCATGGATCCGGATCACGCTTGAGTGAGACAAGGCGGCGGGCTGCCCTGTCCATCCAGGAAGAAAAGACGCCAAATGAGGGCCGATTTCCGGAAGCCTTGTCCGGGTCCACCTCGACCCTCTGCTGCCCGGTGTCCCTTGCCTGTCGCTAAAAAGCGGGCACACGACGCTGCGGCTGCGTGGCCGGGCGTTCGGGGGGAGGCGGCAGCGGCGTTTCGCCCATCCTGTCCCCTTCATCGCTACCAGATCCGGGGGGGAGGACGCAATCACCATCCCAGGCCCCTCCCTCGGACGGGACACGGCCCCAGGACGGAGGGGGCTGGAAACGTGCCTCCCTTTTTGCCTTCGTCCAGGAGGACCCGTTCCTCATGATCGCGGGTCGCCCGTCTGACAAAATCGTGTTATACGCCAGGGACACCACGGGAAATAGACCCCTCCCGACCCCAGGGAGCCACGGACCGGCCGGAAGATCCGCCGACGCACAAGGAGGGCCAGAAGAGCCATGGCGACGCGACTGACCCAGGCGCAACTGGCCAAGCGGCGGGCGCAACAGGCCAAGCTTCGGGTTCAGCGGGAACGACTGATCGCCGAGACCAAGCGGCGCCGGCGCCGCGAACTGATGAAAAGCATAAAATTAATTTTTATTTTGACGGGATTATTGGTCACCGTCGTCGGTGCTTTTGTGCTGCTCAATGGAGCGTGGAGTCTTGTCGATCCCATGATGAATCGGCGATAAAGAAGAAAATAAGGCCTCGCGCCAACCCACGGAGGACGCCATGACAAGCATGGCATGGTCGCAGCGGTTTGCCACTGGCATCAAGGCCATCGACAAGGACCACAGCAGCCTGTTCGATCTCATGGAGGCCATCGCCGAGCACGAGCGCCGGAGATCGTCCCTCGCCGAGGTTGCGGCCACGCTCCATGCCCTTGAGGTCTATGCCGCCGAGCACTTCGAGCGCGAAGAGCGCTTCATGATCAGTGCTCACTTTCCCGAGTTTGACCGTCACCGTCGCGCCCACGCCGATTTCCGGGCTTTGATTGGGGCTTTGGCCCGACAGTATCGGCGCAGTCCTGATGCCATTGATCTGGGAAAGGTCCGCCATTTTTTGGTGACCTGGATCATGGGGCATATCATGGGCGAGGACATGGCCTACGTCCCCTATCTCAACGGAACGACCACGCCGCCTCCGGGGTCCCCCGAACCAAGCATGCCAACCGAGATGCTGATGCGTCTGCCCCCGGAAAAGCACGACATCGTGCGCCGCTTCGCGTCTTTGATGCGTGATGGTGGCGAGGTGGCCGAGGCCTTGGAAAGCACCTTGCTTGCCTTGGAGCGCCACCACGAGCAGGCGCTCGACAACAAGGTTCGCACCTTATTCGCGCCAGATCCCCTCGACCTGACGCCCTGTGCCGAGGGGGATGAATCCGCCGAACCGATGGACCTGACGGACTTGATGGAGTCGCCGGAACCGGAAGCGCCGTCCCCTTTGGTGTCGCGCACCGTCCCGGCGACCTCTCGCCGGCGCCGCCCCGAGGCCTGAGCGTACCTCACACCGGGGTCTCAGCGAGAGGGCCTGGGGAGGCCGCCTCTTCCCCAGGCTCTTTTGCGCTCACCCCCCGGGACCGCCGCGACGGCCATAGCCACAGTCGCACTTGTCGGACGATTTGACCAAGCGCATGACCCAGCCTTCGCTCCCGTTGGCGCGCTCCCAAGCAAAGGTGGCACCGCAGCGCTGGCAGTGCTGATCGCCGGGCTTGGGGGTCGAAGGGCGACGCGAACGCTCCAACCCGGCCCGGGCCACGGCCACGGCGGTACGGGGATCCAGGGACGCGGCCATGGGGGGCTCCTTTGCAAAAAACTGCTTAACCGTCGCGCCGGATCTGCTCGAGAAGTTCGGCCAAGACCCGATCGGCTTGGTGCGTGTCCACCTGACAAGTTCCCGCCGCTTCGTGTCCCCCGCCGCCGTAGCGCAGGGTGAGCGCCCCGACATTGGCCCGGGCGCTGCGATCAAGGATGGACTTGCCGAGGGCGAGCACGGTGTTCTTCTTGTCGCGCCCATCCAGCACGTGAATGGACATGCTGGCTTGAGGGAACAGGGCATAAATCAAAAATCGGTTGGTGGCGAAGATCGGGTCCTCGCCCCGGAGATCCAAGACGACGGTTTTGTCGTGCAACACGGCGTTACGCACGATCTGCCGCTCGGCCTTTTCGCGGTGTTCAAAGTACAAGTGGACGCGCTCCACCACATCGGGCAGCGTCAGGATCTCCTCAATGGGGTGGTGGCGACAATAAATCACCAGATCCATCATCAGTTGATAATTGGAAATTGTGAAATCTTTGAAGCGGCCAAGTCCGGTTCTCGGATCCATGATAAAGTTGAGGAGGGTCCAACGATCGGGCGCCAGGATATCTTCCTCGGTGTAGTCCGCTGAATCGGCCTTATCGACGGCTTCCATCAGCTCATCCGAGATATCGGAAAACCGCTGCTTTCCCCCATAGTAGTTGTAGACCACCCGAGCGGCCGAGGGGGCGGCGGCATCAATAATGTGATTATCACGTGGCCCCACCCGCACGGTTTCCGACAGGTGATGATCAAAGCAGAGGTGCACGCCATCCACGTAGGGCAGATTGGTCGTGATATCCTGCGCGCTGATGGCCACCTTGCCGTCTTGCATGTCCTTGGGGTGAGCGAAGGTGATGGTGTCTATCAACTCTAGCTCGCGGAGCAAGATGGCTGCCACGAGTCCGTCAAAGTCTGATCGGGTCACCAGCCGATACTTTGGTTCAATCATGCCCCAGGCCCTCGTCCCCCACAGGTTTGCCCGCCGCCGCCAGTTGGAAGCGCTTTAGGGTATCGCGCCCGCCCCGGGGCGACAACGGGGTATCGCGGAGTTTATCTCGCTTCGTGCCGCAGTGCCAAAATAAAACGCCTTGGCAACGACCGGCCGTAGCCTTGAAACTTTCGCAAATTCGCGGGATGATCGCCAAAAGAAGAAGAGCCTTTCGGACCCAGCCCACGCGAGCGGCAGGAAGACGAGGGGCGCTCTTGCGAACGGGGGCAAAGTCGTGTGGATGTTTGGCCTGAACAAACCTTTCTCCTGGTTTCGGGACATTAAACCCCGGGACCGCTTCGCCAAGACCGATGGTGAAACCAAAAGTGTCTGGGTGGTTGACCGCGTGATCGAGGTCACGAACATGCCACCGCACGCCCGGCTGATCCGCCAGGGAGATCGGGCGGGAGGTTATCGCACGATCTCGGTGCGTGCCCTGGCGGACCCGACCCTGTATCGCCGTCTGCCCCCCACTGAAGCGGAGGCCTGAGGCCTGAAGGGGGCCGTCGTCCCTTTGTTCTTCGGTGGTAACGAGTGGCCTGCAAACGCAGGCGCCAATGTCGGTAGCGAAACGATCGAGTTGTGACGGGATGGAGTCGCTTACGCAGGCCGCGAAAAGTGGGGTGGGGAAAGAAAAAAACAATAAAGACTGGGGCGGCGCCGCCTGCCCAGTCCCCCCTATTTCTGGGGCATTGCCTCGTGCGCAGGACCAACGTGAACGAGGGGTTTGGGGGAGGCTATGCCGACCCAGTCTCCGTTATTTTTTTCTTCCGCCAGATGGCACGCCCTCTGTCTTCCGACCACTCTGCGGGAGTGGTTGGGGGACTTTTCCTGACCGCGAGAATATTATAGTCTTCGTCTAGGGATGAGGTGTGCTCTCTCTTGAGGAGAATATCCGATGGCCTCCCTTGACCACCTGATTAAAAAGTGGCCCCAGGAAAAAATCGACATAGGCCGACGTAATTTCGATCGGATCAACAAACATTTTGAAAAAATAATTAATAAAGGTTACGCCACTCTTGATCCATCGATTGGGGTGTTGCCGTTCTCTATCGTAGAAAAAGAAAGAAACAAGTTAAGAAAGCTCTGCGCCGGCCAAATTGATCAGGCACTCATTGCTGAAGAAAAGGTGCTGATCGAGGCCATTATTAGTAAGTATGATATATTTTCATATATGTCATCGGCTTATCCTGCCTATGCCGCCGAGGCAATGAAGTCTCTTCTTAAGGAGGCTAGCCTTTTTGAGGGATCAAAAGATCGGGCGATCGAAGTTTTTTTKTGATTCTYTTTTTTATAGAGATCGCCATTATTGTTCATACCTACTTTGAGTTTCTCAACAACAAATCCCTGGAAGAGCGACAGGCCGCTCTGAACCGGGTTGCGGACCAGATCCAAGGCAGCGCCGTGGGGCTGACCGACCGGGTTTTGTCTCAGGCGGGAACCCTGGAAGGGGTGGCGCGTACCGTCTTGGCCGAAGCGGAAACCTCGGCTCAGAAGGCGGCCGAGGTTGCGGCCGCCGCCCAGCAGGTGACGGGCAACGTCGAGGCCATCGCCGCCACCGCCGAGGAACTCTCCAGCTCGATTTTTGAGATCAGCCGCCAAGTCGGCGAGGCGGCGGCGGTGTCGTCCCAGGCCGCCGCCGAAACCTCGCGCATCAATGCCATGGTCGAGCGGCTGGCCACCGCCGCTGACAAGATCGGCGAGGTGGTACAGCTCATCAACGATATCGCGAGTCAGACCAATCTCCTGGCCCTTAATGCCACCATTGAGGCCGCCCGGGCCGGCGAGACGGGCAAGGGCTTTGCCGTGGTGGCGGGGGAGGTGAAGCACCTTGCCAATCAAACCGCCAAGGCCACCGACGAAATCTCCGGCCAGATCTCGGCGGTCCAGGAAGAGACTCGGCATACCGTCGAGGCCATCCGTGCCATCGGGACGGTGATCGAGCGGGTGTGCGACATTTCGTCGGGGATCGCCGGTGCGGTCGAGGAACAAGGCAGCGCTACCCAGGAAATCGCCCGCAACGTTCAGCGCGCGGCCCAGGGCACCCGGCAGGTCTCGGATACCTTTGAGGCCATTACCAAGGCAGCCCACAACAACGTCCGGGGGGCCGGTCAAGTCCTAGGGGGCGCCGGGGAAATCACTTCAACCACCAAGAGCATGTCCACCGAGGTCACCCGCCTTCTGGCCGACCTGCGCCGCCGGGAGGACGCCCCCCGGAGTAAACCCTAGCAAGCCGAGGGGTCTGGGGAGGCAAGCCTCCCCAGCCTTGCCTTTTTTCCTTCCGGCTCTTCCCCGACCGGTGGTCGGGAAAACCGTCGTTCCGGGGCGCTCGGCCAAACAAGCCGCGCCCCTTTTTTATTTCCCGAAATTCTCGCTTTCATGGTCCCTGCCGTTGCGTCACATCGTCTTACCCCTAAGGAAGTCGCGCTCATTTTTTGTTTCTTTGTTTCCGTAACGGCACTGCACAAAATCCGTTGAGAGTTTGATTCTTTCGCCGTGTAATTTTGCCTTTTCTTTGAGGCGCTTGGCGGCATTTGGGTCCCGGGTCGCCCCGCAGAAAGGCGCCCTCCAGGGCAAAATTCCGCTGGTGTTTCCGCGCGCGTAAGGTATCGTCTGCACGCAACCCAGCTATGACGCTGGCACAAAATTTCGGGCATCGTAGAAGGGGCAACAAGCTCCCCGCGAGGCGCCCGGGGGAACGGAACAGAGTCGGACAGCAAACCGTCCGACCGACCTCTGTGGGAGGCTGTAAAAGTGTCTCGGACGATTTATGACCGGGTTCGGGCGAACCCAAAATTTCACGAGCTGATCGAGAAGCGCGGGCGCTTTGCCTGGATCCTCGCTGCCGTGATGCTGATCATTTACTACGGCTTCGTGATGGTCATCGCCTTCTGGCCCCAACTCCTGGGCCAGCCGCTGGGCGAGGGCTCCGTGACCACGGTGGGCATTCCCGTGGGCTTGGGGGTGATCGTGTCGGCCTTCCTGCTGACCGGGATCTATGTGTACCGAGCCAACGGCGAATTTGACGAGCCATCCCGCACGCACCCTGGCGGCCGTTACGACGGCCGCAGTTTCCCTCGCTCTGCCCACCGTGGCCTTCGCCGCCGGTTCGGTGGATGGGGCGGTTGAAAAGCAGTCGGTCAACGTCACGGCCATTGCCATGTTCGTGGCCTTCGTGGTGGCGACCCTGGGCATCACCTACTGGGCGGCGCGCCGCACCAAGTCGGCCAAGGACTTTTATGCGGCTGGCGGTGGCATCACCGGCTTCCAAAACGGCCTTGCCATTGCCGGTGACTATATGTCGGCGGCCTCCTTCCTGGGGATCGCCGGCTTGGTGTTTACCTCGGGTTTCGATGGCCTCATCTACTCCATCGGCTTCCTCGTGGGCTGGCCGGTCATCATGTTCCTGGTGGCCGAGCGCTTGCGCAACCTGGGCAAGTACACCTTCGCCGACGTGGCGTCGTTCCGCCTGGGGCAAGGGCCGATCCGCTCCATGTCGGCCTCGGGCACGCTGGTGGTGGTGATCTTGTACCTGATCGCCCAGATGGTCGGTGCGGGCAAGCTCATCCAGCTTCTGTTCGGCCTCGACTATTCCATTGCCGTGGTCCTGGTCGGCGTCTTGATGGTCGCCTATGTGATGTTCGGCGGCATGCTCGCCACCACCTGGGTGCAGATCATCAAGGCCGTGCTGCTGCTTTCGGGCGCCACCTTCATGGCGATTATGGTCATGGTCCAGTTTGGCTTTTCGCTGGAAGGTCTGTTTGCCAAGGCCACCCAGGTCCACGCCAAGGGCCTTGCCCTGATGGAGCCGGGCGGCTTGGTCAAGGATCCGGTGGACGCCATTTCTCTGGGCATCGCCTTGATGTTTGGCACCGCCGGCCTGCCGCATATCCTGATGCGCTTCTTCACCGTGGCCGACGCCAAGGCGGCGCGTAAGTCGGTGTTCTACGCCACCGGGTTTATCGGTTACTTCTACATCCTGACCTTCATCATCGGCTTTGGCGCCATCGTCATGGTGCTCAATGTTCCCGAGTTCATGGCGGCCGACGGCAAGGGCATCCAGGGCGGCTCCAACATGGCGGCCATCCATCTGGCGCACGCCGTGGGCGGCAACGTGTTCCTGGGCTTTATCTCGGCTGTCGCCTTCGCCACCATCTTGGCGGTGGTGTCGGGTCTGACCCTCTCGGGCGCCTCGGCGGTGTCGCATGACCTGTACGCCTCGGTGTTCCGCAAGGGCCGCGCCGCCGAGACCGACGAAATCCGCGTCTCCAAGATCACGACCTTGGTTCTGGGTGTGGTGGCGATTATCCTGGGCATTGCCTTCGAGAGCCAGAACATCGCCTTCATGGTCGGCCTCGCCTTCGCCATCGCCGCGTCGGCCAACTTCCCCGTGCTGATCTTGTCCATGTTCTGGAAGGGCCTCAGCACCCGGGGCGCGTTCTTTGGTGGGTTCGCCGGTCTTATCACCGCTACCGTGCTGGTGATCCTGGGCCCGCCGATCTGGAAGAGCGTGCTGGGCCACCCGGAAGCCCTCTTCCCGTACTCCAACCCGGCCATCTTCTCCATGCCGCTCGCCTTCCTGGTGGCTTGGGCTGTTTCGAAGATGGATACCTCGGATGAAGCCCGGGCCGAGGCGGTGGCCTTCGACGATCAGTATGTTCGTTCGCAGACGGGCTTGGGGGCCGAGCAGGCGTCTAGCCACTAAGTCAAGAGAAGGAAGGCTGGGGAGGCGGGGGCCTCCCCAGACCCCTCCACTCCTGGAGAGGTGCGATCATGGGGACGTTTGATTTTGGGGGGCCTCCCTTTGACGCTTTGACGCCGAGCGAGCGTGACAAGCTGCAAGGCGGGGTGGATATCGCCTATTTTAAGCAAGGCGAGCGTCTCACCGGGCCGGATCGGCCGGGTGAGGCGCTTTTTGTTATTTTGAAGGGCTTGGTGGCCGAACGGGACGGTGATGATTTGCTGACCGTCCACGGGGCCGGCGACTGCGTGGGGGCCATGGCCTTGTTGCATGGTGCGCCGCCCCACGTGTCCGAGGCCCAGGAAGAGACCATTGCCCACGTTTTGCCGCGTCAACTCGTGCTTGATCTGTGCCGGGCCAATCCCCGGTTTGAGCGCTTTTTTGCCACGTCGCTGGGCGATCGTCTGGCGGCCCATGCTCAGACCCAGCAGGTGCGGGGCATGGCCGGGTTCATGGTGGCCCGGGTGCAGGAGGCCTACTTGCATCCCCCCTTGACCGTTCCGGCCAGCACGTCGTTGCGCTCCGCCGCGGTGCTGATGAAGGAGCACCGGGCGACCAGCTTGCTGGTCGAGGCCGAGGACGGCCGGCTGGGGGTGTTATCGGGTTCGGACTTGCGCGACGCCGTGTTTATCCGCGACTTGGCCCCCACGGCGCCGGTCGGCGTGTGCGCCACGTTTCGCACGGTGTTTGTCGAGGCCGACGATTTCTTGTTTTCGGCCCAGATTCTCATGACCCGCCACGGCATTCGCCGCCTGCCGGTGCGCCGCGACGGCAAGATCATTGGCGTGCTCGAAATGATCGACCTCTTGGGGCATATGTCGAGCCACGCCCATCTGGTGGCCCAGCGCGTCGACCGGGCCCAGTCGATTGACGATCTGGCCGGGGCGGCCCGGGCCCTGGAGCCCCTGGTGCAAGGGATGAACGGCTCGGGCGTGCCCGTGCGCGACGTGGCCCGTCTGGTGTCCGACCTGTCGCGCAAGCTGCAAACCAAACTGTTTGCCCTGCTGGTCGCCGAGACGGCGCCCGATCTGGCCGAAGGTATGAGTTGTCTGGTGGTCATGGGGTCGGAGGGCCGGGGCGAGCAACTCACCAAAACCGACCAAGACAACGCCTTGATTCTGCGCGACGGAGGGGACCCCGTTGCCGTGCGCGGCCTGTGCCAGCGCTTTACCGAGGCCATGGTCAGCTTTGGCTATCCCCTGTGTCCCGGGGCCATGATGGTGTCCAACCCGGCCTGGACCCAAGACGAGACGGCCTTTCGCCATGATCTCCTCGGGTGGATCACCCAGCCCAGCGAAACCGGCTTTCTCAACCTTGCCGCTTTTTTGGATGCCGAGGCGGTGGCCGGTGACGTGAACTTGTTGGCGGGTCTCAAGAACGAGGTGTTCGAGCGGCTGCGCGGGAACAATGCCTTTCTCAGCCTGTTTGCCCGCCCTGTTCTGGCGTTTGATACGCCCATTGGCTTTTTTCACCAGTTGGTGGTCGATCGTTCGGAGGCGGGCGGCGGGCTGGATGTCAAGAAAGGGGGGATTTTCCCGGTCGTTCATGGGGTGCGGGCCCTGGCACTGGAATACGGGGTGACGGAAACCAACACCTTCGACCGCATCAAGGCCCTGAACGCCTTGGGGCGGCTGGAAGACACGGTGGCCGCCGATCTCGGCGAGGCGCTCCAGGCCTTGATGACCCTGCGCTTGGCGCGGGCCGGCCGCGAGGGCGCCGACACCCGCATTGAGGCCGGCGCTCTGAGCAAGGCCCAGCATGACGCCCTGCGCGATGCCTTGCTGGTGGTGAAGCGGTTCAAGGCGTTGTTGTCTCATCATTTCCACTTGGGGGCGTTCTGAGATGCTTCAGCGCCTTCGCCGGGCGCTCGCGCGGCGCCGCCTCAAGGATCCGGCCTTCGCCTTTCTTTTCGACCCGCCGCCCCCCGACGAGGTGGTGTGCGTCGATTGCGAGACCACCGGGCTCAACCGCCGCACCGATGACATTATCACCTTGGCGGCGGTACGGGTGCGCGGTAACCGGATCCTGGCCAGCCAGAAGCTTGACCTTGTGGTCAAGCCCAGCCGTCCCATTGACCGCGACGCCGTGCGGATTCATTTGCTGCGCGAGGTGGATGTGGAGCGGGGCGTGGCGCCGCGTGAGGCGGTCGAGCGCTTCTTACGCTTTGCCGGATCCCGGCCCTTGGTCGGCTATTATCTCGAGTTTGATGTGGCCCTGATCGAGCGGCAGACGCGCCCCTGGCTGGGGATCGGCCTGCCCAACCCGCGTCTCGAACTCTCCGAGATGTTCTATGACTGGCGTACCCGAGGGCGCGATGGCCTGTATACGGGCAATGTGGATTTACGCTTTGCGACGATTTTGCAGACCCTTGATCTGCCTACCTTTCGTACCCACGATGCCTTTCAAGACACGGTCATGGCCGGGATGATTTACCTGAAGCTCAAGGCGTTGGAGGCGGCGGGCAGGTGAACGGGGCCTGAAGGGACAGGGGCTGAGGAGGTCGCCTCCAGAGCCGTTTCTTTGGCTTTGCGTGTCCTTTTGGCGGAATGTTAACAGCATCGGCGTAGGCAGGAGGGATGTCGGCCCCCGCACCGGGCCGCCCAGCAACTGGAGCCCGCCGATGACCCTTTATCTTTTACGTTTTGGGGACCTTGGCTTCCATCGGGGTGACCGTTGGAGGGATCGTTTGGGGGGGCTCGGGCGAAGGGCTCTGGATGATTTTGGCCGTGGTCTTGGTCTTGGGGCCTCTGGTGGCCCATGGCCTTTGGCTGTGGGGGCGCCGCCAGCCCGCCCGTGAGGTTCGGGAGCCGGAACCGGTGGGGGACGAGGAGGCGCCGGCTTTGTTGGGCCGGGGAGAGCGTCCGTTTGCTTTTGCCAGTCTTCAAGAGGCCCGGCGTGCCCAGTGCCGGTTGCCGGCGGGCACGGGCGTCCTCTATTGCGATGGCTTCCATTTTCTGACCGAAGGGCGGGTGAGGGACCGCGACCGCGCGCGGACCTATATCCGCCGGGTTTATGCCCTGCGCCCCGGGGACGAGGGGCGGCCGCTGCTGCTCGTGGGGGGGCAGGCCGGACTGGAGGCGTCGCCCACCCGGTTGGCATGGCGTTCGCATACCCCTGACCCCGCATCGGTGGCGACCGCCCGGTCGCGTGCCGTGGCGTCGTTGGGAGTGTAAAGGCCGTTGGGAGTATAAGGCATGAGTGACGCCACGACCGATCCGGTACTGCGCGAAGCCCTGGAGCATTTGTCCCGCGCTGGGACCTGGGAAGAACTGCGCGCTGATCTGGATCGCCAGGGGATCTTGCAGGCTCTGGGCTCGGAGGGGCGTCAAGCCCTGGGACTCGCGTGGGAGCACCGCGAGGTGACGTCCCTCGACGACGGAGCCCTGGCGGCGGACCTGTGCCATTGGGCGCAAGGGGGGGATCGTCGAAACCATCCCCGAGGCTTTCAAGCGCCCCGTCCGGCGGTCTTGGTGGCGGAGGCTGCCCGTCGAGGATGGTTTACTCGCCGGTTACCCGGGGGGCGATGTGTGGTCAATCCACCGGGCTCGCCGCCTCTGGTCGTAGGGGTGGCGTTGTGAGGCACAGGGAAAGGGAAGCCTCGACGCGAGACAGCTTCGATGGCATACCGTCTAGGATAGTCTATCTAAATAAAGGCCGGCGCAGAGGGAACTTCACGGCGTCTTGAGAAGTGGCGCGCGGTATCAAGGGGGATGTGCGACAGTGAGACGTGCGACAGTGAAACGATGCAGACGAAGCCTTGCTTTTGCCCTGGTGACAGTGGTCGCCGGGATGCCGACCTTGGCAGGGGCCCAGTCCATTCAAGAGCTCTTGCCCCAGATCATCGACACCCATGACAAAGTGGCCGCCGCCCACAGCCGAGTGGAGGCCGCGCGCAACCGGGCCCGGGAAACCCTGGGGGGGTGGTTTCCGGTCCTGACCTTGCAAAATCAGACCGGCTATGAGCACGTCGAGCGACCGCAAAGGATGTCCGACCCCAGCTACCATACATGGCAATCGGATGCGACCTTGACCCAGTTACTCTGGGATTTCGGGGGCACCAACAGCCGGATCGAAGCCCAACGTCTGGTTCTTGAGCAAACGTCGTCTGAAGAAACGGCGGTGCGCCAGAACCTGATGCAAGAAGCGCTGACCGCTTATGTGAACCTCCTGCGGGCCGAGCGTCTTCTCGACTACGCCCGGCAGTCCGAAGACAATGTGCGCCGGCAGACGGGTCTTGAACAGGCCCGGGTGGATCGGGGCTCCGGCCTGTCCACCGACGTTCTCCAGGCCAAGACCCAGCTCGCCGGCGCCGAGGCCCGCCGCGTGCAGGCCGAAGGCGCGGTGCAGATTGCTCGCAACCGGTTTGAGGCGGTCTTTGGCTTCGTGCCCCCAAGCACCAAGGGGCTGGTGGCGCTCAAGGGCCCAGCGGGCGATGTGCTGCCCACCACGTTGGACACGGCCCTCGCCCGGGCTCGCGACGCCAACCCCAGCTTGCGGGCCGCCATGGCGGCGGCCGGGGCCCAGCGGGCGATGACGGGGTCGGTGATGGGCGAGCGGCTGTTCCCCCGGGTTGATCTGGTCGCTAGCAATGCTCTCAAGCACAACGTTGATGCCCTTGAGGGTGACAAAATGAACACCTCGGTGCAGGTGCGGGCCACGTGGTCCATTAACCTGGGCATGACCGCGGTCAACTCGTTGCGTGCCGCCGAGGCCGAGGCCCAGGCCGCCGGCCATAGCGAAGGCGATACCCGAACCCAGGTTGAGGAAAAAGTGCGCAACGCGTGGCAGCGGTTGGAAACGTCGCGGGCCAACGCGCGTATCCTGGCCAATCAGGCCAACATCGCGGGCGAGTTCTTGGATTTGGCCCGCCGCGAGCGGCAGTTGGGGCAACGCTCCTTGATTGACTTGTTGTCGGGGGAAACCGCGCTGTACAACGCGCAAGCGGATGCCTACTCGGCCGAGGCTGATGTTATTATTGCCTCTTATGCCTTGATGGCTTCGGTAGGCGCGCTCGACATGGGGCAGATCCGCTAACGTCTTGTCCTGCCGGGGATGGGGCAGGCGAGAGGAAAAGGGAAGCCTGGAGAGACGCGGGCTGTTTTTTGCCGTTGCCGGGCAGGAGCCCCGATGACCCTAGGGGCCGGAGGGTGTTTTTCTTCTTGACTCACGGGGGCAATCCGGCGAAATTCCGCGCCCTGATCCCTTGGGGGCCGTAGCTCAGTTGGGAGAGCGCAGCAATCGCACTGCTGAGGTCAGGGGTTTCGATTCCCCTCGGCTCCACCAGGGTCCTCGCCATTGCCGCAGAGGATGGGTCAGGCTAGAGTAAGGTGTTGAGTGGTTGTTTTTCCAGGGCGGGGCCGTAGCTCAGTTGGGAGAGCGCAGCAATCGCACTGCTGAGGTCAGGGGTTCGATTCCCCTCGGCTCCACCAGGAAAAGCAGGCAGGCAACGCCCACCCCTCAAAGGGGCCGTAGCTCAGTTGGGAGAGCGCAGCAATCGCACTGCTGAGGTCAGGGGTTCGATTCCCCTCGGCTCCACCAGAATTTCCAGGGTCCGGTTGGCAACAACCGGGCCTTTTTTGTTTTGCGCCGTCTCCGACGGGCTCGGAAGGTCCGGCCTCCCCGTCCTTTTCCTCAAAAATCCGAGGTGGACGAAATCGTCCGCAGTTTCCCCCGGATCTTGGACGAAATCATCCAAGAGACGGTGGTTTACCCCTGCCGTGTTGCACCGGGGACGACCCAAGTGTAAATTAAGCGGGCAAAAATGGCGCTCGGAGAACGATGGTTTTCCGAAGGGTGCACGTTTCAGGAATTGGCGCGCCCAGACCCCCTGACCGCCGGGAGGGTGCGTTGATGTCGGGAGAGCCACGGTGGGGAAAAGGACGTTGGCCCGGCTCACGCCCCAGGCCGCCCCGGAAGGGGCACCCGATATGGTGGGGAGTTCCTCGGCTCTCCAACGCGTCCGATCGCTGATCGACAAGATCGCCCCGACCGATCGTCCCTTGCTCATTTTGGGAGAAACAGGCACCGGCAAGGAGGTCGTGGCCCGGCGCATCCACGCCCTGAGCGGCTATGCCGAGGGGCCGTTTGTGGATGTGAACTGCGGGGCCATCCCGGAATCCTTGGTGGAATCCGAGTTGTTTGGCCACGTCAAAGGGGCCTTTACCGGAGCCTCGGCGTATCGCCCCGGGACCTTTTCCCAAGCGACCAAGGGGACCTTGTTTCTGGATGAAATCGGCGAGTTGCCGGTGGCGTTGCAGCCCAAGCTGCTGCGGGTTTTGGAGACCCGTTTATTTCGGCCGGTCGGATCGGCCGAGCCCTTGCACTTCGAGGGGCGGATCATCGCCGCGACTCACCGCGATCTGCGGGCCATGGTGGCCGAGGGCAGCTTTCGCGAGGATTTGTATTACCGGCTTGCCGTCTTTACCGTGGAGTTGCCCACGTTGGAGCAGCGCCGGGGCGATATTCCCGATCTAGTGCGGCATTTTGCCCTGCGCCAGCCCCGGCCCCTGAGCTTTTCCCCCGCCGCCTTGTCCTTGCTGCGCCAACAGCCCTGGCCGGGCAACATCCGACAATTGCGCAATCTGATTGATCAGTTGGGGGTGTTGGCTGAAACGCCAGAGATTGGCTTGGCCGTCTTGGAGCCCTTCCTGGCCCATGCCCCGGAGCCCCGCCTACGCGAGGATGAGATCGCCGAGGCCCTGCTGCGCCTGCCCGGTGACGACAAGCTCCTGGCGGCGGAAAACCTGCTGATCGATCATGCCCTGGCACGGTGTGATGGCAACAAAAGCGCGGCAGCCAAGGTCCTGGGCGTGAGTCGCAAGGTCATCGAGCGCCGGCTGAAGTCTCGGGATGCTCCGCTGCAAAGAATGCGCGATCTCCTGGACGATGCCCGCTTGTTGGTGGACAGCGCCCGCTATCGCGAGGCCATCGTGACCTTGCGCCGTTGTCTGAAGCTACAGGGCGAGGGGGACGGGGAGGGCGAGGAAGAGGCCCTCTTGTTGTTTGATGTTTATCGCCTTTTGGGAATCAGTTTACGCAGTGTCAACGGCTGGTTGTGTGCCGAGGCCCAGGACTGCTACCAGGCCGCCTTGAACCTGGGGCGTGGTGACCCTCTGGAACGGGCCCATCTCCAGTTCGGGATCTGGGGGGCGCAGCTCATGGCGCTGGATCTGGTGAAAGCCCGAGCCAGCGCCCAGGACATGATCCAGCATGCTTTGAGCCAGTCCTTGGGCGATGCCTTGGGCGATGCGTATGTGGCTTTGGCCAATACCTTGTTTTGGCTGGGCGATGCCGAGGAAGCCTTGGCCTGTCTTGCCCGCTGCCAGCTTTTGGGCGTGGATCGCACCGAAGAACGCCTGGGCGGCCAGGGGATTGACTTGGCCAATCTTGCCCTCACCCTGGAGGGCTTGGCCGCTTTTCGTCTGGGATCCTTCGCCCAAGCCCGCAAAGCCCTGGCGATGCTGGTACGGCGCCTGGAAACTCAGCGCTTCCATGCCTTCAATCATGCCCTGACTCTTCAGGGCGCGGCGTGGTTGTCGTGTCTGTTCGAGGAACGGGAGGCTACCGGGACCCACGGGAGCGCCCTGGAAACCCTTTCGCGCGAGTATGGGTTTACATTCTATCAAGGCGTGGGTCAGATTTTCCGCGGGATTCACGAAGGCTGGGAGGGGGAGCCCGGGGTGGCCGAGGCCGTCATCCAAGAGGGCTACGATACCTTGCTGGTACGCCGAGGGGGCCGTTTGTTCCATTCCTTTCAGGCGTGGCACCGCGCCTTAGCCTTACTTGCCGCCGGGCGGTCCCAGGAGGCCCTGGCCGCCGCTGATTTGGGTGTTGAGGTGGCCATGCAGACCCAAGACCGCGCCTATCTTGGCGAGCTTCTCGTCGTGCGAGCCCGGGCTAGGCGGGCGCTTGGCGAGGAGGAAGAGGCTTGCCAGGACCTGTACGGTGCGCTCTCCACCGCCCAGGCCCTGGGCTCGGTTGCGGCCCGGGTCGAGGCTGCCACGGCCTTGGCTCAGGTGTTGCGCGAGACCGGGCGGGCGGCGGCAGGGACCGAGCTGCTGACCCGGGCCCTGCGCGGGGTGGCCTTGTCCGAGGCGCCGCCTTTGGTGCAGCGCGCTCTTGCCCTGCTGGCGACCGACGCAGATCACTAGCTCTCAAGCCCCAAAGACCGAGGGATCTGGGGAGGCCGTGCCCCCCAGCCTTTTCTTCTTTTTTCTCTCCAACATGGCACAGCATGTGCATTTCCTCCCCCGCAAGTTCATGCCGGGTCGAAACAAGGACCCGCAGATCATGGGATAGAAGGGGGACCCCTATGGGATACGAACTGAGCACGGACGATATGGAAGCCCTGCTCCTGGGCGGAGCCTTTTTCGGGAGTGGGGGCGGTGGCACCGTTCAGTCGGCCCGGCACCTGTGCGCCCACTTCAAGCCAGGCCGGTATTACCCGACCGATCGGGTGGAGGTCGTGGGAGTGGCCGAGGCGACCGAGGGCGAGGCCGTGATGGTGGCCTACATGGGGGCGCCCGAAGCCATCAACAGCGTGGCCTATCCCATTGGTCCGGTGGAAGCCGCCCGGGCCGTGCAGCAGCGCTTGGTGTCCCAGGGACGGACCCTGGCCTACATCGCGCCGCCGGAAAGCGGGGCCCTGGGCTTTGTGGTGGCGGTGCTCGTGGCCGCCAAGCTGGGCTTGAAGGTGATTGATGGCGACGGAGCCGGTCGCGCTGTTCCGTCCTTGCCCATGCTGACCTATGCCGCCGCCGGGGTTAGTCCGCGCCCGACTTTTTTGGTCAGCCAAGGCGAACTGCGGGTCGAGCTTGATGTCACCCCGCGTTATGGCGAAGACGGCGGCTTGCAGCATCAGCAAGATGTTTCGGTGATCGTCGAGCAGATGACGCGTCCGATCGTGGCGGCGCCGCAGTTTGGTCAGTTTGGTGGGCTGGCCTTGTGGGTGATGCCGCCGACCTTGCTCGACAAGGCCCTGCCCATCCGGGGCACCGTGGCCCGGGCCCTGACCCTGGGGCGCGCCTTGCAAGCGGGGCAGATCACGGCAACCGATGCCATGATCGAGTTTCTGGCCGAGCGTTTCCATATCCAGGCCGTGCCGATCATGCCGCCCGGGCGCTTGATGGCGGTCCAGACCGATACCAGCGGCGGCTTTGACACGGGCAAGGTGGTGTTGCAGTCCAACGGCCAGACCGTGACGGTTTTGTTTGAAAACGAGTCCCTGCTGGCCTGGGACAGCGCCAAGCCCCACCCCATCGCCATGGCCCCCGACTCCATCGCCTACTTCCTGGAGGGTAAGGGGCAGGCGGTATACACCAATGGCGACCTGATCCAGAGCAACGGCACCCTTGATCCCTCGGTGATGAACCGCCGGGCCAGTCTGCTCGCTTGGCGGGCCGAGGCGCCGTTGACCGAACCGGGGGGGCTGATTCTTGACAGCTTCCGCGACGCGCTGAAGGACCTGGGCTATCTCGGGCCGTATGTGCCCGTGGATGCCCTGGCGGCGGCTTAAAAGAGAGGAAAGGCTGGAGAGGCGCCGGGCCTTCCCAGACCCCTCCGGTCCTTTGGAGAAGGAAAAAAGGGGGTTGCCTCCAGGGCGGGGGGTCAGGGGGGCAGACGCACTCCCGACGCCGCCTGACCTCCGCCCCGGGGATCTTGATGCTGGTTAATCTTGGAGACGCTTTTTCCTTTTTAACACCCTCTTAAAGGAAACGAGGGGTTTGGGGAGGCCGCGCCTCCCCAGCCTTTCTTTCTTTTACCGTCTTCCGCCCTTAAAACCGGGCGGATAGCTGCAATCCGAACTCACGCGGATCGTTGAGTTGTGCCCCAACATAGCTGTTGGCATAAACCTGATAAAGAGTATCAGACAAGTTGCGGCCATAGACGCCGATTTTCACCCCATACTCGGTCTCATAGGTCATCCCCGCGTCCACCACCGTGTAAGCCCCCTGGCGTAGGGTGTTGTTTTCGTCGAAATAGTGCTCCCCGACGTGGCGTACGGTTGCCGTGGGCTGCCAACGGCCACCTTCACCGAAATGGCCGGTCCACGAGGCCCGCAGGCTGTAGGCCGGGGCATAAGGCGTGGTGTTGCCCTCGTACGGACCTTTGGTAAACCGGCTTCGGTTGACCATGCCACCGACAGAAACTTCCTGATCCTCAAAAATCACGGCCGTGCCGCTGACCTCAACCCCCAGGCTACGGGCATCCCCCATGTTGGAGAGCGTCATCAAGCCTGCCGGTCCGCTGTAGCCTTGCACCTCGTGGCTCTCGATATCGTACACGGTGGCTTCGGTGCGTAGCCTCCCATCCCGTGACTGATACTTCCAGCCGGTTTCAAAGCTGAGAACGGTCTCGGAGCCATAAGAGGCCGTATCCAAAGTTGTGGTACCGGCTTTGTTAAAGCCTCCAGGCTTGTACCCCCGGCCAATGCCCACCCAAAGGCGATGTTCCTCGGAAGGAAGGTAGGCAAGGGCCGCGTGAGGGGTGATGGCCCAAAACGTTGCCTCATTGCGGTGGTCACCGATTGCACCGGTTTCGTCGGGAATGCTCATGAGGGACTTAGCCTTTTCCCAGGCCACACGGGCGCCGGCGCTGATCTCCCAGCGCGGTGCCAAGCGATACGTGCTATCAGCGAAGAAAGAGTGGGTCATCATGGTGTTGTCGGAGAGGGGGCCGCCCATGGACCCAATGCTTCCCTCACCTCCCACGTCCTCGTATTTGTAGCGTTGCCTTTGCCCGCTGTACCCAACGATCAAGGACAGGTCATCGGCTTTGTAATTGGCGCGCAGTTCCCCATACAGGCTCGTTTGGTCTTCCTCCGTGTCGATGCCGTAGGTGCCAAAAGTGCGCTCCAGAAACATTTCTTGCCAGGAGACAATGCCTGTGGTTGTCCACCGATCGGTGATTTCGTGGGTCGCGCTCAGGCTGATATCATCAAGGCGGCGGTTGAGTTTGGGCGTTGTCACCACCGGATTGACCCTGTCGCGCGACAGATCATCCAAGGACACGTAGTATTCCTCTTCCGACCGATAGCGCTCGGTGCCGATTTTCAAGCGCGCGCTGAACGGCTGGGAGGAGGGCAGGTAATGAAGCGAGACCCGTCCGCTGGTCACGCGGCGGTCGTCGATGTTTTCCAGGCCGCGACTCGGATCGTCGAGCGAGCCTCCCTCCATACTGTCATTGGCCATGCCCTGGATTGCCCACCCGGCATGAAGACCACTGCTGGCCCCGCCCGACACCCGGTGCCCCCGGCTGAAGGCCTGAACGTCGGTCCACAGCGTTGGCTTGTCGTCGGGCAGGGCGCTTTCCACATTGATCACGCCGCCCAGGGCCCCGCGCCCATAAACCGCGCCTTGCGGACCTTTGACGAGTTCAACCCGATCGACATTTTCCAGGGCTTGTGCATACGCGTGCGGTAACTGAGGAACGCCGTCCACATTCAGGCCGACCGCCGGCCCATAAAAATCGCCTGACGACAGGCCGCGCAATGTAAAATTGTTGTAAACCCGGGAGCTGCGCCCCATGGATTGCAGCTCGGGAAACAGTGTGTCGAGCTTATCGGTGCTGTTCACCCGGTCTTTTGCCAACGCCTCGCCCGTTTTCACGGCCACGCTGCCAGAGACCTCGAAATCCGTTTGGTCGCGCTTGTTGGCCGTTACCGAAACGGGAGCCAACATGATGACACCGTAGGCGGATTCTGTTCCTTCGTCTGGGGTTTCTTGCGCAAAAGCAGGCCACGTCAACGTCATCAGTAAAACGGCGCCACCGGCGCGAAAAGGCCCCTGCATCAGCCCATCTCCTTTTTCCATTCCAGGAAGGATGCGGTCGGATACGACACGCACCACCCCGACACAGGCGCGTGGCTGGACACCCCTTTTATCGATGTGGCAATGAGATTTAATCTCAACCCCTGGAAGGCCGTCTAACGGTAGCCGGCCAGTTTTTGTGGTTTTAGGGCAAAATTCATGAACCACTGTGGTCTGACGGATCGGGGCTCTCTCCCTCTGGGGAGCCATTGTCTGTGGCCGGCGTTGCCCCTTCCTGCCGAGGAAGCTGCCCGCCGTTTGCGCCTCCACGACGTTCAAGAAGACATCCTCCTCGGAACCTGGAGTGGCCCCGTGGAACGGGAGTGGGGGATCTCCGGCGAAGCTCCGCCCATGGTTTGTGTGGGGGTATTGCTTGAGGGCGAAGTGGCCATGAAGCCGGCCCTCGGTCCCGCGTTGACGCTGCGGCCAGATACCACGGTTTTATACGCCATGGGGCATGCGGCCCATGGCGACGATGTGGTGAAGGCACAAGGAGCGCTGCGTTTTGTGGATGTACGCTTTCCCCCGCGGATCTTTTTGCCCAGAGCCCCCGATCTCGCAATGACTGTTGTGCACGAAGCCCTTTTTGCCAAGACCGAGGGCTCTGACGGGGGGATGCTGCGGGTCGGATCCACCTCCCCCGAGGTACGACGAACCGCCAACGAAATTCTGGCGTGCGAGGCTGTTGAGGGTCCTTTCCTGAAAGAACTGTCTTTGCGTGCCAAGGCCCTGGAGTTGTTGGTCCTGGCACTCCGCGATAGTTTTCCGTCCCCTGAGGTCACGATTTCGGTGCGCGAGCGCAAGCGCATCGCCATGGTCTGCCGCCTCCTGGAGGGAGACTACGGCAGGCGGTGGAGTACCGGACAGCTAGCGCGCCACGTCGGGCTCAGCGAAAAACGACTTCAGGCTGGGTTTCGCCACGTCATGGGGGCGTCCTTGCATGCGTACCTGCGCTCGATCCGCTTCAAGGTGGCTATGACCTTGTTGGGAAACGGGGGGAGCGTCACGGAAACAGCCTACGCGGTCGGCTTTTCAAGCCTCAGTCACTTCAGCAAGGCTTTCAAGGACCATACGGGGATGTCGCCAAGGGAGTGGAGACAGAGAAGTATCCTCTGAGTTAAAGAGCGCTTCAAAAAAAAGAGGACCCCACCGACACCTAGCGCCAATAGGGTCCTCTTTGCTAGCTCGACGGAAGGGGGCCACTTTGCCCGATAGGCGCGGTGCCCCCTAATGTTCAGAGCTTAGATCACACCGAGTAGTACATCTTGTACTCGATCGGATGCGGCGCGTGCTCGAAGTTGTACACTTCTTCCCACTTCAGAGCCAAGTAGCCGTCGATCATGTCGTCCGAGAACACGCCGCCCTTCTTGAGGAAGTCGCGGTCGGCGTTCAGGCTGTCCAGGGCTTCGCGCAGCGAGCCACAGACGGTGGGGATGCCGGCCAGTTCCTCGGGGGGCAGGTCGTAGAGGTTCTTGTCCATCGGGTCGCCCGGATGGATCTTGTTCTCGATGCCATCGAGGCCAGCCATCATCATGGCGGCGAAAGCGAGGTAGGGGTTGGCGCCCGGATCCGGGAAGCGAACCTCAACGCGCTTGCCCTTGGGGCTAGCGACGTAGGGGATGCGGCAGGAGGCCGAGCGGTTGCGGGCCGAGTAGGCCAGCAGCACGGGGGCCTCGAAGCCGGGGATCAGGCGCTTGTAGGAGTTGGTCAGCGGGTTGGTGAAGGCGTTCAGGGCCTTCGCATGCTTGATGATACCGCCGATGTAGTACAGCGCCATGTCGGACAGGTCGGCATAGCCCGAGCCCGCGAACAGAGGCTTGCCGTCCTTCCAGATGGACTGATGGGTGTGCATGCCCGAGCCGTTGTCGCCGGCGATGGGCTTGGGCATGAAGGTCGCGGTCTTGCCGTAGGCGTGGGCGACCATATGAACGACATACTTGTACTTCTGCATGTCGTCGGCGGCTTCAATCAGGGTGTTGAAGCGAATGCCCAGCTCATGCTGCGAGGGCGCCACTTCGTGGTGGTGCTTCTCGACGGGCATGCCCATCTCGGCCATGGTCGAAACCATCTCAGCGCGCAGGTCCTGGGCACTGTCCACCGGCGGCACGGGGAAGTAGCCGCCCTTGATCGGCGGACGGTGGCCGTAGTTGCCTTCGTCGAACACCTTGCCGGTGACGTAGGGGCCTTCCTCGCTGTCGATCTCGAACATGCAGCGGTTCATCGACACGTCGTAGCGGACGTCGTCGAACACGAAGAACTCGGCCTCGGGGCCGAAGAAGGCGGTGTCGCCGACGCCCGAGGAGGCCAGGTAGGCAAGTGCCTTCTTGGCGATCGACCGCGGACAACGGTCATAGGGCTGCCCGGTCGAGGGCTCGTAGACGTCGCAGAACAGGATCAGCTGGGGCTGGGCGGCAAACGGATCCATCACCGCGGACTTCAGATCCGGCTTCAGGATCATGTCCGACTCGTTGATGTCCTTCCAACCCGCGATCGACGAGCCGTCGAACATGATGCCCTCGTTCAGGGCGTCCTCGTCGATGGTCGAGACGTACTGGGCTGTGTGCTGCCACTTGCCTTTCGGGTCGGTAAAACGGAAATCGACGAACTTAACGTCGTTTTCCTTGATCATTTCGAGAATGGTCTTGGCGTCGGACATGACCTTGAGTTCCCGTTGTCATGAGACTTGTCTAAAACTGCGGCGGCCCGGTCCTGCTGGAAGGGGTCACCGGCGAACAACCGGCGGACTGTGCCGGGCCACCTTTTCCTGCTCCTGGGTCCATCGGACGATCCCGGGGAGCGGGCCGGCAGGTGGCAAAGCCTGGTGAGGGTCAACGTCCGCGAGAGCGTCCCCTGCGACGCCCTTATTAAATCGCGTCGCTGCCCCGTTCCCCGGTTCGGATGCGAATGGCTTCCTCAATGGGGTAGATGAAGATCTTGCCGTCGCCAATGCGACCGGTCTGCGCAGCCTGCTGGATGGCCTCGACGGCGCGCTCCACCAGGGTATCCTCGATCACCAGCTCGATTTTGACCTTGGGCAGGAAGTCAACCACGTACTCGGCGCCGCGATACAATTCGGTGTGGCCCTTCTGGCGGCCAAACCCCTTCGCCTCGGTGACGGTGATCCCCTGCAAGCCGATTTCGTGAAGCGCTTCCTTCACCTCGTCCAGTTTGAAGGGCTTGATGATCGCTTCGATTTTTTTCATGGGCTGCGGTTGCTCCGGCTGGATGGGTCGGGGCGCGCCCCTCGCGGGCCGCTTGGCGGGATGCTTATCATGTCCCGTGCCACCTGTTCAATCTCCAGGTAACAGACTGATTAAATTTACGGTTTTTTACCCCCGACGGCGTCCTGACGCAAGCTTTACTGCCTTTGGTACGGGCACGATGCTTCTTCTTTGGGCATGCTTTTGAAATCAACGCGCGTTACCCTGGAGGCCGCCCAGGACCCAAGTCCCTGGGATGTCAGGAGGACTCGGCATGAAGGCGGCGAACGCCCTGTTTTCGTCCCTTGGGACGACCATCTTTACCGTAATGTCGCGTCTGGCCCAGGAGCATGGCGCCATCAACCTGGGGCAGGGATTCCCCGAGGGCCTGGAGCCCCCCGACGTCATCGAGGCGGCCCGCGCGGCCTTGACGGCGGGACCGCATCAGTATCCCCCCATGATGGGAGAGCCGGTGTTGCGGCAGGCCGTGGCTGCTCACGAGGCGCGCTTTTATGGCCTCGACATTGATTGGGAGCGCGAGGTCCTGGTCACCTCGGGCGCGACCGAGGCTCTGGCCGATGCCCTGTTCGGCTTGATCGAGCCGGGGGACGAGGTCGTGCTTCTTGAGCCTTTGTATGATAGCTACCTGCCCATCGTGCGCCGTGCCGGCGGTATCCCCCGGCTGGTGCGCCTGGAGCCGCCGCACTGGGACTTGCCGCGCGAGGCCCTGGCCCGGGCTTTTGGGCCGCGCACCAAGCTGATGATCCTGAACTCGCCGATGAACCCCTGTGGCAAGGTGTTCTCGCCCGAGGAGTTGGTCTTCCTGGCCGACCTGCTGGAGCGCCACGACGCCTATGCCCTTTGCGATGAGGTTTACGAGCATCTGGTGTTCGATGGTCGGCCCCATGTGCCGCTGATGACCGTGCCCGGCATGCGCGAGCGCTGCGTGCGGATCGGCTCGGCCGGCAAGACCTTTTCGCTGACCAACTGGAAGGTTGGCCTGATCGTGGCGGCGCCGGCGCTCCTGGAGCCCATTGCCAAGGCTCATCAGTATCTCACCTTTACCACTCCGATTCCCTTGCAGCGCGCCGTCGCCTACGGGCTGGGCAAGGACGACGCCTATTTCGACGGGCTCAAGGCCGATATGCAGGCCCGGCGTGATCGGCTGGCCCGGGGCCTGGAGGCGCTGGGAGTTGGCGTGCTGGCCTGCGCAGGGACTTATTTTCTCAGTGCCGACTTTCGCCCGCTTGGCGTGGATCGGCCCGATGCCGAACTGTGCCGCTGGCTGACCACCGAGGCCAAGGTCACCTTGGTGCCGGTCAGTGCCTTTTATGCGCAGGACACCTCCGATTCTCCGCCTCCCGCCCACTTGGTGCGCTTCTGTTTTGCCAAGCGCGATGCCGATCTCGACGAAGCTCTGGCCCGCCTGGGGCGGTTTTTCAACAAAGCGACGCAGCCGTGAAACAAAGCCCTTGACGCCCTCGGGCCAACCCAGTAAAAAGCGCCCCACATCGACGGCGGGTGTAGCTCAGTTGGTTAGAGCGCGTGGTTGTGGTCCATGAGGTCGTGGGTTCGAGTCCCATCTCTCGCCCCAAGTCATGAAGGCCGGGTTCTCACGGAACCCGGTCCTTTTTCCTTTGGCGCGGAGGTCAGACTCCGCCAGAGTCGGGGAGCGAACATGACTTTAGTTTTTGGACAAAACGAGGCAGGGGGTTGGCTGTCGCGTTGGCGCTCCTGTTGCCCGGTACCGCGCTGGCCGATGAGATCGGCTGTGTTTCCACCGCCTTCAAGATGTTGAGCAGCCCAACCAAAGGGGCGAAAGCAAACACCATAATCAGATCGTTGAGCGCCACCTGAGATAAGGTGAAATGCGGCTCCCCCCGGCACAGCGAGGACCACACGAACACCATGGCGGTGCAGGGCGCGGCGGCGAGCAAAATCAGCCCGGCAAGATAGCTGTCAATCTGGTCGGCGGGCAGCCAGGGGCGAAACAGGTGGCTGATGAACACCCAGCCCAGAAACGCCATGGAAAAGGGCTTGACCGCCCAGTTGACAAACAGGGTAACACCGATCCCCCGCCAGTGCGCGCGGACACCGTGCAACGCACCAAAATCAATTTTCAGCAGCATGGGAATGATCATCACCCAAACCAACCCCGCCACCGGCAGGTTGACCTGAGCGACCTCCAGCCCGGCCAAGGCCTGGAACGGCGCGGGAAAGAGATGCCCCAGGCCAACCCCGATCCCGATGCACAAAAGAACCCATAGGGTCAGATACCGTTCAAACAGACTCATACTCCAGGCCTCCGTGCAAAATCCGAGGGGTCTGGGGGAGGCCCGCCTCCCCAGCCCTCCTTTAGGGACCGCTCAAGCCGGCGGCTCCCCCTCCCGAACCGCACCAATCGCATCCAAGCGACTTTGCAAAGACAAACGGTCCAACGCAGGAATCGGCAGGGCCAGGAACAAGCTCAGGCGCGCCTGAAGCGTGCGCATGACCTCGCCCAAAAAGGCATTCTTCTCGGCCACCGGACCGACAAACGCCGCCGGATCGGGCAACGACCAGTGGGCGGTTACCGGCTGCCCAGGCCACACCGGGCACACCTCGCCGGCCGCGCTGTCGCAGACGGTGATGACGAAATCCAAGGCGGGGCCGTGCGGGGCCGCAAACTCGTCCCAGGATTTCGAACGCAGGCCCGAGGTCGGGAAACCGGTTTGAGTGAGCAGCGCCAACACCTGGGGATCGATGGCCCCCTTGGGATGACTGCCGGCACTCAAGGCCCGAAACCGGCCGGCGCCCTCACGATTGAGAAGGCTCTCGGCCAGAATGCTTCGCGCCGAGTTCCCAGTGCACAAAAACAAGACCGTATAGATTTTATCAGCCATGGCATTCCCCGTGGGATGGGTTGGCAACGGCTTGAGCCTCCGGGGGCAGGGCGGCCCGCCCCAGCGCACACACGCTGGCCACCGGGGTGGCCGTCACCTGGTCCAGGATCCGGGCATCGGCGCTCACGGTGGGATCGTCGGCCAGGCTGGTGGCCACCAGCGCCAAGAAGGCGCGGGCATAGGGGTTGAAGGCCCGCTCGGCCAGCCGGTAGTAGACCCACTTGCCGTCCCGGCGCTGCTGCACCAGACCGGCCCCCTTGAGGGCGCTCAGATGTTTGGAGACGGTGCCCGGGGCGAGGTCCAGCACCGCGGTGATCTGGCACACGCACAGCTCGCCGCCTTCCAGCAGCTTCAACAGCCGCACCCGGGTCGGGTCAGCCACCGCCTTGGCAACGATTTCGAAGATCTCAAGCATGCACCCAACACTGCCATCATTTTCCCGAATGAGAAAATGATAAACCCATGACACCCCCCAGGCAAGAGACAGCACGCCCTCCCTCCCCAGGAACGGAGGGGCCTGGGGAGGCCCGCCGCCCCAGCCTTGCCTGCTTTTAGGGCACCCCCCGCGACGACCCCCGCAACGGCGAGGCCAGGGAAAGGCGCACCGGACGGGCAGGGGTGGGGCGCAGGACGGGAGCGGCAATTTCCTTCATACTCTCCGTCACCACCACGCCGCCAAACCCACGACACCAGCGCCGACCCAAGCGCTCGGCCGTCGCCGCCGAGCCGAGCAGGGCCCGCCCGGTCACGGGAGGCAGGAACAAGGCCGTGGAGGAATGAATCGGAGTAAACAGGCTGTCATGCAGCAGCTTTTCCAGTTGCCCCTGGGAAAACGGCCGGCCGCTGGCAAAGGGCGAGTGCTCCAGGCGGGCCCATAGGCCGGTGCGGTTGGGAACCACCACAACGAGGCGCCCGTCGTCGGTCAGGACCCGCCAGCATTCCCGCAGGACCTCGCGCAAGGCGCTGGTGTATTCTAGGGCGTGCACCAACAACAGCCGATCCACCGAGCGATCGGGCAGGGGCAACAGGCGCTCGTCCACCACCGAGGCGAGGCAAGGCTGATGGGCAGGCCAGCGTCGCGCACCCATGCCGGCGGGCATCAAGGCGATCACGCGCTCGGCCTCGGCCTGGAACGGACGCAAAAAGGGCGGGGCGTAGCCCAAACCGGCGACGCGGCAGCCCCGGACATCGGGCCACAGGCCACGCAAGGCCTGACCGATCAGCCGCCGGGCCATCCGCCCCTGCCGGCTTGCATAAAAGCTGCCCAGGTCCATCACGTCGGTCCACATGGGCCGAGTATAACAGGTCCGGCGCGTGCTTGCACAAGACCACGTCGCTCCGGCATCATCCCGAGCGAGGAGCCGCCCGATCCGGGGACGGCCCGGCGCTCGCCTGGAGGACCGTGTCTTGGAGACCCTGGACATCGCCATCATTCCCTTGCGCGCCGACAATTATGCCTACTTGCTGCGGTGCCGGGCCACCGGCCAGGGCGCGGTCATCGATCCCGGGGCGGGGGCGCCGGTGCTGGCCCACGCCCGAGCGCTGGGCTGGCCTTTGCATCAGATCCTGCTCACCCACCACCACGCGGATCATACCGATGGCGTGGAGGAAATCCACGACACGACGGAGTGCGCCGTGCTGGGGGCGGCGCTGGATCGGGCCCGCCTGCCACCCCTGACCCACGGCTTGGCCGATGGCGACCGGGTGCACGTCGGCGCGGTCGAGGGGGTGGCTCTGGCGACCCCGGGCCATACCCACGGGCATCTGGCCTTCCACTTCCCCGCCGCGGGGGTGGTGTTTACCGGGGATTGCCTGTTCACCATGGGCTGCGGCCGGGTGTTCGAGGGCACGGCGGCGCAGATGTGGGCCTCCCTGGCCCGGCTGCGCGCCCTGGATCCCGATACTTTGGTGTATTGCGGGCACGACTATGCCGAGGGCAATGTGCGCTTTGCCCTCGCCTTGGAGCCCGCCTCGCCGGCGCTCAACGCCCATGCCGCCGACCTCAAGGCACGCCGCACCCGAGGCCAGCCCTCGGTGCCTTCCCGCCTCGCCGACGAGCGCGCCCTCAATCCTTTTTTTGCGCGCCGATGATCCGGTTTTGCTGCGCGCCCTGGGGTTGGCTGGCGCCGACCCTGTGACCGTGTTTGCCACTGTCCGTCACCGCAAGGATCACTTCTGACATGTCCGAGCCCCGTTTGCGCCTGCGCTACTCCCCGACCTCGCCGTTTGTCCGCAAGGTCATGGTGTTCGCCCACGAAACCGGCCTGATCGACCGGATCGAGCTTCTACCCACCGATGTCTGGCACCCCGAAACCGATGTCCGACGCGACACGCCCTTGGGCAAGGTCCCGGCCCTGATCATGCCCGATGGCTTGGTGGTGGCCGAGAGCACCCTGATTTGCGACACCCTCGACCACCTGCACACCGGACCGCGCCTGTTTCCCGAGGGCGAGGGCCGGGTGGCGGCCCTGCGCTGGCTGGCCCTGGGCGACGGCATCCTGACGGCGTGCGTGACCCGCATCATCGAGGGCCGCTACCGCGCTGCCGACGCCCAGCAAGCGTGGTGGCTGGACCGCCAGATTACCTCCATTCAGGCCACCCTCGACGTCCTGGAAGCCGAGGCCGACACCTTGGCGGCGGCGCCGTTCTCGGTCGGCCCCCTGACCATCGCGGTGGCGCTCTCCTACCTCAGCTTCCGCTATTCCGGGGACGCGTGGCCGGACACCCGCCCCGGCTTGGCCGCGTGGCATGCCGAGGTCCAAACCCGCCCCTCGATGCGCGCCACCGAACCCCCCAGCGCCTAACCCCCTCCTGGAATCGAGGGGTCTGGGGAGGCCACGCCTCCCCAGCCTTCCCTTTTCCCTCCCTCCCCCCCGCCGAGTCGCCGCGCATTTCGTGCGCCGGAAAGGCCCAACGCCCCTTTCCCCCTTTAATTTGCGCACCACAATACCTATTCTCTCCCCCCGGCACGGCTCTCCCGCCCTCTTTCTGACGTCGGCGTGGGTTTCCCCTTGCGTTGGCACCGCCGAAAGATAAGATCTTTTCAAAACAGGGAGGTTTCACGCACTTTTGTGTCGCGAAGCCGGACGACAGAGCTCGCCAACCGGGCCACGCCACACTTCCTCGCCCAAGCCGAGTACCGGGAGACGCGAATGCTTTATGACCTTCACGAAATGCAACATGCGGCCCTGACGCCCTGGCGCTTCATGGCCCACACCATGCACGGGCTGTACACCAACCCATGGCTCCCCGCGTCGTACACCCGGGTCGGGCGGCAGATTGCGGCCGGTGCCGCCTTGTTCGAGCGCATGACGCGGCGCTATGGCAAACCGCGCTTTGGGTTCGATCACATTGAGGTCAACGGGCACCGCACGTGGGTCGAGGAAGTGACGGTGTATGATCTGCCGTTTTGCGATCTCGTGCATTTCAAGCGGGGCCTTGAGGCGCCGGGCCAGCCGCGGGTGCTGGTGGTGGCGCCGATGTCGGGGCATTACGCGACCTTGCTGCGTGGCACGGTGGAGGCGTTGCTGCCCGATCACGACATTTACATCACCGACTGGGTCAACGCCCGTGAGGTGCCGCCGGACGAAGGGCGCTTCGACTTTGATACCTATGTCAACTATGTGCGCACCTTCCTGACGGTCCTGGGCCCCGGCACCCACATTCTGGCGGTGTGTCAGCCCAGTGTGCCGGTGCTGGCCGCCGTTTCACTGATGGCCGAGGACAACGACCCGTGCCGGCCGGCGTCCATGGTGCTGATGGGCGGCCCCATCGACACCCGAGTCAACCCGACCGAGGTCAACCGCTTCGCCGACAGCCACGATATGGAGTGGTTCAGCAAGAACCTCATTCACACCGTGCCGGGCCAGTATCTGGGGCGGGGACGCGAGGTGTATCCGGGCTTTCTCCAGTTGTCGGGCTTCATGGCCATGAACATGGACCGCCATGTCAACGCCCACCTGGATTATTTCAACCACTTGGTCGAAGGCGACGGCGATAGCGCCGATCAGCACCGGACCTTCTACGACGAATATCTGTCGGTCATGGATCTGTCCGCCGACTTTTTCCTGGAAACGGTCGAGCGTATCTTCAAGAACCACGAGTTGGCCGAAGGCAAGCTGGTGGTGGACAACCGCCGCGTCAATCCCGGCGCCATCACCGATGTCTTCCTGATGACCGTTGAAGGCGAACGCGACGACATTACCGGCCCCGGCCAAACCAGCGCCGCCCACGATCTGTGCGCCAACCTGCCGCCGTCCTTGCGTCAGCACCATCTTCAGCCCAAAGTAGGCCACTACGGTATTTTCAATGGGCGCCGCTGGCGCGAGGACATTCTGCCCCATGTGCGCAAATTTATTATCGAAGCGGATTTCGCGGCGGCGGGCCGCGTCCTTCCCCCCGCTGCCGCTGGCTCGCACGGCCACGCCGAGGTTCTGGGAGGTCAAACGCCTCACGGAGATGACGGAAACGGAGTGGGAGAGTTTGTGCGACGGGTGTGGGAAGTGCTGCTTGCATAAACTCCAGGAAGAAGACACGGGCCACATTCACTATACCAATGTGGCCTGTGAACTCCTGGACCTTGCCTCTTGCCAGTGCGCGGACTACGTCAAACGCTGGGACACGGTCCCTGACTGCGTCAAGTTGACCCCCCGGCTCCTGCACCGCCTCGCCTGGATGCCCGAGACCTGCGCCTATCGCCTGCTAGCCCGTGGCGAGCCCCTACCGCCTTGGCATCCCCTGGAAACCGGCGACCCAGAAAGCGTCCACCGCGCCGGCATGAGCGCCCGCGGCCGCGCCGTCAGCGAACTCGACGCTGGCCCCCTGGAAGACCACATCGTCGAGTGGAGCGACCTTTAAAAGAATCGAGGGGTCTGGGGAGGCCGCGCCTCCCCAGTCTTCTTGTTTTTAAAAAGGCTGGGGAGGCGCGGCCTCCCCAGACCCCTCGAGTGCTTAGTCGCGGGGCTTTTGGGCGACCGAGCGGACCAATTCGGTGAAGGTCACGCCGATTTTGTCGCCATCGGTGATGATGACCTCGCCCCGGGCGATGAGAACATCGTTGGCGTAGACCTCGACGGGCTCGTTGATCTTCTGCTCCAGTTCAACGACGGCGCCACGGCCCAGTTTAAGGAGCTGGTGAACCCGCAGCACGGCCTTGCCGAGCACCACAGAGATTTCCACGGGAACGGAGTAGACCGCTTCCTTGGGCAGGCGCTTGTCGTCTTGATCGTCGGCCATTGCTCGATCCCGTCTTGGGAAGGACTCGTCTTCGAGGGCATCATGCCAGCCCCGCGTTAAATTTTCATCCCTTCCCGCACACTCGTCGCAAGATCAGGATCAAGAGCGGCCTGAAGGAGTGCTTGGGTATAGGGGTGGGCAGGCCGGGTGAAGAGGGTTTCGGCGGGGCCGGCCTCGACGACTTGGCCGTTTTTCATCACCATGATCTCGGAGGCCAGGGCTCGCACCACCCGAAGATCATGGCTGATGAAGACATAGGCCAGCTTGTGCCGGTCCTGAAGGGCGCGCAACAGGTCCACGATCTGGGCCTGGACGGTGACATCCAGGGCGCTGGTCGGCTCGTCGAGGATGATCAGCGACGGCGTGAGGGCGAGGGCGCGGGCGATCGAAACGCGCTGGCGCTGGCCGCCGGAAAACTCGTGGGGATAGCGGTCCTGGGCCTCGGGATCGAGTCCCACTTCTTGCAGCGCCTGGGAAACGCGGGCCCGCACCTCGGCCGGCGTGCGGGCAAGGCCGTGGACCATCAGCCCCTCACCGACGATCTCGCCAATCGACAAGCGGGGCGACAGCGCCCCAAACGGATCTTGAAACACGATTTGCATGTGCCGGCGCACGGGGCGCAAGGCGCGGGCCGACAGCGTTTCCAGCGACCGCCCCAGAAACACGAGCCGCCCCTGGGCCGCGACCAGACGCAGTACGGCCAGCCCCAAGGTGGTCTTGCCGCTGCCGCTTTCGCCGACCACGCCCACGGTCTGGCCGGCCCGGACCTGGAACGACACGCCATCGACGGCACGCACCCAGGCCCGGGGGCGCCCGAACAGGCCGCCCTTGACCGGGAAGTGGACTTTGAGATCGTGGGCCTCCAGCACCACCGGGGCCGAGGCGTCGGGCGGCGGCGGCAGGCCCTTGGGGCGACTGGCCAACAGGGTTCGGGTGTAGGGGGCCTGGGGCCGGGCAAAGACCTCGGCGGTGGTGCCGGTTTCGACGATTGCCCCGTCCTTCATCACCGCCACCCGGTCGGCGAGCCGGCGGACCAGCCCCAGGTCGTGGGTAATGAACAACAGCCCCATGGTGAAGCGCCGGCGCAGGTCGTCGAGCAAGGCCAGGATCTGCGCTTGGATGGTGACATCAAGGGCGGTGGTTGGTTCGTCGGCAATGAGCAAGGCGGGATCGTTGGCCAAGGCCATGGCGATCATCACCCGCTGGCGCTGCCCCCCCGACAACTCGTGGGGCAGGGCAGAGAGGCGGGTCTCCAGGGCCTCCAGACCGACAAGGTGGAGCAACTCGGCGACGCGCGTGCGCAGCGCCGCCCCGCTCAGGCCCTTATGGAGGGTCAGGACCTCGCCAATCTGCCGCCCGATGCCGTGCAGCGGGTTCAGCGAGGTCATGGGCTCTTGAAAAATCATGGCGGCCCGGTCGCCGCGAATCTGCTGCAAGCGCGGTTCGGAGGCCGTGAGAAGGTTTTCGCCCTCCAGCCAGACGGCGCCTTGGGTCCGGGCCTGGGGCGGCAGGAGGCCCAGCAGCGACAAGGCGCTCACCGACTTGCCCGAGCCGCTTTCGCCGACCAGGGCCAGGGTTTCGCCGCGCGCGACGCTGAAGGAGACGTCGCGCACCGCCGCCACCGAGGACACGCCGGTCTCGAAGGACACCGACAGGTTTTCGACGCGCAGGAGGGGGGCGTCGCTCATCGCCGGCCTCCCTGGCGCGGGTTGAAGGCATCGCGCACCGCCTCGCCGATAAACACCAGCAAGGTCAGCAGGCTGGCCAGCACGATAAAACCGGTGAGGCCCAGCCAAGGCGCTTGCAAGTTCTCCTTGCCGGCGCGCAGCAGTTCGCCCAAAGAAGGAGCGCCGGGCGGCATGCCGAGACCGAGAAAATCAAGGGCGGTCAGGGCGGTCACCGAACCGGAGAGCAAGAAGGGAGCAAAGGTCAAGGTGGCGACCATGGCGTTGGGCAAAACGTGGCGCAGCACGATGCGGGTGTTGGAGAGGCCGAGCGCCCGGGCGGCGCGGACGTAATCGAAATTGCGCGTGCGCAAGACCTCGGCACGCACCAGCCCGACCAGCGAGGTCCAGGAAAACAGCAACAGCACCAGCAACAAGGTCCAAAAGCCGGGCTGGATCAGGCTGGCGACGATGATCAGCACGAACAGTTGCGGTAGCCCGCCCCAGATCTCGAGAAAGCGCTGGCCCAGGAGGTCGATCAGGCCGCCGAAATAGCCCTGCACGGCGCCGGCCACCACCCCAACGGCCGACGAGGTGATGGTCAGCATCAGGCCGAACAGAACCGACAAGCGAAAGCCATAGAGCAGGCGGGCAAAGACATCGCGGCCCTGGTCGTCGGTCCCCAGCGGGTTTTCCCAACTGGGCGGGGAGGGGAAGGGAGTGCTGGTATCGCGGTTGACGGTCTGGGCGCTGTAGCGCACCAAGGGCCAGACGATCCAACCCTTGGCCTCGATGGCCTCGCGGACAAAGGAATCGCGGTAATCGGCGGGGGTGGGGAACAGGCCGCCGAAGGTCGTCTCGGGATAATCGCGCACCACCGGCAGATAAAAGGCGCCGTCGTAGCGCACCAGCAACGGCCGATCGTTGGCAATCAACTCGGCGCCCAGGCTGAGGCCGAACAGGGCCAGGAACATCCACAAGGACACCACACCCCGCCGGTTGGCGCGAAAAACGGCCAGCCGGCGCTGGGCCAGGGGCGAGAGGGGCGGCAAACGAAGACGGCGCACGTCAGGTCTCCCGGCTCGCGAAATCAATCCGCGGATCGACAAGGTGGTAGGTCAGGTCGCTGATGAGGGCCAGGACCAGGCCGATCAGGCTGAAGAGATAGAGGGTGCCGAACATCACCGGATAGTCGCGGCGCATGGTGCTCTCAAAGCCAAGCAGCCCCAGGCCATCGAGACTGAAGATGACTTCAATCAGGACCGAACCGGTGAACAGCATCGACACCAAGGCGGCGGGAAAGCCGGCGATGACCAGGAGCATGGCATTGCGAAACACGTGGCGGCGCAGGATCTTGCCTTCACTCAAGCCCTTGGCCCGGGCTGTCACCACGTACTGTTTGTGGATTTCGTCGAGAAAACTGTTCTTGGTCAGCAAGGTGAGACTGGCGAAGCCGCCGATGACCATGGCGGTGACCGGCAACACCATGTGCCAGAGGTAATCAATCACCCGCTCGGGCCAGGACAAGGTGTGCCAATCGCTGGAGACCAGCCCTTGCAAGGGGAACCAATTCAGGTACTGCCCCCCGGCGAAAACGACCACCAGCAGCACGGCAAACAAAAAGGCCGGAACGGCATAGCCGATGATAATGGCCCAACTGGACAGAATGTCGAACCGCGAGCCATCGCGCACCGCCTTGAAGATCCCCAAAGGAATGGAGACCACATAAATGATCAGGGTGCTCCACAACCCAAGCGACAAGGAAACCGGGAGCTTCTCCAACACCAGATCCAAAACGGGCCGTCCGCGAAAGAAGGACTCGCCGAGATCAAAGGTCGCATAATCGGCCACCATGCGCACAAAACGCTCGGGCGCCGGCCGATCGAAGTGGAACTGTTCTTCCAAACGCTTGATATAGGCCGGATCAAGCCCCCGAGCCCCGCGATAGAGGCTCTCGCCGCCCCGGGTCGGATCGGAGCGCACGGGGCCAATCGCCTCGCCCTGCGCCTCGCCGGAAAAGCGCCCGGTGGCCGACCCGGCCGTTCCGCGCATCTCGGCCATCACCTGCTCGATGGGGCCGCCCGGGGCGAACTGCACGATCACGAAGTTGACCAGGATGATCCCGAACAAGGTCACCGGGATCAACAAAAGCCGGCGCAGCAAATAAGCGCTCATGACAGACCCGCGTGTCGGGAAAAGAAACATCGGAGGACCTCGGCCCCCCGGACCCCAGGGGGCCGGGGAGGCAAGCCCCCCAGCCTTCCTCGTGGGGCGCGCTAGAACACCGCGTTCGAGAACGAGGTGGGCGCCGGCTCTACCTGGGTCGAGCCGGTGCGCGACACCTCGCGAATGGCCAAGCCCCGCTCCACCGTGCCATCGGCGCGGAAGCGAAACAGGCCGCCCACCCCCATGAAGCCCTGCGGATTGCGCACGGCGTCCAAGGTGAAGGCCCGCGAGCCCCCACGCGCCAACACGGCGGCCAGCGCCGTGGCGTCATAGCCCAGGCCGGTCATCTCGATATCGGACGGCGCGGCTCCATAGGCAGCGCGATAGCGGGCGCGGAAGTTTTCCAAGGCCGCTTCATCGGGGGCGGGGTAGCGCGCCCCCACCAGCATGGGATCTTGCCCCAGGGTCTTATCCTCGCTCCACCGCATGGGGCCCAGGATCAGGACTTGACCCGGGGCGTAGCCCGCTTCGGGCAGACGGGCGGTCACGGCGTGCAGCCCCGGCCCCTTGTCGGCCAGCAGCAAGGTATCGAAGGTGCCGCCTTGGCGCAGACGGGTGACGGCGGCGGCGGCGTCGCTGCCGCTCGGGTCATAGGTTTCGAGCGCCGTCACCCGCAGCCCCAAGGCCCCGGCGGCCTGACGCACGGCGTCGGCGGTCCCGCGCCCCAAGGGCGTGGCCGGGAGCAGGGCGGCAACGGTGGTGCGCCCCTGGCGCCGGGCGTGGCTCAACACGCGGCGCACCTGCTCGCCCACCAGAAAGCCGATGAGGTGGACCGAGCCGCCGGCCACGCTCTGGTCGGTGGRAAAGGCCACCACGGGGACGTTGGCCTGGGCGGCCAGCGGCGCCACGGCCCGCACCGACTCGGCGAACAGCGGCCCCACGATCATGCCGGCGCCTTGGGCCAGGGCCTGCCGGGCCGCCTGGGCGGCACCGGTCGGCGAGCCCTGGGTATCGTAGGGCTGCACCACAAAGCTGGCCGGTCCCACCTCAATGGCGGCGATCTGGGCGGCGTTGAGCAGGGCCTGGCCCACTTCCGCCGCCGAGCCGGTCAACGGGGCAAGGAAGGCCACCCGCGCCGTATCGGTCTTGCGCTGGCCCATCAGCCCGGGGGCCTCCAAGGGTTCGGCCTTGACCCGTCCTGTCGGTTGGGCTTGCGGTGGCGGCGGTTCGGGGCTTGACGCGACCGGGGGTGGGGCTTCACGATTTGCAGAGCAGGCGGCAAGGCTCAGAACCACCGCTGCGATTAACGCCAGCCTGCTTCGCGGGCGGGTTTCTACTAACCTTTGCACCGGTATCCTCCCTTGGTGACCGACCGAGACCTGGACGGACAGCCTACCGATCCCCCCGCGCAAAGTCCATTGGCGCCCGGGCTTTACGTGGTGGGAACGCCGATTGGCAACATGGGCGACATCACGGCGCGAGCCCGTGACATCCTGGCGCGCGCCGACGTCGTGGCGTGCGAGGACACCCGGGTGACCGGGGGCTTGTTGCACCGGCTCGGCATTGCCACCCGCCTCACGCCCTATCACGAGCACAACGCCGAGGCGGCGCGGCCGCTGCTGCTGGGGCGGCTCCAGGCCGGCGAGGCGGTGGCCCTGGTCTCCGACGCCGGCATGCCGCTGGTCTCGGATCCGGGGTACAAACTGGTGCGGGCCTGCCACGAAGCGGGGATCCGGGTCAGTGCCGCGCCCGGTCCCTCGGCGGTGCTCACCGCCCTGGCCCTGGCCGGTTTGCCGACCGATCGGTTTTTCTTTGCCGGCTTTCCGCCGTCGAAACCGGGCAAACTGGCGAGCTTTTTGCGCCGAGTTGGCCCCCCTTCCGGCCACTTTGGTGTTGTTCGAGGGGGTGTCGCGCCTCGATCGCACCTTGGCCGCCCTGGCCGAGGCCCTGGGCCCGCGCGACGCCGCCGTGTGCCGCGAACTGACCAAGCTCCATGAGGAAATCCGCAAGGGCTCCCTCGACGACTTGGCCCGCCATTACGCCGAGGCCGGGCCGCCCAAGGGCGAGGTGGTGCTGGTCATTGGGCCGCCGCCCCCCCCGGTTGCCCCGGCCGATGATGACCTGGACGAGCGCCTTCAGGCTCTTCTCGACGCCGGCGAAAGCGTCAACGGCGCGGCGCGGCGGCTGGCGCAGGAGACCGGGCTTGGCCGGCGCGTGTTGTATCAACGGGCCCTGGCCCTCGGCGGTGACAGCACGTCGTGACGCTCCAGCGCCGCCGCCACGCGCGAGCCCGGGGCCGCTGGGCCGAAACCTGGGCGTGCCTTTGGCTGCGTCTCAAGGGCTGGCGCATTGTGGCGCGCGGCTGGCACCGGGGGCGGGGGACGGGCGTGGGCGAGGTGGATATCATCGCTCGGCGCGGGGCTGTGCTGGCGTTCGTGGAGGTAAAGGCCCGGGCCCGCCTGGACGAGGCTCTAGAGGCGGTCAGCGCGCGGCAGCGTCGGCGCTTGGAGCGCGCGGCTTTGGTGTATTTGGGTCGGTTCCCGGGGCCGCCGGAGCAGCAGGTGCGCTTTGATGTGGTGGCGGTGGGGCACTGGGGGCGGATCCACCATGTGGAGGAGGCGTGGTGGCCGTAGGAGGAAAGGCTGGGGAGGCGGCGGCCTCCCCAGACCCCTCGGTTTTGCAGGGGTTCTAGGCGGCGCGGGTGGGGATGCCCTTGTCCTTGAACAGAGTCTCCAGTTCGCCCTCGGCGGCCATTTCGCGCACGATGTCGCAGCCGCCGACAAATTCGCCCTTCACGTAAAGCTGGGGGAAGGTCGGCCAGTTGGCGTAGTCCTTAACGCCTTGGCGGATCTCTTCGTCTTGCAGCACATCAATGCCCTTATAGGCCACGCCGAAGTGCTTGAGCACCTCGACCACGGCCGAGGAAAACCCGCAGCGCGGGGCCTCCGGGGTGCCCTTCATGAACAGCACCACGGGGGTGCCCTCGACCTCGTTCTTGATGCGGTCCTGGACGCTCATTCCTTGGCCTTTCTTCGTCGTCATGGGGCGAGGCAGTTTGCAGGCCCCCCCCTTCGTTGGAGGCATATGGGGGGGCGTGCCCCAGGCGTCAATCGCGCGGCTTGGTTTGCAGGGCGAGGGCGTGGAGATCACCGCCCACCGTCCCCTTCAGGGCCTCGTACACCATCTGGTGTTGCTGAACGCGGGTCTTGCCCTTGAAGGCCTGGGAGATCACCAGGGCCCCCAGATGGTCCCCGTCGCCGCGCAGGTCTTCCACCGTTACCTCGGCGTCGGGAAAAGCGTCCTGAAGCATGGTTTTGATGGTCGCCGGATCCATGGCCATGGTGCGTCTCCGTTGTCGTTGAGGGGAAAGGAGGGGTCTGGGGAGGCCTCGCCTCCCCAGCCTTCCTTAAAAGGCCCTAGACCGCGCTCTCCCCCGCCATAAAAGTGGGAAGCCAAGACTCGTGGGCGTCGCGCAGTGCCGCCACGGTGGGGCCACCCTCGCCGTTGAACACCAAGGCATCGCCGCCCGTGGTGCCCAAAACCCGAGCCGGCAAGCCAGCCGCCCGCGCCCGTGCCGCCACCAAGGCGGCCTTGCGCGGCGTAGCGGTGACCAGATAGCGGTTCTGGTCCTCCCCAAACAGCACAGCAGGCGCCAGCGATGACAGGGTCAGGCAAGCGCCAACGCCCCCGGCCAAGGCCATCTCGGCCACGGCAACAGCCAAGCCGCCATCGGACAGGTCGTGGCAGGCGGTGATCTCGCCGGCCAGGATCAAGGAGCGCACCAGATCGCCGACCCGGCGCTCCATGACCAGATCAACGGGCGGCGGCGGGCCTTCCTCGCGGCCCAGCACGTCGCGCAGGAACAAGGAGCGGTCGAGCCACGTGCCTTCGGCCTCGTCGGGGGCGCCCAGCAAGAACACGGTCTCGCCCGCCGCCTGGAAGGCCAAGGACAGGGCCTTGTCGCTGGCCACCAGCCCAACGCCGCCAATCGCCGGGGTCGGCGGAATGGCTTGACCGTTGGTCTCGTTGTAGAGGCTGACGTTGCCCGAGACGACCGGGAAGTCGAGGGCGAGGCACGCCTCGCGGATGCCCTGGCAGGCGCCGACGAACTGGCCCATGACCGGCGGCTTTTCCGGGTTGCCGAAGTTCATGTTGTCGGTGATGGCGAGCGGCGTGGCGCCAACGGCGGTCAGGTTGCGCCATGCCTCGGCCACTGCCTGACGCCCCCCCATCACCGGATCGGCCAGGACATAGCGCGGGGTGACGTCGGTGGTGAGCGCCAGCGAGCGGACGGGCGCATCCTCCAGGCGGACCACGGCGGCATCGCCGCCCGGCCGCTGCAAGGTATTGCCGCGCACCCAATGGTCGTACTGCTCCCAGATCCAGCGCCGGCTACAGCCATCGGGGCCGCCGACCAGGGTGAGCAGGGCCTCGCCCCAGGCCACGGCGTCGGCCCCTGTGAGGTCGGCGGGCGCGGCGGGCGGGGTCGGCTCCCAGGGGCGGTCGTATTCGGGGCTGGCCGCCGCCAGCGGATCAATGGGCAAATCACCCACGACCTCGCCGTGCCAGCGCAGCACCATGCGGCCGGTGTCGGTCAGGGTGCCGATGATGGCGAAGTCCAGCTCCCACTTCTCGAAGAGAGCCCGGGCCAGTTCCTCACGCCCCGGCTTGAGCACCATGAGCATGCGCTCCTGGCTCTCCGAGAGCATGAGTTCATAGGGGGTCATGCCGGTTTCGCGCATGGGGACCTTGTCGAGGTCGAGCGCGACGCCAAGCCCGCCCTTCGAGGCCATCTCGAACGACGAGGAGGTCAGACCGGCCGCCCCCATGTCCTGAATGGCGACGATGGCGTCGGTCGCCATCAGCTCCAAGCAGGCCTCGATCAGCAGCTTTTCGGTGAACGGGTCGCCGACCTGGACGGTGGGGCGCTTTTCCTCGGAGTCGGCATTGAACTCGGCCGAGGCCATGGTGGCGCCGTGGATGCCGTCGCGCCCGGTGCGCGAGCCCACATACACCACCGGATTACCGACGCCGGCGGCGGCCGAATAGAACAAGCGGTCGGCCCGGGCCACGCCCACAGTCATGGCGTTGACCAGGATGTTACCGTTGTAGCCGGCGTGGAAGTTGACCTCGCCGCCCACGGTCGGCACGCCGACGCAGTTGCCATAGCCGCCGATGCCGGCCACCACGCCCGACACCAGATGGCGGGTGCGCGGATCCTCGGGGGCGCCGAAGCGCAGGGCATTGAGGTTGGCGATCGGCCGCGCGCCCATGGTGAACACGTCGCGCAAGATGCCGCCGACCCCGGTCGCCGCGCCCTGGTAGGGCTCGATGAAGCTCGGGTGGTTGTGGCTTTCCATCTTGAAGACAGCGGCCAGACCGTCGCCGATGTCGATGACGCCAGCGTTCTCGCCCGGCCCCTGGATAACCCAAGGCGCCGTGGTCGGCAGGGTCTTGAGCCACTTTTTCGAGGACTTGTACGAGCAGTGCTCGGACCACATCACCGAAAAAATGCCCAGCTCCACCCGATTGGGGGCGCGGCCCAGGAGGTCGAGGATCACGCGGTATTCGTCGGGGGTCAGGCCGTGCTCGGCCACCGCCTGGGCCGTGAGGCCATCGGCGTAGGGAAGATCGTCAGAGGGGGCGCTCACGACAGGGCCTCCAGCAAGGACTCGAACAGGGCGCGACCGTCGGTGCCGCCCAGGGCGGGCTCGACCAGATTCTCGGGGTGCGGCATCATGCCCAGCACGCGCCGGTTCTCCGAGAGGATGCCCGCGATGTTGCGGCACGAGCCATTGGGGTTGGTCGCTCCGCTGACCTCGCCCGCGGCGTCGCAGTAGCGGAAGGCCACCCGGCCCTCGCCCTCCAGACGGTCCAAGGTCTCCTCGTCGGCGCTATAGTTGCCGTCGTGGTGGGCGACCGGGATCTCCAGCACCTGCCCCTCGGCATAGCGCCGGGTGAACAGGCTGTCGGTGGTGCCGACCTTGAGGCCCACGGTGCGGCAGATGAAGCGCAGATCACGGTTGCGCATCAAGGCCCCGGGCAGCAGGCCCGCCTCGGTCAGGATCTGGAAGCCGTTGCACACCCCCAAAACCGGCCCGCCGGCGGCGGCGAATCCGCGCACGGCCTCCAAGATGGGGCTGCGCGCCGCCATGGCGCCCGAGCGCAGATAGTCGCCATAAGAGAAGCCGCCGGGAACCACGACCAGATCGAGGCCCGGGGGCAAGGTGGTCTCGCGGTGCCAGACCAGGGTCGGTTCAGGCGCGCCCACCGTGGTGAAGGCTCGGGCCATGTCCCGCTCCCGGTTGGTGCCGGGAAAAAGAAGGATCGCGACGTGCATGGCGGACCCCGTCAGGACAGATCGATGGCGTAGGTCTCGATGACCGGATTCGCCAGAAGGGTCCGGCACATGGCTTCGACGGCCTCGCGAGCGCGGGCGCGGTCGGTTTCCTCGAGATCGATCTCGATCACCTTGCCCTGGCGGACCTCGCCGATGCCAGTGAAACCGAGCTGTGCCAGCGCGGCCCCGATGGCGCGTCCCTGAGGGTCGAGCACACCGGACTTGAGGGTGATATGGACCTTGGCTTTCACGAGTCGGATCCCTGCCTGCCCGCTGGAGGATGCATCGGGTCCGTTGCGCCCCGGCGGGACCGCGAGGCGAACGTCCCGCAGGCCAGCCGGCCCATCGCCGGCGCCTGGACGACAACCGGCACGGCCCCCAAGGGACCGCGCCGGTTCATTGTACCACAGCGGAGCCAGCCTTGCGCTGCCCCGCTCCGACCTGCTTACTGCCCGGCCGACTTACTGCCCGGCCGACTTACTGCATCGTGCGCGGGCCGGGGATGTCGCGCGGCCCGCCCTCTGGCAGGATGCCGAGCCGACGGGCGACTTCCTGATAGGCCTCGGCCACCCCGCCCAGGTCGCGGCGGAAGCGGTCCTTGTCAAGCTTTTCGCCCGAGGTCATGTCCCACAAGCGGCAATTGTCGGGCGAGATCTCGTCGGCGAGGATGATCTGGACATCCTCGTCCTCATGATAGAAGCGCCCGAACTCCAGCTTGAAATCGACGAGACGAAGCTGCACGCCCAGGAACAGACCAGAGAGATAGTCGTTGATGCGCAAGGACAAGGACAAAATTTCGTCCAGTTCCTGCACGCTGGCCCAGCCAAACGCGGTGATGTGCTCCTCGGAGACCATAGGGTCGTTCAGCTCGTCGTTCTTGTAGTAGTATTCAACGATCGAGCGGGGGAGCTGGGTTCCCTCGGGAATCCCGAATTTCGTCGAGAGCGAGCCGGCGGCGACATTCCGGATCACAACCTCAATGGGAATGATCTCGACCTCGCGCACCAACTGTTCGCGCATGTTCAAGCGACGGACGAAGTGGGTGGGGACCCCGATTTCATTGAGGCGCGTCATCAGATATTCACTGATGCGATTGTTGAGAACGCCCTTGCCGGTGATGGTGCCGTGCTTTTTATTGTTAAAAGCCGTGGCATCATCCTTGAAGTACTGGACCAACGTACCTGGCTCGGGGCCTTCGAACAGAATCTTAGCCTTGCCTTCGTAGATCTGCTTGCGTCGAGCCATGGGCGGAACCCGAATGGGGCGGGGCGGATCACCCGGACCCGGCCGCCGGAAGAGAGAAGAGTCGCGAACGGCCGGATGCCGCCATGCTCGCGTCCCGGACCGAGAGCCCCTTATATCAGGAGTCGGGGGGCGGGTGTCCATTGAATGTTGGCCTCACACCCCCGGCGAGGGCGGTAAAGGCTGGGGATCCACCGCAAGGGCCGGCAGAACGACGACGGCGGGGGCGCAAGCGGGTTTGTCGGCCTTGCCACCCTTCGCGGGCTTGGCCTCCTTGCGGACCTTATCGGCCTTATCAGCCTTTTTGGCCCGGGGCGTGGCGCCGTCCAGGGCGCCGGCGTAATCATTGATCCCATTGAGCAGGGCCCAGCAGGCCAACCGCACGGTGCGGGGAATGGCCACGGGATCGCCGTCGCGCTCCCCCTTCTCGTAATACTGGACCACCCGGCGCTTGAGACCCAGCGCCTCGGCGGCTTCCTTTTGCGACAGGCCCAGATGTTTGCGCCAGTGCTTGAAGGCGGACGGACTCATGGAGGTATCGGGCATGGACTCTCTCTCATCCAGAAAAACGATGATCCTCATCATAGCCCTCCCCGGGAGATCTCGCAATCGCGAAGGCGCACTTGGTGCGTTTTTTCCCCCAGACCGCCGCGCCTCACCCGCGCGGGCGCAAGCTCCGCCAAACGACCAACCCCAGCAGAGCGCTCACGGCAAACGCGCTCATCAAGGGGCGGGGCGTTCCGTCGTGCAGCAGGCCGACCAGCGCCCCCGCCGAGGCCCCCACCGCCATTTGGAGGAAGCCCATGAGCGAACTGGCGGTTCCGGCGATGCGTGGATAGGGCCCCAAGGCGCCGGCCTGCCCGTTGGGCATGATCAAGGCACAGGCCAGGAACTGGCCGCAGGCCACCGGCAGCACGCTGCCCAAGGTGCTGATCCCAGCCCAGGCCAGCGCTGCCCCGATCCCGGCACTGACGACCCCAAGACCCAGACCAATGTCAATCAGGCGGCCGGTCCCCAGGCGATGGGTCAGGCGGGCCCCGGCCTGGGCAGCCACCAGATAGGTCAACGCCACCGCCAAGAAGGTATAGCCAAAGTTCTCGGGCGCCACCCCGAGCACGTCAATCATCACAAAGCTGGCACCGGACAAATAGCTGAACAGGCCGGCAAAGGCGAAGGCCACGACCAGGGCATGGGCAAGAAAGCCTCGGTCGCCGAGGAGGGTGCGGGTGTTGGCGAGTAAAACCAGGGGGTCGGTGGCACTGGGCGAGCGATGCTCGTTGGTTTCGCGCAGCATCAGGGCCGAGACCAAGGCCAGCACGGCGCCAGCCCCGGCCATGACCCAGAAGTTGGCCTGCCAGCCCTGGCTGACGTGCAGATAACTGCCCACGATGGGGGCCAGCGCCGGGGCCAGGGCCATGGCCGAGGCCATGTGCGACAGCATGCGCGCCGCGCCCTCGCGTCCCCACACGTCACGCACGATGGCCCGCCCGATCACGCCGCCTCCGCACGCCCCCAAGGCCTGCACAAAACGCGCGCCGATCAAGGTGCCGATATCGGGAGCCAGCACGCAAGCCACCGACGCCACGCTATAAAACACCAAACTGACGATCAGCACCGGACGCCGGCCAAACCGATCCGACAGCGGTCCATAGACCAACATGCCCAGCGCCATGCCCACGGCAAAGGCGCTCAAGGTCAGTTGCACCGTCGCCACGTCGGTTCCAAACACCCGCACCATGTCGGCGAGCGAGGCCAGATACATATCGGTGGACAAGGGGGCCAGCGCGACGAGGCCGATCAGAAGACCGACCACCGGCCACGTCCGGGGATCCAAAAACGGCCGCACGCCCTCAGGCCGCCGTGCCGGCGAAGTGCTGATACACCGTCCAAGCGCCGATCACGATGAAGCCCACCCCGGCGATCAGTTGCAAGGGCAGGGCCGCCGCATAGCGCGACGCCAGCACCCCAACAAACACGGCGAGCGCGGTCGAGAGCACCAACGCCGCCGATGCCGCGAAAAACACCCAAAGCGGTCGCACCTCGCCGCCCGAGGCAAACAGCACGGTGGCCAACTGGGTTTTGTCACCCAGCTCGGCAAAGAACACGGTCAGGAAAACGGGGAGGACGGCGGCAAGCGCTTGCATGGCATATTCCTCGGAAGGAGAAGGAAGGCTGGGGAGGCGGGGCCTCCCCAGACCCCGCCGTTTTGGGGGGACTGCCGGAGGCCGAGGAGACTTACCCGTAGCGGTGCAGGGTCAGGCCTTCGGCTTTGAGCCATGTGCGCGCCGCGTCGCACGGGCCCACCAAGCGGGTCACCAGGGACCAGAACTCGGCAGAATGGTTGAATTCGACGAGATGGGCCACCTCATGCGCCGCGACATAATCGATGACCGCGGGGGGAGCCAGGATCAAGCGCCAGGAAAACGAAAGGCGGCCACAGACGGCACAACTGCCCCAGCGGGTGCGGGTATCGCGAATGCTCACCCCGTTGGTTTTGACCCCCAGCGCCCGGGCGTGGGCGTCGGTGCGTTCCGCCAGGGTTTCGCGGGCCTGGGCGCGCAGCCAGTCGGCCACCCGACGCGCCACATGCTCGGCGGCGCCCGACACCCCAATCTCCCCCGCCTCGACCCAAACGCCGCGCCGGGCCTCGGGCTGGTGGCGGATCACATGCGCCGTGCCGTGCAGCGGAATGATTTCCCCCGGGGCAAACGGCACCCGGCGCGGCAGGGCCCGCAATTGATGCGCCGCCCAGTCCTGCTTGCCGCGCACAAACTCGTGCAACACCGCCGCCGAGACATGGGGCGGCGCCACCACGATCAAGCCATCGCCGGTTGAATCAATGCGCAACGACAGACGCCGCGAGCGGGGACTGGTGCGAAAGGTCAAGGGGACAGCTCGCCCCTCAATGGTGACATGAGGTCTCATACAGACGGGACACGAATCAGCAGGAGGAGAGGGTGGTCGGGGGTATACTCCCGCCCCCGCCTCCTGGCAACGTCGGGCTGAGACCGCTGGGAACGAGGGGTCTGGGGAGGCCAGCCTCCCCAGCCTTCCCTTTTTGTCAGGCCCCTAGATAGCAGGCCCGCACCGCCGGGTTTTCCCGCACCGCCTCGGGCGACCCTTCTGCCAAGGCGCGGCCCCGATCCAGCACCACCACCCGGTCGGCAAACCCGAACACCACCGCCATGTCGTGCTCGGTGAACAGCACGGCAAAGCCTTCCTCGTGGGCCAACGCCCCCACCAAGTCCATTAAGGCGGCTCGTTCGCCCAGGGCCATGCCCGCTACCGGCTCATCCATCAAGAGCAGCCGAGGCCGCCCGGCCAAAGCCAGCCCCAAATCAACACGGCGCACCTCGCCCTGAGCCAGCCCACCGCCCGGATGGGAGGCGAGGGCGCCAAGGCCCAAGCGCTCCAACAAGAAGGCAGCCCGCGCGTCGGCCTCGCGCCGGGGCAAACTGAGGCGTGCGGCCGTGCGCAAGGCCTCGGCCACCGTCAGGGTCAGGAAGGGCCGGGGGCTCTGGAAGGTCCGGCCCAGGCCGACCCGAGCCAGACGCGACGCCGGCACCCCGGTAATGTCGCGCCCCAGCAGCGTCACCCGGCCCTGGTCGGGGCGCTCCTGACCGGCGATCAGAGCGAACAAGGTCGATTTGCCCGCCCCGTTGGGACCAATCACCGCCAGCCGCTCCCCGGCCCTGACCGTCAGCGACACCCCATCCACCGCCGCCACGCCGCCAAACGAGCGGGCCAAATCACTGACCACCAGCACGGGCTCCCCCTGGGACGAGGCCGCCGGGCGTGGGGGAGAGACGGGGAGGGGAGAGGGGGTGGGGGTGGGGGTGGGAGAAGGGGCCGACGCCGCCCTCGGACGCCTGAGGATCGAGGCAAGCCCGCCCGGAAAGGCGAGAACCAGCACGACCAACACGCCGCCCACCGCCAAGCGCCAGAAGTCGGTGCCTGCCGCCAATCCGGTTTTCAGCGCGCTATAGGCGGCAGCACCGAGCAAGGGACCGGACAGGGCATGGATTCCGCCCAGCAAAACCATCACCAAGGCATCCACACTGACCGGAACGGCGGTCAGGGTGGGGAAAACGCTGCCCTTGTGGAAGGCCAGCAGCCCCCCGGCCAATCCGGCCGCCGCGCCGGCCACCACAAAGGCCAGTGCCTGAACCCGCGAGAGCCCCAAACCGCAGGCGGCGGCACGGGCCGGAGCATCGCGGGCACTCTGCAAGCGCCGCCCCCCCTCGCCCAAGATGAAGGCCCGCAGGCCGATCAACGCCGGCACCACCAAGGCCAGCACCAACCACAAGAAAGGCCCGGGCGCCGCAATCCAGGCCGGTGGCCAGACCCCGACCAAACCGTTGTCGCCCCCGGTCAGCGCGCCGGCCTGAAGGGTCACGCCATGGATGATCTCGGCGAAGGCCAGGGTCAGCATGGCCAGATACACGCCGCCCAGGCGGGTGACGAACCAGCCAACGCCCAGGCCGCCCAGGGCGCCCGCCCCAATCCCGGCCGCCAACGCCAGCCCCAGCCCGGCCCCACCCTTGACCACCGCCAACGCCGCCCCATAGGCCCCCACGACCCAACGAAGGCGGCGTGACCAAAGCTGATCAGGCCGCCCGGCCCCACTCAGCAGATGCAAGGCGCTGGCGCTCAAGGCCAGGATCACGGTCTCGCTGACCACGCTCAGGCCGTAAGAGCCGAGCCACAGCGGGCTCAGGGCCAGAACGGCGATCAGCGCGCCCCAGCCCAGGCGCTGCGTCGGCGTGGCCGGACGCAACACCGCCCCCGGGCCGGCCGGCGGCAAGGTGTCGGCCCGCAGGCGCCGCCCCAAAATCCCCTGGGGTCTGAGCGCCAGCACCAGCATCATGACCAGCCCCATGGTCACCAAGGTTCCCTGCGGGACCAAGGCGGTGCCAAAAGCACTGGCAAGGCCCAGCAGCAGCGCCGCCAGATAGGCCCCGGGCAGGCTGCCCATGCCGCCCACCACCACCACGACAAAGGCACTGACGATCATCTGAGTATCGAGATCGTGGTGGATGGTCTCACGCGGCAGCAGCAAGGCGCCGCCCAAGCCGGCCAAAAAGGCCCCCAGGGTGAACGCCCCGGTGAAGATCCAGCGCTGGTCGGTGCCCAGCGCCGCCACCATCACCCGATCCTCGGTGGCGGCGCGAGCCAGCAGGCCCCAACGGGTGCGAGTGAACACCAACCACACCAGCCCCAGCACCACAGGACCCAGGGCGATCAGGAACAGGTCATATTGGGGAATGCGCAGGCCGCCGATCCGCACCGCCCCGGCCAGCCCCGGCGCGCGCGGCCCCAGCAGGTCCTCAGGGCCCCACAAAAGCGGCACCAGGTCATCGGCGATCAAGACCACGGCAAAGGTCGCCAAGAGCTGGAAAAGCTCGGGCGCCTGATAGATCCGCCGCAGCAAGGCCAGTTCCAAGACCAGCCCGATCCCGGCGACCGCCACGGGCGCCAGCAGCAGCGCCGGCCAAAAGCCAAGCCCCAGCGGCACAGCCAGGGTCCAGGCGATATAGGCGCCCAGCAAAAACAAGGTCCCGTGGGCGAAGTTCACCACCCGGGTGACGCCGAAGATGATGGAAAGCCCAGCGGCGACGAGAAACAAGGAGGACGCGCTGGCCAGCCCGCCCAGGGTTTGCCCGATCAGGGCTTCGGGAGACATCACAACGCCTCAAGACTCGGGAAAAAGGAGGGGCGGCGGCGACGGCGCGAGGATCCGGCCCAAAACCGGGGCCAGCACGGCGCGAAACGCCGCCGGATCCTCGAACGCCACCCGCACCCCCACCACGTCCACCTGGGGGCGCTGGTCGGGAGGCAGGCGCATGGCATCCTTGGCGGTGGTGACGGGAACGGCCTGCAAGGTCCAGGCCTCGTCAAGGATGGGCTGAATGTCGGTTTCGGCGTAGGGGTAGTGGTCGGCGAAGGGATGCTCGGCCACCACCTCGGCGCCCAAAGCCCGCAAGGTGGCAAAAAACTTGGCCGGCCGACCGATCCCGGCAAACGCCACCACCCGCTGGCCGGCGAGGCGGGCCGCCGAGGGGCCGGGTTCCAGGTGGGCGCCCAGCACGGGAAGCCCGGGCGGCATCCAGGGGTCCAGCCCCACGCTGTCGGGCCCCAGACGGATCACCGCATCGGCGCGGGCGAGGCCGGCGCGAATGGGCTCGCGCAAGGGACCGGCCGGGATCAGGCGCCGGTTGCCAAAGCCAAAGCCGCCGTCCACCACCACCAGGGACAAGGCCTTGACCAGACTGGGGTTTTGGTGGCCATCGTCCATCACCAGGACCTGGGCCCCCTCGGCCACGGCGGCCCGTGCGCCCTGTACCCGGTCGCGGGCCACCCAGCACGGCGCCAGATCACTGAGCAACAAGGGTTCGTCGCCCACCTCGTCGGCGCCGTGGCGGATGGGATCGACCCGCACCGGCCCGCGCAGGCTGCCCCCATGGCCGCGCGACAGGAAATGGCCCTCCAGCCCCAAAGCCCGCACCAGGGTCATGACCGCCTGAGCCACCGGGGTCTTGCCGGCGCCGCCAGCGGTCAGATTGCCCACACAGATGACGGGCACGCCAACGTCCACGGGGCGGCCCCGGCGCAAGCGGCGTCGGGTGGCCGCGCCATACAGAAAGCCGAACGGCTCCAGGAAGCGGGCGGGGAAGGCGTCGGTCGCCCAAAAGTCAGGGGTGCGCACCGGGGACCTCGTCCAGACAGGGGAGGGGCGGGGCGAGAGGATCCAAGAAGGGGGCAAGGGCGGCCAACACCCGGTCCAGCACGGCCCGCTCGCCCTCGGCCCAACGGCGCGCGGCGCTGGCCTGGGCTCGGGCCTGCTCGGGGTGGGTCAAGAAGATGTCCAGCGCGAGCGTCAACTCATCGGCATCGGCCACCGCCCGCGCCGCGCCGTGCGCGATCATCGTCTGGGCGATTTCGGCGAAATTGGTCATCCCCGGCCCCCACAGCACCGCCCGTTCGAGCATCGCCGGCTCCAGGGGGTTTTGCCCCCCCAGGCGCGAGCCGGACTCGGGAAATGTTTTGCCCATCACGACCAGCGGAGCAAGCCGCAAGTACAGTCCCATTTCGCCCATGGTGTCGCCCAGCCAGATCTCGGTATCGGCGGCGGGCCAGCCCTGGGAGCGGCGGCCGACCCGCAGGCCCTGGGCGCTCAAGGCCTCGGCCAGGGCCGGGGCGCGCTCGGCGTGGCGTGGCACAACCAGAGTCAGGAGATCCGGGTGGCGTGCTTTCAACGCCCGGTGTACGCGGGCCGCCACCTCTTCCTCGCCCGGGTGGGTCGAGGCAAACAGCCAAGTGGGCCGCGCCCCTAAGGCAGCCTGAGCCTCGGCCAGCGCCGGGAGGTCAACCTCAGGGGCGGGGGCGGCCTGCTTGAGGTTGCCAAGCTGGGCGGTCCGGGGCGCTCCCAGGTCGGCCAGCCGCTGGGCATCGGCCTCGGTCTGGCCCAGGGCCAGGGCAAAGCCCCCCAGCATGCGCGTCACCAAGGGCCGCGCCAGGGCCCAGGCCCGATGGGAGCGCGCCGACAGCCGGCCATTGAGCAAAACCCGAGGCACGCCCAAACGATCGGCTTCGGCCAGCAGGTTGGGCCACAGGTCGGATTCGCTCCACAAGATCAGGTCGGGCCGCCAGTGCTCAAGAAAGCGCCGGGCCGCCGCCGGGGTATCAACCGGGACGAACTGATGCACGGCTCCCTCCGGCAGGCGCTCGGCCAGAACCCGCGCCGAGGACACGGTGCCGGTGGTCAGCAGGAGATGCAAGGCGGGCCGCTCGGTACGCAGCCGGGCCATGAGGGGCAACAAAGCGGCGGCCTCGCCCAGGCTGGCCCCATGCAGCCAAACCAGGGGGCCCTCGGGACGGGGCAACCCGGCGATACCCTGGCGCTCGCCCAGGCGCACGGGATCTTCCTTGCCTCGCGCTAGTCTGCGGCGCAAAAAAGCATCAATGCCCGGTGCGCTGGCAGCGGTCAGGAGGCGGTACAAGGCTAAGGTGGGCATGAAAGCTCCAGGGCAAACCGGGAAGGAACCGGGCAAGGAGGGACCAAGACCGCTCAAGCCGTGCGGGCGTCGTCCTCGGCAAGCTCGGGGGTGAACAGGCGCACGCGCAGCGAGCCGCCACGCTTGGCGGCGTACATGGCAAGGTCGGCGGAGTGCACCAAGGCCTCGCGGGTCGCGGCCAACTTGGGATGCAGGCTCACCCCGATACTGGCCCCAACCTTGTGGATGACGCCATCCAGGATAATAGGCGAGCGGATCGCCTCCAGCAGCCGCCCGGCCACAGTCAGGGCCTGGGCATCATTGTCGCATCCGGCCAGCACGGCCACGAACTCGTCGCCGCCCACGCGGGCCACCATGTCGTCGGGGCGAACGGCCTCGCTCAGACGATGGGAAATGATGGTGAGCACCCGGTCGCCGGTGGCGTGCCCGAAGGTGTCGTTGATCGGCTTGAAGCGGTCGAGATCAATGAAGGCCAGGGCCACTTGGCGCTGGTCCTCGCGGGCCCGGACCATGACTTGGTCGAGCCGAGCCTCGAAGGCGGCGCGATTGGGCAAGCCGGTCAAGGGGTCGTGCAAGGCGAGGCGCAACACCCGGTTCTCGGCTTCCTTTTCCTGGGTCACGTCGCGGACCACGCCCACCATGCGCACGGCTTGGCCGGTATCATCGCGCACCAGATTGGCCGTCTCGCGCAGCCAGCGCACGGATCCGTCGCGCCAGACCACGCGGTAATCCTCGTCGTAGGCCTTGCGGCCGTCCAGGCAGGCGGCTTCGCTCTCGCTGACGCGCGCCGTGTCCTCGGGGTGGATCAGGGCCAGAAAGCGCCCCCGGCTGGGCGCCATCTCACCGGGGCGCAGGCCCAGAAGACCGAACATCTCGTCGGACCAAAACAAGGTATCGCTGTCGATCGACCAATCCCAGATCCCAAGGCCGGCGAACCGCCGGGACGTGTTGGAGCGCTCCTCGGCAGCGCGCAGCCGCGCCAGTTCCTGCTCGTCGCTGAGATCGCGCAAAATCCACACCCGGGCCGGCCCCGCCACCCGGTGCACGGTGGCGGGAAACCAGCCGCCATCGGCACAATGGGCGGTGCCACGCACCGGGTCGGAGGACGGGGGGCCGTCCTTTTCCAAGACGGCCGTCACGGTAGCGCCGAACAAGGTGCGCACCATGGTACCAGGATGCACGCCCTCGCGAACGCCCAGCATGGCCGAAGCCCGGCGACTGGCCCACACCACCCGGCCAAACCGATCGGTTTCAAACACACCATCGCGGGTGCCCTCCAGGACGGCTTCCAGGGTCTTGAGCCGGCGCCGGCTCCGCCACAGGCCCGCCAGGAGTCCGATGACGGCCACAAGAAGCAGCAAGGCGACGGCGGTGAAGGCCTGACCGGTCATGGGCTGGGCGCGCTTCCAGGGAAGGTGAGCTCCAAGCGGGAGACGGGGCAAAGCCCCCAAACCGCTTGGCGACTACTGACACAAAAGACGAACGGCTGTCCAGTCCGCGGGCTCCAACGCCACATCTCCGCCGCGAGGGGCCACCCGCAGGCGGCGCAGCCTTTCGGGAGGCGAGGCCTCGGGCACCGCAAGAGGCGCCAGCACCGGGGCCAGACCAGGAGGCCGGGCGAAGGGAAGCTCGGCCGCGTCGTTCTGATTCTCCACATATAAGGTCAGGCCACGCTCACGCAAGCCGGCGGCACCCAGAAGCGCCAGGGCCCGGGCATCCATGGTCAACCGGGCGGCGGGGTCGGCGACCCGCTCGCGCAAATAAACGCCCAGTCCCAGGGGCCGGGCCTCGACGTGACCGATCATCAAGCCCAAAACGGCGCGCGCCCCTTGGGTTCGGATCACCGCCCGAGAGGAAACGCGGGCCTCGCTTTCGGCCAAGGCCAAAGCCAGAAGGCCAGCCACCTCATCAGGACTGCGCAACGAGCGCAAGAGCGCCTCGCCCAGCACCACATGGCCGCCCGGCAAAACCAAGGGCTGCATCAAGGGCAGACGGACCATATGTAAGCGCATTGGCCAGGGCAGGGCCGCCGGTGCGGCAAGCCGGCGGGCCAAACGGTCAAGGGCAATGCGCCCAGGCAAGCCCGTGCACACCCCCACGGCCTCCAAAGGGGCAACCAGGGCCTCGCCCCAGTCGGCCTCCCGCGAGGTCGGCACCAGGGACTCCAGGCGTTCGGCCATGCCGGGCAAACTCATCACCCCAACGAGCACCCCCCCCACTACGGGCCAAAACCCCAAAGATGAGCAGGCCCAGGCGGGGCCCCAGAACCGGCAAGGTGGCAGAGCGGATCGCAAGACGGGTGTGCAGCCGAGGCCAGCCGGCGGGGCGCAAGGGATCGGTTGGCCCCTCGCCGGCCACCCAGTCACGCCACGCGAGGCGCCACGCCTCCAAGCGAGCACGCAGACGCGCCCGGCGCGACCGCTGCGGGCGCTTGCGACGCGGCGGGGGCGGAGGAGGGGAAAGGGAAGGGGAGGGGGAAGGGGAAGAGGAGGGAGAAGGGGAAGAGGAAGGAGCAACATCACGAGGCTCAGGCCTGGGATCCGCGGAAATCAGGGGATCAAGCAACTCCAAAACCTGACCAGGAAAACGCGCGCACCCCAACACCGGCCCCTTGGCCTGGGGAGGCCGAGGGCGAGACTGGATGTCGGGCCAGGGCCAAGCCACAAGAATATGCCCCCGAGCATCCTGGACGACGAGGTGGCGCGGGGTGGGCAACACGGTCACGGACTGGGGAGAAGCGTGCGGCCCCGCCAGAAAAACCCCCAACCGGGGGGACCGGCATCGCCCGTCTCACCGCCCACCGGATCTTGAAGACTGTCGCTCATTCACGCATCCTACCACGACAAACACAAAGAAGGGGTGAAGGATGCGTTTCCCCTCCTCGGCGTTGTCAGGACAGAACGGCGGGCGTAAAGCTGTGAGGCTGTCGTTTGGCCTTGCGAGGATGCCTGTCCATGGCCCTGCCCGCGTCGTCTTCCCGCCCGCCCTCGACCGATCGCCCGGGCCTTGGGATTTTATGCCTGATCGGCGTCACCCTGATCTTCGCCGTCCAGGACGCCTTGACCAAGCATCTGGTCAGCCTCTACCCGGTCAGCTTTATCGTCATGGTCCGCTACTGGATCTTTGCCGTGTTCGCCGTGGGACTGGCGCTCTGGCAAGGCGGGAGGCAAGGCGGAGGAATCCGCGGCGCCCTGGTCAGCCAGCGCCCCTTGCTTCAGGCCCTGCGCGGACTGCTGCTGGTCGGAGAAATCGCCCTGATGGCCGTGGCCTTCCGCTCCCTGGGGCTGGCCGAGGTTCAGGCCGTCTTCGCCATCTATCCCCTGTTAGTCATGGTGCTGGCCATCCCGATCCTGGGCGAGCACGTGGGCTGGCACCGCTGGATGGCAACCGGCGTTGCATTTGCCGGCTTGCTCATCGTCGTGCGCCCGGGAGCCGGCACCTTCGAGCCGGCCGCCCTTGCCGCCGCCTCGGCCGCCTTGCTCTATGCCTTGTTCAATGTCCTAAGCCGTTCGCTCAGTCGTGTGGACAGCGCCGCAACGACCCAGCTTTACACCGCCGGCGTCGGGGCGGCGGCCATCACCGTGGTCGGCCTCGGCCAGTGGACCCCGTTGCCGGGAGCCGACTGGGTGGCGCTCGGAATCATGTCCGCCTTGTCGATCGCCGCCCACGTGCTGCTCCTGGTCGCCCTGACCTTGACCCAGGCCTCGGTGCTGCAACCTTATAATTATCTCATGCTCGTCTGGTCGATCGGCGTGGGCTATGTGGTCTTCCACGACATTCCCGATGCCTGGACCTTGACGGGAGGCGCGGTTATCGTGGCCTCCGGCTTGTATGCCTTGCACCGGCAGCGGCTTTCCGGGCCCGGCCAAGAGAGACGGTAGAGAGCAGAAAGGCAAGGCTGGGGAGGCGCGGCCTCCCCAGACCCCTCGGTCTTTTGGGGGGCGCAGCCGCCAGGAAAACACGACTCTTCACCCCCCGCCTGATTACCCTGGCCCTTGAACGCCTCACCCAGACCACCTAGCCCCCTCAGGAACGGAGGGGCCTGGGGAGGCCCGGCCTCCCCAGCCTGTTCTTTCTTGCCCTCCCCCAACGGAGCGTAAAAGCACGACAAGAGGGGCTCTCGCATTTAATCTGAGACACCGCCTCGCTTCCTCCGTAAACCACCGGGAGACCGGCTCACCCGATCGCCCTGCTCTTGTTGTGATCCTTGCGGAAAGGAACGGTGTCATATGGCCGACACCTTTGATCTGATCGTGAAAGGCGGGACGGTGGTCCTGCCCGGACGGACCGTGCGTGTCGATCTCGGCGTGCGCAACGGGCAGATTGCCCATATCGGCCCCCTGGACAAAGGCCAAGCGGCCCGCACCCTGGACTGTAGCGGCCTGCACGTGCTGCCGGGCGTGATTGATACCCAGGTGCACTTTCGCGAACCCGGCCTGGAGCACAAGGAAGACTTGGAAAGCGGCTCCCGCGCCGCCGTGCTGGGCGGGGTGTGCGCGGTGTTCGAGATGCCCAACACCCAGCCGCCCACCGACAGTCTGGCCGCCCTCAAGGACAAGCTGACCCGGGCGCGCGGGCGGATGTGGTGCGACCACGCCTTCTTCCTGGGCGCCACCCCCGACAATGTCGATGCGCTGGGCGTGTGGGAGCGGGCGCCGGGCTGCTGCGGCGTCAAGGTGTTCATGGGCTCGTCCACCGGCTCGCTGCTGGTGGACTCCGACGAGGTCCTGCGCCGCATCCTGAGCACCGGCACCCGGCGAGTCGCCGTGCACTGCGAGGACGAGGCCCGCCTGCGCGAGCGCAAGGCCGAGATCCCGGCCGGCGCCGGAGTCGAGGCGCACAGCACGTGGCGCGACGCTGAAACCGCCCTGCGCGCCACCCGCCGCCTGCTGGCCCTGGCCCGCGCCACCGGGCGCAAGGTGCACGTGCTGCACGTGACCACCGCCGAGGAAATGGCCCTGCTCCAGGCCAACCGCGACATCGCCAGCGTCGAGGTGACGCCCCAGCACCTGACCTTGGCCGCCCCGGCTTGTTACGACGGCCTTGGCACCTTTGCCCAAATGAACCCGCCGATCCGCGATGCCCACCACCGTCAGGCGTTGTGGTCGGCCCTGGAGCAGGGCATCGTCGATGTGATCGGTTCCGACCACGCGCCGCATACCCGCAAGGAAAAGGCCCAAGCCTACCCGGCCAGCCCCTCGGGCATGCCCGGTGTGCAAACTCTGGTGCCGATCCTGCTGAACCACGTCAACGCGGGCAAGTTGACCTTGGAGCGCTTCGTGGATCTGACCAGCGCCGGCCCGGCCCGCTTGTATGACATCGCCGGCAAGGGGCGGATCGCCGCCGGCTACGACGCCGACCTGACCATTGTTGATTTGAACGCCGAGCGGACCATCACCAACGACTGGATCGCCAGCAAGTGCGGCTGGACGCCATTCCACGATCTTGTGGTGCGCGGCTGGCCCAAGATGACCGTGGTGCGGGGCCGGCTGGTGATGCGTGACGACGAGGTGCTGGGCAAGGCCCAGGGCCAGCCGGTGCGCTTCCATCCCTTGCCGCCGGCCCCGCTTGAGTGATGGGAAGGCAAGGCTGGGGAGGCTTGCCTCCCCAGACCCCTCGTCTTTTTTTTAGCGTGGGAGGCCGGCTAGGGCATCGAGCATGCGGTAGCGGGCGCCGGGGTCGGTAAGGCGATGGGCGAGGTGGCGCGGCGTGACGCCTAGATCGTCCTCGGCGTCGGGGTCTGCCCCGGCGGCCACCAGCCAGCGCGTCTGGGTCAGCCAGCCCTCGAAGGGAAGGGGCTGGGCGCGCAAGGCCCGCTCCAGGGTTTCATGCAAGGCGGTTCGACCGTCGGCCGGGGCGCTGTGATTGAGGCCCAGGGCGAGCGAGGCGGGTTCCAGACGCTCGGCGCACAGTTTGAGGATATCCAGGGCATTGCCGGCGGCGGCGCGGCCCAAGGCGTTGGCCCCGGTCGGGCCCACTTCGGTCTGGAGGGGATCGGCGCCCTGGGCGAGCAGGAAGCGGGCCAGTTCCAGACGCAACACGCCAACTGCGGCGCCGTCGCCGGGCTCGCTCAAGATCATCACCAGGGGCGGCTGGCCTTGCGGGCCGCTGGGGGCGGTGAGGTCGGCCTTCTCTTCCACCACCAGCCGCGTGACCTCGGCGAGAACGGCGCGTCCTTGCCCCGGATCGTGGGCGGTCTGGCGCAGGCCGGCGATAAGGGCAGCGGCCAGGGGCTCTTTCGGGGCGATGGGGGGCGGTGCCTCGGCGGGCGGGCGGGGCGGCAGTCCAGGGTCCAAGGCCGGGTCGCCGTGGGGGGCGGCCAGGGTCCAGAGATCCTGACCCTCGGCGGTGACAACGTCCGGATCGGCGCCCTGGGCCAGCAAAAAGCGCACGGCGTCGAATCGACCCCAGGCCGCCGCCTGGAGTAAGGGGGTGTGGCCGTTGATCGGGATCCGGGCCTCCCGGGTGGCCGGAGCCAGGGCGAGTAACCGTGCCAGGATCGGGACATGGCCGGCCCGCGCCGCCAGATGCCCGGGCAACACCTGCGTTATGGCGTGGGGTCGGCTTGGGTCGGCCCCGTGGGCCAGGAGCCTCTCCACCAAAGCGGTGTGGCCCCGTGCGACCGCCACCAGTAAGGCGGTCCAGCCGGAGGGGCTTGGGGTGTCTGGCGGGTTTCCGGCCGCCAGCCACTGGCGCAAGGCTTCTTCGTTGCCCTGGCGGGCCGCGTCCACCCCTGGATGGGACACACCAATGCTCATGGAGTGTTCCCCCGTCCCGGTGGCAGTGAGGGCTGCCTGGTTCTTGGCATCACCTCGAAAACCTCGTTTTTCACGCCGTTTTTCTCTCTAAGGTTGCTCTTCGTTCGGTCTGCTGACACGAGCTTCACCTTACGCGCATCGGATATCCAGACCTATGGCCTATTCCTTCGAAGAGCGTACCCAACGGGCCGGACCGGGTCGAGCCCCATTTAGGGCAGGGGGGGAGAGACTCGAGTCGAGAAATCGGTCCTGGAGGACCGGTTGGGCGGGGGGGCGCGGCGCCGACGGCCCTCTCTCTTCCTTCGTTGGCGTGGGGAGACAGATCGGTACATCCTCAAGGCTAACACCTTGAGCCGGCACTGGTCGTAATCCCGGGCCTCTGCGTCATTCTAAAGTCGAAAATTGTCTCGGAAGCGGACGCGAATGCCCGTGACCTTAAGCATTTTGACTGTCTCGTTGACAGCCGCCGACGTTTGGTCAGGATCGAGGAAACAGCGCGCGTCAGGCTCGTTGCGCGCCGTGGGGCAGGGAGGGGATTCTCTCCCGACAGGGCCGAGTGGGGAGAGGGCAAGGGGATGAAGGGAACGGTCAAGGCTTCGAGCCCGGACACGCCAGAAGAGCAGCGGCCGCCCAAGGGCGATCCGGCTGAGATCCGCGATTTGTGGACAGCGTTGTCCCACCTGGAACGCGAGGCAACCTCGCTGGTCGGATGGGATGTGGGAACCCTGATTGCATGTGCCCGCACGGCCCTGGAACAGCGCTGGTCGGGGGTGGTGCCGCCCGAAAAGCCGCGTGGCCTGCTGCATTGACTTGAAAAACCGACCGGGCGGCTTCCCCCGCCCGGTCCCCAGGGGACGGGCCTCGCCTGTCCGGCCCCCCTCTCAACCACCCGCCAAACAACGGGGGGAGATGGTCCTGGCCTTCTGATCACCTGGGGGAAACTGGTGCCGTGGAGAGGATTTGAACCTCCGACCTACTGATTACGAAAACTATTTTCTTCTATATTTATCAATGTATTAGCATGGAAAATATGCTGAATTTGACGCCTCTTAGTCAATGCGTTACGCGTATTGTGGAAAAATCAGACGGGTGTCAAGCGAATGATGTCGTCCCCTCTGCGCAGAGTCATGCAGAATTTCGCAGAACGATAGGCACCATTCTTGCCTAGAGCAGGTTGTTGTTTTTGATGAAAATCCTCTCTGCATGGAGACGCAAAGAATGAAGGTCTAAAAAGACCGGAGGCGTGGGGGGGCGAGTGCTTTTTTTCAAAAAAAACAGAAAAATATATTTTTAAATTTTAAATAAAAATTATTTTTATTTTTTATTAAAACAATTCTTTCCGAGTTGCCGAGCGCTCGTGCAACGGCAACACCCAAGACGGAAATCCTCGCCAAATGGGAGAACCCGCCCACCCCATTTCGTACTGAGGTAGCTATGACCGTCGATTGGACAGAGTATGGAGCGGCCCGTGTGGCCTGCTCAGACGCCTTGGCAGCCTTGGCTTCTCTCTCTGCCAACAGCATCCATGCCGTGGTGACGGACCCGCCCTACTGCGCCGGCGGTATGACCGAAGCGGCTCGCCAGCAGGCCAAGGGAATGACACCTGGAGGGCAAGCGACGGGATGGTTTGGAGGAGATGCCATGACTACCTGGGGGCTTATTGCGCTTTTGCGGCAGGTGGCCTTAGAGGCTGGGCGAGTTGTGGTTCCTGGAGGATCCCTCGCCGTCTTCTGCGACTGGCGCATGATCCCCGGCCTTGGGCCAGCCCTTGAAAGCGCGGGCCTCCGTTGGCGCGGGGTTGTGGTCTGGGACAAGTTGTCTCAAGGACAAGGGAACACGCGGATCCGACCGCGCCACGAGATGATCCTTTGGTTGACTAAGCCTGGGCCTGCCGTGAGAGGTCCGCGAACAATTGGCACTGTAATTCCCGCGAAGAGGGTGCCGCCTGCGCGGCGTCACCACCCCACGGAAAAGCCGATCGACGTTTTGACACCATTACTTGAAGCCTTGGTGCCTGAAAGTGGGGTAGTTGCCGATCCGTTCGCGGGCAGCGGTTCCACGGGCGTTGCTGCCCTGGCCACCGGGCGGAAAGCTTGGCTTTCCGATGCAGACCCTCATTTTGTCGAAGGCATTAGGTCTCGCCTAAGGGCGCTCTAGCTTCCAGAGACGAGCCCCTCGAACAGCACCACCTTTTCGCCCAGCCAGCGGTTGATCGGGTCGGCCAGGGCCTCACCGAGGGGGCCGAGTTCCAGGGCTGCCCAAACTCGTGATGCTTTTTCGATATCGCCAAATCCGCCTGCATTACTGGGAACAATCCCCAGTAGCTGCGGGGGCACGCGGTGGGCGGCCAACAAATCATCCCGTGTAACGTTCTTCATGTTTAAAAATTCATCTTTCGCCATGACCTCGGAGATCGGGATAACTTGGAGGCCGTCCTTTTTACCGTTTGGTGAATAAAGAAACAGGTTCCGAAAATTTCCAGGGCCTTTGGCGTTTTTCAGTGCATCTCGCAGAGTGTCCACATCTTCTTGGGTCTGCGCCGGGTCTGTCATGTACAGGATGAACCCGGCATGACTGCCGTTCACATAGTATTTTCGGCGAAAGAGAGTGGCCGCTTCGTTGAGAAACGCGGACTGCAAGGCAGCCTCGTAGCTCGGCCGACCATAGACCTCCTGCGACACATCGGGCTCGCACAAGTGCAAGGTGGCCTCTGGTGCAAACACATGTTCAACCCCATCAACCAATAGCACCGCCCGGCCATCGGGCCGTTGCCGGGTGTACCTAGCGAGCGTCGGGCGCAAGGTCAGAGGTTTGCCGAAAACGTTGTCGATACGTTCTAGCCATGCGTTACCGAACACGACAAAGTCCTGAACCAGTCGCTTGCAGTCGGTGCGCGACAACAGGGGGTGCGGGCGATAAGCGGCTGCCAGCTTTTGCACCTTGAGAGCAACGGCCGATTGATGGTGAGGGTTGGCCAGCAAGGCCCGGGCTAGGCCGTCAAACGACACTGGCGGCTCATAAAACGAGCCGTTGAAGGCCGAGTGGAAGTATCCGCCAATTTCGCGGTGGTCCAACACCGGCACAGGGTCGCCGAAGGTAAAGGCAGAGATCGATCCCGGCGCCTTGCTATTTGACATTAAAAAATCTCCATGAGGGGGCGGCTGGTGCCCTGGCTTTCGGGGTTGCCGTCCAGTCCGGTGAAGGGGACGGCGTCGAGGGCGTGCATGATGGCCCAGGCCACATCCGCGTGCCCGGTTTCCTGGCTGCGGGTGGCCTGGAAGGTTGCTTGCCGGCCAGAAGGCGTCATCACCTTGCGGATCGACAAAAACGCCAAGGCGATCTCGGTCTGGCCCGCGTCCCAGGCGAGGTGACCGTGGGAAATCAGGTGCTTGGCCTTGAGGACCATCCGCACCTTGGTGTCCACGTCATAGTGGATGGCCACGGCACCGGGCCACCAAGCGCGCACCAGCTCAAAAACGCCTTGCCCGATGCCGGTGGTGTCGATGGCCAGACGTTCGACTCGGTAACGGCCCGCCAGGGTGCGGATGGCATTGGCCTGGGCCGCGAAATCGGCCCCGCTGAAAGTCAGGCGCTCGATCACGCGATGGACGCCCCCAACAGCGGCGGGAGGAGCAACGACAACCACTGACGCATCATCGCGCGACCTGGACGGGTCATAGCCAACCCAGACCGGCCCAAGGCTATGACGCTCCGGTCCCTCGGGCACGTCGTCCCAGGCCTCAAGGGCGTCAACCATGCACCGCTGCAACTCGCGTAGCGAGAAGAACGACGCGGTGTCGTCCACCCATTCGCCAAGGAATAGGTTCGCAAAATCCTGGTCATTGTACTCGCGGCGCAACTGGTCGATGTCGAACAGGTCGCACCCTTGCGCGGCCGCGTCTTCGATCGTAACGAGGTGCCGCCATTGACCATCCGCACACTCTGCCCCGTCTTTCAGCGCTTGGTGCGACACGTCGATCTCGACCCGATCCGCCTTGGCACGGCCCTTGTTGTAGGCGGSCCCCGTCCAGAAAGCGGCCGCGTCATGAGTGACGGTGGATGGCGTGGAAAAGTAAGTAATTCTCCAATTTTTATGCGTCGCCATGCCAGAAGCGACCTTCCGAAACTCCAGAAAGCGACCAATCCAGGCGTATTCATCCAAATACACGTGGCCATGGTAGGACTGAGCGGTTTTTGAATTGGTGCCCAGAAAGTAAAGAGTGGCGCCGTTCCAGAGCTTGATGGGCGTGCCCCGCAGTTCCACGCCCGTGACCTCGCGCACAAAGGCCACGATGTAATCGCGAAAAACGTGGGCTTGTGCCTTCGACGCCGACAGGAAAATCTGGTTGTCACCGGTGGTGATGGCGTCGATCAGGGCTTCGCGCGCGAAATACCACGTGGCGCCAATCTGGCGACTTTTTAGGATATTGCGCACCCGGTAGCAGTATCGCGCCTTGTACCAGGTCCGTTGATAGCCGAATAACCCTCGCTCGAACGCCTCGACCAGGGTTTCAACCTGATCTTCGGTCAGGGTATTGTTTTCTTCGGCCTTGCGCTTCCGGCCCTTGGCACGGTTGGCAACCTTGGGGTTCAGGTCTCCTTCGCGCCCCGTGGCCTCGTAGCGCGTGATACGGGCCGTGCGTTCCAGCACGCGAGACAGGTGGTCGATTTCCCGCAGGTCTTGGTCTGTTTTGTCGGGCTTGGCGATCAGGGTTAACAGGCGCCGGTCAATCCCGGCCTCGATCCGCTTGACCACCGGGTCATCGTCCCAGCCCTCGCGTCGTTTCCAGCTATCAACCGTGCCATAGGGCACGCCCAGACGGCGCGCGATGTCGGCAACCGGGTAGCCCTGCCAATACAGGGCCCGGGCCTCAGATTTGGTGGCTTCGGGGGCTGGGATCATTCCCCGACGGTGAGGGGAGCCCGTCGCGCGCGCATGTCGGGAGTGGTTGTATCGCCCCCATCCAACCGGTGGACGATAGCACGCGGGCGCGGCCGGCCCGCAGTCTGGCCCCAGCAAGACACAGGGTGGAGTGAGATCCCGTGAAGAGCGCGTTTATCCGGGTGGCCCGGTCGGGCAAGACCATCGACGGCCGACAGATCACGCCCGACCAGATTGAGGCGATGGCCGCAAGCTACAACCCCGCCACCTACGGGGCGCGAGTTAACCTGGAGCATGTGCGGTCGTTGCTTCCCGATGGACCGTTCCAGGCCCTGGGCGACGTGGTCGCGCTTCGAGCCGAACCCGACGGCGACCAGAAGGTGTTGCTGGCCCAGATCGATGCGACACCCGCATTGCTCAAGTTGGCCCAGGATCGCCAAAAGGTCTATTGGTCGATCGAAATGGCCGAGAATTTCGCAGGCACCAAAAAGCCTTACCTCATGGGCTTGGCGGTGACCGACAGCCCGGCGAGTCTTGGCACCGAAATGCTGAAATTCTCGCTGACCCAGCAAGCGGACAAGGTGCCGGCCGATAAGCGCGCTCATCTCTATTCCGAGGCTCTGGAAGGGAGTGGACTGCCTCCCGATCGCCACCCCCCCGACCCCGGGCCGGGCTTGCTGGCCAAGATGCGCGATATGCTGACCGGCCAATCGCGCAAGGACGACGTCCGCCTTTCCACCCTGGAAACGGCGATGCTGGAACTGACCGCCGAGGTGGTGGCCGTGCGCAGCTCCTTGGCTGCCCTCCCCTCGGCACCGGCTTCGCCCCCGACGAACTCCGCCCCCGACCTCGCCCAGCTTACCGCCGACGTCACCGCCTTGCGCGAGGCGATGTCGAGAATTCCCGCTACCTCCTCGGGCCGGCCGACCGTGACCGGTGCCCCTCTCGTCACGGATTGCTGACATGCTGACCACGACGCGTGTTGCCTTCGACGCCTACGCTGCGCAAATCGCAACCCTGAATGGGGTTGCCAGTGCGTCGAGCTTGTTTTCGGTCGGCCCGACCGTCGAGCAAACCCTTGAGGACCGGATCCAGGAACAAGCCGAGTTCCTGGGCCAGGTCAACGCCATCGGGGTGGCCCAGCAGGTGGGGCAACCGCTGAAAATGGGCGTCAATAGCCCCGTGGCTGGCCGCACCGATACCTCGACAAGCGACCGCGCGCCCCGATCGATCACCGGGCTGACCAAGCGCGACTACGTGTGCCGCAAGACCCATTTTGATACTTTCATCGATTACGCCACCTTGGACGCCTGGGCCAAGTTCCCGGATTTTCAGGCTCGGGTGCGCAGCCACGTGACCCGACAAATCGCCCGCGACCGGTTGATGATCGGCTGGAACGGGACCGCAGCGGCGGCCACGACCGACCTTGCGGCCAATCCGCTGTTGCAGGATGTCAATATCGGTTGGTTGCATCAATTGCGGACCGATGCCCCTGAACGCTGTTTGGCCGGAGTCAAAATCGGCGAGGGGGGCGATTACAAGTCCCTGGACGGCGCTGTGTTCGACGCGGCCGAGAACTTGTTGGCCGACTGGTATAAGGATAGCCCCGACGTGGTCGCCATCACCGGGCGGTCCCTAGTGTCGGACAAATACCTGGGCCTGATCGAAGCCAACGCCAACAAGCCCACGGAAGCCGAGGCCCTGCGCACCATGCTGCTGGGCCGCATGGTGGGCGGGTGCCGGGCGATCGTCGTGCCCTACTTCCCGGCTCGCTCCATCCTGCTGACCTCGCCCAAGAATCTGTCGATCTACTGGCAAACCGGCTCCCGGCGCCGGGCGATCCTCGACAACCCCAAGCGGGACCGGGTCGAGGATTTCCAATCGGTCAACGAGGCCTACGTGGTCGAGGACTACGAAGGTTGCGCGTTCATTGACGGAATTTTTCTACCCGATGGCGCCGGCGKGTGGGCGTGATATGAGTCTTGCCCGTGCCCATTACACTCGGGTCCTGGCCGAGCAAGGCGGGGCGCCGGCCCCCCCGCCCGAAGCCGTTTCTTTGCGCGCTAAAATAGAACAGGCCCTTGCCTTACATGCCCGCGCCCTCAAGGACATCCAGTCCCTTGAGCGCAAGGTCGCGTTTAAGCGAGAGGTCCTGCCCGACTACACCGCCTATGTGGACGGGTGCTTGGCCGCTGACGCAGGCGGCCCCGACCCTGTCCTGATGACCACCATGGTTTGGCGGCTCGACGTGGGTGACTACGAGGGCGCTATGGTCATCGCCCGCTATGCCCTGCGCCATGACTTGGCGCTGCCGGAGCGCTTTGCCCGCTCCTTCCCGACTTGGCTCGTCGAAGAGCTGGCCGAAGCCGCTCTGGACAACAAGCTCACAGTCCCGGGAGCCCTGAGCGAGGCCATGGAACTGACCGCGAGGGCCGATATGCCTGACGAGGTAAGGGCCAAAGGACACAAGGCGATGGGGTTGGGTCTGCGTGACACTGCCCCCGCCGAGGCCCTGGCCCACCTCAAACGAGCCCTGGCCTTGCATAAAGGGGTCGGGGTGAAGGCCGAGGTTGCTCGCCTGGAACGAGCTCGCGATGGGGCAGCCACCTCCTGCGATCAGGACGGCTGACCCGAGACGACACCGCTCACGCCTCGGTTTGAGCGGAGCCCTTCCCCCCCCCAAGGTCCGGCACCGGGGGCGGCGGTGTCGTCTCACCCTTATTTCGACGGAGGCACCATGACCCCCACCCTTATCCCCTCCGGGGGGCTCCCAGCCACGGAGGCGGTGGTCGCCAACGACGGCTGGTACCCCGACATTCCTGTGTCGTCGTTTAAGCTGGTGACCGGCCTGGACGACACTTTTCGTCTGGAACAGGTGGTCGAGACTGTGACGGCCGCAGTGGCCGAGACCAACCGCACTCTCCTGTCTTGGCGCCAGACGCAAACGGCCTCCTCTCTGGCCGAGGTACCGGGCCCCCTCCTGAATGGCAGACCCGGCCCTCTTGCCCTGTACCGCACGGCCGTCCACGCGCTGGCACGGGCGAAGCTTTTGCAGGTAGTTCGAGATTTTGACAGCACAAAATCGGGACACGCTCGGGCGGATGCCCTGGAAAGCACGGCGGACGACTGGCTGGCGCGCGCGCATGAGGCACTCTCAGTGCTAACGGGCCGACCCCGGGCGACGATTGAGCTGGTTTGATGCCGTCAACGACCCTCTATGCCCAGCAGGGCGATACCGTCGATCTCGTTTGCCTGCGCCATTACGGAGACACCCGCTTGGTTGAGGCCGTGTTCGACGCCAACCCCGGCCTCGCCGCCCTGGGGCACCGCTTGCCTCTGGGAACCCCTGTCACTCTGCCGGAGCGTGTGGTGACGCCCACCCCCGGCTATCGCCTATGGGAGTAACTCATGGCCGATCCGTCTGCGGGCTGCCCTCTGCCCGGCCAGCCCTGTCTCCAAGCGCGCGATGCCGCTGAAGCTGCGGCTGACCGGGCCGTGCGCAAAGTTTTTGAACTGCTCGGGGTTGACGTGTCTGACCCGAAGCAAGTCGAAGAGTTTCGCCGCGACTTGCGCTTCGGCGGGACGATGCGCCGGGCCGCAGACCGCGGGTTGGGAACGGCCGTGACTATTATCGCAACCGGGGTTCTTGCCGCTCTTTGGTTGGGGTTGCAAGCCAAGGTGACGGGCAATGGGTAAAAGCCAAGCTGACATAGTCGCGCGGATCCTCAACGGCCTCCTTGACCAGGAGGGAGAATTTGTCGAGGACCCGGCCGATCGAGGCGGCGCAACCAAACACGGCATTTCCCTGCGCTATGCGACAGGGATCGGGCTTGATCTGGATGGAGACGGCGACGTTGATCGGGACGACATCATTCGCTTGACACCCGAGGAAGCGGCCCGTCTCTTTCGCCGGGACTTTTTCGAGGAGCCGGGCATTCACCGCTTGCCGGCGCCGCTGTGGCCCGTGCTGGTGGACTGGGCGGTCAACAGCGGCGCGGCGCGGCCCCTTCTCGCTCTGCAACAGACCCTGAACGCTTTTTTAGATTTGCGCCCGGGTCTTTACCCCCCTCTGGTCGAGGACGGCCGGATGGGCCCGAAGACACGACGCGCGGCGGAAAGCGCCTTGGCTCTCGTGGCTCCGGCCTGGATCATCAATGCCGTGTGCGACCGACGCGAAGCGTTTTACCGCGATCTGGTGCGTCGTGATCCGACCCAGCGCCGTTTCCTGGCGGGCTGGTTGCGACGCACCGACAGCTTCCGAGAGGAGACACCGGCATGATGGGATTTTTTCTCAAGTGGTTGACCGGTGGCGGAGTGGCAGCGCTCGATGCGCTGGCCGCGCGCTTTGCTCCCAATAAAGACCTGCTGGAAGCCAACCTTCATGCCGAAGCAGCCCAGCAGCTCGGCGCCTACGCAGCGGAATATACCGCACCGCGTGACCGGCGCACCCCGTGGGACAGCGCTGTGGACGGCCTGAACCGCCTGCCACGCCCCTTTATGGCGTTTGCGGTCATGGGGCTGATGGCCTGGGCTCCCATTGACCCGGCAGGCTTCGCGCTGGCCATGCAGGCCTATGCTTTGGTCCCCGAGTGGCTCGCAGCAACCCTCTTCGGGGTGGCAGCGTTCTACTTTACCTCGCGCCATTTCGAACGCCGCTTGGAACTCAAAGGCCCGGATCCAGCGACCGTCCAGGCCGTCATGGCGGCGCGTCCCCGCCCCCCGCCTTCGGATCCGGCGCCGATGGCCGACGACACCTACCACGCCCGGATGGCCGACCCAGCCCCACTGGATGATGCAACCCTCGCCGAATGGGCCAGACGCCAGAAGGGGAAGTAAATGCGCAAGGTCACCCAGCTACGGGACGCCCTTCTTACGGCTCCCTTGGGCCTCACTGCCGATAAGGTCTTGACGTTCGTCGAAGCCGGCAAAGTTATATCTTGCAGGGGCCATCAAAACGAGCATATCCGCCTGTCATACACGATCAGGATTGTCGTTCTGGACTATGTCGGGGTGCCTCATGACCTCCTCTGGCTGGTGGCCCGCTGGTATCACGAGGCGGAGCCAGCCGCTCTTCCAGAGGCTGTCACCTTCAAGGCCGATATCCTCGACCACCGATCGGCCGACATGCTAATCGAGGCGCCGGTTACCGAGACCGTGCGGGCGACACCAACGGCCGATGGCACGACTTTGGAGAGCGAGGGCGACCCCGATGCCCTTGCAATCGACATGAGCCACCTCGTCGCGGGGCTGCCATGACCACAACAGACGACCCCACAGCCATTGAACGTTTTTTGCTGCAATCCCTGGCCCGCCTGCAGCCAAGCGAGCGCAAGAAACTGCTGAAGAGCTTGGCCACCGAGTTGCGCCGACGCAACCGCCAGCGGATGGGAAAACAGGTTGGCCCCGATGGGACGCCATGGGTCCCCCGGGCCCGGGAGTTAGGCGGTACGGTACGCCGCATCGGTCGGATGATGTCCGGGCTGAAGGAAGTCCGGCGAATGTCGATACGTAGCACAGCCGATGAAGCGCGCGTGGGGTGGGGAGCTCGAAACGCGCGGATCGCGCAAGTGCACCAGGAAGGTGGGCCGGACAGAGTGTCGCCCCGAGGGCCCCGCATCACCTACGTCGCCCGGCCGTTGTTGGGTTTGCCGCCGGATGACGTCCAGTGGGTCCGCCATCGCCTGCTGGACTACTTCTCAGGTGAGTTGACTTAGTCAGTTACAACCACACCAAAGGAGACACCGGGCCGCCGTGCGACGACGCTTACCCCATGAGCGTGGCCCTGTCAGACCTCCAACGACGCCTCGAGAATGTGGTCTGCCTCGGAGTGATCTCCGAGGTGGACCACTCGACTCCACGTGTGCGAGTGACAATCTCAGGGCGTCAAAGTGGTTGGTTGCCATACCCTGCTGAGGTCGGCGCCAATTTCCGCCGGTGGCGTCCCTTGCGAGTGGGCACGCAAGTCCTGGTGGCTTGCCCCTCCGGCGACCCGGCGAACGCTGTGATCACCCAGATACTCTACTCGGCGGCCCTGCCTCCCCCCGCCTTCGACGGCCACGTGGACCTGACCCAGTGGGACGATGGAACTATGGTGCGCTATGACGCCTCGATTCGGACCCTCATCGTGTATTCGGCGGGCGACCTGACGGTGCAATGCGAAGGCACCCTTAGACTGCGAGCTGGGGAGCGGGTCCGGCTCGATGCTCCTGAAATCCGTGCATTCGAGGAGCCCTGACATGCCGCCCGTCACCCTCCTGGGACACGTCTGCACAGGCCATGGTTGTTGGCCGCCCCGTCCCTCGGTCGAGGGTGAGCCGCGCTTTACCGTCGGGGGGATCCCCGTCCACCTGCAAGGCCATGCCTGGGCCTCACACACCTGCAAGGCCATTCCTCAGACGCATGCCTCGGTTCTGGCTGCGGGCAGCCCCCGCTTCTTTGTGGGAGGACGCCAATTGGGGCGGATCGGGGACCCCGTGGCCTGCGGCTCTACTGTCGCTCAAGGCGAGCCTCGGTTCGAGGTGGCGGCATGACCGCGATGGATCGCTCCAGTGGCACGGCACTGACAGGTGAGGCGGCCGACATTCGCCAGAGTATTTGCGACATTTTAACCACCCCCATCGGCTCTCGGGTTATGCGCCGGTCCTATGGGTCTCGACTGTTTGACTTGGTCGATGCGCCAGGGACAAAGGTCGGAGCCCTGCGATTGGTGGCCGCCGCCGCCGACGCCATAGACCTATGGGAGCCTCGTGTGCGCGTAACAGCGGCCACAGTAACGACGAGGTCGGACGGGTCCGCCGTCTTGCGCGTCTTTGGGTCCTATGCCTCTGGCTCCCTTGAAGCCGAAGTGCCGCTCGCCCTGGGAGTCGGCTCATGACCAGAACGTGGTCGCGTGTTGACTTGACGCGCCTTCCGCCTCCAGAAGTCATTGAGACGCTCGATTATGAGGGAATCTTAAGTAGCCTGATCGCCGATTTTAAAGAGCGCTGGCCAGAGGCCGGCCTCCTCTTAGAGTCCGACCCGGCAGTAAAGCTGCTTGAGGTGGCGGCGTACCGCGAGTTAACACTTAGAGCAAGAGTCAATGATGCGGCTCGTGCGCTTCTCCTCGCCTTTGCGACAGGCGCCACCCTCGACCACCTTGCGGGCCTCGTCCCCATGAGCCGTCTCGCAGGCGAGGCGGACGCCTCTTTTCGCGACCGCGTGCAGCTCGCTCCAGAGGCGTTTTCGGTGGCCGGGCCGACTCTCGCTTACGTGTGGCACGCCAGAGCCGCGAGTCCTGACGTGAAGGACGTGACCGCCGTGTCGCCGGTCCCCGGGGAGGTGGTGGTGACAGTGCTCTCGCGCCACGGCGATGGGGGCCCGGCCGCGCTGGAGATCTTGGGAGAGGAGGAGGTAGTTTTGGCGCCCGCCGGCGCGGTTGACCCACCTACTGGTGCAACCGGGCTCAGGGTCCTGTACCAGGGTGCTGTCTGCGCCCGAAACGTTGATTACCTCTACGATGCCGCGTCTGGCATGGTCTCGCTTGTGGGCACTGGGAGTATCCCAACAGGGACGCGCGTAAAAATAGAGCACACTGCGCGGGGTGAGGTTGACCTCGTGCGGGGGCAGCTCTCAGCCCGTTTGGTCAGGCCACTGACCGACCGCGTCACCGTTCAGGCTGCAAACGTTCTCCACTATACCGTTTCAGTAGATCTCTGGCTCACCCCGGACGGCCCGGAAGGCGAGGTGGTCAGGCAAGCCGCAGTGGCGAGCGTAGCGTCCTATACTGCCGCCCGCCACCGCCTTGACGCAGACGTCACAGTTTCGGGGGTCACGGCTGCCGCACTCGTCGAAGGGGTATGGCGCGCAGAGGTGCGGATCAACAACGAAATGACAGACCTCGCCACGACATGGGCCCAGGCAGCGTGGTGTGACGAGGTCACCGTCACGGTGGCAGAGGTCTCGCGGTGACCTCGCTGCTGCCCCCAGCGTCGTCGCCTCTCGAACGAGCCTTGGAGGCTGCTGTCGCCGCGCGCTTTGACGAGCTCCCCACACCGATAGGGACAGTTTGGGACGTAGAGATGTGCCTAGAGGCCCTGTTGCCGTACCTCGCCTGGGCGCTCTCCGTTGATGACTGGTCAGAGGACTGGCCCGGACGTCAAAAACGGTCGGTCATCGCCGCGGCAATAGCCGTGCACCGCAGCAAAGGCACGGTGGGGGCCGTGCACAAGGCGTTAGCGGCCCTTGAGCTTGATCTCATCCGGATTATTGAGTGGTGGGAAACAGAAGGAAGTGGAGAACCATATACTTTTAACGTTGAGGTTGCCACCACATCACGCGGGGTCTCCCCCAAAGAGTGGGAAAATATACGTAGAGCTATTGATCGAGCAAAAAACCTCAGGAGCCATCTAGGATCTTTAAAAGTATACCTACAGGCCAGCGGGAAATCTCCAATAGTTGCGTTTGCGCCAACAGTTGGTGAATACATCTCAGTGTATCCGTGGGAATCAAAAGATATCGTCCAAAAATTTTCAGATCCATACGTAGCTCTCGGAACGCATACCTGGAGCATCATGACAGTGGGACCCTTTAATGTCTGATTATTACTGTATTGTAACAGATCGCGGCGCAGGTTTGCTGGCCCAGTCCCATGCACTGCAGTCCCCTGTCGTGTTGACGCACGTCGCTGTCGGCGATGGAGGGGGCGTCGCTTACAACCCCACGGGTGGGCAGAGCTCACTGCGTCGAGAGGTTTACAGAGCCCCCGTTAATACGCTGACAACTCACCCTCAAAACCCCAACTGGCTGATTATTGAGGCGGTGCTACCGAGTACCGTTGGGGGGTGGACGATCCGTGAGGCGGGCGTCTTCGACCAGGCCGGGCAACTGATCGCTATCGCCAAAATGCCCGAAAGTTACAAAGCAAAGCTCGAAGATGGGGTGGGGCACGATTTATATTTGCGTCTCATTTTACAGTACACTAATGCTTCAAATGTAAATATCGCGATAGATCCGTCTGTTGTGCTAGCAACGCGTTTGTACGTTGACACATCTATTGATGGGCACGTAAAAGACACCAGCCATAGGCATCCAGACGCAACAAGTGAAGCTCGTGGATTTGTAATTTTAGCTGACCACGATGATGTCGCAGTAAATAATAAAACAAAAGCTGTTACCCCAAATTTACTTAATTCATACGCTTCCCTGAACGGAGCATCATTTTCTGGTGATGTGTTAGTTGGACAAAATACAATATCTGCGACAACTCATAGCATTGAGCTTGGAGCATTAAGAACGGCGGAAGGTGTAAGTTACGTCGATTTCCACGGATCGCCAGGAGTTGACTACGACGCGCGTCTAATCAGGGGCGCTGGCGTCAACGGTGATCTTGTTCTCCTTCAAAGAGGAGCCGGCGTCACTGATATAACTGGAGGTTCTGATTTCAGGCGGAATGGATTCACCATTTGGCACGACGGGAACGTTGGCGCGGCCACAGAACCAAAAGCCGGCATCATCAAGCTCGCTTCACAGGCTGACGTTTCCGGTGGCGTTGACGATTCGAAAGCTGTCACGCCATTAAAACTAAAACAAAGGCTGTCATCGTACGTAATGCCTGCGGATCTCTCTGGGTACGCTGCGCTAACAGGTGCAATGTTTTCTGGAAATGTGTCTATCGGATCCACGTTAATATATGCAACGGGTCACGGTATTGAGATTGGGTCATTAAGAGCATCAGACGGTGTTTGCTATCTTGATTTGCACTCTACTCCAGGGACTGACTATGATGTGCGCGTCATCAGAGGGGCAGGAGTCAACGGCGACCTGACACTGATACAGTCTGGAACTGGCGCCATAGAAATAAACGGGGRTGCTGATTTCCGGAGAAATGGATTCACCATTTGGCACGATGGGAACGTTGGCGCGGCGACAGAACCAAGAGCCGGCATCATCAAGCTCGCTTCACAGGCTGAAGTTTCTGCTGGATTTGAAGACTCGAAAGCTATCACTCCATTAAAACTAAAAGAACGTTTGGCGGGATATGTGCAATCTTCTGATCTATCAGTATATGCAGCTCTTACAGGGGCTCCGTTTTCCGGGGATATTTCTATCGGATCGACGTTAATTCACGCGAGCGGACAAGGTGCCGAGTTTGGTGGTCTAAGACAGACGGACGGTGTCTGTTACGTCGATCTACACGCATCTCCGGGGACCGACTATGATGCGCGTCTAATCAGGGGTGCTGGCGTCAACGGTGACCTTTCTCTCCTTCAAAGAGGAACCGGCGTCATTGATATTAATGGCGGTGCCTCACTGACAAGAGACGGGCACATAGTTTGGCATTCTGGTATTGCACCTGTAACAAAAAATTACACTACTTTACCGAATGGTCTCATAGTTCAATGGGGAACCCAAAAACTATATGAAACTACGATTCTTGGGATGACATATACGACCATTGTTAATTTTCCATTTTCTTTTCCAACAGCGGTTCTGAACGTAACTGTGACAAATTGTAGAGTCGAGCCATGGGGGAGTAACCAGACATATCAGTTGAATATTCATCTTGGAGTTTCGCAAATCAATAAATCTTCATTTGCAATCGGCCACTCTGCATTTCATGCAGTAAGCTACGATAACTACGCTACTTGGCTCGCTTTTGGATATTAAAAAATAAAGGAATATCAAAATGAGCGAAACTATATTATTCTCTAAATCACTTAACGCATTTTACCTTTTATCTCTTAGAGAGAAATACTCCAGTCAATGGCCTGAAGACCTTATTGAGGTACCACATGACCGTCACCAGGAGATTTTAGCGCAGACCGCAGCAGGTGGCACGCTGAGTGCTAGCGACGACGGCACCCCCGTTGTCGTGCCGCCCCCAAGTCCGTCTTTGCAAATGGTTAAGGCGCAGGCCGTGGGTGAGCTCAAACGGGCCTGCGAAACTGAGATTACGGGTGGGTTCCAAACCCCGGCAAACAGGCATTACCCGAGCACGTCAACAGACCAAAACAACTTAGTCCAGGCGACCGTTGCAGGTGGTCCTTTATGGTGCCGCGAGGCTGGTGTTTGGCAGTTTGTCGAGCACACGGCCGATCAGGCCGCCGAGGTCCTCGCCTGCTTTGTGGCCACCAGGGCAACGTACCAAAAACGCCTCGCCGAACTCACAACTGCCGTGGAGCAAGCGACGTCGGCAGAACAGCTAACCACCATCCAGTGGAACCAGGAACAATGACCGATTACCACCACGGGGTACGAGTCAAGGAAATATCGACGGGGACACGGCCGATCAGGACGATCGAAACGGCTGTCATCGGCGCGGTCGTCACCGGGGGTGACGCAGACCCGGCGGTTTATCCGCTCAACCGGCCGACCCTGATCACCGACGTGACGGCGGGACTGGGAGCGGCTGGCACGTCGGGTACGCTGCCCTATGTCCTCAATGCGATTAAAGACCATGGGTCGCCCGTCATAGTGGTGGTCCGGGTCCCAGAGGGGGAGACGGTAGCGGAGACGACGAGCAATATTATCGGGGGTGTGGTGTCCGGCCGAAAGACGGGGCTCCAAGCCCTCACCGCCGCCAAGGCAACCTATGGCGTGACGCCACGGATCCTTGGCGTCCCCGGGCTCGATAGCCTGCCGGTAGCGACGGAACTGGTCGCCATTGCCAAACAAACGCGGGCCTTTACCTACCTCTCTGCGTGGGGCTGCGCCACGAAAGACGAGGCGGTGCTGTACCGCAACAAATTTGGCGATCGGGAAGCAATGATCGTCTGGCCCGACTTTGTGTCGTGGGACACGGCCACGTCGGCCGAACGGACCGAATGGGCCACGGCCCGAGCCCTCGGTCTGCGGGCCCAGCTCGACGAGGAGCTGGGATGGCACAAGACGCTGTCCAACGTGCCGGTGCAAGGCGTTACCGGGCTGTCAAAAGACGTCTTCTGGGACCTCCAGGACCCAAGCACCGATGCCGGTTACCTCAACGCCCATGAGGTGACCACCCTGATCAACAACAAAGGATTTCGCTTCTGGGGGTCGCGCACGTGTTCCGAGGATCCGCTTTTCGCCTTCGAGAGTTACACCAGGACGGCCCAGGTCTTGGCCGACACGATGGCGGAGGCGCACTTCTGGGCCATTGACAAGCCGATGCACCCCACCTTGGCGCGAGATATCGTCGATGGTGTCAACGCCAAGCTCCGCGAACTCGTGGCTGGTCATTATCTCATCGGGGGAGAAGCTTGGTTCGATCCGGCAAAGAACACCAAAGAACAGCTCAAGGCAGGGAAGCTGCTGATCAGTTACGATTACACTCCGGTGCCACCGCTGGAAAACCTGCTCTTTGAACAGAAAATTACCGACGACTACTTGATCGACTTCGCGGCTCAAATGGCTGCTTAAAAGGGGAAGTGCCGTGCTACCTCGCGTCTTGAAAAACTTCAACGTGATCGTCGATGGCCACCCCATGGCGGGAGTAGCCGAGGAACTGGAGTTACCAGACCTCGACCGCAAAATGGACGAGTACCGGGGTGGCGGCATGCTCGGAGAGGTCTCTTTGGACCTTGGCCTGGAAAAACTGTCGCTGACGTTCACCCTGGCCCAGTTCGACCTTGTGGTCCTCAACAACTGGGGTGTGTGGGGCGCGTCGGGCCTGGGCGTCCGTTTCTTGGGGGCGGCGCGTGCGGATGACGACGCGGGTGCGGTCGAAGCGATCGAGGTCGCCGGCCGGGGACGGTGGAAAAAAATAGAGCTGGGGTCGGTCAAGACCGGAGACCGCTCGAAGATGAAAATCGAGATGCCGTTGACCTACTACAGGTATCGCAGCAACAGCCGCGATATCATCGAAATCGACCTCATCAACAACATCGAGCGCGTCAACGGTACCGACCGCCAAGCCACGGTCAACCAAGCCATCGGCTTGTCTCTGTAAGGAAACACTGATGACCAATACCAATACCGTCACCGTGAAATTCAAGGTCCCACTCCCGTATGGCGATGCCCTCTTAGAGGAGCTGACCTTACGGAAACCGAAAGCGGGTGACCTGCGAGGCCTGAAAATGAGCGGCCTCATCGAACTCGACGTGGACACGATCTTGAAGATCGTCCCCCGCATCGCGAGCCCGCACGTTGTCGAAGCCCAGCTTTGGGAGCTGGAGGCGGACGACCTCGCTCGGCTCTCGAACGGGGTTGTTGGTTTTTTTCAGTAACGGTCCCTGACGACGCGACTCAAGCCTGGGGGCTGCTGATGAGGGCGTTTCCTGGCTCGTTCCCTCCGAGCGAATTTGACGCCCTCAGCCTGGAAACCTACGCCGAGGTCTACGCCCTGGCCGTCGAGTGGCTGGTGGCCGAAAAAAACGCCGAAACGAAGATCCGACGTTAGGAGGCACGATGGCCGAAAGCCTGTTGCTCAGAATTGGGCTTGAAGCCGTCGATCGGATGACAAGCCCTCTCGCGGCCGCCAGCCGGTCTGCGCAAGTGCTGGCAGGGCGCTTGCGGGACGCGACAGGGACGGTGAGAGCACTCGACCGCACAAGCCGAGATATCGGCGCCCTGGAGCGCTTGGCCGAAGCGACGCGGGAAAACAACACGGCGTTGGACGCCGCGCGACAAAACCTGGAGAGGCTACGCGGCGCAATGGCAGCGGCCGGCGGTGGCACAGCCGCCATGCGCCGGGACTACCAGCGAGCCCAGATCGACCTGGACCGGCTGACCACGGCGGGCGAGCAAAACGCCCGCCAACTGGAGCAACTGCGTGAGCGTCTGCGCGCGGCCGGCGTGGACACCAACGACCTCGCAGGGGCTCAAGGTCGCCTGCGGCGGGAAATGGAGGAGGCGCGGGCCGCAGCGGAACGCCAACGACGGGCTCTCGACCAACTCAACGAGGCGCGGGAGCGGATGGACCGCACCTTTGCCCGCCGTGAGGCCCTGGCCGGGAAAGGGGCCGGGATGGCCCCTGCTGGGCTGGTCGGGGGCCTTGCTGCTGGTCGCGCTCGGGGTGAGCGTCAGTCTGATCCAGGCCTTGTTCTGGCGCGAGCCCCGGCATGCCCGCGCCTGCCTGCCCCGCCTGTCCTGGCGTTTGTGGGTGCCGCCGGGCGGTCTGCGCTGGGGAATTTTGCTGGCGGTGTCGGGCTTGGGGATCGGCGTGGCCTGGGCCCTGGTCACGCCGATGCTGGTGGATGCCGGCTGGAGCCTGGAACGCATTGGGTTGGTGATGAACGTCCTTGGGCCCCTGGTCGGGGTGGGAACAGCAGCCGGCACCGGGGTCTTACTGCGGCTTTGGGGGCGGCGGCGGCTGTTGGCGATGGTTAGTGCCGGGCAGGGGCTCTTGTTGCTGGCTCTGCTGGTCGCCACCACCCCGGGCTTTGTCGAGGCGGGGCTGGTGGCCGCGCTGCTGTTGATGTTCGTCGTCTACGGCGCCCAGATGACCGTCTTGTACACCTTGATGATGGACCACGCCGATCCCGACGCCCCGGGGGCCGGCCTCACCAGCCAATATGCCCTCTATTACCTCTTCACCACCCTGTGGGGCTGGGGGGGGCTCCAGTTGGCCGAGAGCCTGGGTGTGGCCACCACCACCGTGGTCGGCCTGATGCTGGCCCTTGGCTTTGCCGGCGCGCTGCCCTTTTTGCTGGCGGCCCGGTCCTCCCCCCTGATCACGGAGACTTTGGAATGATCCCTTCTCGTCCCGGCCTGTGGAGCCTGATGGCCTGCGTGCGTGGCCGGATCGTCCTCGCCATGGGGATGGCCGCACTTGGCATGGCCTGCACCATCACTGCCGTGCTGCCCCTGGCCGCCGCCTTGGACACCTTGCAAGGCGGCACCCCGGACGTGCCGCTGGTGGGGGGCTGGAGTGGCGGTGCCCTGGTGGCGCTGGCCGCCCTGCTCATCCTGGGGGGGCTGTCCTTGCGCACCTTGTCGTTTATCGTCTCCCATCTGGCGGCCTTCGATCTGGAAGAGCGGATCCGCCTTGATCTGGCCGACCATCTGGCGCGGCTGCCGCTTGGCACCGTCATCACCACTGGGGCCGGGGCATTGACCAAGATCGTACAAGGCGATGTGCGCAGCCTGCACGCCTTTGTCGCCGACAGCACCCCCTTGGTGGCGCGCAACATCGCCGCGCCCCTGGTATCCCTGGGGTGGCTGCTGGTCATCGACGCGCGGCTGGCTCTGGTGGCGCTGGCCCTGTTCGCTGGAGGCATGGTGGCCATGCGCCTCGCCATGAAGGACTACGTCACCTTGCGGGAGCGCTACGATCGGGCGCGCGAGGCCATCCAGGCGGCGGTGATCGAGTTTGTCCAGGCCATGCCGGTGGTGCGCTTGTTCGATGACGCCAGCACCTCGTTTGGCCGCTACACCACGGCGCTCGACACCTTCCGCACGGTGTTCAAGGGCTGGGTGCAAGCCAGCGGCCTGAGCGGGCGCATTGCCTTGCTGGCGCTGAGTCCCTTGCCCACCTTGATCGCCGTCACCCTCGTGGCGCTGGGTCTTTATGCCCTGGGCGGCCTGGGCTTTGCCGGCTTGGTGGCGGTCTTGATGCTGAGTACCGGGGTGGCCGACGCCTTGCTGCCCTTGATGTGGATGAGCGAGTTCATTCGCAAGGCCCGGGCCGGTGCCTTGCGCGTGCACGATCTCGCCTCGATCTCTCCTCTGCCCGAGCCGACCCAGCCGCAAAAGCCCCGGGATGCCTCGATCACGTTCGAGCGGGTGAGCTTTACCTATCCTGGGCGCCGCACCCCGGCCCTTGATGACGTCAGTTTTACCGTGGCTCCGGGCAGCGTGGTCGCCGTGGTCGGGCCCTCGGGGGCTGGCAAGAGCACCCTGGCCCGCCTGATCCCGCGCTTTTGGGACGTGGATGCCGGCCAGATCCGCGTGGGCGGGGTGGACGTGCGCGACTGTGCCAGCGACGACCTGATGGCCCAGGTGGCGTTTGTGTTCCAGGAAACCTTCCTGTTCAACACCACGCTGCTGGAAAACATCCGCCTCGGCCGCCCCGACGCCAGCCTGGACGACGTGAAGGCCGCCGCCCGGGCTGCGCAGATTCATGACCTGATCGAAAGCCTGCCCCAAGGTTACGATACCCCGGTGGGCGATCGGGGGGCGCGCCTGTCGGGCGGGCAGCGCCAGCGCCTGACCATTGCCCGCGCCTTGCTGCGCGACGCCCCCATCCTGGTGCTCGACGAGGCCACCGCCTTCGCCGACGCCGAGAACGAGGCGCTGCTGGTTCAGGCCCTGGCCACCTTGATGCGCGGTCGGACCGTGCTGATCATCGCCCATCGCCTGTCCACCATCCGCGATGCCGACCAGATCCTGGTGTTCGACCAAGGTCGGTTGAGCGAGCAGGGCCGGCACGCCGAGTTGCTGGCGCACAACGGCCTTTACGCCCGCCTGTGGCAGACCCACGAGGCGGCGCGCGCGTGGACCCTTCGCCTTTCCTCGTCTGGAGTCTCGGCATGACCGCTCCGTCCTCTTCCGCCCCCGAGGCCATCGCGGGCGTTCTGGTCACGTGGCGCCGGCTGCTGATGGTGGCTGGCCCCGAAGCCCGTCGCTATCGCCGGGCCGTGGCCTTGTTCAGTCTGGCCGCCGTGGCGCAAGGGCTGGCCTTGTGCTGCTTGTTTCCGTTGTTCGAGGCGCTGTTGGCCGGGCCGCCCGCCTGGGGGAGCGTGGCGCTGTGGCTGGCGATTATGCTGGGGGCGGCGGCCGCCGATCTGGTCTTTTCCTGGCACGGTCATGCGTTTGAATACGATGGCACCATTGCCGACGTGACCCATGCGCTGCGCCTGGACCTGGGCGAACGTTTGCGGCGCATGCCCATGGAGATCCTGGCCCGTCACCGCACCGGCGACGTGAGCACCACCTTGGGCAGCCACATCGACGAAGCCGTGGTGCCCATGGGCACCTTGTCCCAGGTCATGATTCGCACCGTGGGGGTGCCGCTGACGGTGATCGGGGTCACGGCCTTTATCAGTCCCGGGTTGGCGCTGGCGCTGGCGCTGATCTTGCCCCTGGCCGTGCCGATCTATCGCCACCAGCGCCGCGCCTCGGCCCGGGAGCGGCGCGAGGGGGCCGCCGCCCACGCCCGCACCGAATCCGATCTCATCGAATACACCCAGGGCCTCGCCGTGCTGCGCGCCGTGAGCCAGACGGGGCGCCAGGCCGGCCGCCTGCGCGAGAGCTTGGCCGCCTTGCGTCGGGTTCAGACCGAGGCCTTGCTGGCCTCCCTGGCGCCGGCCCTCCTGATGTCGGGGTTGATGGAACTGGGCTTGCTGGCCGTGTTGGGTCTGGGGGTCCTGTGGGTAAGCAACGGCAGCTTGGCCCTTTCGGCGCTGGCGGCCTTGCTCATTATCGTGATGCGCCTGGGCGAGCCCTTGGCCTTGTTTTCCGAGCTGACCAAGACCTTCGACCTGATGGAGGCGGCTCTGGAACGGCTGGAAGCCCTGCGATCGGTGCCGTCCTTGCCCCTCTTGCCCGCCGCCCCCCGGGTGCCGGACGCCCCGGCGGTGAGCTTTGAACACGTCAGCTTCACCTATGCCGGGACCGAGACCCCTGCCTTGCGCGACGTGAGCTTCCGGTTGGCCCCGCGTACCCTGACCGCCCTGGTCGGGCCTTCGGGATCGGGCAAGAGCACCGTGGCTCGGTTGCTGCTGCGTCATGCCGATCCGCAAGCCGGGGTCATCTCCCTCCAGGGCCAGGACATCCGCACCCTGGCCCCCGAGACCTTGATGCGCCAGCTCTCGGTGGTGTTCCAAGACGTGCATCTCTTTAATGAGAGCATCTTGGAAAACATCCGCATGGGTCGGCCCGACGCCGACGACGCCGCCGTTCTTGACGCGGCGCGGGCCGCCCATTGCCTGGACTTCATCAATCGCCTGCCCCAGGGCATCCATACCCCCGTGGGCGATATCGGCGGCAGTTTGTCGGGTGGCGAGCGCCAGCGCCTCAGCATCGCGCGTGCCATCTTGAAGGACGCCCCCCTGGTACTCCTCGACGAGCCGACCGCCGCCCTCGATACCGAGAGCGAACGCGTCGTGCAAAGCGCCATCGACGCCTTGGTGCAAGACCGCACGGTGATCGTCATCGCGCACCGCCTGTCCACCGTGGTTGCTGCCGATACTTTGCTGGTCTTCGACCAAGGGCGGATCGTTGAGCAGGGATCCCATGGCGCCTTGCTTGCAGAGGGGGGGGCCTATGCCGCGTTGTGGCGGGCCCAAGACGGGCTGAAGGCATGGCATGCGTGATGCCGGGAAGAGGAAGGCTGGGGAGGCGCGGCCTCCCCAGCCCCCTCATTGCCTGGGCCATGTTTCACGCGGAGCACCAACTGACCGAGGGGTCTGGGGAGGCCGCGCCTCCCCAGCCTTGCTAATTTCGCTTCTCACTCTTACTTGCATTTCCCCGAGGAAGGTGCTTCCCTGAAAAAGTCCGGGGGCATTCACCCCCAGGGTGTGTCGCCGTAGAAATCCGAGCCAAAGAGCGCCTCGATGACCGACCCCTCGCCCACCGCTGTGCCGTCCCCTCCCGCCCTTCCCGAGCCTCCGCCCGGTATCGATGCCTCGCTGCTGCCCCATGACCTGTCACCGTGGACCATGTTCCACAACGCCGACCCCTTGGTGCAGGGCATCATGATCGGGCTGGCCGTGGCCTCGGTCCTGACCTGGACCATCGGGTTGGGCAAAGGCGTGGAACTTGTGCTGGCCCGGCGCCGAACCCGCAAGCTCAGTCGGGTTCTGGCCGCGGGTGCCCCGCTCACCGACACCTTGGAGCGCCTGCGCCACGACCGGGGGCCGGAAACCGTCTTGGTCAACGCCGTCGCCTTGGAACTCAGGCTCCTGCCCCCCCCGTCGTCCTCGGGAAGTGGCGTCCAGGAACGGATCGCCTCGCGCCTCGCGCGCCTGGAAGCCGCAGCCGGCCGGCGCATCGCCCTGGGGACCGGGCTGCTCGCCACGGTCGGCGCCACTGCCCCCTTCGTCGGGTTGTTTGGTACCGTCTGGGGTATCATGAACAGCTTTATCGGCATCAGCCGGGCCCAAACCACCAATCTGGCGGTGGTCGCCCCCGGCATCGCCGAGGCGTTGCTGGCCACCGCCCTCGGGCTGGCGGCCGCCATCCCGGCGGTGGTGCTCTATAACATGGTGGCCCGGGGCATCGGCGGCTATCGCGCCATGCTGGCCGATCTGGCAGCCGACCTCCAACGGCTGGTGTCGCGCGACCTGGAGCGCGCCGGCAGGCCCCTCAAGGAGGGAGCCTGAGCATGGCCGGCGGGCTGAACGATGGATCCGATTTCGCGGAAATGCACGAGATCAACGTGACGCCCTTTATCGACGTCATGCTGGTGTTGCTGATTATTTTCATGGTGGCGGCGCCCCTGGCCACGGTCGATATCAAGGTTGATCTGCCCGCTTCGGCCGCGCCCCCCCAGCCCAAGCCCGACAAGCCCCTCTATCTCACCGTCCAGGCCGACCTGACCCTGGCTGTGGGTGACACCGTCGTCACCCGCGACGCCCTGGCCCCAGCGCTGGAGGCGGTCACCGGGGGCGATCGGGAACAGCGGGTGTTTTTGCGCGCCGATAAAACGGTAGACTATGGTGATCTCGTCGCGGTGATGGACGCCCTGCGCGGGGCCGGATACCTCAAGGTCGCCCTCGTCACCCTGGAAGGGGGGGCTACCCCATGACAACCGCCGTGGCCAGCATCGACGAACGGCCGCCCCTCGGCCTGTGGGGGGTGAGTTTGATGGTCGTCCTCGGCGCCCACGTCCTGGCCGCGCTGCCCGGGTGGCAGCAAACGCCCGAGCCTTTGCCGCCGCCCGCGCCCGCCTTCATGCTCGACTTGGTCCCGGCCCCCGCCGCCGCGCCGCCCGCCGCCGAAGCGGCGCCCCGGCCCCCCCGAGCCGCCGCCCCCGCCGCCCGAGCCGCCGCCGCCCCCCGAGGCCGTCGCGCCCCCGGTGGTTGAGCCGCCGCCGCCCGTCGTGCCGGCCAAGCCCAAGGTTCAGCGGCCCAAGCCCCGGCCCGTGGAGACGCGCGTCGATCCCCGGCCGGCTCCCCCGGAAGCCGCGCCTGTCGCCTCTGCCGCGCCGTCCAGCGCCGCCCCGTCCAGTCCCGCCCCGGCTGCTGCCGCCGCCGCGCCCAACGCCCCGGTGGTGTCGGCCAATGCCTTGGCCCAGTGGCAAGGGCGGCTGCTGGCCCATCTGGAGCGCCACAAGCGCTATCCCAGCCGCGCCCAAAGCCGGCGGCAGGAAGGGGTGGTGAGCGTGCGTTTTGTTCTCGACCGCCAGGGATCCGTGCTCTCGGCTCGCCTGGAAAATTCCAGTGGTTACGAGGCGTTGGATCAGGAGGGCTTGGCCTTGCCCGAGCGCGCCCAGCCCCTGCCGTCGCCCCCGCCTGGGGTGGGCGGCGAGCGTATCGAGCTGGTGGTGCCGATTCGCTTCTTTTTGCGGTGAGTCTCTGGGCGGGGAAGAAAGGCAAGGCTGGGGAGGCGCGGCCTCCCCACGACCCCTCGGTCGATTGGGGAGGGGCTAAAACGACGCAAGCCTCCTTTCCAGAGAAAGGAGGCTTGTGCGTCTGTATGGCGTCCCCAACGGGAATCGAACCCGTGTCTTCAGCGTGAAAGGCTGATGTCCTAGGCCTCTAGACGATGGGGACCTAGTGTTTTTGGCAAGTCTAACGAAGAGGATTTTCTTTCTTCGTCTTCGCTTCGAGTGTTCCTCGCTGCGGAGGAGGCGGTTTATATCGGAGGCCTCTGCTCTTGGCAACAGGAATAATGGACGAGCCGGCATTTTTTTAGGGGCCTTGTCGTGCCCCCAAAACGACCAAAGCCGCCCTAACAGGAGCGGCTTGGAAGGTCCGGAAAGAAAAATGGCGTCCCCAACGGGAATCGAACCCGTGTCTTCAGCGTGAAAGGCTGATGTCCTAGGCCTCTAGACGATGGGGACGCAGATGCGAGGGAGGAAATCCTCCCCCGTCCGCCGCTTTGATCAGAGATCATCGCCGGTGGGCTGCGTTATAGCCAGGAAGCTCCCGACGCGCAAGCCCTTATTTTGAGTCAGGGAAAAATCCCTTAGAGAGCCTTCAGGCCCGCAGCAGCCATCTTGCCGGTGCGGCCACGCTCCAGCTCGAAAGCAACCTTCTGGCCTTCGCGCAGGCTGTCCATGCCGGCCTGCTGCACGGCCGTGATGTGCACGAACACGTCGTTCGAACCATCGTCGGGCTCAATGAAACCATAGCCCTTGGTGATGTTGAACCACTTCACGGTGCCAGTGGACATGCGTCTGCTCCTGGTCTGGCGTTCGCCCCGCGCCCCATGCACGGAACATCAATTCTTCGTCAATGGTCAGACCATGAGCCGGCCAGATCGGCAGCCGCGGTAAGCCTAGGCGAAAATCGATGGCGAGAAGATGGCCCAATTTTGGCAAGCGTTCAAGAAAAAGCCTTTCCCGCCTCCCAGGGTGTCAGAAATCCTTGATTTCCCTACGGCAAGGTGTCCGTTTCGACTCGCTGATCTGACCGGTGATCGGGCAAAAAAGGCCCCTCCAACCCGACTCGAAACTCCCTTAAACAGCCCGAGGGGTCTGGGGAGGCCGTGCCTCCCCCGCCGTATTCGAGGGCACTCAGGCCTTGTAAACCAACAACAAGTCCTTCGCCTCGACCGCGGCGCCCGCCGATACAACGACCCGCTCGATGATCCCATCGCGATCGGCGGCCAGCGCTGTTTCCATTTTCATGGCCTCGATGGTCAGCAAGGTTTCGCCGGCGTGCACGCTCTGGCCGGCCGATACGCCGATGCTCGACACCAAGCCGGGCATGGGGGCGGGCACGTGGGCCGGGTTGGTCGGGTCGGCCTTTTCCCGCACCGCCACGCTGGCCCGCGCCGAGCGGTCGGGCACGCGGATCACCCGGGGCTGGCCGTTCAACTCGAAGAAGACCTTGACCATGCCTTCCTCGTCCACGTCGCCAATGGCCTGACAGCGGATGACCAGGGTCTTGCCCGGCTCCAGGTCCACCATCGCTTCTTGGCGCGGCTTCATGCCGTAGAAGAACACCGGGGTCGGCAGCACCGCCACCGGGCCGAACTCCTCCTGGCGCTTGGCGTAGTCCAAAAACACCTTGGGGTACATCAGGGAGGACTGGAACTCCTCGTCGGACAGCGGCCGCTCGGCCTTGCGCTCGGCCTCGGCGCGCAGGGCCACAAGGTCGGCGGCCGGCACGCTGGCTCCGGGGCGTCCGGTGATCGCCGGTTGGCCCCGGAGCACCTTGGCTTGGAGCGCGGGCGGGAAGCCCCCGGGCGGCTGGCCCAACTCGCCGCGCATCAACTGCACCACGCTTTCGGGGAAGCTGATGTCGCGTTCGGGGTTTTCGATGTCCTCGGGGGTCAGGCCGGCGCCCACCATATAGAGAGCCATGTCGCCCACCACCTTGGAACTGGGCGTGACCTTGACGATGTCGCCAAACAAGCGGTTGACCTCGGCGTAGGCGCGGGCCACCTCGTGCCAGCGGCTTTCGAGACCGAGGGCGCGGGCCTGTTCCTTGAGGTTGGTGAACTGGCCGCCGGGCATTTCGTGCAGATACACTTCCGAGGCGCCGGCGCGCAGGTCACTTTCAAAAGCGGTGTAGTGGCGGCGCACCGCTTCCCAATAGTCACTGACCTGGCGCACGATCGCCGGATCCAGGCCGGTGTCTTGCGGCGAGAAGCGCAGCGCCTCGACCAAGGAGCCGAGGCACGGTTGGCTGGTCAGGCCCGAGAGGCTGTCCATGGCCGCGTCTACCGCGTCAGCGCCGCCGCGGATGGCCTCCAAGACGCTGGCCGCCGAGAGGCCGCTGGTGTCGTGGGTGTGGAAGTGGAGGGGCAGGCCGGTTTCTTCCTTGAGCGCTTTGACCAGCTCATAGGCGGCGCGTGGCTTGACAAGGCCGGCCATGTCCTTGACGCCCAGAATGTGGGTGCCGGCCTTTTGCAGCTCCCGGGCCATGGCGACGTAGTACTTCAGGTCGTACTTGGGGCGGCTCGGGTCGTGCAGGTCGCCAGTATAGCAGATCGTTGCTTCCAGGAGCTTGCCGCTTTCCAGCACCGCGTCCATGGACACCCGCATGTTCTCGACCCAATTCAGGGAGTCGAACACCCGGAACAGGTCCACCCCGGCCTCGGCTGCCTTTAGCACAAAGCCGCGCACCACGTTGTCGGGATAAACCGTGTAGCCCACCCCGTTGGCGCCGCGCAGCAGCATTTGGAACAAGATGTTGGGCACGCGCCGGCGCAACAGGGCGAGGCGCTCCCACGGGCACTCCTGCAAAAAGCGCATGGCGACGTCGAAGGTCGCGCCGCCCCAACACTCCAGGCTGAACATCTGGGGCAGATTTTGGGCGTAGACCTCGGCAATCTGCGCCATGTCATAGGTGCGCAGCCGGGTCGCCAGCAAGGACTGGTGGGCGTCGCGAAAGGTGGTATCGGTCACCAGCACCTGCGGCTGGGCCAGCATCCACTGGGCAAAGCCCTGGGGACCCAGGCGGTCGAGGAGCGTGCGGGTGCCGTCGCGGGGCGGCTCCGCCAGAATCATCGGCACGCGCGGCTCGGGGCCCGGCTTGGGCAGGGGGCGCCCCTTGACCTCGGGGTGGCCGTTGACCGAAACATCGGCAATAAAGCGCAAGAGCTTGGTGGCGCGGTCGCGCCGCTTCTCGAAATGGAACAGCTCGGGTGTTTCGTCGATAAAGCGGGTGGTGTAGGTGGCCGTCTTGAACTTTTCGTGGTTGATCAGGTTCTCGACAAAGGCCAAGTTGGTGGCTACGCCGCGAATGCGGAACTCTCGCAACGCGCGGTCGAGGCGCCCGATGGCCTCGGCCGGGGTCGGCGCCCAGGCCGTCACCTTTTCCAGCAGGCTATCGTAATAGCGGGTGATGACCGCCCCCGAGTAGGCGGTGCCGCCATCCAGGCGGATGCCAAAGCCGGTGGCGCCGCGATAGGCGGTGATGCGGCCATAGTCCGGGATGAAGTTCGCTTCCGGGTCTTCGGTGGTCACACGGCACTGAATAGCGTGGCCGGAAAAGTGGATGTCTTCCTGGGCCGGGATCCCCGTTTCCTCGACCACGCCAATGCGTCCGCCCTCCAGCACGCGGATCTGCGCCTTGACCAAATCGAGGCCGGTGATCTCTTCCGTCACCGTGTGTTCAACCTGAATGCGCGGGTTGACCTCGATGAAGTAGAAGGCCCCGGTGTCCACGTCCATCAGGAACTCGGCGGTGCCGGCACAGACATAGCCGGCGGCGCGGGCCAAGCGCAGGGCCGCCTCGCATAGTTCCTGGCGGCGTTCGTCGTTGAGGTAGGGGGCCGGGGCGCGTTCAACAACCTTTTGGTTGCGGCGCTGCACCGAGCAATCGCGCTCGAACAAATGCACCACGGTTCCGTGGGTGTCGCCGAGAAGCTGGACCTCCACATGGCGGGCCCGCTGCACCAGCTTTTCCAGGTAGACCTCGCCGTTGCCAAAGGCCGCCTCGGCCTCGCGGCGACCGGCCGCTACCTGGGCGTCCAGTTCGTGGGGGCCGGTGATAACGCGCATGCCGCGTCCGCCGCCGCCCCACGAGGCCTTGAGCATCACCGGATAGCCGATCTCGGCGGCCAGGGTCTGGACCTGGGCCGGATCGTCGGGCAGCGGGCCGGTGGCCGGCATCAGGGGCACGCCGGCCGCCTCGGCCATGCGTCGCGCCGCGACCTTGTTGCCCAGCGAGCGCATCACCGAGGGCGGCGGGCCAATGAACACCAAGCCGGCCGCCGCGCAGGCCTCGGCAAACTCGGGATTTTCCGACAAAAAGCCATAGCCCGGATGCACCGCATCCGCCCCTGAGGCCCGGGCCACCCGCAAGACCTCCTCAATGGACAAATAGGCCCGCACCGGGCCCATGCCCATGCCGATAAGATAACTTTCGTCCGCTTTAAAACGATGCAGCGAGAGTTTGTCTTCCTCGGTATAGAGGGCGACGGTGCGGATACCCAATTCGTTCGCCGCCCGAAAAACTCGGATGGCGATTTCTCCACGATTAGCAACGAGGATCTTGCGAATCTTGCGAGGGGCTACAGTCGTCACGGGGGATTTCTCCAGCCGGGATAGGGATGGCGAGGACATTAGGCTTTCAGCACCGGAATGCAACATTCCTGTCGCGAAAATCACCCTAGGGAAGGTGAGGCTCAAGGAAGGCTGGGGAGACGCGGCCTCCCCAGGCCCCTCGATCTGTTAAGCGGACTGATCCAGGGTTTGCTTGCGCCATAAGGCGGCGTAGGCGCCGTCTTGGGCCAGGAGGGCCGCGTGGGTGCCTTGTTCGATCACCCGGCCGTCGTCGATCACGGCGATGGCGTCGGCATCGACAACGGTGGACAGGCGATGGGCGATGATCACCGTGGTGCGGCCCCGCGAGACGAGGCGCAGCGCCGCTTGGATGTCGCGCTCGGTGTGGCTGTCGAGCTGGCTGGTTGCCTCGTCGAACAGCAAGATCGGCGGATCCTTGAGAATGGTGCGGGCAATCGCCACGCGCTGCTTTTCGCCGCCCGACAGTTTGAGCCCCCGCTCACCCACCCGGGTGGCATAGCCGTCCTTGAGGCTCGTGACGAACTCATGGATGGCCGCCAGCCGCGCCGCCTCCTCAATCTCGGCCTGGGACGCGCCGGGGCGGCCATAGGCAATGTTATAGCCGATGGTGTCGTTGAACAGCACCGTGTCCTGGGGAACGATGCCAATCGCTCGGCGGACCGAGGCCTGGGTCACGTCGCACAGGTCCTGGCCATCAATCAGCACCCGGCCCCCCGTGGGATCATAAAAGCGAAACAGCAAGCGCCCCAGGGTGCTTTTGCCCGCCCCCGAGGGGCCGACCAGGGCCAGGGAGGTTCCAGGCGGCACGTCCAGGGTAATGCCCTTCAGGATCTCCCGATCCGGCCCATAGGCAAACGATACCGCCTCAAAGCACAGATGGCCGCCCGTTACCGCGAGCGCCGGCGCGTCTGGCCGGTCGGCCACTTCGGGCACCGTGTCGCCCAGAGCAAACAGCACGTTCATGTCAATGAGCGCCTGCTTGATCTCGCGGTAGACCACGCCCAGGAAGTTGAGCGGGGTATAAAGCTGGATCAGGTAGGTATTGACCAAAACAAAGTCGCCGGCGGTCATGGTTCCCTGGGCGATGCCGCGCCCAGCCATCAGCATGATGACCACCAACCCCAAGGAAATAATTACGCCTTGTCCGAGATTGAGCAAAGACAAGGAAGCGTGGGAGCGGACCGCTGCGTCCTCATAGGCCTTGAGAGCGGTATCAAAGCGCCCGGCCTCGTGTTCCTCGTTGCAGAAATATTTGACCGTTTCGTAATTGAGCAGACTGTCGATCGCCTTGGTGTTGGCATCGGCATCAAAGCTGTTCATCTTGCGCCGGTAGGACAAACGCCATTCGGTCAGCCCCAGGGTCCAGGCAATGTAGACGCCAATGGTCCCCAGGACCGCCAGGGCAAACCACCCATCATAAAGCGACCACAGCACCCCCGAGACCATCACCAGCTCAAGCACCGCCGGTCCGGCACGAAAGGCAAACAAACGCAAGATCACGTCGATGCCCCGGGTGCCCCGTTCGATCGCCCGCGACAGCCCGCCGGTCTGGCGGTCCAGGTGAAAGCGCAGCGACAAGGTGTGCAGGTGGCGGAACGTCCGCACCCCCACGACATGCACCGCTCGCTCCACCAGCCGGGCAAACACCATGTCGCGGAAGTCGTTGAACGCCTGTGCCCCGATTCGCGCCGCGCCATAGGCCAGAATCAAGCCCACCGGCACGGCGGCCCACAGACCGAGGTCCGTCGGCAGCGGTCCCGATAAGGCATCCACGGCGTCCTTGAAGTAAACCGGCGTGACCACCGCCGCGACCTTGGCCGCGATCAACAGCACGCTGGCCAGCAGCATGGACAGCCGCAGGGCCGGGGCATCGCGCGGCCACAGGTGGGGCAACAGGCGCCGAAGCACCCGCCAGTCGTTGGTGATGCCGTCCGGGGTGGGGGGGGGAATCTCCGCGGGCCGCCGTTTCACTGCCGGTCCTTTCTTCCAGAAGAGGGGCCTCTTCTGGGTCTAGGCCGGAACCATCGGCGGGCGAAAGCAAAAAGAGAAGGCTGGGGAGGCGCGGCCTCCCCAGGCCCCTCGGGTCTTGGGGCTCTAGTCTTCCGAGCGGGACATGGAGTTGAGCAACGAGACAAAGGTGGAGCGCATGCCGTCGTCGGGCAGTGCCCAGAAAGCCCGGGCCAGTTCAATGCTCTGGGCGTGCTTCATGGGATCGGGCTCGCCCGTGGTGTCGAGGGCAAGGCCGCGCATGGTATCGGCGACGGCCGCGTTTTTGCCGGGGTCGCCGTTTTCCAGGTCGCGGAAAAAGAACCCGACCTCAACGCCCAGGGCGCGCGCAATGTCAAAAAGACGGCTGGCGCTGACCCGGTTGGTGCCTCGTTCATACTTTTGGATTTGCTGGAACGAGACGCCCACGCGCCGCGCCAGTGACTCCTGGTCCATGTTCAAGGCAATCCGACGCTGACGGATCTTTTGCCCGACGTGGGTATCAACATAATGGATGGTCGTAAGATCCGGATCCGACATGAGCGTGACTCGACCGCGCTGAAGGATGACCCCTGTCCGGCGTTGGTATCACACGCTGGGTGATCAACCACAACCCCGCATAGGGAATGCCATCTTATTTACCTCAGAGGGCGCGGCTAGTCGAGCCTTTCGATTATCTCTCCGAAAAAAATACCTGTGCGTGTATCTCTTACTTCGGGAGGTGGCCTTTCTCCGCAGCCTGAAGCCGTCGCTTTCTCGTCCCTTAGTAAAGCCGTCCCCCGTTGGGAACCGGTTGGTCGGGGGCCAGCAGCACCGGCTCGCCATCGGGATCGGGCACGCCCAGGACCAGGCACTCCGAGCGCACCGGGCCGATTTGGCGCGGGGGGAAATTCACCACGGCCAGCACCTGCCGCCCCACGAGGTCTTGGGGCTGGTAATGCCGGGTGAGCTGGGCCGAACTGGTCCGCACGCCGATCTCGGGCCCGAAATCGACCCGCAGTTTGAGGGCCGGCTTGCGCGCCTCGGGGAAGGGGTGGGCCTCGATCACGGTGCCGATGCGAAGATCGAGCCGATGAAAATCATCAAGGGTTGCYGTCATGGGAACGCTTTCTCGCAAGAGGCGGAAAACACGAGTATAAAGCGGTAATCCCGTAACGCAAACCGCCCTTGTCACAAAAAAAAAGCCCCCCAAGGGAGCCTTTTTAGCGAATGAGGGGTCTGGGGAGGCCGCGCCTCCCCAGCCTTTCCTTCTCACTGCAACAAAACATACGGCGCCATGTACGACCGCACCGCCTGCTCCATGCGGCCATCGAAATCGGCCATCAGGCCTTCGACCAGAGTGACCCAAGCATTTTCCCGGTCCACGACACTGGCATCCTCGGGCACCGTGACGAAGCGCGACACCCGGGCCGTGGCCTGGGCGGTGATGACCCCGGTGGCGTTGTCGATCAGTTCGACCACCGCATCCAAGGAGGCATCGTAGCGTTCGGCCTGATCGGTGTTGAACGCGCCTTGAACCCCCTTGCGCACGGCCAGGGACTTTTCGGTCACGGCGGCATCGCGGATCGACAGCACCACGGTGCGCCGGGCGCTGCCATCGGCCTGAAGACGGTCAAAGCCCCACTGCCGCGCCGCGCGCAGGGGCGGCAGGGGCATGTCCTGTTCCACATTGGGCGCGCGCAGGGGCGAGTGATAGTCCTCGCGCACATCCACCCGGCTTGCGCGGAACACCAGCGGCGGCCGGTTGGAGAAGCGCAGGTCCGGGGCGCGCCGGGGCGCGGGGGCGGGCGTGCAGGCGCCCGCGCCCAGGGCCACGACGGCCCCCCCGGTGACAGCGAGGAACCGGCGACGGGAGATCAGAGAAGCGAACGACATGGTACCACTCACCCAGGGAGGAGGGTTGGGGAAGCCCTCAGGCTGGTCCCGATGGATCCTCGTCGGCCAGATCCGCGAGATCCTGAAGCGTCAGGGCATAGGTTGCTTTGCAAAACTCACAGGTCACGTCAATGCTTCCTTCCCGGGCCAGATCGTCAAGATCCGCCTGGGGCAGGGTCAGGAGCGCGCGTCCGACCTTGCGGCGCGAACACCGACAGCCATAGAACACCGGGCGCGGCGCCGCCAGACGCAAGTCTGCGCCATGGAAGGGGCGCCGGAGCAAGGTCTCGGGATCTAGGGTCGTGTCGAGCATTTCGTCGGAGCGCAGCGAGGCCATGAGAACACTGGCGGTTTGCCACGCGTCGTCCCAGTCCTCGCCGTCGCGTCCGCCCGCTTCGGCCGGCATGCGCTGGAGCAACAAGGCACTGGCCCGCCAGGGCTGGGATTCGTCTGCGGGCGCCACCGCGACCAGGAGCCGGGTTGCGACCTGCTCTGAGACATCGAAATAGGTCTGAACGCAGGCGGCCAGGGTCTCGCCTTCCAGTCCGACGATGCCCTGGTAGCGCTCGGTGTGGGCGCCCTGGTCCACGGTAAAGGCCAGATGCCCCCGGCCGACCAAGGCCGCCAGCGACGCGTCCTCAGGCAGGGCGGCAAGGCGGGTCTCGTCGAAGCGGGCCACGGCCCGGATCATGCCGGCGCTGGTGACATCGGCGACCAGGGTGCGCACCGGGCCGTCGCCTTGGATTTGCAAGGTGAACACGCCCTCGTACTTCAGGGCCGAGGCGAGCACGATGCCCAGGACGACGGTCTCGGCGACCAGCCGGGCGACCGGGGCGGGATAGGCATGGGGCTCGATGCAATCGGCCACCGCCCGGCCACAGCGCACCAGCCGGCCCCGGAACACGCCCGAGGCCAGATGGAACGGCAGCACCATGTTGTCGGCAAACGAGGTCACGACAAGCACCACGCCAAGATGGCCTTCTGGGCGTGCAGGCGGTTTTCCGCCTCGTCCCAGACGACGGACTGGGGCCCGTCGATCACCTCGCTCGTGACCTCCTCGCCGCGGTGGGCGGGCAGGCAGTGCAAGAACAAGGCGCTGTCCTTGGCCCGGTCCATGAGGGCTTGGTTCACCTGATAGGCCGCGAAGACCCGGGCGCGGCGCTCGCGCTCGTCCTCGCTGGTGCTCATCGACATCCAGGTGTCGGTGATGACGCAATCGGCCTGGGCCACGGCCGCCTCGGGATCGCGGGTCAGGGTCACGGCCGCGCCTTGGGCCTGGGCCCAGGCCAGGACCTGGGCGGGCGGATCGAAGCCTTCGGGGCAGGCCAGGCGCATCTCGAAGCCGAAATGGGTCGCTGCCTTGATCCACGAGACCGCGACGTTGTTGCCATCGCCGACCCAGGTCGCCACCAAGCCGTCGAGCGAGCCGCGGCGTTCCTCGACCGTCATCAGGTCGGCCATGATCTGGCAGGGGTGGGACAGGCTGGTCAGGCCGTTGATCACCGGCACCGAGGCATGGCGCGCCAGATCGTCGAGCTTTTCCGGGCTGTCGGTACGCAGCATGATGGCATCGACATAGCGTGACAGCACCCGCGCCGTATCCGCCATGGTTTCGCCCCGGCTCAACTGGAGGGCATCGCCGGTCAGCACCAGCACGTCGCCACCCAGCTCGCGCATGCCCACCTCGAAGGATACCCGAGTGCGGGTTGAATTACGTTCGAAGATCAAGGCCAAGGTCCGGCCGACCAGCAGGCGCCGATCGCCGGGGTCGCCCCGACGGGCCTTGAGGGCCGCGCCATGGTCAAGGATCGCGCGCAAGGTGGCCCGATCGAGGGCCGCGAGGTCAGTAAAGTGGCGGATGGGTGGCATCCGGGTCATGTCAGGCGGTCTCCCCGGCCAGACGCGCAGCGGCCCGCGCGATGAGCGAAACGGCGGTGTCGATCTCTTCGGATCCAATGATGAGCGGCGGCAACAGGCGCACGACGTTGTCGGCGGCCGGCACCGCCAGCAGGCCCTCGGTGCGCAAGGCGGCCAGCACGTCGGTGTTGGGCCGGGCACAGGCAAGACCCAGCATCAAGCCGCGTCCGCGCACCCCGGCCAACACCGTGGGATGGGCGGCGACCAGCTCGTCCAATTTCGCGCGCAGCCGTGCCGCGGTGTCGCGCACGCCCGCCAGGAACCCCTCGGCCAGCAAGACATCAAGCACCGCATTGCCCACGGCCATGGCAAGCGGGTTGCCGCCGAAGGTGGTGCCGTGGGTTCCGGCGGTCAGGGCCCGGGCATAGGGCAGGCGTGCAAGGCAGGCCCCCAGCGGGAAGCCAGCGCCCAGGCCCTTGGCCGTGGCCACCACGTCGGGGATGATGCCGTCGGCCTCGTGGGCGAACAAGGTGCCGGTGCGGCCCATGCCGGTCTGCACCTCGTCGAGAATCAACACCAAGCCGTGTTCGTCGGCCAGGGCGCGCAGGCCTGCCAAGTAGCCGGCCGGGGCCGGATGCAAGCCGCCTTCGCCCTGGATCGGCTCGACCAGAATGGACCCGGTGGCCGGCGTGATAGCGGCGCGGGCTGCCTCCAGGTCGCCATAGGGCACCCGGTCGAAGCCCTCGACCAGGGGCTCGAAACCGTGGGTGTGCTTTTCCTGGCCGCCGGCGGCAATGGTCGCCAGGGTCCGGCCATGAAAGGCGTTGCGGGTCACCAAGGTGCGCCAGCGCACCGGGCCGCCCAGCCGGTCGTGCTGATAGCGCCGGGCCAGTTTCAAGCTGGCTTCGATCGCCTCGGCACCGGAGTTGCAAAACAAGACGGAATCAGCGAAAGAAGCCGCCACCAGCCGCTCGGCCAAGCGCTCCTGGCCCGGAATGCGAAACAGGTTGGAGGTATGCCAGATCTTGCCAGCCTGCTCGGTCAGGGCCGCCACCAAGGCGGGGTGGGCGTGGCCGAGCGCGGTCACGGCGATGCCTGACGCGAAATCCAGGTATCGTCGCCCGTCCGTAGCGAAGAGCCAAGCGCCTTCGCCCCGGTCGAACGACAGGTCCACGCGGGCATAGGTGGGCATCAAAGCCGGAATGGTTGACATCATGTTCTCGCGTCAGGGGGTCCCCGGGGGACCGCGAAAGCTTCCGCACGGGGTGCCCGAAAAACAGGCCCCCTCGGAAGAAAGCGAGTGTTATTGCGCCCTGCGCGTCCGATGTCAACGGAAGGGGTCGTCTTGCTCCAAATAGTCTTGGATATAGCGCCGCACGCCCTCTTCGAGAGCGGTAAAGGGCTGGCGGTACCCGGCCTCGCGCAGCTTGTCCATGCGCGCCTCGGTAAAATACTGATAGCGCGGCCGCAAGGTCTCGGGCATGTCGCGATAGGTTATCCGGGGCTCCTGGCCCAGAGCCCGGTACACCGCGCTCGCCAAATCGGCAAAAGAACGGGCCGTTCCGGTGCCCAGGTTGTAAAGCCCGCTCGGCGCCGGGGTTTCCAAGAACCACAGCATGACCTGGACAATGTCCTCGACCCAAATGAAATCGCGTCGCTGCCCGCCATCGGCATAGTCGGGGTGATGCGACTTGAACAAGGCAAAGGCCTCGCCTTGGCGCGCGATGGGGTGGATCTGATGCACGACCGAGCGCATCGAGTCCTTGTGCGTCTCGTTGGGGCCGTAGACGTTAAAAAACTTGAACCCGGCCCAGCGCGGCGGCGTCGGCCGGCCGGCCTCGACCAGGGTGCACAGGCGGCGGTCCACCATATGCTTGGACCAGCCATAGGGGTTGAGTGGCCGCAAACGCGCCAGCGCCGGACTGCTGAAGGTATCGTCGAACCCTTCTCGCCCGTCGCCATACGTTGCGGCGCTGCTGGCATAAAAGAACGGCACTTCGTGGCAGGTGCACCAGTCCCACAGGTCGAGAGTCAAGCGGATATTGGTCGCGACAATCAAATCGGCATTGGTCTCGGTGGTCGCCGAAATCGCGCCCATATGAAAAATCGCGGTAATATTGCTGGCGTGGCGATCAAGAAGCGGCGGGAGGGCCGCAGGCGCCACCACATCGGCAAGGCTGCGCTTGGCGATATTGCGCCATTTGTCGCCGTGGCCCAGAAAATCCACGACCACAAGGGGGCCATGGCCCCGTGCCTCCAGGCCGGCCAGGAGGTTGGAGCCAATGAAGCCGGCGCCGCCGGTGACGATGATCATGAACAGAGCCTTCTTGCGCCATGGGAACGACCTGGGTTATAGCGCGCTGGCGAGGTCCTTGCCATCCCCCATGCCGCCCTGCCGAAGGCGGGTTGCATCGGCGCGGGCGGGCCCTCATAATACAGATGGGCGCCGGCCTTTGGTCCCGCGCCCTCCCGGTCTTGAAGAACCGGATCCCGCGCCGGCCGATCGAGCCGGATCCCGGAGGATGTGGAGAAATGAGGGCATGACCCCCAGCAACCGCCTGTTTGACGATCTGTCGCGCCTTGCCGGAGGAGCCGCCGGCGCCCTGGGCGGGCTGCGCGTCGAAGTGGAGACCTTGGTGCGCAGCCGGGTCGAGCGCCTGATGTCCGAAATGGACCTCGTGCGGCGTGAGGATTTCGAGGTGGTGGAAGCCATGGTCCGCGAGGCCCGCGAGCACCAGGAGGCTCTGGAGTCCCGGATCGCCGAGCTGGAAGCCCAACTCGCCCAGCGCTCCGGGGGCCATCCCCGGCGCGGCGCCGCCGCCCAGGCCCACCGCAGCGCTCCGGCCAGTGAGGTCGGCAAGGCCGGTGATGACGCCACCCCGTCCGACGTCTGATCCCTCCGGCGCCTGTCCCGGCCCCGCTTGGCTGTCCGGGCGAGGCTCCCGGCCCCTTTGCCCCCGGCCGGACGCCTCGTGCGCTCCGGCCGTTGTTCTTCCCGTTTTGACGGAGCAGCGGACATGACCACCCTGACCTCGTCCCTGGAATCGTCCGCCTCCAACCCCATCGACATGATCGAAACCATCGCCGCCTGCAAGGATTGGACCTTCGAGCGGCGCGGCGATCAGGAAATGGCAGTCGAAGTCCCCGGCCACTGGTGCGATTACGGCCTGTTCTTCGCTTGGTCGGAGGACCTGGATGCCTTGCACTTCTCCTGCGCCTTCGACATGCGCGCCCCTCGCACCCGGCGCGGCGAAATCCTGGAGCTTCTCGCGCTGCTCAATGAGCGCTTGTGGCTGGGGCATTTCGCCCTGTGGACGGAAACCGGCATTCCCATGTTCCGCCATACCGTCTTGCTCTCGGGCCAGGACCTGAACCGGGGCGCGGTCGAAGAACTGGTGGACATCGCGCTTGGCGAGTGCGAGCGCTTTTACCCGGCGTTCCAGTTCGCCATCTGGGGCGGCAAGTCGGCCCAGGAGGCCATCGACGCCGCTTTGCTCGAAACCGTGGGAGAAGCGTGATCATGGCCGATCCGCTGAAGGGTCTGTCCGTGCTGCTGGTCGGCTGCGGCAAAATGGGCGGCGCCATGCTGCTGGGCTGGCTCGGCCAGGGCTTGGCGCGCGAAAACGTGGTCGTCGTCGATCCCGGTGCCGGGACCTCGGTTCCCGAGGGCGTGCGCAGCGTCACCCCCGAAGAAGCCGCCCACCTGACGCCTCGGCCCGACCTGTGCGTCGTCGCCGTCAAGCCCCAGACCATCAAAACCGTCCTGCCTGCCTATGCCGCGTTGGCTGCCCAGGGCACCACGTTTCTCTCGGTAGCCGCCGGAACTACGCTGGCCGGCCTGGATCAGGCGTTGGGGGGCAACGCCGCCGTGGTCCGCGCCATGCCCAACACCCCGGCCGCCATCGGGCGCGGGATGAGCGTGCTCGTCGCCAATGATCGGGTCTCGGACGTGGCCCGTGCCGCCGCGGAAGCCTTGATGCGCGCCGTGGGCACCGTGGCCTGGGTCGAGGACGAAGCCCTGATCGACGCCGTCACCGCCGTCTCCGGCAGCGGCCCGGCCTATGTCTTTTTGCTGGTCGAGACCTTGGCCGAGGCGGGACGCGCCGCCGGCCTGCCGGGCGATCTGGCCGACCTGCTGGCCCGTCAGACCGTGACCGGCGCCGGGGCCCTGCTCGACGCCATGCCCGACGATCCGGCGACCTTGCGGCGCAATGTGACGAGCCCCGGCGGCACCACCGCCGCCGCCTTGGACGTCCTGATGGCCGAGGATGCCCTCGCCCCCCTGATGCGCCGCGCCATCCTAGCCGCCCAACACCGCTCCCGCGAACTGGCCTCCTGATCCCTCACGGGACAAAGGGGTCTGGGGAGGCTCGCCTCCCCAGCCTGCCGTTCTTTACGGGTCAGTCTCCCCCCAGGGCTTTCAACCGCACCCCCTGGCGCAAGCAGGCCTCCCGCCGGCCCAGCGGACAGGCCCCTGGGGTTTCGGGGTGCCACCCCGGCCCGATCCGGGGCAGGCGCACCCGCACCTCCGTCCCCCGGCCTACACCGGTGGTCAAGAAGATCTGGCCACACCACCCCTCGACAATGCCTTGGGCGATCGCCAGCCCCAGCCCCCGTCCTTCCCCCGCTCCCCGGGTGGAATAGAACGGCGCAAACGCGTTGGTCGCGACCTCCGGGGGCATGCCGGTGCCGTGGTCTTGCACGATGAGGTCCAGGGCCGGAACCCCAGCACCGGCATTTTGGCACAAGGGCGCCGGGTCAAGAGGAGGCGCTGCCTGCACGTGAACATGCACGCATCCTTGCCCCCCTTGGGCCTCCCAGGCATTGCGCAGTAAAATTCCCAGCAAATCCTCCAGGCCTTCCCGATCCGCGACCACGTCGCCGGTGTCCTGCGCCATCCCCAGATCAATTTCAAGGGTCGGCAGCGTCCGGTGGAGACGCGCCAGCGCCGCCTCGATCGCCGGTCCGATCGCCAGGGAGGTGGTCACCGGCCGATGACGGCGGGCGTAGCGTTCCACTTGGCGCACAAACTCGGCGGCGTGGGTGGCGGCGGTCTGGATTTCGGTCAGGAAGTCGTGGGTCTCCGAGGTGCTCTCGGTGATCATCAAGCCCAGTTCAGCATATCCGCTGATCGGTTGCAGCAGGTTGTTCACTTCGTGGGCGATGCCGCCGGCCAGTTGCCCCAAGGTTTCGGTGGTGGCGAGAGCGCGGGTTGTTCGGGCCCGCTGCTGACTTGCTAAGGTCCGCTCCGGGCCTCCCCCCCCAGTGTTCGGTCACAATCCCCAGGCTTTGGCGCACCGGGGCCGGCAGAGGCCGGGGGGTGGGATGCTCGGCGATCACCAGTCCCCAAACCGCATCTCCCTCCAGCAAGGGGAGGGCGAGAAGGGCGCCCGCTTCGGGTTTCCGGGAGAGGCAAAAGCCCGCCGGAGCGGTCGCCGACGAGACGTCCACATGGTCAAAGCACGCCGGGTGAAAACATCGGGACGTCCCGACGCCATCGGGAAGGTATAACAGGCGGCTGCGTCCAGGAAAAAGCTCAGGAGGAAAGGGCAGGGCGTCCGGGCCTGGGGGGCCGGCCTCTAGGATCATCGGGGAGGAGCCGTCCAGATTGAGGCGGACCAAGCGCACACGGTCATAGCCGCTCAGGACCGCCACGGCATCAAGGGTGGCGCGTGCCAAGGCGGCCGGCGACGGGGCGCGGTGCAGAGTTTGTGTCAGCGGCCAGAGCAAAGAGAGAGGATCATCGAAGGCGGGAGGCTCCGGCACCGGCTCGAGAAGCACGAACAGGTGGCGCTCATCGGCGGTCAGGGTCGCATCAAGCAGATGTCCCTCATGCCGAAAACGACGCCAGTGGGGCAAAGGGCGGTCTTCGGCCACCGGTGCCTGGAGCGGGGACAGCAGGGGCCAGGGGATCACCTCGATGGCCAGACTCCCCAAAGGATCGCGCCCAAGCAAGGCAAGCGCGTTCCCAGCCCATGCCAAGACTTCCCCCGATCCCCGCCCGACAAGGATCAAGGCGCTGAGTGTGTCGGGCAGGAAAACCGAGGCGTCGGATTGGTGGTTATGCGAATCAGGAGGCAGGGAGAGAGACGGCCATGACAGCATGCGCAAGCCCTTTGGTGTGAAGCACTAAGACGGAAAGCGCTCTGATCATGAGCGGCAGGTCCCCGGGGCCGGGGACGACCGACCCGGGGGAGGAGGGCTAGAGCGAGACCTGAACGGCCGGAACCGCTTTGACTGGATCGGATTTAACGCGCGGCGCTCTCGCGAACGGAGCAAAGCGCTTGATCGACCGCGCCAAGGAGATCCTGGCGTGTCACCGGCTTCATGAGGACAGAGACGGCGCCGGCGGCCAGGGCCACCTCCAGGCTATCGGTCTCGGTGATGCCGGGGCTGCCGCCGGTTATGGCAATGACGGGGAGGCGAGGGCGGCGTTGGGCTAGGGTTCGAATCAAGGTGCGTCCATCCGCCTCTGGCATCCACAAATCGGTGATCACAAGATGGACCGGATGGCTCTCAACATGATTCAGTGCGGCTGCGACAGAATCCGTTTGCGCCACCTCATGGCCCACCGAGGCCAAAAACTTGGCCAGTGTGGCTCGGACCAGCCGGACGTCATCAACAAGAAGGATCTGTGCCATGAGAGCTTCCAGGCAAAGGGGGAGTGTGAGTGTACTGCGGTGCAATTAGAAAAGTTCAATCTTGGGCTGTTGTGGCATCAAGGGATGTTGGGAGGACCCTTCCCCCGGCGCTTTTGCGAGAAGAGGCGCGAGCTTGTGGGACAGGCGCGGGCCGCTGGGAGCAGGAGAAGTCTCAGACAAGAGGGTATGGCCAAGATCATCTAAGTGGACGTCGATCACTTGAGTCATCTCAAGAAGGTGCGTCATTGTCTTTTGCACCATATCCTGGAATTGAATACTCCCCAATGTAGAGAGTATCGGTTGGGCAATGATCTCGTTTTCTTGGTGAACTTTTTCCAAGATCTCCCGTTGATGAACAAGAAGAGCTGTAAGATTAGAGGCAAGCCCCCCCAAAGCCTCGGAAACTTGGCTCATCGTATGAGCGTCGGTCCGGGTGCGATGCTCCGACACGGCGTCCAGGCTGGTGTTGATCGTGGACACCAGAGAGTGAACACGCTCCTCCATCTCTCCTCCCAAGCTGTGGACTTCTCCGGCCAAGCGGCGCACTTCACCGGCGACAACCGCAAACCCCCTTCCGGCCTCTCCCACACGGGCCGCTTCAATGGAGGCGTTCAGGGAGAGCATCGTGGTGCGTCGGGCGATCGCGCGCACCGCGTCAATCATCTCAAGAACGTGGGAGGTCTGCTCGCGGGCTTTCCTGCTTTGCACCAGCCCAGCCTCCGCATCCTGAGTTTTACGCTTGGAGAATTCGTCAAGAAGAACTCGACAATCGGCGAGGCGTCGTTCGGTTTGATCGACAATCTCCTCAACGCGAGCCGACGAGCTTGACTGATCAATAAACCGCAAAAGATTGCCTATTCGAGCATCAATATCTTTAAGATTATTGATAATGGTTCGGGAAGCATCGTCAGTTGTCTGAATGATGAGCGACGCATCCTCCCGAACGGCCTCGGCAAACTGGTGGGCGTCCGACAAATCTTGAGCGATGAGGTCGGCAAACGGCACCCAGGTCGGGGGAGGGGGGAGGGATTTCGTGACCTCAACGTGTTCTTTCCCTAAGTCTTCTGGAACAGGTGGTGGGGAGGAGGTCCGAGGAAATAAAAACGTCGTCGCGGCGCTCACCGCGCCAACCAGGGCTGCCGCAACCAAGCCAGGGACGTTTCCCAAGGTGGTTAGGCCAGCAAAGAGACCTGCGGCGACGACCCCTCCGATCCCGGTGGCAAGGGCGATGAACAGAGGAAGACGAACCTCGGCCATGGAATTCACTTTCACTATAAAGAGCTTGGGGGGACGGGCCATCCAGAAGCGTTCAGTGATGGGGCCACATCGCCGCAAGGAGGATCGCGACCGATAAACAGATCTTTGGTTGTTTTGTCATTACAGTAAATATGGTTATATCCCCGGCCTTCTCTTGGCAAGAATCCATTCGTTAGGGGTTGCGGATAGGTACTTTGATATGGATTGAGCCATCGGGTTTGGTCTGCTTCGCCCGCGCGAAATGGTTGGGTTCAGGGAAGCCAAGGCTGGGGAGGCGCGGCCTCCCCAGACCCCTCGATTTTTGGGCTTGCGCTCCCTGAGCGAGGTCCTTATAACCCGCCCTCCCGACGCACCGACAACGGCGCCGAGGGGTTTCGGAGGAGAGTTCTCCGGGTTTTGCAGCGGCTTTTTTCCCTTTGGGAACAACGGCTAAACGGATCCGGGAAAAAGGGCTTGACGCTGAAACGCGGTGGGGAGTAGGTTCTGTCCCTTCCGGGTTGACCGACCGGGTCGGTGTGGCGGCCCTGAAAAAAGTGGTTGACACGGTGGGGCGGTGCTAGTAAAAACCGCCGCCTTGGTGACGACGAACGAAGCATCGGACGATGTGACGGTAGTCGAAACTAAGTGGTTAGTCAATATTGCCGGTTCGCCGGTGTGCTGTTTGACATTGTAAAAGAAAACGCGATCGAAAGAGATGGGCGGGCGGCTCTCGGGGGACCGGCGCTGTCGGAAGAGAGATCTTCCTCAACCGCTCATCTTGAGTAAGACGAAAAGAATATCGACTCGTTCGATACCTTTGAAGTTCTTATGGCCAAGTATAAGTGATTGAGAAAAGGCTCGGCTTTCGAGGTTAACTTGAGAGTTTGATCCTGGCTCAGGACGAACGCTGGCGGCAGGCCTAACACATGCAAGTCGAACGCATCCTTCGGGATGAGTGGCGCACGGGTGAGTAACACGTGGGAACGTACCTTGGAGTACGGAATCGGGCCGAGGGGCGCGACCATCTCGTTGTTTGTCGCGAATGGCGCCGGTCCCATCAAACCGTCACGCCCTTGCCCCCGGGACGTCCCGTGTGGTGGGATGGCCGCTGGCGGATTGAGGCCGAAGATGCGGGGCTGGGCGTGGTGGCACTGGGGCCCCGCGCGGCGGCCGCCCTCTCCTTTGATGGCAGGACGGACGCTCCGCTGGTGGGGAGAGCTTGCCTGCCGGCTCTGGTGGCCCTGCCCGCGCCGCCCGGCCTGCCCCGCCTTGCCGATTCGCCGAAAGGCAAGCCCCCGGGACCGGTCGTGCTGGCCATCCCGGGGCAATGCCTGGCGGGAGTTGGGGAAGATCACGCCCCCAAAAGGGCCCTTGCGGCGGCCTTGCAACGGGTCAAGATGGTACCGGCGCCCAGACTCCCGCTGGTTCCCGTGGGATTGCGGGTTGAGGGAGCGATCGGCCCCCCCTACATTCACCCCTAGCGGCCCTCCTGGGGCTCGACCTGTCCTCCACTCCAGCGGTCCGCTCTGTTGACGGACGCAGCGTGTGGCTCGAAAGGGTAATCACTTGAACATCAGCAGAAACCTGCTCCTGTGGATCATCATCGCCGTTCTTCTGGTGGTGCTGTTCAACCTGTTTCAGACCTCGGCCCCGCAAGGTCCGGTGTCCACCATTCCCTATTCGGACTTCCTGGCCAGCGTTGAAACGCGCGAGGTGCGCGATGTGGTGATCAAGGGCGAATCGATCAGCGGTCATCTCAACAACGGCAGCGCCTTTTCGACCTACGCGCCTTTCGATCCCGAACTGGTCTCGCGCCTGCGCCAAAGCGGGGTGCAGATCTCGGCCAAGCCCATGGAAAGCGACGTTCCCACCTTATGGAGCGTGCTGATCTCCTGGTTCCCCTTCCTTCTTTTGATTGCCGTCTGGGTCTTTTTCATGCGCCAGATGCAGTCAGGCGGCGGCAAGGCCATGGGCTTTGGCAAATCACGGGCCAAGCTCCTGACCGAAAAAACCGGCCGGGTGACCTTCGAGGACGTGGCGGGCATCGACGAATCCAAGCAGGAACTGGAAGAAGTGGTCGAGTTTCTGCGCGACCCGCAGAAATTCCAGCGCCTGGGCGGCAAGATTCCCAAGGGTGTGCTCCTGGTGGGCCCGCCGGGGACCGGTAAAACCTTGCTGGCCCGCGCCATTGCCGGCGAAGCCAACGTTCCCTTCTTCACCATCTCCGGCTCGGATTTTGTGGAAATGTTCGTGGGCGTCGGCGCAAGCCGCGTGCGCGACATGTTCGAGCAGGGCAAAAAGAATGCGCCCTGCCTGATCTTCATCGACGAAATCGACGCGGTCGGCCGCCATCGCGGCGCCGGGCTCGGCGGTGGCAACGATGAGCGCGAGCAAACCCTCAACCAGTTGCTGGTCGAGATGGACGGCTTCGAGGCCAACGAGGGCGTCATCCTCATCGCCGCGACCAACCGCCCCGACGTTCTCGACCCGGCCCTGCTGCGCCCGGGCCGCTTTGACCGTCAGGTCACCGTGCCCAACCCCGACATCATGGGGCGCGAGAAGATCTTGAAGGTTCACATGCGCAAAACGCCGCTGGCGCCTGATGTGGATCCCAAGGTCATTGCCCGGGGCACCCCCGGTTTCTCGGGCGCCGATCTCGCCAACTTGGTGAACGAGGCCGCCTTGCTGGCCGCCCGCAAGGGCAAGCGCGTGGTGACCATGAGCGAGTTCGAGGAGGCCAAGGACAAGGTCCTGATGGGCGCCGAGCGCCGCACCATGGTCATGACCGAGGAAGAAAAGGAAAAGACCGCCTACCACGAGGCCGGCCATGCCCTGGTGGCCCTGAAGCAGGAAAGCCACGATCCCCTGCATAAGGTGACCATCATCCCGCGCGGCCGCGCCTTGGGCGTGACCATGTCGCTCCCCGAGCGCGACCGCTACGGCTACTCGCTCAAGGAACTGAAGGCCCGTATCGCCATGGCCTTTGGTGGTCGCGTCGCCGAGGAACTGGTCTACGGCCCGGAAAACGTCACGACCGGCGCCTCCAACGACATCAAGCAGGCCACGGAAATGGCCCGCCGGATGGTCACCGAGTTCGGCTTCTCGGATAAGCTGGGCCCGCTGCGCTACACCGATAACCAGGAGGAGGTTTTCCTGGGCCACTCGGTGACGCAGCACAAGTCGGTGTCCGACCGGACCGCCAGCCTGATCGACGACGAAATCCGCCTGTTCGTCGAAGAGGGCGAAACCCGGGCCCGCGAAATCCTCACCGCCCATCGCGAGGACCTGGAAACCATCACCCGGGGCCTCCTGGAGTACGAAACCCTGTCGGGCGAAGAGGTGAACCGCCTGCTGCGCGGGGAGCCCCTCAATCGGCCGGAAGAGCCGGCCCCCCAGCCGCCGCGCTCGGGGGGACGCCGGGCTTCGGTGCCGACCAGCGGCCCGGCCGGGTTTGGCAGCCAGCCCCAACCCGGAGCCTGAGCCCATGGCCGCTTTTGCCAAGCGGCCCCTCCCGGACAGCCCCGCCCCCTCGTGGCGGGGCTTCTTCCTTGGGAAGGATGCCCCGGACCCGGCCCAGGCGCTGCGCCTGTGTCCGGTGGACGGCGCCCAGGGACTGGCCGCCCGCGCCCTCCTCGCCTCGGGACAGGCCCGCCCCCTGGCCGGCGACCGAAATCGGGCCTTTACCCACGTCGTTGTGATGCTGCGCCGGCCGGAAACGCCCGAGCAGGTGACCCGCGCGGTGGTGGACCTCAACACTCTCGACGCCTGGGCGCAGGCCGAGGGCGCCCCGGCCCGCTCCACGCTGGAAACCTTGCTCGACCGCCTGAGCCGGCCTCGGCCGCCGTTTGCCGGCTTGACCCTGGAGCCCGGCCGTCTGCGCGTCATGGGGATTGTCAACGTCACCCCGGACAGCTTCTCCGATGGCGGCGACCATGCCAGCCCGGAGGCGGCGGTGCGCCATGGGCTGGCCCTGCGCGCCGCGGGCGCCGACATCTTGGACGTGGGGGGCGAAAGCACCCGCCCCGGCGCCCAGCCCGTTGATCCCGAGACCGAAATCGCCCGAGTGGTCCCGGTGGTGCGCGCCTTGGCCGAGGCGGGCGCGGTGGTCTCCATCGACACCCGCCACCCCCGCACCATGGCGGCGGCATTGGCGGCGGGGGCAGCCATCTTCAACGACATCACGGCCCTCGCCGACCCCGAGGCCTTGACCCTGGCCGCTCAATTGCACGTGCCGACTATTGTCATGCACATGCAAGGCGAACCCCGCACCATGCAGAGCCGTCCTTGCTATGCGGACGCCGCCCTCGACGTTTACGATGCCCTGGAGGGCCATGTGATGCGGGCCCGGGCTGCGGGGCTTGACGATGCGCTGGTGTGCGTCGATCCGGGCTTGGGGTTCGGCAAGGCCCTGGAGCATAATCTCGACATCTTGCGCTGGACGCCCCTGTTGCTGGGCCTGGGGCCGGCGGTGCTGATTGCCGCCAGCCGCAAGCGGTTTATTGGCGCGGTGACAGGGGCCGAGGCGCCGAAGGCCCGCCTGCCGGGATCACTGGCCGTTGCCTTGGCCGCTCAGGCCCAGGGGGCCCATCTTGTGCGTGTGCATGACGTAGCGGAAACGGCGCAGGCCCTGGCGATGGCCGGGGCGCTGCGCTGTTAAGGACGCGGGGCTGCCCGGCGTTCCCGAGTCCAAAGCCTTCTTCGACGAGGACACAACGTGCCAAAACTGTTTGGAACCGATGGGGTGCGGGGTACCGCGAACACGGAGCCGATGACCGCCGAAACCGCCCTGCGCATTGGCATGGCCGCCGGCCACTTGCTGCGCTCCGGCGACCACCGCCACACGGTGGTGATCGGCAAGGACACCCGCTTGTCGGGCTATCTCCTGGAACCGGCCCTGGCGGCGGGGTTCATCAGTGTGGGCATGGACGTGGTGCTGCTGGGCCCCTTGCCCACCCCGGCGGTTGCCCTGCTGACCCGCTCCTTGCGCGCCGACCTTGGGGTGATGATCACCGCCAGTCACAACCCCTTCCAGGACAATGGCATCAAGCTGTTTGGCGCGGATGGCTACAAGCTCTCCGACGCCCAGGAAGACGCCATCGAAGCCCTGGTGGCCAACGGCCTGGACGCTCATCGCGCTGCCCCCGATGAACTGGGCCGGGCCCGACGCCTGGACGATTGCGCCGGCCGCTACATTGAGGTTGCCAAGGGCACCTTCCCGCGCGGACGGCGGCTCGATGGCCTGCGCATCGTCCTCGATTGCGCAAACGGTGCCGCCTACAAGGTCGCGCCACGCATCTTGTGGGAACTGGGCGCCGATGTGGTCACCGTCGGCGTCTCGCCCGATGGCACCAACATCAACCGCGGCTGTGGCTCGCTGCATCCCGATCTGATGGCCGCCACGGTGCGCCACGAACAAGCCCACCTGGGCATCGCGCTCGACGGCGACGCCGACCGGGTGATCTTGTGCAACGAAAAGGGCGAGGTGGTGGACGGCGATCAGGTCCTAGCGCGCATTGGCCTGGACTGGGCGCGCCGGGGTTGCTTGGCTGGCGGCACCGTGGTGGCGACCGTGATGTCCAACTTAGGCCTGGAGCGGTGCTTGGCTGACGCTGGCCTGAAGCTGGTGCGCACCAAGGTCGGCGATCGCCATGTGGTCGAGTGCATGCGCGCGGCCGGCTACACCCTGGGCGGCGAGCAGTCAGGCCACGTGGTGATGAGCGATCATGGAACCACCGGCGACGGCCTGATTGCCGCGTTGCAGGTTCTGGCCTCCTTGGTGGAGACGCAAAAGCCGGCCTCCGAGGTCCTGCGCCTGTTCGACCCCTTGCCCCAGCGCCTGGAAAACGTGCGGGTGGCCGGACGCGATCCGGCCCGCGTCCTGGAGCAGGCCTCGGTCCGCGAGGCGGTGGCGGCGGCGGAAGCGACCCTGGCCGGGACCGGTCGCCTGTTGATCCGCAAGTCGGGCACCGAACCCCTGATCCGCGTGATGGCCGAAGGAGAGGATGAGGGCCTCGTCGTGCGGGTGGTGAAGGAACTGGCCGACGTGGTGCGCCAGACCTGAGAAGACCTCCTCCAAGGGCTGAGGGACCTGGGGAGGCTCGCCTTCCCAGCCTTCCCTTCTATCCACCCAAACGGGTCAGAATGCCCACATCGTGCTCAATGCTGCGCAAAATCACGGTGCGGCTGTTGATTAAGGCCGCCAGCGACGCCAAGACGTCCTCAATGGCGGCGGTATGATGATACACCTCCTGTAAGCCATCGGCCATGCCCTGGAAGCGGTCCTGCGCTTGCGTGAAGCGCGACCGGGTGGTGTTGATATCCTCGCCCAAGGTCCCCAAGGTGGTTTCAATCCCCGAGATGGCCGTTTGGGTGCGGGCCAGGGTGGTTTTGGTGGCCCCGGCCAGATGCTTGACCTCACCGGCCACCACAGCAAAGCCTTTGCCGACACTGCCGGCCCGCGCCGCCTCGATGGTGGCGTTCAGCGCCAGAAGGTTGGTCTGGCTGGCAATCCCATCAATGGTCGCCAGGATCTCGCGCAGCTCGCCCACCGAGCCGCCCAGGTGGGAAAACTGCCGCACCAAGGCATCGGCATCGCCCTCGCTGGTGTCGATCTTGCCATTGTCTGAAATGACCATCTGCACGGACTGGATGGTCTGACGCACCTGGGTGGTCTGAGCGACGGCCCGCTCAATTTGCTCACGCAAGGCCGCGCCCGCAGAAAAATGGTCGATCAGGCGGCGAATCACCTGGGAGCGGAGTTGGTTCAAGATCGTCTGACGCGCCAAGCGTGCCCTGGTAAAATAATCGGAAAAGCGGGCGTAGTGCACAGGAAAACTGTCAAGAAATGGGTCCACACTGTTTCCCGAGGGCTGATCGAAAAAGAACAGTGCGGATAAGGTCTGGTTCACATTGATCCCGAACAGTTCACCAAAGGTGGAAAACCCGGCAACCGGCATGGTAAAGAGCCGATCGAGGCGTCCAAGATCGGTACTATTATTCAAGCGCCGCAAAATACAATCGTTGAGAATCCCTCCCACTGGAGCGGGACGACCGCGGAGAAACGCCTCCAGGTCGCTTTTCGTCTGATCGTAAAAGTCGGTGGGCTCCAGAAGCAGCAGGGTATCGCCGGGATTGACGTCGCAGAAAAAGCCCATGCTGCCGGTCGCCGGGTCAATGCGGGCCACCGAGCGCACGAACAGCTCACCCTCAATTTCGATGCCAAACGTCCGCCCTCCCAACGCGTCCCCCACCTTGTCCGCCGTGGTGCCTAGCAACGGCGCGAGGGCGTCGAGGACCGGGATGATCTCCCCGGTCTGGGGATGCAAGGCGCCATGGACTTGGCGCTGGTCCGGGTCGGCATCCGCCACCACCAAGGAGCGGCCGGATTTGCGGAAATTTTGGCTTTTAAAGACGCCGTAGCTTTTATCCGGGGCCAGTTTGAGAAAAATCACCACCGCATGGTTTTCCAGCCCTCGGGTGCCGTCGAAAATCCGCGTTTGGCGAAAGTCAAACGTCCCGCCCGCCGACCCGCCAATGAACAGGCAGGGAAAACGGCCCGACCGATACACCGCCTCCATAAAATAGTTTTCGCTCGACGATAGCCCATCGATGAAGGTCAAGGCCACGGTGGAGCGGCACTCCAGGGGAAAGGGAGGAGGAACCGCCTTCAGGGTTTCCACAAGACGCGCGATCCGGGCCTCGTGGTCCAGGGTCGGGGTGCCCGAGCGAATGTCCTCATTGGGCAGCGCCACCGCCCGGACACAAACCTGCGCGAACAGCGCTCGGGAAAAAGCCTGGACCACCACCCCGGACCATCGGGCCCCCGTGGCGCAGTAGAGAGGGGCATCAGGCCGGCCACACAACTCGCCCGCCGTGCTGATCGCCACCACGGGAGCCGGTGCCGCCAGACGCTGGAGAGCCCGGGTCACCGTGTCGAAATCAACGTGGGGCGAGACATAGGCCAGAACAAGGGCAGCGGGGTCCTCGCCAAAACGCAAGGAGGCCTCGCTCACGCCGGACAGTCCCGCATCACTGGAGAGGATCCGCAGCAACGGGGCCACGGGAGGAGGCGGTGGAGGCGGCTCTCGGTGGGAGACGGGGATCTCTGCCGGGGTTGGAGGACGGGGGCGGAAAAACATCGGGACCTCCACTGAGCCTTTGGTCTACAGCCTTAGATGGGGTCCTTGGTTCTCCCGACAAGGGGGGGCGCCGATCCACAGAACGCGGATGGGGTGGCGTGACAGCCCGCAAAAGGAAAGACTGGGGAGGTGCGGCCTCCCCAGGTTCCTCAGTGGACCAGCGGCTTGCCCACCGGCAAGATGTCGCGGCCGAACAGGTCGAGGAAGATGATGTGGGCCATCATGTACCACGCCAGCAAGGCGCAGAGGCTGAGATCAACCCCAGCCCACCAGCCCAGGCTTTCGCCAAAGCCAAATTTCTCCAAGACCAGCAAAACAAAGCCGATCTCAAGCGTGGTGAAGGTCAGGAACATGGCCATGTGAACCCGCGCCGACGCCACCCACAAAATAGCGGTGTACAAAGCCCAGGCCAGCAGGAAGAAGCCCACATCGGTGTGGCTCAGGGTGAAAATCTCGAACTTATTGCCCAGGAAAATCCCGACAAGAGCAATCCAGAACGCGCCAAACGAAGTAAAGGCGGTGTAGCCGAAGTTATTGCCGCATTTCTGCTCTTGCAGGCCCGCAATCATCTGGGCCAGACCACCAAAAATCAAGCCGGTCCAGATCACCGGGCCCAAACCAGCCCAACCCAGGTTATGGAACTGCAACAACAGAGTCGTCAGGCCGAAGCCCGCCAGGCCCACCACTCCGGGGTTGCCCAGCTTGGGCGCGGCGGCTTGCGATACAGAGCTCATAGGGGATCTTTCCTCATCCTTGGCGCGGCTCCCTGCCCCGGAAGACCATCTCCCGGGCCGCGCGGTGAGGGGCGGTAATGTCGGTCTGGCGTTGTTCTGTCAAGGCTCCCGGTATTTCACGAGACGAACGCGTCCTTCCCCTTGGGGAAAGGGGAAGTAGAAGAATCGTTACGTGTCAACGGCCTCTAGGGAAAGGAACCATCGCGCCTCTAGGGAAGGGCGCAATAAAAATACCCTCCCGGCGCCTTTTGTTTGGTCGAGGCGATAATCGTCAAAGAGTTATTTTTTGCAAACATTCGCGTAAAAATATTAGCTTTCCGGTGCGGCGCGGCAGGTTTTGACGCAGTCCCAGCCCCCCACTCCCGTCCTTCCCCTAAGGGAACCTGCCCCGCCGGGCGGACAATGGAAAAATATTGCGCGCCCCCACCATATTCACTTTATGTTCTCACTGATTGGTCAGCCTCCGAGGCGGCCGACTCATTTCTCGCCGCAGGGCCATTGCGGTGACGAGGGAGGCTGGGAAGGCGGGGCCTCCCCAGACCCCGCCCTTCCCTGGGGGACCCCCGCCTCGTCCGAAGCCGCAGTGTCAATGAGGGGTCTGGGGAGGCCTCGCCTCCCCAGCCTTCTCTTTTTATCTTTCCCGCGTTCCAGCTTCCTCCATCCGATTCCAGACTCCACCCCGCCCCCTCTTGAACATCATGAACAATTCCATACAATTATGCCCCAGAGGGTTCTCCCGCACCGGCGGAATAAAGTGGAGCCATGTCGGACCTTGAGGATGAGGTCGGGGAGTCTCAGACAGAGCGCACGATCCGTAAAATCATCCATATCGATATGGATGCATTCTACGCCTCGGTCGAGCAAAGAGACTCTCCTGAATTAAGAGGCAAGCCGGTTGCCGTTGGGGGAGCGGCGGCGCGGGGCGTGGTAGCCGCCGCCAGCTATGAGGCCCGGGCCTACGGGGTCCGTTCAGCCATGCCCTCGGTCACGGCCAAACGGCGCTGCCCGGCTCTGATCTTTGTCAGGCCGCGCTTTGATGTCTATCGCGCCGTCTCCACCCAAATCCGGGACATCTTCGCCGAGCACACCGATCTGATCGAGCCGTTGTCCCTGGATGAAGCGTATCTGGATGTTACTGAGAACAAAAGGGGAATTCCTCATGCGACCACCCTCGCGCAGCTCATCCGCCAGCGTATCCGGGAGGTCACGGGGTTGAATGCCTCAGCCGGCATCAGTTACTGCAAGTTCCTCGCCAAGATGGCAAGCGATCTGAACAAGCCCAACGGGCAAGCGGTCATCCCCCCGGCCCGGGGCCCTCAGTTTGTCGCCCAGTTGCCGGTGAAGAAGTTTCATGGGATCGGCCCGGCAACGGCCGCGAAGATGGAACACCTCGGCATTCTGACCGGTGCGGACTTGCGGGCCCACTCCATCGAGTTCCTACGCGCGCACTTTGGCAAATCGGGAGGATGGTACTATCAAATCTCGCGCGGCATCGACGACCGCCCGGTTGAACCCCACCGGGAGCGCAAATCCATCGGGGCCGAGGATACCTTTCCCGAGGACATTTTCTCTCTTGCCCCGGCTCGGCGCGAAATTGGGGATCTGGCGGCCAAAGTCTGGCACCATGGCGAGGCGAAAGGCCTGACGGGGCGCACCGTGACGCTCAAGGTCAAATACGCCGATTTTCACCAAGTCACCCGCAGCCGCACCCTCGACCACCCCGTGCGCGAGGCGGCCGAGTTGGCGGCCATCGCGTTGGAGCTTCTCGCTCCCCTCTTCCCGCCCCCCAGGGCGTGCGCCTCCTGGGGGTGACCCTATCCTCGCTGGAACCAAAAAGAGACGCCCCGGTCGCGTGGCAACTCAGCCTAGGCCTATGACGTGTCGCTCGGGGAACGCGAGGCTGCCGCGCCCCACGTTCCCCGCAACCGTCAAGGCCGCCGGGGCAACCACAAGGTTTGATAGGCGGCGAAGGGCTTGCTCTCATCGACCCAGGGATTGAGGGCCTTCAGAACGCTGACACTTGTCTCTTCACGCGCGGCAAAAGAGGCCAGGGTGTCGCCGGCCTGCGCCATGCCGCGATGGATGGGAAAGTCGGCGTGGCCCCCGATTTCGCGCGGCACCATGGTTTCCTCCATGATCTTGCGCTGTTGGGCCAGGGCTTCCCGGGCGGCGTCGCGCTCAAGCTCCAAAGGCCCCAGGCGGTCCTCCAAGCTCTGCCGCTCTTCTTCCAGCAAGGCCAGGGCCGCCCGTAACCGCGTGACTTCCAAGGACAGCTCGGCCAAGCGGATTTCACGCTGGGTCAGGGCCGTGTAAGACCACAAGGCCCCTCCCCCCAAACCGGCCGCCAGCAAGGCAACCGCCAGAACCAGGACGGCCGTACCGGTTCGCATGCTCGTTCTCCTTTGGCCTTGTTCACTCCAAGGCCGTGATATGACAGTGGACCTTCAGATCTTCGATTTTCCCGCAAAGGTCGTGGGCTCGACTCCGGTCGATGGGGTGGGCAAAAACCCGGAAAAACACCCCCTTGCCCGGCAGATCGACGGTGCGAATGGCTGGCTTCAATCCCGCGAGGAGATCGGGATGGCGCTCCATCATTTCGCCCCAGCCCCGACGGGCCCCGGCCTCGGTGCGAAACGCTGCAAGCTGCAAACCAAGGTCGTCGGCGGGAGCGTCGGCCGCCGGCTTGGGGGCCTCGGGAGCCGGCAAGGCTTTGGGGGTCGCCGTGGCGCCGGCCACCAGCGTGGTCTTGGGGGGAACTGCCGGGGGGGACTGAGACGAGAGGGGCTGAGACGGGAGGGGCTGAGACGGGAGGGGCTGAGACGGGAGGGGCACTGCCGCAACGACGGGAGCCACCGACGGAGCCTTAGCGAGTTTGGCTTGGGGCGCCGCCAGCGTTGCCTGGGCAATCCCGGACGCGACAGGGCCCTGGGCTTGGTTGGCAAAGGCGAGAAGACTGCGCTCCTCCAGAGTCTGGCCTTGTCGGCTCAAGGCGCGCCGCACCACATAGCCCACCGATGGCGCATAAAAGGCGGTGACCCGCAAGCCGTCGTCCCGATCACACGCCACGGGATAGACCTCGAAGCGCCCGGCTGGGACCTCCAGACTGGTAGAGGCCTCGGCCGTACACGTCCACTTGAAGGACTGGGTGAAGGGGGGTTCATTGAGGCCGATCGCCTCGGAAAACGTGGTGCGCGCCCCGGGACGCAGCGGGAAAAAATCGGTCTCGCGGTGGACAATCCGGGCTACGGACAGGCCTTGCGGGGTGGCTTGGCGCAAGCTGGGCAAGAGGGGATCCAAGGCGGTGATCCGTTCGGCGCCAAGATCCGAGCGCCAGACCACCCGGCCCTTGTCATCAAAGCCCGACACGGTCCAGACCTCGCGCGGGTTATCGAAGGTATAAGTATCCCCCACGGCATAAAGCGGCAGGGCCACCCCTGGTCCGGTTTCCTCGACCCGAGGCGACGCCGTTTCCTCCGTGGCATGGGTCTCTTCGGGGGTCTCCTCCCTAGCACACCCCGCGAGCACGACAGCCACCAGCGCCAAAGACACCTGCTTTCCCGTCATGCCCTGGACCTCCCCGTGTATGGTTCAACCTGTTCCAGATCCGGCAATTGTACGAAAGAAAACCTGGAACACCAGAGGACTCGCCCCATGGCCTTGTTGGAGATGAGATATACCCCGGTCCCTTAAAAAAACCCCAAAAACGACGATCGAAGGCAGAGCCCTGCCCTTGCGAAGGCTGCGCTCACCCCAGAGTTCATCATGATCAAGAAAAAAGCAGCCTCAGGCGCGAGTCCCGCCCCCCGGGACAGCAGCCCCGCCGTTCCAAAACGGGCGACGCCCCCCGTCGTGCCACCGGAAGGCAGGCCCACCGGCCCAAGCCCAGCTAGCGCCCCTCGGGCGGCTCCGCCTCTTCAACACAGCCCAGATCGGCCCGCAAGGTCTCCCAGCGCCGCGCCTCCAGGGGGTCGCGGGCGGCGATCATGTTGGAGCGGGCCTGGATACAGGCGCGTTCCTGGCGCTGAGTTTCCGACGGCAGGCGCTTGGAGGCGTCCTGAGCAACATACAAGGTGCTCAAATAGGAACAGCCGCCGAGGGGGAGCACCAGCAGCCAAGCCGCCAGCCGCCCTTTGTTAGCCAAAGAGCGCATCGATATCCGCCTGACTCAAGGCCTGGTTTTCCAGCTGAGGGCCATCGACCAGATCATCGGTGGTGTGGACGACCACATCAACCTTGGGCAAGGGCAGATCGGCGAAGGCCGCGACGCCCCAGGTTTCGATAATCTTGCGAATGCGATCTTCGATAAACTCCAGAGTCTTGACCACCCGATAGATGCGCTGGCCCGTGATATCCTGGAAGTTACAGGCTTCGATGATGGTGAACACCTCGGTGGCGATGTTGTTGACGACATCCATGACTTTGTCGTCGTCGTCGCCCAGAAAGCTAAAGGCCTTATCGCAATTGATATTGATGCGCTCGGCGGCATCCAGAATGCGGTGGGTGGCGCGTTCGGTGGCGCCGACGATGGCATCCAACTCAAAGGTTGCGCGCTGGACTCGATCCTCATCGGCCATGGGATGCTTGATTTCGGCGATTTCCCGTTTGGCCATGGCGAGGGAGCGGATCATGCCGGCGATTTCAATGCGCAGGAGTTGCGCTTCGTCGGCATCAATGCCTGACTCGGCAGCCTCTTCCCCCGACTGAGCGGCACGCAAGGCGGCGACCTCTTTACGCAGGCCCTTGATCTCGGTCAGGAGCTGGGCCATAAGGCCGGTGGCGTCGGGGGCCGGCGCGGCGCGCGAGGCCCCTTGTTGCGGCGCTGGCAGGGCTACGCCCAATTCCAGGGCCACCGCCTGCCGCTGCATGGTCCGTTCAATGGCGAAGGTACGGCGAGGACGTTCCGTGGCCATGCTCGATTTCCCTACGACAGCCATGCCTACTCACCCCGATCGACGCGCAGGGGTCCCTATTCCCCCGGGCTTGAGTCAGCATCGCCCATGACCCCGGCAAACGCAAGACAGGTTGAAAAAAAAGAACTTCGTTGTGCACAAGGCGGGGCCAAGACACGCCGAGGCCGCCTTTGGCTTAGTCGTCCTCGGGATCTTGGGCCTTGCGTGACAAGGGAGGAGGACCCGGCCCCAAGCCCAGCGCTTGGTCAAGTTCGTCGGCCAGAACCTGAAACTCGGCGGCGGAGCGACTGCGCGGCGCGTAGCGCTGGATTGGCAACCCCTCGCCGAAGGCCTCGGCCAAACGGACTGAGGCATGCACCCCGTTTAACAACCGACTCGGCCCAAACCACCCGGCCACCTCGGCCATCACGGCGCGATGCAACCGCACTCTCGGGTCATGCATCACCGGGAGCAACAGCAAGGTCCTGATATCGTGCTCACACCCGGTCGCCAGACCGTGAAATAAGCGAACGAACTGGCGCAGACTGACCAGCGACAAGGGATGGGGCAAAAACGGCACCACCACGGCATGAGCCGCGACCAAGCCAGCAGCCAGCACGATATCGCGGGTGGGTGGGGCATCAATGACGATGCGGTCATAGGCGGTAAATGCCGGTCCCCGGAAAGCCCGCCGCAAGACCGTGGGATCTCGCCCTCCCCGTGAGACATCAAAAAACGGATCGGCGGGCAGCAGACTCAATCGATCGATGCGGGTGGGCCGCGCCTCCACGGAAAGAGGCGCGCCTTTGGCCCGGGGAAGGAACAGGGCATGAACCGTGCGCGCCGGGCTGGGGCGCMCCGCAAATCCCACCGCAACCCCGGCATGGCCCTGGGTATCCAGATCGACCAGTAAGGTGCGGGCGCCACGGATGGCCCATTCGACGGCAAGATTGACGGCCGTCGTGGTCTTCCCTGACCCTCCCTTGCGGTTGGCCACGGTAATGACCTCGGGCATGCTCTCTCCTGTTGCGCGCGTCAGGGGGCTCTGGCGGTCCACACCCCGGGATCAATAACCCGCAAGACCTGATCAATCCCGGCGGCAAACTCTTCGGAGTCGGAAAAACGATCGCGGGCGGCGCGCACTGCCGGGGCCATGTCGGGGCGAGCGATCTCGGCCAAACACTCCAAGGCGGAGACGCATACGGTGGGATTCGGGTCGCGGCGCAGAACGTCGAGCAGCCAATCGGGCGCCTCGGGGGTGGGCAAGCCACGGACAATGGTAACGCCGATCATGCGTAAGGCAGGGTCGATGTCGGTAAGCAAGGCCCGGGCCACGGGCTCGCTGCGCTCTCCCAGAACACGCAAGATATCGGTCCCCACAATACGCACCGCCGGCTCGCAGGCGCGCAACAACGGAACCACGCCCATCACCACGGCATCGGATCCGATACTCACCAGCGAACTTTCCAGGGCGCCGAAGACCTTGGGGTCTGTTTCAACACGCAACCGCGCGACCAGCAAAGGGACACTGTCGGGGAAGCAGGCGGCCGCCTGAGCGGCGGCCCGTCGCCCCTCGGGAGCTGGATCCCACAAACCGCCGGCCACCCCGGCCAGATCGGAAAAGGCCGACGTTACCACCCCGCCCTCCCTGCGAGAGCGCGCGACACACATGCCCCCATGATCAGGAAGAGGGGGCCGATCCCTTGCAGGAAAACGCTCATGAAAGCTCCGGTCTCCCCGGGAAGGTCCATCCGATGCATCTCGCCAAGGGACTCCGTTGCACGCACGGAGCCGGGCGATGCGGCGCGCCCGATGCCTCCAGGAGATCCTGGGGCAGCCTATCGCGGATGAGAGCCCAAGGAAACACCAAGGCTCCGATCCAGGGATCGCCTCTGCGTGGGGATGATATTCCCGGAACCGGCTCCTGTTTCAAGGGGCTGGGTGACCAAGACGGTGGGTTAGCATTTGACATCCCCCCTGGAGCCTGGAACAACTCAAGACGTTCACCGCGTCCCTGTGGCCGAAAGACCCAGGGACGATCTCCCCCTCGGTGAACCGACACACCCGAAGGACCACCCCCACGGCCACCCCGTGGGTGCGGGTCCCTATCATCTGGGGGATTATCATGGCCACGGTTACTTTTTCCTCGCCGATTCTGCCTAAGGACATTTCGGTTTATGCGGTGGCGGGCGATCGCGGGACCTTGCTGGCGCTCGCCCGCAAAAACGACATTCCCATTCCCTGCCAGTGCCAGGACGGCCAGTGCGGTTCGTGTCTGGTCAAGATCACGGCGCTCGATCCCAATGGCCCCAAGGCCCAGGCCCTGACCGAGCATGAAAAGATCACGCTGTCGGTCAACGGCAAGTTGAGCAAGGAGATTCTGGCCAAGGCCGAGGTCGAGGACATTCCTCCGCCCTACCGCTTGGCCTGTCAGGTTTGGGTCCCCGACGCCAACATCTTGGTCGAGTTCTCGGGCGAACCCGGGGTGGAAATCGACCTGCGCCGCTGACGGGTCTCGCCAAACAACACGAGGGGTCTGGGGAGGCCACGCCTCCCCAGCCTTTCTTTTTAACTCTCCCCCTCCCCCGCTTGCCCTGGGGAAAAAACTTGACGCGGAGCGTGCCAACCGGCACCCTACCCTCATGATGACCATGACCCACCCCACCGCTCTCCTACGACTGTCGTAACGTCCCCGTTGGGGGGACGGAAAGCGCTTGTCGTGTTTCCAGCGAGAATGGGTTTTGTGTCATGTCCTCTCTCCCCTCCCGTCTGAGCGTCCTGTCTCCCGCCTTCGTGCCGGTGTTTGCCGACGCGGGGATTTTTGTCGTCCGGGGTCAGGGCCCCTTCCGCGCTTGTCCGGACCAACGACTAGGAAGCGGCCGCCGGGCCTGACGGCGGCCCGACGGCCGGATCACTGCCTGCGCCGTTGCCTCCTGTTGTTTTCTCAACGACAAGCCCGCGCCCCAAGGAGCGTCAGTTCGCCATGACCATGCCGATTGATCCGACCCGCAAATATCAGGCATTCACGCCGGTTGCCCTTCCCGACCGTACTTGGCCCAACACCCCCCTGACCCGCGCCCCGATCTGGTGCGCCGTTGACCTGCGCGATGGCAACCAAGCGCTCATCGAGCCCATGGGCATCGAGCGCAAGGTCATGATGTTCCAGTTGCTGTGCGCGATGGGATACAAGGAAATCGAGGTGGGCTTTCCGGCCGCGTCCCAGACGGACTTCGATTTTCTGCGCCACCTCATCGACGCCGGCCTGATCCCCAGCGATGTGACCATCCAGGTTCTGACCCAGGCCCGCGAAGACCTCATCAACCGGACCTTCGAGGCCGTGGCCGGCGCGCCGTCGGTCATCGTCCATCTGTACAACTCTACGTCAGCCTTGCAGCGCAGAGTCGTCTTCAATCTCGACCGAGCCGGCATCACTGACTTGGCGGTCCGCGGGGCGACCATGGTGCGCGAAGGAGCCTTGCGGGTGCCCAAGGAAACCCGGGTCCGCTTCGAGTATTCGCCCGAGAGCTTCACCGGCACCGAAATGGACTATGCGGTCGAGGTCTGCGAGGCCGTGATGGGCGTCTTTGAGCCCACGGTAGACAACCCGCTGATTCTCAATCTCCCGGCAACGGTGGAAATGTCCACCCCCAACATCCATGCCGACCAGATCGAATGGTTTGGCCGGACCTTGCGCGGCCGTGAGCGGGTGTTGATCAGCGTGCACCCGCACAACGACCGGGGCACGGCGGTTGCCGCCGCCGAGCTGGCCTTGATGGCGGGGGCGGACCGGGTCGAGGGAACCTTGTTTGGCAATGGCGAGCGTACGGGCAACGTCGATCTCGTGACCCTGGGCCTCAACCTCTACACCCAGGGCATTGATCCCGGCATCGACTTCTCCAACCTCCCCCACATCCGCGACGTGGTGGAGCGCTGCAACCGCCTGCCGGTCCATCCGCGTCATCCCTATGCCGGCGACTTGGTGTTCACCGCGTTCTCGGGCAGCCATCAAGACGCCATCAACAAGGGCCTGAAGGTCATGCGCGAGACCAATCAGTCCCTGTGGGAAGTCCCCTACCTGCCCATCGACCCGCAAGACGTGGGCCGCACCTACGAGGCCGTGATCCGCGTCAACAGCCAGTCGGGCAAGGGCGGCGTGGCCTACATCATGGAACAGGACTACGGTATCCGCCTGCCCCGCTCCTTGCAGGTCGAGTTCTCGAAGATCATCCAGAAGATCGCCGACGAAACCGGCGAGGAAATCACCTCGCCCATGATGTGGAAAACCTTCGAGGCCACCTACCTCGGCAACGACAAGCCCTATGCCTTCATCGACCACCAGACCTTCCCGGAAGCCGGCTCGCGCGAGCGCCTGCTGACCGCCACGGTCAAGGTCAACGGCGCGGTCAAGTCGGTGGATGGCCGGGGCAGCGGGCCGGTCGAAGCCCTGGTCGATGCCATCCGCAAGGACAGCGGCTTGGCCATGACCATTGATGACTACGAGGAACACACCTTGCGCCCGGGATCCGACGCCCAGGCCGTCGCCTTCATGCGCGCCAGCCTCCCCGATGGCCGGATCCGTCACGGCGTGGGCATCGACGCCAACATCGTGGCCGCCGCCCTGAAAGCCGTCCTCTCGGCGGCGAACCATCTGGCGGAGGCCTGAGGGTCTCTTCTGGCCACGCGGGGCTGGCGCCAAATCAGAAAAACGCGGGGCGCGCGACAGCCCCGCGTCACCACGGCGGGCGACAGCCCTGGGTGGCCAGGGATTTTCAAAGAAACATCAGACTTTCTTCAACGCTTTCCGATACATTGGACCCGTTCCAACGCTTATGGGGACATGCTTGTCCCGCCTGCTCCGAGGGTCCTTCATGCTTGAACTCTTTCACGGTTTACCCGAGGTAGCCCGTCTCTTAGGGACGCTCAGTATTATCGCCGCCCTGGGATTGTCCCTGGGCCAGCTCAAGATCAAGGGCATTGGGCTGGGGATTGGGGGCGTGTTGTTTGCCGGTTTGGCGGCCGGTCACGTCACGCATCAGGCGGGGATCAGCTATCCCGCCGAAACGCTCGGCTTTGTCCGCGATCTTGGGTTGATTTTGTTTGTGTACTGCATCGGCGTGCAGGTTGGTCCCGGCTTTTTCTCGGCGCTGCGGCGCCAGGGCCTGGGGCTGAACCTGATGGCGGCGGCGATTGTGGTTTTGGGCGCCGTCACAGCCGTCACGATCCACTTGGTCACGGCTGTTCCGCTGCCGGCGATCCTTGGGATTTTTTCCGGCGCGGTGACGAACACGCCGTCGCTGGGCGCTGCTCAGGAAATTTTGAGCGGCTTGCAGGCCCCCCAAGACGCCACGACCTTGATCGGCCTGGGCTATGCGGTGGCTTATCCCTTTGGTATTGCCGGCATCTTGATTGCGATGATCCTGGTGCGGGTGCTGTTTCGGCTGTCGATCCCCCGGGAGGCGGCGGCGTTTGACGAGGAGCGGCGTTCCTCGGTGGCGGTGCTGGAAACTCTGGATGTGGCCATCCAGAACACCAACCTCGAAGGCGCCAACTTGCGCCAGATTGGCCTGTTCGGCGAGGACGGGGTGGTGGCCTCGCGACTCTTACGCGGCGAAACCCTTGAAGTCCCCCACCCCGACACGCGTATCCACGTGGGCGATATTCTCCATCTGGTGGGCCCCCGGGCCGACATCCATCGCATGCGGCTGTTCCTCGGCCAGGTGGTGGAGAACGCCTCCCTGACCACCAAGGGAACGGACGTGCGCTGGGAGCGCTTGGTGGTCACCAGCAAGGAAATCCTGGGGAAAACCATTGCCCAAGCGAATCTGGCCGACCTTTATGGAGTAGTGATCAGCCGCGTCACCCGGGCCGGCGTGGACTTGGTGCCTCACCCGGCATTGCGGCTGGAGTTTGGCGACATCCTCAACACCATTGGCAAACCGGCCGACCTGAGCCAAGCAGCAACGATGATTGGCAACTCGCAGCGTCGGTTACAGCAAGTCGAGTTGGTCCCGGTTTTCCTGGGCCTGCTTTTGGGGATTATTCTTGGCTCGGTGCCGTTGTTCGTGCCGGGGATGCCAGCCCCAATGAAACTCGGTCTGGCGGGAGGGCCGCTGGTGGTGGCTCTGATCTTGTCGCGGATCGGACATCTTGGCCCGTTTGTGTGGTTCATGCCCCCGGCGGTGAACGAAGCGCTGCGCGAGTTGGGGATTGTCTTGTTTCTTTCGGTGGTGGGCCTGACCTCGGGGGGCAAGTTTCTCGACACCTTGATCAATGGTCCCGGCCTGACCTGGATGGTCTATGGCGCCATCATCACGCTGGTTCCTTTGCTGGCTGTTGGGATTTACGCCCGATGGGTGGTAAAGCTAAACTACTTAAGCGTGTGCGGCCTCCTGGCCGGCTCGATGACCGACCCACCGGCCCTGGCCTTTGCCAACGCCTTGAGCCCGTCTGAAGCGCCGGCCCTGGCCTATGCCACCGTGTATCCCCTGGTGATGTGCCTTCGCATCTTGGTTCCACAAATTCTTGTGTTGTTGCTGTGGTAACGCTCTTGCCTGCCGCCGGGGAGAGGCCTATCCTCTCCCCCGGTCGGCAGTTCACCCAGGCGTCGCCTCCCCTGTTGGGGTGCTAAACCTGCCTTATGTTGTTTTGACCGGCTCCTTATCCTGTGCCGTGTCGGCAAGAAGGCGCCCCCCGACAAGTCCCTTGGGACCCGGCACCGCGAGGATAAGCGATGTCTAGGGAAGTTTTTTCCTTCGAATGTTCCGATATTTCCGCACTGGCCCGCTCGCTGCGGGAGCAAATCCAGGCCTGCCCGCACACGCCGGGCCATGTTGAGGTGCTGACGATGCTGGCGCGGGCGACCGGCTGGCGCAACTTCCAACACTTCCGGGCCCATGCCCAACGCCGCGAGGTCGCCCCTGGGCCGGCCATCATTCCCGAGCGCTTGATCCGGTTGCGGCGGTTCTTTGATGCCGAGGGGCGTCTGGTGCGCTGGCCCCCCAAGGAACATCAGCGGGTGTTGTGCCTGTGGATCTTGTGGAGCCGCCTGCCGCGCGGGCACTCGTTCACCGAGAAAGAGATGACCCTCTGGCTGGCGGATCATCACACCTTTAGCGACCCAGCCCTGCTGCGCCGCTGGCTGGTGGATTGGCGGCTGATGCGGCGCACGCCCGATGGCCGGGACTATCGCCGGATCGAGCAGGCGCCGCCACCTGAGGCGTTGGCGGCGATCCGTCAAGCGGGGCGGTGATCGAAAAGAGAAGGCTGGGGAGGCGCACCTCCCCAGACCCCCGTTTGGGTTCAGCGCTCGGGACCAAGGAGACGGCCGGTCTTGTCGAAGACGAGACGCAGGCGCGGGCGGGCCTTGGCCATGCACTCCTTGCACTCGCGGACCTCGCCTTCATAGATGAAGCGCTGCCCGCCATTGGCGGTTTTCTCGGCCTTGACCAGGAAGGGGGCAACGTAGGTGCTGTTCCCATTGGGATATTTCTTGGCGAGGCTCGGCACCATGTGCTTTTCCCAAAGTTCGGGAACCGAGATCAGGGACGGCGTGCCATTGAGCAGGACGGGCACGTCCGAGGTGGGGGACAAGGGGAAGGTGGTCAGGGTACCGCTCACCACCTTGCCCTCGTTACCCAGATAGGTGAGCATACCTTTCCAGCCCTGGGAGGCGGCGAAGGTCTGGGCTTCCGGGGGCGCGGCGGCCATGGCGGTTCGCAAACACGCCTCGACGGGACCGCTGGGCGTTTGGCACGGCAGAGGATCGGGATGCCAGACCGCCTTGGGGCTCACGGCCGGCACAGGTGGCGGCGGAGCAACGGCCGTTGGTGTCGCCACAGCAGAAGCGGGGGGCTCGGGCGGGGGCACGCACCCGGCCACCAAGGCCCCCAGAACAAACCATCCGGCCAAAATACGACGTCGCATCATGCACTCCCCCTACCGCCTGTTGGAGAGAAGCATCCGCACGGGGTTGCGGGGCGCGTCCCCAAGGACCTGAAAGGTAAACAACAGCCCAGCGGAGCGTCAAGGCGTGCGCGGAACGAACCGAGGGACCTTGCCTATCCGAGAAGGCTCAAAGGGAACGAGGGGTCTGGGGAGGCCTCGCCTCCCCAGTCTTCTTCTCCCCCCTCTAACACCGCCCCGCACTGCCCATCAGGCCCATCAACACCATGGCCTCGCGGATGGTGGCTTCGTGGGCCCGCATCATCAGGGCGATGTGGTCACTGCCGGTATAGGCCTCGGCTTCCTCGCCCAAGGCCTGGATGAAAACATCGCGCAGGCGGGTCGCGATGTTGATCTTGCACACCAAGGAACGCGCTACTCGGGGCAGGTCCTGGTCGGCCACGCCGCTGGAGCCGTGCAGCACCAAGGGCGTGTCCAACGCGCTGCCCAGGGCGTCCAGGGTCTCGAAGTGCAAGGGCGCGTCGTGGCTTTGCATGCCATGGCGAGTGCCCACGGCGACGGCCAGGGCATCAACCCCGGTGGCGGCCAGGAAGCGCTGGGCTTCTTCCGGGGTGGTCAAGACCTCGTGATCCCCCCGGCCCTTTTCCACATGGCCGATCTCGGCCTCGACCGAAACGCCGTATTCGTCGGCCACAGCCTTAACGAGGCGGGTGTTTTCGATGTTTTCGTCCATGGGCAGCATGGAGCCATCGTACATCACGGAATCATAGCCCAGGCGGATGGCATCAAAGATCAGCCGGCGCTCCTGGCCGTGATCCAGGTGAATGGCAACCGGAATACTGGCTTGGCGGGTGGCGTTTTCCACCATCTGATAGGAGAAGCTCAGGCCGTTATGGCGAATGCAGGTGCCCGAGGTCTGGATGATCAGGGGCGAGCGGGCCTGTTCGGCGGCGCGGACCAGAGCGAGGGCATCTTGATAGGTCCAGGCGTTGAAGGCCGGCACGGCGTAGTCCCGACGCCGGGCGTCCTGCAACAGGTGGGCCAGGGAAACACGAGACATGAAACCCTCCAACCAGTTTGGAAACGTCGCTCTGGCGACTGAGGAAAGGCGGGGTCTGGGGAGGCCCCGCCTCCCCAGCCTTCTTCTCTCAAGCCGCACTCAACCGCCGCTTGGCACTTTCCAGCACCACGGCCAGAACAATGATCACCCCCTTGACCACCTGTTGGTGGTACCCCGGAATATCCATCAAATTCATGAGGTTGGAGATGATGGACAGGATAAGGGCCCCAATCAGGGTGTTAAGAACCGTGCCCCGCCCCCCGGCCAAACTAGCGCCCCCAACCACGACAGCGGCGATCGCATCAAGCTCAAAGCCCAGCGCGAGGATGGGCGAGCCGACCCCGGTGCGGGTGGCCGACAAAATGCCGGCGATGGCACACGTCAAGCCCGACAGGCCATAGACCGCGATCTTGATGCGGGCAATGCTGATGCCAGCAAAGCGGGTGGCCACTTCGTTGGAGCCAACGGCGACCACCAACCGGCCAAAAACGGTCTTGCGGGCCAGCAAGGCGGCCAGGACCGTGACCCCGACCAGGACATAAAACAAGGTGGGGATACCGAGCAGCGCCGAACTGCCCACGGCCATGAAGGTCTCGTTGTCGATGAACACGGGCTGACCGCGCGACAAGATCAGGGCCAGACCACGCGCGATGGTCATGATGGCCAGGGTCGCGATAAACGGTGCGATCCCGAACAGGGCGACCAGCGAGCCACTGACCAACCCGGCGCCGACCCCAACAGCCAGGGCCACCACCACCGCGCCGACAAGGCCGAGGCCGGGCAGACACAAGGCGACCACCACCGAGACCAGGGCCATGAGGGAGCCCACGGCCAAATCAATGCCGGCGGTCAGGATCACGAACAGCAGGCCAATCGAAACGATGCCCAGTGGCACGCTCTGGCGCAAAATGTTGGTGATGTTGTCCGGGGTGAAGAAGCGGTCCGAGAGGAAGTGGGCGGCCACGAGCATGACGATGAAAAACAACAGCGTCGATTGCCCCAGCACCCGGTGCAGCAGGACCGAGGATTTTTTTGAACAGCCGTCATGGGGTTTTCCTGCGCTTGGGGATGGCGAGACGCATGATGGCTTCCTCGCGGATTTCGTCGCCTGCGAGTTCGCCAGTAATTTCGCCCTCAGCCATGACATAGACCCGCTGGCACAAGCCGACCAGCTCGACCATTTCCGAGGAAATGACCAGGATTCCGAAGCCCCGCCGGGCCAAATCGTTGATGAGCAGGTAAAGCTCGGCCTTGGCGCCCACGTCCACACCGCGCGTCGGTTCGTCGAGGATCAGCACCCGGGGCTCGGCATTGAGCCACTTGGCCAGCACGACTTTTTGTTGGTTGCCGCCGCTCAGGGACGACAAGGCGTCATGGGGCGAGCCCAGGCGGATGCGCAGACTCTCGCGCGAGCGCTCGGCCACCCCGGCTTCCCGGGCCCGGCTACAAACACCAAGGCGGCTGATCTGCCCCAGATTGGTCAACGTCAGGTTTTCGCTGATGCTCATCGGCAAAATACCGCCCTGGCGCTTGCGGTCCTCGGGCACGAGGCCGATCCCCTGGCGCATGGCCTCGGCCGGCCGGGTAATACGCCGCGCCGTGCCGTCGATCTCGATGATGCCGCTGTCGTAGCGATCAATCCCGAAGAGGCACCGCGCCACCTCGGAACGCCCCGAGCCCACCAGCCCGGCCAGCCCCAGGATCTCGCCCCGCCGCAGGTGCAAGGAGACATCGTGCAGCACCCGGGCCCGGGTCAGGTTGCGCACCCGCAAGATCACCTCGGCCTCGCCCTGGGGCGCCGGTTTGGGCGGAAACAAGCTGCCCAGGCGGCGGCCGACCATGGTGGTGATGATGTCTTCCTCGGTGCAGGTCCGGGGGTCGAGGTCGGTGACGGTTTGGCCGTCCTTGAACACCGTGATGGCATCGGCGATGCGGAAGATCTCTTCCAGCCGATGGGAAATATACAAAATCGTCACGCCCTGCTGACGCAGGCGGCGCAGGTTGGCAAAAAGGATCTCGATCTCGGGATCGGCCAATACGGCGCTGGGCTCGTCCATGATCAGGATCTTGCAGTCGTGCAGCACCAGGGCCGAGGTGATCTCGACGATCTGCTGATAGGCCACGCTCAAGGCCCCGACCGGCGTGGTCGGATCAATGGCGAACCCGAACTGGGCCAGGGCCTCGGCAGCGCGGCGGTTGAGCGTCCGGTGGTTGACGAACAGCCGCCCCAACTGGCCCAGGAACATGTTTTCGGCCACGCTGAGGTCGGGAGCCAGGGCCAGCTCCTGGTGAATGATCGCGATTCCGTGGCGCTGGCTCTCGGCGGGGCTGGCAAAATCGACGGTTTTGCCAAAGAGGCGCATCTGCCCTCCATCCCGGCGCAAGATGCCGGCCAGGATGTTCATCAAGGTCGATTTGCCGGCACCGTTTTCGCCAACCAGGGCATGAATGGTGCCGGGGGCGACGCGCAGTGTCGCGTTTTGAAGGGCGCGTACCCCGCCAAAAGCCTTGGTGACGCCCTCGACCTCCACCGCATAGGTCATGCTTTGGCCCTCGCTTGTCCTGGTCAGCGCGCGCAGGCTCGATCCATCATCCGGCACGGCGCCATCCTCCCTCGCCTTCCGCCACGCCGGTACAGGCGAAGCGGTAGTCTTCCAGGACTTGGCGCACTTTGTCGGCCAGCAGGGCTTGGGGGCTGAAGGGAGTCCGACCCAGGCGGGCCCGCTCCAAACCAGCAAATTGCCGGATAAGCCCCTCGCTCGGCGACACCTGGGCCAGATTGGCCAGCAAGCGCTCGACGGCGGCCGCCACCTCGGGATGGGTCCAGTAATAGCGGATGCGATCCGACTGACTGTAGGCCCGCAACAAGCGACGCTGTCCCGGCGCCCCGGCATAATAGCGGGCCCAGGCCTCGGGTTCCTCCAGCATGATGCGCTCCACGACGGCGCGCAGGCAGGAGCGGCGTTCGATGGGGATAAGCTCGTCCTCCATCGCCGCCAGGGCGAACAGGCCCTCGCGCAGGGCGTAGGTCAGGGCCGGGCCCACCTTGAGGATGGCGAAGCGGTCCTCAACCAGGGCCCGCAGGGCCTCGCGGCTCTGAAAATCGGTGGAATGGGCCTCGTAGACGAGACCGGGTCGCCCCTGGATCAGGGCCACCAAATCGCGGGTCTTGCCGGGATCGTAGGGCAGAAGACCGGTATGATCGAAATCGACCCCGGGCTGGACCACCACCGCCCCCACCCGCTCGAAGGCGTTGTGCAGGCCGCGTCGAGCGAAGGCCAAGCGATGCAGATCCAGGGTTTCGGCAACATCAGCGGCGGCACTGACGCGCACCGCGCTCAAGCCCTCGGTTTCGCCGCCCGGGACCGGCACCTCGGTGCCGATGACATAGAGCACCTCTTGGCCCGGCCGGGTGGCGGCCTCGGCGGCGGCGGCGAGATCGGCGGCGCGCTCGGCGACCAGAGCCGGATCCAGGGGATCGCATTCCCCGGCCAAGGCCATGGAGGCATCGAGATGGATCTTGGTAAAGCCAGCGGCCACCGCCTCGGCCACCAGGGCGCGCGACAGGGCCAGGGCCTCCTCGGCGGGGCGGGACCGCCAGACCGTGGGCCCCAGGTGATCACCGCCCAGGCGCACGCGGCGGCGGGGGAAACCAACCGCGTCGGCCAGACCTTCGACAAACGTGCGAAAAGCCGCCGGGGTCATGCCGGTGTAGCCACCGAACTGATTCACCTGATTGGCGGTCGCCTCAATCAGGACTGGGGCGTCGTCGTCGCGCGCGGCCTCCAGGGCGGCCCGGATCACCAGGGGATGGGCCGTGCACAAGGAGCAAATCCCCTGTGCCTCGCCCCGGCCTTGCGCCGCAATCACCTCTTTCATGGTCCGCCCTCCTTACGCGGCAAAGTTGGTCACACAGACCTTGCGCAAGCGGCCATCGCCGGCCTTCATCCGCTCCAAGAAGGTCGGGCACTCGGAAAGCGCGATGCGATGCGAGACGATGTCGGCGACCTCCACGACACCCGAGGCCATCAGGTCAATGGCCTGCTGGCTGTTCTTGAGCGAGGTGAAGCTGGCCAGGAGCTGGATTTCGTCGCGATAGAAGCGGAAATGATCGAGAGCGATCGTCGCCGTCGGCCCCGGCACCCCAAACACCAACACCCGCCCCGGGGCGCACCAGCCGGTTCGCGGCCTCGGCCACCAGGACCGAGGCGCCGGTGGCATCGGCGCAGGCGTCATAGGTCTTGGCGCTGATCTCGACCGGATCGCCAAACACCCGCCCCAGGCCGAGGGCGGCAGCGGCGCGGCGGCGTTCGGGCTCGCGCTCCAGGATATCCACAGCCCGAACGCCACGCGCACGCATCAGACGGGCCATCAACACGCCGATCGGCCCAGCCCCCATGACCAGCACCTGCTCGCCCAACTGGGGGGCCAGACGCTCGGTGGCGTGGACAACGCACGACAAGGGTTCGACGAGGGCCCCGTGTTCCCAGGGCAAGGCGCCAATGTCAAACGCGGCGCGCTCGTTGACCAGAACGTATTCGGCCATGCCGCCTGGGAGATTAACCCCCGGCACCCGCATCGCCCGACAATAATGGTGCTCGCCGCGCAGGCATTCGGGGCAGTTGTTGCACGGAATGTTGGGCTCAACGGCCACCCGCGCCCCGGGCTGGAAGCGCACGCACTCGGGGCCCACCGCCACCACCTCGCCGGCAAATTCGTGACCGGGAACTAGGGGAAAGGCGCAGGGAAAGCCCCCGTGGAAAATATGAACATCGGTGCCACAGATGCCGCTGGCCGCCACCTTGATCAAAAGCTCGTCCCCGTGGGGCTCGGGACACGGCAGTTCCTCGATCGAGAGGCTGCCCGGACGGGAAAAAACCAGGGCTTTCATGGCACGATCCTCGAGAGCATCCCAGGCGGGAGGGAAAGGAAAAGCCGCCGGACGGGGGCCGGTCCGGCGGCAAGGACGGATCAGAACAGAGATTTCTCGTCGTAGACCGTCTTGGCGTTGTCGCCGTTGACCATGAGCGGTGGGGTGTAGGAGTAGTCGGGGAACTGGGTCTTGCCCGCCTTGACTTCCTTCAGAAGATTGACCGCCATTTGCGCCATCAACTTGGGATTATTCTCCCCGGTTGCTTGCATCTGACCATCAATGATGGCCTTGTAGGCGTTCTTGTTGCCGTCGTAGCTGTACAGCCGAACGTCTTTGAGGCGACCGGCGGCGCGCAGGGCATGGACGGCACCCAAGGCCATGTCATCGTTTTCGGTATAGACGGCGTTGATCTCGGGATGGGCGGCCAGCACGTCTTCCATGGCCTTGAGGCCGCCTTGCTGGTCCCAGCCACCCCACACCTGGGTCACGATCTGGAAGTTGGTCTTGGCCGAGCGCCGCAGTTGCCCGTCCATGATGCCGAGGAAGAAATTGCTGGAGCGGGTGTGGCCGACCAGATTGCCTTGGTTGCCACTGATCAGCGCCACCTTGAGGGGGGTGTCGGCAAACTGGGTGGCGGCGTATTCCCCGATGAGTTGGTTGGTCTTGGCGTTGTCGGAGGCGACGCGGGTCACAACGTCGGCGCCGATGGCCAGATCGCTGTCGATGATGACCACGGGGATGTTCTTGCGCCGCACCTGCTCGACAATGCGCATGCCAGCGGCCGGGTCTTGGGGGTTGAGGATCAGGGCGTTGATGCCCCGGGCCACCATGTCCTCGACGTCGGCGATCTGCTTGTTGAGGTCGGCCCGGGCATCGGTGCTGATCACCTTCCAGCCCTCGGCCTCGGCGAAGGTTTTGACGTGCTCGGTCAGGGCGCTGAAATAGGGGCCGTTCAAGGTCCGGTTCGAGAAGCCGACCGTGAACTCCTGCGCGTTCGCCACCTGACACACCAACAGCGTGGAGGCCGCCAGCGCCGCGCCTCCCTTGAGTACCGTCGTCAAGAATCCACGAAACATCCGTTCCTCCCGGGGGACAGCCCCGTTTGCGAGTGACCCTGACGGCACCGGCCCGACCCGCGCCGCCGATCGCTGGAAGGCGGCACCCGGCGCGCCTTCCCCGCCCCCGACCTCGGATCGACCGCCTTAAGCCACTCCTAAAAAGAGCGGGCAGCGACCTTTTTCGTCGATGGGACGTTTCCTCAAGTGGGTCCAGTGTGTCAGACCGTCGTCACGAGTCAACGAGAAACTTAACTCGCACCAATTTATTTTTTGCCTGTGGAAGAAGGGCGGTCCTTGCCCGCCAGCGGCTCGCCCTCCCCTTGAAAGGGAGGGGAGCCTAGCGCTAGAGGCGCCTCAAAAAATGCCGCAACGCACTATAAACACGCCACTCTCGACACACCTTCCCCACCCTGACCGCCCCTTCCCTGCCCCCACCCCCGCCGCCGCCCCTTGCCGCGACCGGCGCTCCCCTGCCCGCCCCAGAGGCACTCTCTGCCCACGAGATGAGCAATAGCGCCCACACGCTCTTCGGGCGAAGGCCGTCGGCACGCCGTGGGCGAAGTTTTTTCTCTCACCACAATTTTTCGCTCGAAAAGTTTTTAATTGACACTCGATACCTCAAAGCGCATGGTCGGCAGCGAAAACCAGCGCGTTCCCCGGCCCTTGACCTCAGTCCCGGACGCAGCGCCTGCGGCAAGCGAAAGAGCGCCCCATGAAAAAAATTGTCACGATCGGCGAAATCGTCGTCGAGATCATGGCCACCGAAGCGGGGCACGGCTTTCGCGAGCCTTTATCTCTGCTCGGCCCCTACGCGTCCGGGGCTCCGGCCATCTTCATCGATCAAGTCGCCCGTTTGGGGCAGCCCTGCGGCATCTTGAGTTCGGTGGGCGACGACGATTTCGGCTTGCTCAACCGCGAGCGCCTCGCCCGCGACGGCGCCGATGTCTCGGCGGTGGCCATCATCCCCGATGCGGTCACCGGCAGCGCCTTCGTGCGCTATCGCCCAGACGGGGAACGCGATTTCATTTTCAATATCCGTCACAGCGCCTGTGCTCACATCGGCCACAGCCCGGCCGGGGACCATCTTCTCGACAGCGCCGACCATCTGCACGTGATGGGCTCCTCGCTGTTTTCCCCCGAGATGATCGCCCTGGTGCGCCACGCCCTGGAGCGGATCAAGAGCCGAGGCGGCAGCGTCTCCTTCGATCCCAACGTGCGCAAGGAGATGCTGGGCAGCCCCGGCATGCGTGAGGCCTTGGAAGAAGTCTTGCGCCACACCGACCTCTTCCTACCCAGCGGGGCCGAGTTGTTCCTGCTGGCCGGGACCCCCGACGAAGACGAGGCCATTGCCGAGGTGCTGGCCGGGGGCTGCCAGGCCATCGTCCTCAAAAAAAGGCGCCGGAGGGGCTTGGTATTTTGCCCCCAGCCAGCGCTTTCACCATCCGGCCTTTGCCGTGCAGGAGACCGATCCCACCGGAGCCGGCGATTGTTTTGGCGCGACCTTCGTCACAGCGTGGTTGCGCGGTTTACCGCCGGAAGAGGCCCTGGGGTTGGCCTGTGCCGCGGGCGCCTTGGCCGTAACGCGCAAAGGGCCCATGGAAGGCACGTCCAGTTTGGGCGAGATCGCGGCTTTGCGCGCCGCCGCCTGTGGGGGGCTTGGGGAAGAAACAAGGGACGTTGGGGACACCGCCGACCAAAGCTCGCCCCACACTCAACCATAATAAAATAGGGATGAAAGATGGAGAGTCGCGAGATCGGCGTGCTGGGCGGAGATCCAGTCCAGGAAATCCGCCTTTCCACTCCGGCCGGCGCCCAGGCGCTGGTTCTCAGCTACGGCGCCACCTTGCGCGATCTGGTGGTACCGCTGGGCGACGGCCGGACGCGGCGCGTGGTGTTGGGCTATCAGAGCATCGAGGCCTACCGCCACAACCCGTGCTACCTCGGCGCGACCATTGGCCGTTGCGCCAACCGCATCGCAGACGATCACTTCGTGCTGGACGGACAGACCTCCCCCCTGCCCGCCAACAGCGCGGGCGGCATCCACCTGCACGGCGGCCCCCAGGGCTTTTCCCGCCGCCCCTGGCGGGTGGTGGAGGCCGACCAAAGCTCGGTGCTGCTGGCCCTGACCTCCGAAGACGGCGACCAGGGCTACCCCGGGCGGGTCGAGGTCACGTGTCGCTATCACCTAAGCGACAGCACGTGCTTGCGCCTTGAAATGACCGGCGAAGCCGACGCGCCAACCCTTCTCAACCTGACCAACCATACCTATTTCACTCTGGCCGACGACGCCAGCGCCGATGACCATTTTCTGGAAATCGCGGCCCGCTTCCATACCCCGGCCCGGGACACCCTGATCCCCACCGGCGAGATCCGCTTTGTCGAGGGCACACCGTATGACTTTCGTCGCCTGCGGCGTATCGGCGACGCCAAGGTGCCCTACGACATCAATTTTGTTTTGGACGGCGCCGACGGCACCGTTCGCCCCGTGGCCCGGGCCCGCTCTCCCCAGCAGGACCTGGAACTGGAGGTCCACACCGACCAGCCCGGCCTCCTGCTTTATACCGGCTCGGCCCTGTTTCAAGCAGGCCCCGGCCTTGAGGGACAAAAGCACGGTCCGGGCGCGGGCTTTTGTCTGGAAACCTATCGCTTTACCGATTCCATCCACCAGCCGCACTTCCCCTCGGTGATCCTGCGGCCGGGTGAACGGTATACCCACCGCTGCGAGTACCGATTCAACGCCCTGGCGTGAGCCCCCTTTTCCGAGGACAGATCATGAAGCTGAAAGACAAGGTTGCCCTAGTCACGGGATCCGCGCGCGGCATTGGCTTCGCCATCGCCCAGCGCTATACCGAGGAAGGGGCCAAGGTCGTGTTGGCCGACATCAACGCCGAAGCGGTGCGCGACGCCGCCGCCCGCGTCGGCCACGGCGCCATCGGCGTGGCCCTCGACGTCACCCAACAGGCCTCGATCGACGCCGCCATCGCCCAAACCGTAGCAACCTTCGGGCGCCTCGACATCCTAGTGAACAATGCCGGGGTGTTCGACCTCGCCCCCATCCTCGACATCACCCGCGAGAGCTATCACAAGGTGTTCGCGGTCAACGTCGAGGGCCTGCTGTTCACCCTCCAAGCGGCGGCACAGCAAATGGTGCGCCAGGGGACCGGTGGACGGATCATCAACTTCAGCTCGCAAGCCGGCCGCCGAGGCGAAGCCTTGGTCGGCATCTATTGCGCCAGCAAGGCCGCCGTCCTCAGCCTCACTCAATCCGCTGGCCTCGACCTGATCCGCTACGGCATCCGCGTGAATGGCATCGCCCCGGGCGTGGTCGATACCCCCATGTGGGACCATGTCGATGCCCTGTTCGCCCGCTACGAAAACCGCCCGGTCGGCGAAAAGAAACGCCTCGTCGGCGAGGCCGTCCCCTATGGCCGCATGGGCCGCCCCGAGGACTACCCCGGCGCCGCCGTCTTCCTGGCCTCCGACGACGCCGAGTACATCGTCGCCCAAACCCTCAACGTCGATGGCGGAAACTGGATGAGCTGACCGCAAGGGAGGGATCTGCCTCGGTGGCGCGAGGCAGCAACCCCGAACTACCCGTCAAGCGCTAGCACCAACAGTAGTTGTGTAGATTTTTTCGAGCAAGGTGAGAGCGCCGCGATAGCCCACGTAGCTGCGGGCGAGCACCACTTCATACGAGGCGGGGAAGCCCACCTCGACCAAGGCGCCCTTGAGTTGTTTGGCGACGTCGCGTTCCCACGTCGTGCCGAAAATGATGGGCGCCTTGTGACCGAACGACGTGTTCTTGAGGTGGTGGTGGATGATGTAGCTATCTTCCTCGAACAAGACCTCGGCGCTGACATCATCGGCCAAGCGGGCGAACTCGGCCTTGATGGTGTCTCGCGCCTCCTCGGGCGGGTTCTCGGTCACGATCTGCAAGGCCGGGATCAAGCCCAGTTGATTGACCAGGAACTTGGACAGACCGAGCGCATAGGTGCTGTCGCCGATGACCGCGAACTTGGCCGGCAGCCCCCACCAGTATTCGGCATAAAAGTCGGTGAAATCCTCAAGGTAGCGGTAGTAGGTCTTTTCCTCGGCGGCAATGAACGCTTCAACCCGCGCGCTGTCGAGGCCGGCAAAGGCCGCGACCGCACGCAGGAAGGTACCGGTCTCGCCCGCGCCGATCGGCAGGACCGGGTGGTGCAAAAAGGGCTGGTCGTAGCGGGCTTCCAGGTGGCGGGCCGTGTCGAGGCCCAGCCAGGGCGACAAAACCAAGTTGAAGCCGGCCCGGGGGATGGCCTTCCATTCGGCGACCCCAGCCGATTCGGGGCCAAACAGGATGTTGACGCGAAGCCCGATCCCTTCGAGCACCCGCTTGATCTCGGTGAGGTCGCCGCGCCAGAAGGTATTGTGATAAGGGAGTAGGGACCAGACATTAACGGTGTGCGGGTCGCGTGGGCCGTCGCGGGCCGGGTCATAGTCGCCGACGAACTGGTCGATGATTGCCTTGGTGACGCGCTCGTGCCCGAGGAAGTTGTTGCCGCGAAAACCTCCGGTCTCGGCATAGACGATGGGCACGCCGCGCTTTTGGAAGGGGCTGACCACGGCGCCGATGTCGTCGCCCACCAGATCGGGAATGCAGCCGGTCAGCACCACGAACAGATCGGCGTCGAGCACCTCCAGGCTGGCCGCGATCAGCTCTTCCAGCCGCTCGGCGCCGCCAAACACCACCTCGCGCTCGGTGATGTTGGTGCTGGGCGCCACCGCGCCACCGCCATAACCGCCGCCTTGGAAGCCATTGTAAAAGGCCACGTTCATGAACTGCTTGTCGGCGCAGCCCGGCCCGCAGTGGGTGATCGGGATCACCCGAGGAATGGCCGAGGCCGTGTGCATCGCCCCAATGGAACACACCGAGCGCACCTGCTCGATGGAGTTGGTCGGCACGGGAGGTGCGAGGGAAACAGCGGCCGGGGCCGGCTGGGCTCCCGGGGTCAGGGTATCGGAGTCAGGCATGCTCAGGCTCCCCGGGCGAGATCAAAGGGATCGCGGGCCAGCCAACTGTCCTTGTAGGGCAGGCGGACGTGGCGGGCGATGTCGTGATGGAATTTGCGGTGGGCCAGGACGTCGAGGATGCTCTCGCCCAGGTTGATCATGCCCTGGTAGCCCACGGCAATGTGTTCGTCTCCCAACGGGATGGCGGGAATACCCAGCCGTGAAGCCAAGGGGGCCAAGCCGTTGTGGCGGATGATGATGAAATCCGGGTCCACCCGCTTGAGGAGACCATAGAACTGGTACTGCTGCCGATTGCCGACGCTGAAGTGGGTCACGTCGCCGTAGTTGTCGATCAGGTGGGCAAGCGAGTCCTGGCGCGGATCCTGGCTGTCGTAGACCGGGTCGTGATGGAAGACCAGCGAGCCATCAACCTCGACCCCCAGCTCGCGCAGGACCTGGATCAAGCCATGGGCATAGGCCGAGCCCGTGGAGACAAAGCCCTTGACCCCCTTCAACTTTTCGCGCAAGCGCTCCAGTTCGGGTTTCACGCGGGCATGCTCGCGGGCAATGTAGGCCTCGGCCTTGTCCTCGCGTCCCGTCACCCGGGCGATCTCGCGCAGCCAAGCATCGGTGCCGGCAAAGCCATAGGGCATGGGCGCCTTGACCTCGGGAACCCCGAACTCCTGCTCCAGCGCCGCCGCCATGTAGGTGGAGAGCGTGTAGCAAAAGCCCACGGTGGCCGCCGCTTCCGACATCTGGGCCAGATCCTCGACGGTGGCGAGGTCCACCACGTAATTCACCCGCAGGCCCAGCTCGGCCAGCATGGGCGAAAAGATGTCCGAGCCCCACAGGTTGATCACGTTGACCAGATCTTCCTGTTTGCGCGTCGGGTTCTTGCGCACGATTTGGCGGACAATGCCGTGCTGGGTCGCGTCGAAGCCGGTGCTCCAGTGTTTGGACTTGAAGCCCTCGCAGTGCAGGGGGATCACCGGGATCTTAAACTCGTCCTCCAGCGCGCTGGCCACGCTTTCGATGTCGTCGCCAATGATCGCCGTGGCGCAGGAGGTGGCGATGAAAATGGCCTTGGGGGCATGGCGCTCAAAGGCGTCGCGGATCGTGCGCTCCAGCTTCTCCACCCCGCCATAGACCATGTCCCGCTCTTGCAGGTTGGTGGTGATGAGGTGCAGATTCTCGACCGGCAAGCCCCGGATCGCGAGGCCGTTGCGGAAGATCGAGTTGTAGATCACCTGCCCAGCGCCGCAGCCCAGCGGCGAATGCTGGACCAGCACCGCGCCCCGCACGTTGCCGGCTTGGCACTCTACCATCTGCTCCGAGCACACCGAGCCCTGGCTGAAGGGACTGCGCTGCTCGCATACCCGCCGGGCTTTGCCCTTACCGCCGCCGCAGCCGCCGCAGCCGTCGCCCCGGGCATAGGCCGATTCCCGCGACAGGTCCGAGGCTTTGCCGTCCCAGCCGATGATGGTGCCGAGCCGCTGCTCGCGACTTTCGACGACGGGGGTTTTCAGATTGATGCTCATGGCGTCCTCAGGAGACCAGGGCGTGGGGATGGTAGGCGACCTTTTCCTGGGCAATCAGGGTATCGGCCCACGAGGCCGACCAGTCGCGCAGCTCTTGCGGATCGAGCGGCGTGGGGACCTTCGATTCCGTGTGGGCGACAATGCGTTGGGCCAAGGTGCGGTAGATGTCGGCCTGCTCCGAGGTCGGCGCCGCCTCGATGGTGGTTTTGCCCTGCAATTCGGACTGGGTGACGGTCAGCGAACGCGGCACGTACTGCACGATCTGGGTTTCGGTGCGAGCCACGAAGTCGTCGATGATCTGGCGCTGGAAGTCGGTATTGATCGAGTTGGCGATCACCCCGCCCAGCAGCGCGCCGCCCGCGTTCGAGTACTTCTGAATGCCCTTGAACAGGTTGTTGGCCGCATAGATCGCCATGAAGTCCGAGGACGACACGGTGAACACATGCTGGGCAATGCCCTCGCGGATCGGCACGGCAAAGCCGCCGCACACCACGTCGCCCAGCACGTCGAAGACCACGTAGTCCAGATCCAGTTCCTCGAAGACGTTCTGCTGGTTCAACAGCTCGACGGCGGTGATGATCCCCCGCCCGGCGCAGCCCACCCCCGGGGCTGGGCCACCGGCCTCGACGCAGTAAATGCCGCCAAAACCCTCGAAAATCGCCTCGTGGGCATCGACCCGAGCATTGGCCCGCAGCAGATCAAGTACCGAGGGAATGTAGGTGCCGCCGCGCAAGGTGTTGGTGGAATCGCTCTTGGGATCGCAGCCAAACTGCATCACCCGGTAGCCCGCCTCGGCTAGTGCCGCGCTGATGTTGGAGGTGGTGGTGGACTTGCCGATGCCACCCTTGCCATAAATGGCGATCTGCTTGAGTTCCTTGGCCATGGTCTTACAATTCCTTGGACTTTTAGCCGTGAGAGAAGGTCTCGGCGTCAAGGCGCCGGTCATAGAGGCGCTCGGCGATGTCGGTGACGCCGGGAATGCCCGCCGCATCGGCGCGGCAGCGTTGGCAGTGGGAAAACACGCTGAGATGCGTGCCGGCCTCCAGGCGGGCCCGAGCCACCTGGGCCGGGGTGGGCGCCGGGACATCGGCCAACCCGTGCTGGGGGATCAGGGGGATAATGTTGAACAACGAGGCCCCGGCCGCTGCGACCGCCTGGGCGATCGCCTCGACGTGCCGGTCGTTGAGCCCGGGGATGAGCACCGTGTTGACCTTGACGCTCACCCCCTGGTCATGGGCGCGCCGGATGCCCTCCAGTTGGCTGGCAATCAGGATCTCCGCCGCCGCCAGCCCCTCAACGCGCCGCCCCTGCCAGGCAATCACCGGGGAGATCCGTGCCTGAAGCACCGGGTCCACTGCGTTGACCGTGACCGTGAGGGTTTGCACCCCTGTAGCCACCAGGGCGTCGAGCCGCTCGGGCAGGCGCAGGCCATTGGTCGAAAGGCAGAGGATCAGCGACGGAAACGCCGCGTGAATCAGGCGGAAGGTGTCCAGGGCGTGGTCGGTGGCCAGCGTGTCCCCCGGACCAGCGATGCCCACCACCGAGATTTCCGGGCACAGGCGCAGGGCCCGCTCGGTGATCGTCAGGGCCTCCTGGGGACGGAGCAGGCGGCGCGCCACCCCGGGCCGGGCCGCCGTTGGGTCAACGCCCCGAGCACAGAAGGTGCAGGTGATGTTGCACGCCGGACTGACCGGCAGATGCAAGCGGCCGGCCCGCGCCGGCCCGGCATGACGAGGCGGGGCAAAGCACGGGTGGCGCTCGGAAAGGTCGGGACGGGCAAACGTCGCGGGCATGCGCCGGGTCCTTATGTGATCAGGTCATGGGGACCGGCTTTCGGGAGTGATGGATAAAAAGCCGGTTAGTCCATGGACTGATCAAACTATTCAGGGGATCCCAGGTCAATTGAGGATTTTTGTCGGGTGGATTTAGCTTCCTTGAAGGGAAAGCGCGCGACACGCGACTAACTGTTAGAATTATTGATGGTTGAGGTCGCGCCGTCACAGGCCGAAGAGGCGACCCGAGGGAAACTGGGTCCAAGGGAGGAGGGGAGGGCGCCGATTCGGTCCCAAGGGCGGACAAAAGGGCCCCGCAGCGCGGCAGGACAGGTCTGGGAGAAGGGGCTGGAGGCCGGGGCTGGGGTCGCCATCTCCTACCCGGATCCGCTCTCGGCGGGGCCGAGCCCCCGTCCAGCAGATTTTTTGAGCGGAAACACAATTCAACCACATTGTGGCCGTTGACAGGCGGCTCAGGACTGCTACTGTGTGGCCGCAGACGGGGAGGAGGCCACAAGCTCTCTCCGGGCCCCCAGGCAAAGCGAAGTCTTCTGTGCAGAAGCGACGCGGTCCAGGGGTAGGTGTTCTCTCCTCTGGTGGGGAGAAGGCGCCAATTTCGGGCTCATGCACGATTTATTTGGAGGGATTATTATGGCTGACAACACGAAGGTTTACCCGTCGGGTCTGACCGAGAAGGAAGCTCAGGAGTTCCACTCCTGGTACACCCAGGGCCTGGGCGCGTGGATCGTTCTGTCCGCGTTCGCTCACGTGTTCACCTACCACTACCTGCCCTGGTTCTAAGAGCTTTCGCTTGATCCCTGGAAGTCTCCGGGGCTCACAAGTTCTGGTCCAGTTCTGTCGGTTCATAAACCTTTTCGGAGAGAAAAGCCATGTGGAGAGTTTGGCTGCTGGTTAACCCCGCTCAGGCCCTGTTCGCCTCTGCCGCCATTCTGGTGACCGTCGTCACCATCATTCACCTGTTCGTTCTGGGCGGCCCGCTGTCCCAGTACCTGTTCAAGGGCTTCATCGAGAAGGGCCTCTAAGGCTTCCTTCCGGTGGTCTGTTGCGCCCCGCCTTCTTGAAGGCGATGTGGCCTCGGACACCTTGATCGCCGCCCGGTGGCTTCGGCCCCGGGCGGTTTTTCTTGTTGGTGGTGGACCGCGCCATGGAACCCCAAGCCCCTCCTTCCGGCCTTCTCGCCCTGCTGCGTCGGGAAGCCCAGCATTTCTTCACGCTGGCTCGCAGCGACCGGCCCTGGCACATGCCGATTGCCGCCGCCGCCGCCACCGGCTTTCCCCTCCTGACCGGCGCCTATTTCGGGCATATGGACTATGGGCAGGCGTCCTCGCTGGGCGGCTTAATCTTTCTGTATTTGAGCAACACGCCTCTGGCCTCGCGCATGGTCACGCTGATGGTGTGCGCTTTCGGCATGACCGCCTGCTACACCCTGGGGGTGATCAGTCACTTCGTGCCGGTGCTGATGATGCCGGTGCTGGCCGGCATGGCGATTTTGGTGTTGATGATCAGCCGTTTCTATGGCCTGGGCATGCCGGGGGGGCTGTTTTTCATCATGGCCGCGTCGATTGGCGCCTATTCGCCCCTGGGGATTCTCGATGTCCCCCTCTTTGTGGGCTTGGTCAGCATGGGCGGCCTGCTCGCCTGCCTCATCGCCTTCTTCTACAGCCTTTACGACCTGCGCACCCGTCCTCCCGGCCCGGTCCCGGAGCGCCCCTCGCCAAGTTTTGACTTCCTGGTTTTCGATCCGGTGGTGATCGGCCTCTTTGTTGGGGTGTCACTGGCCCTCGCCCAGCTTTTCCAACTCCACAACGCCTACTGGGTGCCGGTCAGTTGCTTGGCGGTCATTCAAGGCGTCAGCCTGCGGGCCGTGTGGAACCGGCAGGTCCATCGACTGGTAGGAACCGCCTTGGGCCTCGCGCTGGCCTGGGGACTGTTGATGCTGCCGCTCGACCCCTGGAGCCTGTCGCTGATCATGATGGGCCTGACCTTGATCATCGAGACCCTGGTGGTGCGCCATTATGCCTTTGCCGTGGTGTTCATTACCCCCTTGACCATTCTCCTGGTCGAGGCCGCCCAGTTGGGGCGGGGCGGCTCGCCTGCGCTGCTGATTGAAGCCCGGTTGTTCGATACCGTGCTGGGCTGCCTCGTCGGTTTGGTCGGCGGCTATTGCCTCCACAGCCCCCGCTTTCGGGCGATCGGACGCCAAGCCTTGCGTCGGCTGATTCCAGAAAGGTTGTTGCCTTAGGGCTGTCTGGACGGGACGCGAGGCTGCTACCCCCGGGCCCCGCCCGGGGCGATGCCCGGCGCTGACCGGCTAGGTTGGTAACACTCCTGACCAGGGACCTGGGTAACAGTTCATAGCGTCGGCTTGGGAGGACCAAGCTGATGCCCTAGGCTGAGAAAGACGAAGGATGGTGGCGGTGGTCGCAACGCCTCGGCTGATTTCCGAGGCGAGAAGCGCTCCAACGACACCCAGAGAGCATCCGATCCCGACCACCATGCTCTACCGCAAGGGACCGGGCATGGAGGCTAAACTGTGTTTTATCGGCCACGGGCTGATGGAGAACCGCTCGGGCCTGATAGCCGACACAAGGCTGACCCGCGTCTCCGGCCATGCCGAGCGACTGGCGGCTGGACATAATCGAGCCGTTGGCCCCAGGACGGGGTCCGGGACGGCAGCTCCGCGTCACCGAGGCAAGCGCCCCCCTACCGTTGTCACGCCTGCTCCTCTCCCAGCAAACGATCCCGATACCGCCCGGCCAGATCGGCGGTGGTCCGCTGATCGTAGTGCTGCAACAGGTGCAAGCTGAGATCAAACGACCCCTGGATTTCATGCGCGAGACGCGCGAGGGCCAGCAGTTGATGGTCGGTCATGATCTCGGGGCGGGTGAAGTCACGCACAAACACGGCGTCGGCCCACAAGAGCTGATTGAGCCCCTCATACACACTGTTATTGACAATCAAGGGCTGCACGGTCCTCTTGACGAGGGGGGAGAAGCAATGCAGGACAAAGCCCCGATCGCGCAAGAAAAGGTCGATATCCGCAAAGAGTGGCTGCCCCTTATACAAGGGAAGAAACTCAACTTCGATGCGCAACATCACGGCTTCCGCCAAGCGCTTTTCGGCGTGACGCAGAGCCATCAGTTCGGCCCCTTGGATGTCCATGGACAAATAGTCCATGACCCGAATTTCGGGCACATCGTCAAGGCGCACGGTGGGGACAAGGCGGTGCTCCAGGACCTCGCCCCACTGCGAAAAGCCATGAAACAGGCCGAGCACCCGGGGATCGGGCTCCAGCAAGGAGGTCATGCCCTCGGCCCGACAAACCCGCAAGGTGTGCTCCCGACCATCGCCGATGGCGTGCGGCAGGTAGGTTTCGCCGGGCCCTTGGCGGGCGATGAGATCGGCCAGGGCGCGAGGGTTGGGCTCGAACCCCACCAAAGAGGCCGCCCCCGCCGCAAGGACAGGGGTATAAGGCGGCGGGTCATCGAGAAAGTTGGCCCCGACATCCACAAGCCCCACCGGCACAGAGATCCCCGTGAAAGCCTGAAACGAACCCGTGGCGGCCCCAGAAACATCGGTCATGGCAAAGGAGTCCTTATTCCCATAACGGTCCCACGCTTGGGCCGCCCCTGCGGGCCCCGCCGTGTGCCACGCTGATGGTTGCCCAACTGACCAAAAGACACCAGAGTCTTTTGCGGCATTCCAACCAGGACGCGGAGGCGGCGTGAGCACAGACCTTTTCCTTGAGGGCATCGATGCCCTGGCCAACCGGCGGCTTGATGCCCTGGGCTTGTTGCAGGTCACCGACGCCCTGAGTGCCCAGGGCCAGCCTCAGCGCGCGGCCCAGCTCTACCGCCTCTGGCTCGACAGCCACCCCGATGCCCCGGAGCGCGGGCCTGTGTTGTTCAACCTCTCCATCGCCCTGGCTGCCAGTGGCGATCTAGGGGCTGCGGTTGCCTCCCTCGACGAGGCTCTGGAGCGCGACCCGGCCTTTCATGCCGCGCGGGTCAACCGAGGCATTTTCCTGTCGCGCACAGGCGACAGCGAAGGAGCCATGGCAAGCTGGCATGATGTCCTAGAGCGCCTGGGAGCCTTGACGCCCGAGGCGCTCCACCTCAAAACCCTGGCCTTGCGCCATCTCGCCCATAGCCTGGAGCGCGCCCAGCGCGAGGATGAGGCCGAGCCCGTCCTGCGCGCCCTCCTGGCCCTGGAGTCCCACGACCCCGAGATCAGCCAGCACTGGATCAGCACCCGACAAGCCCAATGCTGCTGGCCCTTGCTGGAACCGGTCGAAACCCACACCCCGGCGACCCTGCGCCGGCGCATGCCCCCCCTGGCCCTGGCCGCCCACACGGACGACCCCTGGCTGCTGCTGGCGGCCGGCGCCGCCTATACGCCTTGGCGCCCGGAGATCGCGCCCCTGCCCTGCCCGGCGCGACCGACGGACGACGGCACACGCCGGGTACGGGTGGGCTATGTGTCCGCGGACCTGCGCGGCCATGCGGTGGGCTCGCTGGTGCCCGAGGTGTTTGTCGGCCACGACCGGACCCGGTTCGAGATTTTCGCTTTTTACACCGGTCCGGCCGGGCTCGACGGCCACCGCCTGCGCCTGCAACAATCGGTCGAGCATTGGCAGGAGCTGACCGGCCTCGACGACGACAGTGCGGCGCGGCAGATTGCCGCCGCCGACCTCGACCTCCTGGTTGATCTCAACGGCCATACCGATGGGGCGCGCCCGGGCATCATCGCCCGCCGGCCCGCGCCGATCCTGATCAACTGGCTGGGCTATCCGGGCACCACCGGCAGCCCCTTTCACCATTACATCATCGCCGATGACTGGATTATTCCGCCGTCGCATGAAAAGTACTACTCGGAGAAGGTGCTTCGCCTGCCCTGCTACCAGCCCAACGACCTTCATCGCGAGATCGGCCCCGTGCCCAGCCGCGCCGAAGCCGGCCTGCCCGAGGAGGCCGTGGTCTATTGCTGCTTCAATGCCGCCTACAAAATCACCCGCTTTACCTTCGAGCGCTGGATAAGCGTGCTCGCGGCGGTGCCCGATGGGGTGCTGTGGCTGCTTGATCCCGGCCGCACCACCCGGGAGCGCCTCCAGGCGGAAGCGCAGGCCCGGGGCATCGATCCCGCCCGCTTGGTGTTTGCCCCCCGGGTCCCCAACCCGGTCCACCTCGCCCGCTATGCCCTGGCCGACCTGTTCCTCGATACGGCCCCCTACGGGGCGCACACCACGGCCTCGGATGCCTTGTGGCGTGGGGTGCCGGTGCTGACGTGGTCGGGCCGGGCCTTTGCCTCCCGGGTTTGCGGCAGCCTCGTGCGCGCCGCCGGCCTGCCCGATCTGGTTTGTAAGAGCCCGGAAGACTACACGGCGCGGGCCATCATGCTGGGGCAGGACGCCGAGGCCCGACAGACCCTGCGCGCACGCTTGGCCGCCGCCCACGAGACCTGTGTTTTGTTTGACATGACGGCCTTGGTGCGCCGGCTGGAAGCCTTGTACGAGGCCTTGCCCGGTGCCCCGCTCCCCGTGCCCGACCTTACCGGGCTCGACACCGTGTTGGCCCTGGGGGTCACGCTGGATCCCGACCGGGAGGAGATCGGCGCGCGACCGGACTACGACGACCTCTATCGGGCGTTGATGGCCGACCTGCCGCCAGCGGTGCAGGGTCCTCGGGGACTGTAAGCCAAGGGGAGAGAAAAAAGGAAGGCTGGGGAGGCTTGCCTCCCCAGACCCCTCTGGGAATCAGAGATCTTGGTAGGTGTCTCGTCGTGAGAACACACGGTTCCCGGCAACGCTTGCGTGTTCCTGGTGGGTTGGCGCGAGGGCCCGAGTGACGGCCTCCTCGGCACCGGGGCGGAAGCGCTCATGGGTTTCAATCACCACCCAGCGCACCTGTTCCAACCACGCCAGGGACCCGCAGAACAACTCGACCTCGGCGCCCTCGACATCGATTTTCAGCAGATCGACCGTGGTCATCTCATAGTGCCGCAACAAGGTGGGCATCGACCACGCGGCAACCCGCGCCCCGCCTTCCCCCACCGCGCGGCTGCGAAAAGCCCACGGGGCCCGCGCCTGTCCTTGCTCCTCCACATCGACCTCGCACTCGGTATCGTGCGACCAGATGGCGGCGCGCAGCGGGAAGACCCGAGGCAAGCCCAGCAGGTTTTTTTGCAGCAGCAGGAAGTTGCTCTCTTCCGGCTCGACGGCCACGAGGGTCGCCTTGGGATAACGCTGGGCGAAATAGAGAGCCGAGGCGCCGATGTTGGCCCCCAAATCGACCACGGTCCGCACCTCGCCCAGATCATGCCCTAGATCATAGCTGTGAGCCCAGAAAACCGAGGTGACCACGGGCAGATCCGACGTCCCGGGCCGAACATGCACCCATGTCCCCTCGCTCACCTCCCAGCACACGGAAGCCAGCGGAGCGCGGGAGGCTTCCAGACGGGCAAAGGCAGGCTGCTCAAGGCTCAGGGTATTCGGGCCGGCGCCAAGCGTTTCCAGCTTGCGATACACCTCGCCGTCCCGCTGAAAGACTTCTGCTGGCCAGTCATCCCACTCAATCAGCAGATGCTCGCCCCGTTCCACATAACGGCCGCCGGACCCATGCGTGCCATGGGTGACCCGACCGGAGCTTGACTCCAGGTGCAGGGGGGCCTGCCACGACGAGGTCTCGGCCATCACCGCCGTTGTAGGCCCCTTCTGGGACACCTCCAGGGGGTGGGAGCGGGCAAAGTCCTGCAAATACGGGTCCTCGACCTGCCGAAGACTGGCGAGGTACGCTGTGTGCCCCCCTTGCTGGAAGGTCTCCAGCCATTTGAGTTGCCCCCCAAACTGCCCCTCGACACTCCGGCGCACCCTGATCAAAAAGTCCTCTTCAGACTTCATTACGTAATGATGGACCGTGGCGGTGGCGATCAACGACTCTGCTAGCGCGCTGTCATCAACCTCCGATTGGGCGTGCTCGGGAAAACGGTCCCAATACCCGCCCCAGTCGGTCCCCAGCACATTGACCCTGGAAAGAAGAGCAAAATCCGGGTTGGGCAGGCCATGCCAAAAAGCGCTCTGGGTTTGCCGCAGGGCCTCAACATCCAGCCTGGACACGCGACTGATATGTTTGGTGTGAGGATCAACCCCCTGAGCACGCCACGTGTATTGCTCCAGAACGCTCCCAGCCGGCCGGCTGACGAAACCACTATTGCCGAACATGAGCCAGTTAAAATACACCGTATCCACCGTCTCCGGGAAACGGGCCAAGAAATCTCCCAGGTTATTAACGCCCCGTAAAACCAAAAATTCGTCGATATCGAGGAACATCACCCAGTCCGCCCGCTGGGAGACTAGGTCCATCATGGACAAATACATCGCCCGTTGCTGTCCCCGCTCGGGGAAGTGCCGGACCGTCACAAAATCGACCAAGGTTGGGCTCAGACTAATTTCGGTCACAAGCGCGCTCGGATCATCATCATTGCAGCACAGATAGACGTGATCGAAGCCAAGGGCTCGGTGATAGGACAACCACTCCCGGATGTAAGGAGCCTCCCACCGAGCGCAGGCGACCAGAACATGGCGGTAGCGCCGCCCCCTCTCCTCCCCTGCGTCCTCCTGCGGACCGGCTTGGCGAAAGCGTTCACGCACCGTCGAGAAAGCCTCCAGATACTGCGGGAAAGCGGTATCTCGGTAGGCCCTCTTGAGGCTGTCACTGATCGCCGCGTCCATGGGGTGTTCGCGAAACCGCGACATCGACCACGCTTTGCCAAAGGGATCGTGAACAGCGACCCGCCAGGACGGATCCATGGTGAGAAGCAAGGAAGCGGTTCGCTCTTGCAGGAAAACCTTGCGCTCCACCTCGCCTGGATAGGTGGTCGGCTGGCAAAGCGCGGTGCGCAAGGGGGTCTCAGGCCCTTCACACACCGCAAACAAGGCCTCATTAAACGCCAGCCATTCCCGCCAAAACGCGGGCCGTGCCACAAAGAAATTGGAAAAGACCACGTGGCGCGCATCCATCACCAAGCTGCTCAAGGGGACATCCACCCCTCGTTGATTCAGGAAGCTTTGGTACGCCTCCATCAGCCCGGGATCGAACACCTCGGCCTGCTCGAAAACGTTAAGAAACATGGCCCCCATATCGGGCTGGGGAGAAAACAAGATCACATCAGCCTGGGCGGCCTGGGCATCAATGAAAGCCACGACCTGATCATGGGACAGCAGGGTCTTGGTGCCGAACTTGGGGCTGAAGAACCCATAGAACGTCATCTCATCGAGCGTTTCCTCCAACAAAAAACGCCGGATCGGCCAGTATTCACGCCAGTCGGGCCGAGGGTTATCCGTGTTGTCGAGGCGAGCGTATCCCGGCTCGATCACCGTTTCCTTGGCATAGGCGATCTGATACAAAGCCACCCGCTCCGCTTTGGCCGACGACCGCGGCACGGGCGTCGAAGCCGGCCGGCTCATCGTCTCTGCGGCGGGATTCTCGCCGTCCTCCCTCCCCTCGGGCACCGGCCCCGGGACACACTTGAAGACATACTGAAACGGCAAGGCATCGCTCACGGCCCCCTCGGGATCAAAGCCCCCGGCGACCGCAAGGCCCCGCAACGCCTGCAAGATGGCGTCTTGCTGCGCAATCGCCGGCAACAGCCGGGTCAGCCCCTGCTCGACCTGCCAGCCGGTGGCCGCGAACATCTCCAGCATCGTGATGCGCGTAAACCAGCGCAGATGGGTACGATCCATCAAGCCCTGGTCTTCGTAGCGGAACTGACCGGACGCCAAACGCCACTGAACGCTCCAGTGCTGGGCATTGGGCACGCACACCAGCAAACACCCGTCCGGGTCAATGCGTCGGCGAACGCGGCGCAAGACACGCCAGGGATCGCGCAAATGCTCCAGGCAGTCGCCAAAGATCCAGCAATCGCTGGGAAACAACGCCTCCCATTGGGCCGGGGTAAAGGTCTCGATATCCCCCGCGTGGGTCTCGGTACAAAAGGCGGCCGCCTGGGCGGCATAGTCGGGATCGATGTCGATTCCCACGAAACGCGTCTTCGGCGCGGCCTTGCGCACCTCGCGCGCCATGGCCCCCAGCATACACCCGACCTCGACGACACACCGCGCCGTCGAGGGAACCAGGGACAAGATCTCGGCATTGGCGACGGCATGGGCCGGGGTCTGTTTCATCAGACACTACCTCTTTCCGGGGGAGGCCAAAGGAATGACTTCTTAGGACTACGGATCCGGTTTAAAAAAAGACTAAACCGACGGCAGGGAAAAAGCGACACACACCACAAAGGGAGCAACACGAGGAGAGGAGGCAAGGAAAGCCGAAACGGCGCAGCTCCCATAGCCCCCTTCCCGCACTTGAGCGGAAACCTCTCTCGATCCAGCTCTTGAGCGCCCGCCATTGTGGTCAAGAAGGTGACAAGACAGGAGAGAGCTCCAAGACCCTGACGGAGGCTTTCTTCACAATCGCCTGAAGGCGTTGTGGATTCGTTAAAACAAAAGATGCTAGGACCTCATATTTTATTTCCTCTCTTTCCCAGCCCTCTCCTTTGCCGTGAGAAGGAACCAACGATGTCCGAGACCCCCCCCCGGGCCACCCTCTCCTCCGAGGGTCAAGCGCTTGTCGCGTATCTGGACCGGCGAGATTGGCGCTTGGAGGATGCGCTGGATGAAAAGGCCTTGCGCGCCTTGCTGGCCGACGCCCCCCTGGTCACCGTGATGGAAGTGGGGGGTGTAAGCCGGGACGAGGCCCGTGCCCTGACCCCCGCCGACCTTTACCGCCTTTGGCTGGAGGTCAGCAGCCCCGACCGCGGCCCGCGCTACGCCGCGTGGTTCAATCTGGGAGTGGAACTCTCGGCCCGGGGCGCGCTGGACGAAGCGGCCCTTGCCTACCAAAATGCCGTCGCCGAAAAGCCCGACTTGCATGTGGCGGCGGTCAACCTAGGCCTTGTCTTGGAAAGTCAAGGCAAGCACGCCGCCGCACTCGCCGTCTGGGAGCAGGCGCTGCAACCCGTCGAAGCTCGCACCGCCCTTCTCAATCATCAAGGCCGCCTGCTGGAAACCTTGGATCGCTTTGAAGAAGCCGAGACCCTTCTCTACAAGAGCCTCCTGCTCGATCCCCACCAGCACGATGCCTACACCCACTGGCTTCACTTGCGCCTTAAAATGTGTGCCTGGCCGGTCTTCGGCCCGCCGCTTCCCGGACGGAGCGTCGGGGAAATGATCCAAGGCGCGGGGGGGCTCTCGGTTCTCAGTCTGTTTGACGATAACGCCCGCATCAATGAGTGGGTCGAATCCTGGCTGGTGCGCAAAATGCCGCAGCCCTGCGAACAACTGGCGCCCCCGGAAGGGTACGCGCACGACAAGATTCGTATTGGCTACCTGTCCTCCGACTACTGCTTGCACCCCATCAGCATGCTGATGGTCGAGGTGCTGGAGCGCCATGACCGCTCGTCTTTTGAGATCATCGGCTATTGCAGCAGCCCCGAGGACGGCAGCGGCTTGCGACAGCGCATCCTTGCGGCGTTCGATCGGGTGGAGCGGGTGCGCGACCTCAGCGACGAGGCTCTGGCTCGACGCATTCGGGCCGACGAAATCGACATCCTGGTCGATCTTAACGGCTTGACCGAGGGAACCCGCCTCGGCGCCCTGCGCTGGCGCCCCGCCCCGGTTCAGGTGACCTATCTGGGATACGTGGGCTCCATGCCCATTCCCGAACTGGACTACGCCATCGCCGATCGTTATGTGGTCCCGGAAGCTCTGGCCCATGATTTTTACCCCCAGCCCCTTTACATGCCTCGGGTCTATCAAGCGAACGACACGCAAGCCGAGATCGGCCCCGAGGAAACTCGGGCCGACGTCGGATTGCCCGAGGATCGCTTCATTTACTGCTGCTTTTCCAACACCTACAAAATCACCGAAGAGATTTTCGAGGCCTGGATGAGCATCCTGCGCCGCGTCGAAAACTCGGTCTTGTGGGTTCTGGCCCGCAATCCCTGGGCCCAGGCCTCCATGCGCCGTCACGCCGAGGCCCGCGGGGTGGATCCGGCCCGTCTGATTTTCGCCGCCCCCACCGGCCCCGCCCAGTACCTGTCGCGCCTGCGGCTCGCGGATCTCTTCTTGGACACCTATCCCTACAACTCGGGAACCACCGCCAGCGATGCGCTGCGCATGGGTCTGCCCATGGTGACCTTGGCGGGACGGACCTTCTCGTCGCGTATGGCGGGGAGTCTGCTCCATCAGGTGGGGCTGGGAGCGTGCGTCGCGGAAACCCTGGATGACTATATTAATATCGCCGCCCGCCTTGGGGCCTCTCCAGCCGCCTACCGGCCGGTGCGCGAGAGCTTGGCCGGCGACATCTGGCGTCGCACCCTGGGGGATACGGCGGCTTTTGTGCACGACCTGGAAGAACAATTCCGCAGAATCCGCAAAGCCCCTTGAGCGTTGTCCTTGCCCTTCCACAAAGGGGGGGCGTGCGACACGAGACCCTTTAAGGATTGTTGGGGGGAGGCTGGCCTGCCCCGCCTCCTCACTCATACCAGAGCCCCCCATTCTTGAGGTCAGACCAAGGGGAAGCCTTCACCCGCCCGCGAATGCCGACGCGCAGAACGCGCCCCCTCGGGCAAAAGACATCTCTTTTGATAGATAACCGGCGACTTCTCCCCTCCTTTTGAAGGAACCCTCGCCGAGAGACGGATCTGAACACCTCTCAATGGTGAACGCTTTTTATCCTGAAGCATCTCCGTCCTTCACCGGAATCCTTGTTCCTCTTTCTAGTCTGCTTCCCCCTCCTCCCTCATCTAACTTGGCCCGGGAGGAATTTTTCCCAAGAAGACCGGCATCTCCATCTTTTCCGAGTCTTCCAAATGACCAATAGCCCTCAAACACTCCATGGACTAATGCGTGTCCACGGCAAATTTTACCGGGTTCCGGCGAGACGCCCCCCACCCCGCCCCCCCCGAATTCCTTGTTTATCTTCGAGGAGAAGAGCATACTGGCTCCCGAACCCTTGCCCCCAGAATGGAGGTTGTTCATGTCCTGCACTTCCTGGCTGAAGCCATGGTGCGTTTCTCTTAGCGGAACGCTCCTCTTAGAAAAAGCCCCTGTTCCCCGGGAAACGTCGAGCCCCCGCGACAAAGTCGCGGCCTCAGACAGCCACTAGTGGAGGACAGACATGGTATCGCCAATTTCAGGCTACACGCCAACGCAAGTCTCGGCGTTGACGACAGCCCAAATCGCGTCCTTGTCAACCTCCGACATCACGGAGATGACAACAGCGCAAGTTCAAGCGCTCACCACTGACCATATTAAGGTCCTGTCGACCGCCCAAATCAAAGCCTTCACCTCGACTCAGTTGGTCTTCTCGGCGTCTCAGCTGCAAATGTTCAGCAGCGCCGGGGTTGGCGCCCTGGAAACGGACTTCAATGCCCTCAAGGCAACCCAGGTCCAGGCCCTGTCCACCGCCCAACTCGCGGGGTTGACCAGCGCCCAACTCTCGGCCCTGACCACAGCCGACGTGCAGGAACTGACCAAGACGCAGGTGGGGGCCCTGTCCACCACCCAGTTCAAGTCGTTGACATCAGTCCAGATTGGCGCGCTCACCGCCACCCAGATCCAGGGACTGACCACCGCCGAGGTCGCCACCCTTACGTCATCCACCGTGGCCGCCATGACCAAGACGCAGGTCGCGTCTTTGACCACGAGCCAGATCACGAGTCTCGGCACCTCGGCCCTCACCGGCCTTTCCGGCGATCAGGTCGCCGGCCTGAGCGCAACCCAGGTCGGAGCGCTGACCACCGGCCAAGTCGCGGCCTTGCGCACCGCCGACATCGCCGAACTGACCACCACCCAGGTCGCGGCCCTCAGCACGGCGCAGATTGGAGCGCTCGGGACCGCCGCCCTCCAGACCCTCACCTCGGCCCAGACCGCCGCCCTGACCACCACGCAAGTGCGGTCGCTCTCGGTCACCCAATTGAACGGGTTGAGCACGGGTGACATCGGCGAATTCACCAAAACCCAGATCAGCGCGCTCTCCACATCACAAATTGCCGGCCTGTCCACCAAGGCCGTGTCGGCCCTCACCTCGGCCCAGGTAAGTGGCCTGGGGACCGGCCAACTGGCGGCGCTGACCACCGCCCAGGTCGCCGCCCTCACCACCGCCGATATTGGTGAGTTTTCGGCCACGCAGGTGGCCTCCCTCAGTGCAACCCAAATCCAGGCGCTCACCTCCGCCGATGTCGGGGCACTCACCAAGACCCAGGTCGGAGCGCTCACCACAGGCCAAGTCGCCGCACTCCTGACCAAGCAGGTCCAAAACCTCACCAGCGATCAGTTGAGTGCCCTGAGCGTGACCCAGGTTGGGGCGTTCAGCACGGCCCAGGTCAACGCGTTCTCCACCTCCACGGTAGCCGCCCTTAACAAGACGCAGCTCGCGGCCATGAGCACCGCCCAGGTCGCTGCTCTGGGCACGGCAGCCCTCGCCTCTCTCAACAGCACCCAGATGGGAAGCCTAACGGCAACCCAGATTGGCTCGCTCTCGACCGCCCAGGTCGCCAGCCTCAGCACGGCCGACATTCGCGAACTGATCAGCTCTCAGGTTGCGGCGTTGACGGTCACCCAACTCGGCGTGATCGGCACGGCAGCGCTCTCGGCTCTGACCAGCAGTCAGGTCCAGTCACTGACAACGGCGCAGATCCGGGCCTTGTCCACGGCTCAGATCGCCAGCCTCGGCACCGCCGATATCCAGGAACTGAACAAGACCCAAATCGGCGTGCTCACCACGACCCAGGTGGCGGCCATCAGCTCCACGGCGATTGCGGCCCTGACCTCGGGCCAGGTCTCTGGCCTCAGCTCGGCCCAGGTGGCCGCGCTGTCCACCAAGCAGATCCAGAGCTTGGGCACCGCTCAGGTTAACGCCCTTAGCGCCACCCAGGTGAAGGGTCTGACCACCGGCCAAGTCGCCGCCTTTACCACCGCCACGGTCGGCGGGCTCAATGCCACCTTGGTGGCCGCCCTCTCCACCGATCAGGTCGCCCGCCTGGGCACCGCGGCCCTCTCGGCCCTGACCTCGACGCAAGTCGCGGCCATGACCTCCGGCCAGATCGCCGCCCTCACCACCGCCCAGTTGGCCGGCCTTAGCACCGCTGATCTCGGCGAACTGACCAAGACCCAGGTCGGTGCGCTCTCCACCAGCCAGTTGGCCTCGTTGTCCTCCAAGGCCCTCTCGGCCCTGACCTCGGCCCAAGTCTCCGGCCTGACCACCGGTCAGATCCAGGGGCTGACCTCGGCCCAGATCGCCACCCTCGGCACCGCCGACATCGGTGAACTGACCGCCACCCAGGTCGGCGCGCTCACCTCCAAGCAGATCGCCAGCCTGACCACCGCGGGCGTCTCGGCCCTGACCTCCGCTCAGGTCGCCGCGCTCTCCACCGCCCAGGTGGGGGCTCTGACCACCGCCCAGGTCGGCGCGTTGAACACCAAGGACGTGACCGAGCTGACCAAGACCCAGGTTGGCGCCCTTGGCACCGCCCAGGTCGCGGCCTCAGTTCAGCGGCGGTCGGCGCTCTCAACGCTACCTTGCTCTCCGGTCTGACCACCGGTCAGGTCGCGGCTATGACCTCCAAGCAGGTCTCCAGCCTGACCTCGGCCCAGGTCGCCGCCCTGTCCACCGGGCAGATCCGGGCGCTCAGTTCGGCCCAGATCGGTGCCCTCTCGACCGATGGCTTGGCCGGCCTCACCGCCACCCAGATCTCCGGCCTGACCAACACCCAGGTCGCCGCCCTCGCGACCAAGACCGTGCTGGCCTTGAACGCGACCCAGACCGCTGCCCTGACCTCCGGGCAACTGTCGTCCCTGACCACGGCCCAGATCGCCGCCTTTGGCACCGCTGACATCGGCGAACTGACCAAGACCCAAATCGGTGCCCTGACCGCCACCCAGGTGGCGTCCATCAGCTCCACCGCCCTTGCCGCTTTGACCACAGCTCAGGTCTCTGGCCTCAGCTCGGCCCAGGTGGCTGCCCTGTCCACCAAGCAGATCCAGAGCTTGGGTACCGCTCAGGTTAACGCCCTCAGCGCCACCCAGGTGAAGGGTCTGACCACCGGCCAAGTCGCCGCCTTTACCACCGCCACGGTCGGCGGGCTCAATGCCACCTTGGTGGCCGCCCTCTCCACCGATCAGGTCGCCCGCCTGGGCACCGCGGCCCTCTCGGCCCTGACCTCGACGCAAGTCGCGGCCATGACGTCCGGCCAGATCGCCGCCCTCACCACCGCTCAGTTGGCCGGCCTTAGCACCGCTGATCTCGGCGAACTGASCAAGACCCAGGTCGGCGCGCTCTCCACCAGCCAGTTGGCCTCGTTGTCCTCCAAGGCCCTCTCGGCCCTGACCTCGGCCCAAGTCTCCGGCCTGACCACCGGTCAGATCCAGGGGCTCACCTCGGCCCAGATCGCCACGCTCGGCACCGCCGACATCGGTGAACTGACCGCGACCCAGGTCGGCGCGCTCACTTCCAAGCAGATCGCCAGCCTGACCACTGCGGGCGTCTCGGCCCTGACCTCCGCTCAGGTCGCCGCGCTCTCCACCGCCCAGGTGGGGGCTCTGACTACCGCCCAGGTCGGCGCGTTGAATACCAAGGACGTGACCGAGCTGAACAAGACCCAGGTCGGCGCCCTTGGCACCGCCCAGGTCGCGGCCCTCAGTTCGGCAGCGGTCGGCGCTCTCAACGCCACCTTGCTCTCCGGTCTGACCACCGGTCAGGTCGCGGCTATGACCTCCAAGCAGGTCTCCAGCCTGACCTCGGCCCAGGTCGCCGCCCTGTCCACCGGGCAGATCCGGGCGCTCAGTTCGGCCCAGATCGGTGCCCTCTCGACCGATGGCTTGGCCGGCCTCACCGCCACCCAGATCTCCGGCCTGACCAACACCCAGGTCGCCGCCCTCGCGACCAAGACCGTGCTGGCCTTGAACGCGACCCAGACCGCTGCCCTGACCTCCGGGCAACTGTCGTCCCTGACCACGGCCCAGATCGCCGCCTTTGGCACCGCTGACATCGGCGAACTGACCAAGACCCAAATCGGTGCCCTGACCGCCACCCAGGTGGCGTCCATCAGCTCCACCGCCCTTGCCGCTTTGACCACGGCTCAGGTCTCCGGCCTCAGCTCGGCCCAGGTGGCTGCCCTGTCCACCAAGCAGATCCAGAGCTTGGGCACCGCTCAGGTTAACGCCCTCAGCGCCACCCAGGTGAAGGGTCTGACCACCGGCCAAGTCGCCGCCTTTACCACCGCCACGGTCGGCGGGCTCAATGCCACCTTGGTGGCCGCCCTCTCCACCGATCAGGTCGCCCGCCTGGGCACCGCGGCCCTCTCGGCCCTGACCTCGACGCAAGTCGCGGCCATGACCTCCGGCCAGATCGCCGCCCTCACCACCGCTCAGTTGGCCGGCCTTAGCACCGCTGATCTCGGCGAACTGACCAAGACCCAGGTCGGCGCGCTCTCCACCAGCCAGTTGGCCTCGTTGTCCTCCAAGGCCCTCTCGGCCCTGACCTCGGCCCAAGTCTCCGGGTTGAGCACCAAACAGATCCAGGGGCTGACCACCGCCCAGGTGGCAGGACTGGCGACCGCTGACATCGGCGAACTGTCTGCCACCCAGGTGGGGGCACTCACGTCCTCGCAGATTGCCAGCCTGACCACGGCCAACGTTTCGGCCCTGACGTCGGCCCAGATGGCCGCGCTCTCCACGGCTCAGGTCGGGGCCCTGACCACGGGCCAAATCGCCTCCTTGTCGTCGGCAGACGTCAAGGAACTGAACAAGACCCAGATCAGTGCGCTGACGACGGCCCAGGTGGCCGCGCTCAACACCTCGGCCCTGGGGGCGATGAGCACGGCGCAGATGTCGGGTCTGTCCACGGCCCAGGTCGCCGCGCTGTCCACCAAGCAGATCCAGGCGTTGGGGACCGCCCAAGTCGCGGGTCTGACGACGTCGCAAATCAAGGGCTTGAGCACCGCGCAGATTGGTGCTCTGGCAACCTCGGCCCTGGCCGGTCTGTCCGCGACCCAAGTGGCGTCGTTGACGACCACCCAGGTGGCGGGCCTGTCCACGGCCAGCCTCGCGGCCCTGTCTTCCACCCAGGTGGCGGGCATGACCTCGGCCCAGGTGCAGGCGTTGACGACAGCTCAGGTCGCATCCCTGAGCACGGCCGATGTGGGTGAGCTGACCAAGACACAGGTGAGCGCCCTCACGACGACCCAGGTTGCCGCCCTGAGTTCGACGGCGGTGACGGCCCTGAGTTCGGCGCAGGTCTCCGGCCTGACCACGGGTCAGATCCAGGCCCTGACCACCAAGCAGATCCAGAGCCTTGGGACCGCCCAGGTGGCGGCCCTGAGCAACACCCAGGTCGCGTCGTTGACGACGACCCAGGTCTCGGCGTTCACCACCACCACGGTGGGCGGGTTGACCAAGACCCAGGTCGCGGCCCTGACCACCAACCAGCTGGGACGTCTGTCCACGACGGCGCTGTCGGCTTTGACCTCGACCCAGGTCTCTGGTCTGACCAACACCCAGGTGGCCGCGCTCTCCACCGCCCAGATCGCCGGCCTGACCACGGCCGACGTGGGTGAGTTGAGCAAGACCCAGGTGGGCGCCCTGACCACCACCCAACTGGCGGCGATGAGTTCGGCGCAGGTGTCGGCCTTGTCGTCGGCGCAAGTGTCGGGCCTGACCACCGCCCAGCTGAAGTCCCTGACCACCGCGCAGGTGGCGGGTCTCTCAACGGCGGATGTTCAGGAACTGTCGGCCACCCAACTGGCGGCTCTGTCCACGACCCAGGTCGCGGCTCTGAGTTCGGCGGCGGTGGGCACCCTGACCACGGCGCAGGCGGCGGCGTTGACCACGGCGCAGGTGGGGGCTCTGTCCACCAAGCAGGTGTCCAGCCTGGGTTCCACCCAGGTCGCGGCCCTGACGGCAACCCAGGTCAAGGCCTTGGGCACGGGCCAGGTGAACGCGATCGCCACCGACGCTCTGGCGGGCCTCAAGGCCACCCAGGTGGCGGCGCTGACCAGCGATCAGGTCGCGGCGCTCTCCACCAAGTCGCTCTCGACCCTGACCTCGGCCCAAGTGAGCGGGTTCACCTCGGCGCAGATTGCGGCGATGACCACGACCCAGCTCAATGGTCTGACGACGAGCGACATCGGCGAGTTCACCAAGACCCAGGTGTCCGCGCTGACGACGAGCCAGATGAAGGCCTTGAGCACCGCCAACCTGTCGGCTCTGACCTCGGCCCAGGTGTCTGGCCTGTCCTCTGGACAGATCCAGGCGCTGACGACCGCCCAGATCCGTGGTCTGACGACGGCGGACATTGGTGAACTGAACAAGACCCAAGTGGGGGCGCTGGCGACAAGCCAGATCCCGGGCCTGAGCACGGCTCAGATCGAGTCGTTCTCCACGGTTCAGATTACCGGCCTGACCACGTCGCAACTGTCGGCCCTGACCACGGCGCAGGCGGCGGCCTTCACCACGACGCAGACCGCGGCGATGACGACGGCGCAGCAAGCGGCCCTGCCGGGCTGACCTGTGTGATCCAATCGGGAGAGGGCTCCGGCCCTCTCTCCTCCTCTTCAAGGGCCCTTCGCGCGGGGGCCCTTTTTTTTGAAGGAAGGCCTGGGGAGGCGCGGGCCTTCCCAGCCCCTCGGTCTCGTTGGTCCCTTGCCTGTTTTTTTGGCCAGATGACGCAAGAGAACAGTCGTGGCACAGTGGGGGGATGAACGACATGGCTCCCTCCCCCCCTTCGCCCCGCCCCTCGTCCGAGGGGTTTGTTCATTTGCGGGTCCACACCGCACTGTCGCTGTCGGAAGGCGCGATGGCGGTCAAGGCCCTGGTCAAACTGTGCCACAGTCGCAAAATGCCGGCGGTGGCCGTGACCGACACCGGCAACTTGTTTGCCTCGCTGGAGTTTTCCGTCACGGCGGCGGACATGGGAATCCAGCCGATCATCGGATGCCAACTGGCGGTCCGCAACGAAGAGGTGAAGGAAGGAGGGTTTGGCGCCTCGCGCGACACCCGGGCCCCCGACCCCGACGCCCTGGTCCTGCTTGCCAAGGATGGAGCCGGCCTCGCGAACCTGACAAAGCTGGTCTCCAAAGCGTTCCTGGAAACGGAAGCGGGCGAGACTCCCCAGGTCCGTCTGGCCGACATTGAGGCGCGCAACGAAGGCTTGATCTTGCTGACCGGCGGTATGGCGGGGCCGGTGGGGCGCCTGCTCAAGGCCGACCGCACCGACGACGCCCGGCAGATGCTGGAGCGGCACAAGGCATGTTTTGGCGATCGGGTGTATGTGGAGCTCCAGCGGCACGGTCTGCCCGACGAAGACCGCATTGAACCGGCGTTCATCGACTTGGCCTATGCGCTGGACCTGCCGTTGGTGGCCACCAACGAGCCTTTCTTTGCCGAGCGCGACCAGTTCGAGGCCCACGACGTCTTGATTTGCATGTCGCAAAAGACGGTGCTCAACGATCCCAACCGCCGCCGTCTGACGCCCGAGCATTATTTCAAGAGCGCTGAGGAAATGCGCACCCTGTTCGCCGATCTCCCGGAAGCGGTGGACAATACCTTGGTGATTGCCACGCGCTGCGCGGTGATGACCGAGAAGCGCAAGCCCATCTTGCCGCACAGCCCGGCGGTCAAGGGGCGCACCGAGGCCGAGGCCTTGTGCGCCATGGCGAGCGAGGGCCTGGAGAAGCGCCTGGGAAAAAACGTTTTCCGGCCTGACATGGACGAGGCCGAGCGCGAGGCCGTGGCGAGGCCGTACCGGGAGCGCCTTGCTTACGAGCTTGATGTCATTGTCAAAATGGGGTTTCCTGGCTACTTTCTGATTGTGGCCGACTTTATTCAGTGGGGCAAGGACAAGGGCATCCCGGTGGGGCCGGGGCGCGGATCGGGCGCGGGCTCGGTGGTGGCCTGGGCCTTGACCATCACCGATCTTGATCCGTTGCGGTTTTCGCTGCTGTTCGAGCGCTTTTTGAACCCCGAGCGCGTGTCGATGCCCGACTTCGACATCGACTTCTGCCAGGACCGGCGCGAAGAGGTGATCCGCTACGTTCAGCGGGAATACGGGGCCGACCGGGTGGCCCAGATCATCACCTTTGGAAAGCTCCAGGCCCGGGCGGTGCTGCGCTCGGTGGGCCGGGTGCTGCAAATGCCTTTAGGGTATGTGGATCGCATTTGCAAACTGGTGCCCAACAATCCGGCCAACCCGGTGACCTTGGTGCAAGCCATTGAAGGCGAACCACAGTTGCAAGCCTTGCGCGACGAGGACCCGGCCGTGGCCAAGCTGCTGGCCATCGGGCAGGCGCTGGAGGGCCTGTACTCCCACGCCTCGACCCACGCGGCCGGGGTGGTGATCGCCGACCGGCCGCTGGACCAGTTGGTCCCGGTGTATCGCGACCCCAACTCAGACATGCCCGTCACCCAGTTCAACATGAAGTGGGTGGAACAAGCGGGCCTCGTCAAATTCGACTTCCTCGGCCTCAAGACCTTGACCGTGCTCGCCATGGCGGTCCGGCTGCTGGAAAAAACGGGGTCCTCCTTGATCTTTCGACCCTGCCGCTGGATGACCGGCCGACCTATGCCATGCTGGGCCGGGGCGAGACAAGCGGGGTGTTCCAGTTGGAAAGCACAGGGATGCGCGATGTCTTGCGCGGCCTCAAGCCCGACACCTTGGAGGACATCATCGCCGTTGTGGCTCTGTACCGCCCGGGCCCGATGGACAACATCCCCAGTTACATCAAGCGCAAAAACGGCGAGGAGGAGGTGGTCTACCTCCATCCCGACTTGGAATCCATTCTGAAGGAGACCTACGGCATCCTGATTTATCAGGAGCAGGTGATGCAAGCCGCCCAGATCATGGCCGGCTACTCCCTGGGCGGCGCCGACCTGCTGCGCCGGGCCATGGGCAAAAAGATCCAAGCCGAGATGGACGAACAGCGGGCGATCTTTGTCCAAGGCGCCAAGGCGCGCGGCACCGCCGAGGCCAAGGCGAGCGAGGTCTTTGACCAAATCGCCAAGTTCGCCGGCTATGGTTTCAACAAGTCTCATGCGGCTGCTTATGCGTTGGTGGCTTATCACACGGCGTATTTGAAGGCGAACCACCCGGTCGAGTTCATGGCGGCGACCATGACCTACGACATGCACAACACCGACAAGCTGGCGGCCTTCAAGGTCGAACTGCGGCGCTTGGGGATTCCCTTGCTAGGGCCGGATGTGAACCACTCCGAGGCCCAGTTTTCGGTGGAGGACGGGGCGGTACGCTATGCCCTGGGGGCCATCCGCAACGTGGGCGAGGCGGCAATGGCTGCCTTGGTGGCCGAGCGCACGGCGAACGGACGCTTTCGCAGTCTGGCGGACTTCGTGTCTCGCATCGACCCGCGTCTGGTCAACCGGCGCTTGCTGGAAAACCTGATCAAAGCCGGCGCTCTCGATAGCTTGCACCCGGATCGGGGGGCTTTGATGGCCAACGTCGAGGTCTTGATGCGCCACGCGCAGACGGCCGCCGAAGACCGGGCCTCCAGCCAATCCAGCCTGTTTGGCGGTCCGGGGAGCGGAGGCGTGCCCCTCAAGCTGGCACCGGCGACCGCGTGGTCGGTGACGGAGACCCTGACCCGCGAGCGCGAAGCCATTGGCTTTTACCTGTCGGCCCATCCGCTTGATGTTTATGGCGAGGCGCTGGAGCGACTCGATGTAGTGCCGCTGGCGCTGTTGGCGGGGCATCTGCGCAATGGCGGCTCCGGGGGGGTACGCCTCGCGGTCACCCCGGGGGCCCGCAAGGAGCGCATCGGCAAGTCGGGCAACCGCTATGCCTTTGTCGAGATGTCCGACGCCACGGGGACCGTTGAGGGCATGATGTTTTCCGAAGTGCTAGCGCTATCGCGCGAGACCTTGGATCTGGGGCGGCCCTTGCTGGTGCGGGTCGATGCCCGGCTGGAGGGTGAAGAGGTCCGCATGCTGATCCAGGGCGTGGAGTTGCTCGACGACGCGGTGGCCCGGGCGACGCATCGCATCAAGGTGACGCTCCGCGAGGCCTCGCCGGTGCCAGCGCTGCGTGACCTCTTAAGCCGCGATGGCGTGGGCAACCGCACGGTGATCCTGGTGGCGGTTTTGGAGGACAAGGAAGTGGAGATCCGGCTCAAGGATGGGTTTGCGCTGAAGGCCCAAACCTTGGCCGCCTTGCGCGATTTGCCGGGGATCGTTGGCGTGCGCGAGGTGTAGGGAGAAGGAAAGGAAGGCTCGGAAGGCACGGCCTCCCCAGACCCCCTTGGTCCTTGGAATCTTAAGAAATGCGGGGGCCTTCGTTTTTGGGGGCGGTACGCTCAGAAGAGGCGTAAAAATAAGCCCAAGCGTGCCCGGAGCAAGGAGAAACGGGGATGAGTGGATTAAACGGATGGCGTCAAATCTGGTTTTGGCCGCTCGCACCGCAGGCCGAGGCACAGTGGCAAGCGGCGGCCCGCCTGACTCTTGAGGTCGAGGTGGACAACCGTACCCTGGCTTTACGCGCGGCCCTCCCCCGCGTGGAAGTCGTCAAGCTAGCCACGGGGGGGGCCGTCTTGGTGGTCGAGGCCGACTTTGGGAGCAGCAGTGCCACCCGGCCCTTGGAACGCCCTGATCTCAGCGTAGAAGATCCGGTCGGCACGGCCCGACGCCGCGCTGTGAGCGTGGACGATGTGCGCAAGGTCAGCGACATCCTGCGCCGGGGCCACGCCAAGGTGGTGTGGCTGGACGATGACGGACGGCCACTGCCCCATCCCGGGCTGGAGACGCCCCCCGGCGGCGCAATGCCGCTGGTCAGCCTCTTGGATCTGCCGGCCGGCACGCCGGCCGCCGAATGGACCGTCTTGTTCCGGGCCGACGACGTGGTCCGCCAGGACGACTTGGCCGACGGCAGCCGGCGCTTGGTCCTCAAGGGCGGTCATGCCCTGATCGGCGGAACCCCGTCGGACGACATCCGGGCGCGGGAAGAGGCCCTGGTCCTGGCCGCCCTCGGGGAGCGGCTGGCCCTCGACGCCCTTGACGCCCGGCTCACCGCAGCGCTCGCTAGCGACGACGACACCCAGGACCGTACCTTGCTGGCGATCGAGCAAGACACCCTGCGCCGCCGCCTCCCCCTGCCCTCGCGCCGCGCCCTCGACCCCCTGACGCCGTGGCGCCAAGCCCTGGGCCTGGAGGAGGACACCGCCGCCTTCGCCCAAACCCTGGAGGCCGCCCTGGCCCATGCCCAAGCCCGCCGCCACGTCCGCCACGCTGAAACCGGCCAGAGCTTCAGCGTCATTGTCAGTGTCGGGCTGGTCGTCTTGGTGATCGTCAGCGCCTTGGGGATGAACACGGTCCTGGCCCAGGAGATTTTGCAAGCCACCGTGCGCCGGGTTCATCTGTTCTTGGTGCCGGGTCGGCCTGACCTGCCGCACATTGGACTGGTCTCTCTTTATGTCCACCTGACGGCAGTTCTCCTGATCACTGCGGCCGGCGGCTGGCTGGGACGCACGGTGATTGATGCCTTAGTGTCGGAGCGCGATCGGCTGGGAGCACGGGTGGGCCGCTTCCTGGGGCGCCTGACCGGAGGCACCCTGTGGACGGCGGTGGTGCTGTTCTTGTTCGTCTTCTTCATGACGCGATAAGGCCGCCCGCCGGGGAGGAGGGGTGTGGGGAGGCCCGCCTCCCCAGCCTTTCTTTTTAAGGACATTGCGACAAATTTTTAGACAATACATCCTAATGTTTCTAAAAGAAAAACAGAATGAATACATCCCCCTTGCCTTGGCCTCGGGGCTTGGGCATGATTCTCGCTACAGATGTTTCACCCCGCCTCCCGACACCTTTTCCGAGGTGAAAGAAAGGGGGGTGACCAAGGCGCTCCCCAACGAAGGCGCCGTCAAGGAGGCGAGATCATGGGAACCACTTACTATTGGCTGCTCAAGCCGGACGCGTCCCTCTCCCCGGGGCTGCTCGCGTCCCCCGACGTTCTGCCGATCGGTCGGGAATCTTGGGGCTGGCGTTTTCTTTTCAGTGGCCACGAAGCCCTGCGCTCGTGGGCAGACTGGAAGGAGCTTCTCCAAAACCGCGGCACCATTTTAAACAACTACGGCCGCCCGGTCGGATTCGATCTATTGCGCGACGTGGTCGAGAGCCGTCGCGGTGTTTCGCCCCATCTGTGCCGCATCGCCTATGGCCGTGACGAGACGTGGCGGGACCCCGAAGGCTATCTGTTCGTCTGCCGGAACAAGTTCCCCCAAACCGCCCTCCTGCCAACCGTCTCGACGCCGCGGTCCCGGCTACGCGCCAGCGGCCCACGGCCTGCAACCATCGCTGCGGCCTAAGGTCCCTGGCAAGGGCCCCCGGAGAAGAAAAAAAGGCTGGGAAGCGCGCCTCCCCAGCCCCTACCGCTTTTTGGACAACGCTGGACGCAAAAACAAAAACCGAGAGCGCCGCGACCGGATCCGATAAAACGCACGGCGCTCTAGGGAAGGGAGAGGCTGGCCACCAGGGTGGCAAGGTCTGCTCGGGCCTGTTCTTCTTCATGACGGGCTTCCGCTACCTGACTCTCCAGCGCATTTTGCCGCTCGTCGAGTTGCCCCAAGCGATCAAGGAAGCGGGTGTGCAGATCCCCCCCCGGGGGCACCGCCTGAAGGTTTTTACGCACGCCTTCCTGCGCAGCGGCCACTTCGGCCAAATCTTGCCGGATTTGTTGCACCCGGCTTTCGTATTGGGCGACCCGAGCGGCAAGTTGGGCCAGCCCTTCCACGGCGTGACGCTCCTTGTCGCTCAGACTGCCGTCAGCCGACAGCCGGGCCAGGGCCTCAGCCTCCAGACCGCCGGCTTCCAGCGTTTCCATCTCGGTGCGCTCCTGCCGGACGACAAGCGTCTTCTCTTCCCCCGCAGCCACCTCCAGGCTCAAGCGATGGACCCCGGCCATCGCCTGAACCGCGACTCCGTCGGGGGGAACCAAGGTCCAACCGGGGCGCGCCGGATGGTCAATGATCACCGTTCGAGGCTCGGCGGCGGCGTTGCGCAAACCATAGGTGGTCTCGGCACGGGCCACTTGGCGTAAGGACAGCACCCCGCGCGCCGCTCCCAGACCGGCGACCCGGCGATCTTCTTCCCGGTCTTGCCGCACCACCACATCGTGATCGACGGCAAAAGCCAGCAGGCGGCTTTCCCCCGGGGGCAAGGACGTCAAGCGGGCATCGCCCAGATAGGCAAGGCCGCCACGGGTCTCTTCTGTCAGACTCACGGCCCCCGGCGGCAGGGCGGTGTCGGTGCTGTTGGTGATCTCAACAGCGGCCAAAGGACGCAGATCGCCGGTCTCGGGCCGAAGATGGGACACCCGGCGCACCGGTACGCCCCGATCAACCAGGGGGGCCATCAAGGTCTGGCCGCGGCCCAGGCTGATCGGCGCAGGGAAGGTGTAGACCACCTGGGCGGTCACGACGTCGGCCACCGCTTCAACCGGTTCCGGCCCGCCCCCGCCGGCCTCCTGGTCGGCGGCCAGACCACGCGCCAGGGCCATCGGGGCCGCCAGGGGAGCGGGAGGCGAGAAGGCGGCCTTGGCCTGCATCACCGGGGGAGCGTGGTCGGGAGGGGGCAGAACCCGGCCTTCGATCTCGACGGGAACCAACGGCCGCTCGACCCAATAGGGGGCATACAACTCTTGGCGAAAGGTGACAGGAGCGCCAGAAACAACCGACAAGCGCGCATCAAGCCAATCCTGACCGGTCAGATTTTCCAAAACGGCCCAGCCGGCCAGCCGCCCCTCGGCGCCGGTTGCGGGCAGGCCCAGGCGATAGCTGGCCTTCCACAACGGGGCCTCGGCAACATAGGCCAAGCGCACGGTTCGGGGTCCGCCTGGGGCTGGCAGAATCTCAAGGGTGCGCAAATCCTTGTGGACCTGGGCCGCCAGGGCCGCCAGGGCGCTGCGCACGGCCGCCGCTAGGTCGGGATCGTCAAAGGACAGGCTTTCGGCCTCTTCCAAGACCACCTGCCGCACGCCTTGCGCCGTCATCAAGCCCAGCCGATGCCGGCGGGTGGGAGGGTCGCCGGCCTGCTCCTCGGTCACGCTCAACACCCGACCACTGAAGCCACGGGCTCCCGCAACCGTGACACTGGCCCCTTTGAGGGCCTCGAATAACGCCGCCGGGCTCGCCAAGTCCTCCTCGGTGACGGGCAGATCGCGAAAAACTTCGGCCAAAGGCGCCTGACCGGCCAAGCGCACCATAGTAACCGGACCGGTGGAATCGCTGACCATCAAGCTGCGCAGCACGTCGTCCACCTGATCGCGGCGAACCACAAGAGCAAGCGGCTGACCGGCGTCGTTCACCGTGGCAGTGTACTCATAAAGAGCCACGCCCCCGGTAGACATAACCACCCGGCGCAACAGGGGCTCGGCAGCCCCGGCCGACGCCGCGAAACAGGCCAGGAGACTAAAGCCTACCCCCAGGCAGGCCGGGCGCAACGCAAAACGGTTCATGCAAGGACCCTCGGGGGAGAAGAGGACGAAACCGGATCATCGCACGGGCAAGACGTCTTGACACCCCCTTGCCGCACCTTTCCTAAATGGACGTCCACCCATCCGCTGGAAAAAAGGGAAATCGCATGCAAGGGCGGGTTCTGATCATTGCCGGATCGGATTCGGGCGGCGGCGCCGGGATCCAGGCCGACCTCAAGACCGTCACGGCCCTGGGCGGGCACGCAGCCACGGCGCTGGCGGCCCTCACGGCCCAGAATACCCTGGGAGTCCAGGGGGTCTTGCCGGTCCCGCTCGACTTCATCCGCCTGCAAATGCGCATGGTCCTGGAGGATATCGGCGCCGACGCCCTCAAGACCGGCATGCTGGCCACCCGCGAGGTCATTGAAACGGTGGCCGACGAAATCACCACCAGCGCTCCCGGCGTGCCCCTGGTCGTCGATCCGGTGATGGTGGCCAAGGGCGGTTATCGTTTGCTGGAAGATGCGGCGACCGAAGCGTTGATCGAGCGCCTCGCGCCGCTGGCCACCGTCTTGACCCCCAACGTCCCCGAGGCCGAAGTCCTGGTGGGCCACGCCCCTGCCCGACCTCGCGGCCCTCGAAGACGCCGGCCACGCCTTACGCGCCCGGGGGCCCCCAGGCGGTGTTGATGAAGGGCGGCCATCTGCCGGGCGACATCGTGACCGACCTGTTGATCACCGCCGAGGGCGTGACCCGCTTTGCCGCACCGCGCCTTGACACCCGCTCGACCCACGGCACCGGCTGCACCCTGGCCTCGGCCATTGCGGTTGGCTTGGCCCAGGGCCGGCCGTTGGTTTCGGCGGTGGCTCGGGCCCGGGCCTATGTCCGCCGCGCCATGGAGACCGCCCCTGGCCTGGGCCGAGGCCACGGTCCCCTCAACCACGCCTGCACCGTCGCCCCGTTTGAGGGGTAAGTCGCCCACACTCCCAGGAGCCCGCCATGGTTCAAACCTTGACCGAAGAGATTTTCCGCGAGGACGCCACCGCCCGCACTTGCGAGGCCACGGTCGTGGCGGTACGCCCCGGCGGGCTCGTGCTGGACCGCACGGTTTTTTATCCCCAAGGCGGGGGTCAGCCGGGCGACACGGGCGCCCTGAGCCTCGGCGACGGCACGGTCCTGACGGTCTGCGACACGGTTTATGACGCCGAGGACGGTGCCATTGTCCATGTCTTGGCCCCCGATACCCCCGCGCCGGCGCCGGGCGCCTCGGTGAACGCCACCATCACCTGGGAGCGACGCCATCGCCTGATGCGGCTGCATACCTGTTTGCACCTCATCAGCCGCTTGACCGGCGGCAAGATCACCGGGGCCGGGATCGGCGAAGACAAAGGCCGCATCGACCTTGACCTTCCGGGCCCGCCCCCCGATCGCGAGGCGTTGGCCCAGCGCCTGAGCGAGGCCCTAGCCAGCGATGCGCCGGTGCGCGTGCGCTGGATCACCGACGCCGAGTTGGATGCCCAACCCGACTTGGTGCGCACCCTTAGCGTTGCGCCGCCGCGTGGGTCGGGGCGGGTGCGGTTGGTCGAGATCGAGGGGGTGGATGTGCAGCCCTGCGGCGGCACCCATGTCCGCTCCCTGGGCGAGATCGCCCCGGTGCGTCTGGGTAAGATCGAGAGCAAGGGCAAGCAGAACCGGCGGATTACCGTGGTTTTAGACGACTAAGAGAAATAAAAAAGGCAGGCTGGGGAGGCGGGCCTCCCCAGACCCCTCGGTCCCGAGGGGATCAGGCCGAGGGTTGGCCTCGGATTACGGATTTGATGGTGTAGTTGGTCTTGCCTTGGCTCTCGAAATAGATGCGCACCAGCAGTTCGGCGACCAAGCCCAGGAGCATGCACATCATGCCAGTGATCACGCACATGGCCGAGAGGAGCATCAGGGGAGTCTGGTTGAGGTGGATGTCCTCGAACAAGCGCAGCCAGATGCCGCCAGCCAAGGAGAAAAACGCCACGACGAACAAGAAAAATCCAAGGCCGCCAAAGACATAGATTGGCTTTGTCTCAAACTGGGTGAGGAACTTGACGACCATCAGGTCAAGCAGCACCTTGATGATGCGATTGAGGCCATACTTGGATTTCCCGGCGACCCGGGGATGATGGCGCACCGGCACCTCGGTGATGCGCGCCCCTTGCCAGCGGGCGTAAATGGGCACAAAGCGGTGCATCTCGCCATAGAGGCGATAGCCCGACAGAACCTCGCGGCGGTAGGCCTTCAAGGTACAGCCATAATCACTGAGCGGCACCCCGGACACCGTGGAGATCAGCCAGTTGGCGATCTTGCTGGGGAAGGTCCGGGTCAGGGCATCGTCCTGACGTTCCTTGCGCCAGCCCGACACCACGTCAAAGCCCTCGTCGAGCTTGGCCAGCAGCAAGGGAATATCGCGGGGATCGTTTTGCAGGTCCCCGTCCATGGGGATGATAATGTCGCCCTGGGCGTGGTCGATCCCGGCCATCATGGCGGCCGTTTGCCCGACGTTGCGCCGGAAGGTGACAACGGTCAGGGCGCGGTAGCATTCGGTGGCGGCGGCCAGACGCTGGGCCGTGGCGTCCGAGCTGCCATCATCAACCATGATGACTTCGTAGGGGCGCGTGAGGCAGGTCAGGGCGTCGAACAGGGCGCTACACAGGGGATCGACATTATCTTCCTCGTTGTAGAGGGGAATGACGATCGACAGCAGCCCCGCGACGGGTGTGTCGCTCATGACTCGGGTTCCTTACGGCCGTGATGACTTAAATGAGGGCACCTCGCGGCCAGACGAACACCATCGGGTGTCAGGCGGCAAGGGACAGAAGATCCGTTCAGGCAAGCGGCCCGCCGGCCTCCCCGCCGCGTCGCGCCTTGTCAGATGCCCCGCTTCTAACGGAATCAACGGCGCCTCGCAAGCTCCCTGCCGGGACGGCTCTTGGGTAAGGCAAGGGGAGAGATCCGCTGAAAAAAAGAAAAGGCTGGGGAGGCCCTCCCCCACCAAGATGCCCGAGTTTCCAGCCTGGATTTGCCTCGGGCCGCTTTTTTTGGCAGGAAAAGAGTCCGGCATCGCGTTTACGATGCTCGCTGGCGTCGTGCGCAGCGACGCGGATTTTGAGAAGAGCCCATTTTTCACAAGGGAGTGTGTCCGATGAGAAAGCTGATAGCCGCCCTGGCCACCGTGGGCGCGGTCGGCGCCTGGTCCGTGGGCCCCGCCGCCGCGGGGGAAACCCTGGACGCGGTCAAGGCTCGTGGCGAGCTGATTTGCGGCGTGAACACGGGACTTCCCGGCTTTTCCCTCCCCGACGACAAAGGCCACTGGACCGGCATCGACGCCGATGTGTGTCGCGGCGTAGCAGCGGCGGTCCTGGGCGATGCCAACAAGGTCAAATTCGTTCCGCTGACCGCCAAAGAGCGCCTGACCGCCCTTCAGTCCGGCGAGATCGACATTTTGTCGCGCAACACCACCTGGACGCACTCGCGCGACACCACCATGGGCGTGAGCTTTACCGGCACCACCTATTATGACGGCCAGGGCTTCTTGGTGCGGAAGGCCCTGGGCGTGACAAGCGCCAAGCAACTTGACGGCGCGTCCATCTGTATTCTCTCGGGTACCACGACCGAGCTGAACGTGGCCGACTACTTCCGCACCAAGGGCATGAAGTTCAGCCCGGTGGTGTTCGACAACGCGGACCAGACCTCGCAGGGCTTCGAGTCGGGCCGCTGCGACGTTCTGACCTCGGACCAATCCCAGTTGTATGCCCTGCGCCTCAAGCTGTCGGATCCGGCCTCGGCCGTGGTGCTGCCGGAAGTGATTTCCAAGGAGCCGCTGGGCCCGTCGGTGCGCCAGGGCGATGACCAGTGGTTCTCGATCGTGCGTTGGGCCCTGTTTGCCCAGCTCAATGCCGAGGAGTTGGGGGTGACCTCGGCCAACGTCGATGAGAAGAAGGCCAGCACCGATCCCAACGTGCGGCGCCTGCTGGGCACCGATGGCGACCTGGGCAAACAGATGGGCCTGACCAACGAGTGGGCCTACAACATCGTCAAGCAGGTCGGCAATTACGGCGAAATCTTCGAAAAGAACCTGGGCAAAAGCTCGCCGCTGCAAATCGCACGCGGTCTGAATGCCTTGTGGACCCAAGGCGGCATTCAGTACGCCCCGCCGGTCCGCTAAAGGGAACCGGGCCCCGGGAACTTCGGTTCCCGGGCCTTTTTTGTTCGTTCTCGGAACCCAGGGGAGAGGTCCTTGACACATCCAACCCCACCCGCCGATGGTCCCGCCTTTGTTGCCCAGGGCAAACCGAGCCCGTGGCGGGATCCGAAGGTCCGTTCCCTTGTCGTCCAGCTTCTGACGGCGGCGGGCCTTGCGTGGTTTTTCTGGACCTTGTTCGACAATACCTTGACCAATATGGCCCAGCGCGGCATCGCGACGGGCTTTGGCTTTCTGGAACGCACCAGCGGATTTGCGATCCTGATGAGCCTCGTCCCCTACGACGACACCATGAGCTATGGCCGAACCTTCATGGTCGGCCTGCTCAACACCTTGCTGGTTTCGGCTTTGGGTATTGTGGTCTCAACCGTCATCGGTTTTATTGTCGGAATTTCTCGCCTGTCTCGCAACTGGCTGATTTCTCGCCTCGCCCTGGCTTATGTCGAGGTGCTGCGAAATATTCCGCTGTTGCTTCAGGTGTTCTTTTGGTACTTCGCGGTCCTGCGCTCCCTGCCCGGCCCCCGGGACAGCCATGCGCTGGGAGACTCTTTGTTTCTCAACAATCGGGGTCTTTACATCCCCCGTCCCGTTGCCGAAGACGGCCTGGGCCTGGTCTTTTTGGCCCTGGGCGTCGCGGTGGTGGCGGCCTTGGCCTTGGGGCGCTGGGCGTATCGCCGCCAGCGGCTGACCGGCCAGCCCTTCCCCACCCTGCTCACGGGGGGCAGCCTGATCGTGGGCCTGCCCCTGCTCACCTTTTGGGCTGCCGGCACGCCGCTGTCCGTGGAAACCCCGGCGCTTCAGGGCTTCAATTTCCAAGGCGGGGTGCGCCTGATCCCCGAACTGGTGGCGCTCACCGCGGCCCTTAGCCTCTATACGGCGGCCTTCATCGCCGAGGTGGTGCGCGGGGGCATCTTGGCCATCAGCCACGGCCAGACCGAGGCGGCCAGTGCCCTGGGCCTGCGCCCCAGCCTGACCTTGCGCTTGGTCATTCTCCCCCAAGCCATGCGGGTGATCATTCCGCCGCTTACCAGCCAATACCTGAACCTGATCAAGAACTCGTCCCTCGCCACGGCCATCGGCTATCCCGATCTGGTCGCGGTGTTCATGGGCACGACCTTGAACCAGACCGGGCAGGCCGTGGAAATTGTGGCCATGACCATGGCCGTCTATCTGGTGCTGAGTCTGGTCATCAGCGTGCTGATGAACTGGTATAACAGCGCCGTTGCCCTCAAGGAGCGCTGAGCATGGCCGTTTTCGACGCCAAGCCGGCCCTGCCGCCCCCGGTCGCGACGACCGGTGCCTGGGGCTGGATCCGGCGCAACCTTCTGTCCTCTCCCCTCGACATTGCCCTCACCGCGACCGGGCTCCTACTGCTGGCCGTGGCGATTGGGCCTTTCCTGCGCTGGGCGGTGTTCGAGGCCAGTTTTGGCGGCACCACCGCCGAGGCCTGCTCGACCGCCAAGGGCGCGTGCTGGACCTTCGTTCGGGCGCGGTTCGACTTCTTTATTTATGGCTTCTATCCGGCGGCGGAGCGCTGGCGGGTGGACGTGGTGTTCGCTTTGCTGGCGACTTTCATTGCCGCCTTGCTGTGGAACCGTGTGCCCGGCCGGCGCTGGGTAGCGCTCGCCAGCGTCACCGTTTATCCCCTGTTGGCTTTCTGGCTGCTGCTGGGGGGAGGGGGCGGCCTCGCGCTGGTCGAGACCTCCAAATGGGGCGGCTTGATGCTGACCCTGGTTTTGGCCGTGGTCGGCATGGTGGCCGCCCTGCCGGTGGGGATTTTGCTGGCGCTGGGCCGACGCTCCAAGATGATCGTGATCCGCATCGCCTGCACCACCTTCATTGAACTGTGGCGCGGCGTGCCCTTGATTTCGGTCCTGTTCATGGCCTCGGTCATGCTGCCCTTGTTCCTGCCCCAGGAGGTGAGCATCGACAAACTGCTGCGCGCCCTGATCGGCCTGATCATGTTCCAGGCGGCCTACATGGCCGAGGTGGTGCGCGGCGGTCTTCAGGCCATCCCGCGCGGGCAGTTCGAGGCCGCCCAGGCCCTGGGGCTGGGCTTTTGGCGGTCCATGGCGCTGATCATCCTGCCCCAGGCCCTCAAGCTGGTGATCCCCGGGATCGTCAACACCTTCATCGCTCTGTTCAAGGACACCACCTTGGTGCTCATCATCGGCCTGCTCGATGTTCTGGGCGCGGTGCAAGCCGCGTTGGTGGACCCGTCTTGGGATCGGGTGGCCGTCGAGGGCTATGTTTTCGCCGGGTTCTGTTACTGGATCTTCTGTTTCGGCATCAGCCGCTACAGCCAGTCCCTGGAGCGTAAGCTGCAAACCGGACACAAGAGGTAATCATGACCCTTCCCCAAGTTCCTCCGGTGGCCCCCCCGGTCGCCAACGACTTGGAGGCGCCGCCCTCCGAGGACGACACCCGCATCGCGCCGCGCCTGGGCAAGGACGTGGTGATTTCCATTGAGCACATGAACAAATGGTACGGCGAGTTCCATGTGCTGCGCGATATCTCGCTCCAGGTCCGCCGGGGCGAGCGCATCGTGTTGTGCGGCCCCTCGGGCTCGGGCAAATCCACCCTCATTCGCTGCGTCAATCGTCTGGAGGAGCACCAGCAAGGCCGCATCGTTGTCGATGGCGTCGAGCTGACCTCGGACGTGCGCCATATCGAGCAGATCCGCCGCGAGGTGGGCATGGTGTTCCAGCACTTCAATCTGTTCCCGCATCTGAGCGTGCTGGAAAACTGCGTGTTAGCGCCGGTGTGGGTGCGCAAGGAGCCGCGCAAGCTGGCCGAAGCGCGGGCCATGCGGCTGTTGGAACGGGTCAAGATCCCCGATCAGGCCCACAAATACCCGGGTCAGCTTTCGGGCGGGCAGCAGCAGCGCGTGGCCATCGCGCGCTCCTTGTGCATGCAGCCCAAGATCATGCTCTTCGACGAGCCGACCAGCGCGCTCGATCCCGAGATGATCAAGGAGGTTCTAGACACCATGATCTCCCTAGCCGAGGAAGGTATGACCATGGTGTGCGTGACCCACGAAATGGGCTTTGCCAAGACCGTGGCCGACCGGGTTATCTTCATGGACCGAGGCCAAATCGTCGAGGAAAACGACCCGCATTCCTTCTTCAATCACCCGACCAATGAACGGACCAAGCTCTTTTTGAGCCAAATCCTGCATCATTGACCTCCCTCCCCCGCGTCTGGCCCCTGCGATGACATTTGGCGATACGTCCCAGGATCAAACATTTCATTTACTGACCCCGGAAGGAACGTTCCTCTCTGCGGGGCCGACGCCAGGGACGTTTTGTCAAACGCTCCTGGACGTGGAAGGCTCTCCCCTTGCGGTCCGCCGCATTGGCCAAACCTTTCGCCTGAACCTGGACGCGCCTCCCGAGGACACCCCCGCCTTGCTCCACGATGGCTCCGGCGGCGTTGGCCTCAGTGTCCGTGGGCAGTATCTCCAGGCCTCCCCCAGCGGGGGAGTGTCCTGGTCCCCGACGCGGGGAGCGGCGGCGCGCTTTGTCCTGATCGCGACGGCTGCCTTTGCCCGCCTGCGTCACCTCCACCGCCACGCCTGGATGGAGGTGCGCCCCCGCGTTTGGCACCCCGCCGGATCGTTGCAGCTTCTGCCGCACGATCGTGTGATGTTTGCGGGCGTCTCTTATACCCTGGCTGAGGTTCTGATCTGCCTTGCGCAACAGCCCGAGAGAGCCTTGTCGATTCAGCTGAGACGCGACGGCTGGCAGGTCAGGCAGTTTGAGGTCTTTCGGCCCCTCATTTATTTTACCGCCTTTGGCCCCCCCGAGATGTTTCAACTGCTTAATATCGCGCTATGCTCCCTGGCTCGGCGCGGAGCCGTTCCGGCCACCTATCTGGTGATCACCCGGCCCGAAGACCGGGCCTTGATTGCCGAGCACGGGGCCGAAGCCTGCGCCCTTCTGGGCGATCGCTTGCGCATTGCGTGCCTTGACGCCACGTCGTTGCGTGATTTCATGTTTGCCCGCTACGCCCTGGCGACCATTCCAGAAGGCGCGCTGTACCAGCCGATCTTGTATCTCGACACCGACATGGTCTGCGACGGCCCGTTGGAGAACCTGTTTCGCGAGGCCATGGACACCGACAAGATCCTTGCGCCTGCCGAACATCTCCTCCATTTGGATCAGTTCGACTGGTGGGGCGGAAAGGCCCTCTTTGAAAAGGATTCTTCTTCGGGCCTGACCATCAATGATTTTGGCATGAACTCCGGGAGCATCTGCGCCAAAAACCTTTTCGTTTTGCGCGAGTCTTTCGAGCTCATCCCACGGCTTCAGCGGGCACACGATACCCAGGCTTCTGAGCCATTGACCTTCGATCAACCTTTTTTCAATTACGTTGTTTACAAGCTTGGTCTCCAGGATCCCTCGGTTTTTCTTAAACACATCCGCCTCAACGGCCACGAGCAGCCCCCCTCCCCCAACGACCGCCGGGGGCTAGTCCACTTCATGGGAGGCGTTGGCAACAGCTCTCCCAAATTAAACCGTATGCGAGACTACGTTACCCTGCTCGACGCGCTGCCCTGATTATATTCCAATACGGTGCACCTGAAACGGCGTGGTTTGATACATTTCGTTGATCCAGTTGCCAAACAGCAAATGGGCATGGCCACGCCACGTATTCACCGGATCGCGGGTGGGGTCATCCGCGGGAAAGTAATACCGAGGCAAAATGATGGGAATGCCCGCCTTTTGGTCGCGAAAATACTCGTCGGCCAGGGTCCTGGTATCATATTCTAGATGATTGAACATGAAGAGACTACGCCGCGCCGGATCCTCGACCAGGCACAACCCGGTTTCGTCGCCTTCGGCCAGAACATGGACCGCCGATGGCAGATCGTCGCGGCGGACCTCGGTCCAGCGGGAGACGGGAATCGCCACGTCGTCGGAGAAGCCCCGCAAGAAAGGGGACGCCGGCTGGAGAATACGGTGAGGAAACACACCAAACGCCTTGCCACCGCGCTCATATTTCGGCACCCCATGGAAGTGGTGTAAGGCCGCCTGCGCCGCCCAGCAAATATGCAAGGCACGATGGACATGGGTCTGGGTCCAGTCAAAAATCCGCCGCAGTTCGTCCCAATAGCGCACCGCCTCGAACGGCAGCCGCTCCACCGGCGCCCCGGTCACAATAAACCCGTCGAAGCGCTCGGTGCGCACATCCTCCCACGGCCGGTAGAACGAGGCCATGTGGTCGGCCGGGGTGTGCCGAGCGACGTGATGCGTGATGCGGACCAAGGTCAGCTCGACCTGAAGCGGGGTCGCCCCAATCAAGCGAGCGATCTGGGTTTCCGTGCTCATCTTGTTGGGCATCAGGTTTAAAAGGCCGATCCGCATGGGACGAATGTCTTGGCGGATCGCATCCGCCTCGCGCATGACCACAACCCCTTCGGCTTCCAGGGTGCGGCGGGCGGGCAGATCGTCGGGAATCTTGATCGGCATGGCGACGGCCCCTCTCACAAAAACCCTGGGGCGGACGCCGTGGCTTAATTCCGTATACTTGCCGGAGCGGCCACATCCTTCCTTACGGAAGCTCCACCTTGCCCGGAAGGCAGGTTGGCGTTGGGCGTCGCCCCAACTCTTGATGCACGGCCGGTTTTGTACAAGCGGGAGCCGGGGCTGGCAAGAGGGGTGACATTGGGGAGGGAAAAAAAGGAGAAGGCTGGGGAGGCTGCGGCCTCCCCAGACCCCTCCGCCCCCTGTTCGGGAGTCCCGTTGTTTGGAAACTGACCTCTACGCCCCCGTCAAACGCACTCTCGAAACCCTGGGCTTCACGGTCAAAGGGGAGGTACGGGGCTGCGACCTCGTGGCGCTCAAGGACGGCCAGCCAGAGCTTGTGGTCATCGGCGAATTGAAGCAGAGCTTCACCCTAGAGCTGGTCTTGCAGGCCGTGGAGCGATGGAGCGCCTGTGACGAGGTCTGGCTGGCGGTGAGAGCCTCCAAAACCGGCCGGGGCCGCGAACGCGACCCCCGGGTGATTAAGCTCTGCCGCTTGCTTGGCCTCGGCCTGCTGGGTGTATCCCTTACGGATCGGGTCGATATCCTGTGTGAGCCCGCGCCCTACCACCCCCGGCCCAACCTTAAAAAGCGGGCCCGCCTTGTCGAGGAGTTCCGCCGCCGCCAGGGCGACCCGATGGTCGGCGGCACGCGCGGGCGCCAACCGCAAATGACGGCCTACCGCCAGCAAGCCCTGGTCGTTGCCTCCGGCTTGGTTAATGGTCCCAGCCGCCCGCGCGACCTCAAGGCCCAGGCGCCGCAGGCTGCCAAGATCCTCCAGGCCAATGTCTACGGCTGGTTCGAGCGCATCGAGCGCGGCGTCTATACCCTGAGCCCGGCCGGCCACCACGCCCTCAAGACGTGGCCAGCCCCGACTTGAGGAGGCTGGGGAGCCCCACCCTCCCCAGCCTGCTTGGTTTAGAGCCCAAGCGCGGCCTGCCAACCCGGATAGCGCGCATTGGCATCGGCCTGGAAGGACTCCAAGGCGCGCGCCAGTTCGCGATGCTCCTTGGCGTAGGTCACCAGATCAACGCCCTGGCTCCACGCTTCCCAGGCCTGACGCAGCGAACGCGCCCCAGCCGCCGGGCCGTCGAGGTGGCCAAAGCAACCGCCGCCGGAGGTCTGGATCACGTTGGCGTGGCCCAGGTTGGCGAAGAAACCCGGCAAACGGATCGCATTCATGCCGCCGCTGATGATCGGCGTACAGGCCTTCATGCCATCCCAGGCCTGCTTGTAATAGGGGCCCTGGGCCACGTCTTGCTCCAGCATGAACGCCATGGCGCGGTCGGAGGGATCGCCCTCCATCTTGCCAAAGCCCATGGTCCCGGTGTGAATGCCGCTCGCGCCTTGCAAACGGGCCATCTTGCTCAACACAAAGGCGGTGTAGCCGCGCTTGGACTGGGGCGAGGTCACGGCGCCATGGCCGGCGCGATGATAGTGCAAGAAGGTGTTGGGAAAGCGCCGACGCGCCGTGGTCACCGCCGTGGGACCGGCCACGTAGCCATCGACCAGCAAGGCCACATGGCCGGCGTTGGCACCAAAGGTCTCCAGCACATACTCGCCGCGCGCGATGATCTCGAACGGATCATCGGCCGTGATGTTGGCCGAGAACAGCTTGGCCTGACCGGTTTCATCCTGCACCCGGGCCATGGCATCGGCGACCAGACGGATGGTCTCCTTGAACGGCGCGAAGGGCTGGTTGCCCTGGGGCTCGTCGTTCTTGATGAAGTCGCCACCGCGCCAAAACGCCTCACACGCCGCCGCAAAGGGCTGAGGCCGCAAGCCCAGCTTCGGCTTAATGATGGTGCCAACCACCAGACCGCCATTGACCTCGGGACGGCCCAGCACCTTCCACAAGGCGCCGATGTTCACCGACGGGCCATCAAACAGGCTCAGGTAGGCCGGGGGCACATAAAAATCGTGCATCTTGGCGTATTCAACATCGCCCATGCCCTGGTTGTTACCAATGGTCAGAGTCAGGAACGAGGCGATCATCGCCTTGCCATCGGTGATGTTCCGGTCGAACAGGTCGATAGGATAGGCGATCTTCATCAACTCCGAGGCTTCGTCCACCTCGTACACCAACGCATCCACGCCCTTGGTAAAGTCGTCGGTCGTGCACACCTCGACATTGGTGCCCGTCGAGCTTTCCGCCGCAAAATGGGCCGCCGTCTCGACAAAGCCGTATCCCGCCTTGGGCCGCATGATGTAGGCGCACAGCACATGCTGCCCCCCGGCGATCAGGGCATCTTCCTTGAGGTCGAGATTCACATAGCGGGCCGACTGGTCCATGGGGGGTCCTCCTGGGTTCGAATGCCCCTATTCTATGTCAGGGAGCCCATAAGGAAAAATTGATTGTTTTAGAGGTATGCATAAAAATAACTTTGAGAATCGCGAGGAGGCTAGGACCCGGGCCCAAAGGAAAGGAGGGGCCTGGGGGAGGCCCGCCTCCCCAGCCTTCCTTCCCTGCTTGAGCCTTAAACCTCCTCGTGCCCCGAGCCCCGCCGGTCACCACCAGAAAAGGACACCTGCCGCCGCCTTCGATCGGGCCCGAAGTAATCCCCGGTGCGCACCATAGGCCGCGGCGCCTCCAACACGGCATGCAAGCGCGCCGCCAACCCCGCCGCACTGATGGGCTTGGCGATAAACTCGTTCACCCCGGCATTGCGAGCCTCGGCCAGGGCATCGCGATCGGCCCGCTGGCCGGTCAAAATCACCGGCAGATAAGCCGCCCGTCCCCCCACCACATGCCGCAGATAGCGGGTAAAGGCGACCCCCGACATCGGCACCAAGGCCATGTCGATCAACAAGACATCGGGCCGATGCCCCGCCGCCAACCACTCCAGGCAGGCCTCGGGCGTGGCTAACGCCACCACCTCGCCCATTTCCAACCCTTCGAGCAACGCCACCATGAACTGGCGCGATTGCTCATTGGTGTCGAGCACCGCGAGCACCAGGGGATGATCCTTCCGCCCCGCCATGACGCCTTCTTCCTTGAATTCGCCCTTCGCGACGCTACAAGCCCCCTGCCCCCATGACAACCGCCTCGCCATCTCCCGAAACGCCAAAAGCCCGGCCGAAGCCGGGCTTTTGGTGAATTGGCGTCCCCAAGGGGAATCGAACCCCTGTTTTCAGCGTGAGAGGCTGACGTCCTGGACCGCTAGACGATGGGGACAGCGGCGTGTGCGAGGTGGGGTTTTTACGGTGTTCTGAGGGCTGGTGCAAGGACTTTTTTGGGGGGTGCGGGCTGCCCTCCTCCAATTTACGCCCGGGGAGGAAGAGAAGGCTGGGGAGGCGGGCCTCCCCAGACCCCACGGTCCCTGGTCCTTCGCGTCGAGGGAAGCCCCAGGATTGGAGGGGTCTGGGGAGGCCCCGCCTCCCCAGCCTGCCTCTAACAGCCCGGCGTCGCCGAGACCTTAGCCGAACTTGACGTCGATCACTTCGTAGAACTTCGAGCCCCCGGGGGCGCGGACTTCGATGGAGTCGCCCAGGTTTTTGCCGATGAGGGCCTTGGCGATGGGCGAGTGGACGCTGATGCGGCCGGCCTTCAGGTCGGCTTCGTGAGCGCCGACGATTTGATAGGTCATTTCCTCGTCGGTGTCGTCGTCGGCCACGGTGACGGTGGCCCCGAAGCGAACGGTGCTGCCGCTCATTTTGGTAATGTCGATGGGCTCGGCGCGGCTGATGACGTCTTCGAGTTCCTTAATGCGGCCCTCGATAAAGCTCTGGCGTTCGCGCGCGGCATGGTATTCGGCGTTTTCCGACAGGTCTCCATGCTCGCGGGCTTCGCTGATCGCCGCGATGACGGCCGGGCGCTCCACCGACTTCAGAACCTTCAGCTCTTCCTCCAGGCGGGCCAGCCCAGCCGGGGTCATGGGAATTTTTTCCATTGATGAGGAACCCTCGCCTTCCACCTGATACGCTGGCCCTCCTGTTCTCCTCAGGAACGCCAGCCTGAAAAAGCCAATCGCCGGCCGGCCCCGCCCTCTCCTCCTGGGCGGACCCCAACCGACGCCTGACCACTCCCTGAACGGCCTCAGCCGGACCCCGATGATACGGGATCAAGGCTTTCCAAAATATTCCTGCAACGGCGCCACTTCAAGCTGTCCCTGGCGGATGGCGGCCATGGCTTTCACCGCGGCATCGGCTCCCGCCAAGGTGGTGTAGTGAGGGATATTCCGCATCAGGGCCGTATGCCGGATGTCGAAGCTATCCTTTTGCGACTGAACCCCTTCGGTGGTGTTAACCACAAGCTGGATGTCGCCGCTCAACATGGCGTCCACGCAATGCGGACGGCCTTCCAGCACCTTGTTGACGACGCGCACCTCAAGGCCGGCCGCGTGCAGCAAGGTGGCGGTGCCGCGGGTGGCGACGATGCCAAAGCCCAGGGCCTTCAAGGCGCAGGCGGTTTCAACGACCAGGGCCTTGTCGGCGTCGCGCACGCTCAGGAAGGCGTTGCCGGTGGTGGGCAGGGCCACCCCGGCCCCGAGCTGAGACTTGGCGTAGGCGCGGGCAAAGGTGGTGTCGATGCCCATGACTTCGCCGGTGGACTTCATCTCCGGCCCCAGGACAATGTCCACGCCGGGGAAGCGGGCAAACGGGAACACCGCTTCCTTCACCGCCACGTGGTTGAACACCGGCGGCGTGAGCTTGAAGTCGGCCAAGCGCTCGCCGGCCATGACGCGCGCGGCGATCTTGGCAACCGGCACCCCGGTCGCCTTGGCGACGAAGGGCACGGTGCGGCTGGCGCGGGGATTGACCTCCAGCAGGTAGATGTCATCGCCTTTGATGGCGTACTGGACATTCATCAAGCCGCGCACCTTAAGGGCCCGGGCCAGTTCTTCGGTCTGGCGGGACAGCTCGGTGATCAGGGCCGGACTGAGCGAATACGGCGGCAAGGAGCACGCCGAGTCGCCGGAATGGATGCCGGCTTCCTCGATGTGCTGCATGATGCCGGCGATGTAGGTGGTCTCGCCATCGGCGATGGCGTCCACGTCCACCTCAATGGCCCCGGCCAGATAGCCGTCGATGAGCACGGGTTGGGTCCCCGAGACCTTGACCGCCTCGCCCATGTAGGCGTTAAGCCGGGACTCGTCATGGACGATCTGCATGGCCCGCCCGCCCAGAACGTTGGAGGGACGAATCACCACGGGGTAGCCGATTTGGGCGGCCACGCCGCGCGCCTGCTCGACCGAGATCGCCACACCGTTGCGGGGTTGGCGCAACTTGAGATCGACAATCAACTTCTGGAAGCGCTCGCGGTCCTCGGCCAGATCAATGGCGTCGGGCGAGGTGCCGAGCACGGGGATGCCGGCCTTTTCCAGATGGTGGGCCAGCTTGAGCGGGGTCTGGCCGCCGTACTGGACGATGCAGCCAAGCAGCCGGCCCTTTTCCTGCTCCTTGCGCGCCAACTCAATCACATCTTCGGGGGTCAGCGGCTCGAAGTACAGGCGATCTGAGGTGTCGTAGTCGGTCGAGACCGTCTCCGGGTTGCAGTTGACCATGATGGTCTCAAACCCGGCCTCGGAGAGGGCGTAGGCGGCATGGACACAGCAATAGTCGAACTCGATGCCCTGGCCGATGCGGTTGGGACCGCCGCCCAGGATGATGACCTTGTCGCGCTCGGACACCTCGGCCTCGCATTCGGCCGGGGTCACGCCATCGCCCTCGTAGCACGAATAGAGGTAGGGCGTGCGCGAGGCAAACTCGGCGGCGCAGGTGTCGATCCGCTTGAACACCGGGTGGACATTGAGCACCTGACGGCGGAACGAGACCTCGGTCAGGGACTTGCCGGTCAGGGTCGCCAGACGGGCATCGGAGAAGCCCATCTTCTTGACGCGCAGCAGGCCCACGGCATCGGTCGGCAGGCCCTCGGCACGCAGCCGGGCTTCCTCGTCGATGATTTCCTTGAGGCGGGCCAGGAACCAGGGGTCATAATGACAAACGGCGCCCACATCCTCGATGCTAAAGCCCTGGCGCAGGGCCTGAGCGATGACCAGCAGGCGGTCGGGCCGGGGCTTGGACAAGGCGGCGCGGATGGCGTCCTTGCCGTCGGGACCGTCCGAGCCCGGGATATCGATTTCATCAAGACCGGTCAGGCCGATGTCGAGCGAGCGCAGGCCCTTTTGCAGGCTTTCGGCAAAGGTGCGGCCAATAGCCATCGCCTCGCCCACCGACTTCATGGACGAGTTGAGCAAGGGCTCGGTATCGGGGAACTTCTCGAAGGTAAAGCGCGGCAGCTTGGTGACCACGTAGTCGATGGTCGGCTCGAAGCTGGCCGGGGTCACACCGGTGATGTCGTTGGTCAGCTCGTCCAGGGTGTAGCCCACCGCCAGCTTGGCCGCCACCTTGGCAATCGGGAAGCCGGTGGCCTTGGAGGCCAGGGCCGACGAGCGCGACACGCGCGGGTTCATTTCGATGACCACCAGCCGTCCGTCGGCCGGGTTGACGGCAAACTGGACGTTGGAGCCGCCGGTCTCGACGCCGATCTCGCGCAGGCAGGCGATCGAGGCGTCGCGCATGATCTGGTATTCTTTGTCGGTCAGGGTCAGGGCCGGGGCAACGGTGATGGAGTCGCCGGTGTGCACGCCCATGGGATCGACGTTTTCGATGGAACAGACGATGATGCAGTTGTCCGCGCGGTCGCGGACCACCTCCATCTCGTATTCCTTCCAGCCCAGCACACTTTCCTCGACCAGCACCTGACGAATCGGCGAGGCGGCGAGGCCGCTAGCAATGATCTGGTCGTACTCGGCACGGTTGAACGCCAAGCCGCCGCCCTGCCCGCCCAAGGTAAAGCTGGGACGGATGATGACCGGCAGACCGATTTCCTCCAGGGCCGCCTGGGCTTCCTCAACGGTGTTGACCAGGGCGCTGCGCGGACAATCAAGGCCGATGCGCTTCATGGCCTCGCGGAACAGCAAGCGGTCCTCGGCCTTGGCGATCACGTCCTTGCGCGCGGCGATCATCTCGACGCCATAGCGCTCCAGGGTGCCGCGCTCGGCCAGGGCCATGGCGGTGTTGAGCGCCGTCTGGCCGCCCATGGTGGGCAGCAGGGCATCGGGCCGCTCGCGGGCGATGATGGCCTCGACCATCTCCGGGGTGATCGGCTCGATGTAGGTGGCATCGGCCGTTTCCGGGTCGGTCATGATGGTGGCCGGATTGGAGTTCACCAGGATGACCCGGTAGCCCTCGGCCCGCAGCGCCTTGCAGGCCTGGGCTCCGGAATAGTCGAACTCGCAGGCCTGGCCGATCACGATGGGGCCGGCGCCAACGATGAGAATGCTCTTAATGTCCGTGCGTCTGGGCATAACTTTTCCCTTGGGTCGCGCGCGGCGTCCTTCGCAGCGCCGGGGGGAACGGCGTGGTGGATCTCAGGCGGGCCGGGCGGCCATGAGATCGACGAAGCGCTGGAACAGGTAGTGGCTGTCCTGGGGACCGGGCGAGGCCTCCGGGTGGTACTGGACCGAGAACACCGGCTTGCCGTCCACCGCGAGACCCTCCAGCACGCCGTCGAACAAGCTGGTGTGGGTCTCGGTGACGCCGGGGGGCAGGCTGGCGCGATCCACGGCGAAGCCATGGTTCATGGAGGTGATCTCCACCTTGCCCGTGGTGTGGTCCTTCACCGGATGGTTGGCGCCGCGATGGCCGGTGTCCATCTTGTAGGTGGTGGCGCCCAGGGCGAGGGCCAGCATTTGATGGCCAAGGCAGATGCCAAACAGGGGCTTGCCGCTCGCGATCAGCTTTTGGATTTCGGGCACCACAGAGATGCCGGTGGCGGCCGGATCCCCAGGGCCGTTCGACAAGAACACGCCATCGGGATTGAGCCGCAAGATGTCCTCGGCGGGGGTGGTGGACGGCACCACGGTCACGGCGCAGCCGAGCGTCGCCAGATTACGCAAGATGTTGCGCTTGGCGCCAAAATCCATGGCCACGACATGAAACCGGGGGTTTTCCAGCCGGCCATAGCCGCTTTGGAGATCCCACAGCGTCTCGCTCCAGGCATAGGACTGGGTGCAGGAGACCTCGCGGGCCAGATCCATGCCCTTGAGCCCGGGCCATGCGGCCGCCTTGGCGACCAGGGCGTCCAGATCAAAGAGGCCGTCGGAATGGTAGGCAAGCACGCCCGAGGGCGCGCCCTGGGCCCGGATGCGCCGGGTCAGGCGCCGGGTGTCAATCCCGGTGAGCGCGACGAGGCCGCGAGCCTTCAACCAAGCATCCAGAGACTGGGTGGCCCGCCAGTTGGCCGGCTCGGTGATGTCGGCACGCAAAATGCAGCCCCGGGCGGCGGGCACGGTGCCCTCGATGTCCTCGGGGTTGGTGCCGACGTTGCCGATATGGGGGAAGCAGAACGTGATGATCTGCCCGGCATACGAGGGATCGGTCAGGACTTCCTGATAGCCGGTCATGGCGGTGTTGAAGCACACCTCGCCCACGACGTCGCCCTCGGCGCCGGCGCCACGGCCCCAGTACAAGGACCCGTCGGCCAGGGCAAGAACGGCGGTCGCGCCGGAAGGATGGGGCGTGGGCAGGGGGGAGCTCATGATGTATCTTTCCCGGATCTTGAGGCGCCTCCCGCCCCACCGCGCCAGCGCTCGGACGCCGCGTTCCCTGGGCTGGGACCTGAAGTGAGGGCAGGCCCCCGCGCGCCCAGCATGAGGGCGGCATCGGACCGTCCACTGCGCCGAACCTGTGGACCGGGGCGGGTTCTACGCGATGGCTCGTCAGAAGTCAAGGCCGCCGTCATTTGGAAAGACCTTGTTATTCAAAGAGCTATCTTCGACGAGGGGACTTTACGCCCGGCGCCCCCCTGGGCTACCCTCCCCGGACGGAGACGTCCTTTTGCGGGCACGCCTCCTTCCCAAGAGATCCCAGGAGTTGATCCATGTTGCGAACCACCCTCAACGAGGCCATGAAAGAAGCCTTGCGCCAGAAGGACCAGCGGGCCCTGTCCACGGTGCGTCTGATTATCGCCGCGCTCAAGGACCGGGATATCGCGGCCCGGGGCAAGGGACAGCCCGACGGGATCGACGACGACGAGATTTTGAGCATGCTCCAAGCCATGGTCAAGCAGCGCCGCGAGAGCATCACCTTGTACGAACAGGGCGGACGGCTGGAACTGGCCCAGCAAGAGCAAGAGGAAATCCAGGTCATCGAGCGCTTTTTGCCCGCCCAGATGGGCGAGGCCGACACCGAGGCCGCCGTGCTGGCCGTCATGAGCGAGTTGGGGGCCCAGGGGCTCAAGGACATGGGCCGCGTCATGGCCACCCTCAAGGAGCGCTTCGCCGGCTCCATGGACTTTGCCCGCGCCGGCGCCGTGGCCAAGGCTCGCCTGTCTTCTTGAGGTCCAGCCGGTCTGGGGAGGGATGCCCCCCAGACCTTTCAAGACAGCCCCGTCGCCTTGAAAAGCGAAAGACCGCGCCCCCCGCCTCACACGGGCCCCCGCCCCCTTTTCTTTCAAGGGGATCCAAGGCMCGAGCCCCTCTGCGGGTCAGGGCAGAGCCCAGGTCTTTCTTTCGGGGATATCCGTTTTTTTCAAGGAGGCCGCGTATAATAAACGGGGGCGCCCCTGACCCGCGCCCCAGGGGATACTCCGAATCATGAGCTGGTCCGAAGGCTTTCTGGATGAGCTGCGCACGCGTCTGACGTTGTCGGTGGTGGTGGGGCGGCGCGTCCGCCTGATCCGCAAAGGGCGCGAGTTTCACGGTCTTTGTCCGTTTCATAACGAAAAAACCCCCTCGTTCACCGTGAATGACGAAAAGGGGTTTTTCCACTGTTTCGGCTGTGGCGCCCATGGCGATGTCATCGGCTTTGAGATGCGCGCGGCCAACCTGCCGTTTCGCGAAGCGGTGGAACGTCTGGCCGCCGAGGCCGGGCTGGACCTGCCCCAGGAAACCCCGCGCGAGCGCGACAGAGCGAAGCGAAGCGCCTCGTCACGCGAGATCATGGAGCAGGCCTGCGTGTTCTTTCAGCGGGCCTTACGAGGCCCAGAGGGCAAAACCGGCCTCGCCTATCTGCGGGCACGGGGCCTGGATGACGCCCTGATCGAGCGCTTTCGCCTGGGCTATGCGCCGGCCGGCAACGCCCTGCGCGCCCATCTGCTGGCCCAGGGGGTGAGCGAGGGCATGCTGCTTGACCTGGGCTTGGCCAGCCGGCCCCAGGATGGACGGGCCCCTTACGACACCTTCCGCAACCGCGTGACCTTTCCCATCACCGATCCGGCCGGGCGGGTGGTGGCCTTTGGCGCGCGCCTTTTGGGCGAGGGTCAACCCAAGTATCTGAATTCGCCCGAAACCGCCCTCTTCCACAAGGGACGGACCCTCTACAACCTGCCCCTGGCCCGCGAGGCCGCCCGCTCGGCCGGGACCTTGGTGGTGGCCGAGGGCTACATGGATGTGATCGCCCTCACCCGGATCGGCTTCGGCCATGCGGTGGCGCCGCTGGGCACAGCCCTGACGGAGGGCCAGATGGAGACCCTGTGGACCACCACCCCCGCCCCCATCTTGTGCTTCGATGGCGATGCGGCGGGACAACGGGCGGCGGGCCGGGCCCTGGAACGGGCCTTGCCGCTCCTGACACCTCAGCGGTCCTTGCGCTTTGCCTTGCTGCCGCCCGGGCGGGATCCTGACGATCTGGCGCGCGACGGCGGCCCCGAGACGATGGGCCGGATTCTCGACGCAGCCCTGCCGCTCTCGGAAATGGCGTGGCGCCTGCTGGCACTCGGCGCACGTCTCGACACCCCCGAGGGCCGGGCCGCCCTGGAGTCTGCCGTGGACGCCTTTGTGGATGGCATCACCGACCGCACGGTGCACCATCACTTTCGCAACGCGCTACGCGAGCGCTTTTGGACCTTGGTCCGCGAGCAAACCCGCGCGGTGGCCCGCCCCTCCAACGCCGCTCAGGGCCAATTCGCGCGGAGCCTGTCTGGACAGGGCAGGCGTCCGGTCCGGGGGGGGAACTCGCAAGGAGGAGCCCCTCCCCTGCCCCCGCCCCCGTCACCGGCCCGCCTGCGCGAGGAGGCCCTGGTCGCAACCGTGCTTTTTCATCCCTGGTTGTTCGATCACGTGGGCGAGCGCCTCGGCACCATGATCTTCCTTGACCCGACCCTTGACAGGCTACGCCAGGAGATCGTAATGAGCCTATCGTCGGGAAAAGCCCTTGACAGGCAGGCGCTACACGATCAGTTGACCACCCAAGGCTTCGCGGCTTCCCTGGCGGCGCTGGCCCGTCCTGGCTTGTTCGTGCATGCCGGCTTTGCACGAGAGATGACCGACCCGGCCTTGGTCCGGGCCGGCTGGGACCATACATATGAGATCCACCGTCGGGAGGATCTGCGCGAAGACTCACGCCGCGCCGGCCAGCGGCTGAAAGAGACCATGACCCAGGATGCCCTGGATCACCTGCTGGCCGTCAAGGAGCAGGATCCCTGGGCAGAAGGGGGGGGGCTCTTCCGACACCGGGTCGGCAGCGTCCTCGGGATAAGCAGGACGCGAAGCGGTCGGACCGATGGCGGGTTCGAGAATTCTGGCGGCAGGACAGCCGCCGTAACGGGCGAAGGATGGACAACCGTATGGCGAGCAAAGCGGGCAGCACGGCGGAAGCGACCACCCCCCAGGAAGAGGGCGGCGACGGACCCCTGCTGGATTCGATGAATGCCGCGGTCAAGAAGCTGGTGTCCCGCGGCAAGGACCGGGGCTACATCACCTATGATGAACTGAACGGCGCCCTTCCGCCTGATGACGTGTCATCAGAACAGATCGAAGATACCATGGCCATGCTCTCGGACATGGGCATCAATCTGGTCGAGGATGACGAAGAGGGCGAGGCTTCGTCGGCGGTCACCACCGGCGACGACGACGACAGCCGCGAGATGAGCGCCTCGGGCAATATCAGCGAGGACGACATCGGTCGCACCGACGACCCGGTGCGTATGTACTTGCGTGAAATGGGCTCGGTGGAACTCCTCTCGCGCGAGGGCGAAATTGCCATCGCCAAGCGCATTGAGGCCGGGCGCGAAATGATGATCGGGGGCATCTGCGAAAGCCCCCTAACCATCCGCGCTGTTCTCCAGTGGCATGATGCCCTGGTCGAAGGCCGCATGCTGCTGCGCGACATCATTGACCTCGACGCGACCTACGGCGCCGGGGCCGTCGCCTTGGATCCGGCCGCCGCCGACGCCCTGGCCGAGGAGGGTGTCGAACCCGAGGGCGAGACGCCCGAGGACCTGCCCCTGCCACCGCTGGCCCTGCGCCCCCCGGCCAAGGACGGGGCGCCCCCGGCCGAAGGCGCCACCGCGGATGAAGAGGAAGAAGAAAGCGTCAGCGTTGAGCCGCTGGGCGAGGGCGAGGGCGAGCCGGGCGAGGAAGATGGCGAAACCAACGTCTCGCTCGCCGCGATGGAACAGGAGCTGTTGCCCCGGGTCCTGGAGACCTTCGAGGGCATTGCCACCACCTACGGCAAAATGAAAAAGGTCCAGGAGCAGCGCCTCTCCGCTCTGCTCAAAGGCGAAGATCCGCCGGCCACCGTCGAGCGCAAATACGAAAAGCTGAAGTCCGAGCTGGTGACGATGATGGAGGAAATCCATCTCAACAACGCCCGCATCGAACAACTGGTGGAGCAGCTCAACGCCTTAAACAAGCAGTTGATGGTCCAGGAAGGCAAGTTGCTGCGCTTGGCCGAGCGCGCGCGCATCAAGCGCCAGGAGTTCCTGGACCGCTACATCGGTCGCGAGATGGACCCCACCTGGATCGACGACGTGGCCCGTCTGCCCGGCAAAGGCTGGCGGGAGTTCACGACCCGCTACGCAAGCGACGTGGCTGATATCCGCGCCACCATCTCCGAGGTCTCCGAGCACTCCTCCCTGCCGATCCCTGAATTCCGGCGGATTGTCTCGACGGTCCAAAAAGGCGAGCGCGAGGCCAGCCGGGCCAAAAAGGAAATGATCGAGGCCAATTTGCGCCTCGTGATCTCGATCGCCAAGAAGTATACGAACAGAGGCCTTCAGTTCCTCGACCTAATCCAGGAAGGCAACATTGGCCTGATGAAGGCGGTGGACAAGTTCGAGTACCGGCGCGGGTACAAGTTCTCGACCTATGCCACGTGGTGGATCCGCCAAGCCATCACCCGCTCGATCGCCGATCAGGCGCGTACCATCCGCATTCCCGTGCACATGATCGAAACGATCAACAAGCTGGTGCGCACCTCGCGCCAGATGCTGCACGAAATCGGTCGCGAGCCCACGCCGGAGGAACTGGCGGAAAAGCTCCAGATGCCCCTGGAGAAGGTGCGCAAGGTTCTCAAGATCGCCAAGGAGCCGATCAGCCTCGAAACCCCCATTGGCGACGAGGAAGACAGCCACCTCGGCGACTTCATCGAAGACAAGAACGCGATCCAACCGCTTGACGCCGCCATCAATGCCAACCTGCGCGAAACCTGCACCCGGGTGCTGGCCAGCCTGACCCCGCGCGAGGAGCGGGTGTTGCGCATGCGTTTTGGCATTGGCATGAACACCGACCACACCTTGGAAGAAGTGGGCCAACAGTTCAGTGTGACCCGCGAGCGTATCCGGCAAATCGAGGCGAAGGCCCTGCGCAAGCTCAAGCATCCGTCGCGCTCGCGCAAGCTGCGCAGCTTTTTGGATAACTGAGCCCTCGAACGCTGGGGCGTTTGCGAGGAAAAAAAGAAGGCTGGGGAGGCGCGGCCTCCCCAGATTCCTTGTTTATTAAGCCCTCTTTCCCCTTGCGCGGTCCAACGCGATCGGCTAGAGAGTGTTCCTCTTTTGGGCGGGCCTGTAGCTCAATGGTCAGAGCCGGCGGCTCATAACCGTCTGGTTGCAGGTTCGAGTCCTGCCGGGCCCACCAAAAAGACCATTCTCCCTCTCCCCCATTGACCGCGTCTTGACCTCCTCCTACCGTTGGCGGGAGGGGTGTTTTTTACACCCTGTTCCACAAGGTCATGACGCGAGACCCAGGCTGCGGATCTTGGGGACCGTCAGGGGACGCGGATGGGGACGGCCAATCAAACATTCACCCTCTCCCTTCGAGGAAGGGGCCAGGGCCCTTCAAAGGGAGGAGGGCGATTGTGAGAGCCAATCTCCTGCTGGCCGTTATGCTTCTCCTGGCCGGGCTCGGCCTGACAGCGGGTCTTGAACAGCAAGACCGGTACCGTCTGGAACGCGCCCACTTGGCTGAGGTCCAAGAGGCTCTGACCCAGGCGGGCCAACGCCTGAGCGACGCCCTGGACAAGATCGTGGCGCAAAATCGCCAGATCGCCCGCACGTTGCCAGAAGGCCTCTCGGCCTTGCCTCGTCTGGCCCAGGCGGCCACGGCGGCCCACCCTCGCTTGGTCAGTGTGGTGGTCGCGCGCCAGCTCAAGATCATCTTCGTCTCCCCCGAGCTCGGGAACGAGCCTCTGATTGGTCTCGATTACGGCCTGCACCCGGAGTTCATGGGCGGGATCAACCGGGCCATGCAAGCGGGCGACACCGTCAGTGACGCCCCGGTCCAGTTGCTCCAAACGGAGAGACTGGGCTTGATCGTGCGCACCCCGGTCTACGACCCCGAGGGGAACGACAGCGCCTGGGGCCACGTGGCGATGGGCGTGGACCTGGAAGGTCTGCTAGCCGATACGGGCTTGAACACCAACACCTCGTCTTTTCATCTGGCCATCCGCAACCGTCGTTCCGATGGGGTGATCCGTACCCTTGTGGGGAACCAAGCCCTGTTTGAGCGACATCATGCGACCGTCTTGTTTCCCGTGGCGGACACGTCTTGGGAACTGGCGGCCACGCCTCGCATTCCCATGGAGTCTGTTAGATCGCGGGCTTGGCTAGTGCGCGGACTGGGCGTCAGCCTGACCTTGGGGAGTCTTCTGCTCTTTCTCTGGCGGCGGGGGGTCATCGACTTGGCCCCCCCTGACCCTGCCTGGAAGGGGGCTCAGGGGATGTCGCTGCGGACCTTGTTGTTGATGGTGGCCTTGATCCCGGTTCCTCTCTTGGTGGGGCTTGCCGGCTGGCTGTCGTACTCGGCCTCGCGCCATGCCGCGATCCTTTTGGAGCAACGACAGGTCAATGAACTCGGGGGACAGCTGCGCGACAAGATCTCGGCTTTTTTTGACGTCCCACGGCGAGTGGCCAGCCTGAACGCCGAGATCATCCGGGCCCAGCTCATGAATCCCGACGACCCGGAAGCCCTCGCCCGCTTTTTGGTATTGCAGGTCCGCCAGCAGCCTTTCCTTACCTTCTTGTCTCTTGGAACCCCGCAAGGGGAATACCTTGCGGCCAGCCGACCGCCCCAGGGATCGGATCGCAGCTTGCGCCTGATGGAGCGACGGGGAGAAGACAATCAAGTGCAGGTGTATCGGGTTGACGACCTCAATCGACGCGGCAATCTGGTCGCCGAGGGATCCGCCTCTTTCGACCCACGCCATCGGCCTTGGTACACGCAGGCCCTGGAGTCAAACAGTCTAAAGTGGTATCCCCCTGCACGCTACCAAGTTTTTCCCTCCTCCCCCGCCTACGATACCCTGGGGATGGGCATGTCCGTTCCTCTCTATGACAGCCATCGCCGCTTCGTTGGCGTTCTGACGGCGGACGTGGCCCTTTCCCACTTAGGCCAGTTTTTGCAAGAGCAGATGGCCGGCTTGGATGGGGTGGCCTTCCTAGCCGAAGAGAAAGGCGCCTTGCTCGCCACCTCGGGCGACGAAAAGGTGTTTGATCTCAAGGACAACGCCCGCCTCTCCGTCGATCACAGCCTCGACCCTCACATTCGCGCCGCCGGAACCCGGATGGCTCAAACCCTCCTCCCGGAGGGTACGGCGATGCTCGACGTGGACGGGGAAAGCCATCTTCTGGATTGGCAAACTCTCTCCTTGCCCGATGGCCCGCGCCTGCGCCTTGGTATTATTTTGTCGGAAGCCCGGCTGGCCGGTCCGGTCGAACAGGCGTTTCGCACCGTGGGCTACCTGACCTTCGCCCTCTGGCTCCTGGGCATCATTCTCGCCTTGTTCGCGACCCATGCCCTCGCCCAACCCCTGCTGGCGCTCAGTCGCTGGGCACGTCGGCTCGCCAAGGGCGACTGGCAGGCCCCGCCCCCCCTGGAAAGCCCAATCCACGAAGTGGTCAGTCTGACCCACACCCTGGAAAGCATGGCCGACCATTTGCGACGCAACACCGAGGGGTTGGAGGAGCGGGTGGCCGAACGTACCTTGGCCCTGGAGGCCGCCAACCGCAAACTGGAAGCCCTGTCGGTGACCGATGGCCTGACCGGGATTGCCAACCGCCGGCATTTTGATGAGGTGGCCGCCGCCGAGTGGTCAAGGGCTGAACGCGCCGCCCAGCCCTTGACCTTGATGATGCTCGATGTGGATTTTTTCAAGCTTTACAATGATCACTACGGCCATCCCACTGGCGACACAGCCCTTCAGCGGGTTGCGGCCGTGCTGGCGGGCGCGGCACGGCGCCCCGGCGATCTGGCCGCGCGCTATGGCGGAGAGGAGTTTGTGCTGTTGGCCGCCAACACCGACCGGGCCGCCGCCCTGGTGCTCGCCGAAAAGATCCGACAAGGCGTGTGGGACCTTGCCGTGGCCCACCCTTCCTCACCCTACGGCCGCCTTACCCTGAGCATCGGCCTCGCCCTCAGAGACAGCCAAGGCCCCGACACCTTAAAAGCCCTGCTGGCCCGGGCGGACGACGCGCTGTACCGCGCCAAGGCCGCCGGACGCAATAAAGTGGAGGCCGGGGACTGAACGGAGGAGCGCTCCCCGGCCTCCCGTCCCCGCCGGTCAGCCCGGCCCGCCCGGCTGGGGAAGCGGCATCTTGGCATAGGTGGCACGGCTGGGGCGCAGACGCTGGCGCACCAACGACACGAGAAAACTGAACCCGGCCTGATTGGGATCGATCACCGGGATATAGACGCCCAGGGTCTCCTCGATCATCACCGAGACCCGGGCCGCCACATCGACGAACCCGGTGCAGCCCAACAAAATGGACTGGGCTCCATCTTCAGAGATCGCCTTGAGGGCGGCATTCAGGGTCTTGGCGACGACGACTTCCAGGTTGCCCAACTGATCGACCGGACAGTCGATGGCCCGGATCGAGGCAAAGGACTCGGATTGGCCATAGGTCAGCACGTGCTGGCGTTGCATGGCCAGGGTGCTCTCCAAGATGGTAATGATCGAAAAGCGCTGACTGAGAGCGAGCGCGGTGAAGGCCGAGGGCGGAAAGCCGCCGATGATGGGGATGTCGATAATCTCGCGGGCCGCCTCGACCCCGCACATGTCAAAGTCGGTCAGCCACAGGCCGTCAAAGCCTTCCTGCTCCAGGGTCTGGGCCAAGCTCATCACGGCGGGACCATTAAACAGCCAGTCGGCCCGGCACTCGATACTGGTCGTGCCGGTGGCAATGGCCCGGATCTCGACCGCCACATCGGGAGGAATCACCGGGGCCAAGGCCGCCAGGATCCGCTCGTTATAGGCCTCGGTCGCCACGGGAACCACAACACATACCCGATACGTCGCGCTCATCGTCTTTACTCTCCTAGAGGGGCGGAGGTCAGGCGGCGTCGGGAGTGCGTCTGCCCCCCTGACCCCCCGCCTGGAGGCAACCCCCTTTTTTCTCTCCAAAGGACCGAGGGGTCTGGGAAGGCCCGGCGCCTCTCCAGCCTTTCCTCTCTTTTAAGCCGCCGCCAGGGCATCCACGGGCACATACGGCCCGAGATAGCCCAGGTCCCTTCAGCGCGTCGCGGAAGCTGTCAAGAATCAGCCCCCCCGGTTCGGTCAACGGCGCCTCGGCCCGCCAAGCGAGCAGACTGGCCCGGCGGTTCATCACCGAGGGATCAAGGGTGCCGTTGCTCTGGATCAGGTCGCCATTGGTGTATGGCCTGAGCCCTCGGCCAGCAGCGGTATCAGGGCGGCACGCAATCTGTTGCCTTGGTTGAGCGGTCTGCCATTATACAATGTTGATGCGCGCGACCGCCTGCGGAGCAAGGAAGCTTTCCAGGTTGAGTTGGGCCCGATCATCCAGGGGAACACCCAAGGAACGCTGGGCAACTGGAGCGCCCGCACCTGGGTTCTCAACGAAAAGGTCGCGCGGTGCGAGGACGTCCGCTGGACCAAACTCTCGCGCCCCCTGATCGTCGAGCTCCCTCCTGCCTCGCAGATGGACGACGGACGGGTTCGGCTGTCGGTGTATCCGGGGGCCGTTTCGACGATGGATCGTCAGATCAACGACAAAATCCTGCTCACCCGGGTGACGGCGACCCTCAAGGACGTGAGCGTGACCAATGGGACGGGCCACTGGATGCGGGCCTGGGCCAGTGGCGGCGGGGCCGAACGGGAGAGCCCCCCAGGCAAGATCGACCTCTCCTTTCTCGGCAGTTTTGCCGATCTTCTGGAAACCGCCGAGCGCTTTAAGGCAAGCGACGCGGTGCGGGCAGATCGCACCGTTGTTGATCTCGCCTTCACCAGTCAACTCAGTCGCTAACGGGGGGTGTCATGCGTGGAAGCTTTGATCGCATTATCATGAGGATCGCGGCGGCCCTGGGCGGCGTGCTGTGTCTTACCCCCCTAGTGGGTCAGGCCACCTTGTTTGACGGCTCGGGGTTTTCACCGCAGCTCACCTTTTTGTTGTTTCCGATCTACGTCTCGCCAGAGTTCCGGGAGATGGTTGAGCAATCGCCCTCTGCCGACAGTTTACCTCTCGCGCAGCAGGCCCTAGGCGATCTTGTGGAGGCCTTTTTGACGGGATTGGGATGGGGGGCCCTGGTGGTATTCCTGACGTTTAGCGTTTGGGCCGGGCTTCGACGTTTTCTTGCCCCCCCCGCGACCCCCTGGGATGTGGAACGTCGCGCCCCGTGGTACCTGAGCTTTGCCGTGTGCGTGGTCTTGTCGGTGCTTGCCGTGGTTGCGGCGTGCTGGGATAGCCGGGATATCCCCAGCACCGTGCTCTCCCTTCTGGGGGTTGGACTCTCTGTGCTTTTCGCGGCCTGTCTCCATGTCCTGATGACCTTTCTGTTTACCCCCAACCGACTGCGCGCGGCGGCACCAGGAGATCCTCTCGGCTCGTGGCGCGCGCTGTTTCACCTGATCCGCAAGCGGCGCTAAGGAGTCCAGAGCGTGAGCAAAAACTTTCTTCTGGGTCTGGGCGGATCCGGCTCGAAAAGCGTCGAAGCCTTCCTCCACTTGGCGGCGGCCGGTCTGGGTCCGCCCGAAGCCTGGTTGGCCCTCGTGGATCAGGACGAAGCCAACGGCAATCTGGGACGGACCGTTGAGACGTTCAAAAATTATGAGAAACTGCAAACAGAGCTACGTCGTGCCGAGGGAGGCCATGAGCTGCCCCCTGACTGCCCGTTGTTCAAGACCCGTCTGAAGACCCGTTCAGCCAGTCTTGCGTGGTGTCCCGTGGGCAATTCAGGGGCGATGAACCTTGAGCGACTGTTCAACCGCGCCGCAGCCATGGGCGGCAGCGCCGGCGCATTGGGCCAGCTTTTTGATACCCTCTACAGTCATGACGAACGCCATGTGCCGTTTGCCGGGGGCTACCGGGGCAAGCCCGCTGTGGGTGCCGCCGCCATTTTGAGCCGTCGGCTGGAGGCTGACGGCCTGTGGATTGATCTTGAAAGTCAGATCCGGCAAGCCCAGGGCGGGGAAGGGGGGCGGATTTTTCTGATCGGCTCGATTTTCGGCGGCACCGGCGCAGCCAGCCTGCCCACCTTGGCCCGCCTGATCCACACCGCGCGGGCCAAGGTGGGCGATCGCAATGTTCAGGTGGGGGCGGTTTTGCTGCTGCCCTATTTCACCTTTGACCCTGCCGACAGACCCGACAATTCTCAGGTGGCCCACGCCGAGCACTTCCTGGAACAGGCCCGGGCGGCTCTGACTTATTATGTGCACCTCATGAAGGCTTTGGACCTCCCCGCCGACGGGCGGAGCGCCTCGGCCCAGTCCTTGTTCGATACGTTGTATGTGGTGGGGGGGAACCCCAGCATTCCGCTGCCAACCTATTCGGTTGGGGGGGAGGAGCAGTGCAATCCTCCCTTGCTCCCCGAACTGATCGCCGGACTCGCTGCGTGCGACTTTTTTGAGCGAGGTCCCGAGGGAAAGGGGCGGCTGCGCTTTCTCTCCTCCCACAGCAAGGATGCCATCACCTGGGCCGACCTCCCCTTCGTTGGGGGGGACCGGCCCGAGGAGGCTCTGGGCCAGTATGCTCGCTTTTGTCAGCAAATCACCCGAGTCTATGCCGCGACTCTCAAGCCAGGGCAACGCGAGCGCTGGTTCCCCCAATCCTGGTATCGGGAGTTGGTCGATCGGCCTCTACAGGGAGCTTCCCCGCCTGTGGAGATGGTGGAAGCGCTGGAGCAGTTTTCGTCGCGTGCCCTGCGCTGGCTCTTGACCTGTCCCTTTGCCTCAAGCACGGGCAGGCACCGGGTCACGCTGTTCGAGGGGCAGGCCCTCCACGACGGTCGTCTCGGCAGAGATGGTCTGCTGACCCTCAAGGCGGGCATGGACCCCGCGGAACAGGCGGGTTTTCGCACCTTGGTCGCGCGGGGCACGTGGCCCGACATGGCCCAGATGTTTGGCGCTCTCGATGCCGCTTGGCCCCATCCCCAGGCGCGGGGCCTTGGGACCTTTGCTCATGCCTTGCACGCGGCCTGTGGATCGGAGGGACGGTCGCGTCGTCGGCGGGGACGTGAGCAAGGAGAGGGCTCATGACCCGTTGAGTCCCGTCTTTCCTGCTGTGTCCCATCCCCCTGGCCGGCCCCTGGCCCCGGCCTGCCCGTCGCCCGGTCTGAAGGAGCGCTCGCATGTTTCACCGGTTTTTGCCCCCGCTGGATCCCAAGACTACCCTTCCGGTGCCCCAAAAGGCCGGGGAGTGGGAAGAGGGCGGTCTTGATCTTTTGACGACGATCGCGCGCGACATTGTTGGTGCGGCGGGCGGCTCCGGCTTGAACCGGGTCACTTCCATCCCGGACTGCTGGGCCCGTCCTCTCCTGGTCCGGGCCGCCCTGGGAGATGACCGCAATGAGTTGCACGGAGATGCCGTGACCCAGTGGCGAGCTCTGCTGACCCTGCTGGCCCTGGCCGACTGGGTGCCGGGAGGGAACTTTAGGGTGCGGTTTCAAGAAGTGGATCTCGAGCGGCACGCCGGGGCACCCGAAGGAAGCCTGTTCGCCCAGGTTTTGCTGGGGACTCTGCCCGTCGAGCGGCTGGCGTTGGACATGACGTGGAAGCGTCCGGTGGTGCTGGCGTGTGGCTCCCATGTCGTGGGCCTGGTAAGCCCCACGACCTTAGTTTGCCCGGGCAGCGTGGATCTCGCGCCCCTGGAAGGACATATTCCCTGGATCGACAAGGGGGCGTGGCTCGACCCGGTGACTGCCCCCCATCTGCGCTTGCCCCACCACCGGGCCATCTTGGCCTTCGTGCGGCATCTGCTAGAGGCCGTGCGGGCTTTTGCCGCGGGTGAGGAACAGACGCAAGACGTGCGCAACGCCCTGATCGCGGCGCTGTCCACCTTCGAGCAGGACTTGGTCGCGCAGGTGGCTCGCGAGGGCGGTGCTTCCGATGTCAGCAATATCGCGTTTAAAAATCTGGACAGCGGGGGCAACATTGGCTCTCAGCAGAGCTACGCTCCCCTGCTGTCCGTCCCCCAGCGTGATCAGTCGTTGGGATCCGAGGTGCGCTTGGCCCCACGCTCGGGCTTCTCGGGGCCGTTCAAGGGGGCGATCCTCATCGACCCCGCGGTCGCGACCAGTTTGCAACGTCCTCTCGGAGCCGTGGCCTGCTGGAGGGATCAGGATCTACAGCGGGTGCTCAAGGATACCTCCTTGGCCCGCGACGCCAAGACCGCCATGCTGGCCCAAGGCTATCTGCCCCTGACCCCGGCCGACCTGTTCCGGCCGACCTTGATCACGCTGCAAAGCGGACGCTGCCTTGGGCATCGCCACGGGCTGGAGGGGGCCTTGCTGCCCTTGACGCCGTTGGTCTTGTTGCTGCTCTCGCCGGAGGAACTGCGTGACGCGGTTCGGTTGCACGAGGGGAGCGATGGCGTCACCGTGAGCCTGAGCTTGACCTTGCTCGCTGATGACGGCACAGCGCGTTCCCATGTCGTGAGCCGGACCTATCGCAGCGGCAATATCCGGCTCCTCGATGTTCCCGCGTTATATTTCTGGCCCAATTTCAAGGTAACGGGGGTCTGGAAGCATCATTATATGCGCTATGCTTCGGTCCGCGACCAGCAGCCCCTGCCCTCGGCGCTGCTCAGCCCGGCCGATCTTCAGGACTGCCTGACTCGTCTCGACTGGAACAGTCAGGGCGGGTTAAGCGCCGCGCTCAAGCAGCTTGAGGAGGGCGTCGAGGCTCGGGCCAGTGCCAGCATGGACTGGGAGGTTCACGCGGGGGGCTCTGACTTTGCCTTTGGCATCTTCCGGCGCTCCATGGCGCCCGAGGCCGTGGTGTGCCAGGGAGGGGAGGAGAGCGACCGCGCCTTGCTTCTTCTGCCGCCGGAAAAGATGCCCGAGCGTGCCTTGCGCAACACCTCGGCCGTCGTGGGCATCGACATGGGAACCACCAACACCTTCGTGGCGGTGAGTCGCGAGGGCCGTTCGCCCGAGGCCCAGGCGTGGAGTCCTCGCGTGTGGATGCCTGTTGAGGGCCCCACGACCGCTTCCATGCTTGAAAAAGTGGGCGTGGAGTACATGCCCGTCAAAAAGATAGACGCACCGTTTCGCACCTTGTTCTATGAAAACGTGAACGCTTTTCGCGGACAGCACCCTGTTGTGTTGCGCGGGGGGACAATTCCGTCGTTCCCGCATTTTGTGGCAGCGGCCACTAGCATCAGAGCGGAGAATATGAATGTCGGKGGCGAGGGGCAGCAGATCAGGTCGTACCTCGACCTCAAATGGGAGCGTGCAGATGGCGGCGCCTTAGTCGCTTTGCGTAATTTTCAGGGGCAAATCATGCTGATGGTCGCCGCAGAATTGGTTGACCAAGGGTTTACTCCCGATAATATCGAAGTCCGCTACTCCTATCCCCAGGCCTTCAAGGATAGTGAGCGAAGTTCGTTTAAAAAAGCCATCGACACTGCCATACGAGATCTTGACCTTGGTCTGGCTTATCGTGGTGTGTTGTCCGAGAGCTGGGCCAGTGCGATCTATTTTCGCMAAAAAAATGTCGGGAGCTTTACCGATTTGGTGGTGACCCTTGATGTGGGAGGGCGCACAACCGACGTGACCCTCTGGCGTCGGGACACAATGCTCTGGGCCAGCTCCTTGAAACTGGGGGGGCGGGACCTGTTGGTTCATTACTTGAGCCGGGAGCCAGAGCGCCTGATCCGCGAGCTTGGCATCGACGCGCGCCGTCTGGGTGATCAGGAGGCGATCAAGGCTTATGAGAAGATCATCGGTATCTTGGAGTCATTTGCAGAGAAAGAGGGGGACTTGGCTTCTTTTTCCCACAAAAATAGGGAAGAATTTAGTTCACAGAGATTCGCCATCATCGAGTCTATTATCAATGATCTCGTCAATTTGCAGACATCGCGCCGGACCTTGGATCAGTTGCCGGGGGATACAGTTCTCGCCTCCTTGCGGACCATCTCGCTGACCGGTGCGGCAGGCCTTTTGTATTATATTTTTATGGTGATCAAGAGCCTTCAGCGTCCAAGCAGTACACTGTTGGTGGGGGATCCTCCCGCGCCAGTCAATTCTTTGTTGCAAGGTGTCACGCGGATCAATGTGTTGTTTGGGGGGCGGGGCTCTCTACTCTTCCATCGTTTTCTTGGCAGCGACGGTGCACGGGAAACATCGCGAACGCTGAGGTCTCTTCTGGAAGCCTATTTGGGGTGGCAACCAGAGCTCATCTCGGAGTTCATTTTCAGCGAGGAAGCCAAACAGGAAGTGGCCCAAGGGCTTGTGTGGGCCCAGGAAAGTGATTTCCAGGAAACGTCGGTCCCATTCGCCCGGGATCTGGTCATGGGGGAGGCCCTTTGGGCGCCTTTCGCCCAGAAGGAACTGATGACCATCACCGAAGCCCTGCAAGCCGCCCCCGGCGCTTCCTTGCGCATCGCGAGACTGGGAGAATTCGAAAAGTTCGAGAGAAACCTACTGGCTCCTCTCGGGTGCGCCGTCTCCCCGGGGGATGAGGTCAAGAAGCTGATCGTCGATATTGTCAATCAGGAGTTCGATGACGACCGGCGCAGCGGCCAAGTCCTGGCCTCCGGGAGTTCCACCGCGGCGGTGGAAGCGGTGCAACCTCCCTTTATTACCGCCCTGAGAGAGCATCTCTATCGCTTGCCTATGACCCGGAGGGTGTGATGACCGCGCAGGCTGGGCGGATGGTGCTCTGGGCTGGGGTCTTGGTTATGCCGTTCGCTAGCCTGTCTTTTGCGGGGGCGGGGCATAATATTGATAATAACTGCCAAAATATAAATGCACGAATTGAAACTAATATTAATAAAATGAATAATCGTTTTGAAAAAATTAATTTTAATCAAGAAGCAATGAGCGTATTTAGGCAGTACGATATTTATGAAGAATATTTTTCATATGCGAGCGCATGGCGTCATGCGTCTGGGTCTCTTCAGGGGGATAGAGAGATTTGTCTACAAAAAACGAAAGACCCGCCCGCTTCTCTCTCGGAAAACGCCTTTTGGAGAGAGTGGTGGCCCGGGATCTTAGGGGGGCTGCTCGGTCTGGTGCTGGTGGGAATGGGAAGGGCGCTGTTGGTTCTGAATCGCGCCAGGACGGCAGCGCAGAATGAGGTGAAAGACATTAAGGTTGACTTGAAAAAAACCGAGCAAAATTTGATTGATCTCAAAGAATCTCTTAAAAAAGACCACAAAGAGGTGGTCGGACTGGTCAGGGATATTAACGTAGAGTTTCAGACCTTAAAGTCTCGTCTTGAGGAGTTGTTGCAGCGGCAGGGGGATTTCCGGGAGGATGGGAGAGGGTCTTGAACGAGAGGAGGCTGGGGAGGCAGGCCTTCCTAGCTCTCTCGCTCCTTCAAGGGAAAAAGAACAGGGTCAAGGGGCTTGGTCCCTTGCGGGGGCGGGGCAGAGCCCCGCATTTTTGTTTTTCAAGGCGGCGGGATGAAAACGGGGGGTGAAGGAGAAAGGGGATGACCCAGGAGGGTGCCTCGACCAATGGGGGCGATTCTGATCTGGTACGGGAATTAGAGACCCTGAAAAGTTATCTTGTTTGGTGCCGCGGTCTGGTCTCCCAGCTCCTGCTCGGTGCTGAGGGGCGGGCAAGGCGGCAAGAGCCTCCGTATCCTCCCCCGTCACCCCTGCGGTCTTTTGACGATCCCCTCGCCTGGGTCAATGCCTGTCTGGAGCAGAAGGGCCGAGCCCCCGTGGTGGACCCGGATCTCCCGCGTCTTTGGGAGCGGTGGTCTGTCAGCTTGTGGGAGGAGGCATTGCTCCCAGGGGAAGAGGGGAGGGGGCGTGTCTTTTTGGTGGTCGATGGGGAGACAGGGGTCGTGATACCCGATCCTTGGTGGCTGCGCAGCGACTACCACGGCTTCCTCAGCCGGGGCGGGGAGGACCTGAAAGCCGCCTATGTTCGGGCCTTCGAGTGCGTGGCCCCTTCCGGGTATGCGTGGCCGGCGTCGTACCATGTGGAAGAGGTGGCCCGGGTGCGTCGTTCGTCCCAGGGGGGGTGGGAAGTGGTGCAGCGCGGTAAGCTGGAGTTTCGGCCGATGTGAAAAGGCTGGGGAGGCGCGGCCTCCCCAGACCCCTCGGGTGGGTTAGAGCGAGAACTCGGTTCGGTGGTAGCCCTGCAAGTAAAGAAGGGCGGTTAGGTCGCCGTGGTCGATGCGCAGGCGGGCGGCCGCCGCCACGCTCGGCTTGGCGTGGAAGGCGACCCCGAGGCCCGCCGCCTGGATCATCGGCAGGTCGTTCGCCCCGTCGCCAATGGCGGCGCAGGCCGATAGCGCAAGGCCAAGGCGCGCCGCTTCGGTCGTCAGGGTGGTGAGTTTGGTGGTGCGGTCCACGATTGGGTCGGCCACCGTGCCGGTCAGCACTCCGTCGGCCACCCCCAAGACATTGGCCACGTGGCCATGAAAGCCGCAGCGTTCGGCCAGTCGGGACGTGAAAAAGGTGAAGCCCCCGGAGACGATCAGGCAGCGGGTGCCGTGGGCGACCAGGGTTTTCAGCGTGACCTCGGCCCCGGGCGTCAGCGGGGTGTGGGCCCAGGTTTCCTCCAGGGCCGCTACCGGCAGGCCCTTGAGCATGCCCACCCGCTCGCGCAAGGCGGCGGTGAAGTCGAGCTCGCCGTTCATCGCCCGCGCCGTGATGGCGGCGATGGTCTCCTTGAGGCCGGCGTGGGCCGCCAAATCATCCAGGGTTTCGGTGGTGACCAAGGTGGAGTCCATGTCGGCGACCAGCAAGGCCTTGCGTCGCCCGGCCAGGGGTTGGGCTGCCACGTCCAGGGCCGCGTCTCCCAGGGCTTGGCGCACCGCCGCTTCCGCCTGCTCGGGCGAGAGGCCGTCCACCCGCAGGTCGGCGGCGATGCCGTCGTCCAGCCAATCGGGGCGCACCGTTTCGCCCCCTAACGCTTCCAGCGCCGCGCGCGCCGCCGTCAGGTGGGCCGTCTCCAGCCCGCCGCGGGCCGGATCGGTGAGGAGGGTCACCACAACATCCATCGAACAGACATCCCCGGTCGCCCCCCGAACACGGAAAAACACCCGAGTCTAAAGAGGACCGGGTGTCGTCGTCTCACAGGGGAGAAAATTTGGAGCGGGTGATGGGAATCGAACCCACGTATTCAGCTTGGGAAGCTGATGTTCTACCATTGAACTACACCCGCGTGGGAAGCCCTATTTACGGCAGCCCCGCCCCTCTGGCAAGCGTTTTTCTCTCCGTCTCCCCGAAAAAAACCGAGGCGCCTGGGGAGGCCGCGCCTCCCCAGCCTTCCCTTGTTTCTCTCTTCCTCGACGCGGCCCGGGCCGGGCTTAAGGTTACGCTTTCACGGTTCACCTCCTTCCTGTGGCCCGTCAGAATGGGGTAGCATCAACCCGACTTAAGTCGGGAGACGGCCGAGTTCACCCTTGCGCAGGGGGGAGATCGTGCCGGGCCAGCCCATCATGAGGACTGACATCATGGATGTACGGATTGATCAGGAGTCCCGGGTTCGATACCTGGGGATTACCGAGGAAGACCGTCAGGTCTTGCGTGAGTTTCGCCGGCTGGCTTCCGATCGGATCGATCCGGTTCTTGATGACCTTTACGGAACGGTCGATCGCTTCCCCGACGCGGCGAAAGGCTACCTTGCCATTGCCGGCTATGACGAGTTGAAGCGGCGGATGAAAAAGCACCTCCTGGAGGGACTCTTGGAGGCTCGTTTCGACAGCGCGTATTTCGACGGGGTCCGCAAGGTCTCGATCGACCGGGCTGCGGCCGGGGTTGAGCCGCGCTGGTATGTCGGGGGTCGTCTCGCGCCTTGGCTGGGGATTGAATCGCATCGCGGCCCAGGTGTTTGCCAAGAAGCCGCAAAAGCTGGAGGCCGTGCTTGTGGCGCTAGGCAAGGCCATGGCCATGGAGATGGAACTGGCCGTGACCGTTTATGTCGAGGCGACCCGCGAAACCGCGCGCCAAGCCTTGCAGCGCCACGCCCAGGCCTTTGAAAAGAACGTCTCGGGGCTGGTGTCGGTGGTTGCCGGCTCGGCGATGAGCCTGCACCACACCGCCGAGGGGCTGGCAGCCAGCACCCAGCAGACCTCACGCGAGGCCGGGGCGGTGGGCGATGCTGCCCAGTTGGCCTCGGCCAACGTCGAAACCGTAGCCGTCGCCACCGAGGAACTGACCTCCTCCATCCACGAGATCAGCCGTCAGGTGGGCCAGTCCACCCAAATCGCCACGGCCGCCGTCGAGGAAGCCCAGCGCACCAACACCATGGTGCAAGGCCTCGCCGAGGCCGCCGACAAGATCGGTCAGGTGGTCAAGCTCATCAACAATATCGCAAGCCAGACCAATCTGCTGGCCTTGAATGCCACCATCGAGGCGGCGCGGGCCGGCGAGGCGGGCAAGGGGTTTGCCGTGGTGGCCGGTGAGGTCAAGAACCTCGCCAATCAGACCGCCCGGGCGACCGACGAAATCTCCTCGCAAATTCAGAACGTCCAGTCGGCCACCAAGGACGCGGTCGGCGCGATTCAAGGCATCGGTACCACCATCAGCCGGATCAGCGAGATCACTGCGGCCATTGCCGCCGCCGTCGAGGAGCAAGGCGCCGCCACTCAGGAAATTGCGCGCAACATCCAAGAAGCCTCTCAGGGAACCAACAACGTTACCAGCGCCATCGAGGCGGTCACGCGCAGCGTTCAAGACACCGGCGGCGGCGCCGGGCAGGTGTTGGCCGCATCGCGCGATCTCAGTCGCCAGTCGGACCACCTCTCGGCCCAGGTGGCCGAGTTCCTGACCCTTATCTGCGCGCCGTGAGGCCAAGGAGGGGGCTGGGGGGACATGCTCCCCGGCCTTCTCCCGGATCACCCCAAGGGCGACTCCTCGGCAGAGGGCGCAGGCCGGCGCGAGGGAGGGGCTGGCAAGGTGAGCTGTACCCGGGTGCCGGTGCCCGGGGTGGCTTCCACGGTGAGCAGGCGGCCGCGTCGGTCATCGGCCAGGGCCTCGGCGCCGCTGCCCAGGCCGTTGCCATTATCCTCTAAGGTGAACAGGGCTTGCCCGTCCTCGAGCCGACCATCAATTTCAATGCGCAAGGGGCGCTCGGGGACAGCCGACTCCAGGGCGGCTTCCACCAGATCGTGGAGCAGGCGTTCTAGCGCGGCGCGAGGGTATTGGACATTGGGCAAAACCGATGAGCGAATATCGGCGCCACTTTCCTTGATGCGCTCCGCCAGCCCCTCCAGGGCACTGGTCAAGGCGGCGTTGGCGTCTTGCGGCGGGTCGATCGGGGGCGGTTCGGCGGCGAAGGGCTCGGAGCGGGGGGGGGCGCCTCGGGCCAGGGAGGGTTCCTCAAGGGTCACGAGGATCAAGCCGCCCCCTGCCGCCTTGCGCACCACCCGCACGCGCCCCAGCTCGCCGTTGTCGCCGCTCCAGGCCAGGGTGCGGGTTTCGTCGGCGGCGTCGGGGCCTTGAAGCTGTAAGGGGGTGCCCAGCATCTGGGCCAGCGCTTCAATCAACGGCGGCGGCAAGGTGGCAAAGGCCGGGTTGGCCAGGACCAGCCGGCCATCCGGGCCGGTTACCGCCAGCGGCTTGGGCACCTCGGACAGGGCCAGGGCGCGCAGGCGGCTTTGGATCTGCAAGGCCCGGGCCTGACGCGCGGCGGTGCGGCGCGCCGAGCGCGCTCTGCGGGTAGCCTGTATCGCAACAATCGTCAGTGTTGCTACGATCACGCTCAACAGCAACGCCAGGGCCAGCAGCGGCACCGGGGGGCCGCCCAGCCGCGCCGCGACAAGAATCAGGGCCTGGGTTCCGATAAAACCGCCGAGACCCAGAACGATGACGCCGGCCGGGCCGGCTCCGCCCGATCCCCGGCTTGGTTTGGCTTGGCTTGCCATGGCGCGCGTCTTCCCCCCCCTTTACGCAGACGTGGCTCTGGCTCACGATCGACCACCCCACGGATGGCGTCAAGACCGCGCCCGCCGTTGTTCCGGCCAACGGTAAAGAAAGCCCGGGAGGGCCCTGGTAAAACGGCAAAGTGCCTCCCACGTCAGAAGGGACCCACGCATCCGGGCGGTGGTCTTACCGCGCCTCTCTCAAGAGGCGAACAAGAGGGGGTGCCCTCATGGGACAGTTGTTACGTTTCACCCCGGCCAATGACAATGGCCCGGCCTCGGGTTTCCTTGAACCTCTTGATCGCCTGCGTCTTGCTGTTGATGGATTGCTTGATGCTCTTGATCGTCAAGTCGGCGCCTTGGAAGCCTTGCATGGCTCCTGCCAGGATCTGGAAACCATCATGACCGCGTGCGATACCGGCTTGGCCTCCTTGTGCGAGACCCTGGCCAAGAACGAGCCCGAGGCGCCGCCATGCTCGGTGTCGGGGAGCGTGACAGAGTAGGGGGAAAGAACAGGCTGGGGAGGCTCGCCTCCCCAGACCCCTCCTTTTTTGGAAGGTTTCAGGTGTCGCGTAAGATGACGTGGCGGTGGAGCGGGCGAAAGCGCGACAGGTAGGAGGGAACCACCGCCTCGACCGCCTGGGGCTCAATGCCCAGCGCTTCCAGGCCCGGGCACGCGCCGCTCAACACGTTGTCCTTTTGCAGCATCAAGACTTGGTCCGGGGTCAGCAGGGGGTTGGGCAGGCGTCCCAGCAGAGCCGCTTGGGTCTGCGCCACCCAGAACGGCAGCTTGATCACCCGGGTCGCCCGATGGGTTTCGCGCACGATCAGTTCCATGATCTCCCGCATGGAATACACCTGCGGGCCGCCCAGCTCGAAGGTTTCGCCCGGACGCGGGGTTTCGACAAGGGTGGTAATGGCTTGGACCACGTCGCCCACGAACACCGGCTGAAAGCGCGGGCTGCCCAGGGAACCGCCCCGGTCAAAATAGGGCAGCACCGGCGAAAAGCGGGTAAAGCTGGCAAACAGGTTGAAAAACCGGTCATCGGGGCCAAAAACCACGCTGGGACGCACAATCGCGGCCTGGGGCACCGCCTCGCGCACCGCCGCCTCGCCGGCGGCCTTGCTCTGGGCATAGCGGGCCGGGCTGTCGGCGCAAGCGCCCAACGCCGACATATGCACCAAGGTGCCCACCCCAGCCTGGGCCGCCGCCCGGGCCACAGTGCGTGCGCCCTCGACGTGCACGCTCTGGAAGGTCTGGCGTCCGCTCTCGCTCAGGATGCCCACGAGATTGACCACCGCGTCGGCCCCCTCCACGGCGCGGTGCACCGAGTCGGGGTGGGTGAGGGAGGCGGTGATGGGGGCGATCTGGCCCAGGTCGCCCAAGATCTTGAGGGGGGAGACCCGCTCAACATCGCGCACCGCCACCCGGACGCGTGCCCCGTGGGCCGCCAGGGCGCCGACCAACGGGCGTCCAATGAAGCCCGTTCCTCCAAAAACCGTGACGACGCGCCCGTGCATGCTCATGGGGTCTCTCCTCGCCTGGGGCTGTTGTGTGCCTGCTGTGCCGATCGTGCCTAAGGTCTGTGAAGCCGTCTGAAAGCTCTTCTTGGGGGGGCGGCCCCGGTCACAGGTGGGGGAATTTCAAGGAAGCTGCAAGGGTTTTCCCATGGGGATCCTTGGGGAAAGCGGGCGTAAAACAAGGCTGGGGAGGCCTCGCCTCCCCCAGCCTTCTCTTTTTTCCTTTGACAAGGCGGCGCCGGGGCTTTAAACGCTCGCCTCCTGCCGAGCGATACGGCAACGCTTCTGTGGTCCTTAACAGACCAACGGAAGCCCAGGTGGCGGAATTGGTAGACGCGCAGGTTTCAGGTACCTGTGGCTGCAAAGCCGTGGAAGTTCGAGTCTTCTCCTGGGCACCATCGCGACGCAGGCGGTTGTTTTTTTGTTCCTTGCCGGTCAAGGCGGGGCCCAGGTGGCGGAATTGGTAGACGCGCAGGTTTCAGGTACCTGTGGCTGCAAAGCCGTGGAAGTTCGAGTCTTCTCCTGGGCACCAAGTTTGAGCGGTCGCGGCCTTTGCGAGATCTTGTAAATAGATCTTGACGACAGCCGTCGAGGACACTAAAAACCAGCCTCCTTCGCTGATCTCGGTGAGAACGGCAAAGGTTAAGTGGGTATGGTGGCCCGGTCCCGCAAGGGAGCGTGTGTTGCCCAGGTGGCGGAATTGGTAGACGCGCAGGTTTCAGGTACCTGTGGCTGCAAAGCCGTGGAAGTTCGAGTCTTCTCCTGGGCACCAACATCGTCGGGTTTGTTTACGTGGCCGTTTCTTGGATGACAAGAATGGGCCCAGGTGGCGGAATTGGTAGACGCGCAGGTTTCAGGTACCTGTGGCTGCAAAGCCGTGGAAGTTCGAGTCTTCTCCTGGGCACCAAACAGTCGACGTGAAAAGGTCTGGCCGCTCTTGAGCCTCAAGGGTGTGCCCAGGTGGCGGAATTGGTAGACGCGCAGGTTTCAGGTACCTGTGGCTGCAAAGCCGTGGAAGTTCGAGTCTTCTCCTGGGCACCAATCCTTTTTTAAATAGGTTATCGCCCCCGCTCCGGCCCGTGACCCACGGCGAGCGGGTTTTGGCGTGTTGGGGGTCTGACCAGCCCGTTCTTTGTGATTGAGGTCCCCGTGTCATGAGCGCTGCTCCCAGCATTTTCCTGCACCGAGGCGACCTGCCCGACGGCTTGTCCTTCCCCCAGGGTGTGGCCGTCGATACCGAAACGATGGGCCTGCGCGTCACCCGCGACCGCTTGTGCGTGGTCCAGCTCTCGGGGGGCGACAACACGGCCCATGTGGTGCAGATTCTGCCCGGGGTGGACGCTCCGGTCCTGCGTAGCCTGATGGCCGATCCGGACGTGCTCAAGATCATGCACTTTGGTCGCTTCGACATCGCCACCTTGCAGTATTGGCTGGGCGTTCTGTGCGCTCCGGTCTACTGCACCAAGATCGCCAGCAAGCTCTGCCGGACCAGCACCGATAGCCATGGCCTCAAGTCGCTGTGTAAGGACCTGCTGGGCATTGATCTGTCCAAGCAACAGCAGACCAGCGACTGGGGCGCCGCCGAGCTGAGTGCCGACCAGTTGGCCTATGCCGCGAGCGATGTTTTGTACCTGCACGCCTTGAAGGCCAAGCTCGATGCCTTGTTGGCCCGCGAGCATCGAACCGATCTGGCGTGGAGCTGTTTTCAGTTTTTGCCGACGCGCGCCTTGCTTGATCTTTCCGGCTGGGATGAGCCGGATTTGTTCAGTCATTGAGGCGGGACGTCAGGGAATGAGGGGGCTGGGGAGGCCGCGCCGCCCCAGCCTTTCTCTTTCAGCCGATCAGGGGAGGCGGTTGACCCGGGGGGCGGGGCCCCCCATACTCCGGCCTCTTCCCTCCCTCGTTCCGTTCGCGTCCCCCGACCCTCGGCTGGCGTCGCGGGGCGTGGCCCCAGGCAATCGAGTCCCGGTGATGACGTCCCACGCTTTTCTGTCTTGTCCCCCCCCGTCTTCCGACCCTGCGCTCGATGCCGCGCGCCGGGTGCTGGAAACCGAGGCGCAGACCCTGGGCGATCTGGCCCGTGGCCTGGATGCCTCCTTTAGCGGGGCGGTGGCCCTGCTGGGGCAGGCCTCCGGCAAGGTGATCGTCACGGGCATGGGCAAAAGCGGCCATGTCGGGCGCAAGATTGCCGCCACCTTGGCCTCCACCGGCACGCCGTCCTTTTTTGTTCACCCGGGCGAGGCCAGCCACGGTGATCTGGGCATGATTGGTCCGCAAGACGCCGTCATCGCCCTGTCGAACTCGGGGGAAACGGCCGAACTGGCCGATCTGGTGGCCTATACCCGCCGGGCCGGCATTGCCTTGGTGTCGATGACCGGGCGCCATCCCAGCACCTTGTCGAGCGCCGCCGATGTGGCCTTGGTGCTGCCGCCCCTGACCGAAGCCTGTCCCCATGGCTTGGCCCCCACCTCCTCGACCACGGCCATGATGGCACTGGGCGACGCCTTGGCCGTGGCCCTGCTCGAACAACGGGGGTTCACGGCCTCTGACTTTCGGGTGTTTCACCCTGGGGGCGGCTGGGGCGCTTGCTGCTGCGCGTTAGCGACCTGATGCACACCGACGGCCTGCCCCTGGTGTCGCCCGACACCCCCATGGCCGACGTGGTGCTTGAGATCAGCGCGCGTAGCTTGGGCTGCGCCGGTGTCGTTGATGCCGGGCAGCGCCTGATCGGGATCATCACCGATGGCGACCTGCGCCGGCACATGGGGCGCGATCTGCTGGGCCTGTCGGCTCGTGCGGTGATGACCGCCGCCCCCAAGACCATAGCGCCTGGGACCCTGGCCGTGGAGGCTTTGCGGCTGATGAACCAAAGCGCCATCACCGGGCTGTTCGCCGTGGAGGCGGACGCAACGGTGCGGGGCTTTTTGCATCTGCATGACTGTTTGCGCGCGGGGCTGGCATGACGCTCGCGCCTCCCTGGCGCCGGCCCCCTCTTTCCGGTGACGATCGACACGGTCGTTTTGTGGCCGGGATGAAGTTGGTCTTGCCGGGGTTGGCGGTGCTGTTGCTGGGGGTTCTGGTGGCGTGGCCCTGGATCAGTGACCATATCGCGGGCTTTTCCGTGGAGTTTGCCAGTTTCGATCCAAGAGGTGTAGAGACCGGCAGCGTGGTCAATCCGCGCTATATGGGGACCGACCGCAACAACTATCCCTTTGTGGTGACCGCCGACGCCGCCACCGATCTCGGGGCCGCCGATGGCCGCTTGCGCCTCGTCAATCCCAAGGGGGACCTGTTGCAATCGTCGGGTCGGTGGTTGTCCCTGGGCAGCGATATCGGGTATGTCACCAACTCTCGGCAACGCATTGAGCTGGAGAGCAACGTCTTGTTCTATCGCGACGACGGCCTTCAGTTTCGAACCCGTGCCGCGACCATCGACCTGGAACAGAACCGGGCGTTCGGGGCCGAGCCGGTGACGGGGGAGGGGCCGGACCTCCAGATCACTTCGGCCGATGGATTTGCCATCGAGGAGGCCGGCGCCCGCATCCTCTTTCAAGGACGCACCCGCCTGATCCTCAACGACAGCTCGGAGTCCCGGCCATGATCCGCCGTTCTCTGGGAGTTCCTCTGAGGGCTCCCCTCCTTGCGCTGGGGCTGATGGCGCTGGCCAGCCCGGGGGCGGCCCAGTCCGGCCTGACCGGCGGCAATGGGCCTTTGGAGGTGACCGCCGATCAGGGGATCGAGTGGATTCGCCCCGAGGGCGTTTACATCGCCAAGGGCAACGCGGTTGCCACCCAGGGCGACCACAAGGTCGAGGCCCAGCGTCTGATCGCCCGCTATCATCCCAAGGGCGAGGACAGGGACGATGCCTTGGGCGGCGAAGGGGGCGCCGAGATTTATCGGCTGGAGGCCGAGGGCCGTGTGCGCATCACCATGCCTAATCAGGTGATTACCGGGGAGCACGCCGTGCGTGATCTCGAACGGCGGGTGACCTGGGTGACCGGGGGGCCGCCGCGCTTGGTCACCCCCACCCAGGTGGTCACCGCCCGCGACAGCCTTGAATACTGGGAAGACCGCTCCTTGGCCGTGGCCCGGGGCCATGCCGTGGCCGAGCAAACCGACACCGGCCGCCTGTTGCGCGCCGACGTGCTGACCGCCTTGTTTCACGAACGCGCCGCCTCTGGCCCGGCCTCCACGGGGGCGTCGGGCAGGGCCACGGGCAGGGGGGGGCAAGCTGCGGCGGGGCAGGCCACCGGGATTCGCTATATGACCGCCAGCGGCAATGTCGAGGTCGTGACGCAAAACGAGGTGATCCGGGGCGACGAAGCGACCTATGATCCGGCCTCGGGCTTGGCCACCATCACCGGGGCGGTGCGCATCACCAGCGCCAAAGGCGAGCAACTCACGGGCAGCAAGGCCACCGTCAACATGAAGACCGGGGTTAGTCGCTTGCTCAGTGCCCCGGGAAGCCGGGCCCGGGCCTTGTTCAAAGGCAGCGAGGCGACGCCTGGATCCGAGGGCGCCGAGGGCCAGGAGAAGAAGCGATGACCGATGCGGTGCCGGTGGACAAGACAGACGCGGTCCCCTCCACGGAGCCGCCGCCCTTGGTCGCCGTGCGACCGGGCACGATGACCGATCCCGCCACCGCCCAAGGCTTGGCCGCGCACAACCTGGGCAAACATTACCGCAAGCGTCAGGTGCTGCGCGACGTGTCGGTGGCGGTGCGACGGGGCGAGGCGGTCGGGCTGCTGGGGCCCAACGGCGCTGGCAAGACCACCTGCTTTTACTGCCTCACCGGCTTGGTGCGCCCCGACAGCGGCGAGGTTCGTCTGGACGGGCGCGATGTCACCCGCTTGCCCATGTATCGCCGGGCCCGGCTGGGGGTGGGCTATCTGCCCCAGGAAGCTTCGGTGTTTCGCGGCTTGACCGTGGAGCAGAACATTCGGGGCATCTTGGAGGTGGTCGAGCGCGATCCCGAGGCCCGGCGGGACGACCTGGAAACCCTGTTGCGCGAGTTCAACATCACCCACCTGCGCCACACCTCGACCCTGGCGCTGTCGGGCGGTGAGCGACGGCGCACCGAGATCGCCCGCGCCCTGGCCGCCCGCCCGGCTTTCTTGCTGCTTGACGAGCCGTTGGCGGGGATCGATCCCATCGCCGTGGGCGAGATCCGTGACCTGGTGTCCCATCTCAAAGATCGGGGGCTGGGGGTGCTGATCACCGACCACAATGTCCGCGAAACCCTGGAGGTGGTCGATCGCGCCTATATCCTGCACGAGGGAACGGTGATGATGGAGGGGCGTCCCTCTGAAATCGTCGCCCACGAGGGGGTGCGTCGGGTTTATCTTGGGGATCGGTTCAGTCTCTAACCCAGAGCGGAGGTCAACCATATGGTGATGTCYCCCCGCCTCGACCTGCGGCAGTCGCAGTCGCTGGTCATGACACCGCAGTTGCAACAGGCGATCAAGCTGCTGCAACTGTCGAATCTCGATCTGGCGGCGTATGTCGAGCAGGAACTGGAGCGCAATCCGCTCCTTGAGCGCGACGACCCTCCAGTGGCGCCCCAGGTGATTGAGCGAGGGGAGGAGCGCCTCGACAGCATCGACACCCGGGTGCTCGACGTGCCCCAGGGCGCGCCCGACGAAGCCCCCCTGGATCAGGATTTCAACACCGCGCGCGACGAGGATGGGCCGGCCCCCTCGTGGGAGGCGGCCGACGACGGCGCAGGCTTCGACGCGGGATCGACCTGGGGTTCGGGCGGGGCCCCGCTCGGTGACGGCGAGGACAGTCTGGAGCGCCTGCTGGCCGATGCCCCCTCCTTGCGCGATCATATTGAAGCCCAGATCGCCGTGGATCTCTCGGGACTGCAAGACCGGCTCATCGCCCAGCATTTGTTGGGGCTGCTCGACGACGCCGGCTATCTCGCCGGATCGTGTGCCGAGGTCGCCGAGATGTTGGGGTGTCCCGAGGCCGAGGTCGAGCGCGTGTTGGGCCGCTTGCAGGCCATGGATCCCCCGGGGCTGTTCGCCCGCTCCTTGCGCGAATGCCTCGCTTTACAACTGGCCGATCGCAACCGGCTGGACCCGGCCATGCAGGCCCTGCTGGATCACCTGGAGCTTCTGGCCAAGCGCGATCTGGCTGGGTTGCGCGCCGTGTGCGGGGTGGATGCCGAGGATCTGGTCGAGATGATCGCCGAGATCAGGGCGCTTGATCCCAAGCCGGCCCTGCGCTTCGATTCCAGCCCCGTGCAGACCGTGGTGCCCGATGTGCTCATGCGGCCCGATCCCACCGGGGGCTGGCTGGTCGAATTGAATGCCGAGACCTTGCCCCGGGTTCTGGTCAACAACCGCTACCATGCCCGGCTGGCCCGGGGCGGCGGGCGCGAGGTGAAAACCTTTTTGGCCGAGAATCTGGCCTCGGCGAACTGGTTGGCCAAGGCGTTGGATCAACGGGCCAATACCATCTTGAAGGTGGCCGTCGAAATTGTCCGCCAGCAAGACGCCTTTTTTGCCCACGGGATTCGCTCGTTGAAGCCGCTGATCTTGCGCGACATCGCCGAGGCGATCGACATGCACGAAAGTACGGTGTCGCGGGTGACCAGCAACAAGACCCTGGCCAGCCCCCGAGGGATTTTCGAGCTTAAATACTTCTTCACCCAGGCCGTCGGGGCCGGGGCGGGGGGGGAGGCCCATTCGGCCGAGGCGGTGCGCCATCGCATCAAGACCCTGATCGATACCGAGGCGCCCAATGCCGTGTTGTCCGACGATCGCATCGTCGAGATCTTGAAGGGCGAAGGGATTGATATCGCGCGGCGCACCATCGCCAAATATCGCGAAAGTCTGCGCATTCCGTCGTCGGTGCAGCGACGGCGTGAAAAAATGGCCTTGTCGTTCTAGGAAAAAGCTCAAGAGGGCAGGGGGACAGACCTGTTCTGCGCAAAAAGGCAGCAAAAATAACTTGATACCCTAACTTGGTCTCTTTTACGCACCTGCAAAAAAARGACCGGCGAGGGCCTCTGCTGATTGTTGCGACGCGGTTGCATTAAACTATTGCGTCTTGACAGACCCGCATACGGCCCTTAAGGTCCCATTTCTGCGACGACGAGCCGCGGCGGCTCGGTCGCATGCCATGGGGCTGAACCGTATCCAGCGCCGGGAGGAGGCTATGTTCGCTTTTCCTAAGCCTGGAATTTCACAGTCTCGACACCATCTCCTCGCACAGCCGGACATGGCGCCGGCCCGGATCCCCGATCCGGAGCCGCCCGTCGGCGCCGCTTGAGGGAAAGCGATTCCCCCGGCTTTTCCGGGCCCTTCCGTTTGATCTCCGTGCGCAGCCCGGACGGGCGCGTCAGGGCGGACAAGGAGGACCCTGGGGCCGGGATCCGGGTCGCAAGAGGAAACCGCATGGAAATCAACAACCTCATCACGCCGGACAGTATTCTCCCCGCCCTGAGGGTCAGCAGCAAGAAGCAAGCGCTTCAAGAGCTGGCCAAGCGTGCGGCCGAGCTGACCGAGCAGCACGAACGGGCCATCTTCGACGTTCTTCTGGAACGCGAGCGCCTGGGCACCACCGGTGTGGGCAATGGCATCGCCATTCCTCACGGCAAGCTGCCCACCCTGACCGGGCTGCATGGCCTGTTCGCCCGGCTGGTCGAGCCCATCGATTTCGACTCGATCGATGATCAGCCGGTGGACCTGATTTTCCTGCTGCTCGCCCCGGAGTCGGCCGGGGCCGACCACCTGAAGGCCCTGGCCCGCGTGTCGCGCCTGCTGCGTGACCGTGCCACGTGCGAAAAACTGCGCGGGGCCAACAGCGCCGAGGCCCTCTATACCCTGCTGTCCCAGTCGCAGGCGACCCAGGCCGCCTGACCCGGGCTTTGTGCTTTCCCGCCGCCGACCGTCGGCCCTCCCCAGGGCCGGCGGTTTCGTGTTTGGGGAGGCACGACTCTGGAGAGAGTCTTCTTTTGACAGGATCCCCCATGACCGACACGTCCTCCCTGTCCCGGGTGCGGGCCAGCCTGATCTTGCTGCTGGTGGCCTTCATCTGGGGCACCACCTTCGTGGCCCAGAAGACCGCGTTTGAGACCACGAGCGGTCCCGCCCTGGGCCCCCTGACCTTCACCGGTTTGCGTTTCTTGCTGGGCGCCTTGGTGGTCTTGCCCTTTGCCCTGCGCGAGCGCCAAAGCGGGGGAGGGACCCCGATGCCGACAGCGACCTTGGGGGTGTTCGCCCTGCTTGGCGCTTTGCTGTTCGTGGCCTCGATGACCCAGCAGGTGGGCATCTTGCAAACCTCGGTCACCAACGCCGGCTTCCTGACCGCGCTTTACGTGCCCCTGGTCCCGGTGATCGCCCTTGCGGTCTTTCGCCAACCGGTGCGGCGCACCGTGTGGGTGGGGGCTTTGGGCTGCGTGGCGGGGACGTGGTTCCTGACCGGCGGCTTGGCGGGGGCTTCGCTCAACACCGGCGATCTGTGGGTTATGCTTTCGGCCCTGTTCTGGGCGATGCACGTCATGAGCGTGGGGATCTTGGTGGTGCGCTCCCGCCGCCCCGTAACCTTGGCCTTGGTGCAGTTTCTGGCCTGCGGTGTCTTGAGTTTGATCGGGGCTTTTCTGGTCGAGACGCCGAGCTGGCCGGTGATCGCCGGCGCCTGGGGCGAGATCCTCTATGCTGGCGTGCTGTCGGTGGGGGTGGCCTATACCCTCCAGGTCGTGGCCCAGCGCCACACGCCGGCCGCGGCCGCCGCCTTGATCATGTCCACCGAAACCGTTTTTGCCGCGTTGTCGGGGGCGGTGGTCCTGGGCGAGCGCCTGTCCATGGTCCAGGGCGTGGGCGCGGCCCTGATCTTGGCCTCGATCCTTGTCGTCGAACTGGGGGCCGCCCTGGGCGCGCGTCGAGCCGCCTTGCGCTAGCCTTTCGAGGGGTCTGGGGAGGCCCGCCTCCCCAGCTTTCTCGTTCTGTGAAGCCCAGCCAGTCCTAACTCAAAATTTTGCAAATCCTGCAAAGCCCGCCCAGGTAGCTTAGACCCTTGCCGCCCGCAACTTTGCCATGGCATTGTCGGCCCGCCTCCTCGCCTCGGCCGGCCGCTGCCGGTCTCTCTCGGCGAGAGGCGCAGGTATCGTGCGAAGCGAGCGAAGGATCAGGACATGAGCAAGGCCTACATGGGCGCGCGTCTGAAGCGCTTGCGCGAAGACCGGGGGCTGACCCAAGCCGCCCTGGCGCGCAAACTGGATCTCTCGCCGAGCTACCTCAATCAACTGGAGCGTAACCAAAGGCCCTTGACGGTGGCGGTCCTGGTCCGCTTGTCGTCGGTGTTTGGCATCGATGTCCAGATGTTCTCCGAGGAAGACGAAGGCCGCCTGCTGGCCGACCTGCGGGAGGCCTTGGGCGAATCGGGGGTTGGCGACGGCGTTTCCCTCAGCGAGCTGAAGGACTTGGTATCTTCCATGCCACTGGTCGGGCGGGCCGTGGTCACCTTGCATCAGCGGGTGCGGGCCCAGGCCGAGCGGCTGGAGGCCCTGGCCCTCAGTCTGGGGACACCGCTCGATGGAGCCGCCCCTTCCGCCTTGCCGCATGAGCAGGTGCGGGATTTTTTTTACCAGCACCACAACCACATTCCGGCCCTCGACGAGGCCGCCGAAGCCCTCTACGCCAGCGGCGTTCTCACGCTTGAGGACCGCGAGGGCGGTTTGGAGCGGCTGTTGCGTACCGAGCATGGGGTGACGACCCGCCTGCTGGGCGAGGCGGAACTGGGACCGGGCGTGACCCGGCACTACGATCCCGAGCGGCGCGACCTTGCCTTGTCGCGGCGCCTCGGCGCGGGCCAGCGGATGTTTCAGATGGCGACCCAGCTCGCCTTTCTCGCCCATGATTCCTTGCTCACCCGCCTGACCGCCGAACCCGGCTTGGCGCCGCCCGATGCCCGAGCCTTAGCGCGCATTGGCTTGGCGGCCTACTTTGCTGGAGCGGTGGTGCTGCCGTATGGCCCGTTTCTGGCGGCCGCCGAGGCCTGCCGCTACGACATTGAGGTGTTGGGCGAAACGTTTGGCGTGGGCTTCGAGACGGTGTGTCATCGCCTCTCCACCTTGCAGCGCCCGGGGGCACGGGGGGTTCCCTTCTTTTTTGTGCGGGTGGACCGGGCCGGCAATATGTCGAAGCGTCAGTCGGCCACCGACTTTCACTTTTCCCGCGTGGGCGGCTCGTGTCCGTTGTGGGTGGTCTACGAAGCCTTTGCCACGCCCGGCCGAACCTTAACCCAGGTGGCGCGCATGCCCGATGGCCGGGGCTATCTGTGGGTGGCGCGCACCATCACCCATCGCCACGGCGGTTTTGGCGCCTTGGAAAAAACCTTTGCCATTGGCTTGGGCTGCGACCTGCGCCATGCGCCCCGGCTGGTCTATGCCCGCGGCCTTGATCTGGCCGACCCCGAAGCGGCTACCCCGATCGGCGCCGGCTGCAAAGTGTGCGAGCGCAGCGGTTGCCCACAGCGGGCCTTTCCGCCGATTGGCCGGCGGGTGCAGGCCGACGAGCGCCAGAGCCGGGCCGATCCGTATGCGGTGGCCTGAGGCGTTAGCGTTCCATCGAGAGGGTACGGGCGCCAACGGGCTGGTTGGGCGGGGCGACCAAGCGGTTTTGGCGGTAGGGCTGGGGGGTGGCGTAGCACTCGATGTCGGCCAAGGAGCGATAGCAGTACAGCTTGGTTTCGACCGTCGTGTTGTCCGGGAGAACCTCGCGGCAATAGAAGTCGCCATCCATGGCACGCAAGGTCGAGCAGTCGCGACCGCTAAAGAAGGAATAGATCCCGTCAATGGGGGTCTTGCCGGTGAGCGACATGCTGGCGGAATCGGTGGCCACCAGGGCTGGGGGGAACATGGCGATGGCCGTGGGAACAGGGGCGCAGGCCGTGAGGGAAGCCAAGGCAGCTCCCACGATCAGGAGGCACGGGAGAAAAGCGGGGCCCGTGAGCATGGGATGTTCCTTTGTTCCAGGTCCTGACACGGTGCTTTCTGCACCCTCTTAATGTAGGTCAAAGGCTGTCGAGAGTCTAGAACACCCATACCCAACAGACCGAGGGGTTTGGGGAGGCCGTGCCTCCCCAGCCTTTCCTTAACGCACGGCCCGTTCCATGGCGTCGAGAACCGCCTGTTCGCTTAAGAGATCAGGCAAGGGGATGCCCTGGGGGGCGCCGGGTCCATAAACGGCGGCAAAGGGAATGCCGTAGCGCCCGAACGAGGCAAGATAAGCCGCGATGGCCGGGTCGGGGCGGGTCCAGTCGGCGACCAGCCCGATCAGCCGGCCCTCGGTCAGGGCCGCCGCCACGCGGCCGCGATCGAGGACGCCGATCTTGTTGACTTGGCAGGTGGTGCACCACTGGGCGGTCACGTCCACCAGCACGACCTTGCCCTCGGCCACCAGGGCGTTCACCGCCTCGGGGCTCCAGGGGCGCCACAGGCCGTCGGCCCGGGGCGTCGAGGGCGGATCCGTCGTGAGGATCAGGGGCAAGGCCGGCGCCGCCAGCCCCACCCCCACGGCCAGCCCCAACGCCGCTCGCTTGAAGGCCGGCCAGCGCGTTCCCGCCAGCAAAAGGGCCAGGACCAGCCCCAGCACGCCCGCCACCGCCATCGCGAGGCTGGGGCTGGTTTGGGCGCTTAAGACCTGGAGTAGCCACGCCGCCGTGCCGGCCAGCGCCAGCCCCAAGAAGGCCTTGAGCCGCAGCATCCAGCGGCCGGGGCGGGGCAAAAAGCGGACAAAGCCGGGCCACGCCGCCAGCAGCAGGTAAGGCGTGGCCATGCCCAGGCCCAGGAGGGCAAAAACCCCCAGGGTTTCCCAAGGCCCGCCCGACAGCGCAAACCCCACCGCCGTCCCCAGGAACGGCGCCGAACACGGGGTGGCCAGCACGGTGGCAAAGGCGCCGGTGGCAAAGGCGCCGGCCGGGCTGCCCTGGCCGGTGCGCCCGCCCAGCGACGCCAGAACGCCGGGCAGGGGAATCTCGAACACGCTCCACAGATTGGCGGCAAACAGGGTCAGGATCGCCGCCATGGCCGCCAAAAATACGGGCTGCTGGAACTGAATACCCCAGCCCACCACCGCCCCCGCCGCCTTCAGGCCGATGGCGGCTCCGGCTAGGACCAGGAAGCTGGTCAGAATACCGGCGCTCGATGCCAGAAACGACAGGCGGGCGCCTTGTCCCGTGCCGCCGGCGTGGCCCAGCACCCCCAGTACCTTGAGGGACAGCACCGGCAAAACGCAGGGCATGAGGTTCAAGATCAGCCCGCCCAGCCACGCCAGCAGGGCCATGGAGGCCCACAGCGGCACGGTGCCGGCGAAGGGCAGGCCGCTTGGCGGGGCAAGGCGCACGCTGGTGTCCACGCTCAGTTCGACACCTCGGGATCCATCGGCGACCAGGGCGCCCAGGCTGCCGTGGCTCGGGACGTGGCCGGCGCTGGGCCGGGCGCGCAAGATAGCTCGGCGACCGCCCTCTTCCAGCCGGACCTCGGGTCGGGCGAACGACAGACCCGCCGGGGGTTCCAAGAACAGGTCGGGGGCCTCCACGGGAGGATCGGCGGTGATGCTCACGCGCACGGTGCCATCGGGCTCGACGCCGGCTTGGGTGACGCTTAGGCCACTGGGTACACCTGGGGGCTGGGGACCAAGGCCAGGGCTTGAGCCAGGGTTTGGGCATGGGCCGAGGGGGTGGCGGGGCCTGGGGGCAGCAGCAGGGAAAACGACGCCCGCTCCGGCACGCAGATCTCGGCGCAGGTCAGATACTCAAGGGCTAGGGCCAAGACCACCGGGGCGCCCGGGGTTTCGGGGCGAAGGTGCAGGGGAAAAACCACCGTGCCGGCGTAGCCCACCGTCTCGATCGACGACACCGTGAAGCGCTGGGGCACGGGCCACGCCACCTCGGCACGGGCCAGATTGACCGAGCCTCGCCAGTCGAGGACCGGGGGGGTCCCGGCATCGCCGGGGCTGCGCCAGTAGATCTTCCAGGGAGATTTCTGCACGATTTCAAGGCCCAGCAGCAAGGTCGAGGCCTGGCCCACGGCGGTCGTGGCGCTGATCAGGCGCAGGCGGGCTTGCGGACGCTCGACCCACGGGCTCGCCCCAAGGTCGGCGGGGGACTGGGCGGCGGCCACGGCGCCTAGGAGAAGGCTGCTGACCAGGGTCATGAGAAGGAGGCCGAGCCCCCTGCGCGCGCGTGCCATCCACAGATCCTCACGTTTGTGACCGAGCCAGTCCAAGCGGTGCATTCCGGCCGGCAAAGGGAAACAAAAAGACAAGCTGGAGAGGTGGGGGCTTCCCAGGCCCCTCCTGCCCCCCATGGCCTTGCCTCTTCCGGTAAGAGACACGCGACGACCCTGTTGCCGTCGTCGCCCAAAACGCCTATCTAGCAGACATGTCGAACAAGGTCCAAACACACACGGGATACCTGACCGGCCACTGCCTCGTGGCAATGCCTGCCATGGGCGATCCACGGTTTGAAGGCACGGTGATTTACCTGTGCACCCACTCGGCTGAAGGGGCGATGGGGTTGGTCGTCAATCGGGGGTTGGATGATATCTCTTTCCCCGACATTGTGGACCAACTCGGGATCGCGCCCACCCCGCTGTGCGAGACGATCCGGGTACAGTTTGGGGGGCCTGTGGACATGGGGCGCGGGTTTGTTCTTCACACCCGCGACTATCATAACGAGGGGACCTTGATGGTCAACGACGGTGTGGCGCTCACCGCGACTCTCGATGTTCTGCGGGCCATCGCGGCAGGCGAGGGGCCTCGTCAGGTCTTGATGGCGCTGGGCTATGCGGGATGGAGCCCGGGACAGCTTGATAAGGAGCTGCGGGAAAACGTTTGGCTGACGGTGCCGGCCGATGGGGCCTTGCTGTTCGACGTTGCCTTGGAAGAAAAATACACCGAGGCCATGCGCCGCCTGGGGATTGACCCCCACTTGCTGTCCGATAGCGCCGGCCACGCCTGAGGCCTCCCCCCTCTTCTCGCCGTTGACACGGGGCTTTTCTTGGGCACGTGCGTCCCCCATATGGGGGGTCTCGGGTTTCGTGGAGCAGGAGACGAGGCATGACCACCGAGGACACCCCTTGCGACGACACTCTGTTGAAGGCCGCGCTGCGGGGCGCAGCGCTCCAGGGCTGGACCCGCGCTAGTCTGTCCGCCATTGCGGCCGACGCCGGCGTGTCTTTGGCCGAGGTGTTGCGCCAGTATCCAACGCGGGCCCACGTGTTGTGGGCCTGGGGGCGGGCGATTGACCGCGCGGTTCTCGCCCAGGGCGTGACGCTGGACGAGCGCGAGAGCGTGCGCGATCGCCTTTTTGATCTGTTGATGCGACGCCTTGATGCCCTGGCCCCCGATAAGGAGGCCCTGCGCGCCTTGCTGCCGACCTTTGGCTTCGATCCCTGGATGGCCGGCGCGGTGGCGATGGGCGTGTCGCGCTCCATGGCCCTGACCCTGGAAGCCGCCGGCGTGGGGGCCAGCGGGCCGGCCGGCCATCTCAAGGTCAAGGGCTTGGTGTTGATCTACAGCCATGGGGTCAGGGTCTGGCTTGACGATGACAGCCCTGACATGGCCCGCACCATGGCCGCCCTGGACAAGGCGCTGGACCGGGCCGATGCCCTGGCCGGGTCCTTGTTTGCTCGCTCGGGCGGGGCGTGTTGCCGGGGAAAGTCCACAGACTTGGCCGCGGCACCCGAGGGAGTGTGAGTCCGCAAGGAGAATTTTTGCGGTGCAATAAATACCGCGTTGACTTGGGGGGGAGTGCACCATAAGGTCGTGGACGTCGCATGCCCCCCCCCGGACCAAGCCGCCGTGTTCTTCGGGGTCCGGCCCCTCAGGAGAGCGTCCTCATGGCCAACCAGCCCGATTTTATGTTCGATTTCGACTTTTCCAAGTATCTGGGCGACCTGAAGGTGCCCGGCCTGGACATGGAAGCCCTGGTGTCGAGCCAGCGCCGGAATCTGGAGGCCTTGACCCAGGTCAACAAGACGGCGCTCGACGGCATGCAGGCCGTGATGAAGCGTCAGGCCGAAATTCTGCGCCAATTGGTGGAGGAGGCCTCCCAGGCGGCGCAGGACATCGTCAAGGCCGAGACGCCCCAGGACAAGCTGAGTCGCCAGACCGAGCTGACCAAGGAGGCCTTCGAAAAGACGGTCTCCAACCTGCGCGAGCTGATGGAGATGATGGCCAAGTCGAACACCGAGGTGGCCGATGTTCTGAACAGTCGGGTCGGCCAGATTCTCGACGAGGCCCGCGATCTGGTGGCCAAGCAGCAGCTCCCCTTCAAGGATCTCGTTAAGAAAGATTAACGATTTCCGTCCGACCGCCCGCCGCCTCCGGTCCCTCGTGGCCGGAGGCGGTTTTTTTGTGCCTTCTGGTCGTTCTTGCCCGTGAGAAGCCTTGCGTTCTAGGCCCTTAACCCGGAAAATGTCGCAGGCTTACGAAAAACGGGAGCGTCCTTCGTCGTGAGAGAACAGTATCAGGTCACGGTGCGTCTGATCGAGCGGTTGCACCGGCACTTCCTGGACGTGATCCGCTGCGAATTGCGGCGGCTCAACGTGGAAGACATCAATGCCGTTCAGGCCCTTCTCCTGCACAACATCGGCAGCGAAGACCTGGTCATTCGCGATCTTAAGGAGCGCGGGTATTATCACGGCTCCAATGTGTCTTATAACATCAAAAAGCTGACCGAGGCCGGGTACATCGCCCAGGAGCGCAGCCAGCATGACCGCCGCGCCACCCGGGTTCAACTGACCGAAAAGGGTCTGGCCTTGTGCGAGGCCCTGCGCACCATGCAAACCACCATGGCCGCGACTTTCGAGCGCTACGATTTGACCGATGAAACCTTGGCTCAAGCCAACGACGCTCTCGCCGGGGTCGAACGCGCCTGGGCCGATCACATTCGTCTTGGCCCGCCCCTGCCTTGAGGGCTTTTTGACCATCGTTGACCTTTTATCTTATCCTCCAGGAGCCTTGTCATGATTCCCCGGTATTCGCGCGAGCGCATGGCGGCCATCTGGTCGCCCGAGAACCGTTTTCGGATCTGGTTCGAGATCGAGGCGCACGCCTGCGACGCCTTGGCCGACCTGGGGGTCATTCCGGTCGCCGCCGCCCGGGCTCTGTGGGAGAAGGGCAACAAGCCCTACACCAAAGAGCGCATCGCCCGCATTGACGCCATTGAGGCCGAGGTGCGCCACGATGTCATCGCCTTCCTTACCGAACTGGCCGAGCACGTGGGCGACAACGCCCGCTTCGTGCACCAGGGTATGACCAGTTCCGACGTGCTCGACACCTGCTTGGCCGTGCAGTTGACCCAGGCGGCCGACCTCCTTTTGGAAGATATCGAGGGCCTGCTGGCCGCCTTCAAGGCCCGGGCTCTCGAGCACAAGATGACCGTGTGCATGGGGCGTAGCCACGGGATCCATGCCGAACCCGTGACCTTGGGCCTCAAGTTTGCCGGCTTCCATGCCGAGTTCCACCGGGCCCGGACTCGTTTGCTGGCCGCCCGGCGCGACATCGCCACCTGCGCCATTTCCGGGGCCGTTGGCACTTTTGCCAATATCGACCCCCGGGTTGAGGCCCATGTGGCCCGCGCCCTGGGCCTGGAGCCCGAGCCGCTCTCGACCCAGGTCATCCCGCGCGATCGCCACGCCGCCTTCTTCTCCACCTTGGCGGTGATCGCCAGCTCCATTGAGCGGGTCGCCGTCGAGATCCGCCATCTCCAGCGCACCGAGGTGGGCGAGGCCGAAGAGGCCTTTGCCAAGGGGCAAAAGGGCAGCTCGGCCATGCCCCACAAGCGCAACCCGGTGCTGACCGAAAATCTGACCGGTCTGGCCCGCATGGTCCGCGCCTACGCCCTGCCGGCCCTGGAAAACGTCGCCCTGTGGCACGAGCGCGACATCAGCCATTCGGCGGTCGAGCGCATGATCGGCCCCGATGCCACCGTCACCCTCGACTTCGCCTTGGCCCGCCTGACCAACGTGATCGCCAATCTGGTGGTCCACCCCAAGGCCATTGAGCGCAACATCGCGCTGACCGGCGGCTTGATGTTCAGCCAGCGCGTGCTGCTGGCCCTGACCCAGGCCGGGGTGTCGCGCGAAGACGCCTATCGGCTGGTGCAGCGTAATGCCATGGCGGTGTGGGACCAGGGCGGGACCCTCTTGGAGCGTCTCAAGGCCGATCCCGACGTAACCGCCCGTCTGCCGGCGGCCACGCTGGAGCCCTTGTTCGATCTCTCGGTGCACACGCGCCACGTGGACACCATTTTTGATCGCGTGTTCGCGGCCTCCTGACTCCCCATGAGCATGCGGGGGTATTTTGGCATCGGTGTGGAAGGCGTGAGCAAGCCCTACAATCTGGGCAACGTCTTTCGCACCGCTCACGCTTTCGACGCGGCGTTCGTGTTCACCGTGCGCGCCTGCTACACGCAAGAAGAGGTGGCCAAGGTGGACACCTCCGATGCCCTCTCGGCCCTGCCGTTTTACCGCTTTGCCGATGTTGGGGATTTGGTGCTGCCCTCGGGTGCGCAGGTGGTCGGGATCGAACTCACCGACGACGCCGTGGATCTGCCTAGTTTCCGCCACCCGTCGCGGGCCGTCTATGTGCTCGGCGCCGAGCGGGTCGGTTTGTCGGCCCCCATGCTGGCGCGCTGCGATCATGTGATCAAAATCCCCATGCGCTTTTCCATCAATCTCGGGGTTGCCGGGGCGCTGGTGATGTACGATCGTCTGATGACTCTGGGGCGGTTCGCACCGCGTCCGGTTCGTCCCGGGGGGCCCACCGAACCCGCACCCGAGCATCGCCACGGGCGCGCGTTTTTCCGCACGACCGAGAGCGAGCGGCTGGAACACTGGCGGCGCCCGCCACCCTTGGCCGAAGTGGCCGAGGCGCGTTCCAAGGATTGACGGATCGGACCTCCGCTGCTTCCAGGAGGCCCCTCCCTCCCTTCCTCACCCGATAACCATGGAGACAGGAACCGTCATGCAGGCACGCAAGACTGTCGCGCCCGGGGTGTCCGCGGGGCTTCTGAGCCTGGCCCTGGCCGTTACGACGCCGGCCGAGGCCCAGCAGGTGGCGACCCTGGGGGTGTTCCAGGACTGGACGGCCTACACCATGACCGAAAACGGCCACAAGGTGTGTTATGTCGCCTCCCAACCCAAGAAAGACGAAGGCAATTACAAAAAGCGGGGCGATATTTACGCCTTGATTACCCACCGGCCGGCTCAGAACCAGTTTTCTGTGGTCACCGTTTACGCGGGCTATACCTATGGGTCGGGCGCCACGGTGACGCTGGAGGTTGATAAAAACTCCTTCCAGCTCTTTACCGAGGGTGAAACCGCCTGGGCTCACGACGAAATGGACAAAAAGATCGTCCAGGAAATGCGTCGAGGCTCGACGATGGTCGTCAAGGGCGCGTCCAGCCGGGGCACCAAGACCACCGATAGCTACTCGCTGCGCGGGGTGACGGCTGCCCTTCAGGCGATTGATAAGGCGTGTAACGTCCGCTGATCTTAAGGGAAGGCTGGGGAGGCGGGCCTCCCCAGACCCCTCCATTCATGGGGCATGCCTCACGCGCAGGGCCAATATCAATGTGGGGTCTGGGGAGGCCCGCCTCCCCAGCCTTCCTTTATTTTATCCCAATCCCAGCGCCCGCACCCCCTTGGCCACCGTCTCCTCCTTCGGCCCCGACGCGTCGATGCGCGTCCACGTCACCGCCCCCAAGTCAAAAGCCTCCTGATTGGCCCGCACGCTTGGCGTCACATCAGACGGATTGCGTACCCGCGTCTCGATCCGGTTGAGGGCAACCGTGACCGGGGTATGGACCCACAGGCCATCGAACGGCACCCCGGCCTCGGCGGCCATGCGCTCGGCATTGGCGCGCTCGGGCGGCTTGGCGTGCACGCCGTCGAGCACCACCGACTGGCCGACCGCCAGCGCCAGCCGGGCCTCGGCCTCCAGGGTTTGGTACACGCGGGCGTGGACCTCCGGGGTGTAGCCCTCAGGCCCCAGGGGTTGATACGGCGTCAAGCCCATCAGGCGCTTGCGCAGCACGTCGGTGCGCAGGACCAGGGCGCCCGGGGCTCGGCCCAAGAAGCACGCGAGTTCGCGGGCTAGGCGGGATTTCCCGCTGCCCGACAACCCCCCCACCGCCACCAGACGCGGCGGCTGGGGAGCGAGGAAGGCGCGGGCATGGTCCAGGTAGTCCCGGGCCTCGGTCTCCAGGCGCTGGGCTTCGGCGGGATCGGTCTGGCCGGCGGCGGCGGTCGCCCGCACAAAAGCGCGAATGGTGGCGCGCAGGGCCAAGAACAGGGGCAGCAGCGCCAATCCCGCCGTATCGCCGGCAAACTCCATGTAGTGGTTGAACAAGATCGAGGCCAACCGGCGCGGCGCGTGGATGTGCAGGTCCATCACCAGGTAGGCCAAGTCGTACAAAACATCGATTTCCACGAACAGGTCGTTGAACTCGACGGCATCGAACAAGGTGGGGCGGTCCTGCCAGAGCACGATGTTGCCCAGATGCAGATCCCCGTGGCAGCGCCGCACGAACCCAGCCGCCGCCCGCTCGGCCAGGAGGGGGGCGCGCGCCGTCGCCTCGGCGCGCAACGCCGCCGCCAGGGCCGCCGCCCGGTCCGCCCCCAGGCGCTCGGCCTGGCTTTCCAGGGAGGTGAGACTGTTGTCGAGGATGCGGGCCAACCAATCCGGCCGGGTTGTGATTCGCTCGGCTTGGTTGTGTGCGGCGTGAACGGCCTCGGCCAGATCGCACATTTGATGCCGGTCAAGCCGGCCCTGGCTCGCCAGATGGTCGAACAAGGCTTCTTGGGGGAAGCGGTGCATGACCACCAGCCACTCCACCACCAAGCCGGTCCCTCCCAAGGCCAACTCGCCCTTGGGGTCGCGGGTGACGGCGATCACGCCTTCATAGAGGCCGGGCGCCGTCAGGCGGTTGATGGCGACTTCGTGTCGGCAGCAAGCCTCGCGGGCCTGGAGGGTCGTGTGGTCGAGGTAAGGGAGCGCCACCGCGCGCTTGAGCTTGAACGCCCGCGCCCCCGCCAGGATCACCACCGAAATATGGGTGCGGATCACCTCGATCGGTGTCGTCGGCGCGAGGCCGTGGGTCGCAGGGCGGGCCAGAAACTCCAAGACCGCCTGCTGGGTGTCGAAAGGCATGACCCCTCCTTGCGTTGACCAGGGGGGCGGGTGTCAGGCCTTGAGCTTGTAGCCACGCCGGATCATCAGCCAGCAGCCCAAGCCCAACAGCGCGTCGGTGGCACCCACCACCAGAAGGCCGAGCAGCGGCGTCGCTTGCTCGTGCCCAATAAAGCCGTAGCGGAATCCATCGATCATGTAAAAGAACGGATTAAGGTGGGCGGCCAGCCGGGCCCCCTCGGGAAGCGCGTCGATGGTGTAAAACGTCCCGGAGAGAAAGGAAAGGGGTGTGATGATGAAGTTGGTCACCGAGGCCATGTGGTCGAATTTGTCGGCCCACACCCCTGCCAGCACCCCCAACAGCGAGAGCATCAATGACGCTCCGACTGCATGATAAAGGATGTAAAACCAGCTGTGGACGTGTAGGGTGACAAAGAAGGCCATGCCCACCGCCACCGCCACGCCCACCAGAAGGCCGCGCGTCACGCCGCCCAGGGTGTAGCCCAAGGTCAGCTCCGTCGCACTCAGCGGCGGCATCAAGACATCGACGATGCTGCCTTGGACCTTGGCGATGATGAGGGAACTGGAAGTATTGGCAAAGGCGTTTTGCACCATGGCCATCATGATCAGGCCGGGAGCCAGAAACTCCATGAAGCCCACGGAGTGGCGCGGGAGGTCCGTGCCCATCGACAAGGCGAAGATGGCCAAAAAGATCAAGGTGGTCACTAACGGCGCCACCAGGGTTTGAAGATAGACCTTGAGGAAACGCCTCACCTCCTTGAGGTAAAGTTCCCACAGGCCGCGCGCATTGATCACGCCGAGTCGCCGAGGGGGCAGGCTGGGGCCAATGGCCTCGGCCACACCGACCAGGCCAGGATCCGGGGTCGGGGTCACGTCAGAACATCCTTTTCGGGGCTCACGGCACGGAAAAAAAACACCGTGTTTTTGAGCTTCTCTGGGAAAGGCGAGCAACCTGCTTTAGGATGGCCGGGGGAGCTTGGCAAGGGGCCGTCGAGGCCTTAACCAAAGCTCCACCAATTCCGGGTACGCCCTAAGGTGCACGTTCCCGCTGATCAGGGGGCGTGCCCCCAGGGGCCGCGTGTCGGGGCATGCTGTCGGCCCAGGTATCCCGGTGCCCTTGGTTCGATCTTGAGGAGTCCCGCGCCATGGCCGACGTTCCGGGCCGAGTGATCCAAGTGGCGGGTACCGTGCAACTGGCCGGTGCCTCCATCGATCGGGGGGTGCTGTCGAGCATCCAGGCCGCCAGCCGTAAAACCGGGGTCGATTTCGCCTTCATGCTGGCCAAGGCCCGCCGTGAAAGTGGGTTCCAGGCCGATGCCCGCAACGCCACCAGTTCGGCCCAGGGACTCTACCAGTTTACCCACCAGACCTGGATGGAGCAGATCAAGACCCACGGGCCCGAGCATGGCCTGGGCGAGTTGGCCGATCGCATCACCAAGCGTCCCGGCGGCGGTTATCAGGCCGACTCCCAAGAAACCCTCAACCGCGTTCTGGCTCTGCGCCACGACCCCCATGTCTCGGCGGCCATGGCGGCCGAGTACGCGGCCGACAACCGGCGCCTGCTCTCCAAGGCCCTGGGGCGGCCCGTGGGCGGCACCGACCTCTATCTGGCCCACTTCCTGGGGCCGGGCGGCGCCATCGATTTCCTGCGCGCCCTCGACCAGCGTCCCGACGTTTCGGCGGCCGATGTGGTGCCGGCCGCCGCCCGGGCCAATCCCACCACCTTTCGCGGCGATGACGGGCGGCCCCGCTCCCTGGCCGAGGTTTACGCCGTGGTCGAACAAGGCATCGGCGGCGCCATGCGGCGCTTTGCCGGGGCCGCCGGCCTCGTCGCCGGCCCGGTGCCCCTGCCGCCCGGGGTCAAGCCCGCCGCCCCCCCTCTGGAAGACCTGAGTGTCGCCCGCGCCGCCGGTTCCGCCACCACCGAGGTTGCCGGCCGCGCCGTGCCGCTGCCGGCCGGGCTCAAGCCGGCCGCCCCGCTGCCCGAGGACATGGGCCACGAGGTCGCGCAAAACTTTGTGCCCAAGCCTCTGGCCCAGAAGCCCCTGCCCGAAACCCTGGAGCCGGCCTCGCCCGCCGAGCGCTTTCTGGCCGATGGCACGCCGTCCCTTGACGAAGCCGCCATGCTGCAAATCTTGCTGGCGGCGGCTCCCCTGGTGGCCCCCGAGCCGCCCGACACCCGCTCCTTGGGCCTGGACGCCGTGCGGGCTTTCGGCGGGCCGCACGTTCCCACCCCCGCCCCCGCGCCCGCCGAGGTGCAGTGGGCCGGCGAGGGGAACGACAGCGACGGCCACTCCGTGGTGGCGGCGTCGGTCGATCCCTCGTCCGAGGCCCTGATCGCCGAGGCTCTGGCCTCCCTCTCGCCCGAGGAGCAGCAGGTCATTGCCTCCGTGGTCGAAGCGGCGCAGGCGGTCGGCGCCCGGCGCGGGCTGTCCGTCGTCGATATCGCCGGCAGTGCCTTGCGCGCCTTCGATGCCCTGGCCGCCGAACGGCGCGCCGTCCCTCGGGCGTTCGCCCGGCTGGACGAGGGCGCCGTCCCCCTGAGCAACGAGGTTCAGGACCCCTCCGAGGTCGCCGCCATGTCCCCGCCGAGCCCCGAGACGTCGCCGGAGCCTCCCCCCGTTGTGCTCGCTCAGGCCGACGGGGCTCCTCTGCCCGAAGCACCAGACTCCCCGTTGCTTCGCCCCGAGATCGTGGTCCAGCCCGACTCCCAGGCCTATTTGCCGCAAACGCCGGCGACAGTGGCGGCCGCCTCCTCCTCGCCGGCCAGCACGACCACCTATTCCATCCTGGCGGTGGTTGAGAGCTTTGATCCCGGACGTCGTCTGACCGAAATCAAGGGCCAGATTCCGGGGCAAGTCACGGCTCAGGCCGCCCCGGCCATGGTCGAACCGCCGCGCGACCGCGTGGCCCAGGCGAGGAACCCGGAGGCCAACACGGTGGTGGCCGACGCCCAGGCCGGCACCTTGCTCGGATGGCTGCGCCGGGTGATCTCCTGACGGGACCCGAKGGGTCTGGGGAGGCCGCGCCTCCCCAGCCTTTGCCGGAAAGAAAGACTGGGGGAGGCGCGGCCTCCCCAGACCCCTCGGGGTTTCTAGCCTTCGTATTCGGAAAAAATGCTGCGCTCGCCGGCGAACAGGCCGTGGGCCACCGGGGCCAGCAAGACGCGCTGGCCGGGGTCGGGCGCGTCGGGGCAGGGCAGGGGCAGGGCCACTTCCAGCGGGCTGTGGTGTCCTTCCATCCCCACTTCGACACGCAAAGCATCCAGCCGGCGGCGGATCGCCAGGACCACCCCGGGGATGGCGCCGACCGGCTGGTCGCTGAAGCGGAAATCGTGGGGCCGGACATACAGGCGGGCCGGGCCGTCGGCGGCATTGAGGCCGGTCAGGATTGGGGCCGGATGACCGCTAACCCAGGCCGCGCCCGCCCGGATCTCCACCGGGACCACGTTGGTGTCTCCCAGAAAGCCGTAGACAAAGGGCGTGGCCGGGCGCAGGCACAGATCCTCGGGCGTGCCGATCTGTTCGATCCGGCCATCGCGCATCACCACGACGCGATCGGCCAACTCCAACGCCTCTTCCTGGTCGTGGGTGACGAAAACGGTGGTGTGGCCGGTTTCATCGTGCAGGGCGCGCAGCCAGCGCCGCAGGTCCTTGCGGACCTTGGCATCCAGGGCGCCAAAGGGTTCGTCGAGCAGCAGCACGGCGGGGTCGATGGCCAGCGCCCGGGCCAGGGCGACGCGCTGGCGCTGGCCGCCCGAGAGCTGGGCCGGGAAGCGGTCGTGCAAGCCTTCGAGTTGTACCAGGGACAGCAGTTCCAAGGCCCGGGCCCGTCGCGCGGCCTTGGGGAGTTTGCGCACCTTGAGGCCAAAGGCGATGTTATCGAGCACGCTCATGTGGCGGAACAAGGCGTAGTGCTGGAACACGAAGCCCACGTTGCGGTGCTGCACCGGGGTGTTGTTGATGTCCTGACCGGCGAACAAGATCCGTCCGGCCCGGGGCTGCTCCAGGCCGGCGATCACGCGCAGCAAGGTGGTCTTGCCCGAGCCCGAGGGACCAAGCAGGGCCACCAGTTCCCCGGCGTTGATGCTAAGTGAGACCTCCCGCAGGGCCGGGAAGTCACCGTAATCTTTTGAAATAGATTCAATATCGATCTGCATAACCAGGGTCTCCCGCCCTCCTGGGGCACTCTCCGGGCCGTGACGGGGGGCCGGATCCCCAGGGGGCTGTTTCTTTTTCTATCGCAGGCAGGGCAGGCCGCCTTGACCCACCCGTCAATGCCCGCGCCGGGCCCCGAGTTCGTGGCCAAAGCGCCATTCCAACGCCGTTTTCAACACCAAGGTGGCCAGGGCCAGCAAGGCCAGCAGCGAGGCGACGGCAAAGGCCGCTACCGTGTTGTATTCGTTGTATAAGATCTCAACGTGCAACGGCATGGTGTTGGTGAAGCCCCGGATCTTGCCCGAAACCACGGCCACCGCGCCAAACTCCCCCATGGCGCGGGCGTTACACAGCAACACGCCATACAACAGGGCCCATTTGACATTGGGCAAGGTGACCAGGAAAAAGGTCTGCCAGCCGTTGGCCCCCAGCGACAAGGCCGCCTCCTCGTCGCCGGTCCCTTGCTCTTGCATGAGCGGGATCAGTTCGCGCGCGACAAAGGGAAGGGTGACGAAAATCGTGGCCATCACGATCCCCGGCACGGCAAACACGATTTGTAGGTCATGAGCCCGCAAAAAGGGCCCGAGCACGCCGTGCGCCCCATACATGAGAATATAAATGAGGCCCGCGATGACCGGCGATATCGAAAAGGGCAGGTCGATGAGCGTGATCAGTAGGCTTTTGCCGGGAAATTCGAACTTGGCCACCGCCCAGGCGGCCGCGAGGCCAAACACCAGATTCAGCGGCACGCTGATCAGGGCTACCAGCACGGTCAGACGGATGGCCGCCAACGCATCGGGGTCGGTGATCCCCTTGACATAGGCGCTCCAGCCCTGGCGCAGAGCTTCGTAGAAGACTGCGATCAGCGGCGAGAGCAAAATCAGGACCAGGAACGTCACGGCAAGGCCGATCAGGACTCTCTGGGCCCATGGCGTTTCGGTGGTGGGCGAGCGCCAGCGGGGAGGCTTGGTCATGGGTGTCTCCTAACGGCCGCCCAGGCGCCGTCGTCCCCAGGCCTGCAAGAGGTTGAGCACCAGCAGCAGGACAAAGGCGATGATCAGCATGAGAACGGCGATGGCCGTGGCCCCGGCGTAATTGTATTCCCCCAGTTGAATGACAATCAGCAGGGGGGCAATCTCGGTGCGGTAGGGCAGATTGCCGGCAATGAAAATCACCGAGCCGTATTCGCCCACCGCCCGCGCGAAAGCCAGCGCAAAGCCGGTCATCAGCGACGGGGCCAAGGTCGGCAACACCACCCGGACCAGGGTATGCAGCCGGCTGGCGCCCAAGGACGCCGAGGCCTCCTCCTGGTCGCGCTCCAGGTCCTGCAACACCGGCTGAACCGTGCGCACGACAAAGGGCAGGCCAATGAACACCAAGGCGACCATGATACCGGTCCAGGTGTAGGCCACTTTGATCCCCAAGGGAGCCAGCAGCGCTCCAAAAGGTCCCGTGGCCGCATAAAGACTGGTAAGGGCAATGCCGGCCACGGCGGTCGGCAAGGCAAAGGGCAGGTCCACCACCGCGTCCAGCAAGCGTCGCCCGGGAAACTCGTAGCGCACCAGAACCCAGGCCGTGAGCGTGCCAAACACCGCGTTGACCGCCGCCGCCGCCAACGAGGCGCCAAACGACACCTTGAGGGCCGCCAGGGTGCGGGGGTGGGTGGCCAGGGCGAAAAACTCCTGAGCGCCCAGCCCGGACGCGCGCCAGAACACGGCCGCAAGCGGGATCAGGACCAGGAGGCCGAGGTAGAGGAGGGCAAAGCCCAGCGTTATGCCAAACCCGGGCAAGACGCTGGGCACCCGTCGCATCCTCGTGCGAAACGTCGGTGCGAGCCCCACGGTCAGCGCGCCGGCGTGTAGATCTGGTCAAACAGACCGCCCTCGGCGAAATGGGTCGGCTGCGCCTTGTCCCAGCCGCCGAACAGCGGGTCATCGATGGTCACCAGCTTCAACTCGGGGAAGCGGGCCCGGTCTTCCGGCGCCGACGACTCAGGGTTGCGCGGGCGGTAGTAGTGTTTGGCGGCCAGTGCCTGTCCCACCGGCGAATAAAGATAGCTCAGGTATTCGGTCGCCACCGCCGTGGTCCCGTGCCGTTCGGTATTACCGTTCACCACCGCGACCGTCGGTTCGGCCAGGATGCTGATCGAGGGCACCACGATTTCGTATTTGTCGCGGCCCAGTTCATTGAGGGCCAGGAAGGCCTCGTTTTCCCAGGCCAGCAGCACATCGCCCAGGCCCCGCTGGGTAAAGGTCGTGGTTGCGCCCCGCGCCCCGGTGTCGAGCACCGGCACATGGCGATAAAGCTCGCTGATGAACGCCTTGACCTGGGTTTCGTCGCCACCGAACTTCGCGTGGGCATAGGCCCAGGCCGCCAAGTGGTTCCAGCGCGCCCCGCCCGATGTTTTGGGATTAGGGGTAATGACCTCCACGCCCGGTTTGACCAGATCGTCCCAGTCCTTGATCCCCTTGGGATTGCCGGCGCGCACGAGGAAGACGATGGTTGAGGTATAGGGGGCGGCGTTGTCCGGCAGGCGCTTTTGCCAGTCGGCGGCCAGACGGTCGGTCTTGCGCGCAATGGCATCCACGTCGCTGGCCAGAGCCAGGGTGACCACATCGGCTTCCAGGCCGTCGATCACCGCCCGAGCCTGGGCGCCGGAGCCCCCGTGCGACTGGCGGATCTCCACTTCCTCCCCGCTCTTCTCCTTCCAGTGCTTGGCAAAGGCACTGTTGTAATCCCGGTAAAACTCGCGGGTGGGGTCATAGGACACGTTGAGCAGGGGGGATCCGGCCAAGGCCGGACCAGCCGACAGCAGCGCGGCTCCCACCAAGCCCCACAGGGTGGTCTTACGGATCAAACGCATGGCATGCCTCGTCTCTGGGGGAGGGGGTCAATGTTCACTTAACCGATAGACTGATAGCTCCTGACTGTCAAGCGAGGATGGACCTCAGGGGCGGCGGGGGATCTCGCCTCCCTCCCAAGGTAGGGACGAAAAGAGTAGCAAAACCCGCCCAAGGGGCAAAGGCGGGGGCGTGGTCAAGGGAATCGGGGGAGGGAGGTTTCAAGAAGGCTGGGGAGGCGGGGCCTCCCCAGACCCCGCCATTCATGGAGCTTCGCTTCGGCCGTAGAGCCAAAGGGAGAGAGAAGCTCCTCCCCTACGCTGTGCGGAAAAGGGCAAGGAAAGTCGTGACATCGCGGCGCAAGGCCCCCAGGCCTTGGCCGACGGCGGCCGACGCCGAGAGAACCTCGGCCGCAGCGGCGCGGTTGTCGGCGGCGGCGCTGCTGACGATTTGACTCTGGCCGGCGACATTACGGGTTCCGGTCGCGGCGTCTGCCGCATTGCGGGCAATGTCGCGAATGGCAGCGCTTTGTCCGTCGATGGCGGCGGCGATGTCGCTGGCGATCTGGTTCAACTCACCAATGACGCTGGCAATCCGCGCGATGACGGCAACAGCCTCGCCGGTCGCCTGCTGCACGGCCTGGACTTGGTTGGAAATGCGCTCGGTGGCCTGGGCGGTTTGGGTGGCGAGATGTTTGACCTCGCCAGCCACGACGGCGAAGCCTTTGCCGGCGTCACCGGCCCGCGCCGCCTCGATGGTGGCGTTGAGGGCAAGGAGGTTGGTTTGTGCGGCAATGTCGTTGATGAGCTTGACGACATCACCGATCTGGCCGGCGGCGTCGGCCAAGCCTTGCACCATGCCATCGGCCTGGGCGGCATCGGCGGCGGCGGTGTGGGAGATGCTGGCGGACTGGCCGACCTGCTGGGTGATCCGCACGACGGACGCGGTTAACGCTTCGGCGGCGCTGGCGACGAGGCGGACAGTCGTGAAGGCTTGATCGGCGGCGGCGGCACCGACGAGGGCCTGCTCGGTGGTCGCCGCCGCGGAGTCGGTCATCGAGCGGGCGGTTCGGTCCAACAACGCGGTGACTTGTTCGGCGGCCTGTAGGGTCGCCCCCACTTTGCCATCGAAAGACTGAATCGCCACCGCCACCTGACGGGCGCGCTCGGCCTCTTCCTCCAGTTTGGCGCGTTCGCGCTGCGTCAGAGTGTCCATGGAGACAGCGGTTTGCTTGAACACGTCAAGGGCGCGGGCCATGTCGCCAATCTCGTCGTGACGCTCGACGGCGGGAACGGTAACGCCGAGATTGCCCTGGGCTAGAGCAACCATGACGGCGCGCAGCCGGGCCATATGATGCMAAATCAGCCGAAGTCCGGCAAAAACAATTCCCAAAACAACCAGGAGAATAGCTCCGCTGGAAAGGACCGCGCGGACCACATCGGTCTTGACGGCCCGTTCCAGACCAGCGGGGGAAAACGAGAGTTCGAGAGTCCCCAGCGTTTCCTTCTCGTGAACAATCGGCGCTTGGACGATAATAGCGCCCGGGGCTTCGCCGCGGGTGTGGCCATTGAGCACCTTGCCCGAGGGATCGAGGATCCGTGAGGCCAGCAACTCGGGATCGCGCTCCAAGGCCTGTAACTGCTGCGTCACCACGGCATCATCGACGTTCCACACCGCCGCCATGACGGCGTCGGCCTGCGCTTGAACAAATTGCCGAGTGCGATCTTCAAACAAGGCCCGGCGTTCTTGAGCAGCAAAGGAAATCTGCAACAAGGTGACAACGGTATATAACAAGGAGGTACAGGCGGCCACACTCAGCAAAACCTTGCCGCCGATTCCCACCTTTGCCCCGGCCATGGTTTCCGACATTTTGCTCTCGTCCTTTTGTGCGGTGAGCCTTGGGGTCGGATTTATTTCAAGTAACGGGCCAGGATCTGATCGTAGCGCCCGTCCTGCTTCATGGCGGTGAGGGCTTGATTGATGGCGGCAACAGCCTCGGGCGGAACTGATTTTTTGCTGAACAGAAACACCACGTCGTCGGAACTGACGACCTTGGGATGGATTTCAATCTTACCGCTGGCGCCCTCGGTCTTGGCAATCGCAAGGCCAACGAAATTGTTTTCCAAGAACACGTCGAGACGGTTGGAGAGCAGCTTGCGCAGGTTCAGGTCGGTGCCGGCCGCCTCCTGGATCAGGGCCGCAAAGGCGGGGTCCTTTTTCAAGGCCGCAAAGGTATCGCCGTACTCGTACCCGCCAACCACCCCCAAGCGCAGCCCCGGGCCGATGATGCCCGCCAGCCCCTCTGGGCCGAGCCGGTCGGTCTCGCCCGTGCGCACAAAGGCCACGAACTCATCCTTGCGGTAGGGGATGGAAAGCTGGGCAAAGACCTCGCGCTCGGGGGTGATGGACGCGCCCATGGCAGCGTCGGTCTTCCCGGCTTCGATTTCGCTCAACAACCGCTTCCACGGGGTTTCCTTGAAGGTGACCTCGCAGCCCGCGCCCTTGGCGGCCTCCCTCAACAGATCGGCATCAATTCCGCCGACCGTGCCCTCGGCCGTCTTGAGCTGGAAGGGCTCGAAGGCCTCCCACCCCACCGAAAGCGCGCACGCGGCCTGGGCCGTCGTGGCCCCGCCCATCAGAGCCAGAGCTAGCGCGGCGGCCTGTCCAAAACGCCCAACCATCGGATTCTCCTTGTGCAAGGGTTTCCCCTGTGTCGGAAGCCTCTTCTTAAGGGTTGGTTAAGATACCAAAGACTGAACTTTGCACGCAACCACCCTCCCGACGAGGAGGGTCTTTCGTTCGAGGCGCCTCTCCCACCAAAGCCTGCCCCGGCACGTCTGCTTTTTTTATGGGAGGCACAAAGGAAAAGGGAGGGAAACGTCCCCTCCCTTTTTTATCGGATAAAATTGAGCGAAAAAACAAAGAGAAAGAGCCCCGTGACCGGATTCGACTTAAGAGACGGCGCTCTCGTTCCTCTTCCTTTTCGGCGAGATCAGGTGCCGGTCCAGACGTAAAGAGCTCCGTCTGTCTTTTTGCCGCACGAGCAGCCGCTCTTGGAACAGGCTGGCGCCCGCTTTTCCACCTGTCCCCGGGCGATCCAATGATCCAGCATGGTCTCCACCGCCTCGGGGGCTGCCTCCATCTCGCGGGAGAGGTCGCCCAGCGAGGCTTCGCGGCGGGTGCGCAGAGTGGTTTTTAAGCGTTGCAGGATCATGCCTGTCCCTCCCGCGCCAGAGTGGGGGCCAGAACACCGCGGGCCCGGTGGCCCGCCATGAAGAGGCCGACAAGAACAGCCGCCAGGACCACGGCAATGCCGATGATCCACCCCAAGCTCGTCGCCGGATGCTCGGAGAAGGTGCCAATCTGGAAGGTCAGGGTCGCCACCGCATAGGCGATGCCGGTGGTCCAGACCGTCACGAACCCGGTCCAGCGCCAGCCCAGCTCACGGCGGATCGCCCCCAGCACGGCCACGCACGGCACATACAGCAGCACGAAGAGCATGTAGGACAGGGCGCCCAAGGCCCCCGTGAAGCCCGAAGCCAGGGCTGTCAGGGTGGGGCTGGTTTCCTCGACGCCCGGATCGGCCAAGCCCTCAAAGCCCAGGGGGTCAAGCAGCAAGGCGCCAACGCCGGCTAGGTTTTCAGGAATGGTCGCCACGGCTTCTTGAAGCGCGGCCACGAGGTCGAAGCCCTCTTCCTCGGTCGGGGTGGCCTCGCTCTCGCCTTGGGCCGCTGCCGCCGCCGTGTCGGCCTGGGCGGTATAGAGCGCATCAAGGGTGCCGACCACCGCTTCCTTGGCAAACAAGCCCGTCACGATACCAACCACAGCCGGCCAGTTCTCTTCGGAAACGCCCATGGGGGTGAAGGCGGGGGCGGCGGCCTTGGAGACCTGCGCCAGGATCGAGGTATCGTTGCCGGCGTGGTCAAAGCGGCCATCGGTGCCCAGGGCCGACAACACGTTCAGCACCATGACCACCAGGGCGATCACCTGACCGGCTTTGACCACAAAAACCTTCAGCCGGGTCCAGGTGTGCAGCAGCACGTCGCGCAGGCGCGGCATGCGGTAGCTGGGCAGTTCCAGCATGAAGGGGGCGGATTCGCCGGCCAGCAAGGTTTTGCGCAAGATCAAGGCGGTGAGAACCGCGACCACCACTCCGGCCAGATACAGGCCCATCACCACGTTCTGCCCGCCCTGGGGGAAGAAGGCCGCCACAAACAAGGCGTACACGGCCAAGCGGGCGCCACAGGACATGAACGGCGCCATGGAGATGGTCAGCGCCCGGTCGCGCGGCCGCTCCAGCACGCGGGTCGCCATCACCGAGGGCACGTTGCAGCCAAAGCCGACGATCAGCGGCACAACCGCCTTGCCGGGGAGGCCGATCCGGTTCATCGCCCGGTCCATGACGAAGGCGGCGCGGGCCATGTAGCCGCTGTCTTCCAGCAAGGTCAGGGCCAGATACAAGGCACCGACCACCGGGATAAAGGTGGCCACCACCTGGATGCCACCGCCCAGGCCATCGGCGGCCAGCACGCGCAGCCAGTCCGGGGCGCCCAGGCTGGTCAGCAGGGTTCCAAAGCCATCCACAAACAAGGCGCCGGCCGCGAGGTCGAAAAAGTCAATGAACGCGCCGCCCACGTTGATGGTGAAGGTAAACAGGGCATACATCACCAGCAAGAACACCGGGATGCCCAGCAGGGGATGGAGCACCACCGAGTCGATGGAGTCGGTGCGGTCCACCGAGCGGGCCTGGGAGGTGCGGCGCTGGGTGGCGGCAGCCAGGGTGTGGGCGGCCTCGAAGCGGGCCCCGGCAATCAGGCTGTCGGCCTCCTCGCCCTCGGCCTCCAAGATGGCTTGGCGCTGCTGCGCGACCACCGAGGCAATTTCGGGCGGCAGGCGGGCGAGCAAGGTATGGTCACCCTCCAGCAAGGTCAGCGCCAGCCAGCGCCGCGAGCGCCCGGCCCACGGCCCGGACAGGCCGGCCAAAGAGCGCTCCAACACGCTCAACGCCGCCTCGACCGCCGGGGCGTGAATAACCGGCGAGCGTTCCGGCCGGGTCGGGCGCTGGGCCTCGGCGATCACGCGGGCCTTCAGTTCGGGCACGCCTTGATTAAGGGCCGCCGCGATCGGCAGCACCGGGCAGCCCAGGCGGTGGGACAGCAACTCCACGTCGGTCTTGAAGCCCGCGTCTTCGGCCGCATCGCTTAGGTTGATGGCAACCACGCAGGGCAGGCCGCATTCGAGAAGTTGCACGGTGAGGTAGAGAGACTGCTCCAGGCGGGTGGCATCGGCGACGTTGAGCACCAGATCCGCTGTCCCCGAGGCCAGATAATCGCGGGCCACCGCGTGGTCGAGGCCGCCGTCGCTGTCTTGGGAGGTGAGGGAGTACAGACCGGGCAGATCAATCATCGCCACGCTCTGACCATCCAGACGGCACACACCTTCTTTGCGATCGACGGTCACACCGGGGAAATTGCCAACGCGCTGGGTGGCCCCGGTGAGGCGATTGAACACGGTGCTCTTGCCCGAGTTGGGCGGGCCGATCAGGGCCACGGTTCGGACCGAGGACTCCTGGGGTTTCACAGACGACATGGGGCGCAGGCCTTTGTGTCAAGTCAAGAGAAGACGCCCCCCGAAGTGGGGACAAACGAAGCAAATCAACCGTCTCAGGCGCAGTTGGGCCGGACCATGACCTGTCGGGCCAACAAGGCCCCGATCGCAACGGTCATGCCGCCGCGCCGCACGGCCACCGCGCCCCCGGTAAGGCGGCGCACGATGGTCAGGGTCGAGCCGACCCGCACGCCCAGGTCGCCGAGATCCCGGGCAACACGCCGTCCCCCGAGCACGCCCGTCACGACCACGGCGCTACAGGGATCCGTTTCGGAAAGGGGTTTCATGCCCCGCCCCGGTGCGGCGTCCATCTCGGTGTCCTGATGCGCGAGGACTGCGCTTTCGCCATGAAATGCCATTTGGGTTCATCCTTCCCACCCGGGTTGCGCGCCTTTCCTCGGCACGGGCCCCCCCTTGAAAGCCGCGACCGGCGTTCGCTGCGGTTCCCTTTCCTCTCCCAAGACGCCGCTCCAACACGGCTGCTTTCGAGAAAGAGAATGGTTCTTACTCTCTCAACCATACGGCCGTTGCGGATGATATGCAACAACGAACCCCCGGTCGGGACCCTCTGGCCCCCGTCGTGACCCGGGAGTATCCTGGGTTTGCGCGCTCAAACAGCGGATCACACAAGAGGACGGCAGAATGCACGCATACGGCAGGAAAGCGGTGAGGGGGGGSCTTGGTGGGGCTGATGGTGGGGCTGGCCGCTTGCGCGTCCTCCCCCGCACCGCAAGGCACGCCGCAAGACGAAGCCCGCCGGGCCGCCGAGACCCGGTGCAAGCGCTTCGCCAGCCAGGAAGCGGACCGCCGCTCGGGGGCTCTGCACGGCGAGGATGTGGAGTCCATGAACAGCTCCGACCCCCGTGCCCAGATGGCCGCCTACGACGCTCGCCGGATCTACGACCAAGCCTTCTCCACCTGCCTGAGCCAAAGCGGCTACGCTCGCCCCCGCGGCCCCGGCGCCGACGCCCGCGACGCCGTGGAAAGCGCCCGCGACCGCCTGCGCTGGTAGGTCCGCCCGCTCCCTGCCGCCCGGTGTCGCCGAAAGCCGCTGATCGGTCGTGAGCGCGCGGGGACACTCCGTGCGGGGACACGATCTTTTGGGGAGGCGTTACTCATGGGGCGGTCGGCCTGCTTCCTGGGGACCCCGGCGGGAGATCCGGCCGGCATCCATCAAGGTACGGAACAGGTCGAGCAGGGATTTTGACTCGGTTTTGCGCATCAGGGCCGCGCGGTGATTCTCAACCGTGCGCTGGCTGATGTTCAGGATGTGGGCAATCATTTTGTTGGAGGATCCGAACAACAACTGGTCCAGAACGTCTTGCTCCCGCAGGGTCAGGCGGGCAAGCCGGGCAAGCGCGATCCGCTGGTGTGCGGCGTCAGCCGGGGTCGCGGCGGGGCCCACCGCGAGAACTCGGGCCACCGCCGCCAGCATTTGTGCCAGATCCAGGGGCTCCAGAAGAAAGGCCTCGGCGCCGCGCGCCATGGTGGCGACGGCCATGGTGACGTTTCCCTGACCTGACATGACCAAAACAGGCATGGGGTCGCCCCGGGTTCGCAGCCATCGCATCAAAGCAATGCCGTTCATGCCCGGCATCACGACATCAACCAGGGCGGGAGGACGTGCGAAGGGGCTGTGTGCTTTCATGAACGCCGCCGCGTGGGCATAGCCATCGGTCTGGGGGTCGCCCGTGTTCAGCACCATGGCCATCACCTCGCACAGCGGGGCGTCGTCATCCATCACGAACACAGTAGGCAGGGGAGGGCGCAAGGGCAGGGGGGGCGCCGACGAGGGCGATAACAAGGCCCCCACGGCGCTGGCTAAATCCTCGTTTCGGAAAGGCCTCGTGAGGATGGCATCCGGTATCCTGAAGTCCGGCTCATGGACATGCGCCGAAATCCGACCTTCTGTGACCAGAAGGGTGGGTACCAGAAGGGGAAGATCGTCTTTCAGGCTTTTGAGGACGTCCATCCCGATCCGGGAGCCGGGGTGGTCTTGATCAACAATTACCAGATCGGGAGGGGTGGGCGCGTGGCCCAAGGAGATCAAGGCTTCCGATCGAGTGCGAACGACCGTGACGTGGCTCCCTTGATCCACAATGAGCTTGGGAAGCCCTCCTCCGGCGAGGCTCTCCTCCTGGATGACCAAAAGGGAGGTGTGGTCGAGCAGGCGGGGGAGAAAGGCCCGCCCTTTGTTGGCACGGGCAACGGCAGGGCGCGACACGGGCTCGTCGGGGGCCCGGGGCACCTCGATCCAAAAGACCGAACCGCGGTCTGGCCAGGACCGCATGCCCAGGTGATGTCCCACGACCACCGCTTGGCGCCGCACGATCGCAAGCCCCAGCCCCACGCCCCGGGGCCAGCGCTCTTGCGCATTCTCGACTTGGTAAAAAGGCTCAAAGATTTTGTCTTGCTGATCCTCGGGGATGCCGATCCCGTTGTCCCAGACCTCAAGGCGCACAAGCGGGCCTTGGCGACGGCAGCCCACAAGGACCATGCCGCTCGGGGCGTATTTGAAGGCGTTGACGATCAGGTGGGTCAGCATCCGTTCCAGAAGGGCCGGGTCGCTGAGAACAACCCCACGAGACGGGACGACGTTCCACGTCACCCCCGTGCGCGCGGCGTGTTCTGAGAAATTATGTTCAATCTTTGTAAGTATAGAGGCAAGTGAAACGGGGCTGATAGGAACGCAGGCCCCTGTTTCCATAAGGTCAACGTCCAACAAGGTGTTGAGGAGACCCGACATGACCTGCAAGGTATGATACAAGTCCCCGATCATGGTCCGCGTTTCCGTGTCCGCGGGACCGCCTGTGCTGTGCGGGGAGGGGCCGGTGCTTTGCGACGACGCTTTTTCCCCGTTGCCTTGATCGCTTAGATCAATCAGGGCGAGAAATACCCAGGATGGATCACCGATATCCACCCCCCCTTCGATCAGGAGAGTGCGGGCCGTTGGGCCGGGGGGCGATCGAAGGCCCACCTGTATGGCCGTGGGGTGTTCCCCCGCAAAAAGCTGGTCGATAAACCGCGCGAACGCGGGCAACGCCTCGTCGGCAAGAAAAGCCGCCAGACGCAGGTTTCCGTGTTGGTTGGGATCAAGGGGCAAGAGGGCGGTGGCGCTCTGGTTCGCTTTTCCAATCCGTCCCCTGTGGTCGAGGGTGACAAAAGCGACGGGCGCAAAATCAAACAATGCTGTGTATCGGGCAAGGGCGGCCTTGTTTTCCTGGCCTTTTTGCAGCAGGGATTCGTTTTGAAGTTCAAGCTCGATTTGGTGGACGCGGAGTTCCTCAATCAGGCGCAGCGGCTCGGTGATCGGCGTCACCCGCTGGGGTGACAGAGGGGGAGAGGGGGGGCGAGCCCCCCTGCGGCGGTCGGGGTTCGGCGGATCGGTCATGATCTGGCTCTCTCTCGTGTTCAAGAATGGAGTCCTGTCGTCGAAGAAGTTCGAGTTCCAGGGTCTTGACTTCTGTCATGTCGAGAAAGGTGATCACCACCCCATCAATCACATTCTCTTGCGTGCGGTAGGGCATGGTGCGAACCATGATCCAGCGCCCTTTGCGTGTTGGAACTTGGCGTTCCGCGACCACCAAGGTGCGCAAAACCTCCCAGGCGTCTTGTTCCAAGGTGGGGTGGATCAGGTCGTTGGCGATGTCGGACAGAGGGCGGCCAACGTCGCCGGGCAGAAGGCGAAACAAAGTCGTCGCATGCGGAGTGTAACGGCGCAAATTCAACAGAGAATCAAGGAAGACGGTGGCAATTTCCGTGCTTCCCAAAAGGTTATTCATGTCGTTGTTTACAAACAATAAATCGTCAATCTTGGATTGCATCTCGGCATTGACGCTGTGGAGTTCCTCGTTCAGCGACAGCATTTCTTCTATTGATGTGCTGAGTTCCTCGTTCTTCGCCTGAAGGTCTTCATTCTTTTTCTGTTGTTCGTCGCGCTTCGACTTCATTTCTTTCATGGCGTCTTGGATCTCGCAGAGGATCCGTTCCCCGTCCGGCGGTCGCTCCAAAGGGAGCGTCGGCGCCTTGTGCCGCTGGAACCAGGATGTTTTGATCACCGTGGGGTCGTCGCTAAACACGATCAGGATTGTTTCCGGGCCGCTGTCCGACTGGGTGAGGGGGCGCAAGGTGATCGTCACCTTTTGCGAGCCGCTTTCGGTTGCCATGGTCAGGTCCGACAAGATAACCGGCCCCTGGGCAAGGCGCCCAAAGCCGGCGGCCAGGGGCCGGCGCAGGCCGTCCCGCGCCATGGCATGCACGTTGAGATTGGCCTTGCCCATGGCCGGCTCCAGGTATTTTCCCGTGCGCCCGCTCACGTACAAGATATCCCCGTTGGCATTGACCAGCACGGCCGCCGGGCAGAAGTCGTTGAGCAACAGCCGCTCCATCAAGGCCCGGGGTGTCCGGGTCTCTTCCTCGTCGGGGGAGGTCTCAAGGAGCAGGTCGGGAGAGTGGAAAGGGGGGGGGCGACGGGGAGAGGAGGGGTGGGGAAGGCCGGTGAGCGCCGCTCGCCGAACCGGTTGGTTCTCTCGCCGATAAATCTGCAATTTCCGGTCGAAAGGAGAAAAAAGATCCGAGAACTCACCAATTGACTCGGCGCTTCCCAGCAATAAAAGTCCATTAGGATTCAGGCAATAGTGGAATATGGGAATAATTTTTTTCTGAAAAGAAGCGTCAAGATAGATAAAAACATTGCGGCAACTTATGAAATCCAGGTGTGTAAAGGAAGGGTCCGAGATAATGTTTTGCTCGGCAAATGTGATCGAGTCGCGAATGTGCCGAATGATTCGATATCCCCCTTCCTCGGCGACAAAAAAACGGGCCAAGCGCTCTGGGGAGACATCGGCGGTGATGCTCTCGGGATAAAAGCCTTGCCGCGCCCGTTCAATGGCGTCCGGGTCCAGGTCTGTCGCGTAAAGGCGCAAGGAGAGGGGGGGGAGGGGCGACGGGCGGGTGTCCAGGGCTTCGGTGAAGGCGATGGCCAGCGAATACGCCTCCTCGCCCGTCGAGCAGGCAGGGACCCAGGCCCTGATCTCGTCGTGCGTCGATCGGTTTGCCAGCAAGGCGGGAAGAGCTTCGGTTGCCACCGCCGCCCACACAAGGGGATCGCGGAAAAAACGCGTGACCCCAATCAACAGTTCCTTGAACAGAAGGGCCGTCTCCCTGGGGGTGTCGTGCACGTAGCGGGCATAGGCTGACAGAGTGCCCATTCGGTGCAAGGCCACGCGTCGATCGATGCGGCGAATCAGGGTCGATGTCTTGTAAACAGAAAAATCGTTGCCGGTTCTTTGGTGCAACAAGGCCAAGATCTCGTCCAGGGCGCCTTTGGCATTGGGATCGGTGGGGAGGAAGGGAGGCTGGACGGGGAGCCGGATGGGGGCGGTGTCGAGGCGGGCCTGGATCTGGCGGGGTAGGGCGTCGGCGGGGGCGATGATGTCCACGCCACCAGAGGCCATCGCGGCCTTGGGCATGGCGGGGAACGTGGCCTCGGCGGGGTCTTGCACGGCCGTGATGCCCCCGTGCGCCCGGATGGCGCTCATTCCTTGCGTGCCGTCGTCCCCCATTCCCGACAAGATCACCCCAACGGCATGGTTCTGCACGTCTTCGGCTAGGCTGCAAAAAAAGTGGTCGATGGGCCCTGCCGGAGGACGGGCCGAGACCGGATCGCGGGTGAACAAGGTTCTCTGGGCGATCGACAGGGTCTTGTGCGGCTTCAGAACGTAAATGTGGTTGGGTTCAACCACCATTCCATCACTCGCCTCGCCGACGGGCATCAATGTGATGCGTTGCAGCAAGGCAGGGACGAGGCTTTTTTGTTTGGGATCAAGGTGTTGAACAATGATGAAGGCCATCCCGCTTGTGGGCGAAGTGGCGGCAATAAAACGCTCCAGGGCCTCCAGACCACCCGCCGAGGCCCCGATCCCCACAACAGGAAAGGGAAAAAGGGTGTGCAAAGGAGAGGCTTTCACAACAGAGGAAAGGGGCAAAACCAACCCTTCTCCTCGCGCAGAGGACCGAAGGGAGGGGCGCGCAACTGCATGGCGCGCAACGTGGAGTGGCTTAAGCGCGAGGCTTAAAAGCGCCCTTCACTAATTATCTCGTTGAAATTAAATTTTGTCAAGATCTCTCGTCAGGGCATTCGGGTGAATGAGGGGGGATCAGGCGAAAGATAAAGAGAAGGCTGGAGAGGCGCGGCCTGCGAGGCGGCCCCTTCAGCGAAGAGCATCGAGTTTTGAGACTGCGTAGTTTCCGACGCTCCCAGCGGAGATAAAATAAGACCAAACTATTTTCTTCCCGTCATGGGTCGCCTCGGTGACTCTCCATGAAGGCGCAAGTCATTGAAGAACAAACAGGTCGAAGCGTACAGAAATTTTTTTCCAAAATACGACCCTTCGGGGAATTTGTTGTTTTTGAATGAAACTTTGTATTCAAAAAATGATTTATTATGTAAACGTTCAATAGAATACAAAAATGAATGTGCAAGAAGGATGGGTTCTTCCTCGGAGGAGGAGAAAAAATGAGGCGTTTTGTTTTTCTTTCACTTTGGAGTCGCTTTCGTATAGAGAGCGCGCGTTCTCCCCTTGCGGAAGGACATCTCTTGTTTAACCCAAGAGATCAAACAATTTTTTTTGAGCTTTTTGGGCAAGAGCTCTTCCAGCGGTCGCCGTTTCACGGTACGCGCCACGCGCCACGCTTGAGCGGCGGGATCGACCGGCGTCGGGGGAAGGTCAGAGAAGGGGCACGCCCTAGGTCTCCTGCAAAGGATTGAATTTTGCTTTTGCAGGACGAGAGAGGCGCTTTGACAGTTGCACTGTCGGTCTCATGTCGGGGTGAGGAGGGGTATCACCATGCTCAGAACAACAAAGACGATCGTGACATTCAACAACCCGTTCAGGCTTCCTCCTTTTGACGAAAATCTGCCTGCGGGAAGCTACGTTCTCATAGTGGATGATGAAGACATTAGCGGGACCACATTTATTGCCTATCGCCGCGTTGCAACGTTGTTGCAAGTCCCGGCGGTAGCGCTCGGGCTGACCCAGCAGGAAATCTATTCCATTGATCACAACGATCTGACGCAGGCGCTGCAAACCGATCGGACCCTTCCCTAGAGTACCGTGCGTTCCACGGGGTCCGGTTATGGTGCTCTAGCATTTTGTTTTTACGACTTATTTTATCTAAAAAGCGGTTTCTCCCTTTTGGGTCTCGCTCTAAGGGAAAGATCTACCGATCGGAAAAGGCGCCCGTTGCGCTGCCGCGCAAAAGGCTTTTGGGGGAGGAGGAGGCGGGTCTCGCGAGTATCTCAAGAGCGCAGAGGAACAAGATCGTGTGGACAAGATGGACCCCCTCGCCGTGCTGGAGCGAGCGTGCCCCCGTAAGGGAAGAGTTGCTGGGGGGCGAACGGCTGGAAGCCCACGCGGCCGACTTGGCCGCCGCTCAGGGAGCCTTGGGACGGCCGCCACGCGTCTCTTCCTTGCTCCGGCGTCTCAAGGCCAACGCGGTGGTCTTGAGGGCCGCCTATCGGGTTGGGCTGCGCATGATTGCGACGGAACGCGATAGTGTGCCCGCCGCCGAGTGGCTTCTTGACAATTATCCCCTGGTTGAGCGTCAGAGCCGCGAGATCCGAGACAGTTTTGTCTCGGCGCATTGGCGTCATCTTCCCCAGACCCCAACGGGGCCCCTGGCCGGGTATCCTCGGGTGTTCACCTTGGCCTGGGCCTTTGTCGCCCATACCGACAGCCATCTCGATCCCGAGATTTTGCGTCGCTTTGTTGGCGCATATCAAGAGATTACCCCGCTCAGTATTCGCGAGATGTGGGCCCTGGGGGTGGCGCTGCGCTTGGTGTTGATCGAAAACCTGCGACGCCTCGCCGACGAGATGACGACGATCCGCACGGCGCGGGCCGCCGCAGATACCCTGGCCGACGCACTGTTGACCCCGGGACGGGAGCGCTTTTCAGGCCGGGATGCCGAGCTGCTGGAGCGCATCCCCTTGCCCTTGTCGGACGCTTTTGCGTCCCAGATTGCCAAACGATTGCGAGACCAGGACCCCCTGACCACCCCGGTTTTGCTCTGGCTGGAAGACCGCTTGGCACGGCAAAACACCACTATTGCCGACGTGGTGCGGGCGGCGCAGCAAAGTCAGAGCGCATCGAGTGTCAGCGTGGGCAACGTCATGACCAGTTTGCGCTTGATGGCCGAGATTGATGGGGTTGATCTGTTTGAAAGCATGAGTCTGGTCGATGCCCGCTTGCGGACTGTTGGCGCGTATGCCGCCATGGATTTTCCCACCCGGACTTTGTACCGCAACGCCATTGAGTCCTTGGCGCGCCGGTCGCCGTTTACCGAACTTGAGGTGGTCGATCAGGTGATGGCCCGGGCGGCCCAGGCGGCGCGCGCGACGCTGGAGCCGCAAGAGCGCGAGCGGGTCGGCGATCCGGGCTACCACCTGATCGCCGGGGGACGTTCGGCGCTGGAGCGCGTGTTGCTTGTTCACCTGTCGGGGCGCCGGCGCCTGGGCCGTTTGGTCCGACGCCTGGGGCTCGCGGGCTATGCCGCCGGCATTTTCGCCACCACGGTGGCATTGCTGGCCTTGGCTCTGTGGCTTCTGGCGGAARGGGGGGCGAGCCTCCTGGTCCTGGTGGGGGCTGGGCTGGTGGGACTGGTTCCCGCCAGCGAGGTGGCGACGGCGTTGATCAACCGCGCCTTGGGACGGCTGGCGCCCTCGGTTAGCCTGCCCGGCCTTGATCTGTCGGAGGGCGTGCCGTCCTCTTTGCGAACCTTGGTGGTCATGCCCACCTTATTGACCAGCGTGGAGGCGCTGCGCGAGCAGGTGGACCGCTTGGCGGTCCATGCCCTGGCGAGTGGCCGGGGCGATCTGACCTACGCCTTGCTGACCGACGATCTCGACGCCGACCGGGAAATTCTGGACACGGATGCCGCCTTGCGTGAGGCGGCGATCGCGGCCATCCGGGATCTCAACCAACGTTACGGCCCCGGCCCGGCCGGGGACCGTTTTTTGTTGCTGCACCGCGCTCGGTGTTACAATGCCAGCGAAGCCCTTTGGATGGGCTGGGAGCGCAAGCGGGGCAAGCTGCACGAGTTGAACCGGCTGTTGCGCGGCGCCACCGACACCACGTTTCAGTCGCTCGATGGTCGTCCGCCCTGGGTCCCCCCGGCGGTGCGCTTTGTGCTGACCCTGGACGCCGACACCCACCTGCCGCGCGATACGGCACACCGCCTGATCGGCAAGATGGCCCACCCCTTGAACCGGCCCCGCTTCGACCCTCGGGACCGACGCATTGTCGAGGGGTACGCCATCCTTCAGCCGCGTGTTACGCCCTCCTTGCCGCTGGGTCAGGAGGGGTCCTTGTATCAGTGGCTGTTTTCCAGCCCGGGCGGCATGGACCCTTATGTGACGGCGGCGTCGGATTTGTACCAAGATCTGTTTGCCGAGGGGTCTTTTGCCGGCAAGGGTCTGTACGACGTGGATGCGGTGGAAACCGCGCTTGCGGGGCGTATTCCCGAAAATGCCCTGCTCAGTCACGATCTTTTGGAGGGGGTGTTCGCACGGGCTGGCTTGGCCTCGGATGTCGAGGTCGTCGAGGACTTTCCCGTCCGCTATGACGTGGATGTCCGGCGTCACCATCGCTGGACCAGAGGCGACTGGCAGTTGCTGCCGTGGATCATTGGTCCGCTTCCGGCCTTGGGGCGTTGGAAGATGGTGGATACCTTGCGTCGCTCCTTGTTGCCGCCGGTTACCCTGGGGGCCCTGGGGGCTAGTTGGGTTTTGCCGTCTCCGGCCGCGGGGGTCGGCACGGTCTTGGTGTTGGCGGGGTTTTTGCTGCCGTTCTTTCTGGGCGGGGTGTTTTCCCTGGTTCCCCGGCGCAGCCGCGTTAGTCTGCGCCATCATCTGAGCACCCGGTTTTTAGATCTGCGCCGGGCCTGGGGGCATGCCCTGTTGGGGCTGGCCTTTCTCCCCGATCAGGCGTGGCAGCGCCTGGATGCCATCGCGCGGACTCTTGTGCGGGTTCTGGGCACGCGGCGCCATCTGCTGGAGTGGACCTCGGCGGCCCAGTCGTCGGGGACTGCGCGTCTGAGTCTGCTGGGGTTCCATGACCGAATGAAGGGCGGCCTCCTTTTGGGGGGGCTGACCGTGGGCGGGGCTTTGTTGGCGGCGCCCGGGGCGTGGTCGCTGGTGTTGCCCTTTGCGCTCCTTTGGGGGGCAGCGCCAAGCTTGGCCTTGTGGATCAGCCGCA